>JAJVHV010000004.1 GCA_022072445.1 Phycisphaerae bacterium | reverse complement strand
CGACGCACTCGGTGGACCAGAACACGCGGCGCGTTGAGCTCAGCTACGTCCCGCAGCCGGCGCAGGGTCGGCTGCGCGTCGCGGCGCCAGCGGGCCCGACCATGGCGCCGCCTGGGCATTACATGCTTTTTGTACTGAAGCCGACCGGCGACGGGCGGAATCTGGACTATCCGTCCAAGGCGAAGATCGTACGACTTAGGCTTGGGAGTCCGATCGGACTCTGACGACTCAGGAGCCGCTTCCATGATTGGGCGAGCTTTCCGAGCAGGTGGTCCGCTGTGCATCGTGCTGTGGTGCTGTACGCTGGACTCACCATCGGCCGACGGCTGGCCGATGCGCGGGCATGACGCTCGAAACAGCAACGTGTCGCAATACTATGGCCCGAAGCTTGGAAAGCTCGCCTGGCAATTGTTCAGTATTCGCTACACCCCATACACCCCGGCTGTAGCACCCGACGGTGCTATCTTCGTGACGGGCCTTCACGGCGATCCACCGGAAGGAGTGTTGTGGCAACTCAACCCTTCCCGTGGCCAGATTCTGAGTGAGAGGTTACTGTACGACAGTCTGGGCCGAAAAGTGCTCTGCGCCGCGACACCGGTAATCGGTCCCGATGGCAGCATCTACCTCGGCTGGGCTGCCTACGTCGTGAACCAGCGCGTCGAGTCGGTCTCCTTGATCGCGTTCGGATCGGACGGCCAGGAGCGGTGGTTCTTTGAACCCAACATCTTCCGCCAGTACCCGGCTATGCAGGAGCCCATCCTCGGCCCGGACGGAACACTCTACATCGGTCTCGCCACAGCCTTCTCCACCGGCCAAGAGCGCGGTTCGGTCTTTGCACTTGACAGCCAGACCGGCGCGGTCAAGTGGCGCTGGATTTCTCCCAACTTCGACGACCTCTTCTGGAGCCCGGTCCTGGGTTACAACGGAAAGGTGTACATCGGTTCGCGCGGAATAGGCAACGGGCCAGGATATTTGTACCGCATCGACGCCTCTAGTGGGATGTTGGATTGGTTCATTCCCATCATCATGGGCGTCGACGCGCCGGTCAGCGTCGGCCCGGACGGCGGAGTCTACGTCTCCGAGCGGGCCGAGGGTCACTGCCTGAAGTTCGACGCCGACGGCAATCTGCTCTGGCGCTACGACCCGCAGAAAAGCCATCAGATCCGCGCGCCGATGGTGGTGGTCGGCGACCGCGTGTATGTCCCGGCTGGCGACCGGGGCGGAATGAACGTCGTCGACGCGCAGAACGGGACCCTGATCATGGTCCTCGACGAAGGACGATACACCCACGGCACCGCCGTCGACCGCTGCGGAACGGTGTACTTCCATTCGGAGAGCAGCCTGACGGCGTACGACCGCTTCGGGCGCTTCCTGTGGCGCGAGTACGCCGGGCCGTCAACGACGTGGATGCCGTTGGTCATCGGCCACAACGGCCTGGTGCTGGCGAGCAATGGCGTCTACCTGCGGGCCTTCGAGTCGCGCTACGCGCCGGCGGACCTGAACTGCGACGGCAGCGTGAACGCGTTCGACCTCGATCCGTTCGTGCAGGTGCTGACCGACTTCGAAGGCTACGAGCTCTCGCACGTCGCCTGCGACCCCTGGCTGGCCGACGTCAACCGCGACGGCAGCGTCAACGGGTTCGACATCGAGCCGTTCGTCGAAGCGCTGGGCGGATGAGGCAAGCTCGGGTCGCGCCCGCCGAGCTGCTGCGCCGTCCGGCAGGCGTCGGGTATGATGCCCGTCGCCGTTTGCCGAGGGGCTCGCATGGACGTGCATTTCGCGCCAGGGTCGTCGGATTCGTCCGGTTCGTCGGCGCGTGACGCCGCACTGGGCAGTGGCGGGTCGTCGGAGTTCGGGGACGAGCGCTGGTTTGAGCGTTTGCGCCGCGCACAGCAGCCGCCGGCCGGGGCGCTGGGGACGCTGGGGTCGTTCGAGCTGGTAGAGGAAATCAGCCGCGGCGGGCAGGGCGTGGTGTACCGGGCGGTGCAGTCGCGGACGAAGCGGCCGGTGGCGGTGAAGCGGCTGCTGAACAGCCGTTTCGCGACGCCGGCGGCCCTGGCGCGTTTCGAGCGCGAAGTCGAGGCGGCGGCGGCGCTGAATCACCCGCACGTCGTGACGGTCTACGGCCTGGAGATCGTCGACGATCAGCCGCTGCTGGCGATGGAGTGGATCGACGGCCAGCCGATCGACGCGTGGGCGGATGGGGGCGGCAGTGCCACAGGCGGTTGCGCGTCAGAATGTGCGGCTGGGGCTGCGCGGGATGCCGCGGCGCCGCGCGGCGCGCCGGCCGCGGACGGTCGATCGGAGGCCGTTCGCGCTGCGCCTGGCACGGCCCGCGCTGCACCGGGCGCGGCCCGCGCTGCGCCCGGGGCCGCTCGCCGCCCGCTGCGCGACGTGTTGCGCGCGATGGTCGCGGTGTGCGACGCGGTGCAGCACGCGCATCAGCGCGGGGTGATTCACCGCGACCTGAAGCCCGGGAACATTCTGGTCGATCGCGACGGGCGGCCGCACGTGCTGGATTTCGGGCTGGCCAAGCTGCTGCGCGACGACGATTCGGCCGCGGCGGCGACGCTGACGCTCTCGCAGGATTTTCTGGGCACGCCGGCCTATGCGTCGCCGGAGCAGGTTCGCGGCGAGCACGGCGCGGTGGACGTGCGGAGCGACGTGCACGCGCTGGGGCTGATTCTGTACCGATTGACGACTGGGCGGCTGCCGTTCGCGACCGAGAACATCGCGCGGCTGCTGCACGACATTCAGCATACCGAGCCGGCGCGGCCGACGGTGTTCAACCGCGCGCTGCCGCGCGAGCTGGAGCTGATCGTGCTCAAGGCGCTGCGCAAGGACCCGGCGCAGCGCTATCAGTCGGTGGATGCTTTGGGCGCCGATCTGCGGCGGCATCTGGCGGGCGAGCCGGTCCTGGCGCACCCGCCCAGTGCCGCTTACCAGTTTCGCAAGTTCGCCAGCCGGCACCGCGGGGTGGTGATCAGCGCGGCGGCGACTGCCGTCGTGCTGCTGGCGGGCATCGCGGCGACCAGCGTGGCGATGCTTCGCGCCTGGGACGCGGAGCGCCGCGCCGACGATGAGGCCCGAACGGCGCGCCAGGAGCGGCAGCGGGCCAGCGAGCAGGCCAAGCTCGCCGTCGAAGAGGCGCAGCGCGCCCGGCTGCAGGCCGCGATCGCCGAGACGGCGAATCGCACCATTCGCGAAGTTCTGACCGCGGCTGACCGTGGGGAGCAGCAGGGCCGTACCGACGTGACCGTGCGCGAGGTGTTCGACCGGCTCTCCGAGCAGCTCAGTTCGGGGACGATGTTTGACGCGTCGCCGTTCGCGGCGATCGACCCTGCCGCGCGGAGCCTGGTCGAGGCCGATTTGCGCAACACGCTCGGCGCGGTCTACCGAGCGCTCGGGTTGTACGACCAGGGGTTGCCGCATCTGCGCGCGGCGCTGCGTATCCGCAGCGAGCAGCTCGGCGAGAACGACCCGGCCACGGTCCAAAACCTCCACAATCTTGCGCTGATGCTGCACGACCGAGGCGAGTATGCCGAGGCTGAAGCGCTGGCGCGCCGGGAGGTGGAGGCCACGCGATCTGCCGCGGCGGACGACCCCGCCGGCTACGGCAGCGCCAGCCTCCTGCTCGCAAGCATCGTGACGATGGCCGGCCGCTACGACGAGGCCCAGGAGCCCATGAACGCCGCCCTCGACGCATTTGAGCGTGCCGAGGGGCCCGACAGCCTCGCCGTCGGCGAAGCCCTTCAGGAAGCCGCCATGCTGGCCGCCAAGCGCGGCGATCCGCGCACGGCCGAAGAGTACTACCGCCGCTCGCTTCCGATTATCGAATCGCGGCTGGGCCGGCATCCGCGGGTCGCGAGTGCTCTGACCAACCTCGGGCAGACGCTCCAGCTACTCGGCCGCCTCGACCAGGCCGAGAGCTACTTCCGCCGCAGCGTCGAGCTCCAGCGAGAAATGCTCGGCGATGACCATCCGCACGTCGCGATCTGCCTGAACAACCTGGCGATGTGTCTGCGGGTCGCCGGCAAGCTCGACGAAGCCGAAGACGGGCTGCGCCGCTCGCTGAAGGTGATGGAGGCGCGCTTCGGCCTTGGGCATCCCACGGTCGCCGCGGCCATCAACAATCTCGCGTCGCTGGTCTTTGACCGCGGCCGCTTTCAGGAGGCGGACGACCTGATGCGCCAGGCGACCGAAGGCTGCATTCGGGCGCTGGGCGAGAAGCATCCCGACGTCGCCCAATGCATCTGCAACCGCGGCGCCATGCGGAATGCCATGGGCGACCTCGACGGCGCCCGCAGCCTGTACCAGCAGGCGCTCGAGCTCCGCCGCGAAGTGCTGGGTCCGGAGCACGCCGAGATCGCCCGCAACATGCACGAGCTTGGCCGCGTGCTCATGAAGCAGGGCGAGCTGGCGGCTGCCGAGCCGCTGCTGCGCGACGCATTCGCGATGCGGCAGCGCCTGCTCGACGCGCGGCACCCCGACATCGCCGACAGCCTCAGCAGCCTGGGCACGCTGTTGCGTCGCAAAGGCGACCTGGCGGGTGCTGAAGAGATGCTCTCCGGCGCGCTGGAGCTCCAAGAGCATTTCACCGGCCAGACCCACCCCGATTACGCCGGACTGCTGGCCAATCTCGGCGACGTCAAGACGGACCAGCGCGCATTTGGGGAGGCCGAGGCGCTCTATCGTCGTGCCTACGAGATCATCGCGGCGGCACTCCCGGCCTCTCACCCGAACACGGTCCGTTGCCACATCGATTGGGGCGGCTCGCTCATCCCGCTCGGACGATTCGCGGACGCCGAACGCGTGCTGCTCGACGCCGAGCAGCAAGCCGCCGCGACAGGCCCCGAGCGCAAGCTGCTGCTCTCGGCACTGGTCAAGCTCTACGACGCCTGGCACGCCGCCGAGCCTGACGCGGGGCACGACGCGTCGGCGGAGAAGTGGCGGCGCGCGGCGCGCTGATCGATCGGGGAGGACTTTCGCGGGTTGCATTGCGCGGGCTGGGGAGATCGCTTCATCAGCGGATCGTTGCGCGGGGCTGAGAAACCGCTCCCTTACGGTCGCGGCTCGGATGGCGCGGTCGCGGCTCGGATAGCGCGGTCGCGGCTCGGATGGCGCGGTCGCGGCTCGGATGGCGCGGTCGCGGCTCGGATGGCGCGGTCGTGGATCAGGTGGCGCGGTCGCGGCTCGGATGGCGCGGTCGTGGATCAGGTGGCGCGGTCGTGCCAGAGTGTCGGCCTCCGCGACTAGACCTTCGTGCCGCGGACGACTTCTTCGGGTGTCGTGACGCCCTCGCGGACCAGGTCCCAGCCGTACTCGCGCAGCAGGCGCAGGTTTCCGGCCCGGCGGGCCGACTGGAGCAGTTGGGCGGCGGAGGCGCGCTCGACGACGAGGTGCCGCAGGTCGTCGTTCATGACGAGCAGCTCGAAGACGGCGGTTCGGCCGGAGAAGCCGGTGTTGCGGCACTCGCGACAGCCGCGGCCGCGCCACAGGCGGTCCTTGGGCTTGTAGCCAAAATCGGCTGGGAAGCGCTCCGGGTCTTCGGGGAGGTAATCTTCCCTGCACTTGGTGCAGATGCGGCGGACGAGGCGCTGCGCCATGACGGCTTCGAGCGAGCTGGCGACCAGGAAGGGCTCGACGCCCATGTCGAGCAGGCGCGTGTTGGCGCTGACGGCGTCGTTGGTGTGCAGTGTGCTGAAGACCAGGTGGCCGGTGAGCGAGGCGTTGATGGCGACTTCGGCGGTTTCGCGGTCGCGAATTTCGCCGACGAGGATGACGTCGGGGTCGTGTCGCAGGAAGGAGCGCAGGCCGCGCGAGAAGTCGAGGCCGATCTTGGGCAGGACCTGCACCTGGTTCACGCCGCCGAGGTAGTACTCGATGGGGTCTTCGATGGTGAGGATTTTGAGTTCGTCGCTGACGATGGCGTTGAGGGCGGCGTAGAGCGTTGTGGTCTTTCCGGAGCCGGTGGGGCCGGTGACCAGGATGATGCCGTGCGGGCGATCGATGATCTCGCGGAACTGCTTGAAGAGCTCGCCCTTCATGCCCAGGTCGGCCAGCGAGAGGCGGACGCTGGTCTTGTCGAGGATGCGCAGCACGACGCCTTCGCCGAAGGCCATGGGGATGACGCTGACGCGCAGGTCGACCTCGCGTCCGTGGAGCATGACCTTGAAGCCGCCGTCCTGGGGGAGGCGTTTTTCGGCGATGTTGAGGTTCGAGAGGATTTTGATGCGGCTGATGATGGCGTTCTGAAAGCGGCGGATTTCGCCGGGGACGTTGGCGCTGTGGAGGACGCCGTCGATGCGGTAGCGGACTTTGAAGTCGGCTTCGAAGGGTTCGAAGTGGATGTCGCTGGCGCGCTGCTCGATGGCCTCGATGAGGATTTCGTTGACGAGCTTGATGACCGAGGCTTCCTGGGCCATCGCGACGTCGAGGTCGTCGCTCTCGACGCGAACTTCGTCGACGACCTGCAAGTCGTCGCTGTCGCGGACCATCTTGTGCAGGACGTCGCCGCCCACGCCGTAGAAGGCCTTGATCATCTTGTTGATGTCGCCGCGCGTCGCCAGGACGGGCTCGATCGGCATGTTGATGCTGGCGCGCAGGTCGTCGAGGGCGTACATGTTGTAGGGGTCGGCGGTGGCGACGCGGATGCCTTTTCCGTTTCGGCGGCAGACGGGCATGAGTCCGTACTTGTGGACGAGCTGGCTGGGAACGACGGCGAGCAGTTCGCGGTCGATGTCGGACTCGTTCAGTTCGACGACGGGGATGACGAAGTGCTCGCTGTAAACTTCGAGAATCTGGCGCTCGGTCACGACGCCGGCACGGATCAGCGCCTGGTCAACCCGCTCGGTCGGGGATTTGCGTTCCGCCAGCACGCGATTCAGGTCGTCCTGCGTTATCACGCCGCGCTCGACCAGCCACTGGCCCACACTCATCGCACGTCACCTCGCACCGGCGAACCGGTGATTCACAACTCCATGACAAACAACAGTTTATAACCGATCGCCCGGTCGGGGGCGAAACATCCCCCTGCGTATGATACCCGTCGGCCCGCGTCCGGTTGCGGCGGCGGGAAATCATACCGCGCCGCGGCGCCGGGGGGAGTGCAGCCGAGGGCGGCTGCCGACACACAGGCTCAAGCGGGGAGTGCAGCCGAGGGCGGCTGCTCTGCATACAACATGGTCAGGCGCGTGGCCGGACCTGCGCGTCCCAGATTCCCAGCATGAGCAGCGTCCAGACGCGACGGCTCCAGCGGCGCGGGTCGAGGCCGTCGCCACCGCGAACCAGGCGCTCGCGTGCGGCGCGCTGGAAGCGTTCGGCGAGCAGGCCGGAGCGCGACAACAGGATGTCTTCGCACATGGGTCGCAGGTCGCCGCGCAGCCAGCGCAGCAGAGGCACTTCGAAGCCGCGCTTCGGCGCGCTGCGGATGGACTCGGGCAGATAGCGGCGGCTGAGCGTGCGCAGGAGCGGCTTGGTGCGCGTGCCGGCGAGCTTGACGTGCTCGGGGAAGCGTGCCACGTGCTCGATCAGCACGTGGTCGAGCAGCGGCGAGCGGGCTTCGAGGCTGTGGGCCATGCAGGCGATGTCCATTTTGACGAGCAGCTCGTGCGGCAGGATGGTCGAGAAATCGGTGCCGAGCATGCGATCGACCGGGCCACACGCGGCGAAGCGCTGGACGAAGGGGGCGATCAGCCGGTCGGCGGACAGGGTGCGCTGCAGCCAGCTTTCGCCGCTGGCGACGTGTCCGTTGGCCGCAGCGCACATCTCGCGTTTCTCGTCATCGCTCAGCAGGTCGAGCGACCAGGTCAGGTAGCGCTGCACGGGGTCGAGGCCCATGCCGCGCGCGAAGCGATGCGCGAAGGCGTAGCCCGAGCGGTACTCGCGCGGCGTGGGCATGACCGCGGCCAGAGCGCGCCAGAGCGGCCGCCCGACGGGGTTGTCGGTCGCCTGCAACCAGCGGTTCAAGCGGGCGGCGACGTAGCGGCGGTAGCCCGCGAACACCTCGTCGCCGCCGTCGCCGTTGAGCACGACTTTCACGAATTGGCGTGCAGCGCGGGCCACGTAGTAGGACGGGATGCACGACGGGCCGGCGAAGGGCTGGTCGTAGGCGGCGGCGATTTTCGGCAGGTCGTTGACGACGTCGGGC
Organism: Phycisphaerae bacterium; assembly: GCA_022072445.1. Classification (GTDB taxonomy): domain Bacteria; phylum Planctomycetota; class Phycisphaerae; order UBA1845; family Fen-1342; genus JAJVHV01. The sequence continues at coordinate 151,637 of JAJVHV010000004.1, read as the reverse complement.
CGCACCAGCACTTCGTGGTGCTGCGTGTTGTAGCGCTGGGCGACGAGCCGCGCGAGCGGGCGCTCGTCGAACGCGTCGTCCTCGACGCCGATGGTCACGGTGATCAGCCGGCCGGGGTAGTTCTCCGCGGCGATGGCCGTCACGATGCCGCTGTCGATGCCGCCCGACAGAAACGTGCCGACCGGCACGTCGGAGCGCAGCCGCAACGTCACCGCCTCGCGAACGAGCTGGTCGACGCGCTGCAGCGCGTCGTGCGGGTTGAGCGGCGTCTTGGGCAGCATTTCGAGCTGCCAGTAGTGGCTGCGCTGCCGAATGCGGCGGTCGCGGACCACGACCAGCTCGGCTGGCTCCAGCGAGCGGATTTCGTTGTAGATGGTGGCGGGTGCGTGAATCTCGCCCCAGGCCAGGTAGTCGCTCAGCGTCTGGTCGTCGATGGTGAGCGCGGGAGGCGATGTTGCAGTGCGCAGCCCGGCGACGACGCTCTTGATCTCGGAACCGAAATAGAACTCGCCGGCGGTCTGAGCGACGTAGAGCGGCTTTTTGCCGGCCCGGTCGCGTGCCAGGAGCAGTTCCTGCTTGTCATCGTCCCAGAGGGCGATGGCGAACATGCCGCGCAGGTGCGAGACGAAGTCGGCACCGTGGTCTTCGTAGAGATGGACGATGCACTCGGTGTCGCTCTCGGTTTTCAGGACATGGCCGCGTTTCAGCAATTCGGCACGGAGTTCCTTGTAGTTGTAGATCTCGCCATTGAAGACGACGGCGATGCGGCCGGTCTCGTTGAAGATCGGCTGATGGCCGCCGCCGAGGTCGATGATGGAGAGTCGGCGCTGGGCGAAGCCGAAGTCGGCCCGCGGGCTGATCCAGAGGCCCTCGTCGTCGGGTCCGCGGTGGCGCAGCGCGTCGGCCATGGCCCGCAGCTGCGGCGTGCGAGCGTTTCCCCAGATGCCGGCTATCCCGCACATGTGCGATTCCGAAGGGCGCTTTGCTCCGGCGGCCGCAAAGACTCGCCGGCGATTATCAGGATGTACGTCCGAAGCGGGCCGCGGTTCCGGGCGGGCGGCGAGATCGGTCACTGGCCGCTTTTTTTCCCGCGAACGAACGCCTCGATGGCCTGATACTCGGGCAGGCCGAGCCGATCATATATTTCGGCTGTGTTGCGGTTGCGATCTTCGGCCCGCTGCCAGAATTCGCGCGGGTCGTTGGGTCCGGGAAAGAGGGCCTTGTCCTTCTGCGATTCGTGCAGGAAGATCGCCGCCCGCTTGCGCTCGACTTCGTCGGGGCTGAGGGGCACGGCCATGTGGATGCGGTGCGGCTCCCACTCCTGCCAGGCGCCGCGGTAGTGCCACACGTCGCACTCGCGCATCCAGTCCTCGCCCGCCAGCCGCTCACACGCCGCGTTGATCGCCGCCAGACAGACGCGATGCGTGCCGTGCGGGTCGGACAGGTCGCCGGCGGCGTAAACCTGGTGCGGGCGGACGCGCCGCAGCAGCTCGACGACGATCTGCACGTCGCGCTCGCCCAGCGGGTTCTTACGCACGCGGCCGGTCTCATAAAACGGCATGTCCAGAAAGTGCATGTTCGCGTCGGGCACGCCGCTGTAGCGCGCCGCGGCGCGGGCTTCGCTGCGGCGGATGAGCGTTTTGATCTTCTGCAATTCGGGGCTGTCGATCTCTCCCGGCTTCTTGGCGGCGACGAACTTCTCGATCGCCTGCTCGATCCGCCGCACCTGTTCTTCGCCGAAAAGCTCGAACTCGCGCGCGAACTCGGTGACGAAATCGGCGTGCCGCACGGCTTTTTCATCGAAGACGGCGATGTTGCCCGAGGTCTGGTAGGCGACGTGCACTTCGTGGCCGTGCTGGCAGAGGCGGATGAGCGTGCCGCCCATGGAGATGACGTCGTCGTCGGGGTGCGGGCTGAAGACCACGACGCGCTTGGGGAAGACGTCGGGCCGGCCGTCAAGCCGCGGGCGGCCGGGTTTGCCGCCGGGCCAGCCGGTGATGGTGTGCTGCATGGACTTGAAAATCTGGATGTTCAGGTCGTAGGCCGATCCGCGGGCGCTGAGCAGCTCCTGCAAGCCGTGCTCGTTGTAGTCCTCCGCGATCAGCTTCAGGATCGGCTTGCGCACCGTCTGCGCCAGCCAGATCACAGCGCGGCGCGTCGTCGATTCATCCCACGAGAGTCCGCGCTGCGCCATCGGCCCCAGCAGCCAGGGCGTCTTGATCGGCGTCAGCTCGGCGGCCGAGTCGGGATCGAGCACGAACTCGGCGTTGGCGTGCTCACGCACGAAGCTGGCGGCGACGGCGTCGGTGATCGGGCCTTCGACCGCGTCGCGGATGATGCGGGCCTTCGCCTCGCCGAACGCGATCAGGATCAGCCGCCGGGCGGAGAGAATCGTGCCGACGCCCATCGTGATGGCGCGGCGCGGCACGTTCCACTCGCCGAAGAAGTCGCTGGCGGCGTCCATGCGCGTGACCTTGTCGAGGGTGATGAGGCGTGTGCGGCTGGCGCGGGGCGAACCGGGCTCGTTGAAGCCGATGTGTCCGGTGCGGCCGACGCCGAGAATCTGGAGGTCGATTCCGCCCGCGTCGAGGATGGCGCGCTCGTAGTTGTCGCAGAAGGCGGCGACTTCGTTGCGGGCCAGCGTGCCGTCGGGCAGGTGGACGTTGGCGCGGTCGATGTCGACGCGATCGAAGAGGTATTCCGCCATGAAGCGGTGGTAGCTTTGCAGCGCGTCGGGCTGCATGGGCCAGTATTCGTCGAGGTTGAAGGTGACGACGTTTCGGAACGAGAGCTTCTCGTCGCGGTGCAGGCGCACGAGCTCTTCGTAGACGCCCTGCGGCGTCGAGCCGGTCGCCAGGCCCAGCACAACGCGGCGGCCGGCGGCGGCACGCTCGCCGATTAGCGTCGCGATCTCGCGTGCGACGGCGGCGCTGGCCGCGGCGCTGGATTCGAAGACCGCGACGCCGGCGCGGCTGGGCGCGGATGCGGCGGCGCCGGCCCCGGCGAACGGGTAGCGGTCGGGCTGGTGGGCTGAGGAGACTTCCATGCGAGAGAGTTTCGGCGGCGTGGGCGGGGATCGTCAACTGGCCCGGCGGATCGCGCTGGCCGTTCGGCGACGGGCTGCCGCCGGGAGAGCCGCCCAGCGGCAGATTCGCGTATTTTCGCTGCCGGCGGGAGAGTGCGCCGACGGCGACGCTGAGGAGAACCAGCGTGGTTCGTCAGATGGCCCGACGTTCGTCAGATGGCCCGACCCGAACCCCCGACGCAAGTCGGGGGCGGCGGCGCGACCACTCGACAGACACCGACGACGTAGCGGCGCACCAGGCTACCACGCCCCGAACCCGCTCAATCGCACTGCGTTTCTGGCGCACTTCACCTTTCGTACGCCTGTGCCGCGCAGGTACGCATCGGTCGCCGCCTCTACGATCCGGATTTCGTCTTCCGTCAGCCCGTAGAGCTCGTAGACCAGGCGGTCGATCTGGCGGTCGGTGGCCTCGATCTGGCGCTGCAGGGCGGTCTTGTCGTGCGCGGTGCGGGCGGCTGCAGGCGATCCGAACCCCCGACGCAAGTCGGGGGGCCGGAAGGCGAGCACGCCTCCTGCATCCCGGCGACGTTACTGGCGCGGCATGCCCGCCGGCCCCCGGCCCCTCACTCGCGTGAGGGGTTCGGATTCGCGTTCTCAACGATGCGGATTTCATCGGCGGTCAGGCCGTAGAGGTCCGTAGAGGTCGTAGACCAGGCGGTCGATCTGGCGGTCGGCGGCGTCGATCTGGCGCTGAAGCGCGGTCTTGTCGTGGGCAGTGCCGGGCGGCGGTGCAATCCGAACCCCCGACGCATGTCGGGGGAATCCGAACCCCCGACGCAAGTCGGGGGCCGGAGGGCGAGTACGCCTCTGCACCCCGGCGACGTTGCTGGCGCGGCACGCCTGCCCCGCCCCCGGCCCCTCACTCGCGTGAGGGGTTCGGATTGGCGTTCTCAACGATGCGGATTTCGTCGGCGGTCATGCCGTAGAGGTCGCATACGCGGCGGTCAACCTGCCGGTCGGTGGCGTCGATCTGGCGCTGCAGAGCGGTCTTGTCGTGCGCGGTGCGGGCGGCTGCAGCCGATCCGAACCCCCGACGCAAGTCGCGGGGCCGGAAGGCGAGCACGCCTCCTGCATCCCGGCGACGTTACTGGCGCGGCATGCCCGCCGGCCCCCGGCCCCTCACTCGCGTGAGGGGTTCGGATTCGCGTCCTCCACGATGCGGATTTCATCGGCGGTCAGGCCGTAGAGGTCGTAGACCAGGCGGTCGATCTGGCGGTCGGCGGCGACGATCTGACGCTGCAGGGCGGTCTTGTCGTGCGCGGTGCGGGCGGCGGCGAGTTGGGCGTGGAGGTCGAGCATGTGCCTCGCGAAGGCTGCAAGAGAATTGGCCGTCGCCGGATCATGCCGGGGGTCGGGAATCGGAAGACGGCGCAGCTCGGCCAAGGTTGTCTGTCGGAAATCATCCTGGGTGGCGATCGACGAGGTGTTCACGTACAGGTATGAGATGAGAGAACTGGAGGCCGGGTCGCCGAGGTTCGGGCGGATGCGGCAGTCATAGACGGCCAGCTCCTCGAAGTCGGTCAGGATCGAGAGCGGCAGCCGCGCGGACCAGGCGTAGCGGCGGAGCTGGTAGGCCGGCTCGGGGTCGTCGCGGACGCCGACGGCGGGCTTCTTGGCTTCCAGGAAGAACTTGCGCGTACCGCCGATGCGGAAGCAGTAGTCGGGGGCTTTGGTCGCGCCGCCGACCTTGATGGCGTCCTCGTGGATCACGTCCTTGTACGCTTCGGCGAGCCCGGACTCGTTCCACACATCCCACCCAAGAGCCGCGAACAGCGGGTCGATGAACTCGCGCCGCACCTGGGTCTCGTTGTAAGCGGACGACTTATATGCCTCGCGGTTGCGCTCGAAGCGCTCGACGAGCTCGCGGACCACGCCGGGACAAGCTCGCGAAGCCGCGCCGGACGTCGTGCTTGGCTCAGTCAAACGATTCCCCATGTCTCGTTCTCCCGTCGACCATTTTTCCGAAAACCCATCCCCGTGCTTGCTTTTCTAGAATTCTGTGTTACACTATGAACATGAAAAACGTGACCCGCATTGCCAGCCGTTACACCACCCGTCGCAAAGCCCTGCGCAGCCAGTTGCGTCTGAAAAAAGCAGCCGCGCAGCCGGCCCCAGCCCCGAACGTCCCGGAAAAGATGCCCGAGTGCACCGCGACCGTGGCGCCGCGGCTGGCGGCGTCGGTGGCGCCGGGAACAACGTATCGCAATCCGTGTGGCATGATGGTTCGGTTATCCGATGCGCTCGACGCCGTTCATGTAAGGCCGCAGCGCCGCGGGCACGGCGACCGAGCCGTCGGCCTGCTGATTCAGCTCGATCAGCGGAATGAGGATGCGCGGCGAGGCGATGACCGTGTTGTTCAGCGTGTGGCAGAACTGCGTCTTGCCGTCGTCGCCGCGATATCGCAGGTTCAGGCGGCGGGCCTGGAAGTCGTGGAAGCGGCTGGCGGAGTGCGTTTCGCTGTAGGCGTCGCGGCTGGGCATCCAGGTCTCGACGTCGTACATGCGCACCTTGCCCTGCCCCATGTCGCCGGTGCAGACCTCGAGCACGCGGTAGGGCAACTCGAGCGCGGCGAGCACGTCTTCGGCGTTGCGGACGATCACGTCGTGCCAATAGGCGGATTCGGCCGGGTCGGCCCGGCAGACGACGACCTGTTCGAGCTTGTCGAAATAGTGAATGCGATAGAGCCCGCGCGTGTCCTTGCCGGCGGCGCCGGCTTCGCGGCGGAAGCACGTGCTGCGGGCCACGCTGAGCTTCGGCAGATCGGCTTCGGGGAGGATCTCGTCGGCGTGAAAGCCGGTGACGGGCACCTCGGCGGTGCCGACCAGGCACTGCTGATCGCGCTCGGCCAGGTAGACGTCGTCGCGGCCGAGCGGGAAATAGCCGGTGCCGTACATGATCTTCTCGAGCACCAGCACGGGCACGGTCATGGGCTCGAAGCGCAGCGCCTCGCCGGCATGGCCCGGCCGGGCGAAAGTCTTGCTCAGCATGGTGTCCCAGGCGAAGCGCAGCACGGCTTCGTGCAGCATCGCCCCGGCGCCGCGCAGCACGTAGTTTCGCGCGCCGGCCAGCTTCACGCCGCGGTCGAGATCGAAGAGGCCGAGCTTCAGGCCGAGATCGACGTGGTCGCGAAACTCGAAGCCGAACTCGTCGCGGCGGCGGGGCGTTCCGACGCGGCGGACCTCGACGTTGCCGCTGGCGTCGGGGCCGACCGGCACGGCGGGGTCAGGAATCTGCGGCATGAGCAGCATCAGCTCGTGCAGCTCGGCCTCGACGCCGACGCGCTCTTCGTCGAGTGCCTTGAGCCGGGCTTTGAGCTTGCCGAGCTCCTGGCTGAGGGCGGCCTTCTCTTCCTTCGGCGCTTTCGCGACGCGCTCGCCGCCGACGTGCTGCTGATGCCGCAGCTCGTTGTATTCGGTCTCGATGGCCCGGCGGCGTGCGTCCACCGCGATGACGCGGTCGACGTCGACTTTCATGTTCTTGTCGCGCGCGGCTTTTCTGACCAGCTCGGGATTCTCGCGAATCAGCCTGATGTCGATCATGCCGCGTATGTTAGTGGAAATCCCTGCCTAGCGCGGCTGCAACCGCGCGCGGGGCAGGCAGCGGCAATATCCGTCGTGTCGCGTCGGCGTATACTCTGCCGCATGGTTCCATGGTTGCTGATCGCCGGAGCAGCCGGTCGGCTGTTGCTCGTTGGCCCGGCCGGGGCGACAGACACGGCCAGGCGCGGGCCGTCGGTGGACGAACACCCGCGGTTGCTGGTGCGGCGCGAGGCGTTGCCACGGATGCGGCACGCCGCGGGACTCGCGGCCCTGCCGGCGGATGAAGCCGGCGACACGCCCTTCGGCATCGACGCCGGACACTGGCGAGCGGTGCGACGCGTGTTGCAGGCCATCGATCCCGAGCAACTCCTGCCGGGAGAGCTGGCCGCGTGTGCGTTTGTCTATCGGATGGAGCCGGGCGGCTCGGACTCGGCGCGGCTGGTGGGGCTGGTGCGCCGGCACCTGAGCGGACCGCGCGACCCGACGATTGACGACCTGGAGCGGATCGTCGCGCTGGACTGGTGCTGGGAGGCGCTGCCGCCGGAGCTGCGCAGCGAGTTTGTCATGTCGCGGCGGCTGGAGCTGCGGCCGCTGCGCGCGACGGACAGCGCGCTGGAGGCACGGGCGTTTCGCGCGTCGCTCGAGCACGTGGCGCTGGCGCGGGTGGTGGAGGATTCGGAGGTGTCCGGAACGGCCTGGGCGGCGGCGCGGGCGGCGATCCTGGAGGCCGCCATCCAATACCGCGTCGAGACGCTGCCGAGGTTTGTCGCGCTGCGCGGGCTCTCGCCGAGCGGTTCGGCGGCCGGCCCTGAGGAGGAGCTGAGCGCGGCCCTGGCCGTGGAGTTGTGTGGCGGGTTGGTAATGGAGGCCGACCCGTGGCAAACGTGGCGCGGCAGCGTGGGCCGCTGGCTGGAGCACTATGCGCTGGCCGATCTGGGCACGGCGGGGCCGCGGCGGAGCTTCCTGCACGACGACGGAGACGAAGCGCCGTTGCTGCCCGCGCCGCGCTGGGAACGCATGCTGCCGCTGACGGCCCATCTGATCGCGGCGCGGAGCGGCGATCCGGCGGCGGCGCTGGTGGCGCAGCGCGTCGAAGCGGCGATGGCGGCCGAGCCAGGCCGCGACGCGTGGCGCTGGATTCCGATTGCGTTTCCGTCGCGGGCCCTGAAGCCGTGCGCGCCGCCGTCGCTGCCGCTGGCGCGAAACCTGGAGGGGGCGATCGTGATGCGCAGTCCCGACGCGGCGCTGCCTTTCGGCGTGTGGATCGAGACGGGGCAGGCGTGCGCGCGGCGCGGCCAGCACTTCGACGCGGGGCACTTCGTCGTGCATGGCGGCGATGTCATCACGCAGCAGGCGGGCGACGACGTGGCCCTGGACGCGGCGGCGACGCGCGGCGGCGGGCAGCACCTGGGGCGAGCGGAGTCGGCGGCGGCGCTGGACCAGTTCGCGCACGCGTCGATCGCGCACAATTGTCTGATCCTGTTTGACCAGACGCAGGCACAGCGCTGGTGCGGTCAGGACTTCGCGCCGCGGGGCGGGCAACGGCCGATCGAGCGGACGTGTACGGATTTCGGTGCGCGCGCGCCGGAGACCGGCGGCGGGCGGGTCGAGACGTTTGGAGCGCGAGGCGACTTTGCGTATGTCCGACTTGATTTGACGGCGGCGTATGATCGGCGGCAGGCTGAGCAGTACACGCGCGAGTTTCTATTCTGCCGGCAACGCGTGCTGTTCGTGATCGACCGCATTCGGCCGGGGCGCGGCGGCGCGCGGCCGTGCAGCGTCATGATTCTGCCCACGAGGCCGCGGATCGGGCGCGAGATGCTGGCGCGCGGGCAGCAGCTTGCCGGCTCGTCAGACGATGCGGGTATCTGGCGCGTCGATCCGGCCGAATGGGTGGTCTGGCGGCGTGGGGCGGACGCGGCGTGGTACGCGACGGTGTCGCCGGCGACGCGCGAAGTGCGCGTCGTGGGCGGGCCGGGGCGGCCGCAGCGCGTGGAGAACGGGCCGTTTCGCGGGCGCGAGTACGTGGGCGGGGCTGCCGACGGGTTCGAGCGGCTGGTGGTTCCGTCGGCCGAATACAAGCCACAGAATGCCTGGTATCAGCTTGGGACGCCGACCGGGCTGGGTGCCGAATTTGCCCGCACGCCGACGTGGGGGCGGGTGGAGACGTACCTGGCGCCGGGACGTGAGGAAGCGCTGCTGATAGCGGCGCTGGTGTTGACGTCGGCCCATGAGGCGACCGCACCGTCGATAGCGATCGAGAGCGGGGCGCCGGGGGCGACGACGGCTCCGGCGGAAGTGGTCCGGATCGTGCTTCGCAGCCGTGAGGTCAACGTGTTGCTGGAGCTGCCGCGGGGAGCCGCAGGTGGAGCGATCGTCTCCCAGAAGGGGGAGATCGTGTGGCGATTTCCTCTGACGGTGGAGCCCACTGGCATGATCGACAGTCGATGAAACCGACGCGCCGTGGTGAAGTTCCTCGCGGAAAATCGCCCCAATTTCGGCTAGAATAGCTGATCTAGTGCCGCGGCCGAATCGACCGCACATCGGCGCCGTCCGACGAACGAGCGATAACCAGCGCGAGCCGACCGACCATCGCTCGATGGCCCATCGGAGAGCAGGAACATGAAGAACCGATCGACGCTGTGCTGGGCGCTCGGCGCGCTGCTTTTGGTCGCGCCGGCCGCGCAGGCGACCTGGTCCATCATCATTATCGACACACGCACCAAGGAAATCGCGATCGGGTCGGCAACGTGCCTGACGAATTTCGACCTGCGGCGCGGGCTGCCGGTCGTGCGCGTCGGGATCGGCGCTGCCGCGGCACAGTCGGCGATCGACAGCAGCGGCGCGAACCGGCTGCTGATCTGGAACGAGCTGGCCAAGGGCACCGATCCGTCGATCATCCTGCAACTGCTGGAGCAGCAGGACGGCAGCGGCATGCATCGCCGCCGGCAGTACGGAATCGTGGACGTACTCGGCCGGGCCGTCACGTTCACGGGCGATCGCGACGGACCGTACGCCAACGGCCTGACCGGGCAGATCGGCGACCTGGTGTACTCGATCCAGGGCAACGTCATCACCGGGCAGCCGGTGCTCGACATGGCGGAAGCGGCCATCCTGAACACGCCGGGCGACATTCCCGAGAAGCTGATGGCGGCGATGGAGGCGGCGCGGAGCATGGGCGGCGACGGGCGCTGCTCGTGCGACGAGTTCGACGCCGACGGCTGCGGCTCGCCCCCGCCCAGCTTCGAGAAGTCGGCGCACATCGGCTTCATGATCGTGTCGCGGCGCGGGGATCACGACGGCGGATGCGACTCTCAGATCGGCTGCGCGAGCGGCATTTATCACATGAACTTCAACGTGCCGTTCGCGAAGGTGAGCGACCCGGACCCGGTGATACAGCTCCGCGACAAATTCGACACGTGGCGCGATAACAACCGCGGGCGGGTCGATCATCTCACGTCGCGCAAGACGTTCTCGCCGCGCTATCTCCCCGCGGACGGGCAGTCGCAGACGACGCTGACGGTCGAGCTGCTGGACTGGGAGAGCGTGCCGATCAACGAGGACGTGGTCTTCCGCATCGCGCACGACGACGACAGCGCCCAGGCGTCGCAGATCGGCTCGTTCACCAAGCACGCCATGCACCTCTACACCGTGCCGCTGACGGCGGGCAACACGCCGGGCATCGACCGCATCAAGATCACGATCGACGACCAGGTCTCGACCAAGGTGCTCATGCCCTCGGCGCAGATCATCGTCCTGGGGCGCGGCGACATGAACGGCGACGGCCGCTTCGACGCGTTCGACATCGACGCGTTCGCCCTGGCGCTGTTCGACCCGACGACGTACGAAGCCGAGTTCCCGGAGTTGCCCTATCAGTGGGTCGGCGACATGAACGAAGACGACGCGTTCGACGCGCACGACATCGACGGGTTCGTCAACGCGCTGATGGGGCTCTGACGCCGCCGTCGAACCGGGGATCGGCGGTCGTGCACGCGCGCTGGACGGCCGCTTACGGCACGGCGTCGCGGCGATGCGACCAGGCCGGCATGCGGAACGAGCCGTTCGCCGGCTGCACGTCGCGCTCCAGCACGGGGACGCCGCGGAGCACCTGACCGAGGTCCGCAAGAACCGACGGGCTCGAGCCGTAGTAAACGTGGCCGACGACGCCGTGGTCGACGCGCGTCGCGTCGATGACCTCGACGGCCGCCAGCCAATGTGCTCCTGCCGGCTCCGCCGCGCCGCCGTCATCACCCGCCGACCCGGATGCATCCCCGTTCGCCGCGCCCGTGACTTCGGCGGCCCCACCCAGTTGTCCGAGGCGGGCGTATTTGTGCAGATAGCGCGAGCCGCCCAGCGCCCAGTCGTTGTCTGACGCGTAGATCGTGATCCGCCGCGCCAGGCGGCGCAGCAGCGGCAGGTGATCGCGCTCGAAGATCTCCGCGTCAATGTCCGCGGCGGCGAAAACAAGCTCGGCGATCGGCGCCGCGCCCGACAGATCGCGAATGCGATCCAGCTCGCGCAGCCCCGCCGCGACGATCCGGGCCCCCATGCTGTGCGCCAGAATGTGCACGCGACGCTCCGGCACGGCCGCGATCAGTTCGTCCAGAAACGCGGCGAAATTCGGCACCGTCCACTCGGCGTTGCTGGCGTCGACCAGGTAGCTCGTCAGAAACCCCTGCGTCGGCCAGCAGTACGCGATCGGAACGCCGTCAAAGTCCACGTCATGGGCGATCACGGCGGTTCGGCGGATCACCTCGTCAAAGTTCGCGGCGTAACCGTGCACAAAGATCAGCACGTCGGACGCGCCCGACGGCTCCAGCCGACGGGCGACGTCGCCGATCAGCGCCGAGCTGGAAACCATGCGACGATGCCCGCGAATCGCGACGTGGTCGTGCGGGTCGTGCGAAACCAGCCAGCGCGGCTCCTCCATCCGCCCCCGGCCGTGGCAGGCCGGAATGCTCACCGCGCACACGCCGCCGCTCAACGCCCGGGCGCGCTCGGCGGAATAGTACTTCTCGATACTGACAAAACCGGCCGGGGCACGGTCGGTCGCATACGCAACGTGAATCGACGCGTATCCGTCCGTGCACTCTCCCAGCGCGGGAGCGGCGCGGGGCGGATAAGCGACGAAGGGGTATGGCGGGATGCACCCGCACAGCAGCAGACAAACTGCGGCCGCGGCGGCGGCGCTCGAACGCCGCAGACGACGATTCAAATGCAACTCGCCGCACGCGGGCATGACGGGAGATGGTAACCGCCGGGCACGCCGCCCGGCGAGCCGCCTCACCGCGCGGGCTTCGACGAAACGGGCGCGGCGGGTAGGATGGGCCGTTCACGGCCGGCGCGAGCGGCCGGACGTTGCGGCCGGAACTCGGGAGCACGGCATCGAAACGGCTCATGGCAGACCAGTCGAACGTGTCGGCGTGATCGGCGCCGGGACGATGGGCGCGGGAATCGCCCAGCTCGCCGCGCAGCACGGCTGCGCGACGTTGCTCGTCGACCGCGACGCCGCCTTGGTGCAGCGGGCCGTTGACGCGATTCGCGCGAATTTCGCGCGGCTCGCCGAGCGCGGCCGCATTCGTCCAGCCGAAGCCGCCGCGGCGACCGAGCGACTGCACGCGGCGGCGGGCGCGGCGGAGCTGGGAGGCTGCGACCTGGTGATCGAGGCGGTTTACGAAGATCTGGGAGTCAAGCAGGCTGCCCTGGCCGCCGTCGAGCGCACCGCGCGCGACGATGTCATCCTGGCGACCAACACGTCGTCGCTGTCGGTCGGCCAGATCGCGGCGGCGCTGCAACGTGCGGAGCGCGTCGTCGGCATGCACTTTTTCAATCCCGCACCGCTGATGCCGCTGGTCGAGGTCATCGCCGCCGCGCACTCGTCGCGCGAGGGCGTGCGGCGGGTGTTCGACACGGCGGAGCGTTGGGGCAAGTGCGCCGTGCTGGCGCGCGACGTGCCCGGCTTCATCGTCAACCGCGTCGCGCGGCCCTACTATCTCGAAGCGCTGCGGCTGCTGGAAGCAGGTGCCGGCGACGTTCCGGGCATCGATGGTGCGATGAAGTCGCTCGGCTTCCGCATGGGGCCGTTCGAGTTGATGGACCTGGTCGGCATCGACGTGAACTACGCGGTCTCCTGCTCGGTCCACGAGCGGCTGGGTCAGCCGCCGCGGCTGTGCCCCCATCCGTACCAGAAGCGGCTGGTCGACGAGGGCCGCTGCGGGCGCAAGACGGGCGCGGGCTTCTACGACTATCGCGGCACCGCGCCGGCGCCCGCCTTCGTGGTCCCGCGGCCGGCCGGCGACGCGCTGCCGGATATGGGCCTCATCGCCCCGGCTCCGCCCGAGAGCGGTCCGCACGCCGGTCTGATTCAGCACGCGATTCTGCTGGCGATCTTCAACGAGGCGGCGCACGCCGCCGACGAGCGCGTCGCATCAATCAGGGACATCGACCTGGCCATGCAGAAAGGCACGAATTACCCGCTCGGACCGCTCGACTGGGCCTCGCGGATGGGTCACGATCTGGTGCGGCGGACGTTGGACGATCTCGAGCGGCACTGGCCGGGGCGATTTGCTCCCGCGGCGCGCTGGCGGCCGTAGCGCGCCGGCGGCGTCCGCCGGGCGGTGCAGGTTGCGACAGAACGGAGAGGCCACATGCAGGAACTGATCGAGCAGGCTCGCAAACTGGGCGTTGCGATTGCCCAGCACCCGCGGACGTTAGCTTACTTCAGCGCCGCGCAAGCGGTGCGCGACGATCTGAGCGCGCGGCAACTGCTGAGCGAGTACGAGTCGCACGCGGGTAGGGTTGGCCGGGCCGAGGCTGAACATCAGCCCATCGAGCCGGCTGACAAGCGCCACCTGGCGGAGCTTCAGTCGAAGGTCGCCGGACACGAGGGCATCAAGCAGATGATGCGCGCCCAGACCGACTACATCGATCTGATGCAGCGCGTCAACCGCGCCATGGAAGAGCAGATCGTCGCGGCGCAGGCCAAACCAGCCTGATGCCAGCGACACCCGACCCGCGCCACGAGATTCGATGCGTACGCTGCTGACCCGCGTGCAGGCCGCGCTCGACCGGCGAACCGCGCCCCCGGCCATCCTCGCGATCCGGCACTGGTGCGAATACGCCCTGGTGCGCGCCTTTGTGTTCATCGTCTCGCTCTTCCCGATCGAGACCAACCTCGCCAGCGCCCGCCTGATGGGCAAGGCGTGGTGGGGCCTGATGCGCCGGCATCGGAAACGGGCGCTGGAGCACTTGCGCCTGGCGCTGGGGGATTGCTATGACGAAGCCGGGCTCGAGCGCATCGCGCGCGGCTGCCTGGAGCACTTCGCCCAGGTCTATCTGGCCGAGATGCCGCTGGCACCGCGCCTGATCACGGAGTGGTCCTGGGCGCGGCACGTCGAGCTCGGGCGGGTCGGGCCGGCGGTGCGCGAACTTCTCGGCGAGCGCGGCGCGATCATGCTCACCGGCCACTTCGGCAATTACGAGCTGCTGGGCTATACCATTGCCCGGCTCGGATTTCCGCTCGCGGCCATCATGCGCCCGCTCGACAACGAGCGGCTCAACGAGTTCATCATGGGCTCGCGCCGTTCGGGCGGGCTCGAGCTGGTGATGAAAAAAGGCGCCAGCGAGCGGGCCCGCGAAGTGCTCGAAAACCGCGGGATTCTCTGCTTCATCGCCGACCAGAACGCGGGGCGCAAGGGCGTGTTTGTCGACTTCTTCGGCTGCAAGGCTTCGACCTACAAGTCGATCGGCCTGCTGGCGATGACCTACCGCGTGCCGGTCGTCGTCGGGTACGCCATCCGCGCCGCGCCGGGGTTTCACTACCGCATCGACGCCGAACGCGTCATTCAACCGCAGGAGTGGGAGTCGCAGGACGAACCGCTGCACTGGCTGACGCAGGAATACAGCCGGGCGCTCGAGAGCGCCATTCGCCGGCACCCCGAGCAGTACCTGTGGCTGCACCGCCGCTGGAAGTCGCGGCCGCGCGACGAACATCCCACGACCGCCGGCTGACGAGCGTTCACCATCCACGCAGGGTAGCTGCGCAGCAGGGTAGGGCAGCAGGGTAGCAGGGTAGGACAGGTCAGATCGGTATCCTGACCTGCCGCTGTAGCGTGGTCCCTCCGCGGCCACGACGAGCAATGCCGAATGGTGAATGGCGAGTGACGAATCGGGCCAGCGCAGTCTCACTCGTTATTCGTAACACGCGTCACGCCCCATTCGCCACTTCACCGGCCCCTACTCTACGAACAACTCGCGCGTTACGCGCGACGACTCCTCGAGTGCGTCGGCGATGTGCTCGAACGGCAGCGGCACCGGCGCCGGCGTGTCGAACTTGACGTCGCCGGCCAGCGCCGGCCGGACCGGCACGTTGCGCGAATCACCTCGCAGCAGCGCCAGCTCGACGTCCGCGCTCACCAGATAGTCAATCAGCCTCCGCGCCTCCGCCGGATGCGGCCCGCCGCGAACCAGCGCCACGGAACATGGGATCCAGATCGGACCGGCGTCGGCGTCGACATCCGGGTAGGTCATCTCGACTTGCTCGCCGCGCTGCTGCGCCACCCACACGTCGTCCGTGTCGGTCATGCACACCGCCGCCGTTCCGGCGATCACCTCGCGTACGGCCAAGCTGTTGCCGTCGACCATGCGGCCGCGGGCCTGCTTGAGGGCCCGCGCGAACTCGGCGCCGTCCGCTGACCCCCAGAGCGCAAAACAGGCGGCGAAATGCCCGCGCGTGGTGCCAAACTGCGGATTGCCGAAGGCGAGCTGCGCGAGCAGCGGTGATTTCGCCAGCGCCCGCCAACTCGCCGGCAGGTCCGCGCGACGGACGCGGCGCGGATCGAACGCCAGCACGCGGGCCCGGGCGGCGCAGCCCGTCCACAGGCCGTCGGCGTGCTTCCAGCCCACGGGAATATCGGCCGCAGCCGGGCTTTTGTATGGTTCGAGCGCGCCCAGTCGGGCGAGTTCGATGGTCCCGAAGATCTCACTGGACCACCAGACGTCGCAGCGCGGCCGGTCGACCTCGCGCGCCAGCCGGCGCACCAGCCCGGACGTTTTGCCGGCCTCCGAGTCGGTGACGACTTGCACCCGGACGCCGCTGCGGGCCTCGAAAGTTCCCAGAATTTGTCTTGCGAACTGCTCGTCGACCGAGGTGTAGACGACCACTTCAGGCTGCGCGGGCCGGCAGGCCGCGGCGGCGAGCAGCGCCACGAGCAGTGCGACGCTGGGCGCAAGGTGCGTCGCGGAGCGGGCGGCGCGCCGGCGTCGGCGCGAGAAAAACTTGAGCGGACGCGCGGAAAAATCGGTCACGCAGCTTAACTTGCGCGCCGAGGGCTCCGATACGAGTGTACGACGCATTGGGTCCGTAACTCCCAACTGAACGGAACACAAGTTACTTGGAGAACCGCATGGCTAGCAGCAGATCGTATCGCAGAACCACCGGTCGCAGCACCGGCAGCAGCAGCTACAGCAGCAGCAGCAACCGTTGGGGCTACCGCGGCAGCGGCTATCGCACCGGCGGCGGCTCGACCAGCACGGGCGGCGCCGGCTACAGCCCGACGCAGTTCAGCTCGGTCAAGAAGAGCATCCAGCAGTGCATCGGCTCGTTCCGCAACATTCAGGGCCAGTTCACGGGCGGCGGCAGAGTGACCGCCTTCTCGCCCACCGCGGCCAACAAGTGGGTGCGCTACATCAACAACGGCGCCTTCGTCTACAAGTTCTCGAACTCGGAATTCTGCCGGCAGTTCGGGGCGCGCTTCGGCCAGCCCGGCACCAGCACCAGCAACGTCGCCCGCACCCTCAAGGCCAAGTTCGGCACGGGGATCAAGGACGTGACCCGTGGCAAGGGCGGCTGCTGGCTCATCGCCGCTTCGGCGCGCGTCACCGGATATCCTTTCAGCAGCTACAAGTGGTAATCGGATCCGGCGCGCCGCGCCGGAGCGTCCGATCACGCACAACCTGACTTGCTGTTCCGTCAGCAACACGAAACCCGCCGCCGACCGCGGCGGGTTTCTCGTTGCGCCCGCGCCGCGCGCATGACGCCCGCCCGGCCGACCGATATCATCACCCCCCGTCATGCCGACCGCACCCACCCCGCGCGACGCACACCTCGGCGTTACCGCTCTGATCGCGTGCGCGCTGCTGTGGAGCCTCAACGGCCCGATGATCAAGTTGCTCAGCACGCCGGCCGGCGACGGAGCGGCGGTGTCGGGAATCACGATTGCGTGTTACCGGTCACTGTTCGGCGGGGCGCTGTTCGTCCCGGCAGCGCTGCGGCGGATTCGGACGTTGCGGGCCACGAGGCCGGCGTGGGTGATCGGCTCGATCACGACGTTCACACTGATGACCGCCTGCTTCGTGATCGCGACCACGCAGACCGCCGCGTCCAGCGCGATCATCCTGCAATACACGTCGCCGGTGTTCGTCTTTCTGCTTTCGCCGATCTTGCTGCGTGAGCGGCCGCGCGGCGTGGAGGGGCTGGTGCTGCTGCTGGCGATGGCGGGCGTGGCGGTGATCTTTCTGGGACATGAGCGTGGCGCGCTGGGTCCGCTGTTGGTCGCGGTGCTGAGCGGCGTCGGCTACGGCGCGCTGACCGTGACGCTCCGCGGGCTGAGGCCGGTGGACCCCAGTGTGGTGGTGGCGCTGAATTTTGTCGGCTCGGGGCTGGTGTGTGCCGCGCTAATGCCGCTGATGACGGGAGCGCATCTGGCGGTTTCGCCGCGGCAGTTCGGCGTGCTGGCGTTCATGGGGGTGGTGCAGTTTGCGTGGCCGTATCGGCTGTTCTCGTGGGCGTTGCAGCGGGTGGAAGCGCATCGCGCGGCGTTGATCGTGCTGATCGAGGCGGTGCTGAATCCGATCTGGACGTACCTGCTGGTGGGCGAGCCGGTGCCGGCGCCCACGTTATGGGGCGGTCCGCTGATCCTGCTGAGCGTGGTGGGATGGATGCTGATGACGTGGCGGCGCGACGCGGCGCAGCGCGGCCGCGACCGGGCGTAGCTTGCGGCCGAGTGTCACTTCAGCGCCTGGCGCCAGTTTTCGAGCAGTTCGCTTTCGGACGTGTTCAGTCGGGCCAGCAGTTCGGCGGTCGAGCGGTCGCCGAGGGCGGCGAGCATTCCGGCGCGTCCGAGCCGGCGATCGACCTGGCGCGCCAGCGTGCCGGCGACGGCGTAGCGCGCCGGGCCGCTCCAGGCGTCGGTCAGGCGCGGTGGAAAGCCGCTGGCGGCGGCCTGGCGGGCCTGCTGCTCGCGCTGCGGCGTCAACTGGCCGGAGGCGTAGACGGCCAGTCCCTCGATAAACCAGCCCAGCTCGTCGGAGTGCTCGAATTCGGAGTCGGCGTTGTGCTGACCGTGGAAGACGTGCACCAGCTCGTGCGCCACGATGCCGCGGACGTGCTCGGCGTCGCGGGCGTCGTGCTCGCAGGCCTCTTCAGCCCAGGCGGTGGGATCGAGGATCACAAGCGTCGAGCCGCTGCCCATGGCGACGGCCCAGCAAGGGAGCTCGGGCATGTGCCACTTGGCGGCGGCGAAGGACTCCAGGTCGTGGCGGACGTTGAACACGCGCGTCTCGAAGGGGTGGGTGAAGGGTGCGTCGAAGAATCGTTCGATGCGAGTGCGCTCGGTTTCGACGAGGCGCGGGATGTCGGCGCGTGCCGGTTGGGGGCTGGCACAACCGAGGTGAGGCGACAGGACGGTTGGGGGAAGCAGCAGAAACGAGAGAGCGGTGGCACGCTTGGCGCGCGTCATGCGATTGATCCTTGTCAAGAAGAGCAGCAGGGAATGATTCCGATAGAGCATCCGATTTCGTGCGGCCCTTCGGGCTGCAATGCGCGCGGTGGGAGCGTATCCGGGGGTGTCGCTGCGCGACAACCCCCGGCTACGAACGAGCAGGCCTTCGGCCTGTCTCATCAGGCCGTCGGCTTGTCTCATCGCCGTCAGGGGCGGTATTCGAGTCTGGCGGGCGGATGTTTCATACGCGGGGCGGATTATTCGCCAGTAAGAGGTGCCGCCGCGGTCCGCGGGTGCTATGCTCTCCATGGACATGTACTCGCCGCCGACGGGCTCCGCGACGCTTCTGGCTGCTCTCGGACTTCGATTCGAGTCGCCGTCCTATCTCTTCGGCTTACTGCTGATTCCGATCCTGTTCTGGCTGTCGTACCGCTCGCTGGCGGGCATTGGCGGCGTGCGGCGCTGGCTGGCGATTCTGGCGCGGTCGGCGGTGATCGCCACGATGATTCTCGCGTTGGCCGGGACGCACTGGATCCGCCAGAACAATACGCTGGGCGTGATCGTCGCGCTGGACCGCTCCAGCAGCATCCCGCGCGAGATGCAGGCGCGCGGCTACGACTTTCTCAGAGGCGCATCGGCGACGATGGGAGCCGACGATCGGCTGGCGGTGCTGGCGTTTGACGGCGTGACCGCGGTCGAGCAACTGCCAATGGGCTCGCTGGGTATCGACCGCGTTTCCGAAGCCGTCGAGCAGGAGCAGACCAACGTCGCGGCGGCGCTGCGCATGTCGATGGCGCTGTTTCCGCCGGACGCTGCGCGTCGGCTGGTGGTGGTGAGCGACGGGAACGAGAACGTGGGCCGGCTGCTGGACGAGGCTGAGTGGTTTGCGGCGAGCAAGGTGCCGATCGACGTGCTGCCGATCCGTTACGACCGCACGAGCGAGGTGGTGTTCGAGCGGCTGACGGCTCCGCCGACGGCCAAGCAGGACGAGACGGTCAGCCTGCAGATGGTGCTGCGCTCGCAGCGGCAGGACGGGCGCGCGGTGTCGGGCAAGATCGTGCTCTATCACAACGACGAGATTGTCGACCTGGACGACAGCGGGCCGGGCGCGGGGTATCCGGTCACGCTCGACCCCGGACTGTCGCGCTTCAAGATTCCCGTGCCGCTGCGCGTCGTTGGTGCGCAGCGCTTCCGCGCGGTGTTCCAACCCGACGAGGCAGGCGAAGACGCCGTGGCGGCCAACAACGTGGGCGAGACATTCACGATCGTGGGCGGCGAAGGCCGCGTGCTGATCGTGACCACGCCGGAGGACCAGCCCTCGGCGCTGCTGCTGAAGGCGGCGCTGGACCGCGAGCGGCTGGCGTGCGACACCGAGCTGGCGGGGGAGCAGAGTCTCGATCCGGTGCGGCTGCTGGCGTACTCGTTGATCATTCTGTCGAACGTGCCGGCCAACGACGTGAGCGAGGCCAACCAGAACGGGCTGGTGACGTTTGTGCGCGACGTGGGCGGCGGGCTGATCATGGTGGGCGGCGACGCGTCGTTCGGGGCGGGCGGGTGGCTGGGGAGTCCGCTCGAAGACATCATGCCGGTCGCGTTCGACGTGAAGAACAAGAAGCAGATTCCGAAGGGGGCGCTGGCGCTGGTGATGCACGCCTGCGAGATTCCGCGAGGCAACTACTGGGGCGAGCGCGTCGCGGTCGCGGCGGTCAAGACGCTGAGCAGCCGCGATCTGGTGGGCGTGCTGGCCTACAACTGGACGGGCGGAGCGGACGGGCACTGGGTGGTGCCGCTTCAGACGGCCGGGGACAAGCATGCGATCGTGCAGCGCATTCTGCAGATGAACATGGGCGACATGCCCGACCTGGACGAGGTGATGCGCCCGGCGGTCGAGGCGCTCAAGAATCGGAAGGACGCCGCCGCCAAGCACATGATCGTCATCAGCGATTTTGATCCCAGCTCGCCCAAGCAGGACCTGATCGACACGATGACCGCCAACAAGATCACGTGCTCGACCGTGGCGATCGGCTATGGCGGCCACCAGATCGACGAGCGTAAGGCCAACTGGATCGCGACCAGCACGGGCGGGAAGTTCTACCGCACCAACAACTACGCCGAGCTGCCGCAGATTTTCATCAAGGAGTCGCGCGTGGTGCGGCGGGCGTTGATCAACGAGATCGAGTTCACGCCGCAACTGGTCAATTCGCTGCCGCAGACGGTGGCGGGTTTCTCGGCCGGGGAGTTTCCGCTGCTGCGCGGTTACGTGGTGACGACGCCCAAGCCGCTGGCGCAGCTTCCGCTGATCAACAAGACGACCGACGGCGACGATCCAATTCTGGCGCACTGGCAGGTGGGGCTGGGACGGACGGTGGCGTTCACGAGCGGGATGTGGCCGCGCTGGGGGGCGGACTGGACCGAGTGGCCGCGTTTCAGCAAGCTGTGGGCGCAGATCGCGCGCTGGGCGTCGCGGCGGACGGAGGAGCCGGAATTCAACATCTCCACCTCGCTGCAGGGCGGCAAGGGCAAGATTCGCGTGGAGGCGCTGGACCGCAGCGCCGAGTCGATCGACTTTCTGAACATCGGCGGCACGCTCGTGCGGCCGGCGCCCGAGTATGCGCGCGAGCCGCTGCGCCTGACGCAGACCGGGCCGGGCCGTTACGAGGCGGAGTTCGACGCCCGGCAACCGGGCAACTACCTGGTCAACCTGGGGTACAAGGCGGGCGAGGCGGGCGGCGAGGGCGGGCGCTCCGGTTTTCTGCAGAGCGGCTTGTCGGTCGCATACTCGCCGGAATTCCGCGACCTGCGCTCCAACCTCAGTCTGCTGTCCGACCTGGCGCAGCGCACGGGCGGGCGCGTGCTGGACTGGAACGAGGCCGACAAGGTCTTCGATCGCGGCTCGCTGCCGCGGGCACACACCCGCGCCCCGATCTGGGAAGACCTGATCCGGCTGATGGTGCTGCTGTTCCTGCTGGACGTGGCGATCCGGCGGATCGCGGTCTCACCGCTGGAGATGCTGCGCAAGGCGCGGCGCTGGCTGGCGGAAGTGGCCGGACGGGCGGCGCCGGCCAGCGAGGAGGCCCTGGCGACGCTCAAGGCGACGCGTTCGCGCGTACGGGAGTCGCTACCCAGTGACGCGGGCGGGGCGGCGAAGCCCGAAGCCGGGGCGGCGCCGGCGCATCCGGCACGGTATGAGCCGCCGACCCCCGACCGCCGCGTGACCGAGGATCTGTCCAAAGCGCTGGGTGGGGCGGCCGAGAGCGACGCGCCGGTCGTGGCGCGTCCGACGCGCAAGCCGACGCCGACGACCGAGGCGGAGTACACGTCGCGGCTGCTGAGGGCCAAGCGCCGGGCGCGCGACGACATGCAGGATGATTCGAAGGAGAAGCCGTAGCGGGGAGGGGATGTGGGGGCGGCGTCAGAGCCGGGACTTCGTCACCCCGGTTGGCGCGGAGGCCGCGTCTGACTCGCGCGGCGAGAGTCGTTCGACATCAACCGGCATAGGGGCACGCCAGCTCGCGACGCGAGACGCTCAGCCACGACCGCCGCGCACGGCGACGCTGACCTTCTTGACGCGGCCGTTGGCGATCGCGAATGATCCCTCCAGCACGACGCCGCTATCGAGCTTGCAGATGACCTGCCGGCGTGCGCCCTGCCCCTCGAGCGACCAGGCGCCGCGTCGCTTCGTCGCGGCCAGCGCGTCCTTGAGCAGCGCGGGCGGGAGCCAATCTTCGCGGCGGCAATTGACGGTGCCGGCGTCGCCGGCAGCGGCGAACTCATCGAAGCTCTCGAACGTCTGCCGCTGGCTGAAGGCCCGCGCCAGAAAGCTCGTTAACGTCGCGGTGGTCGCACGGGCGTAGAGCTCGGCGGACGGATTGTCGGGTTGGGCGAGCCAATACTCCTTCCAGCGCTGCTCGAAAGCGGCCCGGTCGCGCCCGAAGTGCTTGTCCCA
Source organism: Phycisphaerae bacterium (assembly GCA_022072445.1). Lineage (GTDB taxonomy): Bacteria > Planctomycetota > Phycisphaerae > UBA1845 > Fen-1342 > JAJVHV01. The sequence goes on along the minus strand of JAJVHV010000004.1, from coordinate 129,347 downwards.
GACGCGGTCGTACTCGTCGAGGCGCGACGAGTCGTTCGGCGCGCGGCTGGCCTCCTTGAGGAACTTCGCGAACGGGGCCTGATAGCGGCCGTTGTCGGCGTGGGCCAGGAAGTAGACCATCGACCAGGCCTGAACGTAGTTGCTGGCGGCCTTCTCCTGCTCGTAGGTCACGTGCGTGTTCCACTTCTCGGGCTCGAGCCGCATCATCTCGCCCAGTGTCGGCAACTGGCGATCGGCGATCAGCTTCCTGAGCCACGCGAGCTGCGCGGGCGGAATCGCGCCGACATAGAAGTCGTCACCGGTGAACAGCCCGAAGCCGAAATACTCGGCCAGCCCTTCGTTCGCCCAGGGCGGAATGTCGCCGATGGCGGCGCGGGCGAACTGATGAAATCCCTCGTGCTGGACGACGCGCCAGGTCATCCAGGGCGCCTCGGGATGGGCGATCGCCATCAACTTGTCGCCGGTGAAAACGCCGGCGCTGCCCTTCAGTCCGCCGGCGGCGTAGTAGTCGCGGGCGTTGCGGAAGAGGAAGAAGGGCAGCGCCTGGCCGACCTGGCCGGAAAAGTCGCGTGTGCGGCGGTGATATTCCTCGGCCAGCAACGTGATGCGCAGCGTGGCCTCGGCGACAGCGTCGGCGTCGAGATCGGTGCGCAGGACGTAGTAGCGGGTCTTGTAGGTCTTCATCGCCGGCGCCGCGGGTTGCTGAGCGACGGCCAAGACGCTCGGCAGCAGGGCGGCGGCGACGGCGAGCAGGACGCGGCGGGTGCGATTCATGGGCGGATCACTCGGCGACTGGGGCGGGGTGCCCGGATCGCTACAGAGTATACGCGTGCACTATTCGGCCGGCACGGGCGAGGTGCAACCGAGACGAACGAATGGGAGTGCGGCCGGGGGCGGCTGTGCTACACACAGCCGAGGGCGGCTGCTCTACACATCGCGGGAACAGCGCACATCGCTGCGGCGTCCAACGCGCGTGGGATTTGTCCCTTGATCAAGGAGATTGCCATGAAGTACGCGCACATGCTGCCCTGCACAATGCTTTTGGCCGTCATGGCGTCGGCCCGCGCCGAATCGCCGCTCGAAATCCGTGGCGCGATCGAGTCCGTCACGGTCTATCGCGGCCAGGCGCTGGTGACGCGGGTCGTGGACGTTCCGCCTCCCGGGGGGCTGCGCGAGATTGTCGTGACCGACCTGCCCGAACACGTCGTGCCGGGCAGCATCTATGCGGAGTCGAACGACTCGGCGGAGATTCGTTCGGTCCGATATCGCGTGCGTCCGGTTTCGGCGGACGTGCGCGAGGACGTGCGCAAGATCGACGAGCAACTGGTTCAGATCGGCGACGCGATTCAGGTGGCAACCCGGCGGGTGGCACTGCTCGCCGAGACGAAGGCATATGTCGACAAGCTGGAGCAGTTTGTCGCGCCGACGGCGTCTGCCGAGCTGACGCGTGGCGTGCTGAACGCGGAAACGCTCAAGACGCTCACGATGTTCATTCTGGAACAACGCCGCACGATCGCCGACGACGAATTGAAGCTGGCGGTCGAGCAGCGCGCGCTCAACGAGAAGAAACAACTGCTGGAGCGCGAGCGGCAGGTGCTGTCGGGCACGGTGGCGCGGACGATTCGCGAGGCGCTGGTATTTCTAAATCTGCCGAAGGCCGAGGGTGGGAAAATCCGCGTGCGCTATCTGGTGGATCAGGCCAGTTGGACGCCGTCGTACAACGTGCGTGCCAGCGGGGACCGCAGCGGCGTACTGGTGGAGTATTACGCGTCGATCCAGCAGATGAGCGGCGAGGACTGGTCGGACGTGAGCATGACGCTCTCGACGGCGACGCCCTCGCTGGTCGCTCGGTCGCCGGTGCTTCTGCCGCTGACGCTGACGCTGGCGCGTCCGGCGCAGGAGGCGGGCGAGCAGCAGGCGCGAAAGAGTGCCTCGCGCGAGCAGATCTTCCAGCAGCAGAAAGAGGTGGAGCAGGCCCGAGCCAAGGTGCTCTACATCGCGCCGGCGGACGGGCTGGAGAAGGCCGAAGCGGACAAGCTGCAAGCCGACATGGGGCTCAAGATCGACTTCGACGCGCAGCTCAACTCGTTGGCGAACGACCTTCAGTTGCTCGACATGACGGCCCGCGGGCGCGTCAGCAAGGCGGCCCGCGACGAGGCTCCGTCGGGCGAATGTCTGAGCGTCACGTACCAGCTCGCGACGCGCGCCACGCTGCCGAGCCGCGCCGATCAGCAGCTCGTGCAGATCGCCGCGCTGCCGCTGAAGGGCGAGATTTACCGCGTCGCGACACCCGTGCTGACGACGTATGTGTATGAAGAGGCGCGGCTGACCAACGCCAGCCAGACGGTCATGCTGGCCGGACCGGTCTCGACCTACGTCGACGGGCAGTTCGTCGGGCATGGGCAGATTCCGACCGTGGCGGCGGGCGAGGCGTTCACCGTCGGGCTGGGGATCGACGCCTCGCTGCGCGCCTCGCGCGAGCTGATCGACCGCAGCGAGACCATCCAGGGCGGGAACCGGGTCGTCGACTTCACCTACCGGCTGGTGATCGAGAACTTTGGCGGCGGGCCGGTCGCGCTGCGCGTGCTCGACCGCCTGCCGAAGGCCCGTGAGTCCGACGTAAAGCTCACGCTCGTTTCCGACGAAGCGCTGCTCTCCGGCGACAGCGAGTATGTCCGGACGGACCGTAAGAAGGGAATCCTGCGCTGGGACGTCGACGTCGATGCCGAGGCGCGCGGCGCGAAGGCTCACGAGGTGACGTACAAGTTCCGCGTCGAGTATGACAAGGGCATGACAATCGACGGGCTGCCGGTTGCGGCGGTTCCGTGATTGCAGTGCCGACGTCAGGGCCGCGCGGCCGGCTGCGACGTTTTCGCCGCCGGCTGCGCGGCCGCGGCCGCGGGCTCGAATTGCACGGCTTCGATGCCCTTGCCGCGCGGCAGGAATTTCAGCGTCACCACCTTGTCGCCGCGCTTCACCTGCATCTCGATCGGCTTGTCCGGGTCGCCGTGCATGCTGAATCCGAACAGCTCGTCGCCTTCCTTGGCGCCGGCCTTCGCCGCGGGCGAGCCGTCGACCAGGCCGATAACCCGCCGCTCGGCGCTGGTCTTGCGCACGTCGAAGCCGGGGTTGAATTCGTAGACGGTCTTTCGAACGCCCTTCAGCGCAGGCGCCAGGGCGTTCAGCGGCGGCTCGATAGTCTCGACGCGCTCGACGTAGCGGTCGAATTCCGGGCCGAACCAATCGCCGAGGGTCTCGATGCCCACCGCGCGGATTTTGGCGTTCGAGAGGCGCAGTCCGTCGCTGCGGGCGCGCTGCACGAGCGTCTTGAAGAGCCGGTCGACGCCGTCGGCGACGCCGTGGTCGCGCGCCAGGCGATGCCAGCGCAGGGCGAGCAGCAGGCCGCGCTGGTAGACGACTTCGCCGACGGTGCTGCGCTCGGTCCAGAAGCCGCGGGCCACGTCCTCGTTGGTGGCGTGAATCGCCGGGTTGCGGACGTATTCGGCGACGTGGCGGTTGATCCAGCGTGCGAAGGTGCGGGCGTCCCAGCGGCCGGACTCGAACAGGATGCGCAGGGCGTAATAGTCGGTCAGTCCTTCGCTGAACCAGTAGACGTGTTCCTCGGGCGCTTCGCGGTCCAGGATGCGGCCGTTCCAGTGGTGGAACAGCTCGTGCGCGAAGAGGTGCTCAAGCGCGTCGCCCATTTTCGAGCGCGGCGCCGCGAACGCGGCGAAGCTCTGATACAGGCCGGTGCCGCTGAGCTGCGACGACTCGCCCGGCAGCGTGTCGCCCACCGGCACGAGCGTCACCAGATATTCCGGGAACTCGGCGTCGTTCATGAAGGCGCACTGGTCGGCGACGATGTCGGCGGCCATGGCGGCGAAGGGCCGCACTCTGAAGGCGAATTCGTCGCGCATCGCGACCGTGACGCTGCGGCCATCCTTGGTTTCAGTCAGCACCTCCAGCTCGCCGGCGATGTAGACCGAGTGCCGCAGGTCGCTGACGTTGACGCGCGCGCCGACATTGGGTCCCACGCCCCACGAGCAGGCGGCCTCTTTCCAGTCCGCGGGCAGCTCCCAGCGCAGGATTGCCTCGAACTCGGTCTTGTCGTCCGTGCCGATCCGCGGCGCGAGCAGAAACGTCGTGCCGATGCCGTGGAAGAACTTCGGTGTGAGGGTCGGGCGGAACGTCGCGTCCCAGGTGAGCTTGTCGCGGCGCACGTCGACGTCGTAGTCGCACGAAAACTCCGCTCCGCGAAGATGCTCGACCTGCCACGCGTTGCCTTCGCGCTGCCCGGTTGCGTCGGCGAAGGTGATGCCGCGGAGCTGATCGGCAATGCTGCTCACGCCGCCCCAGTTCGGAAGCACGGAGAGCGTGGAGCGCTCGCGGCCGGCGGTTTTCCAGCGCAGCGAGACGTGCAGCGTTCCGTCGGCCGGCTTGGGCGTAAGGATGTATGTCAACTGCTCGGCTGGTGGAGCGATCGTTGCGGACGATACCGCCAGGGCGAAGAGGGTCGCGTTCATTTCACACTGGGCCTTTCACTGCCAGAAGAGACACCCGTGTCGCGCCTCAGAATCGTCACGCTCGCCGAACGCGGGGCGCTATTCTGGCGCCGGCCAGAGGCCGATGCTACCCATGCCTCGGCACGTGCGACAGATAGTACCAGAGCAGATAGGCGCAGTTGAGCAGCAGCGCGAGCAGCGCCAGGGCGATCGCGACGCGTGCCTGGAGTCGCTGGCTGTCGAGCGCCGCGTCGCCGTGCGGCTCCTTTCGAAACGACCAGAGCACCAGGATTCCCAGCGTCAGCGGCAATGCGTCGACGATCCCCCAGATCAGCATCACCAGCAGCCGCCACTCGAACGGCACGGCCAGCAGGTTGACGGCGGCGAAGAGCAGTGCGAGCAGGCCGCCCCAGGCGGCGACCAGCGCCGGCATCAGCCGCGCCGTTCACGGCGCGCGCGGGGGACACGGACGCGCTGCGCGCCATGGTCGTCCCGGGGGACGACGCGCCGCGTGCGCCGCTCGTTCGGGGAGCGGCCGGCGCGCCGCTCGTTTGCGGGGCCGCTAGCGCGCCGCGCGCTCGGATCGCCCGAGTCGCCGGGCAGCGCTTCCCCGTCCGCGGCGGCGTCCGGGGGCGCGTCGGAGGCGCCGGCTTCGGCCGCGGGCGCCGGAAGCGGGCGGTAGAGCGTCACGATGCGGCCGACGCGCTGCACGAATTCGCAGGGCACGCGCCGCGCGATTTCGCCCGCCGCCGCGTCGCACGCGTCCCGATCCTCCGCGTGGATGCGGACCTTGACCAGGTCGTGGTGCGCAAAGCAGCTTCGAACGGTCTCGATCACGTTTTCGGTCAGATGGTCGGCCGTGACGATGGCGCGGGGTTCGAGCGCGTTGGCGCGAGCCGCCAGATCGCGCCGAAAACCGGAGTCAATGGACATGTGCCAAACTTCATCGCGGAGGGAACGGACGCAGCGGCGATTCGCGCTGCACAGGGCGACAGGCGCTCCGCAGCGCGCTGTAGACGCCGAAACTAGGCTGATATCATACGAGATGAAGGTGGCGATCGGGAGGGTGAACTCGAGAATCGCGTCAATGGCGCTGTCCGGAGCTCGATCTAGGCCGCGCGAGTCCCACGCCGGTAAGTAGTCCGATCACCGCCGAGATTCCGGCGCTGGTTCGCGCCCGATCTCGGCGGGCAGTGGGCTCATCAATATCGGCGAGCGCGTTAAATCGCGATGCGACCATTCGCAGCAATCTTCCATCCGCGTCGTAGTACTCAACAACCTGTCGACCTTCGTCCTCGACGACTGCGTTTCGCAAATCGAGGTCGAGTCGTACGTCGTCGCACGTGAGAGACGGCACGTGCGAATCCGCCGTCACCGCAAAGTGCTGAAGGCCATTCCACGACACGCTGACCGAGGGATTGTGCACCGTCGACACCGCCTCTGTGCAGAGCTGCGCTCCGTTGACCTCGCGAAACGCGAGCGCAAGCAGTTCCCAGCGGCCAATGAGTTCACCAGAGAGCGTTCTCACGACGATCGTCGATCGCAGTGGCGTGCCGCGGATGTTCAGGTCGACTTCATAGTCCAGTTGGTAATCCGCCATCGGGACGTTCGCGGCGAAAGTGTGCACCTCGCCAAGCGTGCGCACATAGTGCGGATGGTACTCGTCAAATACCCGCAGCAGGTTAAGCTGCGTGACGGCGCAGTCCTGCAACTGAATGTCACAGAACCATAGGAGCGGATATGCTGAGTACCAATTCACGCCGATATTGCGGGCGTTTCGCGTCCAGAACGTAGTTCCCGCCGAGGACGGCCGAAGGCGCTTCGATGTCAGTACGCCATCGCTTAGCGACGTCAGCGTTGGGCTATATGTCGGCGTGTTCAACAGGGACTCAGCGAGTACGTCAGGACGGACAATCGTCAGTCGGTTCTCGAACGACTGCGCATGCGTCGGGGTCCATTGCGTCCGGTCGAGGGGAGATGCACCGCGCGGAAGCGTGAATCCCGTCGTTCGGACGTCGAGCACAAGGTGATCGAGCGCCGCAAGGCGGTCGGCAATGGCGGCCCTCATGCCATCGAGGGACGGAGCATCCAGAAAGCAGGCGATGAGGAGTGACGTGACGGGCGGCATGTTTCAATTCTCCGAGGGTGGATTGTCTCACTGCCTAACAACCCGTGCACAACCGCACGCTGCAGCTATCCGAGACCCAAGTTCCCGATAGGCACATGTGAGATGCGTTACAGGTGGCCTGATACTTCGCTCCACAAGGAAAATATTCGCCCGTGACCGGACACACCTTTGGGGGATCCGCATACACTTTCTTGCACAAACATTCCGTTTCCCCGCCGCTGCCGTCGCAATAGTAGCAAGTTCCTGATCCCCAACATGTCTTGCTCACCGATGAGCAGGTCTGCAAGCCGACGCAGTCATTGCTCGGCAGGGGGTCTCCTGCGCCCGTAAGAAGGAGCGCAATGGTGGCGCATGCGACGACTACCACTAGCCCACTTGAATACATGGATCTGCTCCCCTCCTCAACTCATGATTGGCCGCGAACACCACGAACAAGCCGAAAACGCACAGCAAGAAATGCTCCAGTGATACCGGGACGAGACGCGGCGCGCCGAAGCAACGACACGGCACGGGGTCGGACGAAACGAGTGAAAAAAAGTGAAGCGAGGAAAAGGCCGCAAACATGCCCCCCACAAACACCCACCCAGCCCGGCGAAGTCGACGCGTCAGGAGCAATCCAGCCACTCCAACCTCAACCCCAACGGTTAGGTGAGCTGCTGCGTGCGCGACGGGCGGCTGAAAGCCAAGCGCCTCCTGCCACCACTCCCCGCCCCCCCCCAGACCTTGAGGAAGGCAGCCGTGAGCAGACTTGCAGGGATCGTCGCTCGTACCAAAGTCCACACACACTCAGTATCGGCCGGAACGGGCCCGCTGTCAAGAACATTCCGCCCACCGCGCTGCTTCTGACTTCTCGGTCTCGGGCAGTAGGGGACGAACAGCAGTCGGGCGCGTTGCTCCGCGGCGCCCTGTACACGCTGCTTCCGCGGGCTAGTATAGGTGGCGATGCCGTCGAAAGGAAAGAGGAAGCCAAGGATGGCCGAGACCACGATCGCACGGAAGCCCCGCCGCAGAGAAGCCACCCCGTCGCTCTTCGACCTGCCCAAGCCCGTACGCGGCGCGGCCGGTCCGGCCGACCGTGGTGATGGCTCCAAGGAGTCGCCGCCGACGGGCGCCGAGCGTGTCGAGGCGGTAGCTACGCCCGAGCCGAGCAACGGGGACGGCGCGCCGCCGCTGGCACCGGGCGGGGAGGTGAGCGCATTCACCGCCGAAGAGGGCGTCGGACCGCGCAAGCCCGCGCGGCGGGCAACAGCCGAGTCGATGGCCTCCAAACAGCGCGAGATTTCGATCTCGGAGTTCTTCGCCAAGAATCGCCACCTGCTGGGCTTCGACAACAAGCGCAAGGCGCTGCTGACGACGATCAAGGAGGCGGTGGACAACAGCCTCGACGCCTGCGAGGAAGCCGGCATCCTGCCCGACGTCTGGGTCGACATCGACCAGATCAACGAAGAGCGTTTCCGCGTCACGGTGCGCGACAACGGACCCGGCATCGTCAAAGCCCAGATACCGAACATCTTCGGCAAGCTGCTCTACGGCTCGAAGTTTCACCGGCTCAAGATGTCGCGCGGCCAGCAGGGCATCGGCATCTCCGCCGCGGGCATGTACGGCATGCTGACCACCGGGAAGGGGACGGTCATCACGTCGCGCACCGGCCCGGGGCGCGACGCGCATCACTTCGAGCTTCAGATCAACACGGCCAAGAACCGGCCCGAGATCGTCAAAGACGAAACCGTCGCGGTCGAGTGGGACCACGGCACGTCGGTCACGATCGAGCTCGCCGCGACCTACCAGCGCGGCCGGCAGTCGGTCGACGAGTATCTCGAGCAGACCGCGATCGCCAACCCGCACGCCGCCATCTATTACAAGATGCCCACCGGCGAGCGGCGCGAGTTTCCGCGCAGCAATCAGGAGCTTCCGCCCGAGGCCAAGGAGATCAAACCGCATCCGCACGGCATCGAGCTGGGCGTGCTGATCAAGATGCTGAACGACGCCGGTGTGCGGCAGAAGGGCCATCGCGTGCCGTCGCTGACGGGTTTCTTGCAGGAGCAGTTCAGCCGCGTCACCGGCCGCGTTGCCGCGACGATCTGCGAGACGGCCAAGATCGGCAAGATGCAGCAGGTGACCCAGCTCGGCTCGGCGCAGATCGAAAAGCTCTATCAGGCGATTCAGACCACGAAGCTGATGGCCCCGCCGACTGATTGCCTCGTCCCCATCGGCGCCCGAGCCATCCTCTCCGGCCTGCTCAAGGAAGTGAAAGCCGAGTTCTACACCGCCACCACGCGCGAACCCGCTGTCTATCGCGGCAACCCGTTCGCGATCGAAGTGGGCCTCGCCTTCGGCGGCGCGCTCGAGGCCGAGTCGGCCGCGCGCGTGATCCGCTTCGCGAACCGCGTGCCGCTGCTCTATCAGCAGTCGGCCTGCTGCATCTACAAAGCCGTCGTCGATCTTGAATGGCGGCGCTACGGGATCTCGCAGCCGTCCGGCGCGCTGCCCGTCGCGCCGCTGGTCGTCATGGTGCACATGGCGAGCGTCTGGGTGCCGTTCACGAGCGAGAGCAAGGAAGCCATCGCCGACTACGACGAGATTCGCAAGGAAATCCGCCTCGCGCTGCTCGAATGCGGCCGCAAGCTTCAGGCCTACGTGAATCGCCGCAAGAAGCAGCGCTACGAAGGCGAGCGCCGCAGCGTCTTCGAGCGCTACATCGGCGAAGTCGTCGCGGCGGTGAACACGATCAAGCCGATCGACACGGAAGAGCTGGGGCACCGGCTGCTGGAGATCGCGCGACATCGGACGGCGCGGGCGGATGAGACGCTCGACGACGCGGGCCGGCCGATTGAAGGACGCGTCGCCGACGAATCAGCCGCAGCCGCCGCGAAGCCGGGCCGGGCCGCCAAGGGTGGCAGGACCATGCCAGCAGACGCAGCGAATTCGGCCGGCGAGCGGTCGATCGTCGCCGCTGGCGCTTCGGCGGGCCGAAGCGTTGAGACGATCGATGAGACCACACTGGTGGTGGAACAACCAGCCCCGCTCAACCCGCTGTTTGGCGACGAGGCATGAACGGCGCCCTCCCTCGCCGCGCGGGCGGTTAAGTGCAATCTTGCGGCCAGCACCGCCGCGCTGCGATAATCACGCGTGGTTCTGCTCACTTTCCTCTTGGAGATCATCGCATGCGACGACGAAGATGGCTGACGGCCACGCTCGTCGGGCTTCTCTTACCGGCCGCTGGGTGGGCCGACGAGGAGTTTGACAAGCTGAGTCAGGAGTTTGAGGCGGCCCAGACGAAATTCTGGGACGAGTTCAAGGCGCAGCAGGAGAAGGGGGAGAAGCCGGCCTTCAACATGAATGAAGAGCCGGCTCCGGTCCGCGAGTTTCGCCCGCGCTTCAAGGCGCTGGCCGAGAAGCGCGCCGGCACGCCCGCGGCCGTCGCGCCGCTCGTGTGGCTGGTCGAAAACGAGCGACCAATGATGCTGACTGGCGCGACCGAGCCCGCCAAGGACTCCGACGCCGCGCGCGCGCTTCAGACGATCATCGACAATCACGCCGCAGAGGAATCCATCGCCGAGCACCTCGAGTCGCTGCGCTATGCGAAATACACGGTGGGTGAGGCGGCGCTGCGGCGGCTGTTCGATGCGGTGAAGGCAAGGAACCCGAGCCCCGAGGCGAAAGCGTGGGCGACATTCTCCATCGCCGCCATGCTCTACGAGCCGTTCATGTTCGAGATGCCCGGCGACGCGGAGGGCGGCGCGAAGCGCGACCCGAAAGACCGCGACCGCGCGATCGAGACATTCCGCACGGTGCTGAAGGACTTCCCCGGAACCAAGGCCGCGGCGCAGGCGGAGCCGTACATTTACGAGATCGAGAAGCTGCAGGTCGGGATGCAGGCGCCCGATTTCGAGGGCACCGACCTGGCCGGCAAGACGATCAAGCTGTCGGACTTCCGCGGAAAGGTGATAGTGCTCGACTTCTGGGGGTTCTGGTGAGGCGGTTGCGTCGCGATGTTGCCGCAGCAGCGTGAAATGGTGAAGAAGCTCGAAAGCAAGCCATTCGTTCTGCTCGGCATCAACAGCGATTCAGGCCGGTCCGGTCTGAAAGCCAGATTCCAGAAGGACGGTGTCACCTGGCCGAACATCGTCGAGGGTTCGCACGGTGAAAAGGACGGCGCGAAGATTTCGAAGAAGTGGAACATCCACGGCTACCCGACCATCTTCATCATCGACCCAGCCGGCAAGATCGTGAGGCGCGGCTTCCTGAGCCACGAGCAGATTGAGCAGGCGGTCGAAGCCCAATTCGCGGCGGCGAAACCGTAGCCGTACGGTCCGATGCGGCCCGACAAGGCGGAGGAGCGAACCCGCGGTCCGCTCCTCCGTCGCTTTTTCCCCGCCTGGCTCGCTCCGATCAGCGGCGAATGCGCCGCCCGATCGGCGGTCTACTCAGGCTTGGTGTGCTTGGGCATGTTCACGGTGTCGATGAAGTGGATCACGCCGTTGCTGCACAGCACGTCCGTCTTGGTGATGTGCGCGTTGTCGATCAGCGTCTTGCCGTCCTTGGTCGTGATCGTCGCTTCGCCGTTCATCGTTTTGATGGTCTTCATCTTGGCCACGTCCGCCGCGGTGTGTTTGCCGGCGACAACGTGATACTTCAGCACGCCCTGGAGTTTCGCTTTGTTTTCCGATTTCATCCAGTCGTCGATCGTCGCCTGACCGAGCTTCTGAAAAGCCGCATCGGTGGGTGCGAAGATGGTGAACGGGCCTTTGCCCTTGAGCGTCTCGACCAGCTCGGCCTGCGTCAGCAGCTTGCAGAGCGTCTTGTGGTCGGCACAGCCCATGGCGGTATCGACCACGTCCTTGACTTCGGCGGCCGGCTTGGCGCCCTCAGCCTTCTTCTCTTGCGCCAGGGAGAGGCTGGCGAAACCGGCGAAAGCAACGCCCACGACCGGCACGACCACGCCATACAACCAGAACCGACGATTCATGTGAGTGTGACTCCTATTGTCGCCAATCGCTGAAAAGCGCCGCCGCGATACCCGATCGCGAGCAAGAAGGCAGGAATGAACACGTACGCTTCAGCGTTCGCGCTGCGGGGATGATAGATCGGGAGCTGGCGGGGCGGCGTTGTTTCATTCGTTTTGAAACTATTATATCTATAACTTGACGACGGCGCGTGTCGCGATTCGCCAGCGATGCGCCCGCCGATTCCACCTTTTCCAGCTCATAACGGCCAGATAGGAGCGGCAGTTAGCGTCTCATGCCGTTCGGACCGCAGTAGCCGTGCGCGATTGCGGGAATCGGGCGGCGAGGTCATGGTTCGCGGAACTCATCGATCGATTCTGGCGTCAACGTGTCCGGTGTGCACAATCAACACGCTGCCTGGCGCGCGCGATCACCCGATGCTGTTGGCACGCGCGGCGTCGCGCCGCCCGGCCCAGGCACGGACGCACACATGCCGCTGAAGATCCGATGTCCGCACTGCCGCCGCGTCCTGCTCGCCGACGAGACGATCGCCGGCGAGCAGCGCGCCTGCCCCGGGTGCGGCCGGCCGCTTTCTGTGCCGGTGCCGATCCGCAACGAGTCGGTCGTCGCACCAGCGGCACACACAGTCGGAGCGGCGTGCTCGCATTGCGGGGCGGAGAGCGCGCCGGGGGCGGTGGTGTGTCGCAGGTGTCATCGCGACCTGGCGAGCGGGCGGCGCTTGCCGATCCTGCGGCGTGTTGCGCTGGTTTCGCTTCGCACCTGGACGATCTTGGTTGCATCGTTTGCGGGCCTGGCCGTGTGCGTGGGGGCCGCGATCAGCCTGCTCTCTCCGTACTGGCGCGGAGAGCACGAGCCCGCGGTGCAAACAGCCGCCGCGTCGGCGCCGGCGTCGCGGCCGATGCTGGCGCAGCTTGCCGAGCGACTGCTGCGCGCCACTTCAGCGGACGAGCGGATGCGGCTGGCGGCGGAAATCGGCGCGCAAGGGTCGCTCGCCACGGGGCACGTGGCGGCGGCGCTGGGGCAAGCGCGGCGGGAGTCGGCGACGGTAGCGCGGCCGCTCAACCAGCTTGCCGCGATCCGGCTACTGGGCGAACACCCGGCGGCGGAGGCGGTCGCCGTGCTGACCGGCTGTCTGGAAGACGCGGCCCTGCGCGACGAAGCGGCCTGGGCGCTGGCGATGAATGGCGACGGGCGCGAGGCGGCGCGCGTGGCAGAGCGCTGGGCGCTGGCGCTGCGGCGCGCCATGTTCGCCGCGCGGCTGGCGGCGCTCAGCCGCGAGGCGGTGAGCCCCGGCGCCGTCGAGCTGAGTCTGTCCCGGCTGCGGCGGCAGCGGGACGCGCTTCGGCGGCTGGGCGCGGAAGGGTTCATGGCGGCGGCCGCGGCACTGTGGGATGGTTGGGACTACCTGGGGCAGGAGCGTGACGAAGTCTTCTCGAGCGAGCTCTTCGCGATTGCACGCGGCCAGTCCGACGACATTGACGTGCGGACGGCGGTGGAGGAGTCGCGTATCGCGCGTGACGTGCTTTCGCGCGCCATCGGCGAGGGTTCGGCGGGGGTGAAGGCGGCGGCGTGCGTCGTACTGGTGCGGCATCAGCCGCAATATCGGGTCGCTCGCGAGCGGGCGATTCCCGAGTTGGCCGGGCTGCTGCCGGCCTGTGCGCCGCTCGATCAGCAGCGGCTGACCTGGACGCTGGCGCTGCTGACCGGGCGGTCGTTCGGGGCCGTCGATAGCGAACGATCGCCGGCTGACGTCGGCCGCGACGACGTGTTGGCCGTCGTGCAGTGGGCGCGAACGAGCCAGATCGCCAAGCCCGGCCCGCTGCGTACGCCGCCCGCGGACTACCGCCCCGCGCCGCGCGTCGGCACTCGCGTCGCGACGGTGCGGCGGCAGGAGCAGCTCGACCTGCTGCGGCGGATGGAGCTGGGCTGGAACGAAGCGCGCGGCGCGACGCGCGATTGGCTCGCCGCGGGATTCGGATTCACGCCGGAGTTGCGGCGGCTGGCCGACCCGAGCCGTTCACCAGTTGCACCGGCGGCGCTATGCGCGAGCCTGACGGTCGCCGCGTCGCGCCCGGATGAGAGCTGGCGACCGGCGTTGGTGCTGTGGTGCGAAGCGCGCGACCAGCCCGTCTGGGTGCGCACGATGGCCGAGACGGTGCGCGCCGTCTGGGACGTTCGCGCCGGTGCCGCGCGGCCCACCTGGCCGGCCGGGCTCGACTTTTCGGATGTCGGTACGGGCCCGGGTCCGGCTTGGGACGACTTTGGTCTCATCATCGCGGCCGCCGGCGACACGCTCATGGCGCGTCTGGCCCGGCCCGACGCGCCGGCGGCCCATCGGGCGCTGCTCGACGCGGCGCGGCGCGCCCAGACGGCAAGGCGGTAACTCCGGCGCCGCGTCGGCGTGGGGAGCGCCGCGCGCGAAAGCGGGAATTTCGGCCGCACGCTGTTGCACCGCGGTGCCGCCCCTTGCCAATCCGGGCGCGTGCGCCGATAAACGCGGCATGCTGATCGTGCCGATCGGGACCGACGTGCAGACGCGGCGGATGCCGGCCGCGAACGTCGCGCTGATCATCGCCAACGCGCTGATCTTTCTGCTGACGGACCACTTCGGCGGCGCGTTCGGGCAGTATCTGAAGCGCTGGAACGTTCTCGACGCGGCCCGGCCGCTGGTCTACCAGTACGTGACGTACCAGTTCCTGCACGCCGACTGGATGCACCTGATCGGCAACATGATCTTTCTGTGGATCTTCGGGAACGCGGTCTGCGAGCGGATGGGGAACGTGGCGTATGTGTTCTTCTACCTGGCGGGCGGGGTGTTCTCCGGAGTGATCTTCGCGGCCGGAGCATCGAATCCGATTCTGGGCGCTTCGGGGGCGATTGCGGCCATCACGACGGCGTATCTGGTTCTCTTTCCGCGCAGCCGCGTGAATCTGTTGTTCCTCTTTGTGTTTGTCACGACGATCGAGCTCCCGGCGCTCTACGTCATCGTCTTCAAGGTGATTCTCTGGGACAATATTCTCGCACCCGCCATCGAGCGGGGCGCCGCACACTCCAGCGTCGCGTATTCGGCGCACCTGGGCGGATACGCGTTCGGCCTGGCCGTCGGCATGCTCATGCTGGCGATCCGCGCCGTGCCGCGCAGCCAGTTCGACATGCTGGCGCTGGTCAGCCGCTGGCGGCGGCGCCAGTTCCTGAGTGTCGCGCCGCCGCCGCGCCGCGTCGCGACGGCCCGTCCGGTGCAGGTCGACCAGCTTGATTCGCGCCCCCTGTCGGAGATTCGCCTTTCGCCGGTGGAGCGGCTGCGGGCTCAGATACTGGAACGACTCGCGGAGCGTGACGAGGCTGAGGCCGTGGCGCTCTACACGCAGATGATGCAGCTCGACCCGGAGCAGGTGCTGCCGAGGCAGGCGCAGCTCGAGATCGCGAACCAACTGGCGCGATTGCAACGCCATCACGAGTCGGTCGCGGCGTACGAAGCGTTTCTGGCGGCGTATCCGACGTCACCGGACGCGCCGCAGGTCCGCCTGCTGGTGGGGTTGATCTACAACCGGTATCTGGGCCTGCCGCAGCGGGCGGTGGAGCATTTGCGGCGGGCCGCGGCCGAGCTGAGCCAACCCGCGCAGCGCGCCTTGGCGCTTGATGAGCTGCGGTTGGCGGAGCCGGGCGGGGCGGCGTGACGATCCGTGGCGACCGAGAATCGTCTGGAGCCGGCATCCCGCCCGCTGTCGCAGTGCCAGGAGCATGGCAAGCTGCCTGCCCCACCGGGCCGGGACTTGCCCGTGCGCGGCACATCGCGTAACAAGCCCGGCATGACGACCGTCAGCGACTATCGGCCGTTTGACGACGCGGGCGTGCCGCGCGCCATCCAATCGCATCAGGTCGGGAAACTCCCGCCCACGATCGAATGGAGTGGCGGCCGGGACGGCACATTGCGGCTGCTCGATCAGACACTGCTGCCCGAGCAGGTGGCGGTGCGCGAATGTCGCTCGGCCGCCGACGTGTGCGACGCCATCCGCCGGCTGCAGGTTCGCGGCGCGCCGGCGATTGGAGTCGCGGCGGCGCTGGGCCTGTGCCTGGAGCTGTCCCGATCGGCGGCGAGTGGCGGCGTAGGGGACGCTGGTGCGTGGGGGCGCGTGGGAGCGTTGCTGAGCGCGGCGCGTCCGACAGCGGTCAATCTTTCGTGGGCGGTCAAACGCGTGCTGTGTGCGATCGAGCGCGCCGCGCGTGCGACGCCGCGGGCCGACGCCCTGGCGCTGTGGAACGCCGGCTTCGCCGAAGCCGTAGCCATTCTCGCCGAGGACGTGGAGACCTGCCGGCGGATCGGCGAGCATGGCGCGGCGCTGGTGCCGGAGGGTGGCGG
Organism: Phycisphaerae bacterium; assembly: GCA_022072445.1. GTDB lineage: Bacteria > Planctomycetota > Phycisphaerae > UBA1845 > Fen-1342 > JAJVHV01. The sequence goes on along the minus strand of JAJVHV010000004.1, from coordinate 113,390 downwards.
TGTTCTGACGCACTGTAACGCCGGCGCGCTGGCGACGGCGGGGTGCGGCACGGCTCTGGCGCTGCTGTACGTGGCGCGCGAACGTGGGCGTCGATTTCAGGTCTACGCGGATGAGACCCGCCCGTTGCTTCAGGGGGCGCGCCTGACGGCCTTTGAGCTGGCGGCGGCGGGCATCGACGTGACGGTCGTGTGCGACGGCGTGGCGGCGGCGCTGATGGGGACGCGCAAGATCGACATGGTGGTGGTCGGCGCCGACCGCATTGCCGCGAATGGCGATACGGCCAACAAGATCGGCACGTACGGGCTGGCGATCGCGGCGCGGCACCATGGTGTGCCGTTTTACGTCGCGGCGCCGCGGAGCACGTTTGATCGGGGTTTGTCGAGCGGGGCGGAGATTCCGATTGAGACGCGGTCGGAGGAAGAATTGCGACACGCCGGATCGCGGGTGGTGGTGGCACGGGGTGCTGGGGTGTTCAACCCGGCTTTTGATGTGACCCCGGCGGGAATGATCACCGGTCTGGTGACGGAAAAAGGGCTGCTGCAACCGGTTACGACGGGCGAAATTGCGAAAATTTTCGGATGAGGGGTTGCATTGAGTCGCGGAAAACTTAGACTTCGCCGCTTCGATTTGGCGGCGCGGTCAAATCTGGTCTACCCCATCGGGTACACCCCGCATCCACAGGGATGATCAGGCCGCCTGAGGCTTTCAGTGTAAACGCGTGTCGGTGCGTGACCGACCGCACTTGCCGGTTCGAAACGAACCGGCCGGTTGTACCTCGAAAGGAGGCTCTCGATGACCAAGAAGGCGTTGGTCAAGGGCGCGCTGATGATCGCCACCTGCGGCACCTTGCTGACACTCCAGGGCTGTCTGGGTGCCACGATTCAGCGCATCCTCGTCGCCGTCATGTTCGACTGATCTCGAAAAGACGCGTGGCTGGGTATTCAGGCACACATACAGGAGTGAATCAATGAACTTCAAGTTGGCTCGTATCAAGCTGGCGTTGTTCGGAATCAGCGCGGGCATGATCGCGCTGCAGCTTGGACAGTGCATCGGCGACCTGATCGGCGATGCGATCGTCCTGCGCGGTGTTGACTAATCGAAAGACAGCGCCGGTCGCGGTGTCGTTTGTGCGGTCTTGAACGGCACGGACACAGCTTTGCGACGGCAATGGAGAATGCGATGACCAAGAAGAACAAGTGGATGGCCTACGTGGCGCTGCTTGCGGGCGGTGCGACGCTGTTTTCGAGCTGCCTGGGCGGCATCACCCGCGGCTTCACCGACGGGTTCCCGGCCAACAACCGCTGGCTGAACCTGGCGATCGACATCCTGAACGAAGAGCTGTTCGGCTAGTCGCCGGTCGGCGCGCGCCGCTCGAGCGGCGCGGCGGCGCGATGGGCGCAGTCCGCAGTTCCGCCCGCGGGCACAGGATGTGCCATCCGGGCTTTCGCATGCGAAATACTGGAGACTCAAATGAAAACCAAGCTGTCCGCGTTGGTGGTGCTGTGCGGCGGGTTCCTCACGGCGCTCGGCTGCAACGTCATCCCGAACCTCGGCAGTACTTTTGACCTCAGCAGCATCTTCGGCGCCTGATCGCCGCTGCCCGCTGCACGAGATTTGAGCGCGTCAGACGTCGTCGTCTGATGCGCTTTTTTCGTTTCCGGAGGCAGCGGCCGCGGCGGAATCCCGCCGGCCCCCTTGATCGGTCATCCTTGCCCGCCCTATACTTTCGCGCGTCACGACCGGTCACGGTTTATTTTGATGGAGCGCTCCATGAAGCGTCGAACCTCCAAGTGGCTCGGAATGCTCGCCGCATTCGCTGCCGGTACCGTCTGTCAGATCGTCCCGACCGGTTGCGGCAATTTCGCCGGCCAGTTCGCACTCCAGGCCTTCGATTTCTGTTCGGTGCTGAACTGCGAGGGCAGCACGTTTTTCAACTTCTGCACCCCGGTCGTCCTGCTGGTCGACTGCCTCTAAGTCCGCGGAGCTCAACCCTATGTCCCGCTTTCAGAAAGCCGTCTTCCGCTGGAGTTTTGCGATCACCGCCGGCGGCGTCATGTTTCAGCTCAGCTCCTGTTCGCCGGGCAACATTGGCCGCTATGTCGCCGGGCTGAACCCCTGCGGCTCGATCCTGAACTGCGATCCGCTCGCGTACACGTTTCTAACCTCGGGCTACCGCGGCCCGGGCGTCGATCCGGACGTCGACCCGTTCTGCACGTTCCCGCCGTTCTGCAGCGCGACTGTGGACCCGATCATCAGCATTGACAACACGCCCTGACGGGCCGATAACTCCGAGCCGTCGAGAGCGCAAAAATCAACGATCGGCCGCCCGCGCGGCCGATCTTCTTTTTCGGGAATCGGGCGCGGGCGGAAGTTCCGAAAACGCTGCCACAGGAACCTCGCGACAGCGGCATCAGTCCGATGGTAGTATCACACAGGGCGTCGCCGACGATGCCCGCGCAGAGGATCGGAATCGGTGCCGAAGGTCCGAGTTCATCACGGGCGAATCGCCGGCCGCGCGGCGCTGACCCTCATGGCGCTGGCGGCGTGTGCCACGCGAAGCGGGGCGCAGCCGTACTTTACCCAGTCGGCGACGGCGGCGTTGCCAGAGAGCAACGAGGCAATGCTGCTGTCGAGTCAGGCCCGCGAAGCGGCCGAGCGCGGGGATTATCGGCTGAGTATTCAGTTGATCCAGCGGATCGCGCAGCTCGACGCCGCGCTCGTTGCCGATCCGGGCAGCAAAGCGTTCTACCCGGCGTGGCGACAGGGCCGGCGTCTGCTGGCGGGATTGCCGGCGGACGGGCTGGCCTACTACCGGCAGCTCTACGACGGCGAGGCCGAGGCGCGGCTGAAGGACGCGCTGGATGCGTCGGATACCGCAGCGCTGGGCGAGCTGCTGCGGGCGTACCCGGTGTGCACGCGTTCGCCGGAGATCGTTCGCGAGCTAGTGACGCGGCTGCTGGAAGCCGGGCAGTGCGCGCCGGCCATCGAGACGATTGCGGACGCGCAGTCGCTGAGAAGCGAGCCGCTGGGAAGCGAGCGGCGGGCGCAACTGGTGGTGGCGCTGACCGGGCTCGGGGCGTGGTCGTCAGCGGATGAGGAGCTGGCGCGGCTGGAGTCGGACGGTCGGGCGGCGGGGGGCCGCGAGGCGCAGCGGGCGGCGGCGCTGCGGGCGTGGTTCGAAGGGCGGCGGCATGCCAGCGCGGGCGACGCGGGCGCGATGCGGATCAACCCGCTGCTTTCGATGCAGGGCGTGTGGGAGCGGCCGCTGCGCGGGGAGGCGGAGAGCGAGTATTTCGAGGACGACCGCTCGCTGTGTGGGCTGATCGAGAAGCACCGCCGGCTGCCGCTGGTTCAGCCGCTGCTGACCGGCGAGACGCTGGTGGTGCGGGCGCGCGGGCGGCTGCACGCGATTGACGCGTTGACGCTCTTTCCGCGTTGGGCGACCAGCGAGCTGGTTCCGGCCGATTCGGTCGAGGCGCGGGGCGTGTCGCAGTTCGGCCGCGGGGAGGGCGGCGAGAGCGAAGCGGGCGGGTTCGACGGCTCGAACGACGCGCGGAATCTGCTGTGGCATTTTCTGCGGCACGCGGTGTCGACGGCGTTCGATCAGCTTTACACGATCGAGAATCTCACGCTGCTGCGGCATGACGACGCGAGCACGCAGTTTCCGGGGCGATTCATCTTCGAGCCGGCCGACGCGGTTTACTCGAACGTGCTGGTGGCGCGCGATCTGAACAGCGGGCGGCTGCTGTGGAAGCTCGGGGATGATCCGGCGGACCGGCTGTTCGGCGTCGCGTTTCAGGACGTGCCCGTGCCGGTGGGCGAGCACATCGCGGTCGCGGCGCAGCGCCGCGCCGACCTGCTGGTCTGCGTGATCGATCCGCGCGACGGGCGGCTGGTGCGTGAGATACCGATCGTCGGCCCACCGACGTTCTTCACCGTGGGCGGCGGGCGCTGCCTGCTGGCGCAGGACGAGACGAGCATTTACGTGTGCACGGGCAACGGGGTGATCGCGTGCCTGAGCAAGACATACTGGGACTGGAAGTGGGCGGCGACGTACCCGAGCACGCTGGGGGCGTATCTGGCGCGGCGCAACCAGGTCATGCCGATCGAGTCGATGACGTACGCCGACCCGCAGCCGGCGCGGCCGATTGTGTATGGGGGGATGCTCCTGGCGGCGCCGATCGATGGCCGCGAGCTGCTGGCGCTGGACTGCTTCACGGGGGTGCTGCGTTGGAGCGCGCCGCTGACCGACTATGCGCAGCCGGTTGGCGCGACGCCGTTCGGCGTCGTGCTGAGCGGCTACAACGTGTCGTGCGTCGATCTGCGGGACGGGAAGACGGTGCGGTGGCGCACGATTCCGATGGAGATCACCGGGCGTCCGCTGGTGCGCGACGACCGTGTGTACGTTCCGGTCCGGACGGGTCTGCTGGTGGTCGACGCGCGGACCGGCAAGCTGATGGCGGAGCGCGACGAGGGGCCGCACGCCTCGCAGGTGGGGAACGTGATCAGTTCGGGCGATTCGCTGTATTGCGTGTCGCCGAACCGGGTGACGAAGTACCCGGACGTCGAGCGGCTGAGCGAGAAGTGCGAGTCGATGCTGGCGGCGGCGCCCGAAGACGCGCGCGCCCAGTTGGCGCTGGCGTGGCTGGAGATCGTGTCGGGCCGATTCGAAGCGGCTCTGGCGCGGATCGAGGCGTCGAGCGGCGCGCGTGACGCGTACGCACAGGAGCGCGACGCGCTGCTGTCGCACCTGTTCGTGACGCTTTCGAGCGGCAGCGACGGTCCGCAGCGGCTGGCCTGGCTGCGGCGCGCCCAGGGACTGTCGCGTTCGCCGGCGGCGACGGGCCGGCTGAGCGTTCTGCTCGGCCAGGCGCTCGAGGACGCGGGGCGCTGGGAGGAAGCGGCGGCGCACTATCGGCAGATGCTGTTTGACCCATCGTCGGGGCAGATCGAGGAGCACGGGCTTTCGCGGCGGCTGGGGCTCCACGCGCGGCAGCGGCTGCGCGCGCTGCTCGCCCGACTCGACGAGCCCGGGCAGCGGACGTGGGAGGCGGAGCTGATCTGCGAGGCGGGCGGCGTCGGGGCGCTCGACGCGCTGCTGCCGCACGCGCTGGAGCTGTGCGACGACGAACGGCTGCGCGGCGATGCGGATGCGGCGTTGGCGCGGCTGCACGAAGCCTTGCAGGTCGTGCGCGTGCCGGAGCATCGGCTGGCGGCGCGGCAGGCGCTGACGCTGCTCGCGGCGCGGCCCGAGCTGACGGTCGACTATCTCACCGGCGCGGAGGACGACGCGCTTCCCGAAGCAGTGCGGCGGCGGCTGCTGCTGGCGCGCTGGGAGACGCACGTGGCGCTGGGCATGACCGAGGAGACGCAGGCCGATCGCGAGGCCTGGGCGACCCAGTTCGGCGGCGGGCCGGCCAGCAGTGCGCCGGCGACGCGCGAGGGGGAGAGCGAGGCCGATCGCATCGCGCTGCTGGACGCGGCGTTGACCAAGCTGCACAACGACGAGCGCGCCGCGCCGCCCTTCGCCGCGGGATTCACGCGGAGCTGGCGGCTCTCGCCGGAGGCGGAGTGCCGGCTGGTGGTGGATGCGCGGCGTGGGACGGGCGTGGTGGGACGCTGCGTTCTGATCCGGAATTCGACCGAGCACGAGCTGCAACTTCGACGGCTGAACAGCGGCGCGATCCTGCGGAAGACGCACGACTCGGCCGGTCGTGAAGGAACCGTGCGCGCCGCGGAGGAGGAAACCGCCGAGCTGTTCTGGGCGACGCAGCGCAATCGGAATGGTGCGACGCCGGCGACGTGGCCGGCGCTGATCGACGGCTGGCTGGCCGTGACGCCGGTGCGAGGCGGGCTGGTGTGCGTGGGGCTGGGGCCGGAGCGTCGCGCGGGCAGCCGGTTGTGGGAGCACGAGTTCGCCGAGGCGTTCGACGTCGAGGGTGACTTCGCGGCGCGTGCCGTGCTGACGCCGATGGGCGTGTTTTTCGCGCCGCGCGTCGACCGGCTGCTGGCGCTGGATCGGACCGACGGGCGGCTGCGCTGGCGGCGTGATCTGGCGGGGATCGAGATCGCGCGGATCATGGGCGTGGGCGACCAGTTGGTGGTGGTGGGGCGGGATCACCGGCTGCTGTTTGTCTCGGCCGAGGCGGGAGACGTGGTGCGGAGTCTGCCGGACACGCTGGCGACGCCGAGCGGCGCCTGGGTGGTCGACGGGACGCTCGTGGTGGCGCTGGGGCGGGTGCTGATGGCCCTGGATGAGCAGACGCTCGAGCCGCGCTGGCGGATCGAGCTGGATGGGTCGGTGGAGGAAGTGCTGCCGGCGGGGGGATCGAGCGTGCTGGCGGTGCGGACGGCGTCGACGACCGCCTGGACGCTTCAGGACGTGCGCGACGGGCGGGCGCGCGGCGCGTTCGAGCTGCGCGGGCTGGGCCAGCCGACGGCGTTGTGGCTCGAGGGGCAACGGCTGCTCGTCGGCAGTGTGATGGTCGATGGCGAAGGGGAAGAGCGGCGCCAGACGGTGCACCTGGCGGCGTTCGACACGGCCAGCGGACAGCGCGCGTGGCTTCGTTCGGCGCCGAGCGCCGCGGCCATCAACGAGTCGCAACTCGCGGCGCATCCGTCGCTGATTCCGCTGCTGCTGGCGGGCGGCGTGATCGGCGGCGAAGACGTCGACGCGCGGCGCCGGCTCGCGATTCAATGTGTGGCGCGCGACACGGGCGAGCTGCTGGCGCCCGAGTCGATCGGCGAGGCGTTTCAACGATCGCCGGACGTGTCGGCCGCGGTGCTGCTGGCCTCGCCGACGCGCGTGGTGGTGTCGGTGGATGGCAAGATCGCCGCGTTTGGCCGGTCGCGCTACCGGACGGAGCCCTGAGCATGAGGCCTGGCGGACGACGTGGAGCGTGGATGCGAGTGGCTTTGGCGGCGGCGCTGGTCTGGGCCGGTTCGGCTCCGGGAGCGGCGCGGCAGGAAACGGCGACGGCTCCGGCGCGGGACGAGGGCGGCGCGGCGCTGCCGGCGCGGCCGCGCGAGGTGACGCTGGAGGTTGAGCGATCGATTCGGCGCGGGTTGGAGTATCTCGCGGCGCAGCAGAATCGCGACGGGAGCTGGCGGAGCCGGGGCGGGGTGGGGACGTATCCGGTGGCGATGACGGCGCTGTCGGGGCTGGCGCTGCTGAGCAGCGGCAGCACGCCGACGCAGGGTCCGTACGCCAAGAACGTCAGTGCGGCGTTGACGTTCATCCTGAAGAGCGCGCGGCGCGATGGGTTGATCGCGCAGCTCGAGGAGGAAGGGCACTGCATGCACGGGCACGGCTTCGCGCTGCTCTTCCTGGCCGAGTGCTTCGGCATGGAGGAAGACCCGCGCCGCTTGGCCGAGATCCGCCTGGCGCTGCAGCGCGGCGTAGCGCTGACTGGCGCCAGCCAGAGCGCCGCCGGAGGCTGGCTGTACACGCCGAACTCGGGCGGCGACGAAGGCTCGGTGACGGTGACGCAGGTTCAGGCGCTGCGTGCGGCGCGAAACGCGGGCATCGCGGTGCCGAAGAAGATCATCACGGACGCGATGAAGTATCTGGAGAACTCGGCCAATCCGGACGGGGGCATTCGCTACCAGGTGAGCGACTCGGGGCCGAGCCGCCCGGCGCTGGCGGCGGCGGCGGTGGTGTGCTGGATGAACGCCGGCGAGCATGATAATCCGCTCTGCAAGAAGGCGCTGGGTTTCGTCGAGCGGACGCTGGCGCCCAACGTGCAGAACAACGTCCGCTACTTCGGGCATTATTTTTACGCGCACCTGTACATGGCGCAGGCGATGTACCTGGCGGGCGACGCGAAATGGCTGCCCTATTACAAGTCGATTGCGGATACACTCGTGAACCGCCAGGAGGACGACGGATCGTGGGACGGGGACCAGGTGGGCCCCACGTACGGCACGGCCGTGGCCCTGATCATTCTTCAGTTGCCGTATCGGAACCTGCCGATCATGCAACGCTAGAGGCGCGGACCCCCCAAGGCACGGAGCAAGACCGATGAGCGAAACCCCTGCAAGCGGCGGCCCGGAGGGCTTTGCCGACGACGTGGCCGCGATCCGGCGGCTGCGCGAGACGTATGAGGTGATTCGCGGCGAGCTGAGCAAAGTCATCGTCGGGCAGCAGCGCGTGCTCGACGAGATGCTGATTGCGCTGTTTGCGCGTGGGCACGTGATCCTGGAAGGCGTGCCGGGGCTGGCCAAGACGCTGATGATCAGCAGCCTGGCGCGCTGCCTGGGGCTGAATTTCCGGCGCATTCAGTTCACGCCCGACCTGATGCCGTCGGACATCACGGGCACGGAGGTGATCCAGGAGGATCGCTCGACCGGTCACCGCTCGTTCCGCTTTCTCAAGGGGCCGATTTTCAGCAACGTGCTGCTGGCCGACGAGGTGAACCGCACGCCGCCCAAGACGCAGGCGGCGCTGCTCGAGGCGATGCAGGAGCAACAGGTGACGATCGGCGGCGTGAGCCACGCGGTGGAGCCGCCGTTCTTCGTGCTGGCGACGCAGAACCCCATCGAGCAGGAAGGGACGTATCCGCTACCCGAGGCGCAGCAGGATCGCTTCATGCTGAAGGTGTTCGTGGACTATCCGTCGTATGACGACGAGTATGAGATCGCGGTCCGTACGACCAGCGCCGACGCGCCGCCGCTGTCGCGCGTGCTGGAGCGGGCGGAGATTCTGGGACTTCAGGCGGTCGTGCGGCGTGTTCCGGCGGCGCCGAGCGTGGTTCATCACGCGATTCAACTGGCGCGGGCGACGCGGCCGGGCGCGGACGCTTCGGAGATTGTGAATCGGACGGTGACGTTCGGTGCGGGGCCGCGGGCGGTGCAGTTCATGCTGATGGGGGCCAAGGCGCGGGCGGTGATCCACGGGCGCAAGCACGTGTCGCACGACGACGTGCGGGCGCTGGCGCATCCGGTGCTGCGGCATCGGATCTTGACGAATTACGCGGCGGAGGCGGAAGGGCAGACGACCGACACGATCATCGACCATGTGCTCGCGCTGCATCCGGCGCGTGAAACGGACGGGCTGCGGCATGCGGGCGTCGAAGAAGTACTTAAGGCCTGAGGTGATCGCGCGGCTGCGCGGGCTGGAGCTGCGGGCGCGATCGATCGTCGCGGGCAACATTTCGGGACGGCATCGCAGCGCCTATCACGGCTTCAGCGTGGAATTCGCCGAGCATCGCGAATACACCGCGGGCGACGATTTGCGGCACATCGACTGGCGGCTGTTCGGCCGCAAGGACCGCCTGTACGTCAAGCAATATGAGGAAGAGACGAACCTGCGCTGCAACATCCTGCTGGACGTCAGCCGCTCGATGGACTACGGCGCGGGCGGGCAGAATAAGTTCGACTATGCCTGCACGCTGGCGGCCAGCCTGGCCTACCTGCTGATCCACCAGCAGGACGCGGTCGGCCTGCTGACCTTCGACCACGAGGTGCGCCAGCGGCTCGCCGCGACCAGTGGGCGGCCGCAGCTCAACAACGTCCTGAGCGTGCTGAACGACAGCCGGCCGGACAGCCGCACCGACGTGCGGCGGCTGTTTCATCAGCTCGCCGAAGAGCTGCGGCGGCGCTCGATGGCGATTCTGATTTCCGACCTGCTGACCGACATCGACGACGTGATTCTGGGAATCGAGCACATTCAGGCGGCGCGGCACGAGCTGATCGTCATGCACGTCATGCATGACGACGAGTGGGAGTTTCCGTTCGTCGACAACGTGTTTTTCGAGGGGTTGGAGGATCAGGCCGAGCTGCTGGCCGATCCGCAGTCGCTGCGGAGCGCTTATCTGGAAGCGGTGCGGCGCTTCGCGGCGCGGGTGCGGGCGGCCTGTCTGGATCATGGCGTGGAATACGTGGCGATCAACACACGCGATCCGGTCGAGTACGCGCTGTCGGGATATCTGGCGCGGCGGGCCGACGCCGGCCTGCAAGGGACGCGGCGATGAGCACGGCCGTGCTGGCGCTGGGTGTGCTGCATCCGGCCCTTTTGGGCGGGATGGCGGTCGCCGTGACGCCGATCATCATTCACCTGCTGAGCCGGCGGCGCTACCGGCGGGTGAGCTGGGGCGCGATGCAGTTTCTGCTGGAGGCGGAGCGGCGGAATCGGCGTCGCGTGCAACTGGAGCAGTTGCTGCTGGTGACGCTGCGTTGCCTGGCGATGCTGCTGATCGCGCTCATGATCGCCCGGCCGTTCGTGCAGCACGGGCTGGTGGCGGCATTACTGGGCGTGCGCGGCGCCGTGCAGCGCGTCGTGCTGATCGACGATTCGGCCAGCCTGAGATACCGCGCCGGCGTCGACGTGCAGTTCGGCGAGATCAAGGCGGCGGCGACGCGGCTGCTGTCGTGGCTGCGGCAGGAGGCGCCCGACAGCCGCGTCAGCGTCTATCTGACCTCGCGGCCGGAATCGCCGTTAGTCGCCGACAAGCGCTTGGGCGATGACGACGAGCGGCTGCTGGCGCGGCAGATCGCCGGGCTGGAGTGCTCGCACGCGGCGGCGCGGCCGCAGCGCACCCTGGGTGCGATCGCGCAGTTCCTCGCGGCGGGCGCGGCGCAGGCGGATGTTTACGTACTGTCGGATTTTCAGCGCAGCGACTGGCTGCGCAACACGGCCGAGTCGCGCTCGGTGTTCGCGGCGCTCGACGCGCTGGCGGCGGCCGACGCGCTGCGCGTCATGCTGATTGGCGTCGGGAGCGGGGAGCGCGAAAATCTGGCGGTGAGCGAGGCCCGTCTGGAGCGCAAGCGGGCGGTCGCGGGCGTGCCGGCGCTGGCGACGATCGGGCTGACGAATCACGCGCCGCGCCCGGCCGATGACGTGCAGCTCATCGTCGAGATCGATGGCGCGCCGGTGCCGGTCGATCCGGTTCCGTCGATCGCTCCCGGCGCGACGCGCAACGTTTCGGTCGAGCTCGCGTTTCCCGACGCGAGCGACTTCGACGTGCGAATCGGCATCGCCGGAGCCGACCGCTACCCGGAGGACGACGCACGTCGCATCGGCGTCAGCGTGGGCGATGCGTTGCACGTCCTGCTGGTCAACGGCCAGCCGAGCATCGATCCCTATGACGACGAGGTGTTCACGCTGCGCAGCGCGCTGGCCCCGCCGGGGCCGTTCGCGTCGGGCCTGCGCGTGGAGACGATCGAGCCGGCCGACATCGAATCGGCCGACCTGAACGCCGCCGACTGCGTCTTCCTCTGCAACGTCGGCGCACTCAACGACGTGCAGGTAGAGCTGCTGCGGCGCGCGGTGCTGGGCGGCCGCGGGTTGGTCATCTTCCTGGGCGACGGCGTCAGCGACGTGACCGATTTCAACCGCGCGCTGTGGGCCGACGGGGGCGGAATCCTGCCGCGGCCGGTCAGCCGCCTCGTCGACGCGACGCGCCCGGAAGGCGTCGGGCTCCGCCGCACCGGAACCCATCCGCTGACGGCGCTCTTCCCGGCCGGCGACGAATCGCTGACCGAATACGTGCACTTCCGGCGGTATCTGGCGGTCGATCCGCCGACGCCCGGTTCGGATGTGGCGGTGTTGGCGGTGTACGACGATGCGGAGCGCACGCCGGCGATTCTGGAGCGCCCGCTGGGGCGTGGAAAGATCGTGCTGCTGACGTCGACGTGTGACCTGGACTGGAACGACTGGGCCCGCAGCGTCGACGGCAGCTACGTGGTTACGATGCTCGAGGTCGTGCAATACCTGGCGGGCGACGAGATTCGGGGTGGCCCGTTCGTCGCGGGTGAGCCGCTGGCGCTGGAAGTTTCGCCCGAGATGTGGCAGCCGCACGTGACGTTCAAGTCGCCGCTGTATCCGGACGAGCCGGCGGTCAGCGTGACAGCGACGGTGGCGACCAGCGGGCCGAGCGACGTGGTGGAGATTCGCGGGCCGCTGGCGTCGCAACTGGGCGTCTATCGCGCCGAGCTGCAACGCCGCTCGGGCCGGGTCGAGACGCGGCTGCTGGCGGTCAATCCCGAACCGGCGGAGTCGGACCTATCGGTCGCCACGGAAAGCGAGCTGACACAGGCACTGGGGCCGATTCCCTTTCGCTATGTGACGCAGGCCGAATCGTTCCTGACTGGCGAGGAGAAATCGCGGCACGAGCTGTGGCCGACGCTGCTGCTGTCGGCCGTCGCGCTGTTGATGTGCGAGCAGGCCCTGGCCTGGTGGTTCGGGCTCGGGCATGGGCTGCGCGGCGGGCCGCGCCGCGCCCGCGCGGCCGGACCGGCCTCGCCGACGGTGGGGGGTTGACGCCGATGCGCTGCAGCCTGTTGGCCTCGATCAGCGAAGAGCAGCGCCAGGCGCTGGAGTTCGCCGGCCTGCCCAGCGGCTGGGCACGGCTGGTGGGGCTGCTGGCGCTGGCTGTGGTCTGCTACGTCGTCGTGTGGCTCTATCGCCGGGAGGGCCGCGGCGGCGCGTCAGCTCGCGTCCGTGCGCTGCTGGCGGGCGTGCGTTGTCTGACGCTGATGCTGCTGGCGATCGTGTGGCTGCGGCCGGTGTTGGCGACGTATGTCATCCAGACGATTACGGCGCAGGTGGCGGTCCTGGTCGACGCGTCGTCCAGCATGGGCGTGTCGAACGTCGTCCGCACGCCGGAGAGCGCGGCTGCGGCGTCATCGCCGGCTGTGGCGAACGCTCCGCACGGCGCCGAAGCCGACTCCGGCCGGGCGCGGATCGAGCGCTTGCTCAGTGCGCATGATCATCGCTGGCTGGCGCGGCTTGCGGAGCGGAATCAGTTGGCGGTGTATGCCTTTGGCCGGCGAACCGCCGAGCTGGCCCCGCCCGCGTCGATCGCAACCGTGACGAATTCCGCCGACGCCCTGCCGGCCAGCGCTGCGGGCGGACTTGTCCCCTACGACCGCCTCCCGGCCGACCTGACGCAGGCGACCGACCTGGGGCAGGCGCTGGCCGAAGCATACGACCGCGCGGCCGACAGCCCGATCGCGGCGATGATCGTCCTGTCCGACGGGCAGTTCAATCACGGAATGGGGCCGGAGGAGCTGCTGGCCTACGCGCGGCGCAACAAGCTGTTGCTGCATTGCGTCGGCGTCGGACCGGCCGAGGAGCCGCCGAACCTGCGGATCACCAGTCTGGCGGCGCCGGCCGCGGTGGCGCGCGGCGATCCGTTTGAAGTGCGCGTCGAGCTGGCCGCCGACGGCATTGAGAGCACGAATGTGTCCGTCGAGCTGCGTTCCCGGCGGATCGACAACGGCGTGCCGGCGGCGCCGGCCGGCTCGCAGCCCGCCGACGCGGGCGAGGGCGTCCTGGCCGGCACGCGCAACGTGGAGATCGTGCCGGGGCAGCCGATCGCGCCGCTCGTGTTCCCGCTCAGCCCGGAGACGCCGGGAGAGTACGTCTACGAGGCGATCGTCAGCGCGGCTCCCGGTGAGGCGGTGACGCATGACAACCGGCGGGCCACGTCGCTGGTAGTGATCGACCACCGCATTCGCGTGCTGATGGTCGCCGGCCGCCCGTCGTACGAATACCGCGCCATCATGCGGCTGCTGATCCGCGATCAGACCATCGACGTCAGCACGTGGCTGCAATCGGCCGACCAGCGCGCCATCCGCGACGGCGACACGCCGCTGACCGAGCTGCCGCGCCTGCCGCAGGACCTCTTCGCCTATGACGTGATCATGCTGGTCGACCCGGCGTCGGGCGATTTGGACTCGTCGTGGGCGGTGAACGTGCGGCGCTGGGTGGATGAGTTCGCGGGCGGTGTGATCGTCGTGGCGGGCCACCAGTTCACGGCACGTTTTCTGAACGACCCGGTGATGAGCGATCTGGTAGCAGTGCTGCCGGTGACGCCCGATCCGGAGGCGGCCGTGCGGATGAGCGAGACGGGCAGCTACCGCGCGCATGCGTTTCCGCTGGCCGTGCCGCCGGAGAATCGTTCCCATCCGCTGGTCCTGCTGGATGACGACGTGGAGCGCAGCGCGCAGTTGTGGAACGCGCTGCCGGGCGTGATTTCCGCCGTTCCGGTTCTGCGGGCCAAGCCGGTGGCCGCGACGCTGCTGGTGGAGCAGAACCCGGCGTCGCGGAATCAGTATGGCGACGCAGTCATCTTTGCCGCCCAGCAGGTGGGTGCCGGGCGAACGGCCTATCTGGGCATCGACTCAACGTGGCGCTGGCGGGCGCTGGCCGAGAATCAGTTCAACCGTTTCTGGATTCAGGCGGTGCGCTACCTCGCACAGCCGCGCCGGCAGACCGGCAGCCGGCGCGGCGTCATCGTGCTGGAGCAGGATCGGCCGATCGTGGGCGAGCCGTTCAAACTCGAGGCGCACGTGCTCGACGAGTCGTTTTCGCCCTGGCAGGAGCCGCAGGTGGCGGCCGAGTTCGCGCTTCCGGACGGGACCGTTCTGAATCCGGTGCTGCGCGCGATTCCGGGCCGCGAGGGCTGGTTCGAGGGCCGGCTTTCGTCGCCGATGGAGGGTGTCGCGACGGTTCGCATTCCCTTACCCGGGAGCAGTGCGGCGCATGAGCAGCTCTCGCGGCGCGTTCACGTGCAGCGCGTCGACATCGAGATGCGGGCGTTGCGGCAGCGCGTGGACACGCTGACGCGTATCGCGACCGAGACCGGCGGCTATTACGTGCCGATCGAGGCGGCCGAATCTCTGCCCGACCGCATCGAAAAGGCCAGTCAGACGCGCGTGACGCGCGGGCCCGACCGCGACCTGTGGGATCGGTCGTGGGTGCTCATCGTGATTTCCGTCCTGCTGACGGCCGAGTGGGCCATTCGACGGAGGACGCACCTGCTGTGAGCACCGCACCAACCACGCCGCAGGAATCATGGCCCGACGAGCGCCCGGTGATCCCCGCGCAACCGCTGCCAGCGGGGTTGGCGCGGCCGCTGGCGCAGCTGCGCCGTCGCTGGCGGCTCTACGCGGCGATCGCCGGGGCCGTGCGGGTCAGTCTGACGATCCTGGCCACGTCGCTGCTTCAGCTCCTGCTGGACCGTTGGCTGCGGCTTTCGCTCGACCAGCGGGCGGCACTCAACGGCGTGCTGACGCTGATTTGGCTCTGGGTTTTCTATCGCTTTCTCTACCGGCCGCTTGCGACGCCGCTCGGAGACGTCGCGCTCGCCTCGGTGGTGGATGGCTCGCTGACGGAGCCGCAAGACCAGTTTGCGACCGCTGTCGAGCTTTCGGCGGCGGGGGGCGGCGACCCGGAGTCGAATTCTCCCGCGCTGGTGGCCGAGATCATCGGCGACGCCTGCCGCGAAGCGCAGCGTGTCTCGTTTCTCACGGTGCTGAATCACCGTCGTGCGGTCCAGCGCGGCACGGAACTGGCGCTACAGGTTGCGATCGTCGTGCTGGCGTTCAGGCTGCTTCCGGAACTGATGGACACGTGGTTCAAGCGCAACTGGCTGCTGGCCGACATTCCCTGGCCGCAGCGGACGCACCTCACGCCTCAGGGCGCTGACGCCAGCGGCGTGCTGCGGGCGCCGCGCGGGGAGGAGTTCCGGCTGATCGCGCAGATCGACGGCGAGCCGCCCCCGACGGCGGACGTGGTGTGGTGGACCGCCTCGGGCAAGCGCGGCCGCGACTCGATGACGCGCGTCGGCGACAGCCGATTCGAATCCACGTTTGCGGCGCTCTCGGAGGACCTGCGGTTTCAGCTGATCGGGGGCGACGAGCATACGCGCGAGTATCGCGTGCAGGTCGTGGAGCGTCCGCGCGTCGTGTCGACGCAGGTGCACGTTTCGCCGCCGGCCTACACCGGCCTGCCGCCCTTCACGGTCGACCGGCAGCCGTTCGTCGAGGCGCCGCTGGACAGCGCGCTGCGGATCGAGGCCCGCGCCAACAAGCCGCTGGCCGAGGCGCGCGTCGTGCGCCCCGACGGCTCGACGATCGCCTGCGTGCTTTCCGGCGACCTGGCCGTCGCGCGGCTCGAACCCGCCGAGGCCGGCTCGTACCAGTTCGATCTCGTCGATCGCGACGGCTGGAAGGACCGCAACCCGCTGCGATTCGGCGTGCGCCTGACCGCCGATCACGCGCCGAGCCTGAAGCTGGCGCTCTCCGGCGCCGGCGAGATTGTGACGCCGATCGCGGACATTCCGGTCGAGCTGACGGCCAGCGACGCGTATGGCCTTTCGGCCGTCGAGCTGGTTACGCAGCGAAACGAGGAGCCGCCGGTCGCGCGCAGCCCGCCCGGCGCGCCGACCAGCCAGCCGGCGAGCGGTCCAGACGATGGCGCCCCGCCGCTGCGCAACCTGTTGGCGACGCTTCGCGTCGACCTGGCGACGCTGGGGGTGGCGGCGGGCGACACGTTGCGAATCTCGGCCCGCGGCACGGATAACAATCCGGCGCAGCCCGGCGAGGGACTTTCACAGACATATGCGCTGCGGGTTGTGAGCACCGACGACTTTCTGACGGAGCTTGCTCGGCGGGAGTACGCCCTGCGGCAGGAGTTTGAGCGGCTGCTGGCGGCGCAGCGCGTGGTACGCGACTCGGTCGCCCGTCTGACCGGCGAACTGGCCACCGGGCGGCTCGAACCGCGGCAGTTGCAGCGCGTCGCCTCGCTTGCCCGCCAGCAGGATCAGCACACCCGCCGCGTCATGGCGATCCGCCAGCAGTTCGAGCAACTGCTGGCCGAGATGTGGACCAATAAGATCGCGACCGCGGCGGCCGAACGGCGGATTACCGACGCGATCGTCACGCCGCTGGGCGAGCTGGCGCGGCGGCTGATGCCGGCGGGTCGCGACGCGCTGCTGCGTCTGAAAATGAGTGCGACCGCGGATGAGCGGGCGGCGGCGTCCGATCGGCAGGACGAAATCGTCCGCAGCATGCAGGCCGTGCTGGCGCAGATGCTACAATGGGAAGGATATCGCGAAGCGGTGGCCCTGCTGCGGGAGATCATCGCCGAGCAGACCGACCTGCGTGCCGGCACGCTCAGCGCGATCAACTCTCAGTTGGACGATATTCTCGGACTTGAGCAGCCGCCGGCCGTGCCCCCGACCCCCGCGCCGGCTCCGCGATGAGAACGAACCGCATGGCAGAAAATTTGACCTGCCGCCGCACCACGCACCGCCGGTGTGGAGTCATCGCGCGCGGCGCGGCACTGCTCGCACTGCTCAGCGCGGTCGCGGCGGCGTGGGGGCAGACGGCGACTTCAAAACCGGTGGATCGGTCGGCACTGCCGGCGCGGCAGCAGGCGATTCGCGATCGACTCGAACGGCTCGAGGAGCGCATGCTCCGACTGGCACAGCTCTTGCGCGAAACCGAGCCGGACAAGTCCGAAAAATTGCGCGACGCCGTCGAGCTGTCCGGCCGCGAGCGGCTGCGAGCGCGGATTTCGGAACTGGTGACACTGCTCTCGGCCGCGCAGTTCAGCGACGCCGAACGCCGGCAGGAGGAGCTGATCGGCGACCTGGAGTCCGTTCTGCGGCTGCTCACCAGCTCGCTGAACGACCTGGATCGTCGCCGACAGGAGCGCGAACGGCTGGAAGCGCTTCGGCGGAGCATCCGCGGAGTGATGGAGGAGCAGTCGGCGAATCTGTATCGGACGCAGGGAGCGATTTCAGCGGCGGAACTGGAGGCTGAGCTGCGCGTCATGACCGAGCGGCTGACCCGACTGGCGGAAGAACAAGCCGCTCAGGCCGCCGACACGCAGTCGCCGGTGGCGGAGCGCGGCGAGCGGCAGGCGAAGTCCGAGTCGGCGGCGCGCGAGGCGGCCGAGTCGCTGCGCAAGCTGTCCGCGGGACAGTCCGAAAACGAAGAGCGCAGCGCGGGGTCGGCGCTGGGCGAGGCCGCCGACAGCGTCGACGCGGCGATCGAACAGATGCAGCAAGCGCGGGAGAAGCTGGCGGGCGGCGCGGCGGAGCAGGCGGCGCAGGCCCAGACGCAGGCCGAAGAGGCACTACGGCGGGCGGCGGAGCGGCTGGCGCAGGAGCAGGAAAAACAGCAGCAGCGGCGCGACGCGCGCGAGATCGAACAGGCCGAGCGGCAGACGGCCGAGAAGACCGGGCAGATCGAGCGGTCGATGTCGGAGCAGGGCGCTGAATCGTCGGCGTCGCCGGGCGCGCGGCAGGTGGGCCGGGCGCGGGAGCACATGCAGCGGGCCGCGGATCGGCTGGGGGAGCAGAATCCGCAGGATTCGGCGCCGGCGCAGTCGGCGGCGCTGGATGAATTGCAGAGCGCGATGAACGAGCTGGACGACGCCTTGCGGCAAATCCGCCGCGAGGAGACCGAGGAGACGCTCACGGCACTGGAGGCGCGGTTTCGCAGCATGCTGGCGAAGGAGGAGCACATTTACTCGGTGGTGACCGATCTGGATGCCAAGGGGGCGGCGGCCTGGCAGCGGACGGATCGGCTTCAGTTGGCGGCGGCGGTTGTGGATCAGCGGGCGGTGGTGGAGGACTGCGACACGGTGCTGCGGATCGTGACGACCGAGGGAACGACGGTCGTCGTACCGGAGATCGTGCGGCAGCTTGCGGCGGACATGCGTGTTGTCGCGGAGCGGCTCGACGCGGGCGATTCGTCGGCGGCGACGCGGCGCGTGCTGGGGGACATCATTGACGTGCTGAAGGAGCTGCTTGCGGCCGTGGAGCGGAAGCGCGAGGAGAACAGCCAGAGCGAATCTCAGCAGGGGAATCCGTCGGGCGAGCAGGATCCGAGCGAGCCGCTGCTGCCGGGGTCGGCGGAGCTGAAGCTGCTGAAATCGGGGCAGATGCGGATCATCCGGCAGACCGAGGATCTCAGGCAGCAGATTCCGGCGGCGGCCGCGGTGGCCGAGCCGCCGGCGAGCGACGCGGCGGCGCCCGAGGAGCTTCGGCGGCGATTCGCGGAGTTGTCGGCGCGGCAGAAGGTTTTGTCGGAGCTGACCCGCAAGATGCACGAAAGGAAATAGCGATGCTCACAGGACGCCGCACATGGGTCCGGCTGGCGGTTTGCGTCGCAGCCGCGCTGACGTGTCATGCCGGCATGGCGGACGATTCGCCGCGGATCAGCAAGCTGAACGAGGCGTTTCTGAAGCGGATCGGCGAGCCGGGCGCGGGCGACGCGCGGGCGATTGCGACGATTCGCGGCGAGGCGGCCCGGCAGGGGGCCGGCGGGCTGGGCGAGGGGTTTGTGCCCGACGGGTTGGCGGTGCTGCATGAGCGATTCCGCAAGGCGCTCGATTCATTCGAGGCTGAAGAATACGACGAGAGCGCGCGACTGTTCGGAGCGCTGGCGGAGTCGGACGATCCGTTCGTCGGAGCGAACGCGGCGTATTACCACGCGCGCTCGCTGATCGAGCGCGGCCTGTATGAGGAGGCGGAGGAGTTTCTGATGCGCTCGGTCGATCCGGAGCGCGATCTGGCCGGCCTGACGCCCTATGCCCCTCATTTGTGGTTCTTCAAAGGCTTCGCGCAGGCGAGCAATCTGCGGTTCGACGTGGCGGCGGAGTCGCTGCGGCGGGTGGTGCGCGACTTTGGCGACGGGCCGGAGGCGGTGCTGATCGGCGCCAAGCAACTGCTGCTGGAGATCGAGCGGCGTGAGATCGGGTCGCTCGACGAGGTGGCCGGGTTGATGACCTATTCGGCGGCGCGTCTGAACGTGGCGGACGGGGGCGAGCGGACGCGCGTTCGTCAGGAGGAGGCCGTCAAGCTGCTCGACAAGTTGATCGAGGAGGCTGAGCAGCGCGAGCAGCAGTGCAAGGCGGGTGGGTCCAAGCAGGGGAAGGCGCCCAAGCAGTCGCCCAAGAAGCCGCGCAGCGAGTCGGTGGCCCCGGCCGGCCAGGGCACGATCGGCGAGCTGCACGAATCGGGGAAGGCCGATCCGGGCGACATGTGGGGCAAGCTGCCGGAGCTGGAGCGCGAGAAGATTCTGCAATCGCTTCGCTCACGCTTCCCGTCGCGCTATCGCGAGCTGGTCGAGCAATACCATCGGGCGCTGGCGGAGCAGAAGTGAGCGCGAAGGCCGTCCTGGCGAAAAGACGCGGCGGCGCCCGGGCGGGCGGTGCGTTGCTGCTTGCGCTCGCCGCGGCATGCGCGGCGGCGGCGCGCGGCGGCGGTCCGGAGGTGGACCTGACGCTGCTCGACGGCCGCGCGCTGAGCGGCCGGCTGGACGCGGTCTCCCCGCAGCTTCGCCTCGTCGTCGGGGAGCGGGTGGTGGAGCTGAGCTGGGCGGACCTCGTCTCGGTGGCGCCGCGCGGCGCGTCTGAGCCGGCGCCGACGTCGGGTGGGGCGACGAACGGGCTGATGCGATTCGCGCTGGCGGACGGCTCGCAGTTTGTCGGCCGCGTCAGCGGGTCGAACGGGTCGGATTTTCGCGTGTCGTTCGGCGAGGGCCGCGAGTGCCGGCTGCAGCTTGGGGGTATCTCGTCGATCGTGGCGGAAGGCGCATCGCAGGCCGCGCTCGACCGGCGGCGCGAGGCCGAGCGCGAGCCGAGCCGCGTCAAGGACGTGGTGTGCGTCACCAAGGACGCCGAAGTGCTCGTGCTGCGCGGCGCCGTGCGGCGGGTGCACGAGGCTGGGCTGACGTTTGCCTGGAACGAACGCAACGTGGAGCTGCCTTGGGCGCGGCTGGCGGCGGTGCTGTTCGCGGCGACGGCGCCGCGCGAGCTGACATGCCGCGTCGTGCTGCGCGACGGGCAGGTGTTCGCCGGTCGGGCGGTGTCGTGCGACGACGAGTCGCTGACGATCGCGTCGACGGTGTTTGAGAATCTGCCGCTGGCGTGGCGTCGCGTGGCCCGGATCGACGTGCGCAGCGAGCGGCTGCGGCTGTTGTCCGACCTGACGCCCAGCGCTTACGAATTCGAGCCGTTCTTCGACGTGCGCTGGGAGTACGCGGTGGATCGTTCGCTGAGCGGCAGGCCGATCCGGCTGGGCGGGCGGGAGTTTGCGCGCGGCGTCGCGCTGCACAGCCGCGCGCGGCTGACGTATGCGCTGAACGGCGAGTTCGCGCAGTTCGCCGCGACCGTGGGCATTGACGACGCGATGGCGCCGCGGGGCCGGGCCGCGGTGCGGGTGCTGGGCGACGGGCAGGTTCTGTGGGAGAGCCCCGACGTGCGCGGCGGGGAGGCCCCGCGCGACGTGCTGGTCAGTGTGGCGCGCGTCGCCGAGCTGACGCTGGAAGTCGATTTCGGCGAAGACCTCGACCTGTCCGACCACGTCTGTTTCGGGTTCGCGCGGCTGATCCGCTGACCCGGCGCAGGGGCGTGGCGGCGCCGCACGGCGGCGTTAGACTCTCGACCTATGACGATTTGCGTGGCATGGATGCTGGTGCTGGCGGCGGCGGCCGAGCCGTTCGACGACGCGTTGCAGCGCGTCCGCGAGGCGGAGGCGCAGCGCGTCGAGGTGTTTGCCCGGGCGGCGCGGTCGGTGGTCGCCATCTTCGCCAACGCGCGGGCCGAGGGCGGCGGCAGTGGCGTGATCATCTCGCAGGACGGGTACGGCCTCACGAACTATCACGTCGTGGGCGAGATGGTGGAATCACGCAAGGGCGTCGGCGGACTGTCAGACGGCCGTCTGTACGAGCTCTCGGTGATCGGAATCGACCCGGGCGGCGATGTCGCGCTCTTCAAGCTCGAGGGGGCCGACTCATTTCCGTGGTCGCCGCTGGGCGATTCGGACGCGGTGCGGGCCGGCGACGCGGCCGCGGCGATGGGGAACCCCTTCATGCTGGCCGAAGACTACACGCCGACGATAACGCTGGGCATCGTCAGCGGCGTGCATCGCTACCAGACGGGGCAGGGCAATGCGCTGGAGTACGCGGACTGCATTCAGGTCTCCACGTCGATCAACCCGGGTAATTCGGGCGGTCCGCTCTTCAACATGCGCGGCGAGGTGATCGGGATCAACGGCCGCGGGTCGTTTGAGGAGCGCGGCCGCGTCAACGTCGGCTTGGGCTACGCGATCGGGATTAACCAGATCAAGCGCTTCGTGCCCTGTCTGCGCGCCGGACGGCTGTGCGAACACGGCACCTTGGGTGCGACCGTCTCGGACAGCGACGGGCGCGTCGTCTTCAACGCGGTGCAGCACAGCGCGCCGGCCTACGCGGCGGGCGTGCGGCTGGGCGACGAACTGATCGAGCTGAACGGGCGCCTCATCCGCAGCGCCAATCAGTTCAACAACGAGGTGAACGTGCTGCCGTCGGGCTGGCCGGTGACGCTGCGGCTGAAGCGCGGCGGCGACGCGCTGTCGGTCGTCGCCCGGCTGGAGCGCCTGCCCGTCCCGAGCGACAAGAAGTTCCAGGTCGACTTCAAGCACAACCACGCCGAGATTCGCCGGTTGTTCGGCGAACTGGGCCGCCGATTCGCGCGGCTCGCGGCCGGCGGCGCGGGGCGCGACGTGGTTTGGAGCGGCGCGGTCGTGGCACCGCCGGGGGCGACGCCGCAGGCCGTGGTGGTGCAGCAGGGTGCGGCGTCGGCGCGCGTCGAAAGCCAGGACGGCGCCGCGCTTGAATTCTCCATCGGCGATGGAACCGCCGGCGCCGAAGGCGTGCCGGAGGAGGTTGGCGTCGCGGAGCGGGCCTGGCGCGAGTGGATCGAGCTTGCCGCGCCGCTGCTTGCGCCGCCGCGGCTGGGCCTGGGTTGGGAGCTGATTGAGGGCGATTGCGTCGACGGCCGCCTGGTGTACGTCATCGAGCATCGGCACGCGGGCGATCGGCGCATTCGCTGGAGGGTCGATGCCGAGTGTGGCTGCCTGCGGGAAGTGACGATTGGCGATCTGGCGACGCCTGAAGCCGTCCGCTGGTCGCTGGTTGATTCGGGTGTGCACGGGCGGGGGTGTGCTGAGCGGCCAATGCCCGGCTGGTCGGGTAGCGGCCGGTGGGTCCGATCGCTGCCGGGCGGCGCGGATTTCGCGATTGAGGTGCACACGTTGCACGCGGCTGCGTCGTCGTCGGATCGAGCGGTGCCATGACGCACGCGTTGCTCCACGTCGTACTGGGGCTTTCCTGCATCACCACGGCGCAGGTCCCGCCGCCGCCGGCGGGTGGCGGGCCGCTGGACGCGGCGATCGTGCGCGTCACGCCGCGCGTGGTGAAGATTTTTGGCGCCCGGATCGGGCGAGATCATGGCTACGGGTCGGGTGTGATCATCAGTGCTGACGGGCGGATCGTGACGACGCTGTCGCTGCTGCTGGAGGGGCAGACCTTGAAGGTCGTGACGGCCGACGGCGTCGAGCACGCGGCGTCGATCGTCGCGCGTGACGAAGTGCGGCAGCTCGCGTTGCTGAAGATCGCGGCGAACGGGCTTGCCGCCTTCGAGCTCTCGTCGCCCCCGGCGCTCAAGCCAGGCGACTGGGTGCTGTCGGCGGGCAATCCGTTTCAGGTGGCACAGGGCGACGAGCCGGTATCGATCGGCCTGGGCGTCGTGTCGGCGGAGACGAATCTGAGCGGGCGACGTCGAGCGGCGGACTATCCGTATACCGGGCCGGTGGTGCTGGTCGACGTGCTCGTCGCGACGCCGGGCTACGCGGGCGGGGCGCTGGTGGACCTCGAGGGCCGGCTGGTGGGTGTGATCGGCAACGCCGTCATCAACGACCTGACGAACACGTGGATCAACTACGCGCTGCCGGTTGCGGAGGTGGCCGCGTTTGTGGAGGCGGCCGACCGCGGCGAGACACAGCGCGTTGCGACACCAGCGCCCGCGGAAACGCCCGCCGAGGCCGTCGCCGCTGCGCGGGTCGACCTGGGCATCCGGCTGTTTGAGATCGGGGGGCGGAACAAGCCGGCGTTCGTCGAACGTGTGCGGATGGGATCGGCGGCGCGGGAGGCGGGGTTGCAGCGCGACGACCTGATCATCTCGGTGAATGGACGGACGGTGGGGGATTGCGAGGCGTTCCACGCCGCGGTCGCGGGTCTGAAGCCCGGCGACGCGGTTGAGCTGGTCGTGAAGCGTAAGAACGAACTGAAGACGATCAGGTTGACGGCTGGGGCAGAGTAGCGCGACTCGTCGCGGCCGCTCCGGGCTTGGAGCGGTGCGCGAGGGGCGATTGGGGTCGCCGTCGCTTTCAGACGGGCGCGGCTCCGGCGGCTCAGTCCAATCCGCCGCGGAGGGGGCGCTTGCGTTTGCGCTCCGTGTGCGGTGGCGGGTGATCGGCCGTGGGATGTTCGTGCGAGGCCGCGTGTCCGTGGGCGGCTGCGTGTTCGTGGGACGTCGGGGCGGCGTGCGCCTTCATTGAGAGCGAAACGCGGCGGTTTTCGGGATCGACGCTGAGGACGCGCACGCTGACGACCTGACCGGGCTTGACGACGTCGGTGACGGCACGGATGCGCCGGTCGCTCAGCTCGGAGATGTGGACCAGGCCGTCGACGCCCTCTTCGAGCTGGACGAAGGCGCCGAACTCGGTGGTGCGCATGACGACGCCGCTGACCATCTCGTCGGGCCGGTAGCGCTCCGCGACGGTGTGCCACGGGTCGGCGCTGAGGCGCTTGAGGCTGAGGCTCATGCGGTGCTTCTCGGCGTCGAGCTCCATGATCTGCGCTTCGACCGAGTCGCCCTCCTTGAGAAGCTGGTTGGGATGGTGCAGGCGTTTGGTGTGGCTCATCTCGCTGATGGGGATGAGGCCCTCGATGCCGGGCTCGAGCTCGACGAACGCACCGAAGTTCATCAGTTTGAGCACGCGGCCATGGACATTCTGGCCGGGGGCGTAGCGTGCCGGCACGAGCGTCCAGGGGTCGGTCTGGAGCTGCTTGAGGCCCAGCGCGATGCGGTCGGTGACCAGGTCGATCTTGAGCACCGTCACAGAGACCTTGTCGCCCGGCTTGAGCACTTCGGAGGGGTGCTTCACGCGGCCGTAGCTGATGTCCTTGACGTGCAGCAGCCCGTCGACGCCCCCCAGATCCACGAAGGCGCCGAAGTCCATCAGTCGCCGCACGATCCCCTCGCGGACTTGCCCTTCGCGCAGCGTGTATTTGAGCTGCTCGCGGGCTTCGGCGCGGCGGCGCTCGAGCAGCCGGCGGCGGCTGACGAGCAGATTCTGATCGGAGGGCTTGACCTCGACGACTTCGCATTCGAGCTTGTGATTGATCAGCAGCGAGACGTCGTCGACGCGGTGGATGTCGACCTGGCTGGCGGGCATGAACGCGCGGAGCCCGTTGACGTTCAGCTCCAGGCCGCCGCGGTTCACGCCGGTGACCCGCCCTTCGACGACGGCGCCGGGCGTGAGCGAATCCCACGACGCTTCGAGCAGGATCTCGCGCTGCGAGAGCTTGAGCATGCCGGATTCGCGGTCGACGCCATGCGAGATGAAGCTCATTTCCTCGCCGATCGCCGGGGGGCGGTCGGGAGGGAACTCGTCGATGGAGATGATTCCCTCGCTCTTGCCGCCCACGTCGACGAACACGTAGCCGGGCGTCACACGGAGGATGCGGCCCTTGATCTTCCCGCCGCTGTCAACCGGACGGGCCGGTGCGTCGCCGGAAAGCATCGTCATGTCGGCCAATGAGATGTCGCCGAGTGCGTCGGCGATCTCCCGTTCCAGCTCTTCCTGCTCCGATGGACGCGGTATGTCTGCCACGGGGTTGATTCCTCACTGCAAGCGGCCCGTCGCGGGCGAGCCGGCGCACGGCGAAATCCGCCGCAGGCGGTTGGCACGCTCCCACGCGTACGCCCACCGCGGGAATGATACCGGCGTGGGGCGGCAGCGCGTAGAGCGGCGTGAAGTGCGCCTATGGCGCCGGCCGGCTGGCGGGCGTCTCCAGCCGTTTCCTCAGGATCGGCTCGACGTCGATCGCGACGCCGACCGTGAGAACCTTGCCGGCCGGGTCGATGACGGCCAGCGTCGGGAACCCGCGCACGCCCCAGTTGCGGACCGTCTCGCCCGCGCCGTCAAGCAGGACCGGGAAGGGCAGTTTGCGGCCCTCCCAGAGCTCGCGGCTGAGCTGCTCGAGCCGGCGATCGACCTCTTCGATCGATCGGGCGCGCGCGTCGTGCACGGTGATGATCGCAAAGCGATCATCGCCATAGGGCTTGAGCGAATCGGCCATGCGCATCAGCTTGGGCAGGCTGCCGCGGACGCAGCCCGCGCACCAATAGCCCCAGAACTCGATCACCACCCACTTGCCGCGCAGATCGCTGAGCGAAAACGTCTCGGGCACGCCACGGGCCGCGGTGAACCGCAGCGGCGGCGGATCGGCGCCGATCGACAGCGCGCCGCCGATGGCATTGACTTCGACAGCGCCGAGGTCGAGCGTCGGCGAGTCGGTCGCGATCGATAGCTCGCGGCTGAAGCGCTGGATGTCGCTGCCGACGATGGACAGTTCGTAACGGCCGGGCGGGGCCAGAAAGTCGAACTCGTGTTCGAGCCGGTTGTTGACGTAGATGGCCTGTCGGCCGGGCAGGCGCGTCAGCGTGATCGTTCGCCAGGTGCCTTCGCCGGCCGCGGGCGGCAGCACCGAACCGCGTACGACGACTGCCGGTCCGACCTGCATTGTAATCGGCGCGGACAGCTCGGCCTCGGTCAGCTCGCGGACGCCCATCCAGCCATGCTCGGCGTGCAAGGCGACCAGCGCGATCGGCTGGCCGATCGAGATCACGTCGCCGCTGAACGTGCCGTCTGGCCCGCTGGTCATCGGTCGGGTGGGCTGCATCTGTTTCGATGAGCCGGCCCACTGCCGCGCGACGACTGCGCCGGCGACGGGCCGCTGCTGAGCGTCGACGACGCGCCCGCTGATGCGGTGTGTTTGGCCGCGGGCCGCGGGAGTGGCTGACAGCGCGATGAGCGCCACCAGCGAGAAGTATGCCGTCGCGCCGTGCGACATCATGGCTCCAATCATGCGGCCCCGCTCGATCATTGCGAACGGGGCCGCAATCGCATGTTCGAACGCCGCAGCAGGGCGGCTAGGGACTGACCTCGACGTCTTCCGGCTCGTCGTCTTTCGGCTCAGGCTTGTCGGGCTTGGTTTCGGGTTTCTTCGGCGGGCCGGACTTCTTGGCTTCCTCGAGTTTGGTTTCGAGGAATTTCGAGAGATCGTCGCTGTGGCCGACCTGGTATTTGGCCACTTTGCCGTCCGGGTCGATCAGCACGACCGTCGGGTATCCCGGCACGCGCCAGCGCTTGACCGTGCCACCGGTGGAGTCGAGCGCGATCGGGAACGGGAGCTTCTTGCCGCCCCACTTGTCCTTTTCGAGCTTGGCCATGAACTTGTCGAGCTGCGCGAAGTTCTTGGCGGAAGGTTCGTGAAAGGCGATGATCTCGAAGTAGTCGCGGTCGGACTTATGCTTTTCGTAGAATTCCATCCAATGCGGCAAACTGCCGCTCGTGCACGGCCCTCACCAGTAGCCCCAGAATTCGACCACCAGCCACTTGCCGCGGAAGTTCTCGATTTTCACCGGTTTTTTCAGGTCGCGAACCGCGGTGACGGACCACTTGGGTGGTGGTTTTCCTTCGGGGAGCGGCTCCTGCTGCATCGGCTGCGCGCCGGCCACCCCGGCCAGCGCCAATGATGCACCCAGGGCGAGGATGAACTTTCGCATGACGTCCTCCATAGGTGTCGGAATCACTGCAACTTGCAGTCTAGCAGTCGCTTGGGGCTGCGGCAATGAGAAAGAGCGGCGTCCGGGCGCGATTCCAGCCGTTCGGTCCGCCGCCCCGCTCGTTAACGCCACCTTAACACGCGGCCGCGAGAATACCGGCACGGATTCTGCGTGCGCGATCGACGCGACCGTCGGACGCACCGGTCGACGTGCCAGTCAGCCGTCAATAGCGAGCGAGGAACATCATGAACGGTCTGCGGCGCATCGCCATAAGTCTCATTGTGGTCATGGGTTCGAGCCTGGCTGCCGCCCAGCAGCCGGCCCGCCTGACCGGCAAGGTCTCGATCGATGGCTCGTCGACCGTTGCCCCGATCATGAAGGCGACGGCCGAGCTGTTCCGCGCGGAGCAGCCACAGGTCAAGGTCTCGGTCGGCATCTCGGGCACGACCGGCGGGTTCAAGAAGTTTCTGGAGGCGGACGCCGCCTTGCGTACCGACATCAGCGCGGCATCGCGTCCGATCACCGCGGAGGAAACGCGGATGGCCTCGGAGCGCGGCATTCGCTTCGTGGAGTTGCCCGTGGCGTATGACGGGCTGGCGGTGGTGGTGAACAAGAAGAACGACTTCTGCAAGTCGCTGACGCTGGCCGAGCTGAAGCGCATCTGGGAACCGGAGAGCAAGATCAGGAATTGGAAGGACGTGCGCCCCGGGTTCCCCGACATGCCATTGCGGCTCTATGGACCGGGAACGGCCAGCGGGACGTTCGACTACTTCACCGAGGTCGTGGTCGGCAAGGCGCGTGCTTCGCGCTCCGATTACACGGGCAGCGAAGACGACAACGTCATCGCCACGGGCGTCGAGGGCGACATTGGCGCCATGGGCTACTTGGGCTACTCCTATTTCGCGCTGGGCGCAGCCAAGCTGAACGCGGTGGCGATCGATCCAGGCGACGGCAAGCCGGTCGCACCGGACCGCACGACGATCTCCGACCGTACCTACCGCCCGCTGGCCCGGCCGCTGTTTGTGTACGTCAACGTCGAGTCGTTGAAGCGCGCGGAAGTCGAGGCGCTGGTCACGTTCTTCTATCGCAACGCCAAGAAGATCGTCGAGCATCCCAAGGTGAATTACGTCGTGCTCGAAGAGGACGTGTACGCGGCGGCGACGCGGCGGCTGGCCGACCGCACGCTCGGGTCGCTGTTCGCCGACCACGCAGCGCTGCAGGCCCCGCTGCGGCAGACATACGTCAAGCGCGAGAATGACTGAGGGCTGGGGCGCGCATGACGCGTACGTCGCTGCGACTGCGGGAAGGCGCGATCAAACTGCTGCTTCAGGGCTGCGCGCTGCTCTCGATCGTCGTAACGCTCGGCATCGTCTGGGTTCTCTTCACGCAGTCGATCCCGTTCTTCCGCCACGTCGCCGCGACCGAATTCCTCTTCGGGACGCGCTGGGCCCCATTGCTCACGCCGCAGAGCTTCGGCATCCTGCCGCTCCTGTGCGGGACGACGCTGATCGCCGGCGGCGCGCTGCTGCTGGCGATTCCGATTGGTGTGGCGACCGCGGTCTATCTGAGCGAGTACGCGCCGCCGGCCGTCCGCCAGGTCGCCAAGCCCGTGCTGGAGGTTCTGGCGGGCGTGCCGACCGTCGTCTTCGGCTATTTTGCGCTGCTCTTCGTGACGCCGTACGTTCTGCGGCCCCTGTTCCCGTCGACTGAGATTTTTAACGCGGCGTCGGCCGCGATCGTCGTCGCCATCATGGTGATCCCGACCATCTCGTCGCTGTGCGACGACGCGCTGCGCGCCGTGCCGCGCTCGCTGCGCGAGGCCGGCTTCGCCCTGGCGGCGACGCGGCTGGAAGTCTCGACGCGCGTCGTACTGCCGGCCGCGATGTCGGGCGTGGTTGCGTCGGTGCTGCTGGCGTTTGCCCGCGCGATCGGCGAAACGATGGCGGTGTCGATCGCCGCCGGCGCCTCACCGACGTTGACGCTCAATCCGCTGCGCAGCGTGCAGACCATGACGGCGTACATCGTCCAGGTGGCCAAGGGCGATGCTCCGGCCGATTCGGTCGAATATGACTCGATTTTCGCCGTCGGGCTGGTGCTTTTTCTGATGACGTTCCTCATCAACGTGGCGGCGCAGCGCGTCCTGGCCCGCTTCCGCGAGGCGTACGAATGAGCGCCGCACCAGCCTTGTTTCAGCCGCGTCTCGCTCAGCGCCGCCTGCTGGGAGCGTGCTTTCACGGGCTCTGCCTGTTGATCACGCTGGTCGGCGTGTTCGTCTTGTTCCTGCTGCTGGCGCTGGTCTTCCGGATCGGCTGGAAGTATTTGACCTGGGCGCTACTGACCAATGAGCCGTCGTTTCTGAACCCGGCCGAAGGCGGCATCCGCATCGCCCTGATCGGCTCCGTCCTGCTTGTGCTCGTCGCCGCGGTCGTCGCCGTTCCCGTCGGCGTCGGCGCCGCCGTCTACCTTGAGGAGTACGCGCGCAAGACGCGTCTCAATCAGTTGATTCAGCTCAACATTGCCAATCTGGCCGGCGTGCCGTCGATCGTCTACGGCATGCTGGGCCTGGCGATCTTCGTCCGCTGGCTGCGGTTCGACCGCAGCGTGCTCTCGGGCGGGCTGACGCTGGCGATTCTGATCGTCCCGGTGGTCATCATCGCCAGCCGCGAAGCGCTCGCCGCCGTCCCGAATTCCATCCGTCACGCCGCCCTGGCGCTGGGCGCGACGCGCTGGCAGATGATCCGCCACCACGTGCTGCCGGCGGCGCTGCCCGGAATTCTCACCGGCGTGATCCTCTCCGTCTCGCGGGCCATCGGCGAGGCCGCGCCGCTGATCGTGATCGGGGCCGCCGCCTTTATCATGCCCGGGGGCGGCGTCGACACGGCTTCGCTGTTTGGCTGGGCGCGGTGGCTGCGCGAAGCGCTGTTGGCGGCCGGCTTCACCGCGCTGCCGATCCAGATCTTCGACTGGTCGATGGAGACCGATCCCGAGTTTCAGGACCTGGCCGGTTCCGCCATCATTGTGCTGTTGGGTACACTGCTGTCGATGAACGCTCTGGCGGTCGGAATCCGAGCCTGGCAGCAGGGGGGCAAGACGCGATGAGCGCCGGAGCCGCCCTCAGGGAGTCTGCCGTGCCGCAGCGCACCACGCTCGCCCCGGGCCAGACGCCGGACGCCGACGTCGTCGAGCCGATCGTCCGCGTCGATCAGCTCACGATTCGTTACGGCGACTTCGAGGCGATCAAGCGCGTCTGCCTGGACATCCCGCCGCGGCGCGTCACGGCGATCATCGGCCCGTCGGGCTGCGGGAAGAGTTCGCTGCTGCGGGCCATGAACCGGATGAACGACTTTGTTCCCGGCGTGCGCGTGGAAGGCGCGGTGATCTTCAACGGGCAGAACGTCTACGCCGCCGAGTGCGATCCGGTCGAGCTGCGCCGACGGGTGGGCATGGTGTTTCAGAGGCCCAATCCGTTTCCCAAGTCCATCTTCCGCAACGTCGCCTGGGCGGCGCAGATGAACGGATATCGCGGCGACATCAACGAGCTGGTGGAGCAGTCGCTGCGGCGGGCGGCGCTGTGGGACGAGGTGAAGGACAAGCTGTCGCTGAGCGCCCTGGCTCTTTCGGGCGGACAGCAGCAGCGCTTGTGCATCGCGCGGGCGATCGCGCTGCAGCCCGAGGTACTGCTGATGGACGAGCCCTGCTCGGCGCTCGATCCGATCGCGACGGCCCGCATCGAGGACCTCATCGACCAACTCAAGAGCCAGTACACGGTCGTGCTCGTGACGCACAACATGCAGCAGGCGGCGCGCGTCTCGGACCGCACGGCGTTCATGTACATGGGCGAGCTGGTCGAAGTCGACCAGACCAATCTGATCTTCACCCGCCCCGGCAATCCGCGCACGCAGGATTACATCACCGGCCGCTTCGGATAAGATGCCGGCGCGATCGGCGCCCCGACTCGGCGTCGCGCGGCGCGCCGCGCAGCGATCGCGTCCGGGACAAGCGATGACCGCCCACTTCGTCAACCTGCTCGATGATCTCCGTCGCCGCTCGCTGCGCATGGCCAGTGAAGTGGAGGACATGGTGCAGGAAGCCTGCGAAGTGGTCTTCCAGCTCAATGAGACGCTGGCGCAGCGTGTCATCGCCCGCGACGTCGAGGTCGATGCCGAGGAAGTCGCGGTCGAGTCGGAGGTGATCCGGCTGATGGCGCTGTACCAGCCGGTGGGCGTCGATCTGCGGCTGCTGTGTACGGTGCTGAAGGCCAACAACGACTTCGAGCGCATCGCGGACTGTGCCGTCAACATCGCCGAGCGCGCCTCGCACCTCGAGGTGCAGTCGCTGGCCAGCGAGTGCGACGCGCTGCGGCGGATGGCCCCGATCGTGCGGCGCATCCTGCGGCACGCGATTCAGTCCTATAGCGCCGACGACATGCAGGTGGCGCGGCGCGTGCTTGAGGAAGATGAGCCGATCGACGCCTACTACGGCCAGATCGTGCGCGAGATCGTCGCCAACGCCACGAGGTCGTCGGAGAACATGGGCGGCCAGCTCGACCTGCTCTCGGTCGCCAAGAACCTCGAGCGCATCGCCGACCACGCCACGAACATCGCCGAGGAAGTGATCTTCGTCTCGACCGGCCAGATTGTGCGACATCGCGGCGCGAGCCGCCCGCGCTGAGGGCCCGAGCGTCCGCGGCACGGCGGCGGCGCCGCCTCGTGCTCAGGAGGCATTCTCATGTCCAGAAAAGTCGGCGTGCTGCTTTCAGGCTGCGGCTTCCGCGACGGGGCCGAAATTCACGAATCGGTGCTGACGCTGCTGGCGCTCGACCAGCGCGGTGCGACGCCGGTCTGTTGTGCGCCCGACGTCGATCAGCCGGCGGTCATCGACCACCTGAGCGGAAAACAGGTGGGCGAGCGTCGCAATGTACTGCGCGAATCGGCCCGGATCGCGCGCGGCGAGATTCAGGACGTGGCGCGCGTTCGCGCCACCGACCTCGACGCCCTGATCATCCCGGGTGGCTTCGGGGCGGCGAAAAACCTCTGCAACTTCGCCGAGGCCGGCGCCGATTGCAGCGTGAACCCGGCGGTGGAAAAGCTCGTGGGTGACATGCTCGCGGCCCGCCGGCCGGTCGGCGCGATCTGCATCGCTCCGGCCCTGCTGGCCCGGATTGCCGGCCGACGCGACCTTCATGCGACGTTGACCATCGGAAATGACGAGCGGACGGCGGCGGCGATTCGGCAGATGGGCTGTACGCACCAGGCGTGCGTCGTCACCGAGATGGCCGCGGACGAGCCGCACCGGATCGTCACCACGCCCGCGTACATGCTTGGACCCGGGCCGGCGGCGGTCTTTGAGGGTATCCGGAAACTGGTCGATCGAATCCTGGCGATGTGTGCGTAATGGCCGGGTCAGCGGCGGCGGCGCCCGTGCCACCGCGTAGCCGGACACGTGTATCAACGGTAGGATTGACGACCGGACAAGTGGTCCAACGTGGCAGTTTGGGCGCTTCTTCGCCGACCGTCCTGGATTCGGAGGCACCACGTGAAGCGGTTTGATCGACGCGGCAAGCTCGTGCAATTGGTGCTCGCCGTTCTCGGGAGCGGTTTCATCTTCGGAAGCTGTGACCCCACGCTGCGCGCCACCACCGAGCAGGGTATTATCGATGTTTCCACCGGCCTGATCGGTGCGTATCTTCAAGCTTTTATTCAGGTTGCGCTCGAAGCGGCGAATGCGTGAGTGCGGCCCGCGCTGCGCACGCCTTGCCCCCGCAGGCCGGCGTGCGTACGATGTTTCGGACCTGTGACGTCCCACCCATTTGCCTGGCGTCTGAAGCGGGTAGTCGGGAGTGATTTATGCGCAGTCGTGGCTGGCGGGGCCTCGCCGCCGTCCTCATTGGCCTTTGCGTTCTCGCCACGCCGGCACTTGCCCAGGACGACGAGGAGAAGCCGTTCTTCGACGTGCCGACCAAACCGCTGGTGAAGCCGTACGCGCAGTGGGGCGTCGGCGTGCTCTTCGTGATTGCGATCCTGGCGATTGCGTTCAAGAACCCGGCCCGTACGCACCTGGATTAGGCTCGCCCCCGCCCGTCGGCGCCGCCGGGAGACGTTTCATGAAACTCGATAAGTCGATGGTCATTGCCGCGCTGGTCTGCGTGAATCTCCTTCTGGCGACGACGCTGGCGCTGGGCAGCTATTCGCTGCCCGCCGCGCATGCCCAGGGGGCAGGTCTGAGCGGCAACTACATGGTTGTGGCCGGGGAAGTGCAGGACGGCTACGACGCCATCTACCTGATTGACCTTCAGACGCGCATGCTGCACGTGCTCTACCACGACCGGGGCGCGCGGCAGCTCGAATACGGCGGCAATCGCAACCTCGAGGTCGATTTCCGCAATAAGGAAAAGGGCTGATCCGATGCGCTCCGCCGCTCCCTCCGCCACTACCGCGCTGGATGGCAAGTCGTTCGCGATCGGGATCCTGAGCGTGACGGCTTGCGTGCTGTTCGTCGGCCTGATTCTGATGGGCAACGCGCCCACGGCCCAGGCCTCGGGCCAGAACGACCGCGCCGGCGACTACCTCATGCTGACGCACCAGATCGACCAGTCGGTCGAGGGCGTGCTGGTGATCGACGCCGCCGCCAAGATGGGCATCGTCTACGGCTACGATTACAACCGCCGCAGCGTGCAGATGCTCATGCCGCGCGTGCGGCTGGACAAGCTGCCCGACGGCCGCGAAGCCCGCCGCAAGTAAACACGGGCCCCGCCCGCTGCGCCGCCGTTCATGCCTGACTTCTCCGCGCCGCGCGAGTAAGATTGCCGGCGACGTTGCCGGGCGGTGCGGTCCGCGCGGCAGGCTGTCGCAGCACGAGACGGGAGCTTCCGTTATGGCGTCCGACGCGCAGGTTGAACAGCTCGCGCAGCAATTCCGGCAGGAATTCACGAACCTCCGCACCGAAATCGGCAAGATGATCGTCGGGCACCAGGACATCGTCGAGGGTGTTCTGGTGTGCCTGTTTGCCGGGGGCCACGCGCTGCTCGAGGGCGTGCCGGGCCTGGGCAAGACGCTGCTGATCCGCACTTTGGCGCAGGCCCTGAGCTTGAGATTCTCGCGCGTCCAGTTTACGCCGGATCTCATGCCGGCCGACATCATCGGCACCAACATCATCCGTGAAGACCCGCAGACCGGCCGTCGCGACTTCGAGTTTCAGCACGGCCCGCTGTTTGCCCAGATGGTGCTGGCCGACGAGATCAACCGCGCCACGCCCAAGACGCAATCCGCCCTGCTCGAGGCGATGCAGGAGCACAGCGTCACCGTCGGCGGCACGCACTACGTGCTCGAAGAGCCGTTTTTCGTCATGGCGACGCAAAACCCGATCGAGCAGGAAGGCACATATCCGCTGCCCGAGGCGCAGCTCGACCGCTTCTTCTTCAAGCTCATCGTCGGCTATTCGGATCGCGCCGAACTCAAGACCATCCTCGACCGCACGACGTCCGGCGAGCGGCCGGAAATCCGGCCGGTGATGGACGGCCGCACGATCATCGACGGGCAGCAGCTTGTGCGGCGCGTCGTCGTCGCTCCGCACGTGCAGGACTACGCCATCCGCCTCGTGTTGGCCACACACCCGAACGGCGCCTTCGCCACGCCGACCGTGAACAAATACGTCCGCTGGGGGTCGAGCCCGCGCGGTGCGCAGGCCCTGGCGCTGGCGTCCAAGATCTACGCGCTGCTCGACGGCCGCTACAACGTCAGTTTTGACGACGTGAAAAAGGCCGCCCTGCCGGCGCTGCGCCACCGCCTGCTGCTCAATTTCGAGGGCGAGGCCGAAGGGCTGAGCACCGACTTCGTTCTGAACGACCTGCTCGGCGCCGTGAACACGACCGCGGAAAAGGCCGCGTAGGCCGGCATCCAAGCGGCGATTCCGCGAGCGTCCCACAAGAAGAAACAAACGCCCCGGTTCATCGCCGGGGCGTATGTCATTACCGTGTCTCAGGCGTGTGGGGGTATTACGCCCGACGACGACGCGAAGCGATCAGACCGCCCAGCGCCAGCAGCGCCAGCGTCGCCGGCTCAGGAACCGGCTTGACGGCGACGTCGCCCGTCTCGTACTCCGGCAGACCCGTGCCGCCGTTGACGCCGCCGATGTTGCCGACGAACGCGCCGGCACCGGTCGGAGCGACTCTCCACAGCTCGGTGCGGAAGGTGACGTTGTTGAAGGCGCCGTGCCACCAGTCATTGGCGCGCGACCAGTCGATGGTCATGCCCTGGCTGAAGTTGGCATCGAAGCCCTCCGGCAGCGCCAGCGGAACCAGCGACGTGCCCGAGATCTCGAACATGCGGTCGTTCACCAGGTCGTGAACAAGCTGCTTGCCCGTGCTGTCAGTCGCCAGACCGACGTCGAGCGTCGACAGCGCGCCGGAGCTAAGCGTCTTCTCCAGCGTCGCCACGCCCGTCACCAGGCTGATCGAATAAAGCCGCAGCAGGCTGTCAGCGCTGACTTCGCCGATGCCGTACATCTTGCCATCGCGCGGGTTGTAGCTCAGGTCGGTGATGAAGTCGCCGCCCGTCAAGCCGCCGCTGCCGATCTTGGTCGCCTTGCCTGTGGTCGTGTTGACCGAGAACATACCGATGTTGCCGGCCTGCGAATAGGCCCACAGGTTTCCGTCGGGCGTGAAATCCAGACCGCTCATCAGCGTGCCGGCAATCGTCGACCGGCCCACTTCGGTCACCACACCGGGTGTGGCCGAGTCGAACTTGATCAGCGCGTCGCCGACGCCGCCGCGATTCACCTCGGCCAGGTTGTCATACGCCCAGATGGTCTCGCCATACGACGCCGCCGCGCTGGCAAGCGCAATCACGGCGCCCAAGCCCAGAATCAACTTTCGCATTTCGTTCCTCCAGTTGAAGAATTGGCTGCAATGTGTAGGACGTTCCCGCCCGTCCTTCCTTGCTCACCTCCAGAGTTGGAATATAACGTCCTCGCGGCCTAGAATCAACGTTAAACTCAGACCGCGCGCGTCAGCGTCAGATAACCGCTTACGTCCCGTAATATCTACAGCAGGCAACCACCAGACAAGGGATCGCATGATGCCAGTGACTACCGGGGTACTGATGGCGGTTCTTCCCTGCATCCCGGCGCTCGAAGCCGCTGTGCAGACGAAGCCGCAGACCGCGCAGCCTCAGCCGGTCAGCGTGCTTGTCTTTGCAGCTCAGGCAGTGGACGGCGTCGACGAGCTGGTGCTGCGCGACGGCGCCGTTGTCATCCAACACCGCGAATGGCAGCCGATGGTCGGCGTGAAGACGGAGTGTCCCAACGCGACGCCGCGCGAGCCGGGCTTCCGCATCGCGGTCCGCAATCGCGACGGCCGGCCCGCCGTGCACGTCATCCAGCAGCCGGCTGCGGAGAATGGCTATGAGACGCGAGTTCTGATCGACGACGGGCCGGAGGCCGGGGCGGCACCGCTGCGCTTCGAGCTGGTCGCCGTCCGCGGGCGCTCGGCGCCGCGGCCGCACAACGTCGTGCTGATCACCATCGACTCGCTGCGTCCCGACCGGCTGGGTTGCTATGGACACACCCGGTCGACCAGTCCAAACCTGGATGCATTCGCGGCGCAGTCGGTACGCTTCACGCGGGCCTTCAGCGCGAGCAGCTTCACGCCGCCCACTCATGCTTCGCTGCTCACGTCACGCTACGTGGGCGACCATGGTCTGCTGACGTGGAACCGGCTGGACGACGCACAGGTTACGCTGCCCGAAGTTCTGTCAGAGAACGGCTATCGCACGGGCGCCAGCGTCTGCCTGAATCTGCTTTCCGAGCAGCAGCTTGGGCAGGGTGTGGAGTGGCGCCGCGAGGGTACGCGCGACGGACGCGAGGTCGTCAGCGACGCGCTCGAATTCATCCGCGGGCCCGCGCGGCCGTTCTTCCTGTGGATTCATCTCTATGACGTGCATCGACCCTATGGCCGCGTGGCGAACTGGACGGACGCATTCGGGCAGACCGATCGGCCGGAGCTGGGAAATCAGGAAGGGCATTACAACCTGCGGCCGCAGGACGTCCGCCGCCAGCGGCTCAGCGACGCGCACCTGGCCTATCTCGTCGATCGCTACGACGCCGGCATCGCCTACGCCGATGCGCAGCTCGCGCCGCTCCTGGCCGAGCTGTCCGCGCCAGCACGTCGCGCCGACACGATGGTGGTCATCACGGCGGATCACGGCGAGAGCCTGCTCGAGCATCCCGAACGACTCTTCTCGCACGATCCGTTCCTCTATTCGAGCGTCACGCACATTCCGCTGTTGATCCGCTATCCCGATGGCCGCGGTGCGGGCAGCGTCTGCGACGCGCTCGTCAGCCAGATCGACGTCGCCCCGACGGTCCTCGACGTCCTGGGCGTCGAGAAACCGCCCGCATTCGCCGGTCTGAGCCTCGCCGCGCTGGCTGGCGGCGCGACGCTGCCGCGCGACGAGATCTACGCGGAATGCTGGGGATGGGAAACACTCAAGTCCGTACGCACGCGCGCCCAGCTCCTCATCTGCAACATGAAGGACAACTCTCCGCAGCGCTTCGTCCTGTCATCCGACCCGGGTGAGCGCACGCCGATCGCCGGCGATCAACCCGGTGACGCCGCCCTGGTCGAACGCCTGCAGCGTTTTTCGCAGCGCGCGGCGGCGGCCCAACCTCCAGTGCTCGATCCGGAAACGCTCAAAAAGCTCAAATCGCTCGGCTACGCCGAATAGTCCGAGACGGCTCCCTTCGGCGCTCCGTCGCTTCGTCGCTTCGTGGCGGTGATTTGACAGTCGCTGATCCGCAACCGACAGTGACCGCATGGCGTGGCTCTGGTCGCTGCTGGCAGCCGTCCACTATGGGCTCGTGCTGCTCGTGATCTTGAGCGTCTTGCGGCAACGCAAGGAGCCGATGGCCATGCTGGCCTGGATCCTGGCGGCCACCTTCCTGCCGGTTCTGGGCCTGCTGCTTTACTGGCTCGTCGGCTCCAGCCGCGTGCGGCGGAAGGTCAGCCGCCGCCGAAAACGCATCGCCCGCATCGTGGCCCGCATCCGCGATCAAACCATCGACCGCGCCACCGGAATGCACGTTCCCACCCGGGACGATCTGCCCGAAGACCTCGCCCTGATCGAGCACCTCACGCAACGTCTGATGGGCGTACCGGCTACGCGCGGCAACCGCCTGCGCATCTACCAGAAGGCCGACGCGACCTACTACGCGATCGAAGAGGCCATTCGCGCCGCCGAGCGCCACATCCACCTCGAATACTACATCTGGCAGCCCGACGAAACCGGACGGCACTTCCGCGACCTGGTCATCGCCCGAGCGCGCGACGGACTCGAGTGCCGTGTGCTCATGGACGCCGTTGGTTCCTGGTCGGTCCGGAGAGACTTCGTGACACCCATGATCGACGCCGGCGTCCGCGTCGCATTCTTTCTGCCCGTCAACCCGCTGGCCCGCCGCTGGCACATCAACGCCCGCAACCACCGCAAGATCGCCGTCATCGACAGCCGCGTCGCGTTCACCGGCAGCCAGAACATCGGCGACGAGTATCTCGGCCGCCGCAAGCGACTCAGCCCGTGGCGCGACGCGCACATTCGGCTGGAAGGGCCGGCGGTGCTGTTCCTGCAGCAGACGTTCGCGGAAGACTGGTACTTCAGCACGCGCGAGGACCTGGCGGACGAGCGCTACTGCCCGGCGCCCGAGAGCCCGGGCAACTCGACGGTGCAGATCGTCGCGACCGGGCCCGATCAGGACGTGCGCGTGCTGGAGCAGGTCATTTTCGGTGCCGTCTCCACCGCCCAGAAGAGCATCCGCGTCGCCACGCCCTACTTCGTGCCCAATCCCGAGCTGCTGATGGCCCTCAAGCACGCCGCGTATCGCGGCGTTCGCGTGCAGATCGTGCTTCCGACGCGGCACGACGCGCCGGTGGTGCTGTGGGCCGGGCGCAGCTTCTACGACGAGCTGATCCGCTCCGGCGTCGAAATCTGCGAATACGACCATGGCGTCCTGCACTCGAAGATCATCACGGTGGACGATCGCTGGTGCATGCTCGGCTCGGCCAACATGGATATCCGCAGCTTCCGCCTCAATTTCGAAATCACCGCGCTGATCTACGACTCGGCGGCGACGATCGAGCTGTCCGAGTCGATCGACCGCGACCTCGGAGATGCGCGCCCCATCACGCTGCCGTCGGTCTGGCGGCGGCGCTATCACCAGCAGATCATCGAGGGCGCGGCCCGGCTCTGTTCGCCGCTGTTGTGACAGTGCGGCGCGTGCACGTCAAGAACGTGGGCAGGCGGAGTGCAGCCGGGGCGGCTGCTCTCCATACAACCGAGGCGGCTGCGCCCCCTATCTCTCCGTATCCGCGGGGATCGGATACACTTGGCGGAAGAGCGGGTCGTCTTGAGCAATCTGCGGAGGTCTGGCATGCGACAGCGGTTCTGGCGGTGCGTGGTCGGGTGGGGCGTGCGGCGGGCGGCGGCGCTGTGCCTCGTCATTCTTTTCTCCAGCGCCGCGCGGGCCGACGAGTACCGAGCCGTGGCGGATCGGCCGGTGGACATCCGGCACATCCGGCTTGATCTGGACATCGACCTGCCGCACAAGCACGTCGACGCGGTGGCCTCGATCGAGCTGACGCC
Source organism: Phycisphaerae bacterium (assembly GCA_022072445.1). Classification (GTDB taxonomy): domain Bacteria; phylum Planctomycetota; class Phycisphaerae; order UBA1845; family Fen-1342; genus JAJVHV01. The sequence goes on along the minus strand of JAJVHV010000004.1, from coordinate 73,348 downwards.
GCTGCGCGAAGTCGGCTCAGTGGTGTTCGACGCGGTGAACTTCGAGACCAGCGCCGTGGCGGTCGCGGTAGCGCCCGACAGCCTGAAACCGGCGCGGCATTCGAATGACGGCAAGCACATCGAGGTGTTTTTCGAGCGCCCGCTCGCGCCCGGCCAGGACGTGTCGGTGCAGATTCGCTACGCGATTGACGAGCCGAAGAGCGGGCTGTCGTTTTTCGGGCCGAGCGAAGACGAGCCGGACGCGCCGTACCAGGTCTGGTCGCAGGGGCAGTCGATCTCCAACCGCTACTGGATTCCGTGTTTCGACCACACCAATGAGCGGCAGACCACTGAAGTCGTCGCCACGGTGGACGAGAAGTACCGCGTGCTGTCGAACGGCACGCTCGAGCACGTCGGTCCGGCCAAGGACTCCGGACGCACGGTCTATCACTGGCGGCAGTCGCAGCCGCACGTCATCTACCTGGTGACGCTGGTGGTGGGTGATTTTCACGTGCACGAGGAGACCTGGCGCGGCAAGCCGGTCATGTACTGGGTCCCGCCCGACCGTAAGGACGACGCGGTCCGTTCCCTGGGCCGCACGCCCGACATGCTGGAGCTCTTCTCGCAGAAGATCGGTGTCGCCTACCCCTGGGACAAATACGCCCTGGCGTGCTGCTACAGCTACGGCGGCGGGATGGAGAACACCAGCGCCACGACGATCGGCGAGAATTCACTGCACGACGAGCGGGCGCATCTGGACACGTCGGCCGATGGCCTGCTGGCGCACGAGCTGGCGCACCAATGGTGGGGAGACTATCTGACCTGCCGCGACTGGTCGCACCTGTGGCTCAACGAGGGCTTTGCCAGCTACTTTGAGATCGTCTGGTCCGAGCACGTCCTGGGCGCCGATGAGGCCGCGTACGACCTGTTCGAGAAGACGCGCGGCGCGACCAGCGACGCCTGCGTGCGGCGGCCCATGGTGGACCGGTTCTACGGCAGTCCGGACGAGATGTTCGACAGCCGGTCGTACCCCAAGGGCGCCTGGGTGCTGCACATGATCCGCTGCCGCCTCGGCGACGCGCTGTTCTGGAAGGCGCTTCAGGAGTACGCCAACGAGCACAAGCTCGATCTGGTCGAAAGCGTCGACCTGCGCCGTACGATCGAGCGCGTCTCGGGCCGCAGCTTCGACCGCTTCTTCTACGACTGGACCGAACGCAGCGGCCACCCCATCCTGGACGTGACCACGACCTGGAACGAGAGCAGCGGCATGGCCGAGGTCGTCGTCAAGCAGGTGCAGGGAACGCCGGAGGGCGCGCCACGGCGAGGCGACGGCCGCAATGACGACGATGAGTCGGCTGGTGAGAATCGCAAGCCGCCGCAACCCGATCCGAAACTGGCGGAGCCGTTTCAGTTCCCGCTGACGGTCGAATTCCGTCTCGGCGAGAAGGACGCACCCGTGGTTGTGCAGCGCGACGTGACCGCCCGCGAGACAACGCTGACGGCCCGCCTGCCGCGCGCCCCATCGATGGTGCGGATCGACCCGGGCAACACCGTCCTCAAGGAGCTGCGCGAAACCAAGGGCCGCGATCTGTGGCTGGCACAGCTTACCGGCGACCCCGACGTGGCCGGGCGAATTCACGCCGCTCGGGAGCTCGGCCGGGAGAAGTCGGACGCGAATCGCGCCGCGCTGGCCGCGGCCCTGCAGAGCGAGAAGTTCTGGGGCGTGCAGAGCGAGATCGCCGGAATCCTGGGTCCGATGGGTGGAGACGTGGCGCGCGACGCCCTGCTCGCCACGCTGCGCAGCGCGAATCCGCGCACCCGCCGCGCGAGCGTTTCAGCCCTGCGCAACTTCACGTCCGATCCGGCGGTGATCGCCGCCGTGCGTACGCTGGTCGAGACGGGCGACCCGGCGTACGGCGTGGAGGAGGAGGCCATCGAGGTGTATGGCGCGCTGGCGCCGGCTGACGCGCTCGACGTGCTGTCGCCCGTGCTGCAGCGCGACTCGGATCGCGAGCGAATCCGCTCGGCGGCGCTGCGGGCCGTCGCGGGGCTGAAGAACCCGAGGTCGTACGAGTTGCTGCTGGAGTGGTGTGCGCCGGAACGGCCGACGCCCTGTCGTCGGGCGGCGATGTCGGCCATCGCCTCGCTCCTCGATGGCACGCCACCGCCGGAGGAGCAGATGGAGAAGATCGTCCAGCGGATCGGGTCGGCGCTCGAGGGTCAGGATCGGCGGCAGCGCTCCGAGGCGATTCGCGCCGCCGGCCTGCTCGGAGAGCGCGGCGAACCGTTTCTGCCGAAGTTGCGCAAGCTCTCGGCCGAGGCGACGCGGGGCGGAGCGCGCCGCGCGCTACGCGAGGCGATCGACAAGATCACGGCGGCGCCGAGCGGCAATCGCGGCATCGACTCGCTGCGCGCCGAGCTCGAGGAGCTTAAGACGCAGGTCAACGGGCTGGTTGAGAAGCTGGAACGCGCCCAGTCCGCCTCGCAGCAGTAGGCGGACTTCGGCAGGCGACGGCCACTGACGCCGGTCTCTCGGAGGCGACCCGTCTGGCCCAATGGTCCGATCCGGGCTATGGTGGCCGACGGAGCCGGACCGCGACGGTCGAGCTGGTGCTGCGTCGCCCTATGGACATCGTCGTCGAAGTCATCATCATCATCTGCCTCACGCTCGTGAATGGCATCTTCGCCATGTCTGAGCTGGCGATCGTTTCGGCACGAAAGGCGCGCCTCCAGCAGCGCGCCGAGGCCGGCGACCGCCGCGCGGGTCTGGCGCTCGAATTGGCGCGCTCGCCCGAGCACCTGCTGCCCACTGTTCAGTTCGGCATCACGCTGATCGGAATCTTCGCCGGCGCGTTCGGCGGGGCGACGATCGCCGAGTCCATCGAGAAGACCCTCGCCACGACCGCGCTGGCCCCGTATGGCGAAGCGCTCTCGCTGGTGGTCGTCGTGGTCGCGATCACGTTTCTGTCGCTGGTGATCGGCGAGCTGGTCCCCAAGCGGCTGGCGCTGGCCTATCCGGAGTGGATCGCGATCGCGATGAGCGCCCCGATGCGGGCCCTCTCGCGGATCGGCGCGCCGTTCGTCTACGTGCTGCGCCGCTCGACCGACCTGGTAATGTCGCTGCTGCGCGTACGCTCGTCCGGCGAGCCCGACGTGACGCAGGACGAAATCCGCATCATGCTTGACCAGGGCCGCGAAGCGGGCGTCGTCGCCGAAACCGAGCAGACCATCGTCGAACGTGTCTTCCGCCTGGGCGAGAGAAATGTCAACGCCGTCATGTCGCCGCGGACCGACATCGTCTGGATCGACATCAACGATCCGATCGGCGAGAGCATGCGGACGATGACGTCGGGCGGACACACGTACTATCCGGTCTGCCGCGGGAGCATCGAGAACGTCGTGGGGCTCGCCTCGGTCAAGGACCAGTGGGCGCGGATGGTTAGTAAACAGCTTCCGGACCTTCAGGCCTGCATGATTCCTCCGGTGTTTGTGCCTGAGACGATGCCGGCCCTGCAACTGCTCGAAACCTTCAAACGCCACGGGCGGCACCTGGCGCTGGTCATCGACGAATACGGCGGGATCAGCGGACTGGTGACGCTCAACGACGTGCTGGGTTCGATTGTCGGGGACCTGCCGCATGACGGGCGGTCCGACGAGCCCAACGCCGTGCGGCGCGAGGACGGCTCGTGGTTGATGGACGGCAAGATGTCGGTCGACGAGTTTCGGGACGTGCTGGAACTGGGCAACCCGCCCGACGACGACGTCGGAGAATATCAAACGCTGGCGGGTTTTCTGATCGCCCACCTCGGACGCATTCCCCGTGTGTCTGATCACGTCGTGTGGGGCGGCTACCGTTTCGAAGTGGTTGATATGGACGGCCGCCGCGTCGACAAGATTCTCGTGGCGCGCGCTCCGGCCGCGCCGCCCGCCGATGCACCCGACGCGTAGCACGCGCGGGGTCTTTCGCCCCCGAGGAGCCTTGTGGGCGCCTATTCCGCGGGCCGTTGCCGCGTGTCCAGAAACGCCTGCAGGATGATCTGCGCGGCGAGCGCGTCGCGCAGGCTCGAGCGGCGCGCACGCGGTATCCGCGCGTCGCGCATCAGGTCGTCGGCCGCGTAGGTGGAGAGCCGCTCGTCGACAAATTCGACCGGCAGCGATCCGATTGCGGCGACCTGGCTCGCGAATTTGCGCACGAGCCTGGTCTGTTCGCTATCGGTCCCATCCATGTTCAGGGGTAGCCCGATAACGACTCCAACCGCGTCGTTTTCGACCGCATGGCGCAGAATCACTTGTGCGTCGTCCGGGAGCGATTGCGTCGATGCGATCACCGCCAGCGGCGACGAAAAACGCTCCGACTGATCGCAGATTGCAAGGCCGATGCGGCGACGGCCATAGTCGACCGCAAGCCAGCGGCCGGTCGGGGATGTTGGGCGCTTGCACACAGGCCGCCGATCGTACTGGTTCGGGGTGGCGGGCAGTAGAGGGCGACGGAACGTCGGCGGCTCGAATCGGCGTCGGCGCGGGCGGAAGCTCATCCGCGAACACACCGCGACCAATCTTCCGGCGTGTTCAGATTTGTCCAGCACGCGCCGAGGTCGGGCGGCGGCGCGGGAGTCAGCACACCGGCGCCGTCGGGACGCGGCCGCAGCGCTTCGGGCTTCGTCGCCGGCCAGCGATTTTCTGGCGTGTCCGCGGCCCGCAGTGGTGACGGTACGGGCGAGGGGAGTGGCGTGGTAGCCGGAGATTAACGACTGTTTGTGTCGGTTGTTCAGGAATGCATGGGTTCGCGGCAAAATTTTTGGGCGATTTATTTGCATTCGGGTCATACATGATTTATACTTCTTGGCTCGATAAATCGCGGAATGCGAGAACGGCTGCGCACACGGACGCGGGACCGCAGCCGAACAGATGGCATACTGCGAACGGGTGAGTGCATGACGCTTTTGAGCAGGGAGCGAAGGCGTGCAGGCACTTGTCTGAGTCCCTCCCGGGGTTGCGACTCCAACGCTACACGCTAGTTCGAGGCCAAACTTCATGCGCGTGGAAAGTGTCCGCGATTTCAGCCGGACCGGGGATGCGGTGCCGGTTCCCAATCTCATTCAGATTCAGACCGAGTCGTACGTACGGTTTCTCCAGGAGCACGCCGCCCCCGACAAGCGCGAGGGGTACGGCCTGGAGGGTTTGCTGCGCGAAGTGTTTCCGATCGAAAGCTACGACGGCAACATGGCGCTGCGCTATCTCGATTACTCGCTCGAAGTCCCGCGCTACACGCCCGACGAGTGCCGCGAGCTGGGCCTGACCTACGGCATGCCGTTTCGCGTTCGCGTGCAACTGAAGCGCAAAGACGTCGAAGAAGTCCAGGAAGAGAGCATCTACCTGGGCGAGATTCCGCGGATGATCGGCGGCGGCGAGTTCATCATCAACGGCGCCGAGCGCGTCATTGTGTCGCAGCTTCACCGTTCGCCCGGAGTGGATTTTGTGAAGGAGGCGGCGGAAGGCGACCGCGCGCTGCACTCCTGCCGCGTCATTCCCGAGCGTGGCTCGTGGATTGAGATCGTGGTGACGCGCAAGGACGTGCTGGCGATTCGCATCGATCAGAGCAGCAAGATCGCGGCGACGACGTTTCTGCGGGCGATGGACCCGGCCTATGGCAGCGACGAGTCGATCGTGCGGGCGTTTCACGACGTCAAGAGCGTGAAGGTCGCCAACCTGAAGCCGGAGATGTGGGCGGCGTCGGCGGTGGTCGACGGAGAGACCGGCGAGGAGCTGGTGAAAGCCGGCGCGCAGATCGGCGAGGCGCTGAACAAGATTCGCGAGTCGTCGGTGAAGCAGGTCGACGTGGTCAGCAAACTGGGCGACCCGGTCGTGCTGAACACGCTGGCGGAAGACAGCACGCACACGCACGAGGAAGCGCTTCAGAAAATCTACGCGCGCCTTCGGCCCGGCAACCCGCCGAACGCCGACAAGGCCCGCAAGCTGTTCAAAGAGAAGTTCTACGACGAGAACCGCTATCGGCTCGGGCGCGTGGGCCGCTTCCGGCTGAACCGCAAGTTCGAGCAGGGCATCTCCGAGACGGAGATGGTGCTGCGGCCCGAGGATTTCATCAGCGCGATCAAGTACATGCTCTCGCTGCGCAGCGGCGAAGGGACAGTCGACGACATCGACCACCTGGGCAACCGCCGGCTGCGGACGATCGACGAGCTGGCCGCCGAGGAGATGCGCAAGGGCTTCCTCAAGCTCCGCCGCACGGTGCAGGAGCGCATGAGCCTGAAGGAGCCGGATTCGATCGGCAAGATCTCGGAGCTGATCAACACCAAGAGCATCAGCAGCAGCATCGACTTCTTCTTCGGCCGCAGCGAGTTGAGTCAGGTCGTCGATCAGACGAACCCGCTGTCGCAGCTTACGCATGAGCGGCGGTTGTCGGCGCTGGGGCCGGGCGGTCTGAACCGCAAGCGGGCGGGCTTTGAAGTGCGCGACGTGCACATCAGCCATTACGGCCGCATCTGCCCGATCGAGACACCCGAGGGTGTCAACATCGGACTGATCGCTTCGCTCAGCATCTACAGTGCCGTCGACGACTACGGGTTTCTGATCACGCCATACCGGCCGGTTGAGCGCGCCAAGGTGAACGGCGAGGTGAAGTACCTGCGGGCCGATGAGGAGATGCGCGTCACGCTGGCGCCGCCCGACGTGGTGGACCTGCGTGAGACCGAGGGCCGCATGCCGCCGACCGAGCCGGTGCCGCAGTACCTGGCGCGGCTGCGCAAGGAGTACGCGGGCGTTCGGCGGACGTCGCGCCTGCGCGAGGGCGGCCTGCTGGCGCGGGTGCGCGGCGATCTGCGGCAGGTCACGTCGGACGCGATCGACTACGTGGACATTTCGCCCAAGCAGACGGTGGGCGTGTCGGCGGCGCTGATTCCGTTTCTGGAGCATGACGACGCCAACCGTGCATTGATGGGTTCGAACATGCAGCGGCAGGCGGTTCCGCTGGTGGTGGCCGATCCGCCGCTGGTGGCCACCGGCATGGAGCGCGCCGTCGCCGAGAACAGCGGCATGGTGGTGCGTTCGCGGCGTGACGGGAAGGTGACGTTCGTCGACGCGACGCGGATCGTGATCGACGAGACGGACGAGTACGAGCTGCGGAAGTTTGTGGGTTTGAACGAGCGCACCTGCCTGAACCAGAAGCCGATCGTCGAGCTGGGGCAGAAGGTCAAGAATGGGCAGGTGATCGCGGACGGGGCCGCGACGTGGCAGGGTGAGCTGTCGCTGGGCCGCAACGTGCTGGTCGCGTTCATGACCTACGACGGCTACAACTTCGAGGACGCGATCGTCATCTCGGAGCGGCTGGTGAAGGAGGACGTGTTCACCAGCATCCACATCGAGTCGCACGACGTCGAGATTCGCGAGACCAAGCTGGGGCGCGAGGAGTTCACGCGCGACATCCCCAACGTCAGCGAGCGCGCCCTGCGCAACCTGGATGAGCGCGGCATTGTCCGCCCGGGCACGCACGTGAACGCGGGCGACATCCTGGTCGGCAAGGTCACGCCCAAGAGCAAGAGCGAGCTTTCCCCCGAGGAAAAGCTGCTGCACGCGATCTTCGGCCGCGCCGGCGAAGACGTGAAAAACGTCTCGCTCGAAGTGCCCGCCGGCCAGGAAGGCGTCGTCATCGCCGCCAAGCACTTCAGCCGCCGCACCCACCTGGGCGAGGACCAGAAGCGCGACCTCGATCGGCGGATGAAGGAGTTCAAGACCGAGTGCGACCTGAAGCGGATTCAACTCTTCCGGCGGATGTGCGAGTCGGTCGAGGAGAAGACCGAGCAAGTGCTGATCGACCCGTCCACGCGTCAGAAGGCGGGCAAGAGCGAGAACCCGGAAGTCATTCTGGAGCAGATCGAGTCGTTCTCGCTGAGCTGGATTCGCAGCGCCGGCAAGCGCTCCGAAGCCGAAGCGATCTACAACCAGTTCTGGCCGCGGATCGGGGCGATCGGCGAGGAGTGCCGGCGGAAGCTGGAGCACATGAAGCGCGGCGACGAACTGCCGAGCGGCGTGCTCGAAATGGTCAAGGTCTACCTGGCGACCAAGCGCACGCTGTCGGTGGGCGACAAGATGGCCGGCCGGCACGGCAACAAGGGCGTCATCGCGCGCATCGTGCCGGAAGAGGACATGCCCTTCCTGGCCGACGGCACGCCGGTTGACATCATGCTGAATCCGCTGGGAGTGCCGAGCCGCATGAACGTCGGCCAGATTCTGGAGACGCATCTCGGCTGGGCGGCGGCGGTGCTCGGATTCCGCGCCCTCACGCCCGTGTTCGACGGCGCCACCGAGCAGCACGTTCAGGCCTGCATTCGCGAGGCGAACGAACGCGTGATCGAGCTGGGCCGCGACGTGCAGGTCGTGCAGCAGGCGGGCGACTCGCGTCAGTTGCTGGTAGAGATGCCGACCACCGGCAAGGTGACGCTGCACGACGGCCGCACCGGCGAGCCCTTCGATCAGCCCGTCACCGTGGGCTTCATCTACATGCTCAAGCTGCATCACCTCGTCGATGACAAGATTCACGCCCGCTCGACCGGCCCCTACAGCCTGATCACGCAGCAGCCGCTGGGCGGCAAGGCCCGCACCGGCGGTCAGCGTTTCGGCGAAATGGAAGTGTGGGGCCTCGAGGCGTACGGTGCGGCGTACATTCTCCAGGAGTTGCTGACCGTCAAGAGCGACGATCAGGACGGCCGCACCAAGATCTACGAGAGCATGGTCAAGGGCATTCCGACGCTCGAGGCGGGCACACCGGTCTCGTTTGACGTGCTCTGCAACGAGATTCGCGGCCTGGGCCTGAACATCACGCTCGAAAAGAAGAAGCTGATCTAACAGCGGCGCGGCCCGGGAGCAGACACATGACCAACGTCAAATTCGCCGTCGGCGGCAAGCTCGACGTCCGGGAACTGGACGAATTCTACGGGCGCGTCAACCACGAGATCGACGCGACGCCGCAGCAGCTTTCGGAAATGATCGACCGCAGCACTGTTTTCGTGACAGCCCGCAACGACGGCCAGCTGATCGGCATTGCCCGCGGAGTTTCCGACGGCCTGCGCGGCTGGTTGACCGAGTGCAAGCTCGATCCCGCGTACCAGGGGCCGGCGGCGGTGACCCGCACCGACGGCCGTATCGAGCACGACACGTCGGGCGTCGCCGCCGAAATGGCGCGGCGCGTCATCGGCGACTTGCAGGAGCGGGGCATCACGCGCATCGACGTGATGGCCTGGGGAACCGAAGTCGATTTTCTTGAGGAACTCGGGTTTCGCCGCAGCGGCGGACTGGTCGGCATGACCCTGCGCACGCACGGCCCGGGAAGGCCGGCGGCGGATGCGGCGGTGTCGGCCGCGCGCTGACTCCGACGCCTTGTTGTTTGACGTAGGCCCGAAAACGGACGAATGGCCCGGCGCAGCCCGCCGGTCACCCTACAAGAGGACAGAGCTGACCATGGCAGACGGCGTTTACGATCGTGTTAACGATTATGGATCGGTTCGCATCGCCCTGGCGTCGCCGAACGACATCCGAAGCTGGTCGTTCGGCGAGGTCAAGAAGCCGGAGACGATCAACTACCGCACGTACCGGGCCGAGAAGGACGGCCTGTTTTGCGAGCGGATTTTCGGTCCGGAGCGCGACTGGGAGTGCTTCTGCGGCAAGTTCAAGGGCACCAAGCACAAGGGGATGATCTGCGACCGCTGCGGCGTGAAGGTGACGCACAGCCGCGTGCGGCGGAAGCGGATGGGGCACATCAACCTGGCGGCGCCGGTGGTCCACATCTGGTTCTTCAAGGCCACGCCGAGCCGGCTGGGCAACCTGCTGGACATCAAGACCGGCGAGCTGGAGCGCGTGGTGTACTTCCAGGACTACGTGGTAGTCGACCCGGGCGGCTCGAAGCTGAGCCCACGGCAACTGCTGACCGAGGAGGAGTATCGCCGGGCGCAGGAGGAGTACGCGGATACGGGCTTCCGGGCGATGATGGGCGCGGAGGCGGTGCGCGAGCTGCTGGCGCGGCTGGATCTGGCCAAAGAGTCGGCGGAGCTGTTCGAGGGCATCAAGAAGACCAACAGCAAGCAGAAGATCAAGGAGTTGTCGAAGCGGCTGAAGATCGTCGAGGCGATCCGCAAGAGCACGAACGAGTCGCAGTGGATGGTGATGGAGGTCATCCCGGTCATCCCGCCCGATCTGCGTCCGCTGGTTCCGCTGGAGAGCGGCAATTTCGCCACCAGCGACCTGAACGATCTCTACCGCCGCATCATCAACCGCAACAACCGGCTCAAGAAGCTGATCGACCTGAACGCGCCCGAAGTGATCATCCGCAATGAGAAGCGCATGCTTCAGCAGGCGGTCGACGCGCTGTTCGACAATGGCCGCTGCCGCCGGCCGGTGCTGGGCAGCAGCAATCGCCCGCTGAAGAGCCTGACGGACATGATCAAGGGCAAGCAGGGCCGCTTCCGCGAGAACCTGCTGGGCAAGCGCGTCGACTATTCGGCCCGCTCGGTGATCGTGGTCGGTCCGGAGCTGAAGCTGCACCAGTGCGGCCTGCCCAAGAAGATCGCGCTGGAGCTTTATCAGCCCTTCCTAATCCGCAAGCTCAAGGAGCGCGGCCTGGCGGACACCATCAAGAGCGCCAAGAAGATGCTTGAGCGGCGCGACCAGGTGATCTGGGACATCCTCGAGGAGGTGATCTACCAGCACCCCGTCCTGCTGAACCGCGCCCCGACGCTGCACCGCATGGGCATCCAGGCCTTTGAGCCGGTGCTGGTCGAAGGTAACGCGATCCGCATTCACCCGCTGGTCTGCAAGGGCTTCAACGCCGACTTCGACGGCGACCAGATGGCCGTGCACCTGCCGCTGTCGATCGAAGCGCAGACCGAAGCGCACGTGCTGATGATGAGCACGAACAACATCTTCGATCCGAAGAACGGCGCCCCGATCATGTCGCCGTCGCAGGACATCGTCATGGGCGTGTTTTACCTGACGTGCGAGCACGCTGCCGAGCGTAATGAGCTTCCCGCGGGCAAGGAACGCGTCTTTGCAAACCCGCAGGAGGCGCTCCTGGCCTACGCGCACCGGCAGATTCGCATTCACACGCCCATCCGCGTGCGGATACCGCAGGAGCGCGTCGTGACGGGCCAGAAGAAGCCGTCGGAGCCGACGCCGCGCGGGCGGATCATCCTGACGACGGTCGGGCGCTGCATCTTCAACGACATCCTCGCGCCGGGCATGCCGTTCTACAACTACTCGCTGAGCCAGAAGGGCGCCGCCCGCGTCATCGCCGACTGCCACGAGGTGCTGGGCCGCCGCGCCACGATCGACCTGCTGGACCGCATCAAGGAGCTGGGCTTCCGTTCGAGTACGCTGGCGGGGCTGTCGTTCGCGCTGACCGACCTGCGTATTCCGAAGGCCAAGCAGAAGATCATCGACGCGGCTCAGAAGGCCGTGGACCAGGTCGAGAAGAACTACCAGAACGGCAACATCACGCCGATGGAGCGTTACAACCAGCTCATCGACCTGTGGGTGCACGTGCGCGAGCGCGTCACCGAGGAAATGATGGTGACGCTGAAGTCGGACTACCGTAATGCCGACGGCACCCTGGCGGAGACCGGCGACAAGCGGGCCCGCGCGTACCTGAACCCGATCTACCTCATGACCGACTCCGGCGCTCGTGGCTCGGTCGACCAGATCCGCCAGCTCGCCGGCATGCGGGCCCTGATGGCCAAGCCGAGCGGCGAGATCATCGAGACGCCGATCAAGAGCAATTTCCGTGAAGGTCTGTCGGTGCTGGAGTATTTCAGCTCGACGCACGGGGCCCGGAAGGGCCTGGCCGATACGGCCCTCAAGACGGCCGACTCGGGCTACCTGACGCGCAAGCTGGCGGACGTGGCGCAGAACGTGGTCGTGAACATGCACGACTGCGGCACGATCGAAGGCGTGACCAAGAGCACGATCTACAAGGGCGAGGAAGTCGACGTGTCGCTCTCGCAGTTGATCATCGGCCGCGTGGCGCGCGACACGATCCGCGATCCGCGCACCGACGACATCATCTGCACGGAGAGCGAGGTCATCACGCCGGAGATCGCGCGGCGCATCGAGGCCAAGCCCGAGGACGGCGGCATGGGCCTGGACAGCATCCGCGTGCGCAGCCCGCTGACGTGCGAGAGCCCGATCGGCGTGTGCGCGCTGTGCTACGGCTGGGACATGTCGACCCAGCGGCTGGTCGAGGAAGGCATGGCGGTCGGCATCATCGGCAGCCAGTCGATCGGCGAACCCGGCACGCAGCTCACGATGCGCACGTTCCACACGGGCGGCGTCGCCTCGCGCGCCGTGCTGGACAACAAGATCACCAGCACCCAGGCCGGCGTGGTCATCTTCCACAACCTGAACGCCGTCGAGTTCAAGGACGTCGAGACGGGTCAGAAGCATTGGCGCGTGCTGAAGCGCAACGGCGAAATCGCGATCAACGACGAGAAAGGCCGCGAGCTCGAGCGCTACAAGGTGCCCTATGGCGCCTCGGTGCTGGTCACCGACGGGACGAAGGTCGCGGCCCGGTCCGACGTGGTCATCTGGGATCCGCACCTGACCCCGATCCTGGCCGAGGCCCGCGGATTCGTCCGCTTCCAGGACATCCTCGGCGGCGAAACCGTCCGCAACGAGCAGGAGGATCGCGCCGACAGCAAGTTCATCGTGATCGAGCACAAGGGCGATAAACACCCGCGCATCATCATCGAGGACAAGGACGGCAAGATTCTCGACTTCCACCACCTGCCGGCCAAGGCACGCATCGAAGTGAAGGAAGGCGACGAGGTCGTCGCCGGCGCCCTGCTCGCCCGCCAGCCGCGGGCCATTTCCGGCACGCAGGACATCACCGGCGGTCTGCCGCGCGTCACGGAGCTGTTCGAGGCCCGCAAGCCGAAGGAGCCGGCGGTGATGGCGGAGATTTCCGGCCAGGTCGAGCTGCGGACCGACAAGCGGGCCGGAAAGATGACCATCATCGTCAAGAGCGAGTCGGGCATGGAGAAGGAGCACCACGTGCCGCAGGACAAGCACCTGCTCGTGCACGCGGGCGACTACGTCGAAGCCGGCACGCCGCTGATCGAGGGTCCGCTCGTCCCGCACGACATTCTGCGGATCAATGGCGAGGAAGACCTGCAGAACTACCTGCTCAAGGAGATTCAGGGCGTCTATCGCCAGCAGAACGTGGGCATCAACGACAAGCACATCGAGGTGATCGTCAACCAGATGTTGCGCAAGGTGAAGATCGAGAACGAAGGCGACTCGCGCTTCCTGCCGCACGAAGTCGTCGACAAGTTCCGATTCCGCGCCGAAAACGAACGGCTGTCGCGCAGCGTGAAGATTGTCGATCCCGGCGATGCCGACTTCCAGGTCGGCGCGATCGTCACGCGCGAGGCGTTCAGCACCAAGAACGACGCCGTCGAAACCGACGGCGGAACGCCCGCCAAGGGCCGCCGCCCCAAGCAGCCGACCGCCAAGACGCTGCTGCTGGGCATCACCAAGGCCAGCCTGCAGAGCGAGTCGTTCATCTCGGCCGCATCCTTCCAGGAGACCACTAAGGTGCTGACCGAGGCCGCCCTCGCCAGCGCCGAGGACACGCTGCTGGGTCTGAAGGAGAACGTGATTCTCGGCGGCCTGATCCCGGCTGGAACGGCGTTCAAGCCCTACTACGACATGAAGGTAGTGCACACCGGCGAGCCCGTCTTCGAGCCGCCGGCCGTCCCGGCCGCGATGACGCCCGAGGCCCGCGTCCGCGCGGCACTGCTCGGCACGCCGATTCCCGGCGAGCCGGCCGACGAGGCGGAGGTCTCGCGCACGGCTCCGTCGCCAACGGCCTGACGCACGACGAACCGAAGTACCGAAACGTCGATCCCCGGCGGCGCACAAGCTGCGCCGCCGGGCTTTTTTCATCATCGGAATCCGCCGGACGAGCACGCGGTGCTTCCGCGCTCAAGGCATTTGCCCGGGGCAACCGAGTCTGATAAACCTACGGCCGCGCCGCGATCGCGCCGATCGTCGCCGTCAGGAGCTTCGGATGCCTTGGGAGTTGTGGGCTGCGCTCGGCTGGCAGGCTTGGCTGACGATCGGCGTGGTCGTAGCGGTTCTGCTGGTGCTGTCGCTGACGCGGCTGTCGACCGACGTGGCGCTGGTCGGCGCCGTGGCGCTGCTGCTGGTCGCGGGCGTGCTGGTGCCCAAGGAAGCGCTGGCGGGGTTATCCAATGAAAGCATCATCACGATCGCCGTCCTCTACGTGGTTGTGGCCGGGCTGGAGGCGACCGGCGGGAACGTCCTGATCACCGAGAAGTTCCTCAGCCGCCCCACGTCGATCGCCGGCGCCCTGTGCAAGATGATGTTTCCGGTGACGTTCATCAGCGCCTTCATGAACAACACGCCGGTCGTCGCCATGTTCATGCCCGCCGTCAATGAGTGGGCCAAGAAGAACAGAATCCCGGTTTCAATGCTGATGATTCCGCTGAGCTATGCGGCGGTGCTGAGCGGCACGGTGACGATCATCTCGACGGCGACGAACCTGCTGGTGGACGGCATGCTGCGGCAGGCCAAGGGCCACGGTATGGGCATGTTCGAACTGACGTGGATCAGCGTGCCGATATCGATCGGGGGTGTGCTGTTTGTGGTGCTGACGCACCGCTGGCTGCTGCCGAGCCGCCGGCCGGACGAATCGCAGTTCGGCGATCCGCGCGAATACACCATCGAGATGACCGTCGAGAGCAGCGGCCCGCTGGTTGGCAAGACGATCGAACAGGCCGGGCTGCGGCAACTGGCGCACGGCTACCTCGCGGAGATCGAGCGCGACGGCGACCTGCTCGTGGCGGTCGCTCCGAACGAGAAGCTGCGCGGCGGAGATCGGCTCGTGTTCGTCGGCGTGGTGGACGCGATGGTCGACGTGCAGCGCATCCGGGGTTTGAAGCCGGCCACGGATCAGATCTTCAAGCTCGACGCGCCCCGCTCGCGCCGCTGCCTGATCGAGGCGGTCGTCGCCGGCGACAGCCCGCTGGTCGGGCTGTCGGTGCGCGCGGCGCGCTTCCGCTCGATCTACGGCGCCGCGGTCCTGGCCGTCGCGCGGCGCGGCGAGCGCATCGACCGCAAGATCGGCGACATCGTGCTGCGCGGGGGCGACACGCTGCTGCTCGAGGGGCACGCGTCGTTCGCCCAGCAACATCGTAATTCGCATCACTTCTATCTGGTGAGCCGCGTGGAAGACTCGGCCCCCGTGCAGTACGAACGCGCCTACCTGGCGATCGCGATCCTGGTCGGCATGATCCTGCTGGCCAGCTTCGAGTGGCTCTCGATGCTCAAGGCTGCGATGCTCGCCAGCGGCGTCATGCTGGCGACGCGCTGCGTCACATCCGCCGCCGCGCGCCGCAGCGTCGAGTGGAAGGTCATCATCGCCGTCGCGGCGGCCTTCGCACTCGGATCGGCCGTTGAGAAGACCGGCGTGGCACGGGCGCTGGCCAACACGCTGACGGCCGTGGCGCGCGACAACGCCTGGCTCAGTCTGGTAGGAATCTACGCCAGCACGCTCATCCTGACCGAAATCGTGTCGCACAGCGCGGCGGTGTCGCTCATTTTCCCGATCGCGCTGCAGACGGCCACGAACCTCGAGCTGGGCTACATGCCGTTTGTGGCGGCCGTGACGGTCGCCGGCTCGCTGGGCTTCGCCACGCCGCTGGGATATCAGACGCACATGATGGTCTACGGGCCGGGCGGATACCGGTTTGCCGATTTTCTGCGGATCGGCGTGCCGATGGACTTCTTGTGCGGTTCGATCGCGATTTTCATGATCCCGATCTGCATCCCCTTCACGCCGGCGTAGCGCCCGCCGCCTTGTCGGGTCAGCCAAGCGAGGCGTAAGATCTCGCCGATAGAATAGGAAGGCGTGACGGTCTGTCCGCTGGTGCCCGCCGCGTAACGGCGCCCCGCCAACGTCGGCAACCGAGCGACACGCCGTGGCCTGACAGGCGCGTGGAGATTGCCGTGATGACGATTCGGTGGATTCTTGTAGCGGCCCTGGCGTCCGTGTTGCTCGTACTGGGCGGCTGTCCGGCGCCGAACGGCGACAACAGTAATGACAATTCGAGCGATAACAGCAACTCGAACGATAACAGCTCGAGCGACACGCTCTTCGATTCGGACCGCGCCGCGATCAACTCCGTCACCGGCATGCTCGAAGCGCTCGGCAGCGTTCTCGGCACATTCGCCGAACTTGAGAACTCGCGCCTCGACCTCGCAAGCATCGGCCAGATCGATGTGTTCGGCCAATGCCCGCGCGTCTCGCTGGTTTCCAACGCCACCACCGCGGTCATCACGTTTGACTACACCACCGCGGGCTGCTCCGGACCGGCGACCGCCGGCCAGACGGTCAACGGCGGCGTGCAGGTCAACGCGACACGCGCCAGCGGCGCGCTGACGATCACGCTCCTCAACCTGAAGGTGAACGGCCACGAGGTCAGCGGCGGATTCACCCTGACGCTGACGCGCGGCGACGATGGAATCGAGCTCGCCGGGGCCATCACCAGCCAGCTCATCATCGCCGATGTCGGCATCTTTGAGGGCGACCTCTCCGCGTTCGTCGACGCCAATCGCCGGCTGACGCTTGACAGTCCCGAGTTAAAGCTGACCAACCCGGACGACGACGAGTTTCTCGTCACGATCGCCGGCCTGGTGCTTGATCCGACCGGAAACGACAACTTCCTGCCGGAGGATGGCGACATCGAGTTCGAGGTGGGCAACCTCGATCGCGTCGTCCTCACCGTGCAGTTCGACGAGGACTCCCCCAGCTCGGGCGACGTGCTCGTCCGGATCGACGACGGCCCGCCGCTCAGCCACACGATCCCATAGCGGTCGCACCCGGGAGCCGTCGCTCGCCGCCCATCGCCAGGACCGGCGCGGCGCTCAGCGCCGGTCGTGAATCGCCTCCAGCATGCGGACCACCGTCGGCTCGATCTCCGCGCTGCAGTTGGCCGCCGCGACCAGCGCCACGTCGTCCGCCGGATAGATCATCACCATCGCGTAGAACGTGCCGGCCGAGCCATTGTGCCAGTGCACCTCCGAGTCGCCCTCCTTGCGAATCACCCATCCGCAGGCATAGTCGGCGCCGGCGGGGGGCGTGTGCAGCCGCTTCATGGTCTCAGCTTTCAGCAGACCATCCTCGCCGCGCAGTCCCTTGAGGTGGGCGGCGGCGTAGAGCGCCAGGTCATGAATGGAGCAATGCACGTCACCAGCCGGGGCGAGGTAGGCGCCCAGGTTGTAGACGCCGTCGGGCTGCGGCGTCAGTGCTTCGCCGCGCCCGAAGTGCCCGCGCGGCTGGTCGCGGCGCTGCTCGTTCACCGGCCAGCCGAAACCGGCCGCCTTCAGTTCGAGCGGCTTGAAGACGATTTCCTCGAGCAGTTCCTCCCATGACTTCTTCGCCGCCCGCTCGGCGATCGCCGCCGCCACGCCGTAGCCGGCGTTCGAGTAGTTTGTGCTCGACCCGGGCTTCGCGACCGGCTCGGCATTCAGGATGAACGCCGCAAACTGGGCCCGGGCTTCGCTGCCGGTCGTACCGGCGGCGAGGCGGGCGCGGAAGTTGTCCTCCGAGCCGTCCGTATAGGCGCGAATCCCACCGCGGTGCTGGAGCAGCATCTCGAGCGTGACGTCACGATATTCCTCGCGCATCTCGACCCCCGGCAGCCCTTCGGCGAGCTTCAGGTCCCAGCGCAGCACGCCCCGCTCGATCAGCCGGCCGACGACGGTGGACGTGAGCGACTTTGTGACCGAGCCGATGTGAAACCGGTCGGTCAGTTCCGCTTTTTCCGGCTTCTTCAGCTCGCGCACGCCGGCAACCGCCTCGTCGACCACCTTGCCGCCACGGACGACCGCCACCGCCAGGGCCGGTGCCCGCGTGTCGCCGCGAACCGTCTCCACCAGCTCCGGCAGCGGCTTGATCGCCGCGTAGTCGCGCGTCGCGGCTTCCGGCGACGCCGCCGGGCTGACTCCCACGCGGTCGAGGAAGTGCGGCGGCTCGGCCTCTAGCTCGACGCGGATCGCGACGAACTCCTTGCCGGCGCGGGCCACGACGTCGATCTTGTACGATCCGTGCTCGACGATCTTCATGGGCTCAAGCTTGCCGAGCGTCGCCCGCATCTGCCGCATCTGCGCCACGCGCTGCTCCATCGGCCGTTTGGCCAGCGCGGCCGGCGAGCGATGCGTCTCGTTGAACTTGCGAGCCGCGTCGTCGTCGCCGTTGAAGGCGTCGACGAATGCCCGGGCGCGCTGGGCGGCGATCGTGTCGGGCCAGGCGACCTCGTCGGCCTGCGCCGTCGCGGATAGCAAACAGGTCAGTGCGATCGCCGGAAGACGCGCGGCGACAAGCGCGGATAAGATTCGTGATCGGTTCATGCGGCGATGTCCCTTATCAATGCGGGCGGCTCAGGCGGGGCCTTCCGTCCGCGCGGTCGGCGGCGGCCCCATCGGCGGCGTCAGCCCGGAAAAGTGACGCAGCGGATCGCTCATCGGTACGGCGTGCGGCAGGGCGAACAGCTCTCCGTATTCAAAGCCGCAACGCCCGCCCTCGCTGGCGTCGGCGGCCCGAACGCGGTGCAGAAGCCGCGCCAGCCTCGGCGGATCGAACTGCGACGCGTAGCAGGATATGGCCGCGATCTTCTTCCCGTACACCGCGCTGGTGTCCACCACAAACGTCGAGTGCCAGTGCGTCACTTCGGCGCTGATGCCCACCGGACGATACCACAGCCAGTCGATCCGGTGCGGCGGCGTGCCGTCAAACCTGTCGTCCCACTTGGTCAGTTGCGAGTAGAACCGCGCCGCTTCGAGAATGAGCTGCGCCTGGTAGTGATCGGGGGACGCACCCGGCGTACGGCCGGCCATGCCCACCACCACGCGCGGCCGGTAACGCCGGAATTCGGTCGCGACCGCATAGCGCGCCGCGGGACCGTCCAGCAGCTCGCGATTCGTCAGCCGCAGCGTTTTCATCACGCGCACGCCCAGAATCTCGGCCGCCGCGCGACTCTCCGCCGCACGCGCCTCGGGCGTGCCGCGCGGCGTGGGCTCGCCGTCGGTCATGTGAACGACGCCGACTTTGTAACCCAGCGCGACCAGCTGCGCGATCGTCCCGCCGCACGTGATTTCGAGATCGTCGGGGTGCGGCATGGTGAAGATGATGTCCAGTTGCTCGGCGCTCACGACGCTTGCTCCACGCTGACGCGGTCGGATTCGAGCGACATGCTAGCCGCTGACGCGACGCGCGGGGAGAGGACGGCCGGACGGCACGCGGATAAACTGCCCGGCCATGGCCCGGTATGACGCAATCGTCATCGGCGTGGGAGCGATGGGAAGTGCCGCGTGCTTGCAGCTCGCGCGGCGCGGCCAGCGGGTGTTGGGACTCGAGCAGCACGACATCGGCCACGATCGCGGGAGTTCGCACGGCGAGACCCGCATCATCCGCAAGGCCTATTTCGAACACGCCGACTACGTCCCGCTGCTGCACCGCGCCTACCAGCAGTGGCACGAGATCGAGCAGGAGAGCGGACGGCGGCTGTTCGAGCGCTGCGGGTTGCTGATGGTCGGGGCGCATGACAGCCCGCGGATGCGCGGCGTGCGCGACGTACGGCGGATTCACGATCTGGCGATCGACGACGTGCCGATCGACGCGCTCGGCAGCGGGCGGTTTGCGGCGTTCCGCGCAGGTCCGGATCTGACGGCACTCTTCGAGGCCGACGCCGGCCTGCTGCACGTCGAAGCCTGCGTGCGCACGCTGGCCGAGCTGGCCCGCGCCCGCGGCGCTACGCTGCGCGAGCGCACGCGCGTGACAAGCTGGAGCGAGAGTGCCGAAGGTGTCAGCGTGCGGACGGCCGATAGCCTGCACCATGCCGGACGACTCGTGATTGCCGGCGGCGCGTGGGCGGCGCGCCTGCTTCCCACCGTCGCCCGCCATCTGAGCGTGCAGCGCAAAGTCCAACTCTGGTTTCCGGCGACGGCGCCGCAGTGGCAGCTCGATCACGGCTGTCCCGTTTTTGCCTTCGACCTGCGCGCTGGATTCTTCTACGGTTTTCCATCGCTGAACGGCCGCGACGTCAAAGTCGCCGTTCACACCGGCCAGGATGCGGTGCACGATCCCGACGCGCTCGACCGCGCGCTGCGCGCCGAAGACGTGCCGCTTGTCGCCCGTTTCGTCGGAGCGCACTTGGTCGGAGTCGGCACCACTCCCACGCGGCACGCCGTCTGCATGTACACCATGTCGCCCGACGAGCACTTCATTGTCGACCGCGCACCCGGTTCAAATCATACGTTCGTTGCGGCCGGTTTCAGCGGGCACGGGTTCAAGTTCGCTCCGCTGATTGGCTCGATTCTGGCCGACCTGGCCATCGACGGCGCGACGCGCGAGCCGGCGGAGTTTCTCTCCCTTCGCCGACTGGCATCGTTCGGATAACTTCCCCGTCCGAAAAACTTGCCTTTCTGCAATTCATGTGTTAGACTTATGTCAAGACTGGGCGAACGGGCTCTGCAAGCGCGCTGGGAATCGCGGTCTGCACTGTCGTTCGCATTTCTACCGTCCGTGCATTGCAGGCACGGTCATACGTACATCCAGATGCCGTACCCGTGTCCGCCGGCCATGCTGCGCGGATCGTGGGTGTTCTGTGCGCTGACTGCGCGCCGTTTTTCGGCCTCGCCGGCCCGCTCTGCGGGCGCAGGTTGCCGATGTCGTGGCGCGCCAGCCCACGTCGGGAGTGCGCTGATGGAAGCAGCGGCCAGCGTTGCTGGGACCTGGCCGGCATTTCATTTCTCTCCAACTCTTCGGAAGGAGAACTCGATGAGACGATGGTGTGTCGTACTGGCGGTCGGAGCGTGTTGTTGTCTGACCGCCCTCGCTCAACGCCCGGGCCTTCAACCCCTGGGCAACGGCAAGTTCATCGCGCCGAAGTCGGTCGCCCGCATCGCCCCGAATGGCCAGATCACCTCGCCGTGGTACAACCTCGGTGACGGTGGCGTGGCCCAGACCGTCTGCCAGACCCTGCTGTGCTTCGACGCGTTCGAGCCGGATGGACTCGTCCCCGGTTTCCCGAACGAGTGCTATGCCAGCATCAACTGCGGTCTCGGCAGCGCCCGCTGGTTCTTCGGCACGGCGTACAACAACTCGTTCTGCGCCAACGACATGACCATGGGTTGCGATGATTGCGACGGCACCGTGTCCGAGCGCATTCAGTACGCCTGGTTCTGGGGTCCCTGCCCGCTGCAGGGCGGCATCGCCCCCTGCCTCATCGCCGTCTGGACCGCCGAGGATTGGCTCGATTGCGCCGCCCCGGCTTACAGCGGCAGCACGTACAGCGGCGTGCTGTACAACTTCGGCTCGATCACCTGCAACACCGGCTACTACTTCACCGACGTGACCGATCTGTGCGATTTCGGTCTGTTCCATCAGCTGCCGGCCGACGGCAGCGGCGCCTACCTGATCGTGCTGAGCAACGGCACGAGCGGCGGCTTCATCGTTCTGTCGGAAAACGGCCAGCCCATGCTGTGGGGCACCAAGTCGGTCGATTTCCAGGGTCCCAAGCAGTATGACGACGACAACCCGAAGGACGCGGTCCACAACTTCGCCGACAGCACGCTGGGCGGCGAGTGCTACGACTACACCTTCGGCGTCTGCCCGGATCCGCTCGGCGCTTGCATCACGCTGTATGGCGCCGCCGGCCGCGTGCCGTGCACGGAAACCTGCGGCACGATTATCTGCGACGCGGCCGACGTGAACTGCGACGGCTCGATCAACGGCTTTGACGTCGATCCGTTCGTTGATCTGCTGATCGGCGTCGGGACCAAGTGCAGCCCGTGCGCCGGTGACGTGAATCTCGATGGCTCGGTGAACGGCTTTGACGTCGACTTCTTCGTCGAGCTGCTCACCGGCGGTTCGGGCCGTCGCTGCAAGTACAAGGTCACCAACGTCGCCGATGCCGACGCCGACTGCAACCCGTCGTGCCCGGTCGCGGCCGGAAGTGAGTGGTGGGGCAAGAGCTGCAACGTCGCGGCCGACTGCCCGGACCCGATCGTGCTCCTCGTCCCGTGCAGCACGGCGGGTGAGTGCGAGGTGACGTTCACCCTGCTCGGCTGCCAGTAAGCTGCGCTGGGCCAGCCCCGGACATGCGAGCGCGAGCAATCGCGCTCGCTTCCGGGGGCTGGATGTTCCCGGGTCTGCGTCCCGCACGTCGCACGCCGGAAGATGTGTTCGACTATCCGCTGCGCAGATAAAACGACGCCGGACGGGATGACCGCCGTCCGGCGTCGTACTTGATGAGTGACTGCTCGCGATCGGGTTGAACGGCCCGTGGCGATCGCGAGATGTTCTCGTGATCAGCCGCCCGTCAGGATGGCGACGAACGTGTCGATGTCAAAACCGTTGACCGAGCCGTCCTGGTTGCAGTCCGCCAGATCGCGGTCGCAGTTCGGAAAGCTGATCGCGTACTGCACCGGGCTCAGGATCGCCAACGCGAACGGCTCAGCGTCAAAGCCGTTCACCGAACCATCGCAGTTCAGATCGCCGAGATCCCACGGATCGAGCGGCGGGAACGGCCAGCTCACCTTGACGGCCTGATGCACCTCGGCCGGCCAGGACGTCGCCGGCGTCTGCGCCCAGGCAACGATGCGGATGTCGGTCTTCTTGCCCCAACTGGTCTGATCGAACGTGAACTGCCGGGTGATGATCGTGCTTTCGCCAGGATTGAGCGTTACGTCCTGCGTCGCCGCCGCCTGACGCAGCGTGTTGCGCCAGTGGTCGGCGAATTCGGGATAGTGGTCGAGCACTTCGACCATGTAGATCCGCATCGTCTTGGCCGTGCCGCCCGGCTCGATGCCGACGGCCAGGTTGAACTCATAGGTCTGCCCGCTGACGATCGTCCCGCCCAGCGCGAGCGTCACGTCGGTCGGATCGGCACGCCGCGTGTTGTAGCGGTTGACATACGTGTTGTACGACGAGGTCACATCATTGGCGCCGACCACGCGCGTCACGCCGTCGAAACAGACGGTCGGAATGCCGGTGACGTTGTAGAAGTTCGCGCGGCTCTCGCCAAAGGCCACCGAGTAGATGCCGTCGCTGACGTGGTTCTCGACGACGATCAGCGTGTCCGGATAATCGTTGATGAGCAGATTCAGCGCGGGGCTCGACGCCGTGACGCACGGCCCGCACCACGTCGCGGTGAAATCCTCGATCAATACGATCCGTTCGCTCGCCAGCGCCGGCCAGAGCAATGCCAGCGTACACAACGCGGCCAGCGACCGCAGCCCGTTACGAGTCATGAGTGCTTCTCCTTCGGTTTGCGGCCGCGGAACGGCCGGCAGATGTGGTTCCCCGCTTTCGTGCCGAAATCTACCTTTCGAGATTGTTCACGTCGTCAGACGTGCCAAAATTCGCGTCACGCCCGGCGCTCATCAGCAGGAACGAATCCTTACGCACCGGCATCGCCGAACGACGATTCGTCGACGCGTAAACACCCTTGTTCAGAATGAAATATGGAAATGTGTCCTTCTTGTCGTCGATGTTCGTGGCCTTCGGCGGATCGTTCGGTCCGAAATCCTGAATCGCGTGGTGCTGGCCGCCGCCCAGGTCCCACGGCGGAAAGCTGCACGTGTTCCCGCGGCATGCTCCGGTAAAGACCGAGTTATCGTGGAAGTTGTAGATCCCCGGCTCGGAGCCGTCGTACGTCGCCACCGGCGCGTTGGCCTGCTTGGCGACGTGCTGATTCGCCGCGTAGTACAGAATGGGCTGATCGAACGC
The DNA here is from genome assembly GCA_022072445.1 of Phycisphaerae bacterium. GTDB lineage: Bacteria > Planctomycetota > Phycisphaerae > UBA1845 > Fen-1342 > JAJVHV01. The sequence continues at coordinate 49,554 of JAJVHV010000004.1, read as the reverse complement.
GTCCAGAATGACCGGCTGCTCCATCGCCTTGGCGTCCATGCCCGGCAGCGACGACGGCGCTCCCTTCACCTTGCTGACCGCGACGACCTTCACGCCGTCGGGATTCATATACGGACCGACGCGCTGCACCATCGGCCGGCCGTCGGGACCGTCCGCATACCACTTGATCTGTTCGTCGGCGGCGCCGCGGTTCTGAAGATTGGCGGGTGCCAGCCGCCGAGGCGCGAACCCGCGGAAATCCTTGCCCATCAGGTGCCGCACAAGCCACTGACACCCGAAAATGTCCTGCGTACCGCTCTCGGTCGGGTCGTCGCCCGCGTCCGAACGCGGATAGCCGCCCGTCACTCGATACTCGTCCGCGTTCTCGCTGCGGAACATTTCGAGCCCACTTTCGATGGCCTTCAGCGTGCCGCGCGTGCTGGCGTTCTTGCCCTGGTCGCGGGCCTTTGAGAGCGACGGGATGAGAATGCCGATCAGCAGGGCGATAATCGCCACGACGGCGAGCAACTCGATCAGCGTGAATGCACATTCGGAATTCGCATGCCGTGAACGCATAGCGCAGAGCTCCTCTCGCCGGTCCGGCAGTTCAGAGACCGGCCTATTCTATTGTGCGGCTTTCGTGCCGCCGATTCAAGCGAAATGCCACATAATCGGACCTCAGAGCCGGGGTTCGGCGTTTTTCAGGGTGAGGGGGTCCAGGTTCTGGGGTTTGGGTCGGGTTCGGGATTCGGGATTCAGTGCCGCCCTGCACGAGTGGATCATTCTTCATTCTGCATTGACTTCGCGCAGCACCGCGACGCTGGCCGACATGCCCAGGCGGTCGGCGCCGGCCTCGACCATCGCCAAGGCCGTCGCAAGGTCGCGGATGCCGCCCGCCGCTTTGACTTGTATCGGCGCCGAGTGCTTGCGGAGCAAAGCCACGTGCTCAACCGTCGCTCCGCCCGCGGCGTGAAAGCCCGTCGACGTCTTGACAAAGTCGGCCTGAGCTTCGGCGACGGAGCGGCAGCCGAGGATGATCTGCTCGTCCGATAGCGCGCGGGTTTCGAGAATCACCTTGACCAGGGCACGGCTGTCGGCGCGCTTTGTAGCGTCTACGACGGCAGCGATGTCGCGCACCGCCGCCTCACGCCGGCCGGCGATCAGTTCGGCGAGGTTGACCACCATGTCGACCTCGCGTGCTCCCTGCTCGACGGCGCGGCGCGCTTCAAGCGCCTTGCTCTCAGGCAGGGACGCCCCGAGCGGGAATCCGGCCACCGACGCGACCACCGTCCGCCCGCGCTCCAGCCGCCGAACCGCGCGCTCCACCCACGCCGGGTTGAGGCACGCGCAGAAAAAGCCGTGTTCGAGGCACTCGTCGCACAGGCGGTCGACCTGCTCGGCGGTGGCTTCGGGCTTGAGCAGCGTGTGGTCGATGATGCGGGCCAGCTCGGCGCGCGTGCGGGGAATGGGCGTCACGGCGAATCCTCGTCCGACGATGCGTTTCGTCGCGTCATCGTAACTGCGGCGGGCGGGCCGTGCGATAGCGATGCGTGAGCGTGAGTGGGCGTGCGTTTCGGACCCGCTATGGTGCAAAGCGGCTGATGCGAAACAGAACTCGCGCCGTTCGAATCCTCAGGTTCGTCACGCGATTGCCGATGGTAGCTGCATCCGCGTCGTTGCGTTTCGATCCGGTCACTTCCGCCGGCATGGAGAACGTCGTGAATGAGATTCGGTACCGCGTCAGCGTAGCCGCCGTCCTTTTCGGCGTCGTCGTGCGCGTCGCTTCCGGCGTCGCTCAAACGACGGAGTGGGTCAGTTATCTGCCGGATCACACGTACTTCGGCTCCGGCGAGTTCGTGGCGATGACGCCCGACGCGCGCTATGTCGCGTTTCACAGCGGGCACGAATTCGTTCCGCAGGATCGGAATCGCGTCGCGGACGTTTATGTGCGCGATCGCTGGACAGGCTCGATCATCCTGGCCAGCGTCAGCTCCGCAGGGGAGCTGGGAAACGGGTCCAGCTTCGAGGGGGCTGCCATATCCGCCGATGGAAGATTTGTTGCATTCCAGAGCTTCGCCAGCAATCTGGTCGAAGGCGACAACAACGGCATTAGCGACCTGTTCGTTCACGACTGCCTGACCGGCGTCACCCAGCGCGTGAACGTGGGGCCGCAAGGGCAGGAGGCGAAGGTCGTCGTATTCATGAACGCTCTCTCCGCCAACGGACGCTTCATCGCATTCTCGACCGATGCGGACAACCTGGTTCCTGATGATACGAACGGTAGACGCGACGTTTTTGTGCGAGATTTGTGGACCCAAACTACCGAGCGCGTCAGCGTCGCATCGGATGGGACTCAGGCGGACGAGAGGAGCCTTCGTTGCTCGATCTCGGCTGATGGCCGCCTGGTAGCGTTTACAAGCGCCTTCGATTTCGATCCGACGGACGCGGGCGGCAATACGGATATTTATGTTCACGACCGCCTGACACGTGAGACGCGGCTCGTGACGCGCAGCGGATCGGTTCGGACCAAAGACGGCTTCAGCGATCGCCCCGCAATCTCACCCGACGGCCGCTTTGTGGCCTACCGCAGTTCTTCGACGTACCTGGTCGCACATTCGCAGGAACTCTTTATTGGCGAGCACATGTACGTCACAAACCTGGAAACCGGCCAAACCAAGCAGCTTGATGTCAGAGCCGACGGTCGATCATCGCAAGGTCTGGGCAACTACTGGGACGACGAGAGCCAACCCTCGCTCTCCTATGACGGGCGCTTCATCGCGTTCTCTGGCAGCATGAGCGATCTTGTTGAAGGCGACACGAACGGCGCCCCGGACGTGTTTGTCCATGACCAACGGACCGGCCGCACGTTGCGGGTCAGCCTGACCTGGCATAACGAAGAGGCCCGCGAGAACCTCGAGGATTGGCCGGCCGGACACCAGTATCCATCGATCAGCGGCGACGGCCGCTATGTGGCGTTTACCAGCAACGCCTATCACATGGTGCCGGAAGACCCAGAGATTCCATACGCGCTGGCCTGCGTTCGCGACCAGGGCCCGTGCTGGGCGGATCGCCGCGGCGACGCGAACTGCGACGGGCTGGTTGATTCGTTCGACGTCGATCCGTTCGTGCTGGCGCTCTCCGATCGGGAAGCGTGGGAAGCATCGCACGGGTGCGACTACGTCTGCGTCAACGACGTGAACGCCGACGGCTCGGTCGATGCGTTTGACGTCGATGCGTTCGTCGCGTGCCTGACGGGCGGCGGGTGCTAGATTCCAGGAAGAAGCCGCGTGAATCTCAGAACCGTGGACGCGCACCCAGCCGAGCCCCGACCGTGAGGGAGGGGTTCGAACGAGCATCGAGGTCCTCGAGCGCACGATCGTCCCGTCCCACCCCCCAAAGGTCCCCAGCCCAGCCGACCTGAGGGACTGAAGCGACTGCCAACGAACTCGGCACAGTTCGACGCCAACCGAAACATCAGACGCGGGTCAAGTTGATCTTGCGATCGACGATGGCAACTCTTGATCGAACCCCTCCCTTACGGTCGGGGCTCGGCTGGGGGCGCGCCTCGGGTTGGGCTTGGGGCGCGTGTTCACTTTCGGTCTCACTACTCCGGCCTGATTTCGCGCGCCACGCGGCTGATGGGGTGTCCCTTGGCGCGGATGTCGAGCGTGTTGAACCAGCCGAACGGGCACCGCCGCACCTCCAGGGCAGCGGCCCGCAGCATGTCCTGAACGTGCGTCAGCAGCGACAGCGCCACCTCCGGCGGCGCCAGCTCGACGAACAGGTGCGCGAAGGGCAGCAGCACGATCGTGCCGACCTTCAACTGCCGCGCCAGCCCCGTGATCTCCGCCGAAGCGCTCTTGGCGACCGTGTACACGTCGCGATCGTCACCACGCTCCGCAGCCACGTAGACCAGCAGGCACTCTCCCGCCGACACAACCGGGTCTTCGACGGTCTCGCGCAGCGGCGAGCGGCCTTTTTCGGTCACCTCCGAGCGGAACGACTCACAGTGCCAGATCAGCATCCGCATCAGACGGCCTCCACGTTCGGCGTCAGAACCGCGCCGTTCTCCGGCGCCGCGCGGCTGCGGGCCAGGCGGATCGCCAGCCGCAGGGCCGCGATCATGCTGCCCGGATTAGCGCGGTTCCGTCCGGCGATGTCGAACGCCGTGCCGTGATCGGGGCTGGTGCGGATGACCGGCAGGCCGAGCGTCACGTTGACCGCCTCGTGAAACGAACGCATCTTGATCGGAATTAGCGCCTGATCGTGATACATCGCTACCAGCCCGTCGAAACGCCGCGACACCTCGGGCACGAACGCGGTGTCCGGCGGCAGCGGGCCGGTCACGCGAATTCCGCTGGCCCGCGCCAAGTCCAGCGCCGGCGCGATGACGCGCTGCTCCTCGTCGCCGATCAAGCCGTTCTCCCCGGCGTGCGGATTGAGCCCCAGCACGCCGATGTGCGGATCGGCGACGCCGAACCAGCGCTGCAGCGCATCGTGCAGCAGGTCAATCGGCTGATGCACCAGTCCGATCGTGAACCGATTCCGCAGCTCGAAGAGCGGCACGTGCACGCTGGCCAGTGCGACGCGCAATTCCGCCGCCGCGAACATCATGGTCACGCGTTTGGCGTCGAATCGCCGCGCGAGCAACTCGGTATGGCCGGGCACGTCGTAGTTCGCCATCGACCAGCTAGTCTTACTGATCGGCGCGGTGACGAGTGCGTCGATGGCTCCCTCGCGCAAGTGGCGAATCCCCTCCTCGACGAAGCGCATCGAGGCGACGCCGCACAGCTCGTCCGGCCCGCGCTCGGCGCTGGGCGGCCGGACGTTCAACTCGTCGAAATCCGCCAGCATCACCCCGCTGCCGACGCGCGGCTCCTGTTCGTGCGGCACGCGCCACCAGAACGGGTTCACCTCGGCCTGGTCGGCGGCCAGCTCCATGATGTCGTGCAGGCCGAAGATCACGAAGCGCGCCTCGCGCCGCAGCTCGCCGTCGGCCAGCGCCTTGACAATCACCTCGGGGCCGATGCCGTACGGATCGCCCATGCTGATGCCGATCAGCGGCCGCGGCTCGCCCGGTTTCGGAATCATGGCGACCGCTCCAGACCCAGGGCAGCGCGAATTCGCTCGTCCGCGCCACCGCTGCGATCGAGATACGACGCGACGGCCCGCGCAATCATGTCCGTCTCGATGTTGACCGCGTCGCCCGGCCGGCGGCGGCCCAGCGTGGTGCGCTCCAGCGTCGTCGGAATCAGCACGACCGAGAACTCGTCGCCGCGGGCGTCGACCACCGTCAGGCTCGTGCCGTCGAGCGCGACGGCCCCCTTGGGGCAGATCAGCCGCAGCGCGCCCGCGTCGGTTCGCAGCCAGAGCTTCCACTCGCCGCGATCGCGGTCGATCCGCGTGACACGCCCCAGGGCGTCGACGTGGCCCTGAACGAAGTGCCCGTCGACGCGGTCGCCGACGCGCAGCGCACGTTCGAGATTCACCGCATCGCCAGCTCGCAGACCGCCCAGATTGCTGCGTTTCAGCGTCTCGACGACGACGTGGAACCTTCCCCCTCCGGCACGCGTCGAAACCAGCGTGAGGCAAACACCGTTGACCGCCACGCTGGCGCCAGGCGCCAGATCGTCGAGGAGTTTCGGGACCTCAACGTCAAGTGTTCGGACCAGCGGTCCGTCGCCCGCGGCGCGCGTGGCGGCGCCGAGCGCGGCGACCTCCCCGACGGTCTCGATGATCCCGCTGAACATGCCGGCGACGCGACCTCCGGCCGCGGCGCCACGCCGCGGCATGGGTTATTAGATGCGTCTCACGGCGGGAAAGCAAAGCGGGCGGCCTCCGCCCGATCCGCGGGAACTTTCAGTTGGAGCCCGCGTCTGAGCGCCTGCATTCGCGGGTAATCTGACGATCGGCAGATCGCCCGCGGTCGTTGGAAGGAGAGCGTCATGTCGCCAATCGCCCGGCCGCACCACCGCCACACGTCGGCGCAGCGCTGGCAGCGCACCATCGCGTTCGGACTTTGCCCCGCGGCCGCGCTGTGCCTGCTGCTCGCAGCCGCCCGACACCAGGACGCGCCCGCAACGGTATCGGACGCGCTTCAAAAGGCCGAAAAACTGGCCAAGGAGCAGAACTGGGCCGAGGCGCGGCAGGTGTACGACGCGGCGCGCTCGCTGGCGACCGATCACGCCTCGGCCGATTTCCGCCAGGCAGTCGAAGGCGGGGTCACGTGCGCCCTGAGGCTGCAAGACTGGAACAACGCCCTGGAGCGTGCCTCCGAATACGCCCGGCTCAATCCCGGCACGTTCGAGCAGGCCGTCGCCGAACGCTTCGCCGCCGGCATCTACGTTGCCGTCCCGCACGAAGGGACCAAGCGCGGCAGCACCTATCTGCGCGGGCAGTGGACACAGGGCACATTCGTCTCGACGTGGCGCAAAGACCGCGCCGAGGCGATCCGCCGCTACGAGCGCTCGCGCGAGCTGCTGAGCAAGCTGGCCGCGGCGCTCGACCTGCGCAGCGATGACACGACACCAGCGCGGACGCGGATCGAGTCGGAGCGCATCGGCGTCGACTTCGACCTGGCCACGATTCTGGCGCGACAGAGCGCGCAGGACTTTGGAACGCAGTTCTATTGCTACTGGTGGTGGACGAACGCCTGGGACGACGAGGATGACTCGGCCGCCGTCGACGACGCGGATTACGAAGAGGCGCGCTGGGGCGGTCTAGGCCGCGGGTGGCGCGGCTGGTACGGCTGGGACTACTCGCAACCACCGCAGGGGTTGCCCGTCGGAGCCGATGGACAGCCCTGCTTCGCGCCCGCGCCGCCGCAGTACTCCGCTGAACTGGGCGACGGTCAGAAAATCCGTTTCGTGCTCGAGGAAATCGAGCGGCTGGACACTTCGACGGCCAAGGCTCACGCCGGCGAAGCGCTCTTTCGCCGGGCGATGATCGGCCGGGCGCTCTACGGCGTCGATCCTGACCGCGGCCGGCCCTACACCATGACGGCGCCGCCTGGCCAGGACACGCGCCGCGAGACCAAGCGCGTCTGGGAGTTGGCCGAGGACGAGGCGCTCACCTACGTGGGCGGAAAGCTGCGCGTCGTGAAGCTGCCCGCCGCCGAAAACCCCGTCGCATTGTTGCGCCTCCTGCAGGAGAAATACCCGCAGTGCGGGCTGGGCGGCGAAGCGCAATACGCCCTGGGTCTGTACTTTCAGACGCGGCAACAGTTCCCCGAGGCTCTGCGTGAATATGAGCGGCTTGAGCAGCAATACCCCAAACATGAGCGCGTCGGAGCCGCTCACACGCAAGCGAGTCATGTGCACGCCGCGGGGATTCAGCTCAATCCGGGCACGGTCCACCTGCCGGGCGCACCGCCGAAAGTCGAGTTCACGTTCCGCAACCTCGACCAGGTGGAGTTCGTCGCCCGGAAATTCGACCTTTACAAGTACGTCGCCGACTCGATGGAAGCCAGGGGCGAGCAGTACTGGCGCTACCGCTGGCAGACGGCCAGCCTGTTTCACCAGGACGAGCGCTGGAAGAAATACCTCGGCGCGGAGGTGGCCCGCTGGACGCAGCGCGTCGACCGGCCCGAAGGGCTGCGCGCCGGCAGCGGCGCAACCGACGCCCCGCTGACCGAGCCGGGCGCGTACGTCATCGAAGTCACCGTCGCCCCGGACGGGCCGCAGGCCCGCGTCCTCGTGCTGCTGACCGACATCGCGATCGTTCGCAAGAACCTCGTCGGGCAGGGACTGATCTACCTGGCCGACGCCCGCACCGGCCAGCCGCTCGGTAATCAGAACGTCACCGTCTTCGAGCACTGGCACGACTACGACGACAAGGGCAAATCACAGTCCGGCTTCACCCGCGAAATCGTCCAGACCGACGCCGAAGGCGTCGTCATCGCCAAACGCAGCCACCCGCGCGGCAACTCGCAGATCGACGCCATGGCCAGCGCCGCCGGCGGGCGCATGGCGTTCTCGTTCTTCAACAACTGGAGAGACCACGATCCCTTCGCGGCGCAGGAGCGGATGTCGCGCTTCTACGTCCTGACCGATCGGCCCGTCTATCGCCCCGGACACACCGTAAACTTCCGCATCTGGGAGCGCCGCCGGCATGACGGTGCCCTCGTTGCCGGTCCGCCTGGAAGTGAAATCAACGTCAAAATCTTCGATCCGCGCAATAATCAGGTCCGGGAGCTGACGCTCAAGACTGACGCGCTGGGCGGCGCGACCGGCGCGTTCCAGCTCGCCGAAGAACCGCCGCTCGGCGTCTATCAGATCCGCCTGGACAATTGCGCGCCCGACGGCCGCTACGCCGACGGCGGCCTCTTCCGCGTCGAGGAATACAAGAAGCCCGAATTCGAGGTCACTGTCACTCCCGCCCGCGAGCTGGCGCGCCTCGGCGAGAAGATCAAGGCCCGGGTCGAAGCCCGCTATTACTTCGGCGGCGCTGTCAAGCACGGCACGCTGCGCTACCGCGTCTACCGCGAGGAGTATCAACACGTCTATCAGGGCGCCGCCGCGTACGACTGGCTCTACGGCCGCGGCTACGGCCGCTGCTGGTACTCCTATCCCTGGCTGCCGTGGTGGGGCCGCTGGGGGCGATTCTGCTGCGGCCCATGGTGGTGGGGGTATCCCTATAACGGCGGTTACGCCGCCGCCCCCGGCGACTTTGATCCCGACGCCACACGCCGCGCCGCATTGCGAGATCTCGTCGTGCAGGGCGAGGCGACACTCGGCGAGGATGGCGCCTTTGAAATTCAAATCGACACCGCACCCGCACTCGCCGCCCAGCCCGACGACGATCACCGCTACACGATCGAAGCCGAAGTGCGCGACGACAGCCGCCGGACAATCGAAGGCCGTGGCCACCTGATCGTCACGCGGCAGTCGTTCTACGCCTTTGTCGAGGCCGACGCCGGCTGGTACCGCCCGGCACGCGAGGCTTTCTTCGAGGTCCGCACGCTCACCGCCGACGACACGCCCGTCGCCGCCCAGGGCGAAGTACGCGTCGTTCAGATCCAGTACGGCGGTCCGCGGAACGACGCTGCAAGCGAAGTGGAAGTGGCGCGTTGGCCGGCCGCGACCGACGCCGACGGCCGCCTGTCGTTTCGCTATGAGATGCCGCGCGAGGGCCACTATCGCATCGTGTTCGCCACGAAGGACCCGGCCGGAGCGGAGATTCTGGGCAACGCCGTCGTGTGGGTGATGGGCCCTGGCTCGGACGGCCGCGCCCATCGATTCAACGACCTGGAGATCATCACCGACAAGCGCACCTACGCGGTCGGCGAGACGGCGCACCTGCTGATCAACGTCGCCGAGGCTCAGGCCCGGCTGCTCTTCAGCGATGACGCCCGCGACGGCATTCTGCGGAACTACCGGTTCATTGAGCTCACCGGAAAGTCTACCGTGGTCGACGTTCCGGTCGAGCCGCGGCACGTGCCGAATTTCTTCGTCGAGGCGACGCTCGTCCGCAGCGGCCGCGTGCAGTCGCAACTGCGCGAAGTGTTCGTGCCGCCGGCCGACCGCCTGCTCGATGTGCATGTCACCACCGACAAATCCGAGTACCGCCCGGGTGACGTGGGCCACGTCGTGGTCGAAGCCGCCGACGCCGGCGGGCGCCCCGTCGAGGGCGAAGTCGTGCTCGCCGCCTACGACAAAGCCCTGCATTACATCCAGGGCGAATTCGGCCCCGACCCGCGGACGTTCTACTACGGACAGCGCCGCCAGAACGCGCCCACGGTCGATACTTCCACCGACCACGCCTTCCAGTCCCTCGGCGTCCTGACACGCCCCGAAACGCTCGTTGGCGTCAACGGATTGGTCCCTGGCTGGCAGGGTCAATGGTCGCTTTCACTCACAGGCGTCGTCCGCGGCGACGAAAAGCAGAAGCTGGCCGGCAATCTGTTCGAAGGAGAACTCGGCCCCGCCGGTCGCGGGGGCGGTGCTTTACGTGGCCTCGACTACAGCGCCAATGGCATCGCCGACAGCCTCTCCTTCGCCCGGCCAGCGGCCGAATCGCGCCTGGGGCTGATGGGCGGCGAGGCATTGAACCAAGCCGGCCAGCCAGACGCTGCCGCGATCGTCGATCCCGAAATTCGCGCCAACTTCGCCGACACGGCCCTCTGGGCACCCGCCGTCACACTCAAAAACGGCCGCGCCGAAGTGGACGTGACGTTCCCGCAGTCGCTCACCACCTGGCACGTCCGCGCGCACGCCATCACACCGCAGACGCACGTCGGCAAGGCAACCAGCGAGGCCCGCACGACCAAGCAGTTCATTGTGCGGCTTCAGTCGCCGCGCTTCTTCGTCGAGCGCGACGAGGTCGTGCTCTCCGCCAACGTGCACAACGATCTCTCCGACGAAAAACGCGTCACGGCCGAACTCAGCCTGCCCGCCGAGCTTTTCGCCGCGCTCGACAGCCGGGCCGCCGGCAGCGTTGATCCGAAAACGGGCGAACGGCGCCTGACTCTTGAGGCGCAGGTTGCCGCGGGCGGCGAATACCGCTTCGACTGGCCCGTTCGAGTTCTCAAGCCCGGCCTGGCGCGGATCACGGTCAAGGCGCTGACCGATGAAGAGAGCGACGGCGCACGCATGAGCTTCCCGGTGCTGGTGCACGGCATCGACAAGACCATCGCGCAAAGCGGCTCGCTGCGGCCGGAGCAGTCCGGGCAGCGTGAGCTGACGCTCGACCTGCCGCAGGAGATCGACGCGGAGAAGACCCACCTGGTCATCACGGCGTCGCCCACGCTGGCCGAAACGCTGCTCGACGCGCTGCCCTATCTGGCGGGCTATCCCTATGGCTGCGTCGAGCAGACCATGAGCCGCTTCTATCCGAGCGTGCTGGTGCGCGACACGTTGCAGCGCATGAAGATCGACCTCGAGACCATCGCGCAGCGCCGCAAGCAGCAAAGCGCCGAGGCGGCGGGCGCGCGCTGGGCCTGGTCCGACTCGCCAGTCTTCAACACGAAGGAACTCGACCGCATGGTCGACGCCGGCCTCCAGCGGCTTTACGCCATGCAGCACAACGACGGCGGCTGGGGCTGGTGGCGCGACGACGAGTCGTCGCCGTTCCAGACCGCTTACGTGCTGCAGGGGCTGAGCGCGGCCAAGGCGGCCGGCGTGTCGGTCGATGGCGGCGCATTCGAGCGGGCCATCGACTTCCTCGAACAACTCGTGATCGCCGAGCTTCAGGAGCCGCCCGATAAGCAGGAGAAGCTGGGCGACCTCGTAACGCAGGCCTACATGGCCTACATCCTCGCGCTCGAGAAGCGGCTGACCAGCGATGAGACCCGCAAGTGGCTTGATCGCCTCGATGGGCAGCGCGGGAAACTGACGAACTACGGCCGGGCGCTGCTGGCCCTGACGCATCACCACGCCGGCGACGCGCAGCGCGCCGCGCGCACGCTGCGCAATCTGCTCCAGTTCGTCGAGCGCGACGACACGAACGAGACCGCCTGGGTGCGGACGGTGTCCGAGGGCTGGTGGTACTGGTGGAACAGCGACATCGAGACCAACGCCTGGGCGATCAAGGCGCTGGCCGCGATCGAGCCGCACAGCGAGCTGACGCCGCGCCTGGTCAAATGGCTGCTCGCCAACCGCCGGCATGGGTACTACTGGCGCAGCACGCGCGACACCGCCCAGGCCATCGCCGCCATCGCCGACTACATGCAGGCCAGCGGCGAATCGTCGCCGCACTACACGCTTTCGATCCTGCTCGACGGCCGCGAGCTGAAGACGCTCCAGATTCACGACGAACTGTTTCCGCTCGACAACCGCATCGAGCTGCACGGGCTGCACATTCCGCCCGGCCGGCACCGCGTGACGATCTCCAAGGACGGCCGCGGTTCGCTCTATTACGCGTGTTATCTGTCCTACTTCACGCGCGAGGAGGACATCGCTGCCGCCGGCAACGAAATCGCGATCCGGCGTGAGTATTTCCGGTTGATTCCGCAGGTCGAGGACGTCGTGATTCCCGCCGCCGGCGCGCTCGCCACGCCGCCCGCCGGCCAGACCGAGCCTCCGACGGCATCCGGCCGGCGCGAGCAGCGCGTCGTCTGGCAGCGCGTGCCGCTGAAGACCGGCGACGCGGTCGCGTCCGGCGAGCAGATCGAAGTCGTGCTGAACATCACGTCCGGGAATATCTACGACTTCCTGGCATTCGAGGATCCCAAACCGGCCGGATGCGAACCGGTCGAGCTGCGCAGCGGCGGGCGCTGGGCGGGCGGATTGTGCGCGAATCTGGAGCTGCGCGACGAACGCGTGGTGTTCTTTATCGGGCTGCTCGAACAGGGCCAGCACGTGCTGCGCTACCGCCTGCGGGCCGAAACGCCCGGCACGTTTCACGCGCTGCCGACGACGGGCTTCGCGATGTACGCGCCCGAGGTGCGGGCGATCAGCGACGAGATGCGGCTGGGAATCCGCGATTGAGTGCTCTCTGTGCGGAGCGGGCATCCTGCCCGCTGTTGTGGTGCCAGAGGCGACAGACACGATGCCTGCCCCACTCCAAGCGCAACGGGCAGCACTTGATCGCCTTGGTACGAATTCGTATAATGCCGCTCATGTTCGTGTTGCTGAGCAACGGGCACCATCCGCATCATCATCACGCTCACGAGCGCGGTCGGCGGATGGTCTAGTCGCGGCAGCGACAGTTCTCGAAAACACCATCGACGCCGGCCGCTGGTCGGCGTCGCTTTTTTGCGCCGCCCGCCGCGCCCGCGTCTGCGACAGGAGCAGACATGACGGACGACACCTCATCTACCGCGCTGCGGCTGGCCTTGCCGAAGGGCCGCATGCACGACGAAGTGCTCGCGCTGCTGGCCGACGCCGGCATCCGCCTGCGCGCCGGCAGCCGCAGTTATCGGCCGACCATCTCGCTGCCCGACTGCACGGTCAAGATTCTCAAGCCGCAGAACATCGTCGAGATGCTCGAAATCGGCTCGCGCGACGTGGGCTTCGCCGGCGCCGACTGGGTCGCCGAGCTGGACGCACGCCTCGTCGAGCTGCTCGACACACGGCTCGATCCGGTCCGGCTCGTCGCGGCCGCCCCGGTCGGACTGCTGCACGACGGCGCGCTGCCCCGCAGGCGGCTGCTGATCGCGTCCGAGTATGAGCGCCTGACGCGCGACTGGATCGCCCGCCGCGGCCTCGACGCGACCTGCGTCCGCTCCTACGGCGCGACCGAGGTGTTCCCGCCTGAAGACGCCGACCTGATCGTCGATAATACGGCGACCGGCGCCACGCTGGCGGCCAACGGCATGACGATCATCGACGTGCTGATGGCCTCCTCGACGCGGCTCTATGCGCATCCCGCGGCGCTCGACGATCCGCCGCGCCGCGCCCGGATCGACGCGCTGGTGCTGCTGTTGAATTCGGTGCTCGAAGCCCGTCGCCGCGTCATGCTCGAGGTCAACGTCTCGGCCGCGAATCTGGAGGCGGTCGTCGCGGCGCTCCCGTGCATGCGCGAGCCGACCATCGCCCCGCTGCACGGCGACGCGGGTTACGCCGTCAAGGCGGCCGTGCCGCGCGACGATCTGCCGGTGCTGATCCCGGCGCTGCGGGCGCGCGGCGCCACCGACCTGGTCGTCACGCAACCGTCGCAGATCGTCCCCTGAGCCGAGCATGAACCCATGACCCGAAATGCACCTCACGTCTCGCTCGCTCGCCACGCCATCCGTCCCAATCCGGCGGTCGCCGGCGAGAGGCCGTATCGTGTGCCGCGCGTCGCCGCGCCGCTCGATCTCTTTCTCGACGGCAACGAAGGCGCCGTGCCATCCATGGCGCTGATCGACGTGCTGCACGCTGCGGGTCCGGAGGTCCTGCGGCGCTATCCCGACGCGGCGGCGCTCGAAGCACTGCTCGCCCGGCGGCTGGGAGTTGCCGCGGAGAACGTGCTGGTCACCGCGGGCGGCGACGAAGCGCTCGACCGCGCCGCGCGGGCCGTGCTTGGCCCGTGCCGCGAGCTGCTGCTGCCCGTGCCGTCGTTCGAGATGTTCCCGCGCTACGCGCGGCTGGCCGGCGCCGACGTCGTCAGCGTCGACTGGCCGGGCGGCCCGTTTCCGATCGATGCCGTGCTCGCCGCGATTTCGCCGCGCACCGCGGCGATCGCCGTCGTCTCGCCCAATAATCCTACCGGCGCGATTGCGAGCGAAGCGGATCTGCGGCGCCTGTCGGCCGCGGCGCCGCACGCGCTGCTGATGGTCGACCTGGCCTACACCGAGTTCGCCGACGTCGATCTGACGCCGGTCGCGCTGCGCCTGCCAAATGCCATCACGGTACGCACACTGTCAAAGGCGTGGGGTCTGGCCGGACTGCGCGTCGGATATGCCGTCGGACCGGCCGATATCATCGGCTGGCTGCGCGTCGCCGGCAGTCCGTATTCCGTGGCGCGCCCGGCGCTGGCGATCGCGGCCGCCGCGGTCGAGCAGGGCGCCGCCGCCGTCGACGCGTTTGTGCATCGCGTCCGCGTCGAGCGCGAGCAAATGCGACAGCATCTACTCGGGCTTGGGGCTGAGCCGCTGCCCTCGCAAGCGAACTTCGTCCTGTCGCGCTTCGCCGACGCCGCCGGCGTGCACCAGCGCCTGGCCCGCGGCGGCATTGCCGTCCGCCGATTTCCCGATCGCCCCGGCCTGACCGACACGTTGCGCATCACCTGTCCCGGCGACGCAGGCGCGTTTGACCGGCTGCTGGCCGCGCTGGAGCCGGCAGTGAGACCCACAGGAGCATCACACTCATGACCCCTCGAACCGCCAGTGTGCAGCGCAAGACCGCCGAAACCGACGTCACGCTGCGTCTGAACATCGACGGCGCCGGGGCCGCCGAAATCCGCACCGGCGTCGGATTCCTCGACCACCTGCTGACCGCGCTGGCACGCCACGCGCGATTCGATCTGACGCTCACCTGCATCGGCGACCTGCACGTCGACGAGCACCACACCGCCGAAGATTGCGCGCTCGCATTGGGCGCCGCGCTGGACCAGGCGCTCGGCGATCGCCGCGGCGTGTCGCGATTCGGCGACGCGTTCGCGCCGCTGGACGAGGCGCTGGCGCGGGCCGTCGTCGATCTCTCCGGACGACCGTTTGCCGACGTGCGGCTCGACTTGCGGCGCGACGCGCTTGGTGCGCTGGCCTGCGAGAACGTCGCGCACGTGCTGCGCTCGTTGGCCAGCGCCGCACGCCTGACGCTGCACGTCGACGTGCTGCGCGGCGAAAACGACCATCACAAGGCCGAGGCGGCGTTCAAGGCGACGTCCCTGGCGCTGCGCCGCGCCGTGGCACGCGACGGCTCCGACGACGTGCCCAGCACGAAGGGAGTGCTCTGACGTGCGCGACGCCGTCATGGTCGTACGCACCGGCACCGCGAATCTGGCCTCCGTGCTGGCCGGATTGCGCCGCGCGGGGGCGCGCGCCGAAGT
Source organism: Phycisphaerae bacterium (assembly GCA_022072445.1). Taxonomy (GTDB): domain Bacteria; phylum Planctomycetota; class Phycisphaerae; order UBA1845; family Fen-1342; genus JAJVHV01. Next base: position 34,167 of record JAJVHV010000004.1, on the reverse strand, counting down.
CACACAGCGCGCCGCTGATGTCGCCGCGGCACAGCATGTTGTCCTTCCCGGCGTCGGCGCGTTCGGCGCCGCGATGGAGCAGTTGCACGCGGCGGATCTCGTCGACGCCCTGCGGCAGCGCGTGCGTGACGCGCGGCCGACGCTGGCCATCTGCCTGGGCATGCAATTACTCGCCGCCGGCAGCGACGAGAGCCCCGGCGTCAGCGGCTTGGCGCTGTTCGACGCACGCGCGAGGCGCCTGCCGGACACCGTGCGCGTTCCGCAGATCGGCTGGAACCGCGTCCTGCCCGAGCCAGTTTTTGATGCGTTCCACGCCGACTACGCCTATTTCGCGAACTCCTACGCCATCGCCGAACCTCCGACCGGCTGGCACGCCGCCTCTGCCGACTACGGCAGCCGGTTCGTCGCGGCGCTGCAGCGCGGCGGAGTGCTGGCGTGTCAGTTTCACCCGGAGCTGTCGGGCGCGTGGGGCGTCGCGCTGCTGCGCCGCTGGCTCGGCGCTGAGGGTTGATCGATGCTTGCCGTTCGCATCATTCCGTGTCTGGATTTCCGCGACGGACGCGTCGTGAAGGGCGTTCGGTTTCAGAATCTGCGCGATGCGGGCGACCCGGTGGAACTCGCCGCCGCCTATGAGCAGCAGGGGGCCGACGAAATCGTCATGCTCGACGTTTCGGCGACGCGCGAGCAGCGCGACACGCAGCTCGACGCAGTCCGGCGAGTCCGAGCGCGGCTGTCGATCCCGCTGACAGTCGGCGGTGGCGTTCGCCGGCTGGAAGATGCCACTTCATTTCTCGAGGCGGGCGCCGACAAGGTCAGCGTGAACACGGCCGCGGTGGAGCGTGCAGCGCTGCTGTCGGAGCTGGCCGGCCGATACGGCTGCCAATGCACCGTCCTGGCGGTGGACGCGGTCAAGCGGGCCGGCGGCGAGGGCTGGGAAGTCGCCGTGCGTGCCGGGCAGGAGCGGACCGGACGCGACGTAGTCGCATGGTGCCATTCGGCCGAGCGTGCCGGCGCGGGCGAAATCCTGCTGACGAGCTGGGACCGCGACGGCACGCGCAGCGGCTACGATCTGCCGCTGATCCGCGTCGTTGCCGCCGCCGTCTCCGTGCCGATCATCGCCTCAGGCGGCGCCGCGACGGCCGAGCACATGCACGAGGCGCTCTCGGCCGGCGCTGACGCGGTGCTGGCCGCTTCGATTTTTCACGACGGCCACACCACCGTGGCCGACGTCAAGCGCCGCCTGCGCGAGCTGGGCGAGCACGTACGCGGGTGATCCATGCTGATAGCTTCGATCGATCTGATGAACGGAAACGCCGTGCAGCTCGTCGGCGGTCGCGAGCCGGCGCTCGACGCCGGAGACCCGCGCACGATCGCGGCGCGTTTCGCGCCGCTGGGTGAAGTCGCCGTCGTCGATCTCGACGCGGCGTTAGGCCGCGGCAGCAACGCCGACACCATCCGCGATCTGCTGAGCAAGGCGCGCTGCCGCGTCGGCGGCGGAATCCGCGACGCCGACGCTGCCATCCGCTGGCTCGACGCCGGCGCGGCGCGCGTGATATTGGGCACCGCTGCCCGCCCCGACGTGCTGCGCGATCTGCCGCGCGAGCGCGTCATCGCCGCGCTCGACGCGCGCGACGGCCAGGTCGTCGTGCATGGCTGGCAGACGCCGACCGGCCGCACTGTCATCGACTGCATGCACGAGCTGCGGCCGTACGTCTCCGGCTTTCTGGTGACGTTTGTCGAACGCGAAGGCCGCATGGCCGGCATCGACCTGCCGCGCATCCGCACGCTGCGCGACGCCGCCGGCGACGCCGAACTGACCTACGCCGGCGGCGTCACGACGCCCGACGACGTCGCCGCACTCGACGCGCTCGGCGTCGACGCCCAAGTCGGCATGGCGCTCTACACCGGCCGGCTCGATCTCACAGCCGCGTTCGCCGCTCCGCTGCGGTCGGACCGCGCCGACGGTCTCTGGCCGACCGTCGTCGTCGACGAGCACGGCGTGGCGCTGGGTCTGGCCTGGTCCAGCCTCGAAACGCTGCGCGAGGCGGTCGAGTCGCACCGCGGCGTTTATCACTCGCGCACGCGCGGCCGCTGGCTGAAGGGCGAGTCGTCGGGTGCGACGCAGGAACTGCTGCGCGTCGACGTCGATTGCGATCGCGACGCGCTCCGCTTCACCGTCCGCCAGCATGGCGCCGGCTTCTGCCACCGCGACACATGGACTTGCTGGGGCGCCGCGCGCGGCCTGCCCGCGCTGGCCCGCACGCTGGCCGCGCGCCGCACGTCAGCACCGCCCGACTCCTACGCCCGGCGCCTGTTCGACGACCCGGCGCTGCTGAATTCCAAGCTGCTCGAAGAAACCGGCGAGTTGATCCAGGCGCTCGATGGCTGCGGCGCGGTGCTCGATGCTGAAAACGCGGCACGCGGCGCCGTCGCCGCCGAGGCTGCCGACCTGCTCTTCTTCACCCTCACGGCCTGCACCCGCGCCGGCGTGAGGCTCGCCGAAGTCGAGCGCGAGCTCGACCGCCGCACGCTGCACGTGACGCGCCGCCCGGGCGATGCCAAGCCCGCCGCGACCGATCAACCGCGCCCGAGCCGCCCATAGTCCGCCGTCATCCGTCCCAGCCGGTCCAGTGCCGGCTGCAGCCGCGCAGCGGCTGACATCTGCCAGGCCCAGTTGCCGCGCGCCTTTCCCGGCGTGTTCATGCGGTGCCGATCGTCGAGACCGAGCATATCCTGCATCGGCAGGATCACCATCCCGGCACACGACGCGCAGAGCGCGCGGATCATGCCCCAATGCAGCTCCTTGCCGCCCACACCCAGGTAGCGCAGCACAAACCGTCGCCGCTCGACGTCGCCGCCGCGCCGCAGCTCGTGCCACCAGCCGACCGTGGTCGGATTGTCATGCGTGCCGGTGTAGGCCACGCAGCGCGGCGAGAAGCGCTCCGGCAGGTGATAGCGGCCTGCGTCGCTGCCATCGAATCCGAATTGCAGCACGCGCATGCCCGGCAGCCCGAATCGATCGCGCAGCGCCGCCGCCTCGCGCGTCAGCAGCCCAAGGTCCTCCGCGATAAACGGCAGCCCGCCCAGCCCGCGCCGCAGCGCGCTCAGCAACGCTGCGCCCGGCGACGGCCCCCAGCGCCCGCGCCGCGCCGTCTTCGCCCGCCCCGGCACCTGCCACGTACGGTGCAGACCGATGAAGTGGTCGATCCGCACCAGGTCAAAGCGCTCCATCACCGCCCGCACGCGCCGCACCCACCACTCGAATCCGCTGCGCTCGTGCGCGCCCCACGCATAGTGCGGGTGTCCCCAATGCTGGCCGTCCGGATTGAAGCTGTCGGGCGGGCACCCCGAGACCACGCTCGGCCGCCCGCCGCGATCCAGCCGAAACAGCGACGGGTTGGCCCACACGTCGGCGCTGTCGTGTGCGACGAAGATCGGCACGTCGCCGATCAGCCCGACTCCCAGTCGCCGGCAGTGCGCGCGCAACGCCGTCCACTGCTGGTCAAACACGAACTGAACGAATCGTACGAAGCTCAGCGCCGCATCCCGCGTCCGCACCACCGCCCGCAGCGCCGCGGCTCGGCGCCGCCGCAGCGGCGCGTCCCACGTGTTCCACGGCCGTCCGCCGTGTGCGGCGCGCAGCACGCTGAACAGCGCGAAATCGTCGAGCCACTCGCTGTGCCGCCGGCAGAACGCGCCGAACGCTTCGCTCTCCTGTCCGCCGGCGGTGCGCCAGCGCTCAAACGCCCGCCGCAGCGCGCCCCGCCGCGCCTGCTGCGCAGCCTTGAACTCGATTCGCCAGCCACGCGCCGCCTCCACCGGCACTTCATCGCGCGACAGCCAGCCCTCGCGCCGCAGCAGCTCCAGGCTCACCAGCCACGGGCTGCCCGCAAACGACGACGACGACGCGTACGGCGACATGCCCGGTCCCGGCGGCGAAATCGGCAGCATCTGCCACCACGATTGCCCCGCCCGCGCCAGCCGCGCCGCCAATGCGTGCGCCTGCGGCCCGGCGTCGCCGCCCCACGCGCCCGGCAGGGATGTCAGATGGAGCAATACGCCCGAGGTGCGCGCCGGCGCCAATTCGTCGCTCATGCAGCGGATATTAGCGTGCAATCGCGGGATCGAGCGCTGCCGGCGCAGCTCACGTGAGCCGAATTCGCGCTGCTACGGGTTGATCGTGACGACCACCTGGTCGGCGCTGGCCGCGGCGCCATCGATCACCGTGACGGTGAACGTCAGCGTCACCGCCGCGGTCAGTTCTTCGGGCGCCTCAAACGTCGTCACCGAGCCGAACGGATTGCGGAGCTGCACGTCCACGTCGCCGTCGGTCTGCGCCCAGACGAACATCAGGTTGTCACCGTCGGCGTCACTGGAAGCCGCGGCGTTGAGGACGACCAGTTCTCCGGTGTCGGCAATCTGATCGTCGCCGGCGACGGCCACGGGCCTGGTATTGGTCAGGTTGGCTTCGATTTCGCTGGCGGTCGGGCCGGTGTCGTCGGTTGCACCGTCGAGAAGTCCGCCGACATTGACACAGCCCGGAGTAGCGACGATCCCCAGCAACAGCAGCCACGCGCCCCGGCAATGCACCATGGTTGTTTTCATCCGGCCACCTGAATTTCTGAGCTGCGCACCGCGACCCGCCGGCCAAATCTACGATTGTCCCAGGCGGGAAATCAAGCGCCGCCGTTTTCGCGCGGCTCGGCGGTGGGGTATACTCCCAATGAGCATATCGGGCTGAACGAACTGCGACTTGACAGGAGCCCCGCATGGCCGCCGCCGACGAAACCCGTTCTTGCCAGGAGTGCGGCGCGACGATTTATCCGGAACACCTGGACAAGCACACCGCTGGCACCTGGATGGGTAAGTTATTGTGCCCACACTGTTTACAGGAAAAAAAGCACTTGGCCGACGCGGCTTTCGCACCGGCGGCGATCGCAGCAGAGCCGCTCGCCAGCGCCATTGCACTGGCCGCGGCCGACCAGCCCGCCGCCGCCCCGGCACCCCGTCCGATCCGAGCGTTTGGCGGCGCGCCGATCGGCCGCTCGGTGGAGAGCGCGTACCAGTTCCGCCGGCCGACGCTGGCCGATCCGGCGATGGCGACGCGCTGCCGCACGTTTCATTGCAAGCTGAACGACGCCTCGATCAGTATGATGAATCAGCAGCTCAACGAATGGGTCGATGCGCACGATGACGTGGCGATCAAGTTCGCCACCAGCAGCGTGGGCGTGTTTGAGGGCAAACATGCCGACCCGAACCTGATCGTGACGGTGTTCTATTGATCGCGCCGCGCGCTGCCGATTGCGAATCGCCGGACTCGGCCACCGCTGACGACTCTTCTGCCGCCCGGCTCGACGCGCTGCTTGCCGGCATTCGACGCGTCGGTCGGGCAATCGTCGCGTTCTCCGGTGGGGTCGATAGTGCGGTGGTGCTGCGCCTGGCCGTTCTGGCACTGGGGCGATCCAACGTACTGGCGGTCACCGCCCGCAGCCCGAGCGTTCCAGCAGATGAGCTTGCCGCGGCCGCCGGACTGGCCGCCGAGCTTGGCGCCGACCATGAATTCGTCGAAACGCGCGAGTTCGACGATCCGAACTACCTGGCGAATCCGGCGAACCGCTGCTATTTCTGCAAGACCGAACTCTACGCGCAGCTCGCCGATCTGGCCGCACGTCGCAGATTCCGCGCCGTCCTCAACGGCGTGAACGCCGACGACCTGGGCGACTATCGTCCGGGATTGACCGCCGCGGCGGAGCGGGGCGTGTTGGCGCCGCTGGCCGACGCGGGCGTCGGCAAGGCGGGGGTCCGGCGCCTCGCGGCTCGGCTCGGTCTGTCCGTCGCCGACAAGCCGGCCTCGCCGTGTCTGTCGTCGCGCGTGCAGTATGGCGAGGCGATCACGGAGGAAAAGCTACGTCGGATCGACGCGGCCGAGGCATTCCTGCGCGAGCTGGGCTTCCGCGAGCTGCGCGTCCGGCACCACGACGATCTGGCAAGAATCGAGGTGCCCGCCGCCGAGCTGGCCCGTTTCGCCGACGCCCAACTGCGCGACGCGGTCGCACAGCGGCTTCGTGCCCTGGGTTACCGATACGTCACGCTCGATCTGATGGGCTTCCGCAGCGGCAGTATGAACGAGGTATTGATCGGGCCGGGTCTGCGCGGCGTGCAGCGCTAGCCGGCGCGCTGTGCGGCACGACCCACGTTTGTCTTGAGGGAAGGAAGCGATGGAACGATCCCGCAATTGCGCGGCCGATGCTTTCAACGGCACCCGAATCGGGCAATGCGCCGCCGGCCTGGTGCTGGTGGCGCTTGTCAGCGCGCCGGCGGCACATGGCGAGCTGATCACACAGGCCGTCCCGCCCGACGTCGTCCGCCAGCAGCTCTACTTCGTGCAGCAGCCCGACGGTTCGCTGGTGCCGGCGGACGGCAGCACGGCGCACTCGCCGCTGGCCTATTCCGACACGGCGACGGCGGGCACGTACTTTCCGGACCTCGCGCCGCGCGCCGCGACGCACCAGGTCGGCGACGACATCCACACCGGCCTGCCCGGCCCGTTCGCAATCACCGATCTGAGTTTCGGTTACTTTCTGCCGGGCGGCGCGACCCACGCGATCGTCCGCTTCTGGGCCAACGACGGCGACGATTCCATCGCGCCGGGCTTTGCCGGCGGCGGCGGCGCCAGTTTCGCGTCGATTGTCGCTCCGAACCTGACGGCCGGTGCGTTTCTGGTGCACATCGATCTGGCAGCACCGGTGCTCTCGCCGCCCGACCTCTGGATGTCCGTCGATCTGAGCAATCCGGAGGCGGGACTGCTGATCACCGATAACCCGATCATCCGCCCGGGCAGCGACGACGTGGGCAGCAGTGACGACCTGTTTGCGTGGGATGGCGACGTCGATCCGGCGTATGCGCCCGGCATCTACGACTTTGATTCGCAGCACTCCGATTTCGTGATGCAGGTTGGATTGCCGGAGCCGTCCTCGCTGGCCTTGGCGGCACTCGCGCTGGCAGCGCTGCGCCGCAAGGCGCGCCGCCCGTAGCGCGTGGCCTCCGTGCCCGCGTAGCGCGTGGCTTCCGTGCCCGCGTAGCGCGTGGCTTCCGTGCCCGCGTAGCGCGTGGCCTCCGCGCCCGCGGAGCGCGTGGCTGCTGTGCCGCGGTCGCCCGCTTGCATGCGACCATCGAACGCGAGCCCCTGGAGCCGAACCCATGATCCCGCTTCAATCTGTCCTGGCAATGCTCGTCGCCGCCGCCGCTGGCCAGGACTCTGCACCGGCCGTCGAATCCGCGGCCGCCGCCGACCTGGCGTGGATGTCAGGCGCCTGGTCCATGACGCGCGGCGGCGCCACGGTCGAGGAGTTCTGGTCGCAGCCGGCCGGAGGAACGCTCTTCGGCTTTAGCCGCACGATTCGCGGCGACAAGACCGTCGAATTCGAGTTCCTGCGGATCGAGTCGATCGACGGGCGCCTGCACTACGTCGCGCAGCCTGGGGGCCGAGCACCGACACGTTTCCGTCTGACGCGGCTGACGGCCGCGCGAGAGGCGGTGTTCGAGAACCCCGAGCACGACGCGCCGCAGAAGATCACCTACCAGCGCCGCGGCGAGACCGAGCTACATGCGCGGGTCGAAGGCGGCATGCCCGCGCTGGAGTTCGCCTATCGGCGTGCCACGCCCTGAGCTCGCCCGCCGCATTCGCATCGCCCGGACGATTCCGCTAATCTGGCCGAAACGCAGCGCGGCAAGGACTCCGAAACGTGCGCAAACCCGTCACGCTCATCACCGGTGCCAACGGCGAGATCGGACACGGCCTGATCGCGGAACTCGGCAACCAGCCCGATACCGCGGTCGTCGCCCTTGATCTGTCACCGCTCGACGAGCGGCTTCGGCCGGCCTGCAGCGCGGCACTGGTCGGAGACATTCTCGACCAGAATCTGCTCAAGCGCTTGGTGAGCGAGTTCGAGATTCACGCCATCTACCATCTTGCGGCATTGCTCAGCACGCGTTCCGAATACACGCCCGACGCGGCCCATAGCGTCAACGTCAACGGCACGCTTAACCTGCTCCAGCTCGCCCACGAGCAGGCCCGCTGGCACGGCCACGTGGTGAAGTTCCTTTTTCCCAGCTCCATTGCCGTCTACGGTCTGCCCGACCTGCCCACTAAGATCGAGGCTGGCCGGGTCGCCGAGGGTCAGTGGAACTTTCCCACCACGATGTACGGCTGCAACAAGCTCTACTGCGAGCATCTCGGCCGATATTTCGCGATGCACTATCGGCAGCTCGCGGCTGAACGCAGCCCGAGCGGGGTCGATTTTCGGGCCATCCGCTTTCCGGGGCTGATCAGCGCGTTCACGTTGCCCTCCGGCGGCACGAGCGACTTCGCACCGGAGATGATCCACGCCGCGGCGCAGGGCAAGCCCTACGTCTGCTTCGTGTCGCAGGACGCGCGGATTCCGTTCATGGCCATGCCGGATGCGATCGAGGCGCTGCGCCGGCTGGCGGCGGCGCCGGCCGAGCGGCTGTCGCGCCGCGTCTACAACGTGGGAGCCTTCAGCCCGTCGGCCGGGGAGGTTCGGCAGCGCGCCCTGAAGGCGTTTCCCTCGGCCGAGATCACGTTCGAGCGCGACCACGCGCGGGCGACGATTATCGACACGTGGCCCGAGGACGTGGACGACAGCGCCGCGCGGCGCGATTGGGGCTGGTTACCGGCCTTCGACGCCGCGCGGACGTTCGACGAGTACCTGCTACCGAATATCCGGCGGCGGTACGCGACGGCGCGCTAGCTGGCGGACCCGCGCGTGGAGCTGCGCGGGATCGCGCACCCCGGCGCCGGATCGCGCAGGAGTGGTGTGGCGGGGCGGCATAGGGGGACTCAGGTTTCTCGGATGTTGGGTCGTTGCTGGCGCGTGAATTGCGGATACGTCTCCCGTTATTGACCCTCGAAGGGAGGCGTTGTTCATGACTGCGTTGATCAGCCGACCGGAAACCAGTCCGCGAATAGTGGCCGAGCAGATCCCCTGGATCGGCGCCGGCAATGACGCCGTCGCGCGGGCGATTATCGACATTGGTTACGACGCCGAGGGTTATTACCCCATCACGCCGTCGTCCGACGCGGGCGAGGCGGTGTCGAAGGCGTACGCCGACGGCGAGACCGATATCGCGTTTATCGTCGGGACGAGCGAACTGGCAGCGCTGTCGATCTGCGCCGGGGTGGCGGTCGCGGGCGGGCGGGCGGTGGACGTCACCAGCGCGAACGGCCTGCTGCTCAAGGCCGAGCAGATGCCCGCCATCTCCGGCCTCGGCCTGCCGATGGTGCTGAATCTCTCGACGCGCGACGTGTCCGCGCCGCTGAACATCAAGAACGGCCACACCGACCTGTACGCCACGCTCGGCTGGGGCTGGCTCGTCTTCATGGCGCCCACCGTGCAGGCCTGCTACGACATGAACATCATCGCCATCCGCGTCGCGGAGGCGGTGAATCTGCCGGCCATCGTCGCCTACGACGGCTTTCACACCTCGCACGCTAACCGCCGCATCAACGTGTTCAAGAGCCGCGACGACGTGCGGCGGTTCGTTGGGCCGGCTCCGTTCAAGGCCACGCTGAAGGGCGAGAACGGGCGCTTCAGCCTGTTGGACGTGCAGCATCCGCGGACGTTCGGGCCGTACATGAATGACGACTTGATCAACTGCAAAGTGCAGATGGACCTCAAGTTCCAGAAAGCCTACGAGCTGATTCCGAAGATCTTCGCCGAGTTCGCCGAAATGAGCGGGCGGCGCTACGACTTTCTCGAGTATTACGGCAAGCGCGACGCGAACAAGGTGCTGGTGGCGCTGAATACCGCCGGCGAAGCGGCGCGCGACGCCGTCGATCAACTGGATCGCAACGGCGAGAACGTCGGCCTGCTGATTCCGACCGTGTTGCGGCCCTGGCCGGAGCGCGAGGTGGTCGACGCGCTGGAACGGGCGCGCTGCATCGTCGTCGCCGAGCGGGCCAGCCAGTACGGCGCCAGCAACTATCTGGCGAACGAAATCGGCGCGTCGCTTCAGCGGCAGGGAAACCTGGCCGAGATCATCCAGCGCACCTACGGCGTCGGCGGACTGAACTTCACCTGCGACGACGCGCTGGAGATGTACCGTCTCGAGGGCGTCGCGTCAGCCGCGGCGGCGGCGCGCGGCAACGGGGGCGACGCAACCGTCCTTAAGGACGTCGAAGAGCTGCTCTTCGCACCCACCAAGTGGTATCACGGCGCCTGGCCCGGCGACACCAGCTACAACCCGGCGCCGACCATGGTCCCGCTCACCGTCGAGGAGTGCTCGCTGAACGCGGCCATGGGCACGAAAGTGAATCTCAAGGACCTCTCGAAGATGCCGACGCGCTTCGAGAAGCACAGCGCCTGCCCCGGCTGTGGCATCTTCACCACGCTCAATCTCTTCCTGCGCGGCATCGACGGGCACGTTATCCTGCTGTTTCACACCGGCTGCGGGATGGTCGTGACGACGGGCTATCCGCTGACCAGCTACAAGGTGCCCTACTTCCACAACCTGTTCCACAACGGCACCTCTACCGCCACCGGCGTGGTCGAGATGATCAAACGCTTCAAGGCCCGCGGCGAGCTGGACGAGGAAATCACCGTCATTCACGTGACGGGCGACGGCGGCGACGACATCGGCATGGACCAGGTGATCGGCGCGGCGCTGCGCAACGATCCGTTCATCGTGCTCGAGTACGACAACAAGGGCTACATGAACACCGGCGCGCAGCTCTGCTACAGCGGATTCAAGGGGCAGAAGAACAGCAACGCGCACGTCGGCAAGCAACAGACGGGCAAGCGCACGCACCACAAGGACATCATCGAAATCCTGCGCGGGACGTTCGCGCCTTATCTCGCCACCGCCGCAGAGTCGCACGCGGCTGACATGATCCGCAAGGCGCGCAAAGCGCAGGCCACCGTCCGCGCCGGCGGCTTCGCATTCGTCAAGGCGCTCTCCGTCTGCCCGCTGAACTGGGGCATGGAAGAGCACGTCGGGCCGGCCGCCGTTGAAGCGTGCGTGAATGCGTGCATGCACCCGCTCTACGAGATTGAGCACGGCATCACCCACGTGACGATCGACCCCGAGAAACAGAACAAGAAAGTCCCCGTAACGGAGGCGTTCAAGGCCATGGGCGGCGCGTTCCGCCATCTCGCCTCGCCCGAGTACGCCGCGGCCGCGGCTGAAGTGCAGGAGGAAGTGGATCGGCGCTGGCGGCGGCTCAAGGCGCTGGCGGCGAACGAGATTCTGTAGGCGGGCTGCGACGCGCCGCATTCGACGCCGCGGGCAAGTGGGGGGGGCTGCTGCTTGCGGGATTCCCGCCCTGAAGGGCGGGGCTCGGAGAGTTGAAGGGCGGGGCTCGGAGAGTTGAAGGGCGGGGCTCGGGGTGTTGAAGAGTGGGGCTTGGAGTGTCGACGGCGGAGGGGTTCGGAGTGTTGACGGGTCGGGTTCCGAGCCCCGGCGTTTACGCCGGGGGCTCGACTTTGGCCTTTTCTTTATCCGGCGACGGTATAGAAGAGGCTGGTTGCGATTTTTGGAGTAGGTTTTTGGGCCTTTTGGTTTTCAGGGGTGGTGGTCGGGAAGGGGTGTAAACCGGCGGAGCTGATGGCCTGGTTCCACAGTTCGTGACGCAGTTCATTGATCAGCTGCATGGTGCTGGGGCGTGGCGCGGGAGCGGCGCGGCGCCAGGCGGGCGGCGGCAGCGCGTTGCTGACGCCGGTGGGGCCGTACGCTTTCACCGCCGCCAGCAGCAGCAGGGAATAGGCCGCGACGGCGACGGCCGGGACGTTTTCGACCGCCTGGGGATGTCGCACCTGGGCCTGTCCGACGCCCAGCAGCGTCTTTTCGTCGCGGAAGTTCACCTCGATGTCCCAGCGCCACAGATACGCCTGCAGGACCTGCTCGAGCGGCGCGTCCGGATCGTTGCAGAGCAGATAGGCCGGTCCCCCAGGATTTGGGATAGGCTCTAATCATGGGTGTTCGCGCGCCGGACTGGAATCTGCCGATGGTACAATGCCCGATATGCTTCCGGAGCATGGTGAGCACGTCGGTCCGCGACTTCGGTTCGCCGACGCTTCCCGCTTCACGCGCCTGAGTGCGACGCCGACTGCCCCGCGTGCTCTGCTCGTGCTCATCGCCGCGCAAGTCCTCTCGACCGTCGCAAACGCTCAATGCACCGCCGAGTTCGCCGGCGGCTACGGCTTCCCCGGCTTCGACAAGACCGTCAGCAGCCTCTACGTCTGGGACGACGCACTTGGCCCCGCGCTCTACGCCGGCGGTCAATTCGACCTCGCCGGACGATCCCCGGACGGCGTCGCCGCGGCCCACATCGCGCGCTGGGACGGTAATACATGGACGCCGCTCGGCGCGGGCGTCTCCGGCGTCAGCCACCCCGACGTTTACGCCATGACCCGTTTCGACGACGGCCACGGCGAATCGCTCTTCGTCGCCGGCTTGTTTGCGACGGCTGGCGGCGTCCGCGCCGACAACATTGCCCGCTGGGATGGCGCGCGTTGGCATGGGCTCGGGTCGCTCGACGATTGGGCCGCCGCCCTCGCCGTGTTCGACGACGGCGGCGGGGCGAAACTCTACGTCGGCGGGGCGTTCACGACCGCCGCCGGCAAACTCGTCCATCACATCGCCTGCTGGGACGGTCAGAACTGGTCCGACGTCGGCGGCGGAATGAACCCATTCGGCTACGTCATCGAACTCGTCGTCCACGACGACGGCAGCGGCCCGGCGCTCTACGCCGGCGGAGAATTCACCGAAGCCGGCGGCGTCGCCGCGCATCACGTCGCGCGCTGGAACGGGCAGCAATGGTCGCCTGTCGGAACCGGAGTCGAATCGCGTTTCGACGGCGTACAAGCCATGACCGTCTTCGATGCAGGCGACGGAACGCAGCTTTACGTCGGCGGAGATTTTCACACCGCCGGCGGAAAACCCGCCAAACGCGTCGCACGCTGGGATGGGCTGGAGTGGCACCCGGTCGGCGACGGCCTGGGCGGCGACACGTCCAACTATGAAGCCGTCGACGTCCTCTTCGGCTTCGACGATGGCGGCGGCCCGCGGCTTTACGCCACCGGCTTTCTTTCAAGCCAGTGGGGCGTTCATCGCTTTGAAGGCGACGCCTGGGTCAAGGACGCCGACTTCGCCGGCGCCGGCTACTGCATGGCCGCTTACGACGACGGGCGCGGCACCGCACTCTACGCCGGCGGCGGCTTCGTCAATCTCGAAGGCTGCAACGTCAACCGACTTGCCATGCGCCGCGCCGGTGAGTGGTCCGCCGTCGGCAACGGGCTCGACGCCGCCGTCGAATGCGGCATCGCCACCGATTTCTTTGGCGAGCCGACCCACGTGATCGGCGGGGATTTCAAGCTGGCCGGCGGGCGGCCCGTGAACTACGTAGCGCGCTGGGACCGCGACCACTGGTCCTCGCTGGGCACCGGCATGAACGGCGCGGTGCACACGTTGCTCGACGCGCCCGATCCGCTTACCGGCCAGCGCCTCATCTTCGCGGGCGGCTACTTCACCACCGCCGATGACAGCCCCGTCGCACGCATCGCCACCTGGGACGGCGGCGCCTGGCGCGCCGTCGGCCAGGGCTTCGGCGGCGGCAGCGTCGTCGACGTGCGCGCCCTGGCCGTCTTCGACGCCGGCGACGGGCCGCGCATCATCGCCGGCGGCTCGTTCTCCCTCGCCGACGGAATCCCCGCCAGCAACATCGCCGTCTGGAATGGCGCCGCCTGGTCAGCGCTGCGCGGCGGCGTCTACGGCGGCGCCTTCAATCCCACGGTTCGCGACCTGCAAGTGTTCGATGACGGCGGCGGCGCGGCACTTTACGCCTGCGGCAGCTTTTCGCATGCCGACGGAGTCTTCTCTCCCGGCGTCGCGCGCTGGGATGGCCAGCGCTGGTCGGCCGTCGGCACCGGACTGCCGATCGACGTCTTCGACCTGGCCGTCTTCGACGACGGAAACGGGCCCGAGCTCTACGCGGGCGGCGACATCTTCATCGCCGGCATCCAGCAGCTTGTGGCGCGCTGGACCGGATCGGAGTGGGTCGGCGTCGGAGGCGGGCTCGGCGGCTCGGGCGGATCGAGCTTTCCGTACGTTGACGCGATCGAAGTCTTCGACTTCGGCGACGGACCGGAACTCGTCGCCGGCGGCGCCTTCACGCTCGCCGGCGGCCAGACCGTCGCCGGCCTGGCGCGCTGGAACGGCGTTATCTGGAGCGGCGTGCTCGACGGCGTCTCGCACGTCTGGCCGGCGAAAGTCGTCGCGCTGTGCGCCTTGGACAGCCGCGCCCAGGCGCCGCCGGTCCAGCGCGCGCTGCTCGTCGGCGGGCACTTCAGCCGCGCGTCGGGCGTGCCGTCTTCCCACGTCGCGCGGCTCAGCGTCCGCTGTTTCGACGCCTGCGACGCCAATTGCGACGGTTCGATCAACGGCTTCGACGTCGATCCGTTCGTCGCCCTGCTGACGGGCGGCGCAGCCTGTGCGCCCGGCGCTGGCGACGCCAACCTCGACGGAACCGTCAACGCCGCCGACATCGACGCGTTCCTGCAGTGCCTTTCCCGCTAGAGTGTCGCGCCTCACAAACGACCGCGCGTTCACGGGCAGGGTGGGGCGGCTTCCAGCCCGCCCGGCAGGCAGGTTGCCCGCCCCACCCGCGTTCAACATGCTCAGGTTTCTCTGAGGCACTACACTGGATGGCCATGATTCGACTGATGGACGCTCGATCTGCCGCCGGTCGCCGCGATGCATTGGAGTTTGTCCGCCGCCATCACCTCGCCCACGCGGAACAGCTCGCCGACGCGCTGCGCGCCGTCCGCGAGATCATCGCGGATGTCCGCGCCCGCGGCGACGCGGCGTTGCTTGATCACACCGTGCGGCTCGATGGCCCGCGCTTGTCGCCCGATCAGCTTCGCGTGCCGGCGACAGCCCTCGACGCGGCACGCCGTGCCCTCGCACACGACCTGCGCAATGCCGTCCAAGCCGCCGCCGCGAACGTTCGGGCGTATCAGACGGCGCTGCTGCCGCGGCCGGCGTGCGTGACGCGCGCTGGCGTGCGGCTGGAGTCGCGCGTTCAACCTCTGGCGCGCGTCGGCTGCCTGGTCCCCGGCGCCGCGGCCCCGCTCATCTCGACGATCATCATGACCGTCGTGCCCGCGCACGTCGCCGGCGTGCCCGAAATCTGCATCGTCGCGCCGCCGCGCCATGCGGGTGACGTACACCCGGCGATTCTCGGCGTCGCCGCCGAACTCGGCGTGAGCGAGGTCTACCGCGTCGGTGGAGCGCAGGCCGTCGCCGCGCTCGCACTCGGCACCGCGACGATCCGCGCCGTCGACAAGATCGTCGGCCCCGGCAACATCTACACGCAGCTCGCCAAGCGTGAACTCTTCGGCGTCGTCGGGATCGACAGCGTCGCCGGCGCCAGCGAGCTGATGATCATCGCCGACGAAAGCGCCGCGCCGCGCTGCGTCGCGGCCGACCTGCTGGCGCAAGCCGAGCACGACCCGGGCATCGCGATCCTGCTGGCGTTCGACGCGCAGACCGTCACGGCAGTCAGCGCCGAGATCGACAGCCTGCTCGCCGCGTTGCCGCGCGCCGCCGGCGCGCGCCGCAGCCTCGACCAGTTCGGCGCCGCGATCGTCGTCGCCGACAACTCCGCGGCGGCGGAGCTGGCCAATGCGATGGCCCCCGAGCACCTGCACGTTCAGACGCGCGACGCCGAAGCCCTCGCCAACCTGTGCCACCACGCCGGCGCGATCTTCGTCGGCCCGCACTCGCCCGAGGCCCTGGGCGACTACGTCGCCGGCCCGTCTCACGTCCTGCCCACCGGCGGCACGGCACGTTTCTCGAGCGGACTGACCGTGGCGGACTTCACCCGCCGGGTGTCTGTCGTCGGCTTCGGCTCCGACGCCATCCGCCGCGAGGGCCCCGACGCCATCACGCTGGCCGACGCCGAGGGTCTGACGGCGCACGCCGAATCCGTCCGGCGGCGCGTGGACGAGGGCCGACCGACCCTGGGTTCGGAGTGAGCGGCGCTGGCGCGCGAGTCTGAGTCGTGTACGGCTTGCGGAGGTGGCATTCGGACGGGTATGAACTACGCCTATGCCAGCGAATCGTAGTCGCGATTGGTGGAAGCAGGCGCTGCACGATCGTGATGCCGCGCGGCACAACGCCGGCGCGGGGATTTTCGACTGGGCCTGTTTTATCGCTCAGCAGGCCGCGGAGAAGGCGCTCAAAGCGCTGATTCAGGACCAAGGCGGCGACGCATGGGGACATGCACTGCGCGATCTGATCGCGCTGCTGCCGCCGGCGGTGGCCGTTCCGTCCGACGTCGAGAAGGCAGCCCGCAGCCTCGATCGCTACTATATTCCGACGCGCTATCCTAACGGGATCGACAGCGGCACTCCCTCGGAAACCTACGGTCGAGACGATGCCCAGATTGCCCTCGGTTTATCTGAAACGATCATGCGGTTCGTCGAGCGTCACCTATCTGGACCGGGCGCTGGCAATTGAACAGCTCCGGGAACTCGCCCAGCGGCTCGTCGTGGCCGAGCCCGACGTGCTCGAAGTACGGCTGTTCGGTTCGCTCGCGCGCCGGGAGGCCGTCCCCGGCAGCGATGCCGATGTGCTGATTGTGCTGCGCCAGCACGCCGAGCCGCGCTGGTTCGACCGCGTGCCGCACTTTGCCGACGCCTTTCGCGACACCGACATGCCGGTCGAGGTATTCCCCTACACCCGCGAGGAGCTCGCTCGCCTGGAGACGTCCGGCAGCGGGCTGATCCGCGCCGCGCAGGCCGGAATACCCCTCGCGCAGACCGCCGAATAGCCCGCGTTGTACAAACGTCGAAGCGGATATGATGGCAGATTGTCCTGTCGGAGGATCACGCCATGCTCACCGACGCAGCGCCGTCAACCAGTTCACGTACTGTCCGCGCCCCACGCGGGCCGCAGCGCTCCTGCCAGGGCTGGCAGCAGGAAGCCGCCCTGCGCATGCTCATGAACAACCTCGACCCCGACGTCGCCGAACTGCCCGAGCAGCTCATCGTCTACGGCGGCAGCGGCCGCGCGGCGCGCTCCTGGCCCGATTTCGACCGCATCGTCGCCGCCTTGCGGCGTCTGGAGAATGATGAAACGCTGCTGGTTCAAAGTGGCCGGGCCGTCGGCGTGCTCAAGACGCACGCGGACGCGCCGCGCGTGCTCATCAGCAACGCGATGCTCGTGCCGAAATGGGCCACCTGGGACGAATTCCGCCGGCTCGAAGCCCTTGGCCTGACGATGTTCGGCCAGATGACCGCGGGCTCATGGATCTATATCGGTACGCAGGGTATTCTCCAGGGCACCTACGAGACCTTCGCCGCCGTCGCCCGTAAGCACTTCGCCGGCCGAGCCCCGACCGTCGGGGAGGGGCCATCTCCGACCGAACCGAGTGTGCCCAGCCGAGCCCCGACCGTCAGGGAGGGGTCGGGCGCCGAAGGGCGCCACGCGCCGCCGGCCGCATCCGCGCGCGTCGGTGAGCGTGGGCCGCGGACGAGCGATCCGCTGGCCGGCGCTGCGGCCACCCTGCGCGGCAAACTGGTCGTCACCGGCGGCCTGGGCGGCATGGGTGGCGCCCAGCCGCTCGCCGCGACGTTCAACGGCGCCGTCTGCCTGATCGCCGAGGTCGACCCGGCGCGGATCGAGAAGCGGCTCAAGACCCGCTATCTCGACAAGTCGACGGAGAGCATCGACCAGGCGCTCGATTGGGCGCTCAAGGCGAAAGCCACGGGCCAGGCGCTTTCCATCGGCGTACTGGCCAACGCGGCCGACCTGCTGGCCGAGCTGATCCGCCGCGACATCACGCCTGACGTGCTCACCGACCAGACGTCGGCGCACGATCCGCTGAACGGCTACGTTCCTAACGGCATTCTCGGGAGCGCTGCGATTCCCGTCGGTGCCGGACACGGGCCGACCAACCCGCACAGCCGCGGCGGCGAGCCGTGGAGCGACGCGCGCTATGTCGCGCTGCTGCGTCTGCGTCGAGACGACCCACAAGCGTATGAGCGCGAGAGCTATCGCACGATGAACGAGCACGTCCGGCATATGCTCGAACTCCAGCGCCGCGGGGCCGTGACATTCGACTATGGGAACAATCTCCGCGGACACGCCGTCGAGGCGCACGCGCGCTACAGATCCACCGCCGGCGATTCGGCCGGCCGGCCGTTCGGCATCCAGCCGGTCGACGCGTTCCGCATCCCCGGTTTCGTTCCCGAATACATCCGCCCGCTCTTCTGCGAGGGCAGCGGCCCGTTCCGCTGGGCGGCGCTCTCCGGCGACCCGGCGGACATCGCCGCCACCGACGACGCCGTGCTCGATACTTTTCCACAGGAAGAGCATCTCTGCCGCTGGATTCGCCTGGCCCGCGAAAAGGTCGCGTTTCAAGGGCTGCCGGCCCGCATCTGCTGGTTGAAGTATGGCCAGCGAGCCCGGATGGGTCTGATTTTCAACAGGTTGGTGCGCGAGGGCCGCGTCTCGGCACCGCTCGTCATCGGCCGCGATCATCTCGACTGCGGCAGCGTCGCCAGCCCCAACCGCGAAACCGAAGGCATGCAGGACGGTTCCGACGCCATCGCCGACTGGCCGATTCTCAATGCCCTGGCCAACACCGCCTGCGGAGCCACCTGGGTCAGCTTCCACCACGGCGGCGGCGTCGGCATCGGCTACAGTCTCCACGCCGGCCAGGTCCTCGTCTGCGACGGAACGCCCGAAGCCGACCGCCGCATCCAGCGCGTCCTGACCGCCGACCCGGCGCTGGGCGTCATGCGGCATGCGGACGCGGGCTACGAGCTGGCGCAGCAGGTGGCGCGGGAGAAGGCGGTGGACTTGGCGAAATCTTGATTGCCGCGACCGTTCAGATTGTCGGTCGTTGACCGCGTGCCCCGCTCGTCAGTCGGCCCGTCGCAGGATACGAGCGAGCACATCAAGTGGTCTCCTGGCTGGGCGCGATCTTCATGGCGTCAGCGCGTTTGGCAACACGCTGCTGGGCTACATCGACGTGAGCTCGAACGGGGGCCCGTGCTCCGAAGTGCGTCTTGGGATCGGCACGAACGGAATCTGGTCGCTGGAGGGCGGTGTCACGCCGAAGGAGATCGCGCTTGGCTTCGGCGACGAGGGCGCCGGCATCGGGAGCAACAGCTACGGAATGCAGAGCCCGATCGCCGACGCGATGATCACTCCCGAGCCGGCGGCGCTCGCGTTGTTGCTGCTCGGTGCCATCGTCCGGGCGCGCCACCGTGAGATTCGCGGATCGCCGGGTCGGCCCAGGCGCTCAACGCAGTAGCGACGGAATCGCACCCGACAGCGCTCCTACCCACCATCCGGACGTCGCCGCGGGCCAATGGCGAACTACGGCGCGCCCCCGGCCGCCGCGTCCGACGCCGGCGCCGGCCCGGACGTAGCGGCGCCGATCGGCTGCGGCGCGCGCGGCGACTCGAACGCGAACAGCGGCGGATCGCCGCGCCGCAGCTCGATCGTAATCAGGCCGTGAGAGCCGGACTGCGGCGTGCCGTCATCGACACAGACGACGCGCTGCGCGATCTGGCCGATCGCCACCGCGCGGCGCAGCACCTGGATCGGATCGACAAACGGAATCGACACCTGCTGGCGCAGCTTGCGATCGCCGCGGATCACGTCGAGCACGATTCGGCGGGCGTGTGGCCGTGCTTCCAGGCCGCGCTGCAATTCCTGAAACGGCTGCGAGGTCGCGAACGGCCGCTCGTTGCAGCCCACGACGTAGTCGCCCTTCTCCAACACGCCGGCCGCCAGCCCGGCCGGATCGACGTAATCCAGCCGCAGCCGGTTCGTCTCGCGCTCCTGAACCCCGGCGATGCCCAGCCGGACGCGCCCGCCGCCCGGCTGCCGCTGCCGCCACCACTGCTCCTGGAGAATCGCCGGCACGTGCCGCTCCAGGTGCCGCAGCCACAGCGCGCCCAGGTCGGAGATCGGCCCGGTCTGAATCAGCACGACGCCGTTGGTGCTCGGCGACACGTCGCCAGGCAGCAGCGACAGGGCCAGCGACAGGTCGGCCGCGTCGCGCTGCCGCGCGACGAGAATCTGCCGCAGCCAGTCCTCATGCGTGGTCAGAATCAGCGCGTCGCCGTCGATCGTCCAGCAGAACTGGAATTGCTCCATCAGTCCGCCGGTGAGGCGACGCACCAGCTCCGAAAGGTCCAGCCGCTGAACCTGGCGACCGGCCAGCTCGATGGTCTCCGGCGGCAGCAGCCTGGGCAGGTCGACGTCGGGGCGGAGCGCCATGAGGTTGTGCACCATCGTCGTCGTTTCGACCAGGTTGCCGAACGCGGCCGAGACGCCGTCGTGCTCCTGCTTCAGCCCGATCAGCACGGCCAGCGCCGGGACCGGCGGCGAGCTGATCGCCGCGTCGGCCGCCGGCGGCACGACGCCCACCGCCAGCGCCGCCGTGCCGTCGCACGCCCGCCGCAGTTCGTCGAGCGCGGGCGCGTGGCGCTGCATGTTGACGACGACGCGCGCCACGCTGCGCTCCGGCATGCCATCGACCGCCGCGACCAGTTCGGCGAAATTCACCCCACCCGCCCAGGCCACCAGCGTCCGCGCCGGCAGACCGCGCACGTGGCGAACGACGTCGACGCCGTCGGGCGGCGGCTGCGGATGTCCATCTCCGACCACGCTGACGTGCAGGTGGCGATCGGCACGTTGCAGCGCCATGAGGATGTTCGCGGCCCCGTGGAATGAACCGGGCAGCGGCGGCTCGGGCGCGGCGCGGCCCCCGGCCGGTTGCGTCGTGCTCGGCTCGACGGCGCGCGAAGCCGCGCCGCTGGCCGGAGCGCTGCTGATCGGGGCGCTGTCCGGTGGTGCGTGCACCAGCTCCGTTCGGGGCCTGAGACGCGCGAACAGCACGCCATCCGGCTCGCGCGGCAAGCGCGACGCGAGCGCCAGAAAATCCGCGTCCCGCGCCAGACTGGCGCGCCGGTCGGGCGGCGCACCGGCCGTCCGCACGACGTATTCGAACATCTTCCCGGCCGGCCCCAGATCGCCGAAGATCAGCGCGCCCTCCACGACCGACACGCCCACGCGCATCGGGAGTTCACGCACTTCGACCACGCCGATCTTCTCGTGCGGCGACGCCCCCAGCCGCGAGAGAAGCTCGGACGGCGAGACCTCCGCCGCCGGCCGGCAGAGCACGGCGGCATCCTGCGATCGTCCCGGTCCGCGGCCGACGAACGCGACGCGCTGCTTGAAGAGCGTGCGGATCGCGGTCGGCGGATCCATCTGCACGGTCTTCTCGATCTGCCGCCGCCATGCCTCCGCGTCCTCGGGATTGGCGCGCTGCCCGGCCAGCTCGGCCAGCGTCAGCCAGACTTGCGGCTCGGTCAGCGGAATCAGCAGGTCGTCGGCGTTGCGCAGCTCGAGGTAGAGGCCGGCGTCGGCGGGCACGAGCGGCGTCAGTGAATTGGAATCCTCCGAGGGATCGCCCGCGGCTGCCGACAGCGTGGCCGTCGCGATGAGCGCGATACAGGAGAAATTGATGCGGCTCCGCACGAGAGGGGCATGACGCGTCAAACTGGCACCGCCGGCGAACGTCTCTCAACCCTCGAACCGCGCGCCGGACTCGTCATCGGCGGCGGGTTCGGGCGCCGCGGCGCCCGGCGCGGGCGAAATGAGATTGTCGATCGCGAAGAGCGGCATGAGCGTCCGCGGATCGGCCGACGCGCGCGCCACCGAATCGGGCACGCTGACGTTCAGATAACCCGCCAGTTGCCGCATGTCCTCGGTCCACTTCGCCGGCGTACTGCGCAGGCCGCGCTCCAGCTTGCTGAAGACATACTCGCGAAGGTCGATCGACGGGTCGTCAACACCCGTCAGTGCCAAGCCGGCTTCCGCGACCACCGGCGTCTCCGCACGCGGCGACCGCGGCGCGACGCCGCCGCGCGGCAGCATGATCGCGAAGATCACCACCGCCGCCGCCTGGATCAGCCCCCCCGCCACAAACGCGACGCGCGTGGCCCGCACGCGGACAGCGCGGCGCCGCTCATCCGAGCGCGCCCCGATGTCCTCCATGACTCGCGCCGTGAAATCGGGCGAAAGCGCCGGCTGGCGCCGATCCGACCCGATCACGAACGTGCAGGCCTCGAGCATGGCGATCGTCTGCTGGCAGCGGCGGCAGCGCAGCCGATGGGCGTCGAACTCCAGCCGCAGCGTCCCGGACAACTGCCCGTCCAGGTACGCGTCGTACAGGCGTTCACATTCCGCGCACGTCATCGGTCCCTTGCCTCACGCAAAATGCGAGTCCGAAAGATACTCAATCGCCAGCCAGTCGTGCACCAGCTCGTCTCCAAGCATTGTACGCAACTTACCCCGCGCCCGATGCAGGTGACTTTTCACCGTCACTGCCGGAATTCCGAGAATCCGACCAATCTCCTCGCAGCTCATACTCTCCCGATAAAAGAGCAGCACGGTCGATTTCTGGGGCATCGACAGCCGATCCACCGCCGACCAGATCAGGTCGCGCAGCCGGCGGGCTTCCTCGCTGTTGGCCAGCGCCTCAACCCCGCCATCCGGCGCGGCGCGCAGACTTCCAAGATCAAAATCGCCCAGCAGCGCCTTCTTCTTGCGGATGTAATTCAGACAGATGCGGTAGCCGATCGTGAACAGCCACGTGCTGAACGCGTATTCGGACGAATAGCTCGACAGCGATTCGTACGCCTTCACGAACGCCGCCTGGCACACGTCCTCGGCCTCGTGATGGTGCCGCAGCATCCGCCAAACGAATGCGAACAGACGCTCCTTATAGGTCTCGACCAGTTCACAGAACGCGTCCGCGTGGCCGCGCTGTGCGCGAGCTATCAGTCTCTGCTCCGCGTCCCTGGACATCGCTGGCTCGGCCTTGGCGACGCTGCGCTGATCGATCAGGCACTTTTACTCGTGCGTTAACAGCAGGTTGCAGCGCCGCGGCTATTCATTAGAATCTATCGTCTCTATGGGCAAAGGTCCACTTCCCTCGCCCCGAATCAATAACCGCAAGGCGAAGTTCGATTTCGACATCCTCGAGTCGCTCGAAGCCGGAATTTCCCTGACCGGAAGCGAGGTCAAGAGCTTGCGCGCCGCACAGGCATCGCTCGACGAGGCCTACGCACGCTTCCGCGGCGACGAGCTGTTCCTGGTCGGATGCAACATATCTCCTTATCCACTGGCTGGTTACGCTCAACACGAGCCCACCCGCGAGCGGAAACTCCTGCTCCACCGCCGCGAGCTCCGCAAATTCCACAAGGCGGTCACGCAACGCGGATTTACGATGATCCCGCTCGCAATATACTTCACCGAGCGCGGAATCTGCAAAGTCACCGTCGCGCTGGCCAAGGGCAAGACCCACGGCGACAAGCGCGCGTCGCTGAAGGAGCGGGACCAGAAACGCGAGATGGCCCGCGCCATGCGCCGCCGGTAGGCGGCCGTGCGCCGCCAGGCCCTTAGCGCCGACCCCAAACCCCAAACGCCGACCCCCGAACCCTGACCCCTGAACCCTCGGACTGTACCATGTCGCTCCGACTTTCGACGCGCGAGATGACAGGAGCCCACGACCTTGATCGATTTTCCATCCGCCTCGCAATGGACGCAGTTGATACGCGACGAGCTGCGGCAACGCCGTGAGGAAGGTTGCGACGTCGCCGCAATGGAGCGAACGTTTGAGCGTGGCGGCCTGGGCCCGCGCGAGCTGTCCTCGCTCTACGCTGAGTTGTCGCGCCTCGCGCCGACGGCGGACTTCCCGTACCGCGAGCCGTCCGACCTGGCGGGCATCCATGCCGAACGACCCGCCGAGGGCCGCGTCAGTGTCACGCCCGCGATCTACGAGGTGCTGGCCGACCGGATTCACGGCGGCTGGCTGGGGCGCTGCTGCGGCTGCGCGCTGGGCAAGCCGCTGGAGATGCCGGTCTTCATGCGAAGCGCAGCGAACGTGCGGAAATATCTGAAGGCGGCCGACGCCTACCCGCTGGCCGACTACGTCGTCAATCACCCCGGGGCGTGCGCCGCCGTCGGCATCGACGCGCTGATCTGCGAGGCGTCGCAGCGCGGCCGCATCAGCTTCATGGAGTCGGACGATGATTTGCGCTACACGATCATGGGCCTCGACATTCTTGAACGCGTCGGCCCCGACTTCAGCACGCGCGACGTCGCGAGCTGGTGGTTGACGTACCTGCCGGCGGCCCGCTGCTTCACCGCCGAGGAGGCCGCGTATCGCAACCTGCTGCTGCTCGGCGCGACGCACGATTGCTCCACGCTGAGCGCTGCGCAGCTCGAACTCGTCCGCGGCTATCTCAACCCCTACCGCGAGTGGATCGGCGCGCAGATTCGCGCCGATGGCTGGGGTCTGGCCTGCCCCGGAGACTGCCAGGGGGCGGCCGAATACGCCTGGCGCGACGCCTCGCTCTCGCACGTCAAGAACGGCATCTACGGCGAGATGTTCTGCGCCGCGATGATCGCGGCGGCCGCCGTCCTGAGCGATCCGTTGCGCATCGTCCGCGCCGGTCTGGCCGAGATTCCGCAGCGCAGCCGGCTGGCCGACGCCATCCGGCGGACCATCGCCAGGTGCGAGGCGCTGCGCTTTGACGCGGCGCGCTTCGAAGAGGCCATCGACTGGCTGTGGGACACCTTCGGCGATCTGGACGCAGTGCACACGATCAACAACGCGGCGGCCGTGACCGCGGCGCTGCTGCTGGGCCGCGAGGACTTCGGCCGCGTGATCTCGATCGCGGTCAGTTGCGGCTGGGACCCCGACTGCAACGGCGCGACCGCCGGCTGCATCGCAGGCGCCATGCTGGGCGCTTCGCGGCTGCCGGCGAGCTGGACGCGGCCGCTGAACGACACGCTGATGAGCGAGATCCCCGGCTTCCACCCCATCAAGATCAGCGATTGCGCCGCGCGGCACCTGGCCGTGGCGATGGCGCGGGCGTAGTTGTTTTCGGGCGGCGCCTGCGTGTCAAGCACAAGATCGCTTGGCAAAGTCGCTGCCGTCATCATCCGAAGATATGACCGGAGCATGAGCGCGCGGCGGCATCGAGCCGAAGCGAACCACCGCATCGCTTGTGCGCTGTCCGCCCGATAACAGCGAGAGTTCAGATGAGCACCACGCCGACCGCCGACCGCGACGTCGTCAACGACCTCCCGCAGTCCGTCGTCCTCGCCCAACAACTGGCCGGGCTCGATTCGTTTCTCGAAAGCGCCCTGGGCGGCTTCCACTGGGCCGTCCTCGATCGACTCGAAGACGGCATCTACATCACCGACCTGCAACGCCGCATCCGCTACTGGTCGAAAGGGGCGGAGAAGATCACGGGATTTACGGCGGCCGAGGCGCTGGGGCGGTGCTGCGCCGACAAGCTGCTGCGGCACGTGGACGAAAAGGGCAACTGTCTGTGCACGATGGGCTGCCCGCTGGCGGCGGTGATGGTCGACGGCCAGGCGCGCTCGGATAACGTGTTTCTGCATCACAAGGACGGCCATCGCGTGCCAGTGCACGTCTTCGCGCTGCCGGTGCGCGATTGGCAGGGGCGCATCATTGGCGCGTTCGAAACCTTCAGCGACGCGACCGAGACCAACGCCGCCATCGAGCGGATTCACACCCTCGAGGCCGAGGCGTTTCTCGACCCGCTGACGGCGATCGCGAATCGCCGCTACCTCGAGAACACGCTGCACGCCCGGCTGTCCGAGCTGCGGCGCGAGAAGCTGGCGTTCGGGCTGGTGATGTGCGACGTCGACCACTTCAAGCGCTTCAACGACACGCACGGACACGCCACCGGCGACGAGGTGCTCAAGATGGTGGCGCGGACGCTCAAGCACACCTGCCGAGCGTACGATCTGGCGGCCCGCTGGGGCGGCGAGGAGTTCGTCGTGCTGCTCGGGCAGCGAGCGCCGGACAAGGTGCGCGACATCGCCGAGCGCCTGCGCATGATGGTCGAGCACTCGTGGCTGGAGGTGGGCGGGCAGACGCTGCACGTGACCATCTCGGCGGGGGCGACCATCGCGCGGCCCGATGATGATGAGACGTCGCTCTTCGGACGGGCCGATGAGCTGCTCTACCGCAGCAAGTCGGAAGGACGCAATCGCGTGACGTTTGTGGAATGAGCCGGCGCGCGGCTGGGCGAAAGGATGCCGCGGCGGCAGCCTGTGTCGCCGCGTCTCGCCGGAGTGAAACATCGCGGGCAGGGCGCGTTGGCGCGCCCCGCCCGCGATTCAGTTTCTCGACCAGGTTCCAGCCGAGCGCGCTGAAGCAGCGACGCGCGGCAAGCGTGGCGCGGCTTACAGGTCGTACGACTTGAGCGTCTTGCGGCCGTTGTCCTTGGTGCGCGTGGTGGCGCAGTCGAGAATCTCGTAGACGCAGTTCGACAGCGCATCGATGGCCTCGGCGGACGTGTTCATGTCCTTGCCTTTGACGTAGGCCTTCACTTTGCTGGCGACGACGAGCACGTCCCGCGAGCTCTTGCTCTTGCCGCCCGCACTTCCCTTTGACTTCTTTGCCATGGCGCAAACTCCGAAAAAAGGCCAGAAATCCGTTTCCTTTGGCCCTAATGGGCCAAATCCAAGTTTCGGATTGTACGATCGGGCAGTGCATCGTCAAGGGCTGAATGGCCGAATTTCGGTCGCTAGGTGCCATTTTTCGCAAGATTCTGTGCGCCGCAGCCGCGCTCGTCCCCTCGTAGAAACGGCAGCAATCGCCGGTTTCCTGACATTCACAGCCCGCGTGCCGCGCACGCCGCACACCCAACGCGCGCCTCAGCCCTTGATCACCCCGACCGGCCGCAGCTTCGCGACCTTGCGGCTGACGGCGGCGGCGTGCAGCACGTCGACCACCTGGCTCACGTCCTTGTACGCGTCGGGCTGCTCTTCCTCGAGGCCCGTGCGTCCCCGCGCCCGGGCGTAAACGCCGCGCGCCAGCAGCTCGCGATGAATGTCGCGCCCGGCCGATGCGCGGATCGCGGCGGTGCGCGACATGCGGCGCCCGGCGCCGTGGCAGGAGCTGCCGAACGTCTGCTCCATCGATGCGGGCTGACCGACGAGCACCCAACTGCAGCGGCCCATGTCGCCCGGGACGAGCACGGGCTGGCCGATCGAACAGTACTTCTCGGGCAATTCGGGATGCCCCGGCGGAAACGCCCGCGTCGCGCCCTTGCGATGCACGCAGAGCACTCTCACGCCAGGATCGCCGACGTGCGGCGATTCGCATTGGTTCGGGCTTTCGGTTTCTTCGTTCCCGCCCTCAGTTCCCCGCTCCCTTACGGTCGCGGCTCTGATCCTTCGCGTTTCTTCCTGTTCCCTGCTCCCTGCTCCCTGTTCTCTGACGTTATACGGCTCCATCTTCGCGATGTTGTGCGCCACGTCATAAACCAGGTGCATGCCGAGCCGATCGGCGGGTGTTTCGAAGACGCTCTCGAACGCCTCGCGCGCCAGGTGGGTCATGATCTGCCGGTTGCTCCAGGCGAAATTCGCCGCCGCCCGCATCGCTCCCAGATAGCGCTGCCCCTCCGGCGAGTGCACGGGCGCGCAGACGAGCTGGCGGTCGGGCAGCTCGATGCCGTATTTCTCCGGGACGCGATGCAGCAGCTTCAGATAGTCCTCGCACACCTGATATCCCAGGCCGCGCGATCCTGAGTGGATCATCACACACACGTTGCCGGCTTGCAGCCCCATCACCGCCGCGGCATGCTCGTCGTGCACTTCGTCCACGACCTGCACTTCCATGAAGTGGTTGCCGCTGCCCAGAGTGCCGCACTGGTCGTGCCCGCGCTCCAGCGCGCGGTCGGACACGTCGTCGGGCTCGGCGCCGTCCAGCCGCCCGTGCGCCTCGGTCACCGCCAGATCGGCATCCCAACCGTAGCCCTGCTCGATCACGAAGCGTGAGCCGGATTGCAGCAGTCGGCGCATCTCCCTCTTGTCGAAATGCACGCGCCCGCCGTGGCCCACGCCGGCCGGCACGGTCGCGAAAAGCCGGTCGATCAGGACTGTCAGGCGCGGCCGCGCCTCGGCCAGCGACAGATCGGTGCGAATCAGCCGCACGCCGCAGTTGATGTCATATCCGACGCCGCCCGGGCTGATGACGCCGCCCTGCTCGGGGTCGGTGGCGGCGACGCCGCCGATGCAGAAGCCGTAGCCCCAGTGGATGTCGGGCATGGCCAGGGAGTAGCGGACGATGCCGGGCAGCATGGCGACGTTGGCGACCTGCTCGGGGGAGCGGTCGCCGCGGATGGCGTCGATGAGCCGGTCGTCAGCGTAGATCAGGCCGTCGACGCGCATGCCGGGCTTGTAGGACCTGGGGATGCGCCAGCGGCAGTCGTCGAGGCGTTCGAGCGGGCCGGTGTAGTTGTCGGGCATGGCGCACCTTCGTTCGCTTCTGGATCAGATGTCGACAATGAACGTCGCCGCGCATCCGTCGCGCGTGTCGACGATCGACAGCGCGTGATACGTGACGGCCTTCACCTCGCGCTGCGCGTCGCTGCGGGTGTCGTCGATGGAGACGCTCTGCGCCCGAACGTGCAGGCGCAGCGGCGAAAACTCTACCACCCGCAGATCGATGAGCATGCGCCGCCGCGTCTCGAGCACGTGCAGCACTTCGGCCAGGTAGTCGCGCAGCAGGTTTGCACAGGCGCCCGGGTTGGACGGCGCCGCGGCCTCGAGCACGAATTCGACGGGTTGCGCGTCGCCGCCGGGTACGAGCTGTCCGACGCAGGCGTAGAGGCCGGCGGTGGCGGGGGCGACCAGGCCGGAGCGCGATGCGGCGTGGGCGCGCACGCCGAGGTCGGCGGTGTGGTCGAACAGTTCGAAACCGGTGGGCACGGACACGGACGGCATTGTACTACTTCGTGGGGTTCAGGGTTCAGGGTTCAGGGAGCTTCAGCGCTAGTCGTTTCGGGGCGGGACGAAACATGGAGCTAGTCAAACTATTGCACATTTTTGTAATAATTCATAATATTGCAAATTACTGACGATTTGCCCAGAATACGGCTTGACGTTCATGGAGGTCGAATTGGAAGAGCCTCACCGCACGAGCAGCGCGACGTCGCCACGGCCGGCCCGCCGCGGCCCGCCCGCCGCGGGCGCGACGGTCGTCATCCGCCGGCCCGCCCAGTGGGACGCGCTGCTGGCGCCCGTGCGCGTCGAGCTGATCGAGTTCCTCAAGCTGATCGGACCCAGCTCGGTGGCGCAGCTCGCGCGACACATGGGCCGCGCGCCGCGCTCGCTCTATTACCACGTCGGGCGTCTGATGGCCGCCGGCGTGGTCGAAGTCGCCGGCTACCGCCGCGGACGCCGCGTCCCCGAAACCGTCTACCGCCTGGTCGCGCCGCGCTTCGAATTCGATTACGACCCGGCGACCGGCCGCAACGCCGTTTGGCTCAAGAAGCTCTCCGCCGCCGTGCTGCGCATGGCGGATCGCACGTTTCGCAGCGCGGTCGACAGTCGGCTGCTGCGGACGCAGCCGGGCGAATTGAACGTGTATTCGCGGCGCATCAGTTCGTGGCTGACGCCCGTCGACTTCCGCGCCATCCGCGCCCGCATCCGCGAAATCGAGTCCATTCTCGAGCGCGGCCAGGTGCGCCGCCGTGGCGTGCTTTACAGCATGACAGCGTATCTCACGCCGGTCGTCCGCCGGCGCGTGTTTGTGCGCAGCGACGGCTCGTAGTTCGCCGGCGCCGCGGCTGATGGAAACGACGGACCAGCGGACGGCCGGTTCACAAAGGAGCAAAACCGATGTTCGCACGAGTGTTCATCCTGGCGGTCGGCGCGTGGTGCATCATCCAGTGCCCGCCGGCCGCGGCACTGCCGCAGGATCAGGCCGCGTCGGCACCCACAACACCTGCGTCGCTGGCCGGGCCGGCCGATTCCGGCGTCTACGTGCTCTACAAGGACGAGGACCGGCTCGCCACCATCCGCTTCGACCAGAAGGCCGACGGCACGCTTGAGAGCCACACCGTTCTGAGCCTCGCCGGCCAGACGGTCGAGATGAAGTTGCGCATCGCCTGCGACGCGCACGGCGTCTGGGAAAGCATGCAGATGGAGACGCCGCAGGGGCCGGTCGCGGTGCAGCGTGCCGACGCGGTCGCGAAGGTGACGCACAAGGAGAAGGTCACCGACGTGGCGCTGAAGCCGGGTGCGCTGCTCTTCGAGAACCTCTCGCCGGCACTGATGAGCCAGGCCGTGCGGCTGTACGATTTCGCCAAGGGTGGCGACCAGAAATTCCCGCTCCTCATCATCCCCCAGATCACCGTCGACGCGTCGCTCGAATACAAGGACGAAGTCGAGCGCTCCGTCGGCGGCAAGGACTACACGCTGCGGCGCTACGTCTATCACCTGCCCGGCGTCGACATCACCGTCTGGGCCGACGCCGCCGGAAGGGTCTATCTCGGCGATGTCCCGGCCCAGCACGCCGCCTACGTCCGCGAAGGCTTCGAGAGCCTGCGCCAGGAGCCGCAGACCGACCCGCTGCTTTCGGCCCCCACGCACGCCGTCAGCGAGCAGCGCGGCGTGATGATCGCAATGCGCGACGGCGTGAAGCTCGCGACCGACGTTTACCGCCCCGACACGGCCGGCAAACACCCCGTCATTCTGATCCGCACGCCGTACAAGAAGGAAATGAGCGAGCTGACCGGGCGGTATTACGCGCGGCGCGGCTACGTCTGCGCCATTCAGGACTGCCGCGGACGCTTCGGCTCCGAGGGCGTCTGGGAGCCATTCATCAACGAAGCGAAAGACGGCTACGACGCGATCGAGTGGCTCGCCGTGCAGCCCTGGTCGAGCGGCAAAGTCGGCATGATTGGCGGTTCGTACGTCGGCTGGGTGCAGTGGTGGGCCGCCTCGCAGAAACCGCCGCACCTGGCGACGATCATCCCCAACGTGTCGCCGCCCGATCCGTTCTACAACATCCCCTACGAGTACGGCACGTTCTTCCTGTGGGGCGCGATCTGGTGGGCCGACGTGCTTGAGAGCAACGCGACGGCCGACCTGTCGGGCGAGGCCATGAGCAAGATCGGCGAGAAGCAGTATCACAAGCTGCTGCGCGCCCTGCCGGTGATCGACCTCGACAAGGCGATCCTCGGCAAGGCAAACCCGTACTGGCGCAAGTGGATCGAGCACCCGGTCGACGGCGGCTACTGGGAAGACGCCAACTTCCTCGACAAGCTCAAAGACGTTCGCATTCCCGTCTTTCATCAGTCGGGCTGGTTCGACGGCGACGGCATCGGCTCGAAGCTGAATTACCAGCGCATGGCCACGCACGACCATCCGCACCAGAAGCTCGTGCTCGGGCCCTGGGGACACACCGACACCGCCGCACGCCTGGTCGGCGAGCGCGACTTCACCGAGAAGGCGATCATCGACCTGCAGCGCGACTACCTGCGCTGGTTCGACCACTGGCTCAAGGGCGTCGACAACGGCATCGACCGCGAGCCGCTCGTCAGCATCTTCGTCATGGAGCAGAACGAGTGGCTGCACGGCCCGCGCTATCCGCTGCCGCAAACACGCTTCGAGAAGTGGTATCTCAGCAGCGGCGGCAACGCCAACACCACGTCGGGCGACGGCCGCTTCTCGCCGCAGGCACCGCCCGCCGGCGCACCGCAGGATCGCTACACGTACGACCCCGGCGACCCGACGCCCTGCCCGTATTTCCCGCCCGATGACGAAGCGACGCTACAGGCCGACGGGCAGAAGAAAGAGAAATCGGCCGAGGAGAAGCGCGACGCCGCCATCGCGTACTACAAGCGCCTGCTCGCCGAACGCAAGGACATTCTGGTCTACGAATCCGAGCCGTTGAGCGAGCCGCTGACGTTCGCCGGCCCCGTCTCAGCCGTGCTGTACGCGTCGTCCTCCGCGAAAGACACCGACTGGATCATGCGCCTCTCGGAGATCGACGAGAACGGCAAGGTGTTCAATCTGGGCGAGGCGCGGCAGCGGGCCCGCTTCCGGAACTCGACCCGCCAGCCCGAGCTGCTTGAGCCCGGAGAGATTTACGAGTACCGGCTGGACCTCTGGCAGACCGGCATTCAGATCCGCAAAGGTCGCAAGCTGCGCGTCGAAGTCGCGTCGGCGACGTTCCCGCTGTTCTCACGGAACCTGAACACCGGCGGGCACAACGAGAAAGACACTCAGTTCGTCGCCGCCGAGCAGACGATTTACCACGACGCGCAACACCCGTCGCACGTGCTGCTGCCGGTGATACCGGCGACAGGCGAGGCACACGGCGCCGCGCCCGCCCCGCGCTGACGCCCATGTAGAGCAGCCGCCCTCGGCTGCACCCGCCCTCGGCTGCACTCCGCCCGGGGCGGTACTTCGCGCGATCGGCGGTGCTGCCTACGGCAGGCCGGCGTCGACCTTCGACTTCCGCGTCAGCGCCTCGTATTCGTCGCGCAGCCGCGCGTCGATGACGCGAATGCGGGCCTTGTGAAACAGGTCGACCGCCAGACGGTTCATCTCGGCCGTCACCAGCCGGTCGGTCAGCGCCGCCTCCACCTGGCCGCACACGTCGTCAAAACTCACGCCGGCCGGCGCGACGCGCTCGACCAGCTTGAGAATGTGAACCGCGTTGTCGACGCGCACTGGATTCGACACCTCGCCGGGTTTGAGCGCAAAGGCCGCCTCGCGCAGCGCCGCCGGCACGTTCGCGTCGCCCTGGCCGATTGTCCCCAGGTCGCCGCCGCTCGCCGCCGTGTCCGGGTTGCGGCTCATGCGGATCGCGACCTGCTCGAACGACACGCCCTCGCGCAGCAGCTTCTGCGCCGCCTCCGCCTCGCGCAGGTCGCTGAGCTGCACGTGCCGCACGCGGACGCGCTCGCCGTGCGTCCGGGCGAATTCCTCGCGCAGCATGCGCTCGTCGACGCGTATCTCGCGCGCCGCCAGCTTCCGCAGATGCGCGTTGCGCTCCATGCCCACCATGAACTCCGCCATTGAAAATCCACGCTTCTCCAGCAGTTGATCCAGCGCCGCGCGCTTTTGCTCGGCGGTCAACGCCGCGCCGCCGTCAGAAACCTGCCGCCCGATCTTCTCCAGCGAGCGGTCGTACTCCAACTGCACGTCGCCGGCCGACACGCTGATGCCGAGTCGTCGCGTCTCCTGCCGCGCCAGCTCCAGCACGATCAGTTGCTGCAGCGCCTCGATCCCGTGCGAGCGCATCAACAGGTCGATCACCTCGCCGCGCGGCAGCGACCGTCCGTTGATGATCGCGATCGCGTCGCCGTCCGGCGCGGACGCCTCCGGAACGTCCTGAGCAGGAGCGGGCGAAAGCACCAACAGCAGAGCGGCGACAGCAGACACATTCATGCGGCTCAATCCCGCTTGCGAGTCGTGCTCGCCTTCTTGTCCGGCAGCTTCAGCTCGACGCCCTCGAAGAGCACGTTGGGGTTCTTGATGCGGGCCTTGTTCAACTCGTAAATCTCGCGCCAGCGCCGCTCGTCCTTCAACACGTTTTTCGCGATCGTCCGTAGCGATTCGCCACGCCCGACCACGTAGGTCGAGCGCGGCGGCGCAGCCGAGCGTTCGGCCTTCTGCTGCGTCGTGGGCTGATTTGCCGCCGACTTGCCGCCCGCACCGTTACGCACCGGTTGCGACGGCTTCTCCGCGACCAGCGGCGAGCCGCGCTCGACCGGCGGTGTACCGGCCGGCTTGGTCGGTACCGCCGAGGCCGGGCGGCGGGCGGCGGCACTATCGCCCGCGGCCGGCGCCGCGCCGCCGCCAGCAGCGTTGCCTGCCGCGCTGCCCGGCAGCTTGATGGACGTTCCGACCAGCAAACGCGCAGGGTCGAGGCCGGGATTCAGTTCCTGAATGCGCCGCCACTCGCGGTCGCCGCCCAGCTTTTCCCGCGCGATCGAGATGAGCGTGTCACCCGATTGAATGACGTAGGAAGCGCCACCGGGCGGAGTCGACGTCGAAGCGCCCGCAGGTTCGCGCGGCTGACTGCCAGCTTCGCCCGGCTTCCCGGCCGGTTCGGCCGGCTTCCGGCTGGCCACCGCCGGGTTGCGCAGCGGCGACGCACCGCCGGTGCGCGGCACCAGCGGCTCATCCGCCGCCGGCCCGCGATCGCCGCCTCCAACCGGCGGGCTGCGCGACCCCTCAGGCTTCTCTGCCGCGGTCCCGCCGCCACGCGCCGCATCGCTCGGC
>JAJVHV010000019.1 GCA_022072445.1 Phycisphaerae bacterium | reverse complement strand
ACCAGCGCCGCGCGGCGCGCCATCCGGCGTGCCCGCGGCCCGCTCCAGCTCTCCCAGCGGCGGCACCGCGCGATCCGCCGCGTTCACACCGCTGGGCGGCGTCTCGGGACGGATTTGCAGCCGCTCGCCGGGGGCGCGATGGTCGGGACCGGCCGCGAGATCGCGCATCGCGTCCGCGGCGGCACGCGAGTCGTCCGCCAGCCGCGCCCGCTGCGTCGGCGCTGAGGCCGGCGTCCGGTGGTCCGGGGCCGCGCTTTCGCCCCCGGGCCGAGCCGCGCCGCGCTCACCGGCCACGGTGTCGCGCGAGAACGGGCTTCCGCTCGGCCGGCGCAAATCCTCCGGCCGGGCCTCGAATGGCATCGTCTTGGCCTCCTTGGGCCGCGACGACTGCCAGATCAGAAAGCCGGCTACGACGCCGATCGCCAGCACCAGTCCCCATTTGAATTCGGTTCGCATGGCACGCTCCCGCGCCAGAACAAAGGAGGTCCGCGGCCGGCTCCGCCCGCCGCGAACCTCATTGTATCCGATTCCCGATCGTCACGCGCCGCCGGTTACACGGTCGCCACGCTCGTGTCCGCCTTCTTGCCCAGCAGCAACAGCGGCGCGGCGACCGCGAACGTCGAGTACGTTCCCACGAGCACGCCCACCAGCATGCAGTAATTGAACCCGCGGATGCTCGATCCGCCGAAGATGTACATCGACAGCAGCACGAAGAAGACCGTCGTGCTCGTCAGAATCGTCCGCGACATGCACTGGTTCACGCTGCGGTTGATGATCTCCGGCGTCACGATCCCCAGCCGGCCGCGCGTCTCGCGGATGCGGTCGAAGATGACGATCGTGTCGTTGATCGAAAAGCCGATGATCGTCAGCAGCGCCGCGATGACCGGCATGTTGATGCGGAAGTCCTCGATCAGCAACGCCGAGCCGATCGCGTGCTCGCCCCCGCCAATAAAGCTGCTGATCGCCACAAAAGCCAGCGCCACCAGCACGTCGTGCACCAGCGCCACGACGCCCGCCACGCCGTAGACGGCCGTGCCGAACCGCAGCCAGACGTAGCCGATGATCATCAGCCACGAGAACACCAGCGCCAGGATGGCGCGCTGCGCCGCCTGGCTGGCGATCTGCGGCTTGAACTGCGTCACCTTCTGCAGCGACTGCTCGGTGTCCAGCGCCGCCCGCGCCAGATCCAGCTCCTTGACCGCCAGCTCGCTCGCCCAGCGCTGCGCGTCGAGGCTGTACGCGTACGTCGGGTCGGCGACCACCACCA
Organism: Phycisphaerae bacterium; assembly: GCA_022072445.1. Classification (GTDB taxonomy): domain Bacteria; phylum Planctomycetota; class Phycisphaerae; order UBA1845; family Fen-1342; genus JAJVHV01. The sequence goes on along the minus strand of JAJVHV010000019.1, from coordinate 163,629 downwards.
CCACGCCGCTGAACAGATCACCCCCGGCCGGCGTCACGCCGATCACGTCAAACTCGCGCCACGGGTAGTCCTCGTACCCCGGCTGAAGCCGCATCGTCGTCAGCCGCGCCTTGAGGTCCGCCAGCTTCTGCGGCGGGTTGAGATTCGAGAAATACATGGCGGCGCCGCCCAGGTAGTCGGTCACGTCGCCGCCGGCGGTCGCAGGCAGACCGGGGATGTTCGCCTCCAGCCGCTTTTCGACGATCGGGTAGGGCCGGTCGTCCTCGCCGTGGAAGACGTAACCGACGCGCTGCTGGACCTTCAGCGTGTCGCCCAGCGCGGAAACCAGCGCGTGCTGCACCAGCCGGCGATTCGTCTCCGTCGTGACCACGTTGAAGAAGCGGTCCTTCTTGCCCGGGTCGTCGTCCTCGATCACGCGGTTGACCGTCGCGCGGGCGATGTTGTCGGCCGCCTGATCAACGTTCAGCCCCGTAATGATCGATTTGATCCGCTCGGCGGTCGCCTCGCCCTTCGTCCGAAGCACCACGCCCTCGCCGCTCACGCGGTCGTTCACGCCGTCGCGCTGCAGCAGCGGCTCGACCGGCTCGGCGATGATCGCCGCCAGCAGCCGCTTCTCCACGCCCGGGACGGTCACGCGGAAGTCGCCGGGTTGGCCGGGCTCCTCGGAGACGGTGGCCGAGGCGAGTTGGCCGCCGGCGTTGCGGATCGACGCGACCGCGCCACGCAGCGCGTCCTCGATCTTTCCGCCATTGCTGGCCTGCGTCAGCTCGATGGTCGCGCTCACGCCGCCCAGAAACTCGACGTCGAGCATCTTCTGCGGGCTGCGGACAAAGAGACTCAGGAAGCCGCTGATGGTCAGCACCAGCGACATCGGGATGAAGAACTTGCGCCACCGGTACCAATCGACGTTGGGCACGCCGATGACTTTGAGCATCTTCAGATCGGTGATCAGGTTGTACTTGATCAGCACGCCGAAGATCGTCCGCGTGACGAACAGGGAGGTGAACATGCTGATGACAATGCCCCAGCCCAGCGTCAGCCCGAAGCCGCGCACCTCTTCGCTGCCCAGGTAATAGAGAATGATGCTGGTCAGCAGCGTCGTCACGTTCGAGTCGAAGATCGTGCCGAACGCCTTGTCGTAGCCATTCTTGATCATCACTCGCAGCGAGGCGCCGCGCTCCTTCTCCTCGCGCATCCGCTCGAAGATCAGCACGTTGGCGTCCACCGACATGCCGATCGTCAGGATCACGCCCGCGATGCCGTCTAGCGTGAAACGCGCATCCAGCATCGCCATCGCCGACAGCACGAACAGGATGTTCAGCAGCAGTGCCGCGTTGGCGATCAGCCCGCCCACCAGGTAATAAACCGCCATGAACCCGGCCACGACGATCAGGCCGATGATGCCCGCCTTCAACGCCGCGCCCAGATTCTCCGCCCCCAGCCGGGCCTCGATCACGCGCTCGCTCAGCGGCGTGTCCTTCAGCCGCGCCGGCAGCGCGCCGGCCTGCATCGTCTGCACCAGGTACTGCACCTTGTCCGGACTGAAATCGCCCGTGATCTGCCCGTTGTCGCGAATCTTCGAGATGATGCGGGCCGACGAATACGCCACGTCGTCCAGCAGAATGCAGAGCTGGTTGTTGATGTTGTTCTCGGTCAACCGGCCGAACTGCGCCCCGCCCGGCGTGTCAAACCAGAACTCCACGCTCAGACGCCCGTGCTCGTCCCGGCCCGGCCGCGCCCCGCGCAATTGCCACTTCGTCTTGGACCTCGACAGCAGCCCATCGGCCTCGCCCAGCTTCGCCAGTACATAGAAGTCCTCGCCATATTTGTCGACCACCCACCACGCCGCGCTGCGCGGGTCGAAACCGGCCAGCTCCGCCGGCGACTTCAGACTGAAAAACGCGGTCGGGTTATCCAGCTTGAACCAGCCCTCCGCGTCACCCGGGCGCGGCCGCGGGCCGAACTCCTTGAGCTGCTGACGATAGCGCTCGAAGCGCGTCGGGTTCGCCGGATCGGGCGCCGCCAGAATGCGGAATTCCAGCACCCCCGCCCCGCGCAGCAGCCGCCGCAGATCGGCCGGCCCGTCCAGGCGACCACGCTTCCCGCGCCACGCGTCGTACGCCGCCACCACCTGGTCGATCTTCTCCTTCAGGTTCGCGTGCCGACTCTTGATCTGCTCCAGCGAGCGCTTCCGCATCGGCGAATCGCGCTCCAGCTCCAGCGCCGACGTGAACTGCGTCGAGTTGAAATTCGTCTCCAACGCACGGTCCAGCGCGTCCTGAAGATCCTCCTCGGCGTCGCGATACGCACTCTCCAGATCGTCGGCGGTCACCGTCGCCGGGGCCGTCGTCGCCCCCTCCGCCGCCGGCACCGAGGTCGGGCCGCGGTTGCGCGCTTCCAGCGCCGCCTGGTACGCGTCGTACGCCGCCGCCGCCTTCGTCAGCAGCAGCGGCCGCTCGCTCACCCCGCCTGCCAGCCGCTGGAACTCACTCTCCCGCGCCGCGCCGCTCTTCGCAAAGGCCGCCTCGATCTCGCTCCGCCGCAGGTTGCCGGCGAAAAGCTCCTTCTGAAGCGTGCTGTAGCGCTCGCGCAGCGCGTTCACCTCGGTGCCCGCCAGCGGCATCTGCACCTCGAGCCGGTTCTGCCCGATGGCGCGCCACGCCAGACCGTACACGCCCTGCGGATCGACGCGCCGCTGAAGCAGACCCTTCATCGTCTCCGCGAGATTCGCCTTCTCCCACTCGGGCAGCCCCGTGTCGTCGATCTCGAAAATCATCGACACGCCGCCGGCGATGTCCAGACCGCCCTTCAGCGGATCCTTCTTGAATACAAACAGTGCCACCGAAAACGCCAGAATGCCCAGAATGAGCAACAGGCGACGTCCGAGATTCTTTTCGACCATGACGGAAATCCTGCCTTGCGATCGCGGGCGCGATCGGAACCATCGAACTCAGCAATGCGCGCCGCCCACGGCGCCGCATCAAACTCGGGTAAAAAAAGGAGCAATCGAATCGGCTAGACCGCGGGAGGTCCGGTCCGGGAAATGACATCCGCCAGCCGCGCCGCCGGCGACCACGCCGGCTTCGCCGGCAGTGGCGCGAGAATCGTCCACGCCTCCGCAAACGCGCGTCCCGCCCGCGCTTGGTTCGCCGCGTCCGGCCCGCCGGCCTGCGAGCAGCCCGCCGTCCCGACCGCCACCGGCTGTTCTGAGGCGTCGATCGACGTGGATACGGCTCCGGCCGCGTCCCCTCCGCGAACCAGAATCAAGTCCGGAAGCGCGCTGAGCCGCGGACCGTCCGATTCGCCGGACCTCTTCTCCGCACGCTTCGTCCGCTCCGCCCGCCGCGATTCGTCGCCCGACGCCGGACCCGCCGACGCACGCGGCAGCAGTTTCTCCTCGGCGGCGAGAATGAGCAGGACGCTCACCACGCTGCCGATCGACGCGGACTTCTGGATCATTCTCGGACGTTGCATCAGCGACGATCTTTCGCGGAAACAGTCACGGGATGATAGCCTTTCGCCACCCACCCGCCAAGCGCACCCCGGACGCCCGTTCCGTCGTCCTACGGCCCGCGGTCCGCGGCGAGTTCGTATCGACGGGCAAAATCATCGATGTTTGCCGCCGTAACAACTTCGCACGGCACGAGCTGTACCTCACCATTGCGGACGCTACCGGTCAACCCGCCCCACGCCAGTTCCATGGCGCGATAACCAATCTCGCCGTCGAGCGGGCCGACGAGGGCGGCGGCGCGGCCGCTGCGGATATCGGGCCAGAGCACAGGCGCGGCGCCCAGCGTCGCATAACGCGTGCCGGCCGGCAGCGCGATCGGCGGCTGTGGGAGAATCCACACGTCGGGTTCGAGCGACACGGCCAGCGCGACGTGCGGAAAACGCACCAGCAGGTCGGCCATCGGGCTTCCCGCCGGCCCGCCGGCAAGCCAGGCGTTCCGCTCCTCCAACATCGAATAGCCGTATCGACGACCGGCGGCCGTCTTGAATCGAACGTAACGCTGCGACGCCCGATCGCTGCGGCCGGCCTGATGCTGGAGCACGTAGGTCTGACGCCCGGCCAGCAAGGCGGGCAGCGCGTCTGCGAGAAGCTCCGCACCGGATTCGAAATCTCCCTCGACGTGTCCGAAAATCCTCGGCGAAGCCGTGCGCCGGCCGTAGGTGATGACGAGACTGCCGCGCGACTCGATCCGCTCGATCAACCCGACAAAGTCGTCAACCGGTTTGGACGGCGAGCTCGTAACCACGGGCGGTGCCGAATCTTCCGGAACTCCCAGGCAAACCGCCGCCGGCTTCTCAGCCAAAACCCGGTCGAGAAGGCTCGAAAGGAGCTGCGGATCGTCGGAACCGCGCTCGACGAATTCGATCCGCAAGTGCGATATCGTCTTGGCAAAACGCCGTGCGCCGCCCGCGATCGCGGCGGCGGACGGATCGCTCGGCGGTAGCCCGATAACCGCGATGATCGAACCCGCAGACGGACGCGTGCCGTGTGGCACATTTGCCGACGATCCGCAGCCGAAAAGGACGATCGCGATCGGAACGCTCGCACAAACTCGGACGCAAGTCGCGTGCAACTTTGACATTGGGCGTGCATAATACTACCGATGATGTGTGCAGGGCTGCTTGCGCGAGGAAAGACCATGAGACGCCTGTTTTCCGGAATCGTCACGGCAACGCTGGTGTGTCTGTCGGCGTCCGCTCAGACCACGCAAACCGATCTGCTGTCGCTGGCGGGTGAATCGGCGTCGACCAACAATTCCTTCGCGCGCGTCAGCGCCCGCCGTCCGGGGACCTGGACGGCGAACGCCCGCGCCCGGCACAGCGGGATCATCGCCGCGCGCGTCAACGCCCGCCGCAATGGCGAGACTCCCGGCACGCCGCTGCCTGGGTCGAACGGAGACAGCGACAGCAGTTCGAGCGGCCTTGACTCCCTGGGCAACGTGCTGAACGACTTTCTGAGCGGATCGACGCCGAGCTTCAGCGATCTGAACGGCGCGCTGAATTCGCTGGGCGGGACCGTGAGCAGCAATCTGCGGACGAGCGGATCGAGCGGCAGTTCGACCTCGTCGTCGTCATCGTCATCGTCGGGTGGATTGGAGGAGCTGCTGCGAATTCGCGACGAGTTCATGGCGTCGCAGAACGGCAGTTCGTCCACGTCGCAGACGCGCTCGGACGCCACCAGCAGCACCAGCAAGCAGAGCAGCGCGAGCACGAGCGGCAGCACAAGCAAGAGCGCCGGGCGGCAGCAGTCGACCGACCAACCCACCACCGAAGAAACGCCGTTCCGCATCCGCCTGGCCGATGCCGTGCTTCAGGAGCTTTTCGGCGCCGCGGACTTCTTGATCAGTAACCAGTTGTTCGTCGACCTGCTTGAAAGCCAACTCCGTCCGCTGTTCCCGCAACTGAACCAGGACACGGGCGGCGGCGACGGCAGCACGCGACAGTAGCGACATTTCGCAGATGAATTCGCATCTGAAGAGCAGCCGCCCTCGGCCGCACTCGGGGCCGAGCTCTCCCCTGCCCGGTTGGTGCGCGGGCTGCACCTGATCCTCCCATCACGCGGATCGCGCGCAATAGACCGGCGTGAGAACACACCGGCTGAGAACCGGCCCGTGGAGTGCAGATGGGGGCGGCTGGGCTACACACGCTCTCGCGCGTTGCACTGCAGCACGGCGGGCCGCGTATTTGACCGGCCTCGCCGGCAGGCGTTATGAAAGCGGCTGAAAGCTCGCAAGCCCACGAGAAATCGTCCGATGCGTTTTCAGACACTGCTGCGAATCGCGTTCCTGATCTTCCTGCTGGGGTTCATCAGCGGGCTGGGCGGGGTCTGCTATGGCGGCCTGTACATGTACTGGGGCGACACGCTGCGCGGGGCCGGGCTGCTGCTGATCGGCGTCGGACTGATGGTGATCGTGACGCTGGCCTATTGCCAGTTCATCCTGATGCACAAATTCGAAAGCAACATTCACCGCCAGTACGAGGCGGTGCTCGACGCGGCCGATACGGCGCGGCAGCAGAAGGAATTCCTGCGGACGATCGCCGACAACGCCTCGCTGTCGGAGTGGGCCAAGAAGGTGGTCTATCGCGAGAAGGACCACGAGTTCGTCCGCGACTCTATCCTGGGCGCGATCATCCGCCAGGACTGGGAAGGGGCCGAACACCTGATCCAGTCGCTGGACGTCGAGCTCGGCTACTCGCAGGAGGCGGCGCAGTTGCGCGACGACGTGCAGCGCGCCCGGCAGGCGACGCTCGAGGAGAAGGTCGAGGCGGCCCTGAAGCGCTTCGAGCAACTGTGCTCCGGGCGAAAGTGGGACCAGGCGCGACGCGAGACGGCCCGGCTCATGAAGCTGTTTCCCGGCGTCGACCGTATCGCCAGCCTCGAATCCGAAATCGAGCTGCGCCGGCAGGAGTACAAGCGGCACCTGCTGAAGGAATACGATGCGTCGGTCCGGCGGAACGAGGTCGAGCGGGCCACGCAGCTTCTGGTCGAGCTCGACCGCTACCTGACGCCGAACGAGGCCGCGGCGCTGCGCGAGTCGGCGCGGGGTGTGCTGAAAGCCAAGCTGCTGCAGATGGGAGTGCAGTTCAGCCTGGCGGTGAGCGACAAGCAGTTTGCCAGCGCGATCGACGTCGGCCAGCGCATCATGCGCGAGTTTCCCAACAGCCGCTACGCCCACGAGATCGCCGAAATGCTTCCGGCGCTCCAGCGGCGGATCGCGCATGGCTGACGCCGCCATCGACCGCGAATCGACCGCGCGGCGCTTCGCCGAGCGCTTCGGCCGCGCCGCCGGCGTGATCGCGCGGGCTCCGGGGCGTGTGAACCTGATCGGGGAGCACACCGACTACAACGAAGGGCTGGTGCTGCCGATCGCGACCGAGCAGAGCACGTGGGTGGCGTGCGTAGCCCGGCCCGACCTGTCGGTGCGCGTCGCCAGCGAGGCGCTGGACGAACTGCACACCTGGCGCGTCGACGATTGGCGCCGCGAAACCTCGCCGCACTGGACCAGCTACGTCGCCGGCGTGGCGGCGCTACTGCGGGCGCGCGGGGCGCGGTTGGGCGGCTTCGAAATGCTCGTCCGTAGCGACGTGCCGGTCGGCGGCGGCCTGTCGAGTTCGGCGGCGCTGGAGGTCGCGTCGGCCAAGGCGCTGATCCTCCTGAGCGGCGAAGCGCTCGACACCCGCGAGGTGGCCGACCTGTGCCGGCAGGCCGAGCACCAGTTCGCCGGCGTGCCGTGCGGCATCATGGATCAGAGCATCTCGTTGCTGGCGCAGGCCGACACAGCCCTGCTGCTGGATTGCCGCACGCGCGTCCACGCCTATATCCCGCTACAGCTCGGCGAGCTGGCCGTGGTGGTGGTCGACAGCGGCGTGCGGCACGAGTTGGCCGCCGGCGAATACGCCCGGCGGCTGGCGCAGTGCCGGGCGGCGACGGAGTATTTCCGCAAGCTCGATCCGCGCGTCAGCGCCCTGCGCGACGTCTCGCCCGCGACCGTCCGGGCGCATGCCTCGCAGATGGACCCCACGCTGCTGGCCCGCGCCCTGCACGTCACCATGGAGAATCAACGCACCGCGGAAGCCGCCGACGCGTTTGCGCGCGGCGACTTCACCGCCGCCGGACGCCTGATGGCCGATTCGCACCGCTCGCTGCGCGACGATTACGAGGTTTCATGCCGCGAGCTCGACGCGCTGGTGCGGATCGCCTCGACGACGCCGGGTGTGATCGGGGCGCGGATGACGGGCGGCGGGTTCGGCGGGTGCATCGTGGCGCTCGTGCGGCGGGATGCGATCGAGCCGCTGGCCGAGCGCGTGGCGCGCGAGTATGGGGAGCGAGCGCGGCTGGTCCGCACGCGACCGGGGCGCGGAGCGTCGATCGAGCACGGATAGCGCGAGACAATGCAGAATGCAGAATGAAGAATGCAGAACCGTGCCGGAGGGTGCGGATTGACGCAGCCGAGCCCCGACCCGACCGTAAAGCGTGTCCCCAACCGAGCCCGGACCGTAAAGCGTGTCCCCAACCGAGCCCCGACCGTGAAGCGCGTCCCCAACCGAGCCCCGACCGTGAAGCGCGTCCCCAACCGAGCCCCAACCGTAAAGCGTGTCCCCAACCGAGCCCCGACCGTAAAGCGTGTCCCCAACCGAGCCCCGACCGTAAAGCGTGTCCCCAACCGAGCCCCGACCGTGAGGGAGGGGTTCGACCGAGAGTTGCAAAAGTTGAGCGCACAAGCACGTGGGTCCTATCACGTCCAAGCATCCTGCGATTCGACTCGGCGCCGAACCGCGCCGAGTCCGTCGGTGCTCGCCGGTCGAACCCCTCCCTTACGGTCGGGGCTCGGATGGGTGCGCTCTTGGTGATCGCGGCTCGGCTGGGTGTGCTCTTGGTGATCGCGGCTCGGCTGAGTGCGCTCTTCACGGCCGGGGCTCGGCTGGGAACGTCCTTCATGGTCACATTCCCACGGTCCCGCGCTACGGGCTCGTGCCGGCACTCTGGCTCGTGGCAGGTTGCGTCGCTGACGGTTCCGTCGCCGTAGGCGCCCCGCCGACGTAGCCAAGGGCACCCAGGTTCTTCACCGCCGCGGCGCGCTGATCGCGGCTCATGGCGGTGTTCATGCCGATCCAGAGCGCTGGCAGCGGGTTGGCGGCATTCGACCAGGCGCTGAGCCGAGCGCGAAGCCGGCGAGCCGCCTCGACCGCCTCCGGCGACGGGCCGGACGCCAGCAGGTTGCGCTGCTCCAACGGATCGGCAGTCAGGTCGTAGAGCTCGCTCGATTTCTGCCAGGGCGTCTCGATGTACTTCCACTGGCCCTCGCGCGCGCACTTGGAACGATTCTGGTTCAGCCAGCGCGCCCCGCGCTCGATGATCGCCGCCTGCGGACCGTGCGGCTTGGTCGCCTCGCAGAAGACGACGCGCGGCGCGGTGCCGGCGGCATGCGCCAGGTCGATCGCCTCGCCCTCGACGCCCGGCGGCAGCGGAATGCCGAGCTGATTCAGCAGCGTCGGAAACATGTCGATGCTGCGGACGCTGGCAGCCACGCGCGTTCCGCCGTGCTCGCCGCGCGGCAGGCGTACCAGTCCGACGCAGCGTGCCGCGGTCTGATAGACCGTGTCGCCGTGGTCGAACGCGCCGACGCGATGCTCGGCGAACTGCTCGCCGTGGTCGCTGGTCACCAGCACGATGGCGTCGTCCAGAATCTTCCGTTCGCGCAGATAGGCCAGCAAACGGCCGACGTGCTCATCCATGTACGAGATTTCGCCGGCGTATTGCCGGGTGAGCTTGGCAACGATGGGCGCGTCCTGCGTCACGACGCCACGCTCCACGTCGACGCGCAGCGTCATGAGCTGATCGTCGGCCGGCAGGCCGTCGGGGTCGTACATGCGGTCGTAGGGCGACGGCGGATCGTAGGGCAGGTGCGGATCGAAGTAGTGCGCGAAGAGGAACATGCGCTGCGGCACGCCGTGCGCGCTGAGATACGCGATGATCGAATCGGTGACCTGGTCGGCGCGGCGCTGGTTCTGATCGCGCTGCCCGCTGCTGCGCAGCAGCATGTCGAAGCGGTCGTCCTCGTAATAATCGAAGCCGGCGTCGACGCCGAACGAGCGGTCGAGCGCGAAGGAGCCGAGAAACGCGAAGTTCTGAAAACCGCGCTCGTGCAGCAGCTCGGCCAGCAGCAGGTTGCGCTCGCCGACGATGAAGCCGTTCCGCGGCACGCCGTGCGTGTGGGCGTACGTGCCGGTGAAGAGCGACGTGTGCGAGGCGAGCGTGGTGGGCACCACGGTGCTGTAGTCGTCGAAGACGATCGACTCGCCCGCGAGGCGATCGAAGTTCGGCGTGCGGATGGTGCGATTCCCATAGAAGCCGAAGTGGTCGGCGCGGGTCGTGTCGAGCGAGATGATGATGACGTGCCGCGGCCCGGACCGGCCCCCCTTGCCGCGCACGGTGAAATAAGCCGCGGCGGCGATGACGGCGACGACCAGCACCGTGGCCCAGGCGATTCGCGGACCGCGTGCGGCGGAGCGCGTGGTTCGAGCGGTTCTAGCGGTATCGGTCTTCATTGCGGGGATCGAGCCGTGCTGGCGGTCTTCATTGTGGGGATCGTGCGGTTCTAGCGATATCGGTCTTCATTGCGGGGATCGAGCCGTGCTGGCGGTCTTCATTGTGGGGATCGTGCGGTTCTAGCGATATCGGTCTTCATTGTGGGTCCTGGCGGCGTGCGGTCGGCACGTCGCGACGGTTCATTCTATCGGCGATCGCGACACGCGGCGCGCGATGCCGCGCGCAGCCGAGCCTCGAATCGCGCCCCCAGCCGAACCCCGAATCGCGCTCCCAGCCGAGCCCCGACCGTGAGGGAGGGGTTCGACCGAGAGTTGCGATCGTCGAACGCCGAATCGCGCTCCCAGCCTCCCCGAATCGCGTTCCCTGCCTCCCCGAATCGCGTTTCCTGCCTCCCCGAATCGCGCTCCCAGCCTCCCCGAATCGCGCTCCCAGCCGAGCCCCGACCGTGAGGGAGGGGTTCGACCAAGAGTTGCGAGATTCGAGCGCACAAGCACGTGGGTCCCATCACGTCCAAGCACCCTGCCATCCGACTTGGCGCCGAACCGCGCCGAGTCCGTCGGCGCTCGCCGGTCGAACCCCTCCCTCACGGTCGGGGCTCGGCTGAGTGCGCTCTTCACGGTCGGGGCTCGGCTGAGTGCGCTCTTCACGGTCGGGGCTCGGCTGAGTGCGCTCTTCGCGATCACGGCTCGGCTGAGTGCGCTCTTCGCGATCACGGCTCGGCTGAGTGCGTTCTTCACGGTCGGGGCTCGGCTGAGTGCGCTCTTCACGGTCGGGGCTCGGGCGAGTGCGCTCTTCACGGTCGGGGCTCGGGCGAGTGCGCTCTTGGCGATCGCGGCTCGGCCGGGTGCGCGCTCCGCGGGGCGGGCGCGCAAAAAAAGATGGAAGGTCTAGCCGTGGCGCTGGTGGACCTTCCATCTGTGCAAGTGCGCCGCGTACGGCGTCACTCTATCTCACGTTGTGTCGGCGATCTCGATGCGATGAACGACCGCCGATGAACATTTTGTAACGTGACGCATGGGGTCAAGACAATCCCCTCGCGAAAATATTTTCAGAATCGCGCGGCGCACTTCATCCGCCGGCGTCGTCATCCGCTGACATCGTCAGCCACCCGCAACGTCATCCGCGGGCATCGCCATCCGCAGGAATCGTCACGCGCCGATGACGTCATCCGCCGGCACACAGCGACCGACGGCCCAGGCGCGCAGCGCCGCAACGCGCTCCGCCATCGTGACCGCCAGCGGCGGCGATTGACGCACCGCCGCCAGCAGGTGCGTGCTCGACAGCGGCACGTCCGCCGCGAACGCCTCGTGCATCGCGGCGCTGATGGCGGCTTCGATCTCCGCGCCGCTGAAGCCGTCGCTCGCCGCAACCAGCGCGTCAAGATCGAACGCCGCCGGATCGTGCCCGCGGCGGCGTAAGTGGATCGCGAGAATTTCTCTCCGCACGGCCGGCGCGGGAAGATCGACGAAGAATATTTCGTCGAAACGGCCCTTGCGCAGCAGCTCGGGCGGAAGGGCCTCAATGTCGTTGGCGGTGGCGACCAGAAAAACCTCGGCCTCGTGCTCCTGCATCCACGTCAGCAGCGTGCCGAACATGCGCTGCGAGAGCCCGCCGTCGGTGCTGCGGGCGGCGGCGGAGGCGAAGGCCTTTTCGATTTCGTCGATCCAGAGCACGATCGGCGACATGCCTTCGGCTTGCCGCAGGGCGTCGCGCAGACGGCGCTCCGACTCGCCGACGTATTTGTCATACAGCGCGCCGACGTCGAGCCGCAGCAGCGGCTGCTGCCAGGCCGTCGCGATCGCCTTGGCGCACAGGCTCTTGCCCGCCCCCTGCACGCCCAGCATCAGCACGCCGCGCGCCGCGCTCAGCCCCACCGTCCGGGCCCGGTCGCCCAGCGCCAGCCGGCGATGCTGCAACCAGGTCTTCAACCGCCGCATCCCGCCGATGTCATCCAGCGTGGCGGGCGTCTGCACGTGTTCGAGCAGTCCGCCCGACTCCATCGCGCGGCGCTTGAGCAGCAGCACGTTGCCGATGTCCGCCTCGTCGAACCGCCGATCTTCCGCGACGCAATCGCCGATGACTTGCGCCGCCTGGCGGCGCGTCAGGCCGCGCAGGTTGCGCACGATCGCGCGCAGCCCGCTGCGCGTGATGTCGACGGTCAGCGGCTGCTGGCGGTTGGCCTGCCGCAGCGTCTCGCGCAGCAGCTCTTCCAGCGCGCTTTCATCTGGCAGCGCCAGCTCAAACGGCGTGACGTAAGCCCGTACCACGGCCGGCACGTCATCGCTGTGATCGATCAGGACGAGCTGCACGCCGCGCTTCGGCGCCTGCCGCAGAAGATTGCGAAAGGCGCGCAGCGGCCGCTCCTGCCGCAGGTGCGCCGCCAGATCGAGCGCCACGCAGATCGAACGCTCCTCCCGCGCGCCCAGCGCGTTCAACCCGGCGACCGGATCCTCCGTGTTCGGCAGTGGCGGGCTCTCGGCCAGCAGCCCCTCCTGCACGCCGCCGCTGTGCGACCAGATCCACAGCGGCCGCGAAAGCTCCAGCGCGGCGAAGCGGACCAGGCCGACGGCTTCATCCTCCTCGTACGTGACGATTCCGATCGCGGGATGACCGGCGCTGACAGTCTGGAGAAATCGCTGCTGGTCGTTCATGGCACACTGCGCCGGGCGGCGGGAACTACGCCGACAGCACCACCGGCTCGATCCCCAGCAGCTCGCAGGCGGCCACGAGCGCCCCGACGTGGTCGCCGATGATCGCGTGAATGTGATTGCTGCTGTAGTGGTCGCGGATGGCCGACAGCGGCGCGTCGAAACGCGCAAACACGTGCGGCCACGTATAGGTCGTCTGCCGGGCCAGCGCCTCTTCCCGCGCCCGCGGCAGCCGCGCGAACGAACCGGTGAACATGTGCATCAGGAAGTGTCCGCGGCGGCGCGTGATTCGCGCGAAGGTCACCTTGTCCGCCGGAGCCGCGTAGAACTGCACGCTGGCCCCGCCCGAGCGAAAATAGAAATCCAGTGCCGGCTGAAGCTGAACCTGCTTCCAGTTCTTGCGGAAGTCGCTGGAGCGCTTGGCGAACCACGGCGCGTGCTGCCCGCTGTTGCACAGGTCGTAAACGCCTTCGCGGGCGAAATAGTGCCGCAGGTCGGCAAAGAGCACCGGCGTGTCGGACAGATGGTGCATGAGCTGCATGGTCAGCGCGCCGTTGCTGTCGCACTCCGTCCCGCAGATCAGCGGCTTCTTGGCCGGCTCCTCCCAATCCGCCGTGTCGTTCAGCAACGCCTCCTGCACGTCGGCGATGCACATGTCGGCGTGCTCGGTCATGTCGAGCTGCCCGGTCAACCCGCAGTAGTCGATCCCCTCGTGCTTGCAGAAGTCCTTCATCGCCAGGTACATGCGAACCTGCCGCGCCAGCGTTCCATTCAGGCCGGGCGTCAGCTTCTTGCCGTCGTAGTGGATCGCGCCGCAGTACTTCTCCAGCCACTTCAGTCCGGCCCCGACGCGCGACTCATCGATCTTGCGGGCCAGCTCCCAGAGGTGAAGCTGACCGCGATGATAGACGTGAATGCCGAATTGCTCCATCCACTGCGACGGGTCGACGTGCCCGGTGTACATGCCCATCGACGGTCCGTCAAAGCTGCCATAGCGCAGACCGTGCAGCATCGCCGCCGCCCGCTCGCCCCGGCCGCGCTGGTCGGGATCGTAGCGGTGCAGGAACGACTCGACCTGCTTCTGCACGTCACGCTGCTGAATGTCGCCCAACACGCGCACGAACGGCCGGCCCACTTCGTCCAGAGTCCCGGCCGACGCGAAAAACGCCACCCAGCCCGGGTGCGACGGCAGCATGTTGCCGACCAGGATGATCGGAACGTCGGGAATCAGGTTCGCGACCTGCGCCGTCAGCGCCGGAAACGACCACACGCAATAGTTCAGCACCAGCACGTCGGGATACGTCAGCGCAATTCGCCGCGCCTCCGTCCGCGCCGTCTCCCAGTTCCAGACGATCTTACGGCCGACCACGACCTGGTGCTTGCGGCCCTTGAACCACGACGCCAGCCGATCCTGAAACATGTGGCAATCGCGGTCGGTGGCCTTCGCCACGCGAGCGCGCCCGTCCGTAAATGTAATGATGCCGATTTTCATCGCAGCCAGCCTCAAGAGTGTCACGCCGGCGATCCCGCGCGGATGCGGCGTGTGCGCGCCATTGTCGCGGCGGGGGGGTGAGTTGCAAGCGGGGAGGATGAAGTCGCCGCAATCCGCCACACGCCGGTCAGTTCGCGCGCCGCTCCGCGCCAACGGGGCTGGACGCGGCCCGGTTCGGACGCCGGTCTCGCTCAATCGACATCCGAAAGTCCTCGTCCCGAAGTGTCACGCGCGTGTCGAGCCCGTCATAGTAATACGCCGCGTCGAGCCGCCCGTCGGCGAAGCTGAGCAGCGTTCCCGCGGGCAGCCCGGTCTCGACGTCGATGTACAAATCCTGCACCGACGCTACATCCGCCGGCCGCGTGTAGGAGATTCGAAACCAGTGCACCGGCCGCGCGCCGTCGCCCGCGGCCGCCACGACCACGTCGTCCCCCGCGGCGCCGGCGGCCGCGTCATCACCCGTGGCGGCCGCGGTCGCATCATCACGCGCCACGCGCTCCACCGCCGGCAGCGCCGCCACGCCGCGATATTCCACCCGCGGCGCTTCGTGGGGTCGTGCCTCTTCATACGAACGCAGCGTCGCGTCCAGCAGCCTTTCCAGCCCCCACTCGTTCAACGGCCGCTTCGCCTCACCCCAGATCACCGGCGTCATGAGATCGACTTTCGTCACCAGCGGCGGCAATCCGAGCAAGCCGTACCGCGGCACGAACCGCACCCGGTCGCCATCGTCGCCGGCGACATAGACCGACTCGCCATACTTCACGTCCGGGTCAAGCCACAGCATGCGGACGCTGAAAGGCGAGCGGCGGTACCAGCACCGGATGTGCTCGGGGCCGTGCAGTGTGTTGAAGAGCCCGCGGCGCTCGATCCGCGTGAAGAGCAGCGTGTACTGCTGCAGTGCCCCGCAGCGCTCGCGGACGCGCCGTAGAAACGCGAGCGGGTCGCGGCGAATCTCGTCTTCGCTGCGCTGCACGTGTGCGACGCGGCCGTTGCTCTCCGCCCGCCGCACCCGTCCGGCCGCATCGCCGGTCGTGCGGCAGCCCGCGGCGCCGACGACCACACCCAGCAGCGCTCCGCCGGCGATTCTCACGACACGGCGGCAGCGCTGCGTCGACACGAGCATCCTCCCTCAGCGACTCCCCGAAACCGGCTCCACACGCGCCGCGCCGACTGCCGCGACGATCGCGATGAGCGCGCAGCCCAGTCAGCCTGTTGGAAGTGTCGCGTGGCGTACGCCCAGACTCAAGCCCCCCCATCGACGACCAAGTGGCACTGCCCGGCCTGAACCCGACCCGCGTCAAGCCCGATTCCAACCAACGATCTCTGGATCGCCGCGCTCTGCATCCAGCACAGCCTGCCGCTCTACACGCGCGATCGACACCGGTCCTCCAGACCGAGACACGGCCCGGACTGAGACACTACCCGGACTGAGACACTACGCGAACGATCCGTGTGAACGTCTCGGCTTTCAGGCTCGCCCCGCCGACCAGCCCGCCATCCACGTCCGCCTGCCCCATCAGCTCGTTGGCGTTCTCGGGCTTCAGGCTGCCGCCATAGATGATCCGCACCTGCGCGGCGGGCTCGCGCCCGATCAGCCGCGTCAGCTCGGCCCGGAGGTGTGCGTGGGCCTCCTGCGCCTGCGCCGCGGTCGCATTCAAGCCTGTGCCGATCGCCCAGACCGGTTCGTACGCGATCACGAGCTGCTCGCCCGACGAGACCCGCACGCCGCTCAACCCCGCCGAAAGCTGAAAGCTCAGCACGTCGAGCGTCTGGCTCGCCTTGCGCTGCGCGAGGGTCTCGCCGACGCACAGGATGGGGGTCATGCCGACGGACTGCACGGCGCGGAGCTTCAGATTCACCATGCGATCATCTTCGAGATGCCCGATGGTGTGCCGTCGCTCGCTGTGTCCCAGAATCACGTACGCCGCGCCGGTTTCCCGGACCATCACGGCCGAGACTTCGCCCGTGAACGCGCCGGAGGTCTCGTGATACGCATCCTGCGCGCCGAGGCGGATCGCGCACTCCGCCAGCGCCTTGGCCATCGGGAAGAGGTATGGGAACGGCGGGCAGACCACGACGTCGACCGCCAGCGTGCCGGTCAGCTCGGCCCGCGCCGCCGCAACCCAGGCGCGCATCTGCGGCAGGTCCAGGTTCATTTTCCAGTTTGCCGCCACCAGCGCCCGGCGCATGCGACACGCTCCTTCCGAATTAAATAGGGCGGCTGGCATTATAGGGGCAGCCGCCCGGCCGGTACGATCACGACCGCGGCGCGCTCCCGGCGACGGCGCCCGCGCATTTTCGACACTTCGTTATGCCGGTCGCCGACGATTCTGCGGCGGCACCAGTAAACCAAGACCGAGAAACAGCCGAACCGATGGGAAACCGGACTGTCCGGCGACTCCCGATGCATCCAAGAACGGCTACACGGAGCCCGAAAAACATGACCGCGCGACTCCGAATTATCTTCGTGAATGTTCTCGTCGTGTCGGCCGTGGCTGGCGTGGGCGGCTGCCTGCGCGAGCTGTATCCGGACTTTCTGGTGAGCAGCGGGACGTTCGGAACCACAACCGCTGACGGCTCCGGTATTTTCAGCGGCGCGGGATTCACGGAGGAGATTCTGCAGACGCGGACGTTTACCGACGGGACGTCGGTCAATACTGCGACGTACGCCATCGGAGACCTGTCGCGTCTGAAACTGGCGGTCGACTTCAATGCGGACGGGAAGGTCGATCCGGTGGTGGGTTATGGCGGCGACGAGGGGATCGTGCAGATTCTGCTGAGCCAGGGCGACGTCGGCACGGTCGATTTTCTGAGTCTGACGCTCGATAACAACCGCGACATGCAGCAGCTCGCGGACGTGGCGGTGGGCGACATCGATAACGACGGGGCGCTGGACATCATCGCGGGCGCCGAGGGCGTGGTGTGGTATTTGCGGCATCCGAACGGCAAGGCGGCGACGGAGCTGCGCGACTGGTCGATCACGAAGATCGACAGCAGCGAGGCGACGCTGAGCGAGGATGAGCTGACGGCGTTGATCACGCAGGCGCTGGGCATCGCGGTCAATCTCGATGACTACGTGGTGCGCGTCGAGCAGACGTATTCGAACGTCGAGATCGGGGACGTCGACAACGATGGCGACAATGACGTGGTCGCCTCGCGGACTTTTCGTGTCGACCTGGAGCCGCGGCCCGACGCGCCGGTCGATCCGATCCAGATCGTCGACGGCAACCTGTTTGTGCTGGAAAACCCGGGATTTGCGACGGACGGCACCGGGTGGATTTCGACCAGCATCGGCGTGCATGAGCGGTTGGCCGGGCTGGATCGCGACGGCGCCAGCAGCGTCATTCTCTACGATCTGAATGGCGACGGGTTGCTGGACGTGGTATCGTCGGCGCGCGACGACAACAACGTGCAGGTGGCGTGGTTCGAGAACCCGGGCGGGTTCCTCGAAACCGCCAACACCTGGACGCAGTGGCGCATCGGCAGCGTCCGCAACGCCCTGTCGATCGATCTGGGCGACATGACCGGCGACGGGCTGGTCGACGTGGTGGCGGTGGGCGGCGAGCAGCAGCAGATATTTCTGTTCGAGCAGCCGGCCACCGGCCCGGACCGCTCGTACGACTGGGACACGCATCCAATCGTGACGTTCGAGTCATATGAGCCGCGCGACGCGAAAATCCTCGACCTCGACAACGATGGAGTCAACGAGATCGTCGTCGGCGGGACGCAGGGCGCCGTGCGCTACTTTGTGCGGCCCGACGACTACCGCGACACGTGGCAGGGTTTCATCGTCACCACGTTCGAGCCGCCGGCCGATGTCGGCCTGCTGGGCTATGGCGATCTCGACGGCGACGGAGACGTTGATCTGATCGCGGTCGGCGCCGGGGAGGAGCCGAACGGCTCGCGGCTGTCCTGGATTCGAAACGACCAGTAGCGGGCACGGCGTGGGAAGATGGAAGCCGGGCGGTCCACAGCCCGGTTGGCGCGCACAGCGATTGCTGCGCGCGAACGCTCATCCATCGTAATTCGGGCGAATGATCATCGATCGAAATCGACCGGCGTGAGGACACGCCGGCTCCGATGACGACTCTGGCTGCCCGCATCCGGCTGGCGCGCGTCGGCGTGTACGGCTTCCCAGCCGAGCATGGCGAGCTTGCGCGTCGGACCCCAGCGATAGCGCGTGACCTGGCCCAGCGCGTGCAGCACACGGTGACACGGTATCAGATAGGAGACGGGGTTTGCCCCGACGGCGGCGCCAACGGCGCGGGCCAGTTTCGCGTCGCCCAGCGCGGCGGCCAGGTCGCCGTAGGACGTGACGTGGCCGGGCGGTATTCGCAGCAGCGCTTCCCACACCTTGAGCTGGAAGTTCGTGCCGTGGACGAGCAGCGGGAGCGGCGCGCCGCGGCCGGCGGCGCGCGGCTGGAAAATCCGCCGTGCGACGGCGCGCGTCGCGGCGGGATTGGGCACGAAGTGCGCTGCGGGCCAGGTTTCGCGGAGTGGTGCCAGGGTGTCGTTTTCGGGCTCGCCGCGCTCGGTGAACGACAGCCAGCAGACGCCGCGGGCGGTCAGGCCGAGGAGGCAGCGGCCGAAGGGTGAATCGTGCGTGCCGTGCTCGATCCGCAGGCCGCGGCCCATCTGTCGATATTGTCCGGGGGTGATGGCGTCGATCGTGACGAAGAGGTCGTGCAGGCGTCCGGGGCCGGAGAGGCCGACGTCGAGGGCGAGGTCGAGCACGGAGCGCGAGGCGCGCAGCTGCTGCCGGGCGTGGTCGATCGTCAGATACTGCATGAATCGTTTCGGGCTGATTCCGACCCAGCGGCTGAAGAGTCGCTGAAAGTGAAACTCGCTGAGCCCCTGCTGCGCGGCGATCTCGCGCAGCGACGGGCGGCGATGCCAGTGTCGCGTCAGGAACTCGATGGCGTCGGCGATGCGCTCGTAGTCGGTGGCGGCGTCCGGGTCGCGGCGGATGGTGCGTGCGGTGTTCATGCAGGCACTGTATCCGGCGGGGTTCGGCGTGCTCCACCCGAATCTTGCTGTTTCGAGGGTTCAGGGTTCGGAACGGCAATGCAGAATGAGGAATGCAGAATGCAGAAGCGAGGCCACGGAGGGCCGACGGTACGGCCGTAGTAGCGAATAACGAGTTAAGCACAGCGAGTTGAACTGCGACGCCGCTTTGTTCGCCAAGCCGCCCAATTCGTTATTCGCTATTCGACATTCGCTATTGATCCGCGTGGTCGCGGAGGCCGACGCTACGGGGCGTGGTGGTCACGGGCCGCCCTGGACGTAGCCGAGGGCTTGCAGCTCGCGGAGCTGGGCGGCGTCGAGCATGAGCTGCGCGCCCTCGGCGCCGGCTTCGAAGGGCGGCTGGCGCTCTGCCCAGGCGAGCAGGTCGCCGATCAGTCGGCGGGCGGTTTTCTGGATGGCGTCGCGATCGGCAGTCGCGTTCGCGCCGGCGGCAACGCTCGCGCTCGCGCCGGCGGCGACGCGCGCGCGCGCGTCGGCGGCGTCGCGCGCGGCAGCGTCGTTCACATCGGCTGCGCGCGGGGAGGACGCGTTCGGATTGACCGCCAGCAGATTGACTCTCTCCTGCGGGTCGGCGGCCAGATCGAAGAGCGCGAAGCGCGTCGTCTTTCCGCCGGGCAGTTCGGTCAGGTCGCGGTAGCGGTACATGAGCTTCCAGCGGCCGGCTTCAACCAGCGCGTTCTCGATGCAGCCGGCGGCGCTGTAGTTGAAGTTTGACGCGACGATGGCGCGCTCTGACAGCGCCGTGGCCCGCCTGCGCCACGCAGCGGCGTCGGGTGGTGCAGCAGCGGCGTCGCGCGGTGCGGCATCGACGTTGTTCCGCGAGGAATTGAGCGGCTGGGCGTTCGCGGTGTCACCGGGCGCGTCGGCCAGCAGCGGCAGGAGGCTGTCGCCGGCGAGATCGTACGGCGGCGGGATGGCGAACATGTCGAGCAGCGTGGGCATCAGATCGACGAGCTGGGCGGGCTGGTCGACGCGGCGGCCGCGGGCGAGGCGCGGGCCACGGGCGACGAGCGGGATGCGGAGCTGCTCGGCATGCAGGTTCTTGGCGTGTTCCCAGACGCCGTGCTCGAGAAACTCCTCGCCGTGGTCGGCGGTGACGAAGAGGGTGAGATTGGCGTCGAGCTGTTCGCCTGCCAGGGCGTCGAGGAACAGGCCGAGGCGCGTGTCGGCGTAGAGCACTTCCTCCTGGTAGAGCGCGACGACGTGCTGGCGGTCGCGCTCGTTGCGGGCGGCGATGAAGCCGCGCTGCGGGTCGAGCGTGCCGTCGATGGTGCCGGTGAAGTCGGCGTCGAAGCGGCCGGCGAAACCGGCGGGCGGGGTGTAGGGCGAGTGGGGCTCGGCGGTGTGGATGTAGGCGAAGGCGGGGCGATCGGCGTGGGCGCGGAGCCACTGCACGGCTTCGTCGATCGGCACGGTGCGGTCCGATTCGCCAGTGCCCCATTTGAAATCGATGCGATCGTGAAAGGTGTCGAAGCCGGCGTCCATACCCTGCTGCGGGCCGGCGTTCACATTCGTGACGAACGAGGCGGTCGCGAAGCCGGCGGCGCGGAGCGCCTCGGCCAGCGTGACCAGGGCGCGCGGCGGCTGCGACGAAGCGTGGTGGACGCCGTGGCGCTCGGAGTGCATCGAGAGCATCAAGTTGGGGACGGATTCGACGGTGCGGGGCGCGTTGGAGAAGGCGTTGGCGAACCAGACGCCTTCGGCGGCCAGCGCGTCGATGCGCGGCGTGGTGGGGCGCGGGCAGCCGTAGAGGCCGACGTGGCGGGCGGCGAGGGCGTCGATCAGGTAGATGAGGACGCGGGGCGGGTTTTCGACGGGCTGATAAATGACGGGGTTTCCCCAGCAGACGATGGCGGGCTGGTCCGCACGGGCGCGGAGCGTCAGCGTGACGGTCTGGCCGGCGAATGCGGCGAGATCGGCCGAGAGGTCGAGCCAGCGGTCCGGCTGGTCGATGGTGTGCGCGATGAGCGTGGTCCGTCCGGCGAATGATTCAATGTCGATGTCGACGGTGGCGCGGGGCGCGACGGCAGCCGCGGGCGACGTCGATGCGGCCGGCGCGGTGTCGGCGGGACTGGAGCCGACCAGGCCGACGCCGAGCGCGAGTCGGGCGCGCGCTGGCAGGGACAGGTTGGTGAAGCGGACTTCGGCGGGTGTGTGGGCGTAGATGGCGCTGCGTGTTTCGCGACTGAGGCTGACGCGCTGCAGGGCGACGGGCTCGGGGAATGAGAGGGCGCGCGGGAGGAAGCGGAGCGCGCGAATCTGCACGGATTCGCGCGAGAGGCCGTCGAGGCGCAGCCGCAGCTCGCGAAGCGGGCCGGACCAATCGGCGAATCCGTCGGTGGCCAGGCGGAGATTCCAATAGCGGGTGTGTTCGGGGACGGGCACGCGGATGCGCCCGCCGGGCGACCAGATCAGATCGAAGTGGCGTCCGAAGGGGACGAGCAGGTTGATTTCGACGGCGCCGATGCGCTCGCGCTGCACTTCGAAATCGCTTAGCGTCAGCAGCAGACCGTCGCCGTACTCGTCGGTAACGGGCTGGACGCGGAGGTTCTCGGACTGCTGATCGCTGCGGAAGGGGCCGAGCGCGAGGCTGCTCAAGGCGTCAGGGGGTGGGGGCTGGTAATCACAACGGACGTCGGCGCCGGCGAGGAGGTCTTCGAGACGGATGAGCGCCCAGCGCGGGGTGGCGAGGCGCGGTTGGCGCGGCGCGGGGACGGGCTGCGGGCGGGCGGCGAGCTGCGTCGCGGCCCAGTCGAGAAACGCGGGCCAGTCGGCGGGTGCACTGGCGAGCAGTTCGGCGGCGGTTTTCGGGCGTGGCTGGGCGTCGCCGCCCGAACCGGCGTCGTCGCTGCCTGCGGGCCTGCACGCAGTTGTCAGCAGAAGCGGTATGAGAAGCGCGAGTAGGGCGCGGCGCGGCATGGTGTGCTCAGTCCGCCACGGCAGCCGCGACGAGGCGTTCGAGGCTGAGTTCGAGGACGGCGACGGCGTGGCGCAGGCCGGCGGCTTCGAGGCACTCCGGGTGCAACTCGCCGAGCGAGCCGATCTGCTCGCCACCGGCGTGGAGCGACGCGGCGCGGCCGGGGATGAAGCCGGGCAGGCTGACGGGGCGAAACTCGAGCGTGGCGTTCATCTCGCGGGCGAAGGCGTCGGCCACGGCGCGGATGTCGGCGAAGCCGACGTGCGTGCCGATCATGGCGGCGGCGGCGTAGCGTTCCTCGCGTGCGCCGGTCTCGGCGGCCGGGTCGGCGAAGCAGCAGTCGCCGACTTCGAAGAGGTATTGCGGCAGGTCGTACTGCTTGTTGATCGCCAGCGTCTCGATCACGCCCGGCAGGAGCGAAACGCGGCAGATGGTCTGCTCGGAGCTGATGGGGTTCTCGATCTGCACGGCGCGCGGGTCGTGCGGCACGCCCCACTTGTCGAAGGCGGCGAGCTCGCTGGTGAGCGGGAGCGTCATGACCTGATGAAAGCCCAGACCGGTGAAGATGCGGCGGGCGACGGTGGAGTGCTCTTCGATGGCGCGTGGCGCGCCGACGGTGAAGGTTGGGACGAGGCGCGGGGTGAGCTTGTCGTAGCCGAAAGCGATGGCGGCGTCTTCGATGAGGTCGACGGGGTGCATGACGTCATTGCGCCAGGCGGGTACGCGAACAGAGAGCGACGTGGCGCGCGGGCCGGCGGGCGGTTCGACGCCGTGGCCCATGCGTTCGAGCAGTGCGGCCAGTGCGGGTGCGTCGAGCGCGACGCCGATGGTGTCGGCGGCGGTTTGCACGTCGAGCGACATTCGGGCGGGGGTGAAGTCGGGGGTGACGAGGCGGCCGGACGGGTAGTCGATGTTGACGGCTTCGATTTCGAGCTCGGGCATGACCTCCTTGAGGCCGCTCAGCAGGATGTTGAGGGCGCGGTCGACGGTGCGCTGCGCGAGGCCGGTGACGTCGACGAAGCACTGGCGCGTCTTCATCGTGACGCGTGTGGCCTCGCTGTTGATGATGGGGGGCATGGAGAGCACCGTGCCGTCGCCGTCGGTCAGCAGCGGGTAGGCGCTGAACTTCGCCAGCAGGTGGGCGTAGGCGACGCCGGTCTTGTGCCGCGTGAGGATGTCGCGCGGCGTGAGGCTGGCGGCGGGGTCGGCGGGGGAGAAGCCGAGCGGGACGAAGCGCAGCTCTTCGGGTTCGACGGCGCGGTAGCGGAAAGCCGGTCCACGTCCGTTCAGGCGCTCGAGGTCGTAGACGCCGATGGAGGCGAGTTTGCGATCGCGGCCGAGCGCCCAGTGCAGGTCTTCCTGGAGATTCATGAGCAGCTTGATGCGCTCGTTGTCGAGGTGGACGTTGCGCAGGACGGCGCAGGCGATGTTCGGGCGGTAGCTTTCGTCGCGGCCCAGGCACGGATCGACCTGGACGGCGAGCTTCGGCGGCGCGACGGGGTATTCGACGAGCCCGGTGCGGACGCCGAGGAAGCCGCGCATGTAGCGTGCCATTCCGCCGGGGTCGAAGATGTCGGGCCGGACGGCGAGGAGGTTGAGGCGTGCGACGTGGTTTTGACCGAGCGGCCGGAGGCGGTCGGGGCGTTCGCGAAAATCGCAGCCGCACTTGGGGCAGTTGAGCGGCTCGCCCTGGGCCTCGGTGCGGTCGATGACGTTTTCGCAGGTGCAGGCGAAGGCGCGGGTGGTGGCGAGCTCTTCGAGCTCGACGCCCATGTGGTCGAGCGTCTTTGCAACCTGCGACTCGTCGATGACCTTTCGCCCGGCGTTGACAAGCCGCAGGAGGAGGTCGAGAGGCATGTTGATGATGGGCATGCGGCTCCAGTCCGAGTGTCAATTCGTGGGCGTGCCCGCCGGTTCAATCCGAACGTCGCCGCCCTTTTTCACGTCGATCGACAGCGAATGACCGTCAAGCAGGGCCATTCCAATCAACGGGACGCCTTCCGCGCGAACCGCAAGCGACTCGCGCGGCCGCCCGGACCACGATAGCGAAACCATGTGGCGCTGCAACGTGACGACGTGTCCGTCGGCAAGCTCCGCCTCCGCGAAGCTGTGCGTTTCAAGCTGCAACAGATCGCACACGTCGGATGGGAGCGACAGGTAGCCGTTGAAGCCGGTGTCGATTGCGGCGTGAATGCGGAGGCTATCGCCTTGGGAGCGCAGGATACCCACTGGCACCATCGCCTCCAGGTCGGCGTTCACGCGCCCTGCAATCACGCGCCGCTCGCCGCCGTGCGAAAGCCAAGTCGATATGCGGTGCGGCGCCCGACCCGCATGGCAAACAGCGGTACATTGGGGAATCGGAGCTTCGCGCGGCGAGAGACCGCCAGATCATCCGGGCCGACTTCGTATTCGTTTGTGTCGAGGTTGAACACCACGAATTCGCCGGAGTGCGCGGATTCGAGTTTTGCGCGAACGGTCTCATACGCCGCGTGAGCTCGTGCTGCGAGCAGGCTCGTTGGAGTCGGGGCGACCATCTCAATCGTCTCCTGGGGCGATCTGCGCTATACGAAGATTATACCGGAGTTCACGCCCGGCTCAGCGGCGCTTCGCGCAGCCAGGGCATGGTGGCGAAGTAGAGGTCGCCGATGGATTTCAGGTTGTGGATCATCATGGCGAGGCGTTCGAGGCCCAGGCCCCACGCCAGGACGCGGTCGCGGATGCCGAGCGGGAGCGTGACCTCGGGCCGAAAGATGCCGGAACCGCCCATTTCGACCCATTCCTGACGGTGCTCGAGGTAGAGAAAGACCTCGGCGGAGGGTTCGGTGTACGGGAAGAAGCTGGGGCGGAAGCGGACCTTGGGGAAGCCCATCTTGCCGTAGAAGGCAGCGAGCGTGCCGAGCAGCGTCGCGAGGCTGGCGTGCGGATCGACGACGATGCCGTCGACCTGGTGGAAGACGGGCAGGTGCTTGTAGTCGACGGTTTCGCGGCGGTAGACCGGGCCGATGACGAAGTACTTGCCGGGTGAAGGGGCCGAGGGGGCAAGGGGCCGCGCGGCCGTGGGTCGCGCGTGGGCGGCAAGCGCGCGGATGGTTGCCGCGGTGGTGTGCGTGCGTAGCACCGGCTTATGGGCCATTTCGCGCGACCAGCGATAGCGCCAGCCGGTCGAGCCGGTGTCGCCGCCGTCCTCGTGCGTGCGGCGGATGCGCTCGACCAGTTGGTCATCGGGGAGCTGGGTGCGCGCGGGGCGTGCGACGTAGAACGTGTCCTGCATGTCGCGCGCGGGGTGGTCCTGGGGCTGGAAGAGCGCGTCGAAGTCCCAGAAGCTGGATTCGACCCAGGGGCTGACGATCTCGGTGAAGCCCATTTCGAGGAAGACGCGGCGCACCTTTTCGAGCGTGCGCTGAAAGGCGTGCTCCTTGCCGGGATAGAGCGTGCGGGCGGCGAGCGTGACGTCATAGGGCTGGAGCTCGACTTGCCGCCAGCCGCCGTCGGCCAGCAGATCGGGCGTGAGCTGCGTGACGGAGCGGCGGGCGCTGACGCCGGCGGCGAGCAGCGCGCGGCCGGCGTCGGTCAGCTCGGCGCGGCGGTCGGTTCGGCCCTTGACGACGAGGAAGCCCTTGCGCGGTTTGAGCAGTTCGGCCGCGGCGGCGACGTCGACGCCCTGCGCGGCGAGCTGCTCGCGGCGCGCGACGCGCCCGCCGGCCAGCGCCCGGATCAGCGCTTCGTCGGGCTGGGCGGCCTCGCTGAAGCCGTCGAGCAGGACGAGCGTGTCGGCCTCCTTGCGGGCCCAGCCGCGCTGGGCGAGCAGGCGCAGCGATTGGCCGACCTGGCCGGCGTTCAGCGGGCAGTGGCTCGGTATGTCCGTAATTCGGCAGCGTCCGCCGGCGGCTTTCAGGACGCCGACGATGACGCGTTCCGGGAGCGGCGCGGCGGCGAAGGGTTCGGCGTCGGGACCGAGGCGGAATTCGTCGAATTCGGATTCGCGGACGCTGAGGTAGCCGGCGTCCTGAAGCGCGAGACAGGCGGCCGCGACCGGCGACTGGTCGGCCGCGAGGGCGCGTGCCAGCTCGGTCAGCTCGCTAGTGCCGGCATTCGCGACGGCGCGCAGGACGTTGAACTGCATCTCCGGCAGGTGCATCGGTGCTCCTCGGGGCGAATCATGGTTTCTATCGGATTCGCGGGGCGGCAACAAGGCAGGCGGCAGGGCAGTCTTGAGGCCGATCAATTGATCAGCGTCACGCGCCCAGAGATGCCGTCATAGATCATGACGCATTGCCGGAGCAAGTCAGTCCCGAGCAACAACGCGGGCCGCCCGCATATTGCAGGCTCGCGCCTGGGGCAGAAGTACTCCGGCCCCCAACTCTGGGAAGAAGACGTGAATCGGGTGAAACGTCACGTCGCAAACACCATTGGCCGTTGAAGCTCTGCCGGTTCCGGTTTGCGGTAGTTGAAGCGCGGCTGCGATACCGCTGTCGAAGGCGGTTCGCGTGCATCCGGTATCTATCAGCGCGCGGACGTTTACGGGTTGCGGTAGGACTCTGCCCTCTCGCGCCATGGCTTCTGCGAGAGCTTTTGGCACTGAGAGAACCGCTTGGAGTTCGGCCCCCAGAAATTCCAGGACCTCTGCGGGATCGTAGAAACCACCCGCTTCGTTCTTGAGCAGGTGGTAGATTTCATGTTTGCGCATTGCACCAGCCGCAGATAAGAACCGGAGCGCGATCGACCGACTCGTCTCGGACCACTCGCTTAATCAGGATTGGCTGGCTTCCGAATTGAGCGACGCCAGCCTCAAATGCGGCTGCGGCAGTGTCGAAGGCGTCAATCAGCTTGCTGCCCTTGATAAGGACGTATTTGCCCTCGTGGTTCTTGAGCAGCTCTTCGCGCTTCTCCTCGTAGAATTTCAGTTCTAGTTCGAGAGCCATATCGCACCGTAGTCCCATTGGGCATCGTGTGCTGCGATACCTCAACAACATCATAGTGGACTATCGGTTGATACGCGCTCCCGTCAACAGGGTCCGCTAACTCGTGGGTGAACGCGAGTCTCGGACTGCCTAACCAGGCCTTGAAGTCGCGGCGGGGTGCTACTCGTGACACGGCGCACCCCGCCGCGGCGAGGCGAAGCGGGACCCTTTTCTTGGCGGGACGCCGCCGTTAGTCTGCGAGCATGTTCGGCTGGCTGAAGCACGCGTTCGCCGTTGATCCGCCGGGGCCGGCGACGCCCTCGGAGCTGGAGCGCGGGCTGATCGAGCGGCTGGTGGAGGAGCTGGTGCGGCGGCGGCTGACGACGCCGGCGGTGATGATGCTGGAGTGCAGCCGGCCGCTGAACTACATCGGCAGCCAGGCGATGACGTTTTTCGGACCCATCGCCGAGCTGATTTTCCCGCGGGCGGAGTATCGGGCGGTGGCGGCGTTTCTTGAACGGCGCGGCAGTATCGAGTACATCTGTCAGCGGCTGGAAGCCAAAGACGCCGAATTGAGCCGTCGGCGCGACGGTTGAGTCGAGGTTTCCGGTCCATCTGAAGCGGTTTCGTCGCGGTCTTGAGGCGTCGTCCGGCGCGGTCGGCGCACCCATCAGAAGGAATGCATATGCCTCGGAGCGGATGGGGCAGCACCATCCTGGTCGTCGCTGCCGCCGCGGCTTTTTCGCCGTTGGCGGGCGCTTGGCAGGCAGCGACGCAGCCGGCGGGGGCGGTTCCGGTGGAGGATCAGCGGGCGGCGTGGGACACGTGGCGTGCGTTCAAGGCCCATAACGCGGCGTGTGTGGCCCTCAAAGCGGCCCGCGACGAGCTGGAGGCGGCGACGAAGTCGGGCGACAAGGCGGCGATCGAGCGGGCGACGCGGGCGGTGGCGGGGCTGTCGCGGATGGGTGCGATCGGCATGGTGCGGAAGGAGCTGAAGGCCGCGCAGCGGCTGGTCAGCGCGCATCGGCCCACGGCGATCGTGCCGTGGCCGGACCTCTTCGAGCGCGTCGTGCTCCTGGCAAATAACTACGACACCCAGGAGCGGCTGATCGCGGTTGACGAGCTGGACGGCAACCTGAGCATGATCGCCGACCATCTCATCAGCCTGGTGCCGCCGCTGCTGGTGTATGACGCGCCGGCGGACGCTGGGAAGGCGATCGTTTACGGCGTTCCGCCGGCGGCTGAGGCGGGCAAGCGTGTGCTGGAGCGGCAGGAGGTCTCGCGGCAGGGCAAGGCGGTCGCGGACGCGGACTGGGTGGTGATCGCGCGCGTTGAGGCGGGGCCGTTGGCGGGCGCGGATTCGACGGTCCGAACGAATCACGTTTATCGCTATCGCCTGCGGCGCGTGGCGGACGGGGCGGAGGGGGTGACGATTGTCGAGTCGCAGGCCGTGAAAGCGGCGGGTAACTGGTTCGATCCGCAGCGGCAGTGGCTGCTGCTGATCACGGCGCTCTTCTGCATCGGGGTGTGGGCGTACATCCAGATTGCCAAGCGTGGCGCGCCGATGAACATCCGCAAGATCGCCGGCCTGGAGGCGGTGGACGACGCGGTGGGGCGTGCGACGGAGATGGGGCGGCCGATCATTTTCATTCCCGGCATTCAGGACATGAACGACATTCAGACCGTGGCGGGTCTGATCATCCTGGGACGGGTGGCGCAGACGGCGGCGGAGCATGACGCGCAGCTTGAGGTGCCTACCAGCCGCTCGCTGGTGATGACCACGGCCCGCGAGACGGTCGCGACCAGCTATATGAACGCCGGCCGGCCGGATGCTTACGATGAAAAGAAGATCTACTACGTGACCGACGAACAGTTCGGCTACGTGGCGGCGGTGACCGGCACCATGGTTCGACAGAAGCCCGCGACGTGCATCTACATGGGTTCGTTCTTCGCCGAATCGCTGATCTTGGCCGAGACGGGCAACGCGATCGGCGCGATTCAGATCGCCGGCACGGCGCAGCCGGCGCAGTTGCCGTTTTTCGTGGCGGCCTGCGACTACACGCTGCTGGGGGAGGAATTCTTCGCCGCGTCGGCATATTTGTCGGGCGAGCCGGCGCAGCTTGGGACGCTCAAGGGTCAGGACCTGGGCAAGATGTTCGCGCTGGCGATTCTGCTGATCGGCGTGATCGTCGGGACGGGTGTGGAATTGCTCAGAATTAAGGCGACGTGGCTGGACGACGTTTATCTTTTCCTGGTGAACGATTTCCTGCGGGCTGGCGGCGGCGCCTGACGTTCGGGAGAACGCTTTGTGAAACGATCGATTCCGCTGCTCATCACGGCGCTGGTCGGCCTGACGATGATGGTGCAGCATTTCGTGCCGATGCTGGCCTGGGCGTCGGATTACGCCAGCATCTTCTTCGACATTCTGGCGGCCGTGGCGTTCGTGCTGGGCGGGGGAAACCTGCTGCGGGCGCACAGCGAAAAGATCGTGCGCGGTCAGGCCGGCTGGGCCTACAGCATGATCACCGTGGTTTGCTTCCTGGCGACGCTGATCTGCGGCACGTTTAAGGTCGGCGTCAAGGCCAAGCCGGGATTCACTTGTCTGCTGACGGGCACGGCCCAAGTGCGCGGCGAGGCGAAGCTGGCAGACGCGGACGGGGCGCTGACGCTGGACGTGGTCGTGCGCGGGGCCGAGCCGGGCTCGAAACACGCGGTGACGCTGGCCGGGCGTGCGATCGGCGAGATCACGATTGACCGCCGCGGCTGGGGGCAACTGAGCCTGAACTACAAGCCGCCGGCGGCCAACGCCAGTCAGCCGGCGGCGGCGACCGCGTATCTGACCGAGATCAAGGATAAGGACGTGATCGCGGTCGGTTCGCTGCTGCGGGGCGAATTGCGGAAGCTGCCGTGGATCTCGGGCGATTTCATCCACCCGGGTTCCGTCTTCTGGTTTGCGTTCGAGTACGGCTTCACGCCGCTGGTGCAGACGACCTTCGCGATGCTGGCGTTCTACGTGGCGTCGGCGGCGTTCCGTGCGTTTCGGGCGCGGAACCTGGAGTCGGTGCTGCTGCTGGGGACGGCGTTCATCGTGCTGCTGGGGCGGACGTACTTCGGCGGCGTGGTGACCGGGTTTCTGCCGAACGACGGTTTTCTGTCGTTCTTCGGCGTGCCGCACCTGACGCAGTGGATCATGCAGGTGATGAACACGGCGGGGCAGCGGGCGATCATGATCGGGATCGCGCTGGGGATTGCGTCGACGTCGCTGAAGGTGCTGCTGGCGATCGACCGTTCGTACCTCGGATCGGACGGGAGGTAAGCGATGAGCGTGACGCAAGCGCTGCTGAAGATGGATCGCCGGATCATCTTCCTGTTCATGACGCTGGCGGTGCTGCTGCCGATTCTGATTCCCAAGCAGTTTCCGGAGAAGGCCACGCCGCTGGTGCAGACGGTCTTTGACCGCATCGACTCGATGCCGGAGGGTTCGAGGATCCTGCTGCCGTTCGACTATGACCCGGGCAGCGCGCCGGAGCTTCAGCCGATGGCGACGGCCTGGACGTGGCACTGTGCCAAGAAGAAGCACAAGATGTACTTCATGGCGCTCTGGCCGGGCGGGGCGAACATGATCCAGAACACCGTCAATCTGGTGATCAAGAACGACTACCCCGAGTACCGGTATGGCGAGGATTACGTCAACCTGGGCTACAAGCCGGGCAACGAGGGCGTGATCAAGGTTGTGATCTCGAACCTGAAAGAGCTGTACACGACGGACCACTTCGGCACGAACATCAACGAGATTCCGCTGACGCGCGACCTGGTGAACATCCGCAGCATGGACCTGATTCTGAACGTCAGCGCCGGCTACCCGGGCGCCAAGGAGTGGATTCAATACGCCGCGACGCCGATGAGCATTCCGATGGCCAGCGGCAACACGGGTGTGCAGGCGGCGGGACTCTATCCGTATGTCCCGGGGCAGATGTTCGGGCTGCTGGGGGCGATCAAGGGGGCGGCCGAGTACGAGGCGGCGCTGATCGAGAAGTACCCGGAGTACGGCAAGAAGGCGGCCTACACGAAGGGCATGCAGCGCATGGGTCCGCAACTGATCGCGCATTGCGTGATCATGCTGCTGATCATTTTCGGCAACGTCGTGATGGCGATCGACCGCGCCACGCGGAGAGTGTGAGATGAAGACCGAACGCACGATCTGGAGCGTGATCCTTCTGGCGGCGGTACTGTGGGTCGGCTTTCGCGCGGTCTCGGGCCCGCCCGGAACCGGGTATTGGGGCGAGATGGGGAAGGTCTACGCCGAGCCGAAGCCAGATGGGTCGCTGGCGACAGTGTCGCTGCGCGATTACCGCAGCGCGGAGGCGGCCGAGGCCAGCGCGGCGGCGAGAGAGAATCGCGCCGCGCGGCCGTTGCGGGCGACCTTCAACCTGCCGCGGACGGTGGGGATGTGGATGGCGGCGTGCTTCACGCTGGCGCTGCTGTCGTTTCTCTACCGCGACAATCCGATCTACAAGGTGGCGGAGAGCGCCTTCGTGGGCATCTCGGCGGCCTACTGGATGGTGGTCGGCATCTGGACGACACTGATTCCGAATCTGTTCGGCAAGCTCTTTCCGCGGCTGGTGAAGCAGACGATTCTGCCCGGTCTGGACCTGGACGCGGCGGTGGAGAAGGGCGTTCCCGAGATATGGTTCGACTGGCTGTTCGGCTATGAGGCGCTGCACGGGGATGGTTTGCACGCCAACTGGCTGCAACTGATGAACGTCTTCTACCTGATCCCGCTGGTGCTGGGGATCATGCTGCTGTGGCGCCTGATGCCGAAGGGTCCGTGGATCAGCCGCTGGTCGCTGGCGTTTGTGATCGGATATACCGCCGGCGTGCGGCTGGTGGCGCACATCGAGAGCGACTTCATCGTGCAGATCGCCTCGACGCTTCAGCCGCTGGCGCTGTATGTTTACGAAGGGACGGCCTTTTCGCTGAACCAGTCGTTCTACAAGTCGTTCAACAATCTGGTCATCTTCCTGGGGACGACCAGCGGCCTCGTGTATTTCTTCTTCTCGATCGAGCACAAGGGCGCCGTGGGCGCCATCTCGCGGGTCGGCATCTGGACGCTGATGATCTCATTCGGCGCCGGGTTCGGCTACACGGTCATGAGCCGCGTGGCGCTGCTCGTGGCGCGCTTCGAGTTTCTGACGCAGGACTGGCTGAACGTCGTCGCGCCGCCCTGACGCGCCGCGCCGCGCATAGAATCGTTACGAGTCCCCCGGCCGGCGGCGTGGAACGCCGCGGTGAGGGAACTGCTGGAGCATCGCTATGAATCGAATGTTGCTGTCGTCCGCGGCGGTGACGCGCCGCGCCGCCACCCGGGAAATTGTGCTGGGGGTGATCGGGGTGCTGGCGGTTGGCATCGCGGTGTACATGTTCGTCACGTCGCGCGGGGCCGAGGACCGCGCGTCGTCGGACGTCACCAAGACGGGCACGAACTGGATCTGTGTCGCGTGCAAGAACGAGTTCGTGCTGAGCGCCGCCGACGTCGAGAACATGATGGAGAAGCGGCAGATTCTCGGCGGACGTGGGGCGGGGCTGATGGCCAAGTGCCCGAAGTGCGGCGAAATGAAAGCGGAGAAGGCGTCGAAGTGTCCGGCGTGCGGCAAGATGACGCCGTCCGAAGCGGACAAGTGCATTCACTGCGGGAAGTGACGATCGCCGGCGCGCGGCGGGCCCGCTGCGTGGCCGGGGCGCGGCGGCGGCTGGTCGCGCGCGTGGGTCTCTCAGTTTGGTTTTTGCCATAAGCGAGGGGTTTGCGGCGCAAAGCCCTCAGCCCGTGTCAGCACTCCCGCCGTGCATCGTCACGGCTTCGCGCCGCGGACCAGCAGCGTCTCGCCGTCGGCTGAGAAGTCAACCGCGTGCGGCTGCACAGGTGCGACGCTGAACGACAGCAGCTCAAGCCCGAAATCCGCGTCCCAAAGTGTCACAGTCGAGGCGCTCGTGTCGGCCGTTGCAATGCGCGTGCCCGCGCCGTCCACCGCCAGATGGTCCACCGTTGCGCCGGTCGGCCAGTCGGCCAGCGGCACGTTCGACAAACCGTTCCACGTTGCGAGTCGGCAGATACGCCGCACACCGTCGGTCGTGGAGTACGCCAACGCGATCCGCCGCCCGTCTCCACTGAAGCACAGTTGCTCGGGATTGATGCCCGGCAGATCGGCCGACGGCAGATGCAGCGTCCCACGCGGATGACCGGTCGATGTGCTCCAGCAGCGAACGACTGGTTCCGATCGATCGGCGCTCGCCGCGGCTGCGACGATCAGCGCGCCGTCCGGGCTGAGTGCAAAGTGCGGCATCTCCGGGGCGTCGCAAATGGGAACGCGCAGGCCCGGGGCGGCGGCGTCGCCAACCCAGATGCAGCCAGCTTCCCAGAATGCGAAGCGGCGTTGATCGCGGCTCCAGGTCGGATCCTGTGCGAACGACGCGGGAATCAACGACTCGATCGCTCCGTCCAGCGTGCGGTGGATTCGAATACTGTCTTCATCGGTCGTTGCGAACCAATCTCCGAGCGGCGATAGGTCGTTGACGCGCGGACTCCACTCCGTTCGTGACGGTCGCCAGTCCGTCTGCGTGCTCCAGGCAACCAGCGGCTCCTGCCACGCGTCGAGGCTTGATTCCGGCACGTGACTCAGCCGCGCGGGATCGCCGATCTGATCCAGGCACTCCCGCCCTTCGTCGTCCAAGAGACTCGAACACAGCAGGACGCAGTTCGCCAGCGGCCGATCGGTCACGGATGTGCCGCACATGCTTGTTCTGATCTGATAGACCGTCGTCTCCGCCCCCGGAGTCTGCGGCGTCCAAAGCTTGACCGTGCCGTCCAGCGCCAGCGTGGCAACGCGCCGACCGTCCGGACTGAATTGCACGCCAGACGCGCTGTGCTGGTGTCCGTGTAGCACGACAGCTTCGGGACCCTCGAAATCGACGATCGAAAGTTGGCCGGCGCGATCGACGACGGCGAGCCGTCTGCGGCTTCCGCTGACCGCCACGGCGCGCGCGTCGGCGACGCGCCGCCGCGCGGCACACTCCGCGCCGGTTGACACGTCCCACGTCACGAGTGTTCCGTCGTCGTACAGCGCCGTCGCGATTGGCACTTCGGCGTCCACCGCAACCTGACGCAGCGGCGAGTCGCACACGTCGTTCGGCGGCTCAATCGGCGCTCCGCTCATCGAGTCCCATATCCGAATGCGGTGCGGCGGAAGCGGCTCGCGGCGCCAGGCCAGTACGTAGCGGTCGCGCGCGGCGAATGCGACGCCTTCCGTGGCGGCGGCACCGTCAATGCTGACGGCGCGGGCGCGCGCGGCCACATGCCAGACGATGAGTCGGGGCGGCGCCCGGCCGGCATTGCTCCCGCGGTGCGGCACCACTCCGGCGGGTGTCCAGCGTTCTTCGAGGACTTGCCTTCCAAAGACTCCCTCAGTCGCGCTGACCAGCCGTGTGCCGTCCGCGCTGAACGCAAGCGCTCGGACGTCGCCGAGCGTGTGATCGGCCAGATCGAACTGCTGCCCCGAACGCACGTCGAGAAGCGCAATGACTGTGTCCTCCCCCGCGGGACGTCCGAGCGCAACCCAGCGACCGTCCGGCGAAACCGCCAGCGCGCCGTTATAGTGCGGAACGGACACCAGAGCCGACGTCTCGCCGGATTCCGTGTCCCAGCGCCCCAGCGTGCCTTCGGACCAGTAGAACAGGGCCCGCCCGTCGGCGCACCAGCTGATATGCGTCGCGGGCGCGACAAGCGTCGCAATGCTCTGGTCGGCAAGTCGTGCCAGATAGCGCCATTCCCAGCCGCGCAGGTCGGCCGGGCACTCGCGCAGCTCCTGGCCCATCCGCATGTATTCGCCGCTGCGGTGGGCGCGCTGCGCGGTCGCGATCCTGTGCGCATACAGGACGCGTCGCAGCCTGTCCGCCTCGTCTTCGGCACGCGCCTGAGCAGCCATGGCGTTGCCACGTTCCCACTCGGCACGGCGTGATTCCGCGTTGGCCTTGAAGTACGCAGCCGTCATTTCATCGCGAGACTCAATCAGGCTCGTAATAGCGTAGTCGGCAAACAGCCCCAAGCCCTCGATCTGCCCTTCCGGACCCGATCCGATCGGAATGGCCCGGGTATTCGGGTCAGTGTTACGGAGACGCTCCGCCAGCCGGGACAAGTGCCCCCTTGCGTGCTCCACCAGTCGCGACCGCCCGGAGTCCCAGGCACGGATCATCCCCCACGCCACAGCGATCACGCCCAGCAACATTGTGGTGAGCAGCGCCGCGCTCACCAGCAGCGCAGCGCGGTGTCGCCGGGCGAATGTGCGGAGCCGATAAACGACGGTTGGCGGAGCCGCGACCACCGCCTCGCCGGAGAGATAGCGCTCCACGTCCGCGCGCAAGCCGCTCGCCGTCTCGTAGCGCCGCGTGCGGTCCTTCTCCAGGCACTTCATCACGATCCAGTCGATCTCGCCGCGCAGCAGCGTGCCCAGGCGGTGCGCGTCGACCTGCCGACTCCGGGCGACGGTCGTCAGGCGTTGCCCCAGCGACGACAACCGCAGCGACGGCTTCGGCGGCTCCTCCTCGCGGATGATCCGCACCATCTCCGCATACCCGGCGCTCAGCAGCCGCTTGGGCTCGAATGGCGGCGCGCCGGCCAGCAGCTCGTAGAGCAGCACACCCAGCGAGTACACGTCGCTGCGCGTGTCGATGTCCAGCCCGCTCATTTCGGCCTGTTCCGGCGACATGTACGCCGGCGTGCCGATCATCTGGCGGTGCTCGGTGAACAGCGTCTTTTCGGTCAGCTCGGCGTTGGTCGCCTTGGCGATCCCGAAATCGATCACCTTGGGCACCGGAACGCCGTCGTGCAGCGTTACCAGCACGTTGCTCGGCTTGATGTCGCGGTGAATGATCCCCTTGGTATGCGCGTGCTGCACGGCGTTGCAGACCTGAGCGAAGAGCTCCAGCCGCCGCCGGGTGTCCAGCCGCTGGTGGTCGCAGAATTCGGTGATCGGCACGCCGCGGACCAGCTCCATGACGAAGAAGGGCCGGCCCTGGTCGGTGGCCCCGCCGTCGAACACCTTGGCGATGTTGGGGTGGTCCATCAGCGCCAGGGCCTGCCGCTCGGCCTCGAAGCGCGCGACAACCTGCCGGGTGTCCATGCCCAGCTTGATGACTTTGAGTGCGACGCGGCGTTTGACCGGCTCGCGCTGCTCCGCCATCCAGACGCTGCCGAACCCGCCCTCGCCGATCCGCTCCAGCAGCTTGTAGCGGCCGATCAGCGTGCCGGGAGTTTCGCGCGTCGTGCCGTCCGCGGCTGTCAGCGTGTTCGAGCCGCCGGCGATCTCCGGCGTCGCTGGCCCGCCGACCGGCCCCACCGCGCCGCGTGTTTCTCCTTCCGCCGCGGCGTCAGCCGAAAGCAGGCTCTGCACGGCGCGGAGCAGCTCGGCGTCTTCCCGGCAGACCTCGCGCAGATAAGCAGCACGCTCGACCTCGCCTGCAA
Organism: Phycisphaerae bacterium; assembly: GCA_022072445.1. Taxonomy (GTDB): domain Bacteria; phylum Planctomycetota; class Phycisphaerae; order UBA1845; family Fen-1342; genus JAJVHV01. The sequence goes on along the minus strand of JAJVHV010000019.1, from coordinate 127,072 downwards.
GGTCCAGCGCCCGGCGGAAAATCTCGGCGGCTTTCGATTCGCGGTTGGTATCCATCGACATCCCAGCCGCCCGACGACTCCCGCGCCCGCCAGCCAGGCGGCGCCACGGGCGGCACGATCAGCCATGATCGTCCGACAGGCGCTTCCGCAGCCACGCGCGCGCATACCGCCAATCGCGCTCGATCGTCGCCGTGGAACAGTCCAGCACCGCGGCGATCTGCTCCATGGTCAATTCGCCAAAAAACCGCATCTGAACCACCTGCGCGGCACGCGGTTGAATCTCGCCCAGGCGGCGGAGCGCGGCGTCAAGCGCCTCCGAGTCGCTCCAGCCGCTCGTCTTCTCCAATACCTCAAGCGCCGCATCGAGCCGCGGCTGATCATTCCCGCCGCCGCGTTTCTTTCTTTTCTTGTGACGGGCGTGATCGATCAGGATTTGCCGCATGCACTGGGCCGCGAGCGCGACGAAGTGCTTCGGGCTCGTCCAGCCCGCCGCGGCACCGATCAGACGCAGGAATGCCTCATCCGCCAGCACGGTGGCCTGGAGCGTGTGGTTCGCACGCTCCCCGCGCATCAGCCACCCCGCCACGCGCCGCAATTCGGCCTGAATGATGGGGTATAGATCGGCTGCGGGCCGTTTTCCGGCGCGAATCTCCGTGATGATGCGTGATTCGTCGAGCGACACGGCGGCCCAGGCCCATGAATTGCGAAAAACGGTCGGATTTCTGACGGGCGTCGGCACGAATTGTCGCCATCTCCTTCGACGATGGCAACCGGCAACGGGCTGGTCGCCCGCGTGGAGGCCGGCGTGGTGCGGGCCCGGTCGCAGATGGCTTTCGCCGCACGGCACTGGAATTCTGCAAGGAGATTCACGATGAACCGCTTGAATGCTCGTCGAGCCGGGCTGCTGGGCCTGTTCCTGCTGGCGATCGGGATGGGATGTGTCGCGTGCGACCGCGTCCTCACCGACTCGGCCGTCGCGTCGAACGCCGACGGCAAGTCGCAGCAGACCGCCTGGCGTTTCTGGCTGCCGCCGCCGCGCGGCTAGAGAGCCGAATTCGGCGCATCATGAGCAGGCACGGCGCGCAAAGAGCCGGCGCGGGACACACATCCCGCGCCGGCGTCAGTTGCTCTCTCAGTTGTGCGTTTCGATCGTCTCTCTCTCAGACCTCCCGTTGTCTGTTCCCTGTTCCCTGTTCCCCACGTCTACTTCACGCCACCTTGCGATACTGGGCAGCGCCCGTGTGGATCAGATCGCAGAACCAGCGCGTCTTCTCCGGCGAGATCTTCGTCGAGCGGTCCTTGCCCTCGCAGACCGCGCCGCGGACGCCGATCAGATGCGGATCGAGCTTGAAGAGCATCTCGGCGTGATCGGCCTTGATCGAGCCGGCCAGGGCGACGACGAGGTTGGCCTCCTTGGCCTGGTCGCAGAAGTCCTGGATCTCGCTGAACGACATGACGTCGAACAGCGTGCTGCCGTCCTTGATCGCCGTGTCGACCATGACGACGTCGCACTTGGTGTCGCGGGCGGCCTTTACCAGGTCCCACGCACTCAGACCATTGAACTTACGCCAATCGGCATAGCCCGACGCGACGACGTCGGCCGTCGCGCTGACCATGCGAACCGCCTTGCGGACGGCGTCCATCATCTCGCAAGCCTGCTCGTACGTATTCAGACCGTGCAGGCCGGCCTTGATGTAGGTGACGCCCGTGTTCGCCGCTCCGAAGGCGGCCAGGGCGGCGGTGCCGGGCTTGAACGGCAGATCGCCCAGCGTGGCGCTGGTCTTGATGTTGTACTTCCGCGTCAACTCAACGACTTCACGCGTGTTCCATGGGAACTGGGCGCCGAGCGAGCCCTCCTTGACGTTCTTGACGTCAATGATGTCGACACCGCAGTTGACAATCCCGGCCGCTTCCTCAAGCGAAATAGGGCTGATAAGGCACTTCATTCTTCACTCCCTCCGTTAGTGGCATAGTGACCAACCATCGATTCCAGGACCAATGCACGACGCAAAATCTTCCCCACCGGCGACTTCGGCAAAGACGTGCGAAAGTGAATCCGAGCTGGAAGCTTGTAGCTCTCCAGGTACTGACGGCAGTGGGTCATCAGCTCCGCTTCGCTCGGCGACGCCCCGTCGCGCAACGCGACGAAGGCGTGCAGGACGTGCTCGAGTATCCCTTTCGGGTCGGCGACGGCGACCGCGGCGGACTCGATCACCGCCGGATGCCGGTTCAATGTCATCTCCACCTCGTTGGGTATCACCTTGCGACCGCCGATCTTCAGCACGTCGTCGATCCGGCCCACCAGCGAAATCTGCCCGTCGCGCTGGACGCGCGCCAGGTCGCCCGTGCGGAAGCCGTCGCGGCGCATCGCGGCGTTGTCGGCGTCGGACCAGTTCCAATAACCGTGCATCAGCCCGCGGCCGCGCAGCACGATCTCGCCCGTCTCGCCGCGCTTCGCCGGGCGGCCATCGTGGTCGAGCACGCGCAGCTCCAGACCTGGCGCGACCTCGGTCAGCGTGTTGAGCAGGCCGTCGGGTCCGGCCTTCAGAAAGCCGACCCGCGCTTCGGTCAGACCGTAGGGCAGGTAGACGTCGGTTGATGGCAGCAGTTGGCGCAGGCGCTCCAGGCGTTCGGCAGGCATCGCCGCCGAGCCGATTTCGACGTAGCGCAGCATGCCGTCGGCGTCGCGCAGCACGTTCGAAAAATGGTCAATCAGGATGTTGCACGCCGTCGGCACTAGCAGCAGCGCCGTGGGCTTCTCGTCGTCCAGCAGCTTCAGCGCCTGGTAGACGTCGGCCAGCACGATGCTAGCGCCCGCCAGCATGTAGGCCAGCACCTGCCGCATGGCGTAGGCGTGATAGAGCGGCAGCGGGATCACGATCTTGTCGAGCGGACGCAGGCCCGCGTGCGCGCGTGTGAACTCCGCGCCGTCGATCCAGCTCGCGTGCGTGTGCATGACGCCCTTCGGCATGCCGGTCGATCCGCTCGTGTACGTCAGCGACACCACGTCGTCGGGCGAAGCGCCGTCCAGCGCCTCATCCGGCGGCACAATGTCCAGCGACAGAATGCGGTCGAGATACTCCCAGGCGTGCGGCGGATTCGCGGCCGGTTCGGCACAGCCCACCAGCACGCGCCACAGGTCGCCTTCGGCCCGCAGCGCCTCGACCTGCCGCGCCATCGGGCCGTCCGCGATGATGGCCCGCGGCTGGCACTCGTTCAGAATGTGCCGCAGCGTGCCAGGCTTGATGCTGTTGCCGTCGGCCACGACGATGCCGCGGACTTTCCAGATCGCAAAGCAACTGACGATGAAATCGATCGAGTTCGGCAGCAGGACCACGACGCGCTCGCCGGCCCGCACGCCCATGCGATGCAGCCCGCCCGCCAGGCGTTCGGCCAGCCGGTTGATCTGTGCGTACGAGAGCCGCTCATGCCCGCAGCTCACCCCGCCGCGCTCGCCCACGACGTGATGCACCTTCGTGAGAATATCGGTCAGCAGTTGCGGCCCGCTTACCAGACGCAGCGCCGGTCGCGCCGCCGCGCCGTTCGCCCGTTCGCGCCGCGCGAGCGCGTCGATGTCGGTGCTGGCGAACTGCCAGCAGCGACCCTGCTTCACGCCTCGCAGGATGCCGCGGCGCACGTAGCGATAAATCGTCCTCAGCTCGATGCCGAGAATCGCTGCCGCCTGCGGCGCTGTGATGTACGACGTCCTCTTCATCGGGCTTCTTCCCCCGCCGACGCGAGAACCGCGCCGGCCTACGACGCGCCCCCCGGCGGCATCGTCTCCTGTCGTGAATCGTAGGCCCGCTCGAATCAGCAAGTCTAATGGTGCGAACTCTTTTCACCATCCGCACGGAGCCGGCCGACATTTTCTATCGCCGATGGCGGCAAATCCGCGTCTATCGGGCCAACGTGCTCCCGGCGAGTATCGGACGCCGTCGGCTCGTTGAAGCCCGCGCGGCATCCGGCCGAATCAAGAGTTATCGTGCCAACCGAGATTCCATCGAGCATCGCCGACGCACCCGCCGCTGACCCGCCCGCCGGTCCCGCGCCATGCCCCGCCGCCGCGCAGCAGCGGCGACGACACGCGCGTGGCAGTCTGGTCTCGCGCGCCCTGCGCCGCGTGGCGGCAATCGTCCGAAAACGCGTCTACCAGGTCGCCGAAGAGATTCTGATCGAAAAGGTCATCACCGAGTCCGAGAACGCGATCCGCGAAAAGCGGATTCACGTCGTGCCGCTGCGGTCCGATCACCTCGACGAGCTGTTGGCGTTCAGCGCCCGACATGGCGACGGCGCGGCGCAACGCATCCGTGAATACGTCCGCATCGGCTATGGCGGGTATCTCGGTTATCAGGACGCGGAACTGGTCGGTTATCTGTTTTATTGCGGTGCGACGTGCGGCGGCGTGACGCATCCGCACGTGGAGCGCTACCAGTTCGAGCTGGGACAGGACGGCGCGTACGTGTTCGAGATCTACCTCGCGCCGCCGTTCCGCGGCGGCGGCCGGGCGCGCGAGTTGGTGGCGCGGTGTTTTGCGCGGATGGCCGAGCTGGGGTATCGCCGGCTGTCCGGATTCGTGTACGCGAGCAACATGCCGGCGCGGATTCTGCACGCGATGCTGGGCTGGCGCGAGACGCGCCGCGTGGTCTCCCGGCGGGTTCTGTCGCGCTGGCTGATCTGCGATGGCGTCGTTTACGTGCGCAACCGGCCCGCGAGCCGGCCGCACGGGTTTGATTATCGCCGCGTTTTCGGCCGTCGCGCGACGCGTTGACCGGATCGGCGGTGAGCAGTTGAGTGCGTCCGCACGCGCCGATCGTCCCCGGCATGCGGCCGGCTGACTCGACAGAGGTGCCGCGCCGCACCCACTCCACGGCGCTCATTTCAAGACGTGCGCGCGATCGCTATACTTCCGGCCTGGTGGGGCACACGCGAGACCGGCCCCGACGTGGAAATCGACCGGGAGTGGGAATCATGCACAGAAGCATCCTGCGGCGGACTGCCGCGGCGGCGTCCGGCGTTGTGACGTTATTGCCGGGCGTGATCGGAGTTCTGGCAATGTCGCCGGCTGTTTCCGCCGGCCAGATCGTCGTCGCGCACCTTTCGGCGGACTTTGAGCCGGGCGTCGCGGCGGGTGAGGTGCGGACGCCTGCGGACACTTTCGGCGTCGGGACGTGGCACTACCTCGCGTCGCAGACACTGAACCCCAGCGACAGCGGTGCGAATCTGGCGGATCTGGAATGGGACGCCAGCGCGCAGTTCTTCGAAAGCCCCGGCTTCGACCACGCGGACGGTTTTAACGCCGACGCACTGGCGCGCTCGGAAGGCGGATCGATGCTGATGCATCCGCGACCCGCCGCCGACGGTTTTGTCGTCGCGCGGTGGCAGACGGGCGCCGCCTACAGCGACGGCGTGCGGCTGGTCGGGTACGTCCGCAAGAGCGTGGCGGCGGAGGGCGACGGCGTGCGCGTGCTGGTCTACGTCGACGGCGTCAGCGTGCTGGACGTGACGCTGGCACCCGAGGACGCGGTCGGCCAGCACTTCGACCTCGTCGCCATGGGCGTCGAGGCCGGAAGCACGGTCGATGTGGTGGTGAGCGCCGTGGACTCGAATGACGACGACGGCACACTGGTCGATCTGACGATTTATCGACTGACGGCGGCGCCGAACATGCCGCAGCCCGGTGACTATCTGGTGATCTCGCGCACGTATGGCTCGCTGTACGCGCTCGATCCGGCCAGCGGCGAGCTGCGGGCGCTCCTGAGCGGGCTGGAGCTGCGCGACGCAAGCGGGCTGGTGCGCGGCGAGGGCGTCGTGCTCAGCAACGCGTTCACCGATGCCCTGGCGATCAACGAATTCGGGCGGCTGGTATGTCGCTTCGCGCGGCCGACGCGCTACGGGCTGGCGGCGGTCGACGTGGTCAGCGGCCGGCGGACGGTGCTGAACGGCACCGAGGCGCCCGAGTGGGACCAGGGCGGCGACCCGTTGTTTATCGATAGCGAGCACGCGTTCGTCACCGCCGACGGCTGGCTCGCCGGCCCGACCGGCAACGGCCGGATCCTGCTCTACGACCTGCGGGCGCAGACGACGACGCTCGTTTCCGGTGACACGCTGGGCGACGGGCCGGTGCTGAAGCGGCCGCGGGCCATGGGGATGCTCGACGCAACCACGCTGGTGGTGGTCGAGAGCGGATTCGCGGTGGGCATGTGGAGTGGCGCCGGCGTCTACCGGGTCGACGTCGCCAGCGGAGACCGCACGTTTCTCAGCCGGCTGACGCCGGCGCCGTTCGAGCGGCCGATGATGTCGGGCGGGGTCGAGATCGGCACGGTGATGCTCGGTGACGACGAGGGCGGCGCCGGACCGGTGGCCAACCTTCAATTCCGGACCGTGTTGGTCACGGACGGCCGAATTCTGGTAGGCGAGGCGATCGGCCTGCCCGGACCGCCGTGGGACGGCGGCCTGCTGGAGATTGATCCGATCACAGGCGATCGGACGCTGCTGGTGGGCACGGCGCTGGTGGACGATGGGCTGGTGACGAACACGGTGACCGAACTGCCGAGCAATGCCAGCAGCGTGTACGTCGACGCGCCGATCGGGCTGCTGGAGCGCTCGCCGGGCGTGGTGGCGTTTGTGCTGCAATTCGTGCCGGCCAAGTTGTACGAATTCGACCTCGTGACGCGCGAGCTGCACGAGATCGCCGACGTCGGCACACAGATCGACCCGGGCCGCGCGGGGACGGTCGAGCTCTCGGGCCTGGCGGTGTATCGCAGCACGGCCATTCCCGGCGACGCGAATTGTGACGGGTCGGTCAACGGGTTCGACGTTGAAAATTTCGTGCGGGCGCTATCGACGCCGGTCCAGTATCAACTCGACGTGGCGTGGTGCACGCAGGTCACGTGCGACGTGAACGCGGACGGCTCGGTCAACGGGCTGGACATCGACGGCTTCGTCGAGCTGCTGACCAGCCCTTGAACGGCAATGCAGAATGAAGAATGCAGGATGCAGAATGCACGCGCGTGAAACGGGAGGGCAAGCGCGGCGGCTGCGGTAACGGCAATGCAGAGTGAAGAATGCAGAATGCAGAATGCAAGCGCGTGATCGGGAGTGCAGGCGCACGCGAGGGATCGGGAGTGCAGCCGGGACGGCTCGATCGGCAGTGCAGCCGGGACGGCTGGATCGGCAGTGCAGCCGGGACGGCTGCTCTACACACTTCTTCACGCATCTACACAGCTCAGCACACGGATGCTCACGCCAGGACGTTCAGACCGGGCGGCGCGCTTCGGCGGAGTGACGACGAATGATCGGGGTCATTCGTTGCGTGCTCGTCGGGCCGTCCGCCGGAAGAGCGCGCCGCGGATTGGAGCTTGCAGGAGTCAAGAACGAGCCGCAGGGCGGCGGCCTGCGGGCTGAAGTAGACGCGTTCGGCGGAATCGGGGTCTTCGATCCCGCCGGCCGCGGAAGCCGTCCGGGGTGTCGCAGTCGTCAACGGAACGGCGAATGCCGCCCTCGCGCTCTCGACGCCGGTTGTCATGGCGATCACTCCCCCTTGGTCCGCAGAGACGTTCGAGATTCGTCCGAATGAAGTGTCGGAAACGCGCGGCCCGTTGTCCGTAGGGAATCCTACGTACGCCGCGGCGCGGCGGGCGCGACTATGCGGTCGCGAGCGCCTCGACGGGCTGGCCGGACACCAGCTCGAGCCGCGCGGCGAGCAGCGTGAGCCCGGCCCACGATTCGGCGCCCGTCTTGGCCAGAATCCGCTCGCGGTGCTTGTCCACGGTCCGCTCGCTGATCCCGAGCTGCTGCGCGATCCGCTTGGTCAGCTCGCCGCCGACCACCAATCGCATGACTTCCAGCTCGCGCGGCGTGAGATCGGCGATGCGCGCCAGGTCGGCGCGGTGCGCCGCTTCGCGCTGCACCAGCTCGTCGGCCCGCTGCAGCGCCCGGCCCAGCACACCCAGCAGCTCGTCCTTGGTGAACGGTTTCTCAAGAAACGACAATGCTCCCTCTTCCATGGCATGGACCGCGGTCGGTACGTCGGCGTGCCCCGACATGACGACCACCGGCAACTGGCTGCCTCTCCGCCGGATACGCCGCTGAAGCTCCAGTCCGTCCATGTGCGGCATGCGTACGTCGACCAGGACGCAACCGCTGCGGTGCAGGTCGTCGCGTTCCAGGAACTGTTCGGCCGAGGTGTAGAGTTCGGCGGCGAGCCCGGCGCCCCCGAGCATCCAGCCGAGCGAGCGGCGCAGCTCGGGGTCGTCGTCGACCACGCGGATGAGCCTGGTATCGTTCACGCCGTCGCCTCCTTGTGTTGCGCCGGCCCGAGTCTGCGGCCCGTTTCAGATACTCCGGGCGGCGGACCCGATGCGATGTCGGGTCGCGAATAGGGGACCGTGAAGTGGAAGAAGGAGCAGCCGTCGACGCGCTCCGCCCAGATGGACCCGCCGTGGGCCTCGACAATCGAGCGGCTGATGGCCAGCCCGAGGCCCAGGCCGTCGGGTTTGCTGCTGTAGAAGGACTCGAACATGCGGTCGGGTGCGACGGCCCCGAACCCCGGGCCATTATCGACGACCGAGACGCGCACGTCGTTCTTTCCCGAGCGGGTGGCGATCGTGAGGCGCGGCTGCTCGCGGTGCCTGACGGCCGACTGCGCGTTGAGCAGCAGGTTCAGCAGCACCTGCTGAATCTGGACGGCGTCGCCCTGTACGACGGGCAGATGATCGGCGAGTTGCATTTCCAGCACGACGCCGTCGGTCTCCAGCTCGTAGCGGACCAACTCGACCGTCTCGCGCACGGCCGCGTTCAGGCAGATCGACGAACGCCGCGGCTCCGACTTGCGAGCCGCGGAGCGCAGGCGGCGGATGATCGCGCCCGACGATTGCGCCAGGTTGCGAATGTGAACCAGCGCGTCGACGAGGTCGCTCCGCGGCCGGCGGTCGTCGCCGACACGGTCCAGGCAGCCTTCGGCGTAGTTGGCGATGGCGGACAGCGGCTGATTCAGCTCGTGGGCGATGCCCGCGGCCATTTCTCCGATGGTGGCGACGCGTGCGACGTGCGCCAGCTCGGCCTGCTGACGCACGGCCTGCTCCTCGGCCCGCCGCCGGGCCGTCACGTCCAGGTGAATCGCGACCAGCAGCGGGCAGCGATTGGTTTCAAAGCGCGCCACGCGCAGCTCAAACCAGCGCCGCTCGTCGGGGCTGTCGCAGGGGTAGCTCACCATCAACTCACTCTGGCTGCCATCCAGCACGCCGCGCATGCCGCGCGCCACCTCGCGGGCCACCGCCGCGTCGGGCCCGACGGCGTCGTCGCAGACCTTCAGATAATTCAGCCCGACGGCGTGGTCCGGCGCGGCCAAGCCGTTGCACTCGGCAAACTGGCGCCAGGACCGGTTGACCGCGAGGATGACTCCCTGCGGGTCGACGATGGCGATGTGCGCCGGCAGCGCGTCGAGCGTGGCTCGCAGAAAGGCCTCCGACTCGCGCAGCCGATCCTGCGTCAGCTTGCGCTCCGTGAAGTCGCGCGCCACGCCCGCGAAGTGCACCACGCGCCCCTGCGGATCGCGGATCGGAAAACCGCGATCATGAATCCAGCGCTCGCTGCCGTCGGGCAGGCGGATGCGATACTTCGCCTCGAATCGGCCGCTTTCAAGGCCAGCCAGGAACGCCCGCCGCACCTCCTCCCGGTGCTCGGCGACGACGGCGTTGTTGAGGCCGTCCAGTGGATCAGCCAGCAGGCGCGCGGCGCTTCGCCCCCAGACGCGGTCGTACGCCGGGCTGACGTAATCGACGCGCTCGCGCTGGCAGTCGTAAAGCCAGAAGACGTCGTCGATCTGGCTGACGAGATGATCGAACGCATCACTGGGGAATGCAGGTGTACGCTCAACGGAGCCCGGTTCGGTTTGCCGTTGATCGCGCCCTGTGGACATGCACTCGCCCGAGGTTGTCGGTGATCAGCGCCCGCGTACGTATCTCATCTTAGATCGACAAATTACCGCGTTGTCGATATGCGGCATTCACCTCTCATTCGAACAGCGTGGAGTGCGAATTGATCTCTTACGTGAACTTACGTATGTAATGCGGACAACGCGGCGCCGATGTTTCCCAGTGTTGCGAGCGGCGGGCGCGCACGGGCCGATTGTCTGCGAGCATGGCCTCGCCGCGACTGACGGATGCGCCAGCGCGGTGCGCGGGGGATCATCGATGGATGTGAAGTTGCCAATGACCGTTCCGTGCGCGGTTCACGGGCGAGCTGAAGACGACACACAACAGAAACACAGAAATCCCCACCCTGTAAACGCTTTCAGAAACAGCCGCACGCTCGGGTTCATCGCGCTCGTCGTTGTGTGGCTTGCGGCGATCGTAGCGGCGCGCGTCATGGCGGCGCGCTATGAGCGAACCCCCGGCCCCGGCGCAGCGCCGTGCGCGTGGCCCAACGACGTTTCGCTACAACGCAGCGCCACGCACCTCACGCTTCTGGTGTTCGTGCACCCGCGCTGCCCCTGCACCCGCGCGACGATTGAAACGCTCGATCGTGTCCTCCGCACGTGCGGCGACACCGTCCAGACCTTCGTCATCGCATGTGATCCGTCGCGCCGCGATCCCGACTGGCGCGCCGCCGCGTTGCTGGCGGCGGCCGCGGCGCTTCCTTCGTGTACGGTGATGCACGACTCGGACGCCGCCGTGACGCGGGCCTTCGGCGCGAAGACTTCCGGCCTGGTCGCGCTCTACTCACCCGCCGGGCATGTGCTCTACTGGGGCGGCATGACTGAAGCGCGCGGGATGAGCGGGCAGGGCGTCGGAGCCGAAGTGCTGCGTCGGGCCATCGCCGGCGAGCGGGTGACGATTCCCAGGCCGGTTTTCGGCTGCTCCTTGACGGGCGGGGAGTGAAGCCGATGCATGCCGCCGCCGCAAACCTGGACGAATCGATCGCACGGCGCCAGGCGTGTCTGCTGCGCGAACGTTTGGGAGAGCTGCGCGCCCGCGCCGACCGGCTCTTCGCCGGGCTGCTGCTGCTGCAATGGCTGTGCGGCGTCGGCGTGGCACTGGCCTTGTCGCCGTATGCGTGGTCGGGCGCGACCCGCGCGGTGCACTTGCACGTCCATTTGGCGACGTGGCTTGGCGGCGTGCTGACAGTCGTGCCGCTGATTCTCGTTCTGGAAGCGCCGGGCGGCGTGCTGACCCGGCACGTAATTGCGATCAGTCAGATGCTCTTCTCCGCCCTGTTCATTCATCTTTCGGGGGGCCGGATCGAGACGCATTTCCACGTCTTTGGTTCGCTGGCGTTTCTGGGATTCTATCGTGATTGGCGCGTGCTCATTCCCGCGACGCTGGTCGTAGCGTTCGACCACGCGCTGCGTGGAGCCTGGTGGCCGGAGTCGGTCTTCGGTCAGGCTGGCGCCGGTTTGGCGCGGGTCCTGGAACACACGGCATGGGTGGCGTTCGAGGACACGTTTCTGATTTACAGTTGCGTCGTCGGCGTGCGCGACATGCGCGAGCTGGCGCACAAGCAGGCCACGCTCGAGGCTGAGAAGCTGCGCGTTGAGGACACCGTGACCGAGCGCACGGCGGCCCTGAAAGCCGGCATGGCCGAACGCGAAGCGCTGCTGACGCAATTGACGCAGGCGCAGAAACTCGAATCGATCGGACGCCTGGCCGCCGGCATCGCCCACGAAATCAACACGCCGACGCAGTTCATCAACGACAACGTGCGTTTCCTGAAGGAGACGTGCCTGTCACTGCTTGAGATCGTCGATCGCGTGGCCGACGAGCTGAAGGGGACCCCGGCCCAGGCGGAGCCGTCGCCGCGCGCCGCGGAGCTGCGTGCCGCGCTTCAAGTGCTGGACTACGAATTCGCGCGGCGGGAGATTCCCAAGGCGATCGAGCAGTCGCTGGAGGGGCTGGCGCACGTGACGCGGATCGTCCGCGCGATGAAGGACTATTCGCACCCGGCCCGCGACGAGCTGAACTCCGCCGATCTGAACCGCGCTATCGAAAGCACGGTGACCGTGGCGCGGAACGAGTGGAAGTACGTGGCCGATCTGGTGCTCGACCTCGATCCGGCACTGCCGCCCGTGCAGGTTTCGCTGGGGGAGTTTAACCAGGTGATTCTGAACCTGGTCGTGAACGCCGCGCACGCCATCGAGGACGCCGTCGGGCGGGAGTCGGGCCGGAAGGGCACGATCACGATCTCGACCCGCGCCGCGTCTGAGCACGCGGAAATCCGCGTGGCCGACACGGGCTGCGGGATTCCGCCGCAGCATCGCGAACGCATCTTCGAGCACTTCTTCACCACCAAGGGCGTGGGGCGCGGGACGGGGCAGGGGCTGGCCGTGGCGCGGGCGGTCATCGTCGAGAAGCACCGCGGAAGCCTCACGTTTGAGACGCAGGTCGGCCAGGGCACGACGTTCATCCTGCGCCTGCCGTGCAAGCAGCCGGAGCCGCAGGAGGCCGCCTCATGAGCGAGCGGCTGCCGCGCGTGCAGTTTCTTGACGATGAGCCCAGCGTGCTCGACGGCCTGCGCCGCCTGCTGAGGCGTGAGAGCGGGTGGTGCGCGTTCGACTTCTCCAGCGACCCGGCCGCCGTGCTCGCGCAGGCCTCGCGCGATGAGATCGACGTGCTGGTCAGCGACGTCGACATGCCCGGCATGAACGGCTTCGAGCTGCTCTCGGCGATCCGCGCCACCGCGGCGGGGGAGCGCCTGCCCGTCATCTTCCTGACCGGCCGGCAGGAGACGGACCTGAAGCGGCGGGCGCTGGACTCCGACGCGACCGATCTGCTCAACAAGCCCGTGGAGCGCGAGGACCTGCTGGCGCGGCTGCGCGGCGCGCTGCGGCTCAAGTCGTATCAGGACGCGCTGCGCGAAAGCAACACGCGCCTGGAAGAGCGCGTCCGCGAGCGGACTGCCGAGCTGGAGGAATCGAAGCGCGAGATCGTCTGGCGGCTGGCGAAGGCCGGCGAGCTGCGCGACGAGCAGACCGGCTACCACGTCATGCGCGTGGGATGGTTCAGCCACCACCTGGCGGTCGCGCTGGGAGTGCCGCCCGACGTCGCCCGCGACCTGTTGCTGGCGGCGCCGCTGCACGACATCGGCAAGCTGGGCGTTCCCGACGCCATCCTGAGGAAGCGCGGGCCGCTCAGCGAGCAGGAGCGGGCCGACATGCAGCGGCACTGCCTGATCGGAGCGGCGATCCTGCGCGATCGCTCGCGCCTGCTCGACGCCACGCACGAAACGCTGGGCGCCGCCATCGACGGCGTCGAAAACCCGGTCCTCGAGATGGCGGCCCGTGTCGCCCGCAGCCATCACGAACACTGGGACGGCCACGGCTATCCGGACCGCATCGCCGGCGAGCAGATTCCGCTCGAAGCCCGCATCGTCGCCGTCGCCGACGTCTTCGACGCGCTCTGCTCGGTGCGGCCCTACAAGCCCGCCTGCGACCTGACGACGGCCGCCGGAATGATCGTCCAGGCCGGCGGACGGCAGTTCGACCCCGCGGTCGTCGCAGCGTTTCAGGCTGCGCTTCCGACGCTGCGCGCGGTGCAGGTCCGTTGGACTGACCCGGGTGGCGGGCCCGGCGGCGAGGATGCCCCATGTCCGTGAGAATCCTCTTCGTCGACGACGAACCGCGCGTGCTCGACGGGCTGCGACGCATGCTCCGCGAGCAGCGGCACGCGTGGGAGCTGACGTTCGTCGAGAGCGGGGCGGCGGCGCTGGCCGAGCTGGAGCGCGCCCCGTTTGACATGGTCGTCTCCGACCTGCGCATGCCAGGCATGGACGGCGCCGCGCTGCTCAGCGCCGTCCGAGAGCGACACCCGCGCATCGCACGTGTCATGCTCTCGGGCGACTGCGACCGCGGCATGATCCTGCGCTCGGTCGGGCCGGCGCACCAGTTTCTCGCCAAGCCGTGCGAGCCCGACGTGCTCCGCCAGACGGTACAGCGCGCCGTCGGCCTGCGGGCCCTGCTGCATAGCGACGCTCTCGAACAGGTCATCGCCAGTCTGGAGGCGCTGCCGTGCCTGCCCGAGCCCTACCTGCGGATTCAGGACGAGCTGCGCGCCGCGGAGCCGTCCATCAATCACATCGGCGCGATCATCGTGCAGGACCTCGCCATGACGACCAAGGTCCTGCACGTCGTGAATTCGGCCTTTTTCGGTCTTCGGCGCCACGTGGCCAGCCCGGTCGACGCGGCCAAGCTCCTGGGCACCGAGACAATCTCGTCGCTGGTGCTCTCGCTTCAGCTCTTTCAGCACTTTTCGGGCCTGTGCGAAGCGAACATCGAGGCGATCGCGGCGCACAGCCTGCGCGTCGCGACGCTGGCCCGCGCGATCTGCAAGACCGAGCAAGCGGATCGATTGTTGGCCGATCACGCCTTCCTGGCCGGGCTGCTGCACGACGCCGGCAAGCTGGTCCTGGCCCAATCGCACCCCCAGCTCTACGCCAGCGTGAGCGCGCGCGAGGCATCGGAATCCGCGGCCAGCGCCGAGCAGCGCGTTTTCGGCGTGACGCACGCCGAAGTCGCGGCTTATCTCTATGGGTTGTGGGGTTTCTCCGACTCGATCGTCGAGGCCGTCGCTTTGCATCATCAGCCGGAGCGGCTGCCGGACCCGGCGTTCGGCCCGCTCACGGCGGTGTACGTGGCCGACGCGCTTGATCGCCGCGGCGACCGCCCGGCCGAGGCCGCGCTCGACCAGGCTCACCTGGAGCGGATCGGCAAGGTGCAGCGCGTCGCGGCCTGGGCGGCGCTCGCCGATCAGCAGGCGCAGCAGGAGGCGCGGGCGTGACGCGGCGAATCCTGTGCGTCGACGACGAATCGAAGGTGCTTGAAGGCATTGGCCGGCACCTGCGACGCCGCTTCGATCTCGACGCCACCACCCGCTACGACGAAGCGCTGGAGTGGATCCGCCAGGGCCGCTCGTACGCGGTCGTGCTGACGGACATGCACATGCCGGGCATGGACGGCGTCACGTTTCTATCGCACGTCCGCACCGCCTCGCCGAATACGGTCCGCATGATGTTGACCGGCTGCGCCGAGCTCTCGGTCGCGATGGAAGCGGTCAACAACGGCAACGTGTTCCGGTTCCTGACCAAGCCTTGCCCGCCCGAGCGGCTTGTCGCCGCCCTCGACGACGGCCTGCGGCAATTCGAGCTGATCGAGTCGGAGCGTGTGTTGCTGGAGCAGACGCTGCGCGGGGCGGTCAAGGTGCTCTGCGAGCTGATGTCGCTGGCCTGTCCGACCGCGTTCGGCTGCGCGACGCGCATCGCGAAGCTCGTGCTCGCGCTGGCCGCGGAGCTCAAGCTCGCCAACGTCTGGCAGATCGAGCTGGCCGCATTGCTCTCGCAGATTGGTTGCATCGCCGTCCCGCCCGCGATTCTGGAAAGGGCTTACGGCGGTGAGTCACTGAGCGAGTCCGAGTGTCGCGCGCTGGGTCGGGCGCCGGAGCTGGGAGCGCGGCTGCTGTCGCACATTCCGCGGTTGGAGCCGGTCGCGAGAATCGTGGCGCGTCAGGCCGACGTCGCGGCCGAAGCCCCGGTGGAGTCGCGCGTGCTGCGGCTGACGCTCGAGGTCGACCGCCTGCGGAGCCGCGGACTCAGCGACCGGGACGTCGTGGCCCAGCTGCGCGCCTCGCCCGAGCCGCACGACGCGGCGCTGCTGGCGGCGCTGGAAAGCGTGCTGAACGTCGAGGAGCGCTACGAGCCCCGCCTGCTGCCGATTTCGGAACTCGCCAACCACATGCTGCTGGCGCAGGACGTGCGTATGAACGACGGAACGCTCCTTCTGGCGAAGGGTCTGGAGGTGACGCTCGGAATGCGCGAGCGGCTCGCCAACTTCGCCGAAAGCGGCCGCGTCTCCGGCCCGGTCCACGTTCTTGTCCGCGTGGTCGGCCGGGCCCGAACATAGCCGACGTAGAGCCGACCGATAGGGCAGACAGGTCGGGCAGGTCGCGCCGTTGCGACCTGCCGAGGCGGGTTGAAAACCCGCCCCGCCCTACTCGAAAGGCCAAAGTCGAGGGGTGGGCTCCTATCCTGTGAAACACATTCTATTAGCCTGTGTCTCCTATGCCTGTGTGGCACAGGCTATTAGCCTGTGTCTCCTAGCCTGTGTGGCACAGGCTATTAGCCTGTGTCTCCTAGCCTGTGTGGCACAGACTATTAGCCTGTGTCTCCTAGCCTGCGTGGGCGGGCTGAAAACTCGCCCCACCCGACCAGAAAAGTCCGAAGCCGGCCGCGCCGTTGCGACCTGCCGCCGCCGCTACTCCTCGCCGTGCTGCGCCAGCGCCTCCCGCCAGCGCTCCGCCTCATCCGGCTGCCCCCAGCCCTCATACAGATCGACCAGCCGCTGGAGCGACTCGATCCGCAGCGGATCGCGCGGCCCGCGGACCGCGGCGAGCGCCGCGTCGGCCTCCAGCAGCGCCGGCGCGGCCTCGTCGAAGCGCTGCTGTGCCGCCAGGCACGCGCCCAGCAGCGAGCGCGTCCGCGCCGTCGGCCACGCCGTGGGCGTGCGTTGCACGAGCACGTCGAGCGCCGCGCGCAGAAGTGGCTCGCCCTCCGCCGCGCGGCCGCTCAGTATCAGCAACTCGCCGAGCAGCGCCCGCGAGTGGGCCACTTCCGGGTGATCCGCTGGATATGCGCCTTCGCGAACCGTTAGCGCCTCGCGCAGCCGCGCCTCGGCCGGCGCGATCTCCCCACCCTGCATGAGCACCTTGCCCAGCCCCGCGAGGCTGACCGCGATCCGCGGATGTCCGCCGCCCAGTTCGCGCTCAATCTCCAAGGCGGCTTCGTAATGCTGTCGCGCCTCGTCCGCCTCGCCGCGCTCGGACTCCAGTGCCGCCAGCGCCGTCAGACTCTCCGCCACGTCGAGATGCCGCTCGCCGAACAACGCGCGGCGGATCTCAAGCGCCGCTGTGAGCTGCGCATCGGCGTCTTCGAGCCGCCCGCACAGCTGCGCCAGCACGCCCAGGTTGTGCCGGTCGCTGGCCACCAGCGCGTGGGCGTCGCCAAACTGCTCGCGATGAACGCGCAGCGCCTGCTCAAACAGCTCGGCGGCCTCGTCCAGCCGTCCCTGCGCCTGCACGACCGACGCGAGATTGCCCAATGTGCCGGCGACCAGCGCGTGCGATGCGCCCAGCGCCTCACGACGAATCTCCAGGGCACGCCGCAGCAGCGGCTCGGCCTCGGCGTCGCGGCCGCGGGTGTGCGCCATGACACCCAGGTTTGAGAGACTCTCCGCCACGTCCGGGTGCCGCGCGCCCAGCAAACGCTCGCGCAGCGCGAGTGTTTCGCGGTAGAGCGGCTCGGCGTCGTCGAACCGCCCCATCTCCCACCACAGTGCGGCCAGGTTGTTGCACGACTGCGCGGTCTCAGGATGATCGTTTCCCAGCAACTCGCGATTCAGCGTCAGCGCCTCGCGCAGCATGGGCTCCGCGGCGTCATACGCGCGCTGCGCCTTCAGCACGGTCGCGAGGTTGTTAAGACTCTGCGCGACGTGCCGGTGACGCCGGCCCAGCAGCCGCGCGCGCATCGCCAGCGCGTCGCGAAAGAGCGCCGCCGCCTCATCCAACTGCCCGTCCGAATACAGCAGCGACGCCAGGTTGTTCAGCGTCGTCGCCACGTCGACGTGTTCCTCGCCCAGCAGCCGCTTCTGCCGGGTGAGCGTCTCACGCACGAGCGGCTCGGCGCCCTTCAGGTCGCCGCGCGCGAACATCAGCTTCGTCAAGTGCGTCACGCTCGTGACCGTATCGGCGTGATCGTCGCCAAGCCGTTGGCGGCGCAGCTCGAGCGCGGCGCGCAGGTGCCGTTCGGCCGTGTCGAGCTTGCCCAGGCTCTGGTACGTGCGGCCGATGACATCATGAACCGCTGCCGCCACCTCGGGCTGATCCGCCAATTGCGTGTCGATCTTCCGGTTGGTCTGCTCGAGCAGGTCGCTCAGCACCGCCGTGTCTCTGCCGCGCGCAAAGCCCGGCGTCGCGGCCCCCAGGATGTCCTGCAGGAACGTGCTGATACGCTCGGCGGTCTCCGTCTTTTTCTCGGCGAGGCGGCGCGACTCTTCCGCCGCGTCACGCGCCGCGCGGGCCTGCTGCGCCTGCCACAGCGCCGCCGCGCTGCCGCCCGCGATCCCCAGCATCGCCAGCAGAACGGCGGCCGTGGCAAGCCGGTGTCGTCGGACGAATTTCGCGCCACGGTACAGCAGCGTGTCGGGCCGCGCCAGGACCGGCCGGCCGTCCAGATACCGCCGCAGATCGTCGGCCAGTTGCTCGGCCGACGCGTAGCGCCGCCGCGGTTCCTTGGCCAGCCCTTTCATCACGATCGCGTCGAGGTCTCCGACGAGCTGCGTGCGGCGTAGCGGCGCGCCCGGCTCGCCGGCCCGCGCGGCGCTGGGCGGAACAGGCGTCTCCTCGCAGATGACGCGAGCCGCCTCGTGAATCGCCAACCCTTCCAGCGAATACGGCCGCCGGCCGCACAGCAGCTCGTACAGAACCACACAAAGCGCATAAACATCGCTGGCGGTCGTGACCGCCCGGCTCTGAAACTGCTCCGGGCTGGCGTAGGCCGGCGTCATCAGCAGCGGCGACGTCGTCGCTTCCTCCGACACCGCCGACGGCTCCACCAGCTTGGCAATGCCGAAATCCAGCAGTTTCGGAACGCCCTCGTCGGTCACCAGAATGTTGCCCGGCTTCAGGTCGCGATGCACGACCAGGTGCTGATGCGCGTAATGCACCGCGTCACAAACCTTGCAGAACAGCTCCACCCGCGCCCGGAGCGACAAATCCCGCGACTCGCAGTAGCGGTCGATCGGCGTCCCGGCGATGCACTCCATCACCAGGTACGTGACGCCGTCGTCGGTCGTCCCGCCATCGAGCAGCCGCACGATGCTCGGATGATCCAGGTCCGCCAGCAGTTGCCGCTCGACGCGGAATCGCCGCCGCAGCGCCTCGCTCAGCCCGGCGGCGTGCACACCACCGGCTTCGCGAATGATCTTGACGGCTACCGCCTGCTGGTAGGCCTCGTCGGCCCGGACCGCGCGATACACCACCCCCATCCCGCCCGTACCCAGTTCATCTGTCAGACGGTACGGCCCCAGCCGCCGGCCGATCAGCGCCGCCGACGCCCGTCGCCCCTCCCAAGCCGCGCCACGGTTCCCCTCCTCCGCCGCCGTCAGCTCGATGAAGCTCGACGCACGCTCGTGCGAGCCCAGAAGTGATTCTACCTCGCGGCGCAGCGCCATGTCGTCGCCGCAGGCGCTCAACAGATACGCGCCGCGCGACTGCGGCTCGCAGCTCAGGGCGGCGTGAAACAGGTCCTTGACTCGCAGCCAGCGTTCGGAGTCCATCGCTTCACCGACTCCATACGCGTCGGCGCCGCCACACCCGGCTCAGAAAATCCTCGCGGATTCTCACCCGCGTCGCCCTCCAGGTCCTACCCCTGGCTCGTCCCGCCGGACGTGTCGGCCTGTTCCACTTCGCGCCTCAGCCAGGCCTTGGCCAGCGTCCATTCGCGCTTCACCGTCGCCGGCGACGTGCCAACGACTTCGGCCGTCTCCTCAACGGTCAACCCGCCGAAGAACCGCAGCTCGACGACGCGGGCCTGGGGCGGATCGAGTGCCGCCAGGCGCGTCATGGCTTCGTCAAGCGCCAGCAGGTCGCCCGATTGCTGCTCCGCGACCACCACCGCGTCGTCGAGCGGCACGCGGGCTTGCCCGCCGCCGCGCTTCGCGGTCCGCCGGGCACGGGCATGATCGACCAGGATGCGGCGCATGAGCCGTGCGGCGACGGCCAGAAAGTGGGCGCGGTGCTGCCAGCGGACGCGTTTCTGATCGATGAGGCGCAGGTAGGCTTCGTTCACCAGCGCCGTGGCCCCGAGCGTGCGGTCGGGCCGCTCGTTCCGCAGCACACGCTGCGCCAGGCCGCGCAGCTCGTCGTACACCAGCGGCACGAGCTGCTCCATGGCGTCGGCGGCGCCGTCGCTCAGCGCGATCAGCAACTGCGTCACATCCGCTGGCGCATCGCCCTTCACACCGCACCACGCTGGGAGATGGATTTCTGATCCGTTCCGCGCCGCATTCTCGCGTTCACCAGCAGCGGCGGCAAGCGGGCCCGCTCGTCCGTGCGGACGCGACAGCCCTGCTCGGCCGCTGAAAACGAATTCAGGAGACAGATCATGTACGCGCGTTCAAAGCTCTCGGCCGTTTGTGGAATTCTTGCCGTGACGGGTGCCGCGGCGGCGCAGACCTATTCGCTCGACCGCACCTCCCCGACGGTCGACACCTACGTCGCCGACGTCCATCGCTCCGACGACCTGCTGATGATCAACCCGACCTCTCCGGGGGAGGACATCGCCGCGGGCGACGGACCAACGGTGAACATGCCTGGCTCGCTGTTTCGCGGCCCATTCGCGCCGATCGACATCGACGCCATCAGCAGCAACCACGGTTCCATCGGGGTCGGTCCGACGGAGGCGTTCAAGATCGTCTTCAGCGTCCGCCCCGGCGACGACGACGCCGGCTGGAGCGTCGGTGAGCAGCACATCCTGCACCAGCAGCCCGCCGACCTCTTCATCAGCGCCGGCTGCTACCACCCCATGCCGCCTTGCGGGCCGCACGGCGACGACGGCACCATCGGCAACGACCTCTACCGCGGCCAGAAGTCGCTCGACCTGGTCCCGACGCTCGCCGACGACGTGGCCTTCGGCGGCGACGATCCCGA
The DNA here is from genome assembly GCA_022072445.1 of Phycisphaerae bacterium. Classification (GTDB taxonomy): domain Bacteria; phylum Planctomycetota; class Phycisphaerae; order UBA1845; family Fen-1342; genus JAJVHV01. The sequence continues at coordinate 106,382 of JAJVHV010000019.1, read as the reverse complement.
CGACCTCGACAATCTCGACGCGCTCGATTTTCAGACCTTCGACGCCGACAACGATGACAAGCTCGATCGCGCCATCTACTTCTCCGTCACCGAGGACAGCCGCACGAGTTACGGCGGGTTCATCTTCTATCTGCCCGCCGGCACGCAAGCCCCCACCGCCGGCGACTTCCCGCCGGTCTACGCCACGCGCATCGATCTTGGCCTGCTCAGCAGCTTCGACGAAGTTGATGGTCTGGTGGTTTTCGATGCCGACAACAACGGCCTCTGGAGCGTCGGCGACGCTGTCCTGCTCAGCCTGAAGGCCGGCAGTCCCTCGCTGACCACGGCCGGCAGCCCGTATCGCTTCGCGCTTGACGGCCACGCCGCCGACGTCTTCATGGTCTACCGCGGCGGCGGCGGAATCTGCGTCACGCGTCTGGTGGAGCGCGAGGACCTCGGCTTTCTGCTCGCGGGCTACGCCGACATCGACGCGCTCGAGATTCTGCGGACTCACGTGCTCAAGGGCGACGCCAACTGCGACGGCGCGGTCGACGGCTTCGACATCGAGGCGTTCGTTCTGGCCCTGACCGATCCAGACAAGTACGCCACCACCTATCGGCAAGCCTGCGGGGTCTACAACGTGGATATCAACGACGATGGCTTTGTGACCGGATTCGACATCGAGGGATTCGTCGACCTGCTCGGCGGGTGAGTGCGTCGCGCGGCGGCTGCGGCGCCGCCGGAGTCCGACAAAAAGTCGGGGCGGACAGGATTAACCTGCCCGCCCCGCTTGGTTCAGTCTGCACTGAGTTGAGTCACATCAGGTGATCAACTCCGGGAGCAAATTACTTGCCACCGAGCTTGCGGCCGCCACCCAGGTTGGTGGTGCCGTTGATCGTGCCCTGAATCGTCTTGCCGTCAATGATTTCGCCGCCGCCGTCCGGAATCTCGAAGCGGACCCAGCCGGCCTCGGTCTCCTGACCGACCAGCGAGGAACCGGCTTCGGCGATACCGCCGTTGTCGACGAACGTCAGCACCTTCACCGACACGCCCAGCAGGGCCGTGTTGACCGACAGGTCAGTCCCGCCGTCGCAGTCGACGTCGCCGCAAGCCGACGAGTTGGCCTTGGTATCGATGCGGGCCTTGCCCTTGTCATGCTGCAGGAAGAACCGCGTGAAGATGGGGTGAATGGCCGACAGGAAGCGATTGTCATAGCAGGCCACGCAGTGGTTCGACGTGAACGAACGGCGATTCTCGTTCTGATCGTGCAGGACGTAGTCCGCGACCGTGACGGTGTGATACGGCTCTTCCACGTTGTCGCGGGTGTCGTTGTCGACCGGGAACAGAATCAGTTGCGTGTTGACCTTGACCGTGACGGCCGACTGCGCACCGCTCAGCGCGGTGTTGTCGGCGGCCGCCGTCGAGTCAGCGTAGAACTCGAGCAGCAGCTTGCCAGGGGCGTAGTCATACTCGGTGCCGTCCAGATCCATCTCGCCGTCGTAGTTGACGTCCGTGTGCTCGCCTTCATTGACGGCCTCGGACTGGAACGCCGTCGCGTTGTACTCGTACGCGCTGGCGTTGGCGTAGTCGATCAGCGTCACGCTCGCCGACAGGCGGTTGTAACGAATCGGCTTCTCGGCGGTGTCAACGGCGTAGATGATCATCGCGCCGCGGAGGACCAGGCGACCCGAACCATTCGGATCGATGCGGCCATCCGGATCGAGCTCGTCGAAACGGCCGACGCTGCTCTGCGGAACACCCAGACCCGGCGAACCGGTCGAGGCAGCCCAGTAAGCCGGCTGCTCAGGGGTGAGCGTGCCCACGAAGTCGCGGCTGTTGCAGCCGGGCTCGGAGCCGTCGCACACCGGGCGGTCGCCGTTGATCATCCACAGGCGGACTTTCACGGTCGACGGGCCGTCGTTCGTGAGCTGGATGAACGTGTCGCGGACGATCTCGCCCGTGCTCGCATCCCAGTTCAGTTCGACGTTGGGGACAAACAGAAGGCTGCCCTTTTTCGCGAAGTTGCCGCGATTGTCATCCTCACCTTGCGCGAGCGCCAGGGACGGAACAGCAGCCGCCAGAACGAGGGAGATGCTCCCTGCCAACAGATTTCTAAGCATTTCTAACCCTCCAAACGTGTTAGAACACCAAGATCCTGGAACTCCACTCGGAGCCCCCGACTTCTCTTCGAAGCCTCCTACGTGCCGCGTCGCAACCACCGAAAGGGGCCGTTTGGATTACCCCTGTTTGTTCACGACCTCCACGGCACGTGACAGCCTACATACTCCTCCTCCTTTCTGCAATCCGCAATTCCACTCTGACCCTCTGACAAGGTGTATCGATGGCTCGTAAACCCGCATATCGCCAGAATTGTCGAGCCGACCCAACCTTTGAGCGAGCACACGCATCGTCGCCAATCTCGACGCCGCGACCGCCAAACGTGGTCCGTCACATATCGCGCGAATCAGGCCCGCGTTCTCCTTCAGGCCGGCCACTTCACCCGACAGACCCAAGGAGCGGCGGTAGTCCGTTACCGCTTCCGTGATGCGAATCTTAACCGATCGCGTCAAGCGATGCAAGCGGTCACGGTCGCGATTTTCGCAATTCCGCTCGCACGCGCACGCGCACGACCGACCGCATCTTACCAAGACCGCTCAGCCGTGAAAAGCCCTGCCCGCCAACCAGCACCGGCAACGCGACACGACCCGCAACTCCGCGCACCGCGCCTACTTCCATAATCGTGTGCATCATCCACCTGCCGGCACAGCCGAACACCAACGGGCTCCCGATGATTCTCTCTGAAGAAAAGCTGTCCTGCGACGGGCGCCCGCTCGAACCGTCGAGCAACGGCCGCCAGCGCCGATAACCTGGATTACGACACCGCGACCCGCAATGTCGATAACGTGGACATGTTCGCGGACCCGAGCGCCGGGCCGCGCAACTTTTCCTAAACTAACACTGTCGTACCGTCCAGTTCCGCAGGGTCCGGTCGCCGGATGCGGACTTGGGGGGCAAGCAGGGTACGACAACCGGTAAAATCTGGCCGGGCGCCTTGCAGGATCGCAGTCCGATACGCTATTGTCGGATCGGCCCCTCAGGCGTTCGCCGGAGGGGAGAGGAGCGATGCGATCCGGGTTCACGCGCCGGTCCGATACCGTTAACGCAAATACGTCGGTCATTTCAACCGGCGACAACTTTCTGAACGGAATCATGCTCGACGCACATCTTGCGCGACTCCGCAGCGCGTTCGCGATCATCCTCGTTGTATGCGCGTTCGCAGCGCCCGTCCGTGCGCAGGATTCCGACGACGGCTCGACGTTGATCGACCTGCTTTTTGGCGACGGCCCGCAGAAGCTGCGCGATAACGACGGCGATTGCGGCCGCAATGCGCCGCCGATTCCGAGCGCAGGTCCGGATCTTTCTGGAACGGTCGGGCAGAAGGTTTATTTGAACGGTTCGTTTTCGCGCGACTTTGACGGGCGCGTGGTCAGCGCGTGGTGGAATTTTGGCGACGGCAACTGGACGGGCTGGCAGCGCGAGCTGACCGTTCCTCATATCTACGCAGCTCCGGGCACGTACGTGGCCCGCGTCTGGGTGAAGGATAACTGCGGCGCGCAGTCGATTTCGGACGCGGCCGTCATCACCGTGCAGCCATACAGCGATCCGTGCATCAACAACCAGCGCCCGGTCGCGCACGCTGGCGCGGACGTGACCATCGACGCGGGTGAGGTGGTGCAGTTCAGCGCCGCCGGTTCGCGCGATCCGGACGGGCAGATTGTCGGTTTTGCGTGGGTTTTCGAGGACGGGACGCCCGCGCACGAGTCGGAGGTTTCGCGCGTTTATCCGGCGGCGGGGACGTACGTCGTGTCGCTGCGCGTGGTGGATAACTGTCAGGCGTATTCGGCACCGGACGAGATCGTCGTCAACGTGCGGCAAACGGAGGCGTGTGCCAATAACACGCCGCCGACCGCGGAGGCCGGCGCCGATCGCTCGGTCCTGGCTGACACGGACGTGGCATTTGACGGATCGGCGTCGCAGGACAGCGATGGCGAGATTCGCTCGTACGTGTGGAGCTTCGGCGACGGATCGGGCGCCACGGGCAAGAATGTGACGCATCGTTTCGGCCATCAGGGCACGTACCAGGTTGAACTGGTGGTTCATGACGATTGCGGCGCGCGCTCCGCGCCCGATCTCGTCGCGGTGACGGTCGCCGAAGGCGATCCGTGCCTGAACAACCAGGCCCCGACCGCCGCGGCCGGTGCCGACCTGTTCATCGGCGTCGGGCAGACGGCGCAGTTCAACGGCGGCGGATCGACCGATGCCGACGGCACGATCCGCGTCTATGAGTGGGATTTCGGCGACTCGGGCCGTAGCTACGGCACGGCGCCGACCCACGTGTACGCCGCCGCGGGTTCGTTCACGGTCACGCTGAAGGTGATGGATGACTGCGCGCGGTGGGATGACGACACGCTGGTCGTGACCGTGTCCGACAACCCCTGCGCGAACAATCAGCCGCCAGCGGCGAACGCCGGCCCGGACCGCACGGTCGCGACCGGTCAGCCGCTGCTGCTCGACGCCAGTGGTTCGACCGATCCGAACGGGAATGACACGATTGCGAAATTTTGGTGGAATTTCGGCGACGGGCAGGCGTCGGGCTGGATCACGACGCCGACGGTGACGCACACGTATTCGAACGCCGGGACGCTGACGGCGAAGCTGTGGGTGAAAGACGCGTGCGGCGCCCAGTCGGGCGCCGACCATGCGACGATCGTGGTGGGGGGCGGCGGGTGTACGAACAACCAGCCGCCAACGGCCAGCGCCGGCGCCGACCAGACGGTCGATCCGGGTGTGACGGTCAACTTCGACGGCGGCGCGTCGAGCGACGCCGACGGCTCGATCGTCGCGTACGAGTGGTATTTTGGCGACGACACGATGGGCGAGGGCCGCACGCCGACGCACGTTTATGCCGAACCGGGACTTTACACCGTCGCGCTGCGCGTCCGCGATAATTGCGAGGCCTGGTCGTCTTACGACCTGCTGGCGATCGTGGTCAGCGATCCGTGCCTGGGCAACCAGGCTCCGACGGCTAATGCCGGCGCCGACCAGTCCGCAATCGTCGGGCAAAGCGTCGCCTTTGACGGCCGTGCGTCGAGCGACCCAGACGGAACGATACAGGTGTACGAGTGGACGTTCGGCGATGGCGGCACCGGCGGCGGAGCCACCGCTTCGCATACGTTTATTGCGACGGGCACGTACCAGGTCAAGCTGCGCGTGAAGGACTCGTGCGGCATGTGGTCGTCGTTCGACACGTGCGTCGTGACGGTGAGCAGCGGCGATCCGTGCGAGGGAAATCACGCGCCGACGGCGAGTGCCGGTCCGGATCAGAGCGCGGAGACCGGCGACGTGCTGACGTTCGATGCCAGCGCGTCGACTGACTCGGACGGCACGATTCAGACGTATTCGTGGAACTTTGGCGGCGGCGTCACCAAGACCGGGAAAATCGTGACGCACAGTTGGGCCACGGCCGGCACGTACACTGTCACGCTGACGGTGACGGATAATTGCAGCGCCACGGCGACGGACGCCTGTGTCGCCACGATCACGCCGACCGATCCGTGCCAGGGCAACCACGCGCCAGTGGCGAACGCCGGCGCCGATAAGTCGGTTGATCGCGGCGTGGCGGTGACGTTTGACGCCAGCCTCTCGACCGACCCGGACGGCAACAGCACCATTCAGCAGTACTACTGGGACTTCGGCGACGGGCAGAACAGCGGCTGGCTGAGCTGGGCCAACAAGCTGACGACGCACACGTACGCGGCCGACGGCAGCTACACCGCGAAGTTGAAGGTGAAGGACGCCTGCGTCGAGTCAGCGTTCGACAGCGCCGCCGTCACGGTCAACCACTGCATTGGCAACGTGCCGCCGGTGGCCAATGCCGGCACCGACAAGAGCGGCGACACGGGCCAGACGCTGACGTTCGACGGCGGCGCGTCGACCGATTCGGACGGCACGATTCAGACGTATTCGTGGAACTTCGGCGGCGGCGTGACCAAGACCGGCAAGGTCGTCACGCATAGCTGGTCGGCCGACGGCACGTACAACGTCACGCTCACCGTGACCGACGAGTGCGGCGGCAGCGGCAATGACACGGTCGTCGTCAACGTCAATCACTGCCTCAATAACACGGCCCCGGTGGCCAACGCCGGCGCCGACCAGAGCGGCGACACGGGCCAGACGCTGACGTTCGACGGCGGCGCGTCGACCGATTCGGACGGCACGATTCAGACGTATTCGTGGAATTTCGGCGGCGGCGTGACCAAGACCGGCAAGGTCGTCACGCATAGCTGGTCGGCCGACGGCACCTACAACGTCACGCTGACGGTGACCGACGAGTGCGGTGGCTCGTCATCGCCTGATACGGTCGTGGCGACGATCAATCACTGTGCGGGCAACGTCGCGCCGGTGGCGAACGCCGGCGCCGACCAGAGCGGCGAGACCGGCCAGACGCTGACGTTTGACGCCAGCGGGTCGACCGACTCGGACGGCACCATCCAGACGTATTCGTGGGACTTTGGCGGCGGCGTGACCAAAACCGGGAAGGTCGTCACGAATAGCTGGAGCAGCTCGGGCAGCAAGTCGGCCACGCTGACGGTCACCGACGAGTGCGGCGGCAGCGACACCGACACGGTCGTCGCGATCATCAACGCCCCGCCCGTGGCCAACGCCGGCGCCGATCAGAGCGGCGGCATCGGGCAGGTGCTGACGTTTGATGCCAGCGGGTCGAGCGACCCCGACGGCACGATTCAGGACTACACCTGGGTGTTCACCGGCAGCACGCAGTCCGGTTCGACCCAGGTCGGCAAGATCGTCACGCAGAGCTGGTCGGCGGCGGGCTCGTTCACCGCGACGCTGACCGTGACGGACGATCGCGGCAGCTCGCGGACCGACGTCGCGGTCGTGACGATCACGTCCGATCCGTGCTCCACCAATCACCCGCCGGTCGCCGAAGCCGGGCCCGATAAGTCGGGTACGCCCGGGGTGGCGGTGAACTTCGACGGTAGCGGATCGACCGATCCGGACGGGAATAGCACGATTAGCAAGTATTGGTGGAACTACGGCGACGGGCAGAGCAGCGGCTGGCTGACGACGCCGACCGCTTCGCACGCCTACGCCTCGCCGGGGACGTACACGCTGAAGCTGTGGGTGAAGGACACGTGCAACGCGCAGTCGGCGGCGGATACGGCGACGGTGACGATCGGCGATCCGTGCGCGAGCAACCAGCCGCCGACGGCGAACGCGGGAGCGGACCAGAGCGGCGTGCCGAACCAGACGCTGACGTTCGACGGCGGCGGGTCGAGCGATCCGGACGGGACGATTCAGTCGTACTCGTGGGATTTCGGCGGCGGCAACACGAAGACGGGCAAGACGGTGACGAACAGTTGGTCATCGGCTGGGACGTACAACGTGACGCTGACGGTGACGGACGCTTGCGGCGCGACGCATGCGGATGCGATGGTGGCGACGATTCAGGCGTCGAACCTGAAGGCGGATTTCAAGGTCTACGAGCGCACGTCGGTGAATCCGGATGTCTGGGCCGAGGTCGGTCTCACCGCGAACAACCCGGTTGAATTCGGCGTGGAAGTGAAATTTGACGCGTCGCTGTCGCAGGGCGCGGCGTTTTATGAGTGGGAGCTGGCGCAGGGCGTTTCGCGCTGGGGCCAGCCGGTGTTCTATCGTTACACGAGCGATGGACAGTTCGCCGTCAAGTTGACGGTGTATGACGCCGGCGGCGTGAATTCGGCGACGGTGACGAAGACGGTTCACGTGAAGCGGTTCATGACCTTCCTGAACTCGCTGCCGTTCGCGAATCTGGCCGCCAGCGACCTGGCGATCGAGGGCAACATCGCGTGGGTCTCGCATCTGACCGACAACCTGTCGGCGATCGACATCAGCAACGTCACCAATCCGGCGCTGCTGAGTCAGTCGAACGTACCCGCGGCCTGGGCGATCGCTTCGGCGAACGGCAATCTGCTGCTTGCTTCGGCGGATGGACTGCGAATTTACCGCGCACAGGCGCCCAATCCGCCACTGCTTTCCGTTTTTGACACGGCCAGCAGCGATGGCCAGGTCGTTTTCGACGTGGATACGACCGGACGGACCGCGTTCGTAGCGGCCGGTCCGGCGGGACTGAAAGTGCTGAGCATCGTCAATCCGGCCGCGCCGCAGGTGGTGGGCACGCTGGCCGTTTCGGCGGGCAACGCCGCACGGATGATCAAGTACGCGAACGGTCGCGTGTACCTGGTCGAGTATCCCTCGAATTGCATCCGAATCGTCGACGTGTCGGGCTACGATCTCTGGACGCCGACGTGGCGGTCGCTCTCGGCCGCAGGGTCGATCGACGTTGGCACCGATATCCAGCAGTTCGCAATCTCGCCGGCGAACATCGTCGCGGTCGACGCGGCGGCGTCGTGCAATCTGTATGACGCGTCAAACGCTCTGAACATCGTTCTGGAGTCGTCGTTCGACCTGGCGGCACTCTTCGGCGGCTGGAATTCGAGCGGCATGACGTTTGCCAGCGACAGTCGGCTCTACGTCGCGTCGGGGCCAATCTGGGGCGGACCGCCACGCATCGCTCGGTTTGACGTGCTGGATCCGACGAATCCGTCACTGGTGGAATGGGTCCAGAGCGACACGATGAGCGGGATCAACCTGGCGCCGGTGATTCGCGCTGGCACGTTGATTATCGGAAACACGAATCACCGTATTGCGACCATCGATCTGCTCGATTGATCGGGCGAACATTTTCGGACTCTTCAGGGCGCCATCTGGCGCCCTTTTTTTTGGGTCCCGGCGCGCGGGTTCCGAGAAAAAGACGCGTGAGTTTGTTGACACTTCGAAACCGATAACGTAAACTCGCGCCTTCGAGGAGGTGAAGTTCCGGAAGCGACGCGTGTTCGGGGCGGTCGCGGAACGGTGGGAAGTCACTCGTCCGCGGCAAGTTACAAGACCTCAGTGTCCGCGCTCCGATCGGGCCGAAGCGCGCCGCATCGTCGTCCGGATATGGCGGCGCGGGCTTCACACTCTTCTACGTGAAATTGCATGAGGGAAGAGGTCATGTCTACGTCGAAGTGTTCCACCCGCTGCTGGATCGTGCTCTCGTCGCTGCTCAGTCTGTGCGGATCGGCGTCGGGCCAGGTTGTCCTAGATGGCAACCTCTCGGATTTCAAGGCCCTGCTGAACGATCCGCCGCTGGGGCACGTGGTGGTCTGGGCGCTGGACACCAAGTTCGACCCCGGCAACCCCGGTGCCGACGGTTTCCAGGACGAACCCATCGCCGCCGCTTCGAACCCCAACGCTCGCCTTCAGCACTCGCCGATTAACATCGGCGATTTTTACGTCGTCTACAAGCCGGACACCGACGGCGATCTGTCATTTGACGACAGCTTCATCGCGTTCGGCGTCAATATCTGCAACGGCGACTTCAGTGCCGTGGCGGGCCGCAAAGACGCGTTTGCGGCCGCCCCGAAGCTCCTGACGCCGCCGGATCTCCCGGACGAGACCGCCCTCAAGCCCGTTCCGCACGTGATGGTGCCGTTCGACGCGGATGGCGACGGCGACCCGTCGCGGACGTTCACGACGAATCCTGAGAACCGCTGGGGGCCGCTGAATCAACCTCTGTTCAGCGAGAACAACACGACCGAGGACTACGAAGTCGACCTGTTCGTGTGTCTGCCGGACAACATTCCATTCGAGAACGCCATCGCCGACCTGATTTTTGCCCAGAGTCAGCGTTCGACATTCAACACGGAAATCATCGCGCGGAATCGCTTCGGCGACAACCTGACCGGCGTGACCGTGTTCCCGCCGACGGGTTCGACCACCACAGAAATCCGCGATCGCGGCCGCGACGGGATCAAGGCGTTTCCGGATGGTTTCGGCAACGATGACGTCGAGTTCCTCGTGGCCGAAATCGATAGCAAAGTCGCAATTGTGTTCCCGGGTGAGACGTTTGAGCAGCGCGTCAGCCGGATGTTCAATCTGGCCGTGCAGCTTCGCGGCGGTTCGACCTCGGGCGACGGCACTGAAGACTTCGCCCGCGTCTCGGTGCATGTGCCCGAGATTGAAGTGTTCAAGGAAGTGCGCTGCGTGGGCGGCGACGGCATCTGGCGCCGCAGCGTCGATGCGCTGCCCGATTCGACTGTCGAGTTTCGCATCACGGTCAAGAACACCGGCTCGCTCGACCTGGCGGTTGACCTGCAGGACAAGATTCAGGCGGTTCTGCCGGCGACGCTGACGCCCATCAATGGCACGTTGCAGGTCAAGCTCTTCCGGCCCTCGGATACGGGTGGTGCCGGCCAGACCATCGACTTCAGCAACGCGGGCGGCTTCAATTTCAACCCGGCGTTTTTCGGCGCGTCAGGGAATCAGTTCCTCGTCGATGTTGTGAACGGCACGCGCCGTTGTCTGGGAGTTCTCCTGGGCTCTACTTGCATCGACGATAATGGCGACGACATCACCGAGGTGATCCTTGGCGACCGCGTCGAAGTCACGTTTCAGGCGAAAGTGTGTGTCGGGCCGGCGAATGACTGCTTGCGCGACGATGAGACGTTCTGCAACGGGCCGAAGTTCCTGATCGACGGGCTGAACAGCGTGTCGGCCTTCGGCGATCCGATCGCCGCGGGCAAGGGCCCCTGCGCCGATGACGCCAACGCCGCCGACGACGTCTTCGACATCGCCCGCGACACCGACACGCGGCTTGAGATTCCCAAGGCGATCACGATCGTTGACGGCGGCAACGGCGTCAGCGAATCGACTGCCGGCGGCGACGACATCCAGGTCGTTGTGAACGGTCAGTTGCTGACCGCCGGCGGCATCGTCATTCTGCCCGGTCCGAACGGCGTGATCGACTCCGTCGCGGGCGGCGACGACTTCATCTCCGGCGACGACAATGAGGCGTTCGTCAACCTCATCTGCCGCAATGTCGCTTTCGTCAAGGACGTCGGCCTCGACTGCAACTTCGACGGCACGTGCGACCTGGGCGGAGTCGACGCCGACTTCGACGCGAGCGTCGACGTACCGCAGGATCCGTCCTGCTTCCCGCTGGCCATCGTCTATCGCTACACGGTGACCAACACTGGGACCGAAATCCCCGAGACGGTGACGATTACCGATCAGTTCCTGTGCAATGACGTGCAGAACTGCTCGCCGGGCGTTTCGTTCCCCGACGGCTGCTGCGAGCTATGTGAAACCGGGGGCGGTTCGAAGACCATCGTCGTCGGACCAGGCGAGACGCAATCGATCTACTGCTGGGTTCGCATCGAGACGATCGACGACCTGACGTGCTTCCTCTCGCAAGACGAAGAGCCCGGACACGGCAGTTGCCAGCAGACACCCGAGGGCGGCGGCGCCGGACTGGGCAGGGATTTCCAGTCGCTCGGCGGTGGCTCGACCAAAGACGGCGATCCGAACGGCGGTCCGGCCGGCGATCCGAACTGCTACGCCAACTGCGCCCGCGCCACGGCGACGCCGAATGCCAGCGGCGACGTGTGCGGCGCCGGCTCGACGCTGCAATTCGACTCGGTCGCGGTGGTCTGCCGCGAGCTGTGCCCGCTGACTGTCGAGAAGAAAGTGCAGTGCCTGACGAATTGCGACACTGGCCGCACCACGGTCGGCGGCTTGCTCGACTCGCTTGACATCGTGCCGGGTGCCGCGTTCCGGTTCGTCGTTACAATCACGCACATCGGCGGCTCGCCGCAGGCGTCTGTCCGCGTCACTGACCTGCTGCCCGTCTTCAGCCCCATCGTCGGCTCGGCGGTGGTGCAGTTCACGCCCAACGGCGGGAGTGCGATCAACTGTCCGGCCGCGGCCGCTAAGGTCCGCGCCGACGGCACGCCGTTCACTATCGACCTGGCCGCGGATTGCGCGACGGGTCCGATGGTCGCCGGCGACAAGATCACCATCACGTTCGACGTCTGCTCGCCGTGCGACACGGCGCCGCAAACCGTGACGAACACGGTCGTCGTCGAGGGCGATGCGCAGGGCGGCTGCCCGTGCTTCACGCCCTGCGACGCCGAGGATGCAAGCGTGGTCGTCAAGCGGCTGGGCATCACGTGCACGAAGGCGTGGATCGAGTATGCGTCGGACGTGAACGGCAACTGCCTGACCGACGACGCGTTCGTGGCGATTACCAACGCTCAAACCGATCTGCTCAGCAAGAACTTCCCAATGGTGCTCAAGCTGCGCGTCCGGGCGACCAACACCGGTGAGGTGGCGCTGACCACCACGGTGGACGACGACGCGCTACAGGCCGACGTCGCCGCCCTGGCGCCGTGCGTCACGTTCGACATCAACGGCGACGGCACGATTCAGACGTCGGAGTGCGAGTTTCAGACGGTGGCGAAATGCGTTCCCGCCGGCGGATTCCGCGACTTCATCTGTCAGGTGAAAATCCTGACCGCCGAAGCCGCCCGGCAGCTCGCCGACCTCGACGGCAATACCACCGGCGACTGCTATGACAATCTCGCGACCGTCAGCGGCGTTCCGAACGGCGACACGAACTGCGACGGCACGAACAGCGAGCAGGTCTGCATTCCGACGCCGTACAACTGTCCGGCTCAGACGAGCACGTGTGGGACGACGGTCTGCTTCCCGCCGCCGTGCGCCCTGACGGTGGTCAAAGACGTGAAATGCGCCGAGGATTCGGACGCGGCGTACACCGAGAAGGTCAATGCACTGCCGGGTTCGCTGGTTCGCTTCCGCATCCGTGTGGCCAACGCTGGCACGGTTCCGATCCCGCGCGTCTGCATCACGGACATTCTCGACCCGGCCTGCCGGCCGTGGCTGGTGGCGAATTCGACCAATGCGACCATCGCCGCGACGACGGTGACCAACTGCGTGCGCACGGCGTTCGAGACTGGCTTGAACAACGGCACCGAGCAGTGCTTCACGTTCGCGGCGTGCAGCAAGCCGCTGGGCATCGGCGTGGGCGAGACGCTCACGATCACGTTTGACCTGCGCGTGCCGGCGAACTTCAACACGAAGGGCGTTGATCCGGATTGCGTCAACAGCGTGTCGGTCGCGGGATACACCGAGGCCTGCGCCAATCCGGGCGGCTGCGGCATCCAGGAAACCTGCGACGCCGGTCCGGACACCGCCGCGATCAACGTCGTCATCCCGAGCATCGCCTGCACGAAGGAAGTCGGCTTCGATGGCAATGGCGACGGCGACGTGAATGGCGGCGCGGCCGATGGCGATCGCGATTTCAGCGACGATCTGGACATCACGGGTGTGTCGTTCAGCGCGACGAGTCAGCTCATCTACCGCTTCAGCGTCACCAACGACGGCGAAGTGAATCTGATCAACGCGCAGGTCTGCGACAACGAGCTGGTGAAGGACGCGATCGCGGCGGGTTCGAACGTCACGGTGTGCGACCTGTGCACCGGGTCGTGCGCCAGCGGCGGCAACGACCTGTGCGCTTCGATCGGCTCGCTGGCCATTGCCGCGTCGCAGCAGAAGTTCTGCCGCATTCCGATTGCGAACATCAACCAGTTCGTGCTGTTCGCCGCGCAGGACGGCCAGGACGCCGGCTGCGAGAACGCGTACACGAACAACTCGACCTCGAGCGGCGAGGCCGACGGTTCAACCGTCTGCGACCAGGGTGCGACGCGCACGGTGAGCAACCCGTGCGACTGCACGGTGCGCCTGAGTAACTGCAACATCCAGGTCATCAAGGAAGTGCGCTGCCTGGACAACTGCACGTCGCCGGGCAACAACGAGACCGGCTGGGTGAACGCCGACACCGACGGCGACTGCACGTTCGATACGGCCGAGAGCTGGCTGAAGGCGTCGCCGGCCGCGTGCCTGGAGTATCGCATCCGCATCATCAACCTGTGCACGGAAGCGGAAGGCACGATCCGCTCGCTGCGGATCACCGACACGCTGAGTGAGAAGGCCCAATTCGCCTCGGTGCCGTTCAACGTCCGCGTCTTCAGCATCGGCGGCGCGGCGCCCTGTGCGACCATTCCGGCCAACTTCAACGTCGACGGCGTTCCGTTCACCTGCGACGGCACGTTCGGTCCGGGTCAGGAGCTTCGCATCCTGTTCCAGGCAACGTTGAAGAACCCGGGCGTCGTCGATCCGAGCAAGAGCCCCTGCAATCATGTGATCGTGGAGGCCGCGGTCGATACGACGCCGCCGTTTGATTACACCTGCCTGGACGAGGACACCGAGGGTGTGGACATCCTGCCGCTCGGCTTGACCTGCACGAAGAAGATCAAGCGCATCGCGTGGGACAAGGACGCCGATTGCAGCACGGCCTGCGAAGCGAACGAGTTCGAGAACGTCAACGCTTCGACGTTCACGTTCACCGATCAGGTCTTCCCGGTCTGCATCGAGTACGAGACCTGCGTGACCAACACCGGATTGATCAACCTGAATGTCACGGTGACCGATCCGGAACTGGAGTTCTGCGTCCCGGGCTTCGACCCGTGCGTGAAGTTCGAATCGAGCGAACTGGGCGTCAGCAAGCCGGTTGCTCCGGGTGCGACGGTCTGCTGGATCTACCGCATCCGCATCGAGACTCTTGAATGCGCGCTCTTGTTCGCGGACTGCGACGGCAGCGCGGGCGACGGGTGCTTCATCAGCGAGGCCTCGGCCGCCGGCGAAATGGCCGGTACGACGGGAGTCTGCGTGCCGCCGAGCCCGCCGGGCACTGACGTGGGCACGACCTGCGAAGCGACCGTCTGCTTCCCGCCGCCGGGCTGCAACCTGGAGGTGGATAAGAAGGTCCGCTGCAAGGACGAGCCGGCCAGCGAATGTGCCGAGTCGGTGCTGGCGCAGCCGGGCGACAAGGTCACGTTCTGCATCACGATTACGAACGGCAACACGGCGACCGACAAGAAGATTCCGAAGATTTGCGTGACCGACACGATGAGCTGTGCCGGCTGGTCGATCGTTCCGGGATCGATTGTCGCCAAGCTTGGCGCGACCACCGTGAGCTCAGAATTCGCGTCGCTGAACATGAACGGCGTGAAGACTTGCCACGACTTCAGTACCCGCTCGGCCGAGCCCTACATCAAGAAGGGCGAGGTCTTGACGATCGAGTTTGACGCGATCGTCCCGGCCGGGACGACGGGCGTCTGCCGCAACACGTTCACCGTCGAGGGTTATCTCGACGTGTGTGCCGGCAGCGGCACGTGCGATACGGACAGCGACACGGCCGACGTGCTGATGGCCGAGGGCGGCGCGCTCGATTGCACCAAGATCGTCAAGATCGACGCCGGTAACAACGGCTCGATCGAGGATCAGGGTGAAGAGGTCGCGGTCTACACCTTCCCGGCCGCGGTCACGTTCTCCATCACCGCGACCAACGTCGGTCCGGTGACAGTGGCGGACGTGTGCATTAAGGACCCGGAGCTGATCTCTGACGCGACCAACGCCGGCATCACGATCCTGAACAGCGATTTCGACCGCGATGCGAATTGCGCCGCGGCCGGAACCGTCGCGTTCTTCGCCGGCGATCTCGATCCGGGCCAGTTTGCCACGGCCGAGGTCACGCTGCTCTTCAACACGTCGAGCGAGTTCCTGGACTTCGCTGGTCGCGACGCCGACGGCGACGAGAACTGCTACATCAACAACGCGACGATCACGGGCAACGCCGGCGGTTGCACGGCGGGTGCCGTGACGGTCGGCTGCTCGGCCCGCGTCTGCGCTCCGAACTGCCCGCCGATCGTGCAGGTCCGTTACGACGTGTGGAACCAGAACGAGGTGAAGTTTACCGGCATGCGGAACTGCATCCTCTCGTGGGATGAGCGGCTGGTGAGCACGATCTCGTCGCCCAACTACTTCCTGCGGACGCTGCTGCAGACCAACGCCGGCAAGGCCCGCATCGACGGCATCAAGGGCTCGGCCTGCGGCAACGATCCGAATCAGAACTTCGCCGCCCCGCTCATCGGCGTGGCGTTCCGGATTATCGACTTCACCAACGGCGGAATCGATCGTTCGGGCGCACATCTGGTGGGCGAGGGTGAGGAAGTCGGCTGCATCAACGCGACCGGTCCGTCGTGCTTCCCGAACAACGGCCCGAATCAGCCCGACAACGCCGACGACAAGCTGGTCGGCGGCGACGGCGGCGTTCATACGGGTCCGGACGGCGCCGCAGGCACCCCGCCGGGCATGGGCAACGACAACAACGTGCTCGACAACCCGTCACCCGCGGCGCACTTCAAGGGCAGCTTCGTCATCTTCCCGAAGGTCGAGCTCAAGTGGGCCGACGTGAACGGCGACGGCACGATCAACTTCCAGACTGAGCTGATCCAGGACGTGTTCATCTCGCTGGTCAACGATCGCGCCGGAGACGTGCGGCTCAAGATGTACTTCGTCAACGGCGACCCGCTGGAGTGCAACTCGGTCGACTTCGCGACCGAGCTGACGGCCGAGCAGCCGGCGTACTGGTCGGTCTTTACGGGCCGGCCCGGTCCCGACTTCCCGAACACGCCGGTCACGTCGTTCACGATTCTCGATCCGGACGGCATCCCCGATCCTGATCCGAAGAACCCGGGCGGCCGTCACCTGCACGGCTACATCCTGGCGTGGATCACCGACAGCCAGGAGCGCGAGATCCGCTGGAACCACCTGAGCGGCAAGTCGCTGACGGTCAACTACGCCGAGCAGTCGACCTGGGAAGCTGACGCGTGGGCGTTCCAGGCCGTCGCCAGCACCGAGGGTAACCTGCTCCTGCCGCCGTATGGTCACCTGGACTTCAACGGCATCGAGTACAACTACGCACCGGCGCTGCTGCTGATGCACTTCATCGCGACGACGAACACGGCCAGCGACCCGCTCGGCATCGACGAGCTCGACACCGACCTGACGCTGTTCGCCCTCAAGAAGGACCTTGAGAACTCGATTAACCTGGGCGAGTTCCTCGACAAGACGCCGACCTCGACCAAGACCGATCAGTCGACGCCGAGCGAACCGAAGAAGTCGCCGTAGGTCGCACACAGTCTGATTCATCACCCGCCGTCCGGCGGCGGCCGACCTCCAAGCAGCGAGGTCGGACGCCATGGGCGGCGGGTTTCTTTTTCGGACGGATCCCCTCGAAGCGGATCAAAGCGGATAGGTGGACTCGTGAATCGACGCGCAGAATTCGCTCACAACCCCGAACGTCCTGCCGATACGAATCGTATGGATCGATTGAAGCGTGCCCGTACGCCAATTCAGGCCCGGCGCGACCCGGCTGCCGTTCACGCATGACGGGCGTAATCGCCGATGTTATGATGACTTGCGGTGCAGCGACGCCCGCTGCCCACGGAAATCGGGACCCATGATCCGCATTTGTCTCGCTCGCGCAACGGCTTTCCTGGCCCTCGCGGCGCTTGCCCCGGCGGTTCACGCCCAGTTGCACACCAACGCGCGCGTCTCGCGGCCGTCGGAGTTTTCGGCCTCGCGCAACGTCGGGCGCACAGGCGGACTGAATACCGGACGCTACAAGGACACCTCGCCCGGCCGTCGGCTGGGCGCTGACCGCGGCATTGGCGCCAGCGTGAGAACCGGCCGTCGTGGCGGGGGAGCGCTGGCCAACAGCACGCTCTATGCTCAATCCGATCTGGTCGACCCGTCGACGCTACCGTACGTGACGCGCTTTCGCAGCGGGGCGATCGACTCCAGCAGGGTCACGCAGGGCGAGCTGGCCGTCGCCAGCGGTTTCTATGGCGCCATCCGGCTGGATACGCCGCTCCGCGGCCGGACGCTGACGCTCCCGCCGCTCACAACGCCGATCGTCGGTGCCGAATCGGACGTTGATCCGTATCGGCGGTATTTCGACCTCAAGCCGGCCGAGCCGGCCGCGAACGACGTGACGGCGCAGGACATCAGCGACCTGATGCGGCTTGATACAAAGCTCGACGCGATCTCGATGCGGACACGCGGCCGCGACGCGTTCAAGGCCGGACAGTTCCGCGACGCGTCGTCGCTGCTGGTCACGGCGCATCGCATGGATCCGCGCGGATCGCACGGCGACCTCGTCCTGGCCGCCCACGCCGCGGTCGAGGGTTATCAGTTCTCCAGCGCGGTGAACTGGCTCATGATGGCGGTGGAGGAGCGTCCCGAGCTGTTCGTCGAAGGGTTGCCGGTGAAGGAGTTTTACGGCGATCCGGACGAGATGGACCGGCAGATGCGCCTGTTGTCGCGCATCACGGGCGAGGACAACTGGACGGCGCAGGTCCTCAAGTGCTACGGTGCCTGGCAACTGGGCGACAAGGTGACGGCTCTCGCCGCGATGGACGCGGCGCAGAAGGCGGGCGAGGCGGCGGACGAGCGCATCGCGACCCAGGTCAACGCGTTTGTCAACGCCATGCGCCCCGCGCTGGCGAAATGAGCAGCTTCGTGCGGCGCCTCGGCACTTGGCGCAAGTCGCGGGCGCCGTGCGCGCCCCGCGCGGCGTGACGCGAGCGCAGCATCGACGAGAGGATATGGAGCGTGCCGGCCGCCGTGCCGATAACATCGGTTGACGGCGATGCGGGCGAATTCCGACATGGCGGCAGGCAGCGCGGCACAGAACGGCTGGACGGAGTTGATGCGCACGCAGCGCGTGTGGGTCAGCGTTGCGTCGCACCTGGTGCTCTTCGCGCTGTCCTGGTTTCTGGCGTTCTGCCTGGCATACAACTTCCGCTTCACGCAGCCGGTCTGGTTTCTCGATCTCTTCCTGCCGATGCTTCCGCTGGTTGTGGTCGTGAAGCTGGTGATTTTCCACGTACGCGGGCTGTTTCACGCCTGGTGGAGATACGTCGGGCTGCGCGATTTGTTCGCCGTCACACAGGCCTCGTGGATCTGCTTTCTGCTGATCTGGGCGGTCTATTACGCGACCATGAACGCCTATCTGCTGGGGATCGGCCCGATGCCCAGCGCCGGCCAGGACTTCCCCGACTCGGTCTTCCTGCTTGATTTCGCCGGCACGATCGCCCTGGTGTGCGGCGCCCGCGTCGCCGTGCGGCTCTACCACGAGGAAATCCGCCCGGAGGGCGAATCGAACCTGCCGCGGCTGCTGATCCTGGGCGCCGGCGACTGCGGCGCGAACGTCGTGCGCGAAATCCTCCGCATGCCGCTCCTGCGCTACCGCGTGGTTGGGTTTCTTGACGACGACACGAGCAAGCACCGGGCGCGCATCCACGGCGTGGAGGTGCTCGGGCCGATCGCCGACATCAAGCAGCTCGCCGAGGATCGGAGCGTCGACGAAATCCTGATCGCGATGCCGTCGGCGACCAAGGCGCAGATTCGGCGCGTGGTCGAGTTGTGCCAGGGCACGAACATCCGCTTCAAGACCGTCCCGGCCATGGCGGACCTGATCGCCGGCAAGGTCAGCGTCAGCCAGTTTCGCAACGTGGAGATCAACGACCTGCTGGGGCGCGCGCCGGTGGCGCTCGACGCGACCGACATTCGCGCCTTCATCAGCACGCGCGTCGTGATGGTCACCGGCGCGGGCGGGTCGATCGGCTCGGAGATGTGCCGGCAGATCGCCAGTTTCGGGCCGCAGCGCCTCGTTCTCGTCGAGCGGGCCGAGCAGCACCTGTTCGAGATCGAGCAGGAGCTGCGGCGGAGCTTCCCGGCGCTGAACGTCGTGCCCTGCCTGTGCGACATCGCCGACGCGCGGCGCGTCGATCAGCTTTTCGCGGCGGAGCGTCCGGCGGCGGTGTATCACGCCGCGGCGCACAAGCACGTTCCGATGATGGAGTACAACCCGGGCGAGGCGATCAAGAACAACGTGGCTGGGACGCGCGTCATCGCCGACGCGGCGGCGCGGCACGGCTGCGAGAAGTTTGTGATGGTTTCAACGGACAAGGCCGTCAACCCGACGAGCATCATGGGCGCCAGCAAGCGCGTCGCCGAGATGTACATCCAGGGTCTCGACCAGCGCTGCGACACGCAGTTTGTGACGGTCCGTTTCGGCAACGTCCTGGGCAGCAGCGGCAGCGTCATACCGATCTTCAAAGAGCAGATCGCGCGCGGCGGGCCGGTGACCGTGACGCATCCGGACATGGTGCGCTACTTCATGACGATTCCCGAGGCCGCCCAGCTCGTCCTGCAGGCCGGCTTCATGGGCCGCGGCGGCGAAATCTTCGTGCTCGACATGGGCGATCCGGTCAAGATCGTCGATTTGGCGCGCGACCTCATCACGCTCTCGGGCTTCCGCCCGGGCGAAGACATCGAGATCGTCTTTTCCGGCATGCGGCCGGGCGAGAAGCTCTATGAAGAGCTGTCGATCGAGGGCGAGGACGTCTCGCGCACCGCCCATCCCAAGATCGGAATCTGGAAGAACCGCCCCGAGGAGTGGGAACCGCTCGTCCGGGCGATCGACGATCTCGTGGCGTCGGCCGACGAGCTGGCGCGCGACGAGGCACGCCGGCGGCTGCGCCAGATCGTGCCCGAGTTTCAGTTGGAGACCCCGCCCGCGCTTCAGACCGCGGGAACAGCGCGGCCGACGCCGGCCGGCGAGGCGACGCTCGCCAAGATCGCGACCGCGTAGCGCTATCCGCCTTGCCGCCGCTCGTCCCAACCCGCTAAATTGACCCCGGTGACAGATGCCACGAAACCGGAGGTCCGCATGTTCCCGCACTTCCCTCGACCGCACCGCCTGCTCACGCCGCTGCTCCTCGCGCTGCTGGCCGCCGCTTCCGCCGATCAGCCGCGCGTCGTCAAAGCCTCGCCGGACAACGGCGACACCGATGTCGACCCGACGCTCAAGGAGATCGTGATCGAATTCGATCAGGACATGGACCCTGGCGGGCGCTCGATCTGCGGCGGCGGGCCGAGCTTTCCCAAGTTCGACGGCAAGCCGCGCTGGAAATCGCCGCGCGTGCTGGTGATTCCGGTCAAGCTGGAGCCCAACCGCCAGTATGATCTGAGCATCAACTGCCCGAGCGCGCAGAACTTCGTGTCGACCAGCGGCGAATCAGCGGAGATTTACCCCATCACCTTCAAGACCGGCACGGCGAGCAGCAAGTCCAAGCCGGCCAAGCTCACGCCCGAGCAGAACAAAGCCGCGCTCGACACGCTGCGCAAGGCGATCGACGAGTCATATTCGTACCGCGACTTGCGCGGCGTCGATTGGGACAAGGCCTTCAGCGAAGCCGAGGCGGGGCTGCTGAAGTCGGATTCGGCGGCGGCGTTTGGCCGCGGCGTGGCGCGGCTGCTGGCAAAGGCCAAGGACATGCACATCAGCGTGCTGGTCGGCGACGCGCCGGTGCCCGTGTTTCGGCATAACGCCAAGCCGAATTTCGACAAGGACGCGGCTCGTAAGGCCGTTCCGGGCTTCGTGCAGCGCAACGCATGCGTCTCGACCGGCAGGTTCGACGACGGCATCGGCTACATCCTGCTGCCGAGCTGGTCGCTGGACTGCAAGGAAGGGCTGACCGCCGCGTTCGAGGCCCTGGGCGAATTCACCGACGCCAAGGCGCTGATCGTCGACGTGCGTCCCAATGGCGGCGGGTCGGAGACGCTGGCGCAGGAGTTCGCCGGCTGCTTCGCCGAAAAAAACGCCGTCTACTCGAAGCATCGCAATCGCGACGTGAGCCAGAGCGACGGATTCACGGCGGTTCGCGAGCGCGTGCTCGAGCCGAACAAGGCGCGACCGCATTTCAAGGGCAAGGTCGCCCTGCTGATCGGCCCGACCAACATGAGCAGCAACGAGTCGTTCATCCTGATGATGAAGCACTGCGGCGCGACGCTGGTCGGCGCCAAGACCTACGGCAGCTCGGGCAATCCCAAGCCGCACGATCTCTCGAACGGCGTCACCGTGATGTTGCCGTCATGGCAGGACATGCTGCCCGACGGATCGCCGCTGGAGGGAAAGGGCGTGCCGCCGGATGTCGCCGTCAAGGCGGAGGCGGGCGACTTCAGGAAAGGCGATCCGGTGATCGAAGCAGCGCTGAAGGTGCTTCGGAAGGGCGAGTGAGCGCTACGGTGCACGCCGATTCGCGACGTCGCCGCGCGGGAAGCCCATCCGAGCCCCGACCATGAAGGCGAGCGAGGAGCGAGCCTGAATGGAGGGGTTTCCTAGCCCACCCGGAGTTGCGTAGGGTGCATCCCTGATGCACCGCACCGCTACTTGCTGTTCATTCTGAAGGACGGCGACTGCGCCGGAATCCGCTTCCCCTCCCGCGCCAAAATCGTTCAGCTCACCCCCGCGCCACCACCGGGCGGCGGGCAGCCGTGAGTCGTGGCGCATGCCGAATCGGCGCGAGCGGGTTCGCTCGCGCCGATCCGTGCTGTCGGCAGCATCGCGACGTCCGATGCCGCGTCCGATGCCGCGGTCGTCCGGCTTATCCGCCGAGCAGGCCGACGAACGGGTCGATGTCGAATCCGTTCACCGAGCCGTCGACGTTGACGTCGCCATTGTTGATGTCGCAGGCGGGATACGCGGCGGCGTAGCCGGCGGGGTCGCTCAGAGCGAGGGTGAACGGGTCGATGTCGAAGCCATTCACGCTGCCGTCGCAGTTCATGTCGCCGAGCGGCGAGGTCGCCGGCGAGAATTCGTAAGCTCCGCGATCGACAATCGGCGCCGTGCCGTTTCCTGTGTCCGCCGTCGCCGGGTCGTCGATGCGCCGCGCGTGCCGGTCGAGGTCGAGGGGCGTGGCTTCAAAGTAGTTGCCATCCTGGTCTAGATCGCTGAAGTCGTTCAACGTTTTGGCGTTATCGCCCGCGTCGATCAGCGGCGAACCAGCGGCCAGGCGCACGTCGTCATTCAGACCGCCGTAGCCGTCGCCGCCGGTGGAGTTGACGAATTGCGGATTGACGCCGTTGTTGCCGGCGCCGGGAAGCTGCCCGGGTGTGTGGAACTGCACCGTCGTGTAGCTGGCGGTCACGCTGGAGAGATCGAACGAGAGCTGCGACTTCATCAGGTTGTTCCACGCCGCGCTGCCGTGATTGTCCCACAGGATCGAATTGTAGATTTCGGCCTGCGCGCCGCTGTCGAGGCCGATCGCGGCGCCGAAATTGTCGGTACGATTGCCAGCGAACGTGCAGTTGTAGAGGTAAATCGTGCTGTCCGAGTAGTTGGCGTGTACGGCGCCGCCCTCGAATTCGCTGTCGCTGCCGGTGAAGACGCAGTTGACGAACGTCGCGGTCGC
The DNA here is from genome assembly GCA_022072445.1 of Phycisphaerae bacterium. Taxonomy (GTDB): domain Bacteria; phylum Planctomycetota; class Phycisphaerae; order UBA1845; family Fen-1342; genus JAJVHV01. Next base: position 83,280 of record JAJVHV010000019.1, on the reverse strand, counting down.
GCTGGAGAGATCGACCGCGCCGCCCCAGAATCCGGCGTCGTTGTTGTGAAAGCGGCAGTTGATGAACTTCGCCACCGGGCCGGGGTTCGGGTCGAGCGCCTCGGCCGCGAACGCGCCGCCGTTGGAGCTGGCAACGTTGCTCGAGAATTCGCAGTCGATGAAGCGAACCGTGCCGCCCGAGGCATACGCGGCCGCGCCGGTCTCGGCGTGGTTGCTGATGAAGCGGCAATTGCGCATCGTCAGATCGCCGCCGTAGACGTGCAGCCCGGCGCCGGCGCCGTTCGTCCCGTCCAGTCCGCTGTTGCCGCCGACGATCACGAAGCCGTCGATCAGCGCGTCATCGTCGCCCCAGATGTTTTGCGACATGGTCAGGATCGTGTTGGTGTTGTCGAAGGGCAGCGAGCCGCCGATGTTGCCGCTCAGCATCGTCGGGTGGGCGGCGGGGTCGCGATCGCTGAAGCGCGTCTCGTCGCCGGCGAAGCCGCCATACATGCTGGCCATTCCCGTGAGCACGTCGAAGGTGTCGTACTGGTCGTCCGTCTCGGACGGATAGTAGGCGCCCTCGGCGACCCACATTTCGTCGACCGCACCTTCCCACTCGCGGATCTTGGCCATGGCCTCCTGAAGGTTGTTGTAGGCCGTCTGCCACGTGCGTCCGTCGCCGCCGTCCGGCGCCGCCGAGCGGACGTAAAGCCGCTCGGGCAGTTTCTGGAGCTGAATGCCGGTGATGGTGCCCTGGCCGCTGCCGTCGAGGTTCGTGCGAATGCCGATCTGGATGCGGACGTTCGGCGGCAAGTCGACCATGTTGCGGGCGTGCGTTCCGCCCTCGTAGCCGTGGTAGTTTCCCTGATGGAACGTGTTTCCGGGCAGCGGATAACCGCCGACGTTGGAATTGGTGAAGAAGTTGATGCTGACGCGCGTGCCGCAGCACTCGCCGTACTCGCGCAGGCCGGCGTAGGTGTAGACCAAATAGCGGCCGGGCGCGAGATTCTCGATGTTGAACAGCAGCACGTCGGCGTCCTCGTTCCCGACGCGCAGGCCGTCTTCCATCAGCCGCGCGAAGTCGCCGCTGGCATTGGGATTGTCGGTACCCACCGCCGATCCCGGACCGATCGTCTCGACCGTCACGCCGGTCAGCGACCCGCTCAGATCACGCAGCGTGTAGACCTGCCCCATCGCGCCGATGGCGTTCCAGTAACCGGGCTGGCTGGCTGCGGCGCCGTAGGACGACGGCGGCAGCCCATCCCCAGGCCATCCGCTGTCGGGATGCTCGATGTCGACGTTGAAGCTCTGAGCCCACACGGGCGCTGACAGTGCCGCGGAAACGAGCATCACGGCGGACAAACGACGTCGATTCAACATGGCGATTCCTCTGTCGAGACGGGTTTTTGGTCCGCGACGATCCGGCGTTTCACATCCGGCATCCCGCGGTCACAATGGGAATGCCGGAAACCGGACGGGCCGCCTTGGAAAAACTTGCCCAACTTCGGCGGCGCGGGCTAAGCTGGGCGTGCGCCCCGGTTTCCGATCGCGCAGCCGGCGCGATCAAGCCGGTCGGAGCACGCAGTGCTCATGACGCCGGAGCAATTCCGACAGGTCGAGTCTATCTTCCGTGCCGCCTGCGAGCAGCCATCGCCGCAGCGCGCCGCGTTTGTGGCCCGCGCGTGCGGTGACGACGCGGAGTTGCGCGCGGCGGTCTCGGCGCTGCTGGAGCACGACGCGCGACCCGCGGTGGCGCTGCACGCCGAGCCGGGCATTCTCCTCGGCGCGATGCGCGCGCCCGCGCCGCCGGAAGCAGAGCCGGATGTGCCCGAGTGGATCGGCCCGTATCGCGTCATTCGCAAGCTCGGCGAGGGCGGCTTTGGCGTGGTGTACCTGGCGGAGCAGCAGAATCCGCGGCGGTCGGTCGCGCTGAAGGTGCTGCGCGTCGCCTTTGCGTCGTCGAGCATGTCGCGGCGCTTCGAGTACGAGGCGCACATTCTCGGACGATTGCGCCACCCGGGAATCGCGCAGATTTACGAGGCGGGTGTGACGCGCAGCGGAGCCACGCAGCAGCCGTTCTTCGCGATGGAATATGTCCGCGGCGCCAACCTCGTCGCGTACGCCGAGTCGGCGCGCTTCGGCGGCGCCCCGCTGGGCGTGCGCCAGCGGCTGGAGCTTTTTCTGCGCGTCTGCGCGGCGGTGCAGCACGCGCATCAGTGCGGCGTGATTCACCGCGATCTCAAGCCGGAGAACATCCTGGTCGACGAAGAGGGCCGCACCAAGGTGGTCGACTTCGGCGTGGCGCGGACGGTCGACGCGCAGTCGTCGCTGGCGGTGCAGACCGGCGCCGGGCAACTCCTCGGCACGCTGGGTTACATGAGCCCGGAGCAGGTCTCCGGCGATCCGACGCGGATCGACACGCGCTCCGACGTGTATGGGCTGGGCGTGATCCTGTTTCAGCTTCTCACCGGCCGGCTGCCGCACGACGTGTCCAGCCGCTCGCTGCCGGAGGCGGTCCGCGTGATCTGCCAGGAGACGGCGCCGCGGATCGGCGCGCTACGGCGCGAGCTGCGCGGCGACCTGGAAGCGATTGTGGGCCGGGCGCTCGAGAAGGATCCGGAGCGGCGTTACCCGTCCGTGTCGCACCTGGCCGGCGACATCGACGCGCATCTGACCGGCCGCACCGTCGCCGCCCGGCCTGCCAGCATGGTGTACCGCTTCAGGAAACTGGCCGCGAGGCACACGGCGCTGATCAGCGTCGCGACGCTGGCGGTTGCCGCACTCGTGCTGGGCGTCGTCGGCACGACCTGGCAGGCCGTCCGCGCGACGCGCGAGCGCGACCTGGCGCGCAGCGAGGCGCGCAAGGCGCAGCGCGTCAGCGGCTTCCTGCAGCGCATGCTCGCCTCGGTGCAACCGAACCTGGCCCGCGGACGCGATCTGAGCGTGCGCGACCTGCTCGACCAGAGCGCGGCACGCGTCCACGACGAACTGGGCGCCGAACCCGACGTCGAAGCTGCCATCCGCTCGACCATCGGCGAGACGTACCTCTATCTCGGCCGCTATGAGGACGCCGAGACGCAGCTCCGCACGGCGCTGCAACTGCAGCGGCAACTGTATGGCCCGCAGCACGCCGCGACCGCCGCAACGGCGGTGACGCTGGCGCGGCTGCTGCAACTGACCGGCCGCGAGGGCGAGGCCTTTGAGCTGTGCGAGGCGGCGCTCGCCGTCCACGCGGCGGTTGTCGGAAAGCAGTCGCCCACCTATGCCCGCACGCTGATGCTTCACGCCGACCTGCTGCGCGGGCAGCGCGGCGACTTTGTCGCCGCCGAGGCCGCTTATCGCGAAGTCATCGCGATTTACACGCAACTCTACGGCGGCACGAGCGAGCAGGTGGCGGCGGTGCTGGGAAATCTCGGATCGCTGCTGTTCGACGTGTTTCGAATCGCCGACGCCGAGCCCGTGATGCGCCAGGCGTACGACATGGCCCGCGAGCTGTTCGTTGCGGACCACAGCGTCGTGATCATGAACGCCAACAACTACGCGGCGCTGCTGCTCGAGCGCGGGCGGGTCGACGAAGCCGAGCCGGTCGCGCGCGCCGCGCTGGCGGGTGCGGAGCGGCTGTTCGGTCCGCAGCATCCGGAATCGAGCCGGCTCATGACGCTGGCCGCCGACGTGCTGCTTGCCCGCGGCGATCCGATCGCCGCCGAGCAATTGTCACGCTGCGCGCTCGAATGCCGTCTGGCGACTTTCCCATCCGAGCATCTGCTCATCAGCGTGAATCTCAACCAGACGGCCGACGCCCTGGCCGCCACGGGCGACGTTGCCGCGGCGATCGAGGGCGAGGCGCTGGCGATCGAAGCGCTCGGCATGCATCGTCGCCAGAAGCGCGAGAACTTCTGGTGGTTTGCCGAGTCGCAAAGCGTCCTGGGCGCGTGCCTGCGGGCGCAGGGGCGCTACGCGGACGCCGAAGCGCTGCTGCTGCCGGCGTACGAGAAGATCCGCCGGTCGCGCGGCGCCCGCAGCCATGCCGCCCGCACGGCGCTGCAGCGCGTCATTGCGCTGTACGATGCGTGGGAACGTCGCGACTGCGCCGCGCAGTATCGTGCGCTGCTGGCGTCGACGCCGCCCCGTTGAGCTGTCGTCGATTCGCGCGCCGCCGGTCGCGAACACAGGACCGCTGCCTATGCCGCCCGACAGCTCTAGAACCACGCAGTTGCTGCTCCAACTCACCGCCGGCGACCAGCGCGCCGCCGCCGAACTCGTCCCGCTGGTCTACGACGAGCTTCGCGCCCTGGCCGCCAATTATCTGCGCCGCGAGCGGCCCGATCACACCCTCCAGCCCACGGCGCTGATCAACGAGGTCTACCTGCGGCTCATCCACGCCGGCGGCGTCGATTGGAAGGGCCGCGCCCACTTCCTCGCCGTCGCCGCCCGCGCCATGCGGCGAATCCTCGTCAATCACGCCGCGGCCCGAAACGCGGAAAAGCGCGGCGGTGGGGCGCCGACGCTGAGCATGAGCGTGGAACCCGCCGAGCCGCCGCGCTCGCTCGATCTGCTCGCGCTCGACGAAGCCCTGCAGGGCTTGGCGAAGCTCGATCCGCGCAAGGTCGACGTGGTCGAGTGCCGCTTCTTCGGCGGGATGTCGGTCGAGGAGACGTCGCACGTGCTGAACGTGTCGGTTTCGACCGTCGAGGCGGATTGGCGCCTGGCGCGGGCCTGGCTGTCGAACGCGTTGGCGACCGGCTCAGACTCGCCACCATGACGCATCCGCGCCGCGCCCGTAGCGGAACCCGCGTCCCAGCCGAGCCGGCGCCCGCAGCCGAGCCGGCGCCCCCAGCCGAGCCGGCGCCCCCAGCCGAGCCGGCGCCCCCAGCCGAGCCGGCGCCCCCAGCCGAGCCCCGACCGTAAGGGAGGGGTCCGGGGCGGCGGCACGTCTCAATGTCTCGGCGAGGATTGCCGGCGTCGGAGTCGACCCCGCACTCTGCCGCGCACCGTGAATAACACTCGTTCGGACGTTTGCGAGCGCGCTGCGCCGAGTCCGATGACAACTCGACGTCGAACCCCTCCCTGACGGTCGGGGCTCGGTTGGTCCGCCTCTCTGGTCGCGAGCGCGCTGCACCGAGTCCGATGACAACTCGACGTCGAACCCCTCCCTGACGGTCGGGGCTCGGTTGCGCTGCCTCCTCCCAATCAGGGGCGCGGCGCCCCGCCGCCCAGCAGACCGACAAACGGATCAACGTCGAAACCGTTGACGCTGCCGTCGGCATTGCAGTCCGCCAGCGTGATGTCGCAATCCGGGTACGCCGTCGCGTAACCCGCCGCGTCGCTCAGCGCCAGCACAAATCCGTCGACGTCAAACCCGTTCACGCTGCCGTCGCAGTTCATGTCGCCCGGATCGGGCCGCGGCGACGGCTCGAAACGCACGCCGTCAAGCCACAGCACGAACCCCGCGCCCCACGTGTCGGCGTGCAGCTCGAAGTAGTTGATCTCGGAGAGCGACGGCGCGCCGCTCGTCGTCTTTTGCCACGTGCCATTGCCCGCGATCGGGATGACGAACTCGACCCAGTGCCCGATTGAATTATTCAGAATGTCGCTCGTCGGCTTCCACTGGAAATAGCCGTCCTGATAGTGCCCCAGCCGTACCCATGGGCTCAGCTCCTGAAAGCCCGGCCAGTTCTCATTCTCCGCGTACGCCCACAGCCGAATCTGCTGCACAGCGGACAAATCCCACTTCGCCAGCGTGTCGCCCGGATAGCGGACGTAATTGTCGAAGCCGCCGGTCGCGTCGATCCGCAGCGACGCGTCGCCATACTGCTTGAACGCCGCGTCGTCGCTCAGTGTCAGCGCGCCGTCCTGGGCCCACTTCGCCCAGCTCGCGGCGTTGTTCTCGGCCAGGTCGGGCGGCGGGAAGTTCTGCACGCCGTCGCCGATCGCCGTCTGGCGGTCGAACGTCGCCGTGCCGGTCTGCCCGCTCCAGTAGGCGACGTTGGCCTCGGTGATGTCGAACCAGACGTAATCGACGAACTCGTTCGCCTCGACCTTGATCAGGAAAACGCCGTTCTCGCCGTGGTTGCTGAGGTAGCCGAACGGGTTGGGCTTCAGCACGTCGCCCGTGTCGGCCCAGAAGAGCGAATCGTCGACCGGCACATTGGGCAGTGTGTAATAGCCGCTCGCGTCGGTCGTGCCGCTGAATTTCACCGCGTTCGGAATACGCTCGCCGACGCCGCTGCTCTCGATCTTCTGATACACGCGCACCGCCGCGCCGTTCAACGGCTGACCGTTGTTGCTCAGGAAGCGCAGGCGGATGTTGTCGGGCGTCGCGAACAGATACTGCCCGAAATAGCCGCGCCGCTTTCCATGCCACGCGCCCATCGCCAGAGCCGTGTGCGGGCTGATGAAGTGGCTCACGCCGTTCATCAGGCAGGGCGTGCTGTTGTAGCCCGCGCCGTTGACGAGGTTCTGCTGGGGCGACACGTTGATGCGATAGATGTCGATGATGCCGAGCTGGTGCGCGATCTCGTGCAGCAGGCCGAAGTCGATGTCCTCGCTCGCGTCGTAATAGCCGCTGAGCCGCGCGTCGCCGTCGCCGGCGTAATAGCGCGTCGGAAAGTTGCCGTCGTAGTTCGCGCGGTCGTAGGGCGGCGTCGGCGCGCCGTCGTTCAGCAGCTCGAGCCGGTCGTAGCGCCAGCGCAGCGGGCTGCCCGCGTCGGCGAACATCTGGTTCATGCGCGCCCGGTGCCGCTGAAGCCACTCGGTCAGCGAGTCGGTGTCCGCCTGTGGATAATTCACCGTGTTCGCCTTGAAGGCCGCCGCATAGCCCTTGTCGATGAACGTGAAGAGCGACAGCCCGTGCGTGAAATCCTCCACCGCGTTATTGGACGGATGCCCGTCGGACGCCAGCGTCACGGCCAGCTTCACCGTGTGCGGCGCGAAATCCCACGCCCAATTGCGCGAAATCGCGGCCACTGCCCCCGGCGCCAGCGACGTCGAGTACGTGCCCGAGGCCCAGAACGCACCGTCCAGGTACCAAGTATAGGCAAAACTACTGACCGTCGTCGTCCCGCGGTTCAGCACGTACGCCGTGAACGTCACCGTCTCGCCCGCGTCGGGCCAGCGCTTGGTGTTCTGGTTCTGCCCCCACAGGCCATAGGCGATGTCGATGCTGTAGGGCAGGTAGTCGTCGTTGAACGTGTGGTTGATGTAATACTGCACGTGGTCCTGATAGCTGAAGTACTTCGGCGTCCGCTCGATGTAGGTCACTTCGAGGTCGGTCTCCGCCAGCGCGACCGTCGCGACGGCGGCCAGCGTGAGAATCCGCAGTGTGTGGGGGATGTAGCGCATGTTCTGCCTCCAGTCGGTGAGTCGCGGCCGGCGCCCGTGAATTGTACCGGTTTGGCCGCACGGCGACCCAGCCACCGCATGCCGAACGCGGGAGGCGCCCGCCACTCGCGTGGCGGATTCGGATCGTCGATTCTCGGCGTTCACGCGGCGTGCCACGCGGGAGGTGTGAATGTGCGAAATGGGAATGTGAGAACGTGGGAAGCGTCCCCCAGCCGAGGCCCGACCGTCAGGGAGGGCTTGGCGCGGTCCCTCCACGCGTTCATAACAAGCGACAATCGCTGTCGCCAAATGCTCTCTGGCATGCGAATTGATAGCTTGTCCGCCGAGAAGATCGGCCGTACAGTGCCTGTGCACACGACGGGTCGCACCGGCCTCACGCCTTTCCCGACCATCGCGACCCCCCACGGCCGAAGGAGACACGCCATGTTCTCGACACGCCGGGCGTCCGCCGCCCCCCAGGGTTTCACGTTGATCGAGCTGCTGGTGGTGGTCGCGATCATCGCGCTGCTGATCTCGATCCTGCTGCCGGGCCTGCAACAGGCCCGCGAGCAGGCCAAGCGCGTCAAGTGTGGGGCGAACCTGCGCTCGGTCGGCCAAGCCATGCACTCGTGCTGGACCGACAACAAGGGCTACGGCCCGACATGGGACGACGGTGGCGTCGCCCGCAACATGCTCACGTGGACTGATGTGCTTTTCGACACCGGCTACCTGGGCGCCTACGAAGCAGCGCTTTGCCCGAGCGACAAACGGCCGGACGATCTCGCGCGCGAGCGCGGCAGCGCCTGGGGCTTCAACTTCGTGGACAAGTTCGGCGTCGGCCAGCAGTCGTTACCGGGAGTACGCGGCAGCTACGCGCTCAACGCGATCATTCACTGGAACCATCCTGGGGACCGGTTCAACGATGGGGCCCGGCAAGTCTGTGCGATTGATGGCTGGTGGAGCTGGTTCGGGAGCCTCAATGCGCAATGGCTCATGTCTTGGCGCATCACCGGCCGACCCAGGGCGTTCGACTACCCGAACTGGGAAGCCACGATGGTCGGATGGCGGCACCCGAGGGACTACAGCGCAAACACACTTTACGTGGACGGACACGTCGCAGTTCTGACGCCGCGAATGCCGGAGCGACTTCAGGACATTCCGAACAAGTCGATCGACAACAATAAGTCGTTCACGTGGTTGCCCGCAGAGCCGGGCACGCGGATGGACTGGGACCCGTATAACGGTGAGATTCTGGATTGGCGCGGCCGAGTACCACGGTGGACGCTGGAGAACGGTCAGCAGTTGCCGGGGCAATTCATGCCGGCCGGTTTTCCGCCGGAGCTCAGCGCGAACTACCGGACGGTGAAAAAGATATGGCGCGAACTGCCGAACAAGGATGCGGATCGGAAGTAGCTGCAATACTAGCGTCAATGGCCGCCAACCGCGTACTCGACTGCCTCGACGGTTAAGCGGGCATCAACGGTAACTCAGTTGTGAAATGAACAAGCGCGACCTGATCCTCGGCGTCATCGGAATTCTCGCCATCGGCGGCGCGATCTGGATGTTTGTCGCCAAGCCCGGCGCGCCCAAGCCGTTTCCCGACACGCTCAACTTCGACGGCATCTGCCTGAAATGTAGGCAGGATGTGAGCGCTTCAGCCAAGCGCGAGCAGCGCGCCCCGTGGGAATGCCCCACCTGCAAGGAACGCAGCGTCTACCCGTGGATGTTCTGCCACGGCTGCAAGAAGCTCTTTATCCCGCGGCTCGAAGCCGCCAGCGACGGCGGACCGCCCAAGATGCCGGTCGTGCCGGTCTGCACCGGCTGCGGCGGAAGCCGCACCGGCTCCTATTATCCAGACGACCCGGAGCAGCAGGACGTCGCCGGCCGCGTCGATTTGCCGAAATGGCCGTAGTCTGGCACGCGGCGTGCAACGGCGGGAGTTAGAGGACCGAAGAAGTCGGGGGACAGGAAGCGCCGCGGCGCGGCGCGTGGGATGGAGCGCGAGTGCCGATCCGTGGCGCGCTCGCCATTGAAAGGAGGTGGACGTCTGGACGCAAACCCTCCCTTGTGTGTTCTTCGAACTGCTCGGTTCCAATCTCCAATATCGGTTCCCAGGAGGAAAACCATGAGAAGTGTCAAGTTCCTGGCGGCGCTGGCGCTGCTTGGCGTCGGCGTGGCTCTCGCGCAGGATAACATCGAAGGGCCGTGGGGCACGGCCAACGGCGACCTGTTCGGCCGCGCCCGCACCACGGACATTCCCGTGATGTTCGGCAACGGCAGCGGCGCCGCCGAGGCCTGGCGCATCAGCACCACGGCCAACGGCTCCAACCGCTCCGCCGGCTACACCTCGCTGACCTTCGACGCCGCCGGCAACATCTACTGGCGGTCGTTCACCGGCCAGCTCTCGAGCGTGGACAAGAACGGCGCGTGGCGCTGGAATGCCACCACCGACGGCTCGACCGTCATCAACCTGGGCGGTTTCACCGATTCGTCGGCCGTCGTCGGCGGTGCGGCGGTGTACGTGCTCGGTGGCGGTGCGGCGGGCAACGATTACGTCGCCGCCATCAACAAGGCCACGGGCGTGCGAATCTGGCAGACGGCGTTGCCCAATGCCGACTACAGCTCGCGCGACCAGCTCACGCCGGTGCTTTACAACGGCAAGCTCTACATTCTCGGCCGCAGCAACGGTTTTAACTGCGAGGTGTATCGCGTCAACGCCGCCGATGGCGCGCTCGACTGGAACAACACGGTCGATATCACCGTCCTGCTCAAGGGCTGCATGACGTTCGTGCCCGACGCCTTCGCCAGCGGCGAGCACGGCCTGTACGTCAACGGCGACAGCGGCAGCGGCACCGACTTCTTCGGCGAGGCCTACGGCATCAAGATCACCGCCACGGCCGCTTCGCTGATCTGGGAGGTCGATGGCGGAAAGGCCGCCCGCTCGCACCTGATCTACAACCCGGTCACCGACCTGCTCTATTCGCACACGTGGCACGATTACGGCGGAGAGTTCTATGCCTACGATCCGCAGAACGGCAACGTGACGGTCAACAACAACACCACCGACGCCGGCCACGGCTTCTATGACGTGGGCTGCCTCGATTTCGACAACAACAGCATCGTCACGGGCGGCTTCAGCGGCCAGGTCGTCATTTATCAGGACACAGGCGGCGGAACCACGACCGATCAGGTGTACACCTATTCCGACGGCCAGTGCCCGACGAGCTGGTATGGCGAGTATCGCGTCTATGGCCAGCTCCTGTGTTGCAATGGTGAGACAGTCCTGGTCAGCGGCACCAACAGCCGCAATAACGACCTCGGCGCCACCTACAAGGCCCGCGCTGCGGTCATGAAGGTCCCCGGCAACATTCCGGCCGAGGATTCGGCCATGTACATCGACGACGTGGTCGTGTCGGAAGGGCCGGACGTCAACAACCTGACGCAGATCTTCGCCGACGACTTCGAGAGCTACACGCTCGGCGACCTGCCGCCGCAGGGCGGCTGGGAAGATGACCCCGGCGCGCCGCAGACCGACGTGGCCAAGGTCGTCGACGATCCGACCGGCGCTGATCCGAATCAGTGTGCGGCGATCGACGCGGCGGGTGGCGGCGGCGGCTGGGTCGGCATGTATCACAACTTCACCGACTCCACGCAGGATGTCGTCCGCATCCAGTGGCGGCAGTATCGCGAGGGCATGGGCGACAACGCCTGGCCGTATTACGGCGACTTCGCCGGCGACTTCGCCGGAGGCTGGAACTTCGGCTGGGACATCAACGACGGCCGCTACTTTGCCTATCACTTCGGCGGCGGACAGGTCAAGCCCGAGCGCTGCTTCTGGCAGACCGTCACCGTGACGTACAGCAACATCAACGATCCGACGCCGGCGAACCGCACGGTCACGATCGACATTGACAACCCGGCGCAGTCGGCCAGCGCCACCCAGGATCAGGGCTTCAACCAGACCGACGCCATCTACGGCGTGGGATTCGAGCTCGAAGCCACTCCGCCGGTCGACGGCGGCGACTACAACGATCCGTGGGTCGCGTTTGACACGCAGATTGCCAACGACCACGGCTTCACGACGCGCAGCGGCGTGCTCGCCGGCCCCGATGGCAAGCTTTACTACCTGCACGCCAACACGGCCGAACTGGTGGCGCTCAAGCCGCTCTATCTCCGCGGCGACGCCAACTGCGACGGCAGCATCAACGGCTTCGACGTTGATCCGTTCGTCGACGTGCTCACCGGCGGAAGCAGCCCCTGCTCGCCGGTCGCGGTGGACGTGAATGGTGATGGCAGCGCCAATGGTTTCGACGTCGACGGATTCGTCGACATCCTGACCGGCGTCTGCCCGTAACATCGCAGTGAGCGGTCGCGGCGCGTCCTGACACGGCCGCGCACCCGGCCGCACAAACGGTACGCGGGACGGCGGGTGAGCCACCGGCCGTCCCGTGTCATTTCCCTGCCGGCCGCGCACCGCGCGACCCGGCATCAACCCAGCAGCGCCCGCAGCGCCGCCAGCGCCGCCTCGCGCGTCGCAAGCGTCTCGTCAAGCTGCCGCGTATAGAGCTCGTCCAGGATGTGCTTGAACTGCGGGCCCTGCGGCACCCCCGCAGCCAGCAGGTCGTCGCCGGTGACAAACGGCGGCGGGCGGACGAGCGCCGGATCGACCGCGGCGAGGCGGTGCTGAAGCGCGGCGGTGCGGGCGCCGGCGTTGGGGCGCTTCGCGTTGCGGACGCGCGCGTGTTCGAGCAGGTCGGCAAACGCCTCGTGCGCCATCAGCCGTTTGAGCGCGGCCAGCGCGATGCCGCTCGGATCGTCCAGGTCGGCCTGGTGCTCGACCAGCCACAGCACCGTCTCGCGATCGACGTTCGAGAACGTCAACGCCCGCCCGATGCGCTCGATTTCCTCCGGCCGGCGGTCGCAGACCAGCTGCGCGAAGCCGAGCGCGAAGCTGACGCGCGGCGGCAGCCCCGCCAGCGCGGCTGCAACCGCGGCGCGCTGCCCGTCGCTCCACCAAGCACCGGGCCACAGGTGCGTCAGCAACCCGACGCCGCTCAGCAGCTCAAAGGCGCGCGACCGGCCCTCCTGCGCCAGCATGCGCTCCAGCTCTTCGCGAACGCGCTCCGCCGAGACCCGCGCCAGAAACGGAGCCGCCGCGCGGATGGCCGCCGCTGTCCGCGGCTCGATCGCAAACTCCAGCCGCGCCGCGAACCGCACCGCCCGCAGCAGCCGCAGGTGATCTTCGGCGAATCGCTCGGCCGGATCGCCGATCGCCCGCACGACGCGCGCCCGCAGATCGGCGGCTCCGCCCACAAAGTCGATGACTTCGAGCCGCTGCGGGTCGAGAAACATGCCGTTGATGGTGAAGTCGCGGCGCTGCGCATCGAGCTGCGCGTCGCCAAACGTGACCTGGTCGGGCCGGCGGCCGTCGCTGTACGTGCCGTCGGCGCGAAACGTCGCCACCTCGATCCAGCGCTTCCCGCTGCGGACCAGCACCACGCCGAACTGTGCCCCGACGTGCCGCGTGGTCTTGAACAACGCGCTGACGCGCTCCGGCCGCGCGTCGGTCGCCACGTCGTAATCCTGCGGCGCGGCGCCCAGCAGCAGGTCGCGCACGCAGCCGCCCGCCAGCAGCGCCGCGTGTCCGGCCTTGGCAAGCGCCTGCGCGACGCGGATCGCCGGCACGGCCTCGTCGGGCAGCGTCCGGTTCAGTGGGAAGCGTTCCCGCATACGCGCAGATGATAGCGTCGCGGTCAGGCAGCCGCCGGCGCGGCGGGCCGCAACGGCCGTCCTGCCGCGGCGGACCCTCCCGACCGAGAGGCCGCTTGACCGCCGGGCCGCGAAGCCGACGATGGTGACCATGCGAACCGCACAGGCCCGCTGTCCGGCGAAGATCAACCTCTCGCTGGCGGTACTCGGCCGCCGGCCCGACGGCTATCACGAAATCGACTCGCTCGTGGCGCGCATCTCGCTCTGCGACGCCATGTCATTCGCGCTGCGCGGCGACGAGCGAATTGTCGTGCATTGCGACGACGCCGCCGCGCCCAGCGATGCCAGCAACCTCGCGGCCCGCGCCGCCGAGGCACTCCGCGCCGGCCGGCCGTTGCCGGGAGTCGAGATCGCCCTGCACAAGCGGATTCCGGTCGCCGCGGGGCTGGGCGGCGGCAGCTCGAATGCCGCGACGGCGCTGCGTGTGCTGCGCGAGCTTTGGCGGCTCGACGTCTCGGATGCGGAGCTCGCGCGGATCGGGGCGACGATCGGTTCGGATGTGCCCGTCTTCCTGCAGCCAGCCGCCGCCTGCCGCATCAGTGGACGCGGCGAGGTCGTTGAGCCGCTGCGCCTGGCATTTGCGGGCGTGGTGGTGCTGATTCTGCCTGCGATCCACAGCTCGACCGCGGCCGTCTATGCGGCCTGGTCGCGGCGCGACACGCCCGGCTCACCAGCGCCAGCGCCCGCCGGCCAATTGAGCGCTGCGGAGCTGATGGCGCTGGCCCGCAACGACCTCGAGCCGGCCGCGTGCGAGGTCCAGCCGCGGCTCGGCGAGCTGGCCGGGGCCCTGCGGCGGCGCGGACCGGTCTGCATGAGCGGGTCGGGCTCCGCGTTCTTCCGGCTATTCGACGATCGCCGCGCGGCTGAGCGCTTCGCGCACGAGATTCGTGACGAGCTGGAGACGCGGACCGAGCTGGTGAGGTTTGAGTAGCGGCGCCGCAACCCCCTCACGCCAGTGAGGGGCCTTGACCGAGAGTGGCGAACCTTCGCGAGACGCGTCACATCCGAACCCCTCACGCCAGTGAGGGGCCTTGACCGAGAGTGGCGAACCTTCGCGAGACGCGTCACATCCGAACCCCTCACGCCAGTGAGGGGCCTTGACCGAGAGTGGCGAACCTTCGCGAAGAATTCCCGCTGCGGCCGCGAGCCATCATCCGCAGGCGTCGTCGCGGCGCTGGTGCTCGTACTCCACGATCTTCTGGACGCGGCGCTGATGACGGCCGGCTTCAAACGGCGTCTGCAGCCAGAGCCGGACCATCATCTGCATGAGCGAGTCGCCCACCAGGTCGGCCGGCAGGCAGAGCACGTTGGCGTCGTTGTGTCGGCGCGACATCTGCGCGGTCAGCTCGTCGTGGCACAGCGCGGCGCGCACGCCGTCGACCTTGTTGGCGGTGATGGACATGCCGATGCCGCTGCCGCAGAAGAGAATGCCGCGCTCGACCCGGCCGCTGGCCACGTCGGTCGCGACGCGCAGCGCCGGATCGGGATAGTCGCAGGCCTGGCGCGAGTCGGTTCCGTGATCGACCACCTCCTGCCCCATCTCGTGCAGCAGCGTTCGGACTTTCTCCTTGGCATCGAATCCGCGATGGTCACTGCCAATGGCGATCTTCATTCACGAACTCCTCGACGCGCGTGCGTATCGCGGCCTCAATCTGCCGCGCGCAGCGCTGGTATTCCTCGCTTGTGCCGCCCGCCGGATCGCGCACCGGCGACGCCGGGTCGAGCAGCGCCAGCTTGTGCGCCATGCCGGGCGCCAGGTCGAGCACCGCCCGGCGGTGCTCTTCGGTCATCGCGAAGACCCGCTCGGCGCGAATCAGCGCTTCAACCGTCAGGGCCGACGATTGGTGCCCCCCGGCGTCGATGCCGCGGGCGAGCAGCTCTTCACGCGCCCCACGCGAAATCGGCGCCCCGGCGAACGCCGCAATGCCGGCCGACGCGACGCGGTACCCTTGCCGTGCCATCTCCTGCGGCGTGAGCCGCAGCGCGGCGCCCAGGGCGCTCCGGAACATGTACGCGGCCATTGGCGAACGGCAAGTATTACCGGTACAGACAAACAGGATCTGGCTCTCCACCATTCTCTCGATGGTACGCTGATCCAGCGAGCCGGATCGTACCATCTTCCACTCGTTGCCGGAGATTTCCAGAATCGTCGAGGCCGAGCCAAGCCGCGCCCGGCCCCCATCCACCACAAAGTCCGCCGCGTCCGGCAGGTCGCGCAGCGCCTCGTGCACGTCGCGCGGCGGAGGCCCGCCGGCGCGGTTGGCGCTGCTGGCGACGATGGGAACCTGCGCCGCCGAAAGCAGGTACTCCGCCACCGGATGGTCGGGGCAGCGCAGCCCGATGGTCGCGTCGTGGTACAGCTCGCCGAGCTGCTCGGCCGAGCTGCCCTGCGCAATCGGGGCTTGGGCCGGATCGGTATGCACGATCAGCGTCAGCGCGCCCGGCCACGCCCGCCGCACCAGACGCCGAAGCAGCGCCGAGGGCTCCCCGACGTAGTTCGCGGCGTCCGCCGGCTGCCCCAGATGCAGCGTGAACGGCCGCCCGTCGTTGCGGCCCTTGACCAGCCGCAGCCGCCCCATCCCCCGCGGGTCGAACGCGTTCGCCCCGATCCCGTAAACCGTCTCCGTCGGGAAAATCACCAGCCCGCCGTCACGCCAGGCGCGGACGGCGTCGCCAAGCGCGGTCTCATAACCCGCTGTTTGCGGAGCTGCAATCGTGACGGTGCCCATAGGTTCCCTGAAACATCGAATTCTCCCCCACTCGGCGAACGCGTGTCAACACGAACAAGCGCAAGTCTGCCGCGTAGAATGGGCGTGGCGGGTTGAATTGTCCCCGCGCGGCGCGCCGCGTGCACCGACGTCATGGGCAATGTCGTGACGGGTTGCTCGGATTTCAACCAGCCGGTATTCTGAAGTGAGCCGATCCCCTCGCGTCAGTCCGTCGGCGGCAGGAGGCAACGATGGCGGCAAAGAACGAAAATTACGATCCGAAACCGAACCTGAAAGTATGGCTCAACGGACAGTTCCTCCCCGCCCCGCAGGCCGCGATCAGCGTCTTCGATCACGGTCTGCTCTATGGCGATGGCGTGTTCGAGGGCATCCGCGTCTATTCCGGCCGCATATTCGCCAAGCACGAGCACATCCGCCGCTTCGTCAATTCCGCCAAAGGCATCCGCCTCGAACTGCCCTACACCTACGAGCAGATCAACGAAGCGCTCGAAGCCACCATCGAGGCCAACGACCTGCTCGGGGCCGATAAGGACGGCTACATCCGCCTCGTCGCGACGCGCGGCGTCGGCGTGCTCGGCATCTCGCCGGTGAAAACCTGGAAGCCGTCGATGTACGTCATCGCCGACAGCATCGAGATGTACCCCGCCGAGCTCTACGAAAAGGGCATGCCGGTCATCATCAGCTCGGTGACGCGCAACTCAAACAACGCCATGCCCCCGCAGATCAAGTCGCTCAACTATCTGAACAACATCCTCGGAAAGATCGAGGCCCACGACGCCGGCGTGATGGAAGCCATCATGCTCAACGCCCAGGGCAACGTCGCCGAGGCGACCGGCGACAACGTCTTTATCGTCCGTTTCGGACAGCTTCAGACTCCACCCACCGCCGCCGGCCTCCTGGAAGGCATCACCCGCCGCAACGTCATCGAGCTGGCCCGCGAACGCGGCATCGAGGTCGTCGAGAAGGACCTGACCCGCATGGACCTCTATTCCGCCGAAGAGTGCTTCCTGTGCGGAACGGGCGCCGAAATCATCGGCGTCGTCAGCATCGACGGCCGCGCGATCGCCGACGGCCAGGTCGGTCCGATCACGCGCGACCTCATCCAGGCGTATCGCAAGCTGGTCCGGGCGCACGTCGAGGACGTCGAGGGACTGGCGCGCCGGGCGACGGCCGCGGTGCGCTCGAACTGATCGGGACGACGCCGCGCGCATGTCTGACCCACCCCGTCCGTCACGCCTGTTGCTGAAGTTGTCGGCGCGCCGCGCGATGACGGAACGCGTGGCGCAGTGGTGGCTCGATCTGCGCCTGGGCGTGCGGAAGGCTTGGCATCGTCGCGGCGCCGAGCCGCCGGCCGTGAAGACGGCGGTCCACGTTGTGGGTTGTCAGCGCTCCGGCACCGAGATGACCATCTACCTGCTCGACCGCTCGCTGGACGTCGACCGGTTCAACGAGAATCACCGCGCCGCCTTCCACTTCTGCCTGATCCGCGATGCCGACACGGTCCGCCGGCTGATCACGCGCAGTCGCGCACCGCTCGTGGTGTTCAAGCCCATCTGCGACTCGCACCGCGTCAGCGAGCTGCTCGAGTGGCACCGGCCGTCACGCGCCGTCTGGCTCTACCGCGACTACCGCGACGTGGCCCGCTCCGCCGTCGCCAAATGGGGCGACACCAACCGCCGCCACCTGCTCGACCTGCTGGCCGGCGGCGGCGACTGGGGCTGGAGCCAGTGGACGCGCGGCGGCTACACGCCCGAGCTGCTCGACGAGGTACGCCAACACATCCATGAACGGTTGAGCGCCAACGGCGCCGCCGCCCTCTACTGGTATCTGCGCAACCGGACGTACTTTTCGCAGCACCTGGAGCAGCACGACGACGTCGATCTGTATGCCTATCGCGATCTGGTGACGAATCCGCTCGGAGAATTCGCCCGCATGTGCGACTTTCTCGGCCTCGCGTTCTCCAGCGAAATGGCCGCCTCCGTCCACGCCCGCTCGCTGGCCCGCGGCCGCTGCATCGAGCTCGAAGCCCCGATCGAAGAACTCTGCGAGTCCATGCTCGCCCGCCTCGACGCCGAAACGCAGCGCCGCCGCACACGCGCCGCTTCGGCCGGTCCCGGCGGCGGCCGGCTCGTCGGCACACCGTGATGGAGCAACACCCGTCCCAACTCGCCGGCGCACCGCCGTTGCTGGCGCACGTCGTCACGTCGCGCTACAGCGTCCGGACCATCATGCGCTCGAAGCTCGACGGGCTGGCCAAGCGCGGCTTCCGCCAGCTCGTCATCGCCGCCGACGACGGTCAGCCCGTGACCGTCCCCGACGGAGCGACGCTCTTCGACGTGCCCATTCCGCGGAACGTCTCGCCGCTGCGCGATCTGCTGGCGCTGCGGCAGATCCGCGCCATCTTCCGCCGCCATCGGCCCGACATCGTGCATACGCGAACCGCGAAAGCCGGACTGCTGGGCCGGCTGGCGGCACGCCTGGCCGGCGTGCGCATCGTCCTGCACACTACCCATGGTCTGCCGTTTTACGACGGACAGGCGCGGCTGCCATTCGAGCTCTACAAGCGGCTCGAACGGCTCGCCGCGCGGCTCTCCGACTACGTCTTCAGCCAGAACCTGCGCGACTACCACCGCCTGATCCAGCATCGCGTCGTCCCGCCCCACCGCACCGCCATCGAGGGCAATGGCGTCGACCTGAGCATGGTCTGCTCGGTCGGCGACGCGACGGCGGTGGAACGCGTCCGCGCCGAGTTCGGCGCGGCCGCCCACGACGTGCTGGTCGTGATGCTGGCCAGGCTGGAGCCCATCAAGCGCGTCGACCGTTTCATCGACGCCCTGGCTCGCGTGCGCAGCCCGCGCTTGAAAGCCGTCGTCTGCGGCGAAGGACCCGAGCTTCCGCGCGTGCGGGCCCGGGCCGCCGAGCTGAATCTGGGCGGCCGGCTGCTGCTCGCCGGCCAGCGGAACGACCCCTGGAACGTGCTCGCCGCGGCGGATTTCACCTGCCTGACCAGCGACAAGGAAGGTCTGCCGCGCTCCGTGATCGAAGGCATGGCGCTCGGCCGGCCGGCCGTCGCCACCGACGTCCCCGGAACCGACGAGGTCGTCGTGAACGAACGCACCGGCCTGCTCGCGCCCGCCGGCGACGCCGACGCCCTGGCCGCCGCCCTCGACCGAATGTGCCAGGACGACGCCCTGCGCCGCACGTTGGGCGAGGCCAGCCGCCGCCGCGCCGCGCAGCACTTTGACGAAAACGCCGTACTCGACCGGCTCGAATACCTCTACCGCACGCTCCACGCCCGGCAGACTCCCGATCCCGAGCGGATCACCAGCCACCACGGCGACGAGGTCGTGCTGCGCGGGCTGGAAGGCACAAGTTCCGCCGCACCCGACGCATCGCTCCGTGGCGACGCGTCCTAGAAGGCGCGCCAAGACCGGCCAAGGGCCGGTCCCCCAGGATTTGGGATAGGCTCTAGGCAGTGAGAATCCGATGTATCGCTGCGTGCTGATCACCAACGGCAACCTTCTCTCGATGATCTCGCTTGGCGGATGGATGCGCGCCCACGGCGACCAGATCGCCAAGGTCTACGTGACGCACAAGCTGCCCTCGCAGAAAAGCAACGTCGCCGGCGTCTGGAGCATGTGGCGGCAGAGCGGCTGGGATTACACCTACTTCAAAATATGGATGAACATCGTCGCGCCGCGCCGCCTGCGGGCCGCCGGCCTGCCCGTCTCGGTCGCCGACTATCTGCGCCGCCGCGGGCTGCCGGCGCCCGTGCAGCCGGTCGATTCGGTCAACACGCCGGCAGTGGTGGACGAAGTGCGTGC
Source organism: Phycisphaerae bacterium (assembly GCA_022072445.1). Taxonomy (GTDB): domain Bacteria; phylum Planctomycetota; class Phycisphaerae; order UBA1845; family Fen-1342; genus JAJVHV01. The sequence continues at coordinate 63,656 of JAJVHV010000019.1, read as the reverse complement.
GCTTCGGCCCGATCTGATCGTCTCCTTCAGCGCCACCCAGCGTTTCCGCCAGCCGCTGATCGACGCCGCCGCCCAGGGTGCGATCAATACGCACTTCGGTGCGCTGCCCGCGTACGCGGGGTTGTCGCCCTACTACTGGCACCTGCACAATCGCGAGCCGCGCTTCGGCGTCACGCTCCATCGCATCACGCTCAAGCTCGACGCCGGGCCGATCATCGAGCAGACCACCGGCGACATGAGTGGATGGCGCAGCGCCCTCGACGTGGCGCTGGCGATGGCCTCGTGCGTCTCACCCATGCTGAACCGCTTCTTCGACGGCGCGACGTCGTTCGCCGACGGCCGCGAGCAGGACCTCGCGCGCCGCTCCTATTTCGGACACCCCACCCGCGCCGAAACGCGTGCCTTCCACGCGCACGGCTTCTCGATGCTCAGCCCCGCCGCCAAATCGGAGCTCCGCCGCCGAGTCGAAGCCCTCGCCGCCCAGCGCCCCTGAACACCCTCAATCGCCACGACAGCATTTCAACGGAACGAGCAGAACGGAACCCAGAAGTACAACCGAAGGGAAACGGAGAGGGGGGGATTCGAACCCCCGGTACCGGTTATTACCAGTACGACGGTTTAGCAAACCGTTGCCTTAAGCCGCTCGGCCACCTCTCCTCATCACGCCGCACGCCGCTCCCGCCCCGGTCGCAAGGCCGCGGCAGCGCTTTCGAGCAAAACCCTACGCTCGCCGCCGGTTACCGTCAAGCTGAGCCTCCCGCCACCACCCGACGCCGCCAACGTCGGCTCCGCCGCCTCACCGCCTCACCCACGCCCACTCGCCGCCCAGCTCGCAACCTCACCCACAATTCCCATCCGACCCGCGCGCGACCATAATCGAGCAATGAAACCCTCCGAATGCATCGCCATCCTCGACTTCGGCAGCCAATACTCGCACCTCATCGCTCGCCGCGTCCGCGAAAACCACGTCTACAGCGAAATCTTCCCCCCCGCCGTCGAACCCCAGCAGCTCCGCGACGCCGGTGCCCGCGGCATCATCCTCTCCGGCGGTCCATCCAGCGTCTATCAGCCCGGTGCCCCGCGCTGCGACCCCGCCATCTTCGAGCTCGACATCCCCGTCCTGGGAATCTGCTACGGCATGCAACTGGCTTGCCTGCTCCTCGGCGGCGACGTGAAGCCCGGCGCGGCACGCGAGTTCGGCCGCGTCCGCGTTAACGTCACCCGCCCCGAAGGCGTCCTCGCGCACCTCGCCGGCGAAACCACCGTCTGGATGAGCCACGGCGACGTCGTCACCCACGCCGGAGAGCAGTTCATCAGCCTCGCCAGCACGCCCAATTCCCCGGTCGCCGCCGTCCGACACGTCAGCCGGCCGGTCTTCGGCGTCCAGTTCCATCCCGAGGTGACGCACACGCCGCGCGGCGACCAGATCATCCGCAACTTCGTCTATGAAATCTGCGGCTGCGCCGGCGATTGGAAAGTCGGCAGTGTCATCGACTCGACCATCGACGACATCCGCCGCCAGGTCGGCCCCAACGCCCGCGTGATCTGCGGCCTCTCCGGCGGCGTCGACAGCAGCGTCGTCGCTGCCCTCATCCATCGCGCCATCGGCGACCGCCTCATCTGCATCTTCGTCGATAATGGCGTGCTGCGCCGCAACGAGAGCGAGCTGGTCGCCGCGACGTTCCGCGATCATTTCGGCATGCAACTGCGCATCGCCGACGCCTCGCAGCGCTTCCTCGCCGCTCTCGCCGGCGTCACCGACCCGCAGGAAAAGCGTCGCATCATCGGCCGCGAGTTCATCGAGGTCTTCCGCGAGCAGGCCGCGCGCATCGACGGCGCCCGCTTCCTCGCCCAGGGCACCATCTACCCCGACGTGATCGAATCCGGCCACGGCCCGACCGGCCACGCCGCCGTCATCAAATCGCATCACAACGTCGGCGGCCTGCCCGAGCAGCTCGGCTTCGAACTCGTCGAGCCGCTCCGCCTGCTCTTCAAGGACGAAGTGCGGCTGCTCGGCGAGGCGCTCGGCCTGCCCGAAGAAATCGTCTGGCGGCATCCGTTCCCCGGCCCCGGACTCGCGGTCCGCATCATGGGCGATGTGACGCCGCGCCGCCTCGAAATCCTCCGCGCCGCCGACGACGCCGTGCTCGAAGAAATCAAGGCGGCCGGCTGGTACCGCCGTGTCGCCCAGGGATTCGCCGTGCTGGTGCCGACCTCGAGCGTCGGCGTGATGGGCGACGACCGGACGTTTGAGGATCAGCATCTGATCATCGTCCGCCTGGTCGAGACCAGCGACTTCATGACGGCCGACTGGGTCCACATCGACCCCGAAATACTGTCGCGGATCAGCACGCGCATCATCAACGAAGTCCCGGGCGTCAACCGCGTCGCCTACGACATCTCCAGCAAACCGCCCGCGACGATCGAGTGGCAGTGAGCGAGCCGCGTGCGGCCGTTCCCGCGTTCTGCATTCTGCACTCTTCATTCTGCATTGCCGTTGCAGCCTACAGATCCTGCAGCGCAAACACATCCCACGTCCGCCGCCGCAGCGACGAGATCGCCAGCACTGCCGCCCGCGCCCCCGTCAGCGTCGTGATGATCGGAATGCGGTGCAGCGCCGCCGCCGCACGAATCCGCCCCTCGTCCGTCTGCCGCCCGGTCCGCCCCGGCGTGTTGATCACCAGCGCCAGCTCGCCCGCCTCGATCAGATCGAGCGGGTTCGGCGATCCCTCGCGGATTTTGTGCACCGTCGTCACCTTCAGCCCCGCCCCGCGGATCACCCGCGCCGTCCCCTCGGTCGCGAGCAGCTCAAATCCATTTCGCGCCAGGTCGTGTGCGATCGGCGAAACGTGCGCCCGATCGCGCGAATTCACCGACAGAAACACCTTCCCGCTCTTCGGCAGGCTGATCGACGCCGCCATGAACCCCTTCGCATACGCCATGCTGAATCGCTCGTCGACACCCATCACTTCGCCCGTGCTCCGCATCTCCGGCCCCAGCGCCACGTCCACACCCGGAAACTTGTTGAACGGAAACACCGACTGCTTTACCGCGATGTGCCGCCGCGGCGGCGGCTCGGTGATCGCCAGCTCGTCGAGCGTCTTGCCCAGCATCACCTTCGCCGCGATCCGCGCCCACGGCAGTCCCGTCGCCTTCGCCACAAACGGCACCGTCCGCGACGCGCGCGGATTCACCTCCAGCACGTAAATGTCCTCTTCCTTGATCGCGTACTGCACGTTCATCAGCCCGATCACGCCCAGCCGCTTCGCCAGCCGCTCGCTGGCATATTTGATCTGCGCCACCGTCGCCGCCGACAGCGAATGCGCCGGCAGGGACATCGCCGAATCCCCCGAGTGAATCCCCGCCTGCTCGATGTGCTCCATCACCCCGCTCACCACCGTCCGCTGCCCGTCGCTCACCGCGTCGACGTCCACCTCCGTCGCGTCCGACAGAAAGCTGTCGATCAGCACCGGATGCTCCCCGCTCGCCTCCGCCGCGTGCGCCATGTAATGCCGCAGCTCCGCCTCGTTGTTGCAGATCTCCATCGCCCGCCCACCCAGCACGAACGACGGCCGCACCAGCACCGGATACCCGATCCGCTCCGCAACCGCCCGCGCGTCGTCGATCGTCCGCGCGATCCCGTTCGGCGGCTGGCGCAGCTCCAGCTCGTTCAGCACCTGCGCAAACGACTCGCGGTCCTCCGCCAGGTGAATCGACTCCGGGCTCGTCCCGATGATCGGAACGCCCGATTTCTTCAGCGACATCGCCAGATTCAGCGGCGTCTGCCCGCCGAACTGGCAGATCACGCCGTGCAGCAGCCCGTTCGACACCCCGGTCGGATCGAGCGGCCGCCCGTTCAGCCGCTCGCACACGTTCAGCACGTCCTCGTGCGTCAGCGGCTCGAAGAACAGCAGATCGCTCGTGTCATAGTCGGTGCTCACCGTCTCCGGGTTCGAGTTGATCATCACCGCCTCGAACCCCAGCTCGCGCGCCGCCATCGCCGCGTGAACGCAGCAATAGTCGAACTCGATCCCCTGACCGATGCGGTTCGGCCCACCCCCCAGCACCACCACCTTCCGCCGATCCGAAATCCGCACCTCATCCTCCGCCAGCGCTCCCGCCGCCGCGCCCCCCGACCCGTCGCCGGCCAATCGGTACGGCGGCGACTCGTGCGTGCTGTAGAAGTAGGGCGTCGCCGCCTCGAATTCCGCCGCGCACGTATCCACCAGCTTGTAAACCGGCTCGATGCCCATGGCGCAGCGCGCCGCCCGCACCACCGACGCGTCCACGCCCCACGTGTGCGCGAGCTGCACGTCGCTGTAGCCCCACTGCTTGGCCCGCCGCAGCAGCTTCTCCAGCGCGCTCCGCCGCGCCGCCGCTTCGTCGGCCTCGCCGGCGGCCGGCTTCCACGGCTCGGCGCGCGCCGCGGCCTGCGCGCGGATCAGCTTCAGCGCCTCCGCCCCCGCGCCGATCAGCTCATCGTCAAACGTGCTCAATTGCCGTACGTTTTCCAGAAACCACGGATCGATGTGCGACAGCTCGTGCACACGCTGCACCGACCAGCCCTGCTTGAACGCGTACCTCACGTAGAACAGCCGACCCTGCGCCGGCCGGCACAACTTGTCGATCAGCACCTCATCCGGAATCGGCCAGCGCGTCGCGCGCTGCTCCTGTTCGTCCGGCGGCGCCTCGCCGGCCCTCGAGCCGACCACGACGCCGTCGTCCGCCGCCCGCGACTCAACCGCCGCCGCCTGCCGCCGGCGCTGCTCGCGCAGCCAGCGATCGGGCTTGTCAAGCCCCAGCCCGAAACGCTTGATCTCCATCGACCGCACGCACTTCTGCAGCGACTCCTTGAACGTCCGCCCGATCGACATCGCCTCGCCGACGCTCTTCATCTGCGTCGTCAGCGTCTCGTCCGCCTCCGGAAACTTCTCGAACGTCCAGCGCGGGATCTTCACCACCACGTAGTCGATCGCCGGCTCGAAACACGCCGGCGTCGTCCGCGTGATGTCGTTGCTCAGCTCGTCCAGCGTGTAGCCGATCGCCAGCTTGGTCGCGATCTTGGCGATCGGAAAGCCGGTCGCCTTGCTCGCCAGCGCGCTCGAACGCGACACGCGCGGGTTCATCTCGATCACGCACATCCGCCCCGTCTGCGGATGCACCGCGAACTGGATGTTCGAGCCGCCCGTGTCGACGCCGATCTCGCGCATGATCGCGATCGACGCGTCGCGCATCCGCTGATACTCCTTGTCCGTCAGCGTTTGCGCCGGCGCCACCGTGATGCTGTCCCCCGTGTGCACACCCATCGGATCGAAATTCTCGATCGAGCAGATGATCACCACGTTATCCGCCCGGTCGCGCATCACCTCCAGTTCATACTCCTTCCAGCCCCACAGCGACTCCTCGATCAGAACCTCGCTCACCGGCGAATACTCGATCCCACGCTTGCAGACCTGCTCGTACTCCTCCGGCGTCGTCGCAAAACCGCCGCCGGTGCCGCCCAGCGTGTACGCCGGCCGGATGCAGCACGGCAGCTTGACGACCTCGATCGCCTGCTGCGCTTCCCCCCAGGTCTTCACCACCCGGCTGCGCGGCACGTCCAGCCCGATCCGCACCATCGCGTCGCGAAAGCTCGCCCGCCCCTCCGCCTTCTCGATTGCCTCGGGAGACGCCGCCAGCATCCTCACGCCATAGCGCTCGAAAATCCCCAGCCGGTGGCAGTCCATCGCCACGTTCAGCCCGGTCTGCCCGCCCAGCGTCGGCAGCACCGAGTCGATCGCCGCCCCGCGCATCTGCTCCTTCCGCAGAATCTTCTCGATCGAATCCGCCGTCACCGGCTCGATGTACGTCCGCTCCGAAAATTCCGGATCGGTCATGATCGTCGCCGGATTGCTGTTCAGCAGGACGACCGAAATCCCTTCCTCGCGCAGCGCCTTGCACGCCTGCGTGCCCGAGTAGTCGAACTCGCACGCCTGGCCGATCACGATCGGACCCGACCCGATGATAAGTACGCGTTGAATGTCGTTGCGTCTGGGCATGTTTTTCACCCCTCATTCACCAGCGGCGGCCGCCGCCAATGAGGAGCCATAGGACGCCGCTGCGCCGAGCGCAGCGGGACGATCCCGTTATCATATGCCCCGCCGCCCCTCCCAGCCAACGCCCACTTCGTCCCTTCGTCCCCGCGTCCCTCCGTCCCTTCCAGTTTGACCCGCCGAACCGCACGTCCTAACATGCCGCCCGTCATTCGAGGAGCTCGATCACACGATGGGAAGAAACGGCAGCGACGTATCAGACCTGAAGCTCGCACCCGACGGCCGCAAACGCATCCTCTGGGCAGACCGCGACATGCCCGTCCTCGCCCTCATCCGCGAGGAGTTCGAAAAGAAAAAGCCCCTTAAGGGCCTGCGTTTCGGCTGCTGCATGCACGTCACCTCCGAAACCGCCAATCTCATGCGCGCCCTCAAGGCCGGCGGAGCCACCGTCGCGCTCTGCGCCTCAAACCCCCTCAGCACCCAGGACGACGTCGCCGCCAGCCTCGCCAAAGACTTCGGCGTCCCGACCTACGCCCGCCGCGGCGAAGACGTGCCCACCTTCTATAAGCACCTCAACGCCGTCATCGACGTCAAGCCCCAGATCACAATGGACGACGGCGCCGACCTGGTCAACCTGTTGCACACCAAACGCCAACCCGACGCCGCAAACATCATCGCCAGCATGGAGGAGACCACCACCGGCGTCATCCGCCTGCGCGCCATGGAGCAGAACGGCACGTTGCGCTTCCCGGTCATCGCCGTCAACGACGCCGACACCAAACACCTCTTCGATAACCGCTACGGCACCGGCCAGAGCACGCTCGACGGCATCGTCCGCGCCACCGACTGCCTGCTCGCCGGAAAACGCGTCGTCGTCGCCGGCTACGGCTGGTGCGGCCGCGGCGTCGCCATGCGCGCCCGCGGCGCCGGCGCGCTCGTCACCGTCACCGAGATCGACCCGCTCCGCGCCCTCGAAGCCGTCATGGATGGCTTCAACGTCAGCCCCATGAGCGACGCCGCCCGCGATGGCGAGGTCTTCGTCACCGTCACCGGCAACAAGCACGTCCTGCGGGCCGAGCACTTCCGCAAAATGCGCGACGGCGCCGTGATCTGCAACAGCGGCCATTTCGACGTCGAGATCGACATCCCGGCCCTGGCCGACATGTCGAAAAAGGTCACGCGCGACGTCCGCCGCAATGTCGACGAATACCAGCTCGCGGCCGACCGCCGCATCTACCTGCTCGCCGAAGGCCGCCTCGTCAACCTCTCGGCCGCCACCGGCCACCCCGCCAGCGTCATGGACATGAGCTTCTCGACGCAGGCCCTCACCGCCGCCTACGTCAGCCGCCAGGGCCGCCACCTCGGCGTCTCGGTCCACGACGTCCCCTTCGAGATCGAAGAGCGCGTCGCGCGGCTCAAGCTCAAGGCCATGAAAATCCGCATCGACGCCTTGACCAACGTGCAGAAGTCCTACCTCGCCAGCTCCACCGAAGGAACCTGACCAGGTCGGAAGGGCGGGGCGTGCATCGGCGGGGCGTGCATCTTGGGTGGGGCGGGCATCTTGCCCGCCCGCGCGGCCTTGTGCACAATGGTCCCCAGTTAGGAGTTCATATGCCGCTCGCCCGGCGCTCGCCGCCGGCCGTTCGCCCGGCCTTCACGCTGATCGAACTGCTCGTGGTCATCGTGATCATCGCCACGCTCATGGCCATCCTGCTGCCCGCCTTGCGCTCCGCCCGCGAGACCGGCAAGCGCATCGCCTGCGCCTCAAACCTGCGCCAGATCGGCATCGCCTTCATGATGTACGTGAACGACTACCGGGGCCGCTTCCCCCGCCCCGCAGTCCGGTTCCTGGCGGAAGACTGGATCTACTGGTACAAGAAACACGACCTCAACAAAAGCCGGATTGTGCCCTACCTCGGCAGCATGTTCGATGCGCGGCTCTTTCGCTGTCCGTCCGACGACGTCAACCTCCACCTCGCTAACGCCAGGGACAATTACCGCTACAGCTACACCGTGAACGAGAAGATCTGCGGCTGGTACCAGGAACCGCTGCGCGTCGAGCAGGTGCGCCAGCCCGCCCGCAAGATCTTTGTGGTCGATGAGAACAGCGAGACAATCGACGACGGGTGCTGGTGGCCCGACAATTTCGGTAACGGCCGAAACGTCCTCTCGAACCGCCACGATCGGGTCCTCGCCGAGGCCCCCACCGACTTCCGCGCCGGACGGGGCAACGCGGTGTTCGCCGATGGACACTACGAGTACGTCCAGCGCTTTACCAGCTTCGACCCCGTGTACTTCGACCCGCTGCTCCCGTAACCGGTCAACCTGGCGCCGCCGTGAAGAGAACGTCGGCACGCCTGGCGTTCTGGATTCTGCGCCCTGGAGCCCAGCGTCAAGCGATCGCGCGAAACGAAACGAGCTTGATCCGCGGCGTCAGATAATCGTCCGCCGGCGATTCCTCGCGGGCCAGGTCGGTGCTCAGGTACTTCTTGTTGGAGTCGGGAAAGATGGTGACGATCGTCGCGCGCTCCGGATGTCGTTCGACGAGCTGCGCCGCGCCCAGGAAATTCGCGCCGGAAGAGATGCCCACGCCCAGCCCCAGGTCGCGGCAGAGCCCCTGCGCCATCAGGATCGCGTCGCCGTCCCACGTATCAATCACCTCGTCCAGTTCGCCGAGCCGCACGATCGGCGGGATGAACTCGTCCGAGATCCCCTGAATACGGTGCTTGCCGACCTTGTGGCCGGTGCGCAGCGTCGGGGAATTCGCCGGCTCCAGCGGATGGGCGCCGAGCTTCGGGTTGACCCGTTTGAGATGCCGCTGAAGACCCATGATCGTTCCGCCCGTACCAACGCCGGCGAGGACGGCGTCGGCGACCAGCCCGCGCGTCGCGAGCTGCCGTTCGATTTCGGGGCCGGTGGTGTGCTCGTGGGCCTCGATGTTGGCGGTATTTGCGAACTGACGCGGCAGAAAGACGTGGTCATGGTCGCGGGCGTATTCCTCCGCCCGCTCGATGCTGCCGACGAACCCGCCGTCCTCGCGCGAAACCGGGACCACCTCCGCGCCAAAGCTGCGAATCAGACCGACACGCTCGGCGCTCATCCAGTTCGGCATGTAAATACGCACGTTGTGTCCCAGCGCCCGGCCGATCGCGGCAAACGAAATGCCCGTGTTGCCGCTGGTCGCCTCGACGATCGTGTCGCCCGGCGTCAGCTCGCCCAACTGGTAAGCCTTGGCGATGATCCACGCCGCCATGCGGTCTTTCACCGAGCCGGTCATGTTCCGTTGCTCGTACTTCGCGAAGAGCCGCCGCGGACGCCCGTCGAGCTGATATTCGATCTCCAGCAGGGGCGTGTTGCCGATCATGTGCTGAAGCCCGGTGGAGTTCACCGGACAACGGCGGCAATTCTCCTCCGCGTCGGCGGCGACACCGGCTTGAGTACAACAGGACTTGAAATCGCAGCTCATGAGGAAATTCTAAAAGCGTTCGGCGCAACCTGCCAAACGCCCGATCGCCGACGGGCGGTGGCATGGGCTGAGAGCCCCGACCGTCAGCAAGCGGCGGCCGGCGTAGAGCCCGCGCTCCCAGCCGAGCCCCGACCGTAGAGCCCGCGCTCCCAGCCGAGCCCCGACCGTCAGCAAGCGGCGGCCGGCGTAGAGCCCGCGCTCCCAGCCGAGCCCCGACCGTCAGGGAGGGGTTCGACCTGAGTTTGCCATCGGACTCGGCGCCGAGCCCCGACCGTCAGCAAGCGGCGGCCGGCGTAGAGCCCGCGCTCCCAGCCGAGCCCCGACCGTCAGGGAGGGGTTCGACCTGAGCTTGCCATCGGACTCGGCGCCGAGCCCCGACCGTCAGCAAGCGGCGGCCGGCGTAGAGCCCGCGCTCCCAGCCGAGCCCCGACCGTCAGGGAGGGGTTCGACCTGAGTTTGCCATCGGACTCGGCGTTGCTCCGTCGCTTCGTGGCTCCGTGGCTCCGTGGCTTCGTAGCTTCAATTCCACCTCCCCCCCACGCAACTCACATTCCCCTCGCCCACCACCGCCGCCAGCCCGCGCAGCAGCTCGCCGCTCGGCGACACCGCCGCGCCGCCGTCCGCCTCGATCACCGTTCGCCAGCCGTCCGCCGACGACACCTCGAGAAACAGCGGGCAGCGGCCGCGATGCGCCCGCACCAGCTCGCGAATCCGCGGCACCGACTCCGCCGGCCCGCCCAGACTGCGCAGGCGCACCACCACGCCCCGCGCCAGCTCGCGGGCCGCGTCCTCCACCGGCGTGATGCTGCCGGTGCGGATGCACGCGTCCTCACGGCGCTTGTCCACTTCGCCGCTCAGGAACACGACGCTGTCGGGCCGCAGCCGCGGGCGCAGCGCGTCGAGCTGGTCCGGAAACACGACCGCTTCGATTCCGCCGCTGAGATCCTCAAGCTGGATCACCGCCATCCGCTTGCCGGCGCTGCGCCCGTTCTTGATCGGCACTTCGCGGACCTTTGAGATCAGCCCGCCCAGCACCACCCGCGCGCCCTCGCTCATGCCCTTCGCCGCCGCGATCGTCGTCGTGCGGAATCGTTCGATCGTCTCCAGATGCTGCGTCAGCGGATGCTTGGTGACGTAGAAGCCGAGCGTTTCCTTTTCATGCGCCAGCATTTCCGACTCGCTCCACTCGTCGGCCGGAATCACGCGCGCTGCGCCGCCCGCGGTTGCAGCCGCGCCCACGTCGAGCTCGCCGAACATGCTCATCTGCCCGCTGCGCCGGTCGCGCTGCATCGCCTGCCCATGCTCCATCGCGCCGCCGAGGATGCGCCACAGCGCGCCGCGCATCGCCCCGGTCCGGTCGAACGCGCCGGCCTTCACCAGGCTTTCCAGCGCCGCTTTGTTCACCGCGGCCAGGTCGACGCGCTCGCAGAAGTCGTAGATGTCGCGAAACGGGCCGCCCTGCCGCCGCGCCTCGATAATCGCGTTGATCGCCTTCTCGCCCAGCCCGTTGATCGCCGCCAGCCCGAACAGAACTCGCCCGCGGCCGACACCTCCGTCCCTCCGTGGCTTCGTGGCTCCGTGGCTTCGTGGCTCCGTTCCTTCGTCGTACACCACCGTGAACGCCAGCTCGCTGCGGTTGACGTCGGGCGGCTCGACCGGAATACCCACGCTGCCGTCGGGCTGGCGCATGTGCCGGCACTCCTGGATGTAATCCGCCACCTTGTCGCGATCGCCCGATTCATACGTCAGCAGCGACGCCATGAATTCGACCGGGTGATACGTCTTGAGCCACGCGGTCTGGAACGCGAGCAGCGCGTAGCCCGACGAGTGCGCCTTGTTGAACGCGTAGCCGCCGAATTGCAGGATGTCCGCAAAAATCTGCTCGCCCACCTTGCGCGGCACGCCGTTCTTCTCGGCGCCCGCCAGAAACGGCTCGCGCTCGGCGTCGATCATCTTGGTGTTCTTCTTCGAGATCGCCTTGGCCAGCCGGAACGCGCGTCGCAGCGGCACGTCGCCCAGCCGGTTCACCAGCCGCGAGACCTGCTCCTGATAAACCATGATGCCGTAGGTCTCGCTGAGCACCTCGGTCATGTTGGCGTGCGGCGTGGTCCAGGATTTGCCGTGTTTGCGGGCGATGTATTCGTCGATGTACTGCATCGGCCCCGGGCGATACAGCGCGTTGGCGGCGATCAGGTCGAAGATGCGGTTCGGCTTCATCTTCATCAGCACGTCGCGCATGCCGCCCGATTCGAACTGGAACACGCCCCGCGTGTCGCCGCGGCTGAGCAGCTCGTAGACGCGCGGGTCTTCCAGGTCGAGCGATTCGAGGTCGATCGTTCGGCCGTGATGCGCGCGGACGAGCTGGCAGGTGCGGTGAATCTGCGAGAGCGTCCGCAGCCCGAGAAAGTCCATCTTCAGCAGGCCGACTTTCTCGACCGTCGCGCCCTCATACTGCGTGATAACGTCGTCCGAGTCGGCCGGCTTGTAGAGCGGCACGAGTGTGTCGAGCGGCTGGTCGGCGATCACCACGCCGGCGGCGTGCACCGACGCGTGCCGCGCCAGACCCTCCAGCCGCTTCGAGATGTCGAGCACGCGGCGGATTTTCGGATCGCCGTCGTAAAGCTGCCGCAGGGCCGGCTCGCGCTCCAGCGCCTTTTCGATCGTCATCTTCAGCTCTTCGGGCACGAGCTTGGCGATGCGGTCGGCCTCGGAGAGCGGCACGTCCAGCGTGCGGCACACGTCGCGGATCGCCGCGCGGGCCTTGAGCGTCCCAAACGTGATGATCTGTGCCACGTGCCCGTACTTCTGCCGGACGTAGTCGATCACCTCTTGGCGGCGGTCCTGGCACATGTCGACGTCGATATCGGGCATCTCGTCACGCTCCGGGTCCATGAAGCGCTCGAAATAGAGCCCGTACTTCAGCGGATCGACGTCCGACACGCGCAGGCAGTAGCCCACGACCGTGCTGCAACCGCTGCCGCGCGCCCCGCACGGAATGTCGTGCTCGCGGCAGTAGCGGACGAAATCCCAGACGATCAGGAAGTAGCCCGAGAAACCCTTGTCGCGGATGACGGACAGTTCGTAGTCGATGCGCTCGCGAAGTTCGTCGGACAGGCATGAAGCGAGCGACGGAGCGACGGAGCGACGAAGCGACGAAGGGGGAGAAGAAGTCGACGGAGCTGCTTCGTCACGGTTCGCACCATAGCGGGACGCGGCGCCGGCGTAGACCAGCTCGCGGAGGTAGTCGTCGGCGGATTTTTCGTCGGGGGCGCGATAGACCGGCGCGTAGCGCTTCGAGAAATCGAGCTCAAGGTTGCACATCTCCACCACGCGCATTGTGTTGGCCAGCGCCTCGGGGTAGTCCGGCAGGGCCGCCAGCATCTCCTGCGGCGACTTCAGATAGAACTGATCGGACTCGAACTTGAAGCGGTTCTCGTCGGCGACGCGGGCGCGGGTGCTGATGCAGCAGAGCACGTCGTGCGCTTCGACGTCGTCGTGCGACAGATAATGCACGTCGTTCGTCGCGATCGTCGCGACGCCGAGGCGTTTGGCCAATGCGGCCAGTTCGGGGTTGAGCGTTTTCTGTTCGGGCAGGCCATGGTTCTGGAGCTCGATGAAGAAGCGCTCGGGTCCGAAGATGTCGAGGAATTCTTCGGCGACGCGCCGGGCGGCGGCGGCGTCTTGTTTGAGGAAGGCCTGCGGCACTTCGCCGCCGAGGCAGGTGCTGGTGCAGATCAGCCCAGCGGAGAACTGGCGCAGCACGTCCTTGTCGATGCGGGGTTTGTAGTAGAAGCCTTCGAGGTAGCCGATGCTGCAGAGCTTGAGCAGGTTGCGATAACCGGTGAGGTTGGCGGCGAGGAGGAGCTGGTGATAGGCGGTTTCGCGGTTTCCGCCGGGGTCGCGTTTGTCGCGGCGGTCGGCGGGAGCGAGGTAGGTTTCGCAGCCGATGATCGGACGGATGCCGGCGGCGGTTGCGGCTTTGTAGAACTCGATGGATCCGAACATGTTTCCGTGGTCGGTGATGGCGACGGCGGGCATGTTGAGGTTTTTGCAGGCGTTGACGAGGTCGGGGATGCGGGTAGCGCCGTCGAGCAAGCTGTAGTGGGTATGGACGTGGAGGTGCACGAAGGGTGGTGCGAATTGAGTCATGCGGGTCTCGCGAGCGGTGCGCTGGGAGAGATGATATCGGGCGTGATTTGGGCTTGGTAGGTTGTGAAGAACGTTATCGCTCCCGGAGCGCGTGGGGACGGACTGGGGCCGGGCGTGCGTGCGGTAGCGGGCGGCGATGGCGGATAGCGATCTCATGCTCATAGTATTGCACCGATTTCTAGAAAAGCAAGCGCGACGGCAGAGTTTCTTTCGGCGGGGGGGATGCGATGCGTGCGAGGCCGTCAGGCGTGAGCATGCTCTTCCTTCACGCCGGTCGCGCCCCCATGACAGCCCGGCTCCGCCCCGCCATAATCCCCCGCGGCCCGACGCCCGCCACCCATGGAGACCCGCGTGCCCGATATCCCGCGCCCTCCCTCCGACCGCGCCACCGTCCGCCGGCTGGCGAAGCGCGGCGTCTACGACCAGGCGACCATTTACGCGATTCTCGACCAGTCGCTCTACTGCCACGTCGGGTTCGTCGATCAGAATCAACCATTTGTGATTCCGACCATCCACGCCCGCGTCGGCGGCCAGCTCGTGCTGCACGGCTCACGCGCCAGCCGCATGCTGGCGTGCCTGGCCGCCGGCGCACCGGCCTGCATCACCGCGACGATCCTCGACGGCCTGGTCCTGGCGCGCTCGACGTTTCATCACTCGATGAACTATCGCTCGGTGGTCGTGCTGGGCCGCGCCACCGAGATCACCGCCGACGCCGAGAAATCCGCCGCGCTCGAGGCCCTGGTGGAGCGCGTCGTCCCCGGCCGCGCCGCCGAAGCCCGCCCCGCCAACCCGCAGGAATTGCAGGCCACGGCGGTGGTGGCATTTCCGCTGGACGAATGCTCCGCCAAGGTCCGCGCCGGCCCTCCCGCCGACGACGCCGACGATCTGACGCTGCCCGTCTGGGCCGGCGTGCTGCCGCTGTCGCTGGTCTGCGGCGAGCCGCTGCCCGACCCGCACCTGCCGCCGGGCACGCCGGTGCCGCGCTACATCCGCGAATATCGACGCGTATGACCCGGCGACGCTCGCCGCACCACAACCATGCGAGGAGTCTGACCCATGTCACGATCGCTGTTCGCGCGTCTGGCGCAACGCTTCCGGCCGCAGCGCTGCGACGCCCTCACCCGCCGCGAACTGCTGAAACTGACCGCGGCGGCCGGCGCCGGAATGCTGCTGTCCGGCGGTGCGGCGTCGGCCGGCGCGGCATTGCGCGGGCGGCGCGTCGTGATCGTGGGCGCCGGTTTCGCCGGACTGGCGTGCGCCCATGAGCTGAGAAACGCCGGTTGCGACGTGACGGTGCTGGAAGCCCGGCGGCGCGTGGGCGGCCGCGTGCTGAGCTTCCGCGACTTCGTGCCCGGAAAGAATGTCGAGGGCGGGGCCGAGCTGATTGGTTCGAACCACCCGACGTGGGTGGCCTACGCCCGCCAATTCGAGCTCGAGTTTCTGGACGTCACCGAGGATGAATCGCTCGAGCTGCCGATCCACCTCGACGGCCGGCTGCTGCGCGGCGCCGAGACACGGCGCATCTGGGAAGAAATGGAAACCGCGCTGAGCGGCATGAACGCGCAGGCCGCGAACGTGGACGCCGACCGCCCATGGGAGTCGCCCAACGCCGCCGAGCTTGACGCACGCTCGCTGGCCGAATGGCTCGCCGAGCAGAAGCTTTCGCCGCTGACGCGAAAGGCCGTCGAGATCCAACTTGTATCCGACAACGGTGTGGCGTTGGAACGGCAGAGTTTTCTGGCAATGCTGACGGCGGTGAAGGGCGGCGGCGGCGAGCGTTACTGGACCGAGAGCGAAGTTTATCGCTGCAAGGGCGGCAACGGGCAGTTGGCCGACAAGCTCGCCGACGCGATCGGACGCGACCGCATCGTCCTGGAATTGCCAGTCACGCAGATCGACGTCGACGAGCGCCGCGCCCAGCTCATTTCCGCCGACGGCCGCCGCTGGGAGGCCGACGACGTCGTCCTGGCCGTTCCGCCGACGGTGTGGGACCGCATTCGCATCACGCCCGCGCCGCCAGAGGTGCTGCGAACGCAGATGGGGACGAGCATCAAGTATCTGACGTCGCTGCGGAGTCGATTCTGGAAGCGGCTGGGTCTGGCGCCCGACGCGATCACGGACGGGCCGATCGGGCTGACGTGGGAGTTGACGGATAATCAGCCCGATGGCGAGGCCGCCGGCATGGTGGCATTTTCGAGTGCGGCGGCGGCGGAGCGGTGCCTGGCGGTGGCGCGCCAGCTGCGCGACGCGCGTTATCAAGCCGAGTTCGAGCGGATTTATCCGGGCTTCGCGGAACAGTTCGTGGCGGCGCGGATGATGGACTGGCCGAAGGATGAGTGGACGCGCGGCGGGTACTCGTTCCCGGCGCCGGGGCAGATCACGCGCGCCGGGCCGGCGCTGCGGCGCGGGTGCGGGCGGCTGCATTTCGCCGGCGAGCACACGTGCTTCAAGTTCGTCGGATTCATGGAGGGCGGGCTGGCGTCGGGCGTCGAGCTGGCGCGGCGGCTTGCGGTGGCAGAGGGCGCGGCGCGGGGCGGCGGGTGAGCGGGCACGATGGCGCACTTCCTTGGATTCGTCGGCGGGTTGATTCTGCTGCTGATTGGCGGCCGTTTTCTCGTTTCGGCGTCGGTCGATGCGGCGCGGCGGCTGGGCGTCGCGCCGCTGGTGGTCGGCTTGACGCTCGTGGCATGGGGAACTTCGGCGCCGGAGCTGGCGCTGAATCTTGTTTCGGCGTTCAAGGGACGCGGCGACCTGGCGCTGGGAAACGTGGTCGGCGCCAACATCTGCAATCTGGGGCTCGTTCTCGGTGTCGCCGCGCTGCTCCAGCCGCTGGTCGTGCACGAGCGACTGATCAAGATCGAAATCTGGCTGAACGCGTTCATTCTGTCGTTCATGGCGGGTCTGGGGTTGTTCAGCGGTTATCAGCGCTGGGAGGCGGCACTGCTGCTGGTGGTGTTCGTGGCGTACAGCGGCTGGACGATTTACGCGGCGATGCGCGCGAGCCGCAGCGTTGCGACGGTAGTGACGGTGCCCGCGCCGAGTGTCGCTGACGCAGCCGCAGCCGGTATCACTGACGCGCCCGTGCCGTACGCCGCCGACTCGGCTGCGGCGGGTGTCGCTGAGGCGCGCGGCGGCGAGGCGATGAGCTGGACGATGATCGCGGTGTGTTTCGCCGGTGGCCTGGCGATGCTGGGGTGGGGTGGGGCGCTGGCCAGCGACGGCGCGTCGGGCATGGCGCTGGCGTTCGGCGTGCCGGCGGCGATCGTCGGCGTGACGATCGTGTCGATCGGGACGACGTTGCCCGAGCTGGTGACCTGCATTCTGGCGGTGCGTGCCGGGCAGACCGATCTGGCGATCGGCAACGCGATTGGTTCGAGTCTGTTCAATGCGGGCGCGATTTTCGGCCTGACCGGCCTGATCGCGCCGCCGACGGTGACGGAGTCGTTTCGGCTGCCGCTGGCGTACATGGGGCTGCTGGCGCTTGCGCTGATCGTGATCAGCCGCACGTTCGACAAGCGCGTCTCGCGGCTCGAAGGGGGTCTGCTGGCGGGCAGCTACGGCGTGTTTCTGCTGGCCCTGACGCTCGGGGCGTCTTCGGCCACGCCGTAGCGTGCGATGCGGCCATCACGTCGCGCGAGCGTTGGAGCAGGTGGCTGCGCCGCAGCGTGGCCACGGATGGCCTACGCTACGCGAACGACGGACGCCGAACGCCATACCCGCAAGCGCCGAACCTCAACCCTGCTTCTCCGAACCCTGAACCCTGAACCCTGAACCCTGACCACTCAACACGCCGAACCCTGACCACTCAATCCGCGAACGTCGCATAGCTGCGTTCGAGCGTTTCGCGGGGCGGGGGTTCGCCGCTGAAGACGACGAAACCGTAACGCATCCGCAACATGCCGCCGCGCGGAATGACGGCACGAAAGAACGCTCCGAATCGGCCGTAGTCGCGATAGGCCGAATAGAGCGTCGCAGGCGGATTGTTCGGGTCGTTCATGTGCAGCACGTGATAGCGTTGCCCGCCGACGCGACAGCTCATCAGCACCCAGCGCAGGTCGCGCTCGCGGTGGGCGTCGACGCCGTCGCGCTCAAACGTGTACGCCGCCTTTCCTTCCGGGGGCCCTTCGTGGACGGCGTTGCTGGCGCGGAACTGGACGCCGGCGTGCTCCGGGTCGCCGTCGAGTGCGACGTCGGCGTCCTGCGGCGCGAAGAGCGTCGAGACGACGTCGAAGCGGGCCAGCACGTCGTCGGATGTCGCGCAGGCGATGATCTCACGATACTCGCGCACCAGCACTTCGCCGTCGGTTGCCATCCACGCCACTTCGGCCGCCAGCGCCGCCCGCCCTTCCGCGGCGGCGACCGGCGTCGTCGACAGCACGCGCTGCACGCCGCCGCGCATATGCCAGAAATCCACTTCGCGGTTGCCGACGCGAACCTTGTTCCAGCCGACGAAGACGCCGCGATGATGCGGGTACAGCCCGCCGGTTCCCTTGGTGATCGGCTCGCGGCCCTGCGCGTCATAGACGTGCAGATAGGGCTTGTAAGTGCGCTCCAGTTGCTCGGGTGTCGAAGCGTCAAACTCGCGCAGCAGGGCCAGCCCGCGCCGCCCGGCCCGCACCAGCTCGGCCGCGGCGCGCGTGTCGGTGGGAACGCGCCACGTGATCGGTGAAGCCGCGCCGCCGCCGGATTCGGGCGCTGTCGTGCGTTGCTCGGGAAGCGTCCGCGACGTGGCGCAGCCGCTCGCGGCGACGACGATCAGCGCCGCGACCGGGCCGGCAGCGAGGCGAAGCGAATGCCGGCGGCGGCTCGATCGACGATGGGGCATGGCGGCATTATAGGGGCAGCCGTCGCGCCGCGTGCGCCCGCCGGCGCTCGCGCCCGCGGTCGTATCGACGCTTAGGCCGCAGACCGTAGAATACGCGCGTCGCGCCGCCGATCGGCGCGTTCTGGGAGGTTCGCGATGTCCTCCTCCGCCGCCTGGGAGCATTTCCGCCGCCAGCGCTGCGTGGTCAAGCCGCTCGAACTGACGCTCGACTACAGCCGCGCCGAGCTGACCGATGGCTGGATTCAGCAGATGGAAGGGCCGCTCGGCGCCGCCCTGCGCGCCATGGACGCGCTCGAGGCCGGCGCCATCGCCAACCCCGACGAGAACCGCATGGTCGGGCATTACTGGCTGCGCGCCCCGCATCGCGCGCCGACGCGGCGAATCGCCGCCGACATCGAAACGACGCTGGCCCGCATCCGCGCGTTTGCGGCGGATGTGCACGCCGGCCGCATCCGCGGCGAGTCGTCGCATTTCGCGCGGGTCGTGTCGATCGGTATCGGCGGCTCGGCGCTGGGGCCGATGTTCGTGGCCGACGCGCTGGGCCTTCCCGGCCGCGACCGCGTGGCGCCGCACTTCATCGACAACACCGACCCGGATGGCTTCGAGCGGCTGCGCCAGGAGCTGACCGGCCGGCTGGGCGAGACGCTCGTCCTGGTCATCAGCAAGAGCGGCAGCACGCCCGAACCGCGCAACGCGCTGCTGACCGTCCGGAGCTGGTTCGAAGCGACCGGTCTGCGCTTCGCGCGCCGCGCCGTCGCCATCACCGGCGAGGGCTCGCAGCTCGACCGTCAGGCGGCCGACGAAGGCTGGCTGGCGCGCTTCCCCATGTGGGACTGGGTCGGCGGGCGCACCAGCCAGACCTCGGCGGTCGGCCTGTTGCCCGCCGCGCTTCAGGGGCTCGACGTCGACGCGCTGCTGGCCGGCGCCGCGGCCTGCGACGAGGCTACGCGCAGCCACGACGTTCGGGCGAATCCGGCGGCGCTGCTGGCGCTGGCGTGGCATCGGCTGACCGACGGCCGCGGCGCGAAGGACATGGTGATCCTGCCGTACAAGGATCGCCTGCTGCTGCTGAGCCGCTACCTCCAACAACTCGTGATGGAATCGCTGGGCAAGCAGCTTGACTCGCAGGGGCGGCGCGTCGAGCAGGGCATCGCCGTCTACGGCAACAAGGGCTCCACCGACCAGCACGCGTACGTCCAGCAGCTCCGCGACGGGCTGAACAATTTCTTCGTGGTCTTCATCCGCGTGCTGCAGGACACGCTGGCCGAATCGCCGCGGGTCGACGTCGAGCCGGGCGTGACATCGGGCGATTATCTTGACGCGTTCCTGCTCGGAACGCGCGGTGCGCTCAGCGAGAACGGCCGCGCGTCGCTCACCCTCACGCTGCCGCGCGTCGATGAGCGCGGCGTCGGGGCGCTCATCGCGCTCTTCGAGCGCGCCGTCGGCCTCTACGCCTCACTGATCAACGTGAACGCCTACCACCAGCCGGGCGTGGAAGCCGGAAAGAAGGCCGCGGCGCAAGTCCTGCAACTCCAGCGCGGCATTCTGGCGGCCCTGAGCGACACGCCGCTCGACGTTGCCGAGTTGGCGCGGCGCTGCGGTGTGCCCGGCGAATGCGAGCAGGTCTACGAAATTCTGCGACACCTTGCGGCGAACGGCCGGGCACGCGGCACAGGAGTCGACGACCCGGAAACGTCGACGTGGTTCGCGCCGGCTGCTGCGCAATAGCGAATAACGAATAGCGAATAACGAATTAGTCAGCTTGCCGAATAGGGTGGCGTCGCAGTTCAACTCGTCATTCTTAACTCGCTATTCGCTATTCACCGTAGCGTCGGCCCTCGGTGGCCACGTGGATGAATAGCGAATAACGAATAACGAACTGGTCAGCTTGCCGAATAGGGCGGCGTCGCAGTTCAACTCGTCATTCCTAACTCGCCACTCGCTATTCGCTATTCACCGCTGTCATACGCGGAACAGCGCCCCAAGGCGCTTGCCGAGCACCAACGACGCACCTGCGATCGTCACGATCAACAGCACCATGCTCAGCACGCCCAGTGCCGAAGCCAGCTCCAACCCACCCGCCGGATCGGACGCAAACGTCCACATCGCCTTGGTCAGCGGATACGTGTGCCTGTCGAACGCCAGCAGCAGGCTGTCCGACACTTCCAGCATCGAGCGGCTGAACACCAGCAGCGACCCCGCGATCAGGTTGGCCGTCAGCAGCGGAATCGTCACGCTCCACAGCGTCCGCGCCGGCGACGCCCCCAGATTCACCGCCGCCTCCTCCAGCGCCACCGACGTCTGCTCCAGCCCCGCCGCGCACGAGCGCACCAGGAACGGCAGCCGCCGCACCGTGTAGGCGATCACCAGCAGCGGCGTCGGATCGTGCTTCAGCGGGTTGAGGAATGCGACGGGCGAATCGCCCTGCGTCATCGCGAAGTAGCCGAACGCCATCACCAGTCCCGGCACGGCCAGCGGCAGCATCGCCAGCCCGTCCAGCAGCGACGAGCCCCAAGTCCGGCTGCGCACCAGCAGATACGCAATCGCGACCGCCAGCACGACGTCTCCCGCCGTCGCCAGCAGCGAGTATTTCAGGCTGTTCAGCACGCTGCGGCCGGCGTCCGCCGTGTTCACCACGTCCGCGTAATGCTGCCATGTGAGCTTCTCGGGAGAGACTTCCAGCATCCCCGTCGTCGTCACACTGCCCAGCAGCACGCCAATGTGCGGCAGCACCGCGACCAGGAACACCAGCGCGAACGGCAGCGTGATGAGCAGCGCGCCGCCGCCGCGCAGCGCCTTCGGCGGCGTTGCCACCGTCGCCTTGGCCAGCATCGCCCCGGGCGAGCGTCCCAGCAGCACCTTGCCCAGCAGGTACAGCCCCACGCTGGCCGCCAGCATCACGATCACCAGCGCATACGCGTCGCCGCCCGGATTCTGCGTCTGCAGCTCGTTGAACACCTGCACCGCGGTGACGTTCGTGTAATTGACCATCAGCGGCGTGCCGAGCTCGGTCAGAGCCCAGATGAAGATCAGGGTCGAGCCGGCGAAGATGCCCGGGCGCATCAGCGGCAGCGTGACGCGCCAGAACGTGCGCCACGGCCCGGCCCCGAGGTTGCGCGCCGCCTCGGGCAGCGCCGGGTCGATGTTGGCCAGCGCCGACTGCACGTTCAGGAACATGATTGGGTACAGATACAGCGCTTCGAGCAGCACGCAGGCGTAGAACGGCTCGGCTAGCCAGTCGATCGGCCGCGACGGATCGATCCACCCCGCCCACGCCAGCAGCGCGTTGATCCCGCCGTTGCGCGACAGCAGCTTCTTCATGCCGATCGCGCCGACGAAGGGCGGCAGGATCATGGGCACCTGAATGAGCGCCAGCCAGACGCGCTTGCCGGCGAAGTTGAAATACTCGGCCAGCAGCGCCAGCGGCAGGGCGATCAGCAGGCACAGCAGCGTGGTCAGCGTCGCCAGCCAGACCGAGTTGAGCAGGCCCTCGACATAAAGCTTGTCGGAGAGCACGAACTGGAACCACTCCAGCGAAAAACGCCCCTGATCGCGAAAGCCCGTCCAAACCACCGACGCGATCGGCGCCAGCAGCCCGGCCCCCAGCAGCCCGAGCAGCAGCAGCGTCAGCAGTTGTGCGAAGGGTCGCGGCGGCAAGTACGCAAAGCTCCTCGAAATCTCGATCCGTGGGCAAGCGTCCTTGCCGGCCTAAGAATGTAGCACAGCCGCCCCCGGCTGTGTTGAGCCCATGGAGTTGAGCCATGGAGAGGAGCCGCCCCCGGCTACACTCCCGCTCACGCGCGTGAATTCTTCATTCTGCATCGCCGTCGCTTGACAAGGCGTTTGGTATATGTTAGTATTCGTGTTATTGCGAGCACGAAGGAGAGAAACCCCATGCCTGGCACAGAGACAACCGAAGCCGGAGTGATTCGCGCTGCCGTCGGCGCCCTGCTGACTGAGACGTTCGAAGGCGCCGACGCGGGCGCTCAGACCTGGTTCAACGACAGCGGCCGCGACCGCGGCTTTATCGGGCTGCTCGGCACCGTCGGCGCCAGCGTCGCCGCCCGGGCGCCGGGGGCGGGGCGAAAGTCCATCGCCCAGCACGTCCGCCACGAACGCTTCCATCTGGAGGTCACGCTCAAACTCCTGACCGGCGACAGCTCAGCGAGCGACTGGGACACGAGCTGGAACACCAACGCGCGCGACGCCGCCTCATGGCAGCGCGAGATCGATGCGTTTCGCACCGCGTACCTGGCCGTGAAGCGGAAGTACGAGACGTGCGAATGGGACGAGCTGCGGCTCGCGTCCGCGCTCGGCACGATCGCGCACGCCGCGTATCACCTCGGCGCCGTGCGGCAGATGCTGTGCGCCGGCCCCGCGTGACCGGCGGCGGTGCCCGTCATTCGCGAATGGCGTACGCCGACCACTGCGTCGCAATCGAGTCGCCGAACAGCGCCTCAAGATCGACCGGGTCAATGAGGTAGCCGATCACGCCGGTCATCCGGTCGCCGTCCAGCGTCGCCCAGGCGTACGCCAGCGCGCTGGCCGCATCGACACCGGCGAAGGTGGCGTCATACGGCGCGGCGTAGCCGACCTGGTTGCCGTCCTGAATCCCGTAGGACGCGCCGACGTAGAGCAACAGCGGCACGTTGGTCGAGTGCGACTGCTCGTCGTAGAGGAACTCGTCGCCGACGATCTCGGGGATCAGGAAGTTATTGTCGAAGATCCGCACCAGCCGTCCGTCGGCGCCGAACTCGGCCCGGAAGAGAAACTCATCATCCGCGGGCGTCTCGAAAAGCGCGCTGCCGAGAATACCGCCGTACGGCCCGGGCTGGTCGTCGAAATTCCGGCCATTGGGTGCCTTGAAGAACGCCCAGGTCGTGTTGGCCAGCGCCGCCGCACCGTCCCCGCGCTCGGCGCTCAGCACGCGGTCCCCAGGAAGCGTGACCGGAAAAGTGTCGGCGAAGTCGGCCGCAATCGGGCAGCCGCCCAGCGCCAGCGCGGGAGCAAGCATGGCAGCGAGTCGAACGGCGCGGCACGTCAAACGGCAGGTGAACATAGCGAGATTCTCCATGGTCGGATCTGGAGGCGTTGTCCCGAACGACAAGATGATAATGTCCGATGCGCTGTGCGACCATGCAGCGAGCCTCAGGGAGCATCGGCGATTCTCATCAAGCTCTCATCTGCGGCCGATAAGCTGCGGCCTCTGGGTCACGCGCCGGTCGGCGGCGCGGCGACCCGACCCGCAGCACGATTGCAGAGGAGCAGGACCATGTCCAGAACCGTTCGCAGCGCAATGACCCTCGGAGCCGCATGTGCCACACTCGGGCTGGTCGCGCTGGGCGTGCAGGAGCGAAAGGTGAAGCAGAGCGAGGTGCCGCCCGCGGCCCTGACGGCCCTTCAGAAACTGGCCGGCGGGGCGGCCCTGACCGAGTTCGCCGAGGAAATCGAGCACGGCCACAAGTACTTTGAAGGCTCATGGAAGGGGCCGGACGGAAACGTCGACGGCCTGGTGACCGAAACGGGCGACGTCGTCGAGCTCGAAGAGTCGGTCCCGGCTGACAAGGTCCCCGCGGGCGTCCGCGCCGCCGCGGAGAAGGAGTCCGGCAAGGACGCCAAATCCGCCTGGGAGCGCAAGACGCTCTATCTTTACGAGGTGCATTTCAAGAAAGACGGCAAGGGCCGCGAGATGATCTTCCTGGCCGACGGCCGGCGTTTTCACGAAGACGAGGGCAACGGCAAGGAAGGGGACAAGGACGACGACAAAGACGACGACGACAAGGACGAGGACTGACGCGCGCGTCGGATGTCGACGAACGCGGAGCGGCGCCGCGCCGCGCGTTCGACGGAACACGTGAACCGGTATCATCGTGTTCCAGGTGGTGAAGTCCGCGGTTCCGTACGACTCGCCGTCGGCGTCGCCGCCGCACGCAAATCGACAAGGATCCGCATGCGCGCCCTGCTCGTGGAAGACTACGCCCCGCTCCGGGAGACGGTCGCCCAGGCGCTGGCCGAGGCCGGGTTCGCGGTCGATAGCGCCGCCGAGGGCGGAGAAGGTCTGTGGTACGCGCAGTCCGGTGCGTATGACGCGATCGTGCTGGACATCGGCCTGCCGGGGCGCGACGGGTTGTCGATCCTCCGCACGCTCCGGAAAAGCGGACAGACCACGCCCGTGCTGCTGCTGACGGCGCGCGACACCGTTGCCGACCGCGTCGCCGGCCTCGACGCGGGCGCGGATGACTATCTCATCAAGCCGTTCGCCCTCGAGGAACTGCTGGCGCGCGTCCGGGCGCTGGTCCGGCGCAAGTACGAGGCGACCGACCCAGTCCTGCACGTTCGGGACGTGGAGATCGACACGGTCCGCAAACAGGTTCGGCGTGGCGGACGGACGATCGAGCTGACGGCCCGCGAGTACGCCCTGCTCGAGTTTCTGGCACTTCGCGCGGGGCAGGTCGTTTCGCGGACCGATATCTGGGAACACCTCTACGACTTTCACGCGTCGGCGGAGAGCAACGTCGTCGACGTCTACGTCGGATATCTCCGCCGCAAACTCGAAGAGTCGGGCGGCACGCGCCTGATTCACACGCGCCGCGGTCTGGGATACGTGCTGGAGTGACGAGCCGGCCGGTGGAATGGTGATGCGCTCGCTGCGTGCACAACTGGTGACCGCGATCGGGCTGGGCACGTCCGCGGTTCTGATCGTGTCGGGCGTCGGCGCGTACTTCGTATTGAGCCACGTCCTGCGCGCCGAGTTCGACGCCGCCTTGGTCGCGCAGTCCGGCGCGCTCGCCGCGCTCGTCGAGCAGGACGAAGACGGCGTCAGCTTCGAGCTGCACGAGTCGAGCCGTCCGGCGGACAGCGGCGAATCGGTGGCCGAGTGGTATCAGCTCTGGCGGTCGGATGGCTCGGTTCTGGCGCGCTCCGCGGCGCTTCGCCAGCGCGATCTGCCCCTTCCGGCGGACGCCTCCGAGCGTGCGACCTTCAGCGATGGCACGCTCCCCGACGGACGCCGCGCCCGCCGCGTGACGCGCGTTTTCCTGCCGCGGCAAGAGGGCAGCGGTGATCCGGCCCAGCCCGTAACGCTGGCGGTGGCGCGCGAGACGGCTTCGCTGGACGCCACGCTGGCGCGGGTGCGCGACGGTCTGATCGTGGTGGGAGTCGTCGCGAACGGCGTGTCGCTCCTCATCGCGGCCTGGTGCGTACGGCGCGGGCTGCGGCCGGTGCGCGAGCTTGGCGCCCGGATCGCGGACATTCCCGGCGACGACCTCTCGTCGCGCGTGGATGTGCCGTCGATTCCGGCCGAGCTGAGCCCGGTCGTGTCGCGGCTCAACGAACTGCTGGCGCGCGTGCAGGCGGCGTTCGAGCGCGAGAGGCGCTTCACCGGCGACGTGGCGCACGAGCTTCGCACGCCGCTGGCGGGCTTGCGCGCCAGGCTGGAGCTTGCCCTGGCGCGGCAGCGCTCGGCCGGCGAATATCGGGAGGCGCTCGTGCTGTCGCTGCGCATCGGCGTTGACATGCAGCGCACGGCCGAATCCCTGCTGCAGCTGGCAAGGGCCGACGCGAATCAGCTTGAAGTCGAGTCAGAGGCGCTCAATCTCTGCACTCTCGTACGCGAGTGCTGGTCGGCGCTGGACGACCGGGTCCGCGAGCGGCAGTTGAGCGTGGAGTGGAGCCTGCGCGATGCCACGGTGCAATCGGACCGCGCGCTGCTGCGGCTCGTGATCCAGAATCTGCTCGATAACGCCGTCTCACACTCGGACGCGAAAGGCCGTGTGCGGATCGCGATCGAGCCCGGCGACGGACAAGCGGAGCTTGAAATCACCAACACGGGAAACACCATTCCGCCGGAGCAGTTGGAGCGCGTGTTCGACCGCTTCTGGCGTGGGAACGGCGACGCCGGCGAGGGGCGGCACTGCGGGCTGGGTCTGCCGCTGTGCAAGGCGATTATCGACAGGCTGGGAGGCCGGATTGGTGTCAGCGCGTGCGGCGGCGAGTTCTGCGTGCGGCTCACTTGCCCATGCGGCCCGGCTGCCGCGTCGGAGTCCGAGGCGGGAATCGGCGCGCGGTCAACGGGCGGCGGGTGAGGTTCCCGAGACAGTGAGCGGCACAACCGGCTGCGCCTCGCGTGAGGCGCCGGGCGGCGCGCCGCCGGAGCCGCGGCGCTGAGCCGACGTATCCACCGGCCGGTAATACTGGTCGCGCTGCTGCGGCTGCCAGCCGGCGTCGGTGATTAGACGGCGAATCTCGTCTTCACTCAGGCGATACGTCGCCCCGGCCTGGCTGACGACGTTCTCCTCCATCATGACGCTGCCCATGTCGTTGGCGCCGTAGAAGAGGGCGAGTTGCCCGACCTTGGGGCCCATCGTCACCCAGCTCGACTGGATGTTCGGGATGTTGTCGAAGTAGAGCCGGGCGATCGCCAGCATGACGAGATACTCGTGTGCGTCGGCCAGAAGAAGATGTTCGCCGTCCGGCGCGGGCCGCGCAAAGTGGGAAGGTGGCAACGTGGGAACGTGGGACGGTCGTGCGTCAGCGCTTCCATTCCCGCTTTCCGACTTTCTCACTATCTCACGTTCATCCACCGGCAACCGCTTCCAGCGCCCCAGCGGCGTGCCCTCCGGCTGAAACGGCCAGTGGATGAAGGCCGTGAATCCGCCGGTCTCGTCCTGGAGATCGCGCAGCAGGCGCATGTGCTCGATGCGCTCTTCGACCGTCTCGATGTGCCCGAACATCATCGTGCAGCTCGTCTTCATGCCGAGCTGGTGCGCCGCGCGCATCACCGCCAGCCATTCGTGCGTCAGCGTCTTGCCCTGGCCGATCTTGCGACGGACGCGATCGACCAGAATTTCCCCGCCGCCACCCGGAATCGTGGCCAGACCCGCGTCGCGCAAGCGCAGCAGAACGTCGCGCAGCGGCATGTGGTAGACCTGGTGAAACGCCCAGATCTCAGGCGGGCTGAAGGCGTGAATGTGAATGGACGGGTAATTCCCGCGGATGAAGCGCAGCAGGTCGAGGTACCACTCGAACGGCAGTCCGTGGCCGTGCGGGTCGTTCTGGTCGGGCACCAGGCCGCCCTGCATCAGAATCTGCGTGCCGCCGATCTCGATCAATTCCTCGATCTTCCGCCCGATCTGCTCGAACGAGAGAATGTAGGCGTCGGCGTCGCCCGGGTCCGCCTTGAAATTGCAGAAGATGCACCTGGCCGTGCAGACATTGGCATAGTTGATGTTGCGGTCGACCACGTACGTGCGGTAGGGCTCCGGATGCAGTTCGCTCAGCCGCGCAAACGCCCGCCGGCCCAGCTCGTGAATGCTGAGATCGTGATAGAGCGCAAGTGCGTCGGCGTCGCTGAGTCGCGTTGAGTGAGCCAGGTGAGCGCTCCACGCAATCCGGTTCGATCTCCGCCAGCGCTCGCGTGCAGCCGGCGGCGTCAAGTGACGTTCCGCGTCGATGCGACATGCTAGCGGCGGAGAAGCGGCGTGGCGTTCAGGCGGCGTAAGTTTCTGAAATTTTCAAAAGATGACGAGGGGCCAAGAGGTCGAGGGGGGGGCAAGGCGCGTCACCCCTGGCCCGATCACGATTCACAACGCCCCCAGAAGCGGGTTCTCGACGCGCAGCCGCGGGAAACGCGAAAAGTCGCGATCGGCGGTCCAGAGCACGTCGACTTCCTGATCAATGCAGATGGCCGCCACACGGGCATCGTGGAACGCCGCTCCCGAGAGCTTCGCGCCGTCGGCCAGTGCCCGCAGCGTGCTCCAATGCCTGGGGGACTCCGCCTCGACCAGCAACGACGGCGATTCGAGCCAGAAGTCAACCTGGCGCAGAGCCGCGTCCAGCGCGCTCGGCGGCCGGTAGATGCGCGGGTGCGTGACAATCGCGAGAAACTCGTGGATGCACGGCCACGGAATCAGCCAGGGGGCGCCGCCTTCGGCCAGCGACGCGACCCGCACGGCGGCACGCGCGTGCCACGGAGAATCCCGTCGGTGCGCGAACACGAGAATGTTCGTGTCGACGGCGATCACGGTGGCTCAAGGTCCGTGCACGGATCGGGCGGCAGCGCGCCAGCTTGCGCCTCCCGGCCGCCGCGATCGGTCACGCCGCCGCGGCCCGCGTAAGTCAGCTCGCGAATCGGACGCCAGTCGCCGTCATCCAGGCCTTGGGCGAGGCCTTCGCCGGCGACGGAGCCGTCCTTCAGCCGGAAGCGTGTCGCGCGGCGCGGGCCGGCGAGGAATTGCTGCAGGGCGGCGTGGATCAGGGCGCGGAGCGTGGTCTTCTCGCGGACGGCGCGCTGCCGCAGGCGAGCAAGCAGCGCGTCGGGAATCTCTACGGTCGTCTTCATATGGCAATATGGTAGCATATGGCCATACTGATGGCAACCGTCCGGCCCAGCCGCCTCGCGCCGCACGCCGCACACGGGCGGCCCGGCCAGAAATGCCGATAATACGACTCGATCGGCGGAACCCGTGGCCGTGCAGGACCTCGTGACGCTGCCGCGCCGCCGTGCTACGATTGACTCGAATCGGCGAAGCCAAGCGATCGTGCCGGGAATGCGTCATGGTTGAGAAGATCGAGAAGGACCATCAGCGCTTTCGGCAGATCGTCAAGGGGAAGATCCGCAAGGACTTGCGCAAATTCCTGACGCACGGCGAGCTGATCGGCAAGGAGGGCAAGCACCTCATCAGCATCCCGGTGCCGGGGATCGAACTGCCGCACTTCCGCTACGGCGACAACAGCGACGGCGGCGTCGGACAGGGCGAGGCCCAGCCGGGTCAGCAGGTGGACGGCGACGGAAGCGGGTCGCGGGGCGGGACCGATCCGGGACAACACCTGCTGGAAGTCGACATCACGCTCGACGAGTTGGCCGAGATTCTCGGCGAGGAGCTTCAGCTCCCGCGGATCGAGCCGCGCGGCCGGCACAACATCACGGCGGTCAAGGACCGCTACAGCAGCATCCGTCAGACCGGACCCGAGAGCCTGCGGCATTTCAAGCGGACGTTTCGGCGGGCGCTGCGGCGGATGATCATGACGGGTTCGTACAACCCGGACAACCCGATCATCATCTTCGAGCGGCATGACAAGCAATATCGGAGCTGGAAACCGGTCCGGAAGCCGCAGAGCAACGCGGTGATCGTCTACATGATGGACGTGTCCGGCTCGATGGGCTTCGAGCAGAAGGAGCTGGTGCGGCTGGAGGCGTTCTGGATCGACGCCTGGCTGCGGAAGAACTACGACGGGATCGAGAGCCGCTACATCGTGCACGACGTGTACGCGAAAGAGGTCGATCGCGAGACGTTTTTCCACCTGCGCGAGGACGGAGGGACGAAGATCAGCAGCGCGTTCAAGAGCTGCAAAGAGCTGCTCGACCGGCACTACAGCCCGGACGAGTGGAACACGTATCTGTTTCACTTCTCGGACGGCGACAATTCGAGCGAGAGCGATTCGCGCGAGGCTTGCCGCATCCTGCGGGAGGAGCTGCTGCCGCGCAGCAACCAGTTCGGCTACTGCCAGGTGGCCAGCGCCTACGGCAGCGGGAATTTCATCGACGTGCTGCGCGATCAGCTCAGCAGTGCGGAGAACATGGTCACCAGCCGCGTGAACACCAAGGACGACATCTACGACAGCATCAAGGCGTTTTTCGCCAAGGGGCGGTGAGCGTGGACGGGGAATCGTGTGAGATCCGCATCGATCGGCTGAACTGGAACGATCAGGCCGGCGACATGCGCTCTCGGCTTCAGACCTGGGACTGGCGCTGGAAGCCGGCCCGCAGACTCAAGCGCGTCCGCATCGACTTCCGCATGGTTGACTTCATGGAACCCTGGGCGCTGGCGATGTTCGCCAGCTTCGCGAACCAACTCAGAAGTGAAGGCTGCGCTGTTGAGGTCTTGTTGGACGAGTCAAACCCTTCCAATCAGTATTTTCGCCAGATGGGCCTCGTCCATCTCGTTGAAACGGGGACGTCGACGCCTCGCTGGGACGAGTCGAACCACAACACCGGGTTGCATGTGCTGGCCAGCCATGCCGATGTCGGCCGTTTCATCCGCAGCGTTGAGGCGCTCGCCGCCGGACCGACGCGCGACACACTCGACACGCTCAAGTACGGAATGGCTGAGCTCAGCCGGAACGTCGTCCAGCATGCCCAGGCGCCGGCCGGCGGCGTGGCGATCGCGCAGTATTTTCCGCAGCGCCACGACATTCAAATTGCCGTGTGTGACACCGGACGCGGCGTGTTTGACTCGCTGCGGGCCAATTACCCCGAGCTTCGCAGCCACCTGGAGAGCCTGAAGCTGGCGGTTCTGCCGCACGTCTCCGGTGCGGCCGCGCCCGGTCCGTATGGTGCGCAGGAGAACGCCGGTCTTGGGTTGTTCTTCTGCAAGGAGATCTGCTGGCGGACCGGTGGGAGCTTCTGGCTGGCGTCGCACGACGCACTCCTGGCGGTGGTCGGTTTGCAATCGTCGGGGCGCGGCCGAGTCTATCGCAGAATCAACGAGTGGCCCGGAACACTCGTGGTGCTGCACCTGCCAGATCAGGAGTTGGTCGGTTTCGACGACCTGTTTTCACTGTGTCGCGAGTTAGCAGCGCAGTCCCGGCGCGAAGTGGGACCGGCAGGGCTCGACTTCGTCGATGAGGCGTCGGAGCTTCCGGAGGGATACACGAGCGTTGCGGTCGCCAGCTTTCTGGAAGACGTGGAGCGGGCCGCACTCACGCGTAAGGCGCAGATACTGCCGGCAATCGAGCGCGGGGATCACGTTGTGCTCGACTTTGGCGGCGCACGCTTTGTCACCCAGTCCTTTGCGCACGCCCTTCTGTATGAGGTGTTCAAGACGCCGGGCAGCCTGACAAAACTCGTCTTTCGCGGCTGCACTCGGGGCACCGAGGAGGCGATCCGGTTGGTCGCGGCCTATTCGGCGACTTATCGGCAACTGCCGCTGTAGCAAAGCGCGGCCCGCTCCTGTCGAACGCACAGAAACGACTCATGCGGCGGGTTAAGGAGCAGAGCGGGCCGATAAGCCGAATTCTGTCCCCGACAACAAGTCGGGTGGCGACCATCTATCTGGGCCGGCCGTTGCCGACCGGCTCAAGCACCCTACCCGGGGCTGGTGGCGAGCCGGGCAGGCTCATCGCCCCATGCTTGGGCTTGCTGGGGGTGGGGTTTGCCGTGCCGCGCCCGTCGCCGGACGCGCGGTGCGCTCTTACCGCACCATTTCACCCTTACCGGCATGCGCCGGCGGTTTGTTTTCTGTGGCACTTTCCCTGGGATTACTCCCGGTGGCCGTTAGCCATCACCCTGCCCTGACCAGTTCGGACTTTCCTCTGCGCAGCCACATCGAACCGCACAGCGGCCGCCTGGCCCGCTCTGCAACGCCCATCATAGGCGCCGGCAAGCGGAACGGGAATGGCGGCGCGGCTCAATATTGGACGATCCGGAGCCAGACAGACAGTCCGTCGTCCGCCGTTCACCCTGTGGCACTGCCGCCCCCCGCTGTAATGGAGCGCAGCCGCCCACGGCTGCACTCCCGACGACGAAGGGGAGTTCTGCGCTCTGCATTCTTCAATCTGCATTGCCGTTGGAGACCCGCCGCCGCCCCGGTCCGCACTCCCCGCCCACGCTGCTTTACCGATACCCGCCCCTCACGCCCGCGTGCTATAATTCGTTCCAAGGCGCAGGCGCTGGGTCCCTCGCGCCCCACGGGCCAATCACGCAAAATCGGAGGTGCGAAGATGAACCTGCGGCTTCAGATGCTGCTCCCACTGACCATCGGACTGCTTCTCGGCACACTCACCGCCCAGGGACAACTTACGACCGAGCGCGTCGCCAGCGGCCTGTCGCGGCCCGTGTTCGTGACGCATGCCACCGGCGATTTCAACCGCGTCTTCATCATCGAGCAGCGCCAAACCAGCACGGCTCGTATTCGAATTCTCAACATCCCGGCCCACACGCTGAACGGAACGGCCTATCTGACGATTTCGCCCACCGCCACGGGCAACGAGGAGGGGCTGCTCGGCTTGGCCTTCCACCCGCAGTTCCTCGCCAACGGCTATTTCTGGGTCTACTACACCAATTCCTCGGGCAATAACACGATCGTCCGATATCGCGCCAACGCGCCCTACGCTACCTCCACCACCGCCGACGCCGCCTCCGCCACGACCGTTCTCACGATCAGCCACCCCGGTCAATCGAATCACAACGGCGGCTGGATCGCGTTTTCGCCCAATGACTCGCAAGGCTACTTGTACGTAAACACGGGCGACGGCGGCTCGGGCAACGACCCGCCGAACAACGCGCAGAACATCAACGTGCTGCTGGGCAAGACGTTACGGCTCGACATCGACGGTGCCGACGACATTCCCGGCACCGACGACGATGACGGTGCGATCGGCCAGAACCTCGCGCCCTATACCAACCCGCCCGATAACCCTTTCGTCGGCGTCGCGGGCCTCGATGAAATCTACTTCATGGGCCTGCGCAACCCGTGGCGGGCCGGTTTCGACCGCGCCAACGGCGACCTGTACATCGGCGACGTCGGCCAGAACGCGATCGAGGAGATCGACTTCGTTCACACCAACACCGCCGTCACGCCGATCCAGAATTTCGGCTGGCGCTGCATGGAGGGGCTGAACTGCACGGGGCTGACCGGCTGCACGTGCAACGACCCGGTGTTGACCGACCCGATCCAGACGTATTCGCACGCCGGCGGCGCCTGCTCCGTCACCGGCGGCTACGTCTATCGAGGTTGCGCGATCCCCGCTCTGCAGGGAACTTATTTCTACGCCGACTATTGCTCCAGCGTCATTTCCTCCTTCGTTTACGACCGCTCGGGCAACCCCGCGCCCGCTCCGACCGACCGCACGGCCGAGCTCGATCCGCCCGGCGCGCTGACGATCGATTCGATTACCTCGTTCGGGGAAGACGCGTTCGGCGAGATCTACATCTGCGACCAGTCCGGGGGCGAGGTCTACAAGATTATTCCCGCGTCCTTTGTCGGACCCGACTGCAACGGCAACGGCCGCAACGACGCCTGCGACCTGCTGGCGGGCACCAGCGTCGACTGCAATTCGGACGGAACGCTGGACGACTGCCAGTCCGATCCGACGGTCCAAATCACCGCCGACCCAGCCAACGCCGGCGCCGAACCCGGCGGAACGGCCGTCTTTTCGGTCAGCGTCAGCGGCGATCCGCCCTTCACGTATCAATGGCGGAAGGGCGGCGTCGATCTGGTCGACGGCGGGAACATCAGCGGAGCCACCACCGACACGCTCACCATCAGCCCGGTCAGCGTGGGCGACGACGGCTTCTACGACGTCGTCGTCAGCAACGTCTGCGGATCGGTCGAGAGCGCCGATGCACGCCTCGTCGTCGGCGTTTGCTGCCCCTGCGACGTGAATTGCGACGGCTCAATCAACGGCTTCGACGTCGACCCGATGGTTGTCCTGCTGAGCGGCGGCGGAACGCCGTGCAGCCCCTGCGCCGGTGACGCGAACGGCGACGGCTCGGTGAACGGGTTCGACGTCGATCCGTTTGTCGACATGCTCGGCGGCGGGACGCCCTGCTCGGGCTGCTAGCCAGCGAGTGACGCGCCCGGAGGGCGCACGAACACAGCCAGGCGATTCAAAGCCTGGGACGCTCGAGCCAGGCGTTTCAACGCCTGGGACGCTCGCACGTTGACCTCCCGCCCGCCCAGATGGCGGACGGAGCGCGCAGAGCGGGCCTCAATCGCCGCCCGCGGCCGGTCTTGAAGCGGGCCGATCGACCAGCGACTGCTGAAGGACCATCAGCGAATACGCGGTGCCATATGGGCGGCCGTAGCTGTTCATGTAGAAGTCCCACATCGAGCCGTCAGCCTCCTGCGTCTTGATGACCTCGCGTTGAAGTTTCGGCCAGAACGTCCGCCGATCCTCGGACGGCAGCCGCGAGATGACCTGCGCCGCGTAGTAGTGCCCGAAGAAATAGAAATAGCCCGAGTTGTAGTAATACGCCTCGTGCGGGATGGGCCGTTGCCGCGCTACGTCGAGAAAGCGGTGCTCGCGGAAAAAGTGCGCGACGCCGACCTTCAGCTTCTCGACCGGAATCTCCTCGCCGGCGCGCAGCAGCGCCAGATTGCAGACCTGAATGCGCCCCAGCGACCCCTTGACCTGGTTGATTCCTTCGAGCGTGCCGGTCGTCGGCATCGCATCCGCACTGTAGGCAAACGCGCCGTTCGGAAGCCGGCACCGCCGGACGGCGCGCGTCGCCTCGAGCAGCATGCGCTCCTCGATCGCGATTCCCGCCTTGCGCGCATCCAGCAGACCCAGCAGCCCGACCGCGGTCGTGAAGCTCGTCGCCCACGAGCCCGGCCGCGTCACGCTGTCGAACGCGTCGTAATAGCCCCATCCACCCGAGGGCGTCTGATTTCGCCGCAGCGACGCGACGAACGATTCCACCCCGTCCCGCACTGCGGCCCGACGCTGCGCGTCCTGCTCGGCAATCCGGCCCAAGTCGTCAACCAGCGCCTGAAGCCCGTAAACGTAGCCCCAGATATTGTCCGTGTCCCACTCGTTCGGCCGTTTCAGATCGGTGTTCGCCAGCACGTAGTCGATGCCGCGACGATACGCCGCGCGAACCGCGTCGCTCTGCTCGCCGCCCGCCAGCGCCATGCAGCACAGGCCGGTCGTCGCGACGGCCCACGAGCGATGCGTCTCCAGATTCGACCAGAACTCGTCGATGCCCACCGCCGCCTCGCGGCACGAACCCCACGAGCCGTCGCGGTTCTGCGCGCCCAGCAGAAACGCCGTCCCCTTCCGGATGGCACGCTCGACCTCCGCGGCACTCGGCGGTTCGTCCGCGCCGCGCTGCGGCACGGCGTCACGGTCCAGCAGCGGCACCGCCGTCGCCAGGACGGCCAGCAGCAGCGCGTTCACTTGGACAGCTCCCGTTCGGCGTCGACCAGCTCCTGCTCGAGCCGCGCGATTTCCGCCTGCGCCCCCAGCACGTCGATGCGCTTGCCGATCGCCCCCAGCGCCGCCGAGCGCTGCGCCGCGTCGACCGCCAGCGACTTCTGCTCCAGTTGCACCTTCAGCTCGCTGATCTCCATGGGCAGCGTGGTCTGCTCGAGCTGCACGTGCTCCTTCTTCTGCGTTTCGAGCGCCTTGCGGGCACGATCGAGCCGGCGCTTGGCGCGCTCGATCACGATCTCGCGGGTCTTGTCGGCCAACTCGGATTCCTTATACATCATCTCGAGCTGCGCCAGCTCCTCATCGGCTTCCTTGAGCGCGTCTTCCGCCCGCTGCAGCGCCAGCGCGGAGTTCTCACGGCGCAGCGGAGCGCCCACCTCCTCCAGGTCGCGCAGCTTCTTGCCCGTCAGATCGCGCTCCACGGCCGCCTTCGCCAGCGACTCCTTCGATTCGGCCTCGGCATGCTGCTGAGCAAGCTGCGACTGCTGGAGCTTCTCCCGCGCGATGGCCAACTCGCGCGCCAGCTTGTCGCGCTTCGCCACCTTCTCCGCCCGCTCTTTCTCAGCCTTCGACGCATCCGCGGGACCCGACTTCGACGCGTCTCCCGGAGTCGACTTCGACGAACCCTCCGCGGATTCGGCTTTCGCGCCCGCGGCGGGAGCCTGATCGTCAGCCGCGTCGCACTCGACTTCGCAGCAGCGCTCCGCGCAGCCGATCGAAAGGACCATCACGGCGGCAAGACTGCCGGCAATCAGCATTGAACGCATCGGTTGTCAACCTCCCAGATAAACACGTGAACTCACGATCCTGACATCATCCCGTACGGTCGGCCCTCCGTGGCCACGCGTAATGGCGAATAGCGAATAGCGAACAACGAATTGGACCGGCCGCCGTTTCATTCGTCATTCTTAACTCGCTATTCGCTATTCACTATTCGCTAGCCACCCTCGGCCGGCCACTGCAGCACCCGCCGCACCGCCGTCGCAATGAACGGATCGATTGGCGAGATCGCGGCCCGCTCGGCCTTGCGGGCGACGTATTCGCCGATCAGCTCGTTGAGCCGCCGCGTCTCCAGCTCGCTCCGCAGGCGCGTCTGCACCTCGCTGAACGTCGGCCGCTGCTCGGGCGTGATCCGTCCGCAGCGCACGATGCACCAGCCCGCGTCGGTCTCGATCGGGTCGCTCACGTCGCCTTCCTTCATGTCGAAAAACCGCTGCGTCGCGCGGTCATAGGGCGGCATCAGCGGCAGCGCGATCTCGCCCCACAAGCCGCCATCCGCCGCGTGCGCCCCGCGCGAGAACGTCCGCGCGACCTCGTCGAACGGCTGCGAGGTCAGCGCGGCTTGCGCCGCGCGAATCTGCCCAGCGGCCTCACGCCGGGCAGCGTCGCGCGCCGCCGCCCCGGCGATGTTCCAGCTCGCCCCGTCGGGCACGAAGCGCGCGAACGGCGCCTCGATGATCCAGAGCTCGCGCCGCCCGCTGCTCGAAAGCCGCGCCACGCTCTGCTCATACGACGCCAGCAGTTCGTCGCGGCGGATGCGCACCTGCGGCAGAAACTTGTCGCGCGTGTACTGCCCGACGATCAACCCGCGCTTCATCGACGCCCGCAGTTGCTCGCGCTTCAGCCCAAACCGCGCCAGATCGTTGTCCAGCCGCGCCGAAACGCCGCCGAAACGCTCGTTCACCAGTTCGTCGATCCGCTTGTCGACAAACCGATCGACCGCCTGCTTCTGATCGTCGCCCAGCGGCGCCATCGCCTCGTGAAACAGCAGCAGCGAACCCACCTCGCGCCGCAACTGCGTCCGCAGCTCCTCCCCCAGCCAATCCGCGAAGCCACGCACGGTCTGCGTCTGCCGGCGCTCCAGGATTTCGCGGCGGAGCGGATAAAGAAACTCGTCCACCGTCAGCGAATCACCATCGACCATCAACACGTCCGCCATGATGGCCGCTGCATTCATCGGCGGCGCGGCCCGCTCCGCCCGGTTGCCTGGCGCGGCGGCACCGGCCGGCGCGCTGCTCGGCCCAGGCCCCGACGCGCCTGCTGTTCCGCCGCCAGAAGCGGCGGTCGACGCGCCGCCGGTCGCGCCCGCCGCCCGGCTGTTGGCTGCGATGCCGGTCGCCCCGCTCGGCCGGCCGGTGCCCGCGACGCCGTCGCGCTGCGCCTCGCGCTGCGCTTCGGTCATCCGCCCACTAACCTCCCGCGGCGACGCACACCCGGCGAGCAGCAGCACCGCAACCGCCAGGATCAATCCGCGCCCGATCAGCGACGCACGCGCGATCAGCCCTGCACGCCCGATCAGCAACGCACGCGCGATCGGCGGCGCATGCGCAATCGGCGGCGCATGCATCGCCAACCGCATCCGCCGGGCTAAGCAACCGGACGTGGCATTCACACCGCCGATCCTACCGCAACCCCGCCCGCATGGGGAGCATCGGCCGGGCCGTCATTCTTCATTCCGCTTTCTCGCTATTCACTATTCAGTCGTTATTCTTAACTCGCGAATCGCTATCGCCCCTGCGCTCGCCGGAATGAGAATCGAATGCACGCTTCCCTGGCCATCGGAATCGACCTCGGCGGGACGTTCATCAAGGGCGGTCTGATCGACGCGGACGGCGCCGTCCTCCAACGCGACTCCGTCGAAACCCAGGCCAACCGCGGCGCCGAGCACGTCATCGCCCGAATCGCCGACCTCGTCCGCCGACTTGCCGGCGAACATCGCGGCCACCTCGCCGCCGTCGGCGTCGGCGCGCCCGGGCCAATGTCGCACACCGCCGGCGTCATCTATGCCGCACCCAACCTCCCCGGCTGGAAAAACGTGCCGCTCCGCGACCTGCTCAGCCGCGCCACCGGCGTTCCCTGCGAAATCGAAAACGACGCCAACGCCGCCGCCTACGGCGAGTATCGCGCCGGCGCCGGACGGCAGGTCCGCGACCTGGTCTTCCTCACGCTCGGGACGGGCATCGGCGGAGGGGTCGTCATCGGCGGCCAGCTCGTCCGCGGCAAGTTCGACAACGCCGGCGAAGTCGGTCACATGATCGTCGAGCCCGACGGGCGGCCCTGCCCCTGCGGGCAGGCCGGCTGCCTCGAGCGCTACGCCTCCGCCCGCGCCATCGGCGTGCGCGTGACGGAAGCGATCCGCGCCGGCGCGAAGTCCGCGCTGCAAGCCAGGGTCGTCGCCGGCGAAGAGCCCGACGCCGCCGACGTGCAGCGCGCCGCCGACGCCGGCGATCCGGTCTGCCGGCGAATCTGGGACGACGCCTGCCGCTATCTCGCCCTGGCCTGCTGCAACCTGCGGCACCTGCTCAATCCCGAGCTGATCGTGCTCGGCGGCGGACTGATCAACGCGGGCGCCGCTCTGCTGAGCTGTGTCCAGACGCATTTCGACCGTGTCTGCTGGAAGATCGCGCCCGACGCCCCGCAGATCGTGCTGGCCACCCTCGGCACCGACGCGGGCATCATCGGCGCCGCCGCCCTCGCCCGCGAATCCGCGCCGTAGCGCCGGCCCCAGTCCGAAGGCCGAAAGGGGAACGAGCGCTCGGGGCCGCGCCGCGATTGAGGCTGGACGGACGACCCGGTTCGCGCCCAGGATGCGGCAGATGAGTACGTATTTTGTTAGGGACTGCGATCCGGTCGCTGTCGTCAGGAAGGTGCGCCGTGCTCGGACTCGGGAGGCCGAGAGCTGACTTGGATTGGTTAGTAGGCGTTGCGCTTGGTGACGCGAAACGGTATTACCACACCCAACTTGGCGCTGTGTTCGACACAGCCGCCGTTCGGCGGTGTTACGTGGCGACGGAGGAGAGCATCCAGGCGCCCAGCGCGAGGAACAGGCCGAAACCGGCGACGTCGGTGACGGTGGTGAGGATGATGCTCGACGACTGGGCCGGGTCGAAGCCGAGACGCTGCATCAGCCACGGCACCAGCGCGCCGGCCGCCGCAGCGATCAGCATCGCGAGCAGCATCGATAGCGCGATGGCGGCGGCGGCGGACGCGTTGCCGAACCAGCACCAGGTCGCCAGTCCGCTGGTGACGCCGACGGTAAGCCCCGAGCCCAGGCCGATGAGGGTCTCGCGCAGGATGAGGCGCCGGAGGCGGAGTCCGCGGGCTTCGCCGGTGGCGATGCCGCGGATCATGATGGCCATGGCCTGGGCGCCGGTGTTTCCGGCCTGGCCGGCGACGATGGGCATGAGGACGGCGAGTACCGCGTGGGTCTGGATCGTGCCCTCGAAAAGCGAGACAACCCAGGCAGCGAGGAAGGCGGTGGCGAGGTTGACCTGAAGCCAGGGGACGCGGCGGCGCAGGCTGAGGGCGACGGGGGAGTCGACGCGCTCGTCGCCGCCGGCGCCGACCATGCGCTGCATGTCTTCGGTGGCTTCGTCCTGGATGATGTCGACAACGTCGTCGACGGTGACGATTCCGAGCAGGCGCTGGTCGGCGTCGACGACGGGGAGCGCGTAGTAGCCGTATTTGGTGAGGAGAGCGGCGACTTCCTCGCGGTCGACCTCGGCGCGCACGGCGCGGACGTTGGGGAGCATGATGTCGGCGAGGCGCTGGCGGGCCTGGCCGAGCAGCAGGTCGCGCAGCGAGAGCACGCCGACCAGCCGCCCGCCGGCGTCGACGACGTAGGTGTAGTAGATCTGCTCGCTGGTGTCGGCCAGCCGGCGCAACTCGGCGATCGCCTGCTCGATCGTCATGTCGGCCGAAAGGGCGGTCACGCGCGGCGACATGACGCCGCCGGCGGACTCGGGCGGATAGGACATCAGTCCTTCGAGCGCTTGGCGCTCGGCGCTTGGCAGGGCCTGGAGAATCTGCGTGCGGGTCTGCGATTCGAGGCCGGCGAGAATGTCGGCGGCGTCGTCGGGCGCCATGTGCGCGACGGCCTCGGTTGCGGCCGAGGGCTGCATCTCCTGCACGATCTCGCGCGAGTCGCGATCGTCCATCTGCTCGAGCAATTCGGCGGCGGTCTGCGGCGGCAATTCGTCGAGCACCTCGGCACGCTGCTCGGCGGGCAGGGACTCGATGGCATCGGCGGCGTCGGCCGGATGTTGAAGCGACTCGATGGCGTCGGCGACCTCGTCGGGATGCGGCGGTGGCGTGGGTTCGGGCGTCGTCATGGCGAGATGATAGCCACGAAGCGAGACCGCCACGGAACTGCGGAGCGACGAAGCGACGAAAGGACGTCAGGGCGCGGAGTCGGGAAGCGGGCCCCAGCCGTCTTCGCTGTCGCCGGGCTTGGAGGGCTTGCGCGGCGTGAGCGTCTTGGGGGGCGCGGCTTTCGCAGTGCAATGCGGGCAGGGACCCTGCGAGGCGGCGTACCACGTGCGGCAGGATTTGCAGAGCTCGGCCCGGTGGACGCTCGCGCCGCCACACGTGGCGCATGGGAGCGGCCAGGCGCGGAAATTCATGGGGAGCTGCAGGACCGCAGCGTCGAGGCAGTTGGGGTTCGCGCAGGCGACGTAGACTGTCGCGGTCGGGGTCGGTTTTTCGAAGACGCGGCTGCCGGATGCGGCGGCGACCCAGTGGTTCGCGAGGGCCTGGATTCCGAAAGCGATCCCGATGAGGACGATTCCGGT
Organism: Phycisphaerae bacterium; assembly: GCA_022072445.1. Taxonomy (GTDB): domain Bacteria; phylum Planctomycetota; class Phycisphaerae; order UBA1845; family Fen-1342; genus JAJVHV01. The sequence continues at coordinate 22,685 of JAJVHV010000019.1, read as the reverse complement.
GATGGCGAAAATGATGGGGCGCGTGCGCCAGACGAGGGTCGGGTCGTCGCGGAGGTCCGCGCGCCAGCGGGAGTAGTCGGCGACGGCGCGCTGGGCGTGGTCGGTGAGGCGTTCGCGCCACGTGGCAGTGAGTTTTGGCGGCACGCTGGGGTTCTCGAGTTGGGCGCGCGGGCCCGGTTACTGACAGATTGTATCGTCGGGTGGGTGGGGGTGCTTGGGCCGGGAGGGCGTGTTAACGGCCTGCGGCGACGGCGCGCGACGCGGCCCTGCCGACGCAACGGCCGTCGGCAGGGCACCCGAGCACGCGACGCGCGTGTTTACGGCTTGCGGCGACGGCGCGCGACGCGGCCCTGCCGACGCAACGGCCGTCGGCAGGGCACCCGAGCCGCTTCCTGACGGGCGCGGCTCTGGCTTTGGCGCCTGCGCGGGTTTGGTGCGGCACGAGCGCGGCTCTGGCGCGGGTCCGGATATGGAGAAATCCCCTTTGACAAGCGTAGGTGTGCGCCTACAATGTCCGATCTATTTTCGCGGGCTGCTTTTGCGCCCGCGGATGAACGGCCCGTTCTCGCGAACCGCTGCTGTAGCTCAGTGGTAGAGCGCGTCCTTGGTAAGGACGAGGTCATGGGTTCAATCCCCATCAGCAGCTTGGGCACGTTGTGGGCGATTGGCGGGTCGGTTTCGGCTCGCGGCTGAGTGAGCGGGTCGGTTTCGGCTCGCGGCTGAGTGAGCGGGTCTGCTTCGGCTCGCAGCCAGGTGGTCGGGTCGGCGTCGGCCCGCAGCGGGACTGGCGGGTCGGGTTCGACCCGCGGTTCACAGGGTTTTGTCAGGCGGAAGCTCGCCGGGTGGCCACCCGGTCGTGAGCACCTCGCGGTGAGTGGAGAAAACTTGAATGGCCAAGGATACCTTTCAGCGAACAAAGCCTCACGTCAACGTCGGGACGATCGGCCACGTCGACCACGGCAAGACCACGCTCACGGCGGCCATCACGGCGGTTCAGGCCGCCAAGGGGTTGGCGAAGTTCAAGCCGTATGACGAAGTGGCCAAGGCTTCGGAAAAGGACGGACGGCGCGACCCGACCAAGATTCTGACGATCGCGACGTCGCACGTCGAATATGAGTCGGACAAGCGGCATTATGCGCACATCGACTGCCCGGGTCACGCCGACTACGTCAAGAACATGATCACCGGCGCCGCCCAGATGGACGGCGGCATTCTGGTCGTCAGCGCCGCTGACGGGCCGATGCCGCAGACGCGCGAGCACGTGCTGCTGGCGCGGCAGGTGAACGTCCCAGCGCTGGTGGTCTTCCTGAATAAGGTCGACCTGGTCGACGACGCCGAGCTGCTCGAGCTGGTCGAGATGGAAATTCGCGACCTGCTGAACAAGTATGAGTTCCCGGGCGACACGATCAAGTTCATCAAGGGCTCGTCGCTGGCGGCGCTGCAGGCGGGTGCGTCGGGCAAGAAGGACGATCCGTCGTGCGCGTGCATTCAGCAGCTGATGGACGCGCTGGATAGCGAGATTCCGGAGCCGGTCCGCGAGCAGGACAAGCCCTTCCTCATGCCCGTGGAAGACGTTTTCAGCATCAAGGGCCGCGGCACGGTCGGGACCGGCCGTATCGAGCGCGGCGTGGTGAAGGTCGGCGAGGAAGTCGAGATCGTCGGCCTGTCCTCCGAGAAGCGCAAGACGGTCGTGACGGGCGTGGAGATGTTCAACAAGACGCTCGACACCGGCATGGCGGGCGACAACGTCGGCCTGCTGCTGCGCGGCGTCGAGAAGAACGAGCTGGAGCGCGGGCAGGTGCTGGCGGCTCCGAACTCGATCACGCCGCACACCAAGTTCGAGGCCGAGGTGTACGTCTTGAGCAAGGAAGAGGGCGGGCGTCACAGCCCGTTCTTCAACGGCTATCGCCCGCAGTTTTACTTCCGCACGACGGACGTGACGGGCTCGCTCAACCTGCTGGGTGGGGCGGAGATGTGCATGCCGGGCGACAACGTGCGGCTGGGCGTTGAGCTGATCGCGCCGATCGCGATGGAACAGGGCGTCCGCTTCGCCATTCGCGAAGGTGGGCGAACGGTCGGCTCGGGCGTGGTGACGAAGGTCGTGGAATAGGCTGAGCGGGCGCGTTGCCGCACGGCGGCGCCCGCGTGTCAGGGACTTGAACCGGGTGGTCGGACCGGTCCGCCGGTCGCGACCACCTCGGTGTCTTCGCGAAGTACGGAGAAAACGGTATGGCCAAGGCCCCAAAGCGTGAGTGGGTGTGGCTGCAATGCAAGGACTGTGACGAACTGAACTACCGGACTACGGTCAACGTTCAGGGCGGCTTTCCGAAGATGGAGCTGAGCAAGTATTGCCCGCGTGATCGGAAGCGGACGACGCACAAGCTCAAGAGGAAGTAGGCGGAGAGCGAGCGTGCCAGCCTGGGGTGCAAAGTTCGAGGGTGGTCGCCGCTGGATCGCCCTGCACTTGCGGCCTTGCAAACGTGACCTAGGAGCGTAGCTCAATTGGCAGAGCAGCTGATTCCAAATCAGCAGGTTGGGGGTTCGACTCCCTCCGCTCCTGATGAGCATGGCGCGGCGCGGATTCGGGCGAACCCGAACGGAGACGACCAGTGGCTGTCGATACCTCGTCGGAGGGAAAGAGCGTGGTGACGGGTGACGAAGGCCCGGTGCCTTCGGGAAGTGGCGTTGCTGCTCCGCAGCGCGCCGCCGGCGGCTCTCCTGCCCAGATTTACAAGCAGGGCCAGGGCACGTACGTTCGCTGGGGAACGGCGGTGGGCGGGGCGCTGATTGCGTACGGCGGCTGCGTGTTTCTGTACGACCAGTTGAAGCTGTTTGTCGGGATGAGCGAGACGGTCCGGCTGCTGATTCCGGCGGTGGTGTTCGTGGCGGCCGGGGTGGGTCTGTTCTGGCTGGTGGGTCAGAGTCGCGGCGCGGTCGACTTCATGGTGGCGACCGAAGGCGAGATGAAGAAGGTGAACTGGTCGTCGCGGAAAGAGGTGATCGGCGCGACGCAGGTGGTGATCGTGACGGTGCTGGTCATGGCGCTGCTGCTGTTCATCACCGACGTGATCTGCATTGTCGTGTTCAGCTCGATGGGCGTACTGGCGGGCGACATTCTCAAGGGCATGTTTGGCGGGGCATCCTGATGGCGGGCGAGAACGAAAAGGGCGCGCCCGCGACCGCGGGTGACGACGCGCAGCAGCCGGCCGCGGCGGCGAATCCGCCCGCCGCGCCGCCGCGGGCGGCGACCGCAGCGGGCGAGGTGGAGATGTTCCGGCCCGGGATGCTGTGGTATGTGCTGAAGGTGGCGTCGAACAAGGAGGACCAGGTTCGTTCGGCGCTGGAGCGGAAGGTGAAGATCGAGGGGCTGGAGTCGCGGGTGGGGCGGATCGTGGTTCCGACGCAGCGCGAGAAGCGGATGCGCGCCGGGGCGGCGCGTGTTTTCGAGAAGAAGCTCTACCCGGGTTATGTCTTCGTGGAGATGTCGACCGAGCCGGACGGCAGCATTCCGGAAAACGTCTGGTTTGTGATCAAGGAGACGACCGGCGTCGGCGACTTCATCGGCTCGGGGGGCAAGCCGTCGGCGATGAAGTCGGTGGACGTCGAGAAGATGCTGGCGGCGGCAATCAAGCGTGACGAGACGCCGACGCTGGCCAATCTGAACTTCAAGCCGGGCGACAAGGTGAAGATTCGCGAGGGGCCTTTCGAGAATTTCGAGGGCACCGTCGACGAGATCAACCCGCAGAAGGGCACCGTCCGCGTGATCGTGACGATCTTCGGCCGGGCGACGCAGGTGGACATCGAATACTGGCAGGTGGAGCTCGTCTGAAAAGCAGCTCCGGCACACCCTTTTGACAGGAACGGGCGCATGGCCAAGCAGGTAATCGCGAAAATCAAGGTGCAGGCCCCGGGCGGCAAGGCGACACCCGCGCCGCCGATCGGTCCGGCGCTGGGCCAGCACGGCGTGAACATCGGGCAGTTCGTGCAGCAGTTCAACGAGCGCACCAAGCACCTGGACGGGATGACGTGTCCGGCGGAGATCACGGTTTTCAAGGACAAGTCGTTCGAGTTCGTGGTGAAGAGCCCGCCGGCGTCGGCGCTGCTGGTCAAGGCCGCCAAGCCGCTGGAAGCCGGGGCGGCGATCGTGGAGAAGGGTTCGGGCGAGCCGAACCGCCGCAAGGTCGGGCGCGTGACGCAAGCCGATCTGAAGAAGATCGCCGAGACGAAGCTGGGCGACATGAACGCGTTCGACGTGGAGGCAGCGATGCGCGTCGTGGCCGGCACGGCTCGTTCGATGGGCATCGAGGTGGCCGACTGATGTCGGAGCACGGACTGACCGTCAAGCGCTATTCGGTCGCGGCGTCGTTTGCCCGCAGCACGGTGAACTGGATGCTGGTGATCGAGACGGACGGTGGCGAGCGGCACACGATCGAGGTGGTGGACGGCGCTGAGGTGCAGTTAATGCTCGACGTGCTGCGGAAGGACAAGACAATGTATTATGACCCGCGGACGCGCAGCCTGAGCACGGGCTGGAACGCGCCGGGGTTTTAGGGCTGCTTCGCGGCGCCGCGCGGCGCCTGCCGGTTTCAAGGAGTCGAGCGGTCGGAGATTCGCGCGTCGTTGGTGTGGCGGTCGCGCGAGAGAGAATCACGGGCCTTACCACGGGCCGCATTGTGGGAGCTTTGCCATGCGTTTACGCAGCAAGCGCTATCGCAAGGACGTCGAACGGGCGTCCGAAACGCCGCTGCCGATTTCGGAAGCGGTCAAGCGCCTCAAGGGATTCACCAAAACCAAATTCGATCAGACCGTGGACGTGGTCTGCGTGCTGGGCATTGACCCCAAGCAGGCCGACCAGATGATCCGCGGATCGGTCAGCCTGCCGAAAGGCATCGGCAAATCGAAGAAGGTCATCGCGTTCTGTCCCGAGACCGAGATCGAGAATGCCAAGGCAGCCGGCGCGCTCGAGGCCGGCGCCGACGAGCTGATCGACAAGGTGAACAAGGGCTGGACCGATTTCGACGTGGCGATCGCGCATCCGTCGCTGATGGGCAAGGTCGGAAAGCTCGGCCGCGTGCTCGGCCCGCAGGGCAAGATGCCCTCGCCCAAGAGCGGCACGGTGACCGCCGACATCGGCACGGCGGTGAAGGAGTACGCCGCCGGAAAGATCGAGTTCCGCAACGACGCGGGCGGGAACGTGCATGCCCCGGTGGGCAAGCTGAGCTTCGCCGAGAGCGACCTGGCCGACAACATCAGCGCGTTCGTCGAGCACATCCGGCGGCTGAAGCCGCAGACGGCCAAGGGTCAGTATCTTCGCAAGGTGGTCGTGAGCGGGACGATGACGCCGGGGGTGGCGATCGAGACGGGCGCCGCGGCGGCGCAGGAGTGAGCGAGCCATGAGCAAATACGTCAAGGACATTCTGACCGAGCAGTTGCGGACGCGATTCGACGGGCTCGACAGCGCGTTGTGGGTCGAGATGGTGGGCGTGGACGGCATCACGACCAATCAGTTCCGGCGCGACCTGCGCGCCCGGCGGATGCGGGCCGACGTGGTGAAAAACTCGGTGTTCCGGCGGGCGTGCGGCGAGGGTCCGCTGCGGCCGCTGGCCGAGGCGCTGACCGGGCCGTCGCTGGTGATCACGGGCGGCGAGTCGGTGATCGACGTCGCCAAGCTGATCGAGCAGTGGCTGCCGAAGATTCCCAAGATCAAGCTGCGCGGCGCGGTGCTCGAAGGCGAGTATCTCGACGAGCGGCGCGTCGCCGGGTTGGCGAAGATGCCGTCGAAGCGCGACTTGCAGGCGGGTCTGGCGGCGGCGGCGTTGTCGCCCGGGCGGAAGCTGTCGGCGGCGATTCTCGCACCAGGCAGCGCCATCGCCGGGTGCCTCAAGACGCTGATCGAGAAGCTGGAGAAAGCGGAGCCGGCGGCGGCGGCGCAGTAGCGAGTGGCGAGTAGCGAGTGGCGAGTCCCGAGTTTACCGGCACAGCCGAGGGCGGCTGTGCCACAGGTGTGCTAGGGCGAACAACGACGATCTGCTGCCTGACTGTCCCCGCGCGGGTTAAATGGAGCCGTTGGGGCTCCTGCTATCAGGGCGATCGAGACAATTGGACGCAGGAGTATCGGACATGGCAGAAACAGCAACACGGGAGTTCGCGGCCGACATCAAGTCGCTGGGCGACAAGATCGTCGCCCTGACGCTGACGCAGGCGAAAGACCTGACGGACTATCTCAAGGACGCGTACGGCATCGAGCCCGCCGCCGGCGGGGCGGTGATGATGGCGGCGGCACCCGGGGCCGGCGGCGGCGAGGCGAAGGCCGAAGCCAAGACCGAGTTCAACGTGGTGCTGAAGGATGGCGGGGCGAACAAGCTCCAGGTCATCAAGGTGGTGCGTGCCGCTCGCAGCGACCTGGGTCTCAAGGAGGCCAAGGCGCTGGTCGACACCGCGCCGCAGAAGCTGCTCGAGGCCGTCAGCAAGGAAGACGCCGACAAGTGGAAGAAGGAGCTCGAGGGCGCCGGCGCGACCGTGGTGATCGAGTAACGGCGGGAGCGCAGCGATAGGTTCGCGAGTGGGCGGGCCCGGCCGGCATGCCGGGCCCGCCCGTCTCGTTGGGTCAACCGTAACGGATGCGCGCGGACTGGGGCACCGGACTCCCTGCGGCCGGTCTTCTCCCAAGGCAGATCGACATGGCCCCAAAGACCGGCCAGAGACCGGTCCCCCAGCACCGAGACCGGCCGGAGGCGAGTTTCTTCGTCAAGTGAGCCCGTATCTCAGGCATTCGCGCGCGCCGAGACCGGCACGAGGCCGGTCCCCCCAGGACTTGGGACAGGCTCTACAATCTCCTGCATGCAATCCTTTCGCACCGGCATCGGCTACGACCTGCATCGCCTCGCGTCCGGCCGGCGCCTGCTGCTGGGCGGCGTCGAAATCCCGCACGACCACGGCCTGATCGGCCACAGCGACGCCGACGTCGTCCTGCACGCCGTCTGCGACGCGCTGCTCGGCGCCGCCGGCCTGCCCGACATCGGCGACCTTTTCCCCGACAGCGACCCGGCCTGGAAGGACGCCGACAGCCGCCAGCTCACCGGGCGCGTGCTGACCCGCGTCAGCGACGCCGGCTTCGCACCCGTCAACGTCGACGTCATCATCCACGCCGAAGCGCCGAAACTCGGCCCGCACAAGGCCCGCATCCGCGCTTCGCTGGCATCGCTCCTGCGGCTCAACGAAGAGGCCGTCGGCGTCAAGGCGAAAACAAACGAAGGAATCGGCGAGATCGGCACGGGCCAGGCCATCGCCTGCTGGGCCGCGGCCCTCATCCGCCGCGCGTGACGAAAGCGCGACGGGGGCGCGTGAAATCACGAGCACGGATCGGGGAACAGGGAACACGGGGCCGCGACGACGAAGAGCGGACGGTTTAGCGCTACACCTCTTCTGACCCCTGAATCCTGCCCCTGAATCCTGAACCCTGAACCCTGAACCCGGGACCCTGAACCCTGAACCCGCCCCCTGAACCCCGGCACCTGTTCCCCACTCCCCGCTCCCTCCGCTATGCTGCCTTTCGAAGTGAACGCCACCACCCTGCACGACATGCTCTCGATCTTCGACGACCTCGAGGATCTTCCCTGCTTTCAGCACGTCACCCCGGCAGAAATTCCCCAACCGGTCCGGCGGCTGCTTGTTCACGACGGCCACATGACCGTCACGCTCGAGGACTACCACGGCGCGCCGCTGCGCCTGCGCGTCCACCAGCAGCGCACCGACGGCGACGTATACGCCCGAAAAATCTCGCTGCATGCCGACCCCGCCGGCCGACCCGTGCTCGCCGGCCTGATGCGCATCCACCTGAGCGCATGTCCGCCGGCGGTCCGCGCCGAGGTCGCCGCCGGCACCGCGCCGCTCGGCCGCGTGCTGATCGCACACGACGTGCTTCGCCGTCTCGAAAGCGGCCCGTACTTCCGCTGGAACGGCCCCGGCCTGCCGCTGCGCCTGCCCTTTCGCCGCGACATCCTTCCCTTCGCACGACTGGCTACAATACACTGCGACGACGAACCGACCGTCGAACTGCTGGAGCTTGTGACCGCCGTTTAGAGCCGTTTCGGAGTCGCCCATGGTTTCCGACAACCTCGCCGGCCCGTTCGACGTGATCGTCGTCGGTGCCGGCCCGGCCGGCTGCACCGCCGCCACCATCCTGGCCCAATACGGCCATCGCGTCCTGCAGCTCGAGAAGGAGAGCTTCCCGCGCTTTCACATCGGCGAATCGCTCATGCCGTTGACGTTCTGGCCGCTGCGGCGGCTCGGCATGATCGAAAAGCTGCGCTGTTCCGATTTCGTGCGGAAAGAGAGCGTTCAGTTCGTCAACGACCTGGGCAAGACCTCGGCTCCGTTCTATTTCCACCAGACGCACCCGCACGAGAGCTCCACCACCTGGCAGGTGACCCGCGGCCGATTCGACCAGATGCTGCTCGAAAATGCCCGCGAAAAAGGCGCCGACGCCCGCGAAGGCTGGCTCGTCCACGACGTGCTCTTCGAAGACGGCCGCGCCGTCGGCGTCCTGGCCGGCCCGCACGGCGAACCGCCCGCGCCGATCCACGCCCGCGTCGTCGTCGATGCCACCGGCAACAACGCCATGCTCTCGCGAAAGCTCAAGCTCCGCTGCCCCGACCCCAAGCTTCGCAAAGCCGCCGTCTTCGCCCACTACGCCGGCGCCACGCGTGACACCGGCATCGACGAGGGCGCTACGATCGTCGCCCACGTCGACCAGCGCCGCGGCTGGTTCTGGGTCATTCCCCTCGAATACGACATCACCAGCATCGGCGTCGTCGCCGACATCGACTACCTCTTCAAAGGACGCAAGGGCGACCCCGCCGCCGTCCTCGACGAGGAAATCGACCGCTGCGCCGGCGTCCGCCCGCGGCTCGTCAACGCCCGCCGCACGTCGCAGGTGCACGTCCTGAGCGACTTCTCCTGGTCCTCGACGCGCTGCGCCGGCGACGGCTGGGTGCTCATCGGCGACGCCTTCGGATTCCTCGACCCGATCTACTCCTCCGGCGTGTTCCTCGCGCTGGTCTCCGGCGAGCGCGCCGCCGACGCCATTCATGACGCGCTGCTGCACGACGACCCCAGCGAACGCCGCCTGGCCGCCTGGGGCGACGAGTTCTACCGCGGCATGCAGGCCATGCGAAAGCTCGTCTACGCTTTCTACACCGACGGCTTCAGCTTCGGCGAGTTCAACCGCAGGAATCCCACCGCCCTGAAAGACCTGGTCGGCATCCTGATTGGCGACGTCTTTACCGACGCCGTCAATAACGTGTTCAACCCCATGTCCCAGATGTGCCCGCTTCCCGAGCCGCTCACGCTCGCCTCGTCCGCTCCGACCACCGGAGCGGCCGCCGGATGAGAACGCTGACGATTCTGCTGATCATCGCCCTGTTCGTGCTGCACCAGGACTTCTGGTTCTGGGACGATATCGAGCCGCTGGTTTTCGGCTTCCTGCCGATCGGCCTGGCCTGGCACGCCGGCATCTCCATCGCCGCTTCGCTCGCCTGGGCCATGGCGGTCCGCTATTGCTGGCCGCGCGACGTCGAAGTCGCCGAGCACGAATACGCCGCCGCACGCGGGGACGTCGAGCTATGACCCCGCTCCTCATCATCACCGGTTACCTCGTGGTCCTGATCCTGCTGGGCGTGCTCAGCAACTTCTTCCTCAAGAAAACCCAGGACGACTTTTTCCTCGCGTCGCGCGGCGTCGGCGCCTTCATGCTCTTCATGTCCCTCTTCGGGACTACCATGACCGCCTTCGCCATGGTCGGCAGCAGCGGCGAGTCCTTCCAGTCCGGCATCGGCGTCTACGGTCTGATGGCCTCGTGGTCCGGAATCGTTCACTCGCTCTGTTTCTTCCTCGTCGGCATCAAGATATGGTCGCTGGGCAAGCGGCATGGCTACGTCACGCAGATCCAGTTCTTCCGCGACCGCTTCGAGTCCCGCCGCATCGGCCTCGTCCTCTTCCCCATCATCGCCGGCATGATGATTCCTTATCTGCTGGTCGGCATCCTCGGCCTCGGCGCCGTCATGAGCAAGTCGACGGTCGGCGCGCTGCCCAACCTCTTCGCCACCAGCGACCCCACCACCAACGGTGCCATCCCGCCCTGGCTGGGCATGGGCGTCATCTGCGCCGTCGTCCTGATCTACGTCTTCGTCGGCGGCGTCCGCAGCACGCTCTGGATCAACGCCTTCCAGAACATGCTCTTTCTCATCGTCGGCGTCGTCACGCTGCTGGTCATCGCCGATCGCCTCGGCGGCGCCGCCAACGCCACGCGCATGGTCATGGAGCGCAACCCCAGCAAGCTCAAACGCAGCGTCGATCCGAAGGACCAGGCCCGCTACGAGCAGCAGCTCGCCGCCTACCAGAAAGCGATCGCCGCCGCCTCGCAGCCGGCTGCCGCCACCGCGCCCGGGTCGCAGCCTGCGTCCTCGTCGGCGACCCCGCGCCCCGCGTCGCGGCCGGCCAGCGCGCCGGTCGTCCGCCCGCGCCCGCCGGTCAAGCCCGAAGGCATCGACCCGTTCTACTTCCTGACCTACGCCTTCATCCCGCTCAGCGTGGCGATGTTCCCGCACCTCTTCCAGTATTATCTCACCGCCCGCTCCGCGAAGTCCTTCCGACTCTCCGTCATCATGCATCCGATCTTCATCCTGGTGCTGTGGCTGCCGTGCGTCATGCTCGGCGTCTGGGCCACCTCGGCGCTCAACGCCAGCGGCAAACCCATCGTCCCGCCCACGATCGACCCCAACGGCGTGCTGGCCGTCTTCGTCAAGAATCTCACGGGCGAGGTGCTCGGCGGGCTGATGGCCGCCAGCATCCTGGCGACCAATTCGCTCGACGCGCAGTTCCTCTGCCTCGGCGCCATGTTCACCAACGACATCGTCGCCCATCACTACGGACGCCAGCGCTTCACCGATCGGCAACTGGTGTTCCTCGGCCGCGCCTTCGTCGTCGGAGTCGTCGCCGTCAGCTACGTGCTCTCGCTGGCGTTTTACGGCACGCGCGGCGTGTTTCACCTGGGCACCTGGTGCTTCGCCGGCTATGCCAGCCTTTCGCCGCTGCTGATCGCCTCGCTCTATTGGAAGCGCACGACGAAGGCCGGTGCTTATGCCTCCGTCATCGCCAGCGGCCTGACCTGGTGGTGGTTCTTCTACGATTCGAACTACGGCGCCGACACGCACTACACCGTCTTCGGCATGCACCCCGTCGCCCCCATCACGCTCGCCGCCACCGCTGCGCTGGTGCTCGTCTCACTCGTCACGCGCCCGCCCAGTGCGCCAACGCTCGCGCGCTTCTTCCACCTCGCGCCCGGCAGGGCATGATTCGCCTTCCGGGCGGGAGCGGCGACTCGCCCCGCCCAGTTCGGCCATTCGGCATTGCCAATTGACCGTCGTGTGTCCGCGATGGTAGGATACGTGTTGAGATCTGGTGCGGCCAGGTCTGGCTCCGTGGCTGGCCGCAGTCTGGGCTGTCGCCCGTCCTTGAACACGACGGGTCGGTCGACGGCGGTTACATTTTCCATCGGATGAGAACGGCGACGACATCGGCGAGAACCGACCGGTGCACTTGCTCTACCCGATGGTCATGCCGACGAGCGCGACAGATGGCGTCGCGCTGTCCTTCACGAAGGCCTATGAGCGCGGGCACGTCGATATCATGTTCACGGGACGGCGCACGGGTGATCCCGCCGGCGTGACGGGCGCTGCGCGCAGCATCCTGAAAGCGCACGGTGGTCGGCAGCTTTGCGATTCCCGATGCACCGATCCGCACGCTAACCATCTCGCGCCAGCAGACTGATCCGCCGCCCACAATCACCGTCAAGCAAATGCCGCCGGACGTGTACAACGCGATGGACGTGGCGCTTTCCAGCGACACACCTGTGACGCGCGGTTTCGGTCACGGGACGACAGTGACGCTGCGCGCGCAGAATCTGCTGCCCGACTTCGCGTTCAAGGAGTGGCTGGTCGACGGCACGCCAGTGACGCCGTCTCCTGAGCCGCAGCAACTTACCGTCAACATGCTCGCGGATCACACTGCGATCCCGGTATACGAATAGGAAATGGAGGGCGCCATGTACTCTCTGCGTCCGTGGATTCGATGGCTCATCGCGTTGTCGCTGGCCGCAAGCGCCCCTTCGAGCGCCTTGGGAGCTGAGCTTGCCGTGCGCTTCTTCTTCGACACGAACGGCACCGCCGAGCAGCAGGATCGCGGACTCGGCAACCTGGCGTTCACAAATCCGGAAGTCGCAGACTCGGGACGCTTGTACTTGTATGGGCAGTTCCTCAATCACTTCAACGAGTACTGGAATCACATCAGCCTTGACATCGAGGTCACAGGCGGCGGACGCATCACGGCTTGGAACATCTACAACCATCGCCTTCCTGAGGGACGCTATCGGTGGGGAGCTGTTGCAAACAAGAGTGGGACCGGCTCCATCACTCTGCTCGACGACGTGCGCATGCTCACGGCGACGGCGCCCGCCGAACCAGGCATGTTCTGGCCCAACGCGGATGCACGCGACCCGCTGCACTTCCGCAACCACCAGGACGACATCGGAAACACGCTGCTCGGTTACATCGACGTCGACGCTAACGACAGCCCCTACTCGGAAATCCGCCTGGGCGTCGGTGCCGGCGGGATCGCCTCGCGCGAGGGCGGAACATGGGACGTCGCCTTCGGCTTCGGCGACGAAAACGCCGGCATCGACAACGGCGACATCGGCGCGCAAAGCCCGCTCGCCGACGCGACCATCACACCGGAGCCGGCGACGCTCACGCTACTAGCGATCGCCAGTGGTTGTGCCGCGGCCGGACGTCGCTGGCGACGCTGACGCGATTGTGACACTCCCCTCCCTTCCGGGGCCCCTCCAGGGAGGGGTTGGGGGAGGGCTCTGCGCCTTGCCCCCACGTGCGCAAGATGATTCAATCTGCGTCATACACGACGGAGAAACCACGCATGAGAATCCCGCTCGGCCACAACCCGTGCCGCTTCAACGCCGCACTCCTGCTCGCGGCTGCCACCGGCTGCGGCGGCGGATCGTTCGGCAGCGAGCTGGCCGTTCGCCCGAGTCCGCTCGATATCAAGCGCCCCGACGAATCCGTCATCCGCATCCCCGCCGACCACAAGTTCTCCATCGCGCTGGCCCCCGCGCAGCACGCCGCCGGCCTCGATGGCGTCGCCGCCGCCGACTCCCACGCCTCGCGCGACGGCGCCGCCGACGCCAGCGCCAAGGTCGAGCGTGGCGGAAAGGGCGACGCCGGCTTCCAACTGGGCCACGGTTTCCGCAACGACACTGATCGGCAGCTCGATCTGTCGCTCCGTGTGAAATACGCCTACGACTTTGCCATCGAAATCGCCCAGGGGCCGGCCAAGGGCTCAACGGGGCTGAATCTTTACGCCCGCAACCACCGCGGCCTGCTGCTGCGTTCCGTCGTGCTGCTCACGCAGTCTCTCGAAGAAGGCGCCACCAGCCGCAGCGGCCAGGACGCCGCATCGCTCGTCGTCACGCTCGCGCCCGGCGACGCCGTCGACGTCTTCCTCGCCGGCCAGGCGCTGGTCGACGTCTCGGACGGCCGCTCCGCCTCCTGCCGCATTCGCCTCAGCGACGTGCAGCTCGAAGCCGCCGTCCGCCCCGCGCCGATCGTCCAGCCCGCCGCCGACTCTCGCCCCTGATTCCGCATGCCCGACGCGAAATCCACGGCGGCGGAGCGGCGCGTCAACGAGCTGCGCGAGATCATCGTCCGGCACGATCGGCTCTATTACGTCGAGCACCGCCCGGAAATCAGCGACGAGCGCTACGACGTCCTGCTGCGCGAGCTGCGCGATCTGGAAACCGCCCACCCCGACCTGCTCACGCCCGACTCGCCCACGCAGCGCATCGCCGATCAACCGGTCGACGGCTTCGAGCACGTGCCGCACCGCGTCCCGATGCTCTCGGTCGACAACACCTACAGCGACGACGAACTCCGCGAATTCGACGCACGCGTCGCACGTTTGCTCAATGACGCCCCGCGGCCCTACGTCGTCGATCCCAAGATCGACGGCGTCGCCGTCGCGCTGCACTACCAGGACGGACGGCTCACGCTCGCCGTCACCCGCGGCGACGGACGCGTCGGCGACGACGTTACGCAGAATCTCCGCACCATCCGCAGCGTCCCGCTGCGCCTCGCCGGACGCGGCTGGCCGAGCTACCTCGAAGTCCGCGGCGAGATCTACTGGCCGCGGCCGGCGTTCGAGAGCTACAACGCGCAGCGCGCCGACGCCGGCGAAGAGTCGTTCAAGAACCCGCGCAACGCCACCGCCGGGGCCATCAAGCAGCTCGACAGCCGCGCCGTCGCCCAGCGCGGACTCGCGTTTCAAGCCCACGGCGTCGGCCTGATCGAGCCGCTTCCCGCCGTCGAGACCCACTCCGCGCTCTTCGCCCTGCTGAATAGCTGGGGCGTGCCCACCAGCCCGTTCCTCGCCCGCTGCACTGACATCGAGCGCGTCGTCGCGTTCGTGCACGAGTGGGACGTGCGCCGCCGCACGCTCGACTACGACACCGACGGCCTGGTGGCGAAGCTTGATCGCTTCGACCAGCGCGAGCTGCTCGGTACGACCGCCAAAGCGCCGCGCTGGTGCATCGCCTTCAAGTACGCCGCCGAGCAGGCCGAAAGCCGCCTTCTGCGCGTCGACCTTCAAGTCGGAAAGCTCGGCACCATCACGCCGCGCGCCGTCATGGAGCCCGTCGCACTCGCCGGCACCACCGTCCAGCACGCCACCCTGCACAATTTCGACAACGTCGAACGCCTCGACGTGCGGGTCGGCGACACCGTCGTCGTCGAAAAAGCCGGTGAGATCATCCCGCAGGTCGTCTCCGTCGTCCTCGACAAACGCCCGCCCGGCGCCACGCCGCTCGCGCGGCCGACGCGCTGCCCGGTCTGTGACGGAGATGTTGCCCAGGACGAAGGCGGCGTCTACCTGCGCTGCACCAATCCAGAGTGCCCCGCCCAGGTCGTCGAGCGGCTGAAGTTCTTCTGCGGCCGCCGCCAGATGGACATCGAGGCCGCCGGCGAAATCGTCATCGAGAAGCTCAACGAAGTCGGCTGGGTCCGTTCGTACGCCGATCTCTACCGCCTCGCCGCCCGCCGCGCCGAACTCGCCGGTCTCGCCGTCAGCACGAACGCCCGCACCGGCTCGCCGATCACGCTCGGCGACAAGCGCACCGACAAGCTGCTCGAGGGCATCGAAGCCAGCAAGAGCCGCCCGCTCGCCCGGCTCCTCGCCGCGCTGAACATCCGCCACGTCGGCGCGTCCACCGCCGACGATCTCGCGGATCACTTCGGGACGATGGATGCTCTGGCCGCCGCCACCGAGGACCAGCTCATGGAGGTTGAGGGCGTCGGCCCGGAGGTAGCCCGCTCCGTCCGCGCCTGGTTCGACAGCCCTGCCGGCAGGCACGTCGTCGCCGACCTCGCGTCCGTCGGGCTGAACATGACCCAGCCGCGCCGCCCGCGCCCCGCCGACCGTTCGCCTGCATCCGACGGTGCCGCGTCCGGCAATACCGCGTCCGCCGCCGCGGGCCCCCTCGTCGGCAAGACCGTCGTCGTCACCGGAAAGCTCGAACGCTTCAAACGCGAGGAAATCGAAGAACTGGTCAAAGACCTCGGCGGAAAAGCCGCCGGCAGCGTCAGCAGCCGCACCGACTACGTCGTCGCCGGCGCCGACGCCGGCAGCAAGCTCGACAAGGCCCGCGCGTTGGGCGTCAAGGTGCTCTCCGAAGCCGAGTTCCTGACACTTATCGGGCGATGAGCCGCTGTAGGCCCTCCGCGGCGACGCGGATGAATAGCGAATGTCGAATAGCGAATAACGAATTGGAGAGCTCGGCGAATAGGGCGGCGTTGCAGTTTCAATTCGCTATTCTCAACACCTCGCCCGTGTTCGTGTCCAACACGCCGCCTTGCTTTGCCCCAGATCCACGCCCAAGATTCTCCCGCCGGGGCTCCTTCAAGATGTTTCTCATCTTTGGGCGGCCAAGCGGCCAGCCCGCTCGGCGATCATGGGACTCGATCCCGCTCGCGATCGCCAGGAGGCCCGGCTTTCGTCGTTTCTCCGTGGCCAAGTTGCGTGGCGTTGGTCCTCCGCGGCCACGCGGATGAATAGCGAATGTCGAATGGCGAGTCACGGATTGGGTCGGAGTTCAATTCGTTATTCTGAACTCGCTATTCGCTATTCCACCAGCACCGGCAGCGGCCGCGACGCGCCCAACTGCGCAAACATGTCGCCGTAACTCCGCTCGAGATACTCGCGACTCATGTGCAGCCCGATGTGGTCCCACGGCAGACGCTCGTCCGGCGACCGCTCGCGATGTGCGTACCAGTCCGGATCAATGCCCGCTACCTCGAACGCCTGCCGCCAGACCTCGCGCCGAAAACACTCCGTCCAACCGTCGAACCGCGCCCCGCGCCGCCACGCCTCAAGTATCACGCGTCCCAGCCGCCGATCGCCGCGCGCGAAAACACCTTCGAGAATCGAGACGTGCGGATCGTGCGTCGTGACGCGGACGCGCGCCCGGCCGCGCCGCCGAGGCGATCGGGACGGCGCGGCTCGCGCGGAGCCGTGTGTGACTGGTGCAACGGTTGAGATGCTCACAGCGCGGCCTGGCGGCTCGGCAGGAGCCTCGCGCTCCCCTCCCTTCGTCGCTTCGTCGCTTCGTCGCTCCGTCGCTTCTCGCTGCCTCGCGTCTAACTCCACCGACCCATACCCGCCACCGCAATGCAGCTCGCCGCGCGCCAGCCCCCGCAAGCGCTCGCGCACCGACTGAAAGTACTCCACGCGCGGCTGCGCCATCCACTGCAACGGCGTGAACGGCTTGGGCACCAGCCAGCCGACGCTCGCCGTCACCTCGGCCGGCGGCTTGCCGATCGATCGGCGTTCGTCGCTGACCGCCTGCGTCAGCTCCCAGATGCCGTCGATGTCGCCGCCGCGCTCGCCCGGATAGCCCGCCATGAAGTAGAGCTTCACGCGATTCCACCCGGCCCGGTACACTTCGCGCACGCCGTCCATCAGGTTGCCGTCGGTGACCTTCTTGCGGATGGCCTTGCGCATGTCGTCGCGGGCTGCCTCGACCGCCATCGTGATGCCGCCCTTCCGCACGGTGTTGGCCATCCACGGAATGTTCTGCAACATCCGGTCGATGCGCAGCGACGGAAAACTCAGGTTCACGCGCCGCGGCGCGAAGCGCTCGTTCAGCCGGCTGGTCAACTCCCGCAGCAGCGGGTAATCCGCCGTGCTCAGGCTCAGCAGCCCGATCTCATCCTGACCCGTCGCCCAGTAGGCCTCTTCGGCGATCTCGACGATGCGCAGCGGCGTGCGGTAGTGCAGCGGGCGCTTGGTGTACCCGGCGTGGCAGAAGCGGCACACCTGCGGACAGCCGCGCATGATCTCGATCGCGATACGGTCGTGCACAACCTCGACCCACGGAACCAGCGGCCGAACCGGAAACGGCGCCTCGTCGAAGTCCGGCGTCTTGCAGCGCTCGATGTGCGTCGGAATGCCGGCGACGCGCGGCGTCATGTCGGCGATCGTTCCGTCGGCGTGATACGACACGTCGTAGAGGTTCGGCGCGTAGATCCACGGAAAGCGCCGCGCCATCGCGACGATCATGTCACTCCTGCTGACACCGGCCCGCTTCAGCTCGCGATACGCCTCCAGGATCGCGGCCATGCTGTGCTCGCC
Source organism: Phycisphaerae bacterium (assembly GCA_022072445.1). Lineage (GTDB taxonomy): Bacteria > Planctomycetota > Phycisphaerae > UBA1845 > Fen-1342 > JAJVHV01. The sequence continues at coordinate 4,937 of JAJVHV010000019.1, read as the reverse complement.
GTCGCCGATCACGACCAGGTCGACGAAATCCGCCATCGGCTCGGGATTATCGGCCTGCGGCCCGCCGACGATGATCAGCGGCCACTCAGTTCCCCGCTTCATCCGCTCGTCATGCGTCAGCGGAATTCCCGCCAGATCGAGCATGTTCAGCACGGTCGTGAAGCACATCTCGTATTGCAGCGAGATCGCGAAGATGTCCGCCTCGCGCACGGCCTGCCGCGTGTCCCACGTGAACAGTGGAATGCCGCGCTGCCGCATCACCGCTTCCGCGTCCACCCACGGAGCGTACGTCCGCTCGGCGCAGACCCCCGGCGTGTGATTGCACAGCCAGTAGAGAATCTGGCAGCCCAGATGCGACATGCCGATGGTGTACGCGTCCGGGAAACCCACCGCGACCCGAATCTCGGCCTGCTCCCAGTCGCCCGGCCCGGCAAGCTGATTCACCTCGCCGCCAATGTACTGCGCCGGTCCGCGCACCCGCGGCAACAGCTCGCTCGAGACGCGTTCACGCAGCGACGGCATGATCGAATTGCACCTCACGGAAGATCGGGGCCCGGAAGAATCCTGCGGCCCGATATTCTAGCGTCCCCCCAACGTCATGCCGCGGCGGACCAAATTCGGCACCCCGTGTCCGAAAGCTCCTCACGCCGAACGCCGACACTTCATGTGAGCGCCCGTGCGGCGCACCCGGCAGCCCATGCGCGATATTCTCGTCATCCTGTTCATGCTCGCCGTCGTGATCTACGCCCAGCGCGACTGGGTTATCGCATTGTGCGCGCTGATCGTGTTCAGCGCGGCGAAGGACTATCCCAACCTCGCCAGCCCGCTGGAGGCGAAAGGTCTTAATCACTGGGTCGTGATGTTCGCGGGCATCATGCTGGCGTGGGGCATGGCGCGGTTCGGGCGGCGCGTGCCGTGGAACGTCCCGAAATCGTGGCTCTGGGTTATCGGCATCTATCTGCTCTGCGAGGGGGTCGCGACGGCCCGGCTGCTGATCGACGTGGACGTGTTTCGCGAAAAAGCGACTCACGTCAAGGAGAATTTCGTCGGTTACGGCGTGCAGGCAGCACTGGTCGACCGGGTCTACGTTCCCGGACGCTTCATGCTGGTTGGCGCGCTGCTGCTGCTGGACGGTGTGCGCTCCCGCCGCAACATGCAGGCTGCGCTGCTGAGCGTGTTCCTGTTCGTGCTGGTCCAGTCGCTGATCGTCGCCAAGCAGATTCCGCTCAGCTCGCTGCGCGACGGTGGCATGCAGGTCCGGCACCGCATCATGGACTGGACCGGGCGGCACCCCAACGACCTGGCACGAGACGTTGTCGCGATCTTCTGGGTCGCCGTCATTTATGTGACGCAATTCAAGCTCCATCACTGGAAATACCGCGCGGCGCTGGCCTTGCCCTCGGTGGCAATGCTGATCTGCCTGGCGCAGACGTATTCGCGCGGCGGCATCGTCGGCTTTATCGCCTGCGGGCTGGCCGTCATGATCGTGGCCCGCTCGTGGGCCTGCGTAGGTGTGATGGCGGCGGGCGCGGCGGCGGTGGTCGCGTTGGCGCCGTCGCTCTTGGCGAGAATCCTCGCCGGCGTGGACACCAGCGGCATGGGCTACTCGGATATGAGCGAGATCACCGCCGGCCGCGACGTCATCTGGCCCGCGGCCCTTCAGGGCATCGCCGAATCGCCCATCGTCGGCCACGGGCTGTACGGCTACGTGCTCTCGTCGGCGCTGGACCATTCGCTGGCGACGGGCGGGGCTGAGGTGCATCCGCACAATGCCTACCTGCAGGCGCTGCTGGACGTGGGTGTGGTGGGCTTTCTGCCGCGGCTGGGGCCGTTCATCTTCGTGCTCTGCGCGGGCGCCTGGCTGGCCTGGAAGCGCAAGGACCCGCTGCTGCGGCTGGTGGGCGTCGCCGGCGTGAGCGTCGCCGCCACCACGTTTGCAATGGGGCTGACCGGCCAGCACTTCGGTTTCACCGAGAACCTGTTCATCTTCTGGTGCGTCGCGGGCCTGGTGGTGCGCGGGTTGACGTTCCCGGATGCAGCCGCGCCGGCGCTGCTGGCTCACGGCGCCGTGCGTCGTCGCGTGCGCCGCGACACGTGGCCGGTGCGCGGCGATCCGCAGCCGGTGTGATAGTCACGTACCCCCCGTGGTGCCGAGCAGCGCTCGGCGCCGTCGCGCGGTGCGGTTGGCGAGCGAGTGCATTCGAGTTGACCGGTCCTGGGGGAGTCGCTTACGTTTAGCCGGTCTAATGATGATCGGAAGGACGCGCACACCGAGCGCCGCCGCGTTGACTAAGATCCTGTGAACTGGCGCAGACGACGATGGCTGAATCGACGACGAGACTACCCGATTTCAAGAAGCCGCCCGTCGTTGAGGTCGTTTGCGGCGTCCTGGTTCGGCCAATCGAAGCACTGAAGGCCCCGCATCTCGGGGATTTCTGGACGCGCATCAAGGCTGATTTTCCGCATTGCGAGGAACAGGCGCTGCTCAGCCCTGTCGTTGAGGTATTCGGTGCGCCCCCGACCGCAACCATTCAGCTGACAGACGTGCCGCCGTTGCCGCGGGTCTGGTTCATCAGCCAACGCGGCGACCGCCTGATCCAGGTGCAGCGCGATCGCTTTCTTTTCAACTGGCGGCGACTCGAAGCAGATGACGCGTATCCGCACTTCGAGTCGGTTTACGGCGATTTCGTCAAGTATCTGGCCGTGTTCCGCGATTTTGTCGCCGCGATCGGCGGCGGGGCGCTGGACGCGCAACAATACGAGCTGACGTACGTCAATCATATTGACGGCGCGCTAATCGAGAATGCTGTGAGCAACCTGGGGCGTGTGTTTCGCGATTTTGCCTGGGTGACGGACGCGACTCGCTGGTTGCCTATTCCGGCCGATTCAACCTGGCGAACGTCGTTTGTGTTGCCCGATCAGGCCGGCCGGCTGCACTCCACCGCACGGCTGCTCGTCGACGACGAGACGCACCGCCGCTTGATCCGCTTCGAATTGACGGCCCGCGGCATCCGGGCCGATAAGACGGTCGAGGGAATGAAGGGCTGGTTCGAGACGGCGCACGAGTGGATCGTGCGAGGATTCGCGGACCTGACGACCACGGATATCCAACGCGAAGTTTGGGAACGGATTGATGTCTAGCGCACCGGCACGGCGTCGCACGGAGCGGGCCCCGGAGTCGACTGAGTTCGAGTCGTCCGCGACCTGGGGTCCGGGCTCGCTACGCATCGTATCGGAATCAAGCGGGTCGATTGAATCTCAGCATCCGGACCCCGTCATCCGTATGCGTCGCCCCAATCCATCACCGTTTTTCGAGAAGCCCGCAGCCGAAGAGCCACTCTCGGACTTCACCTTCGTGCTTGGGCCCGCCTCGGGCTGGGCGCAACCTACGCTTCAGGCAGCGATGCTCGGCGTATTCGGTCAATCGCAGGTTGGTTCAAGTCAGACGTGGCATTCGACGGGAGTGCATTCATTCCGGCCGCAGGCAATCGGAACTCCGATACGCGTTCCGCTTGTCTCGGACGAGGCGCGCTTCCGCGCGCTCGCCGCGCTTTGGCGCCGCGACACCTTCAATATTTCGTCAACCTCGCGGATGGCGATGCATTCGGCATACCAGCGCATCATCGGGATGGGCTTGGTTGCCGTCCCGTTGATCCTGCGCGAGTTACAGGAACGTCCCGACTGGTGGTTCTGGGCGCTACAGGCCATCACCGGCGTCGATCCCGTCCCGCCGAGTTGGCGCGGCTCGCTACGAGAGATGGCCGCAGCTTGGCTCGCATGGGGTCAAGAGCATGGCTATCTCGCGCGCTGACCCCTCAGGAAACGACTTTCCGCTGCTCGACGAAGAAGGTTGGACCGAAACCAGCCCCGTTGATCCCGCGTATAACTGCATCGCGTGGGCGGCCGACGAGGAACGGCGCTGGTGGTGGCCGGGAGCACCGCCGATCGGGTACTGGCCGCACGACCTGCCGGACGAGCCGAGCGTGGCGGCATTCGAGGCGCTATTCGCCCAACTCGGATACACGCCCTGCGAGACCAGTGAAATCGAGGACGGCTTCGAAAAGGTCGCGATTTACTCGAAGGAAGGCGAAGTCACGCACGCGGCTCGCCAGCTCCCCAACGGCCGCTGGACCAGCAAACTCGGCCGCAACATCGATATCGAGCACACCCTTCGTGGGCTGCGTGGCCCCACCTACGGCGAGGTTGTGCGAATCATGAAACGCCGGCGCAGCGCGACCGACAGCTGACTTTTCCGCGACCGCCGGCCGCGCGAACTCCGGCGACTCTGGGTGTTGTGCGCACAGGATCCGGTCAGTTCACTGGAGATCTACGACGTAAGCGAGTCATTGCCCTGGGACGTAACCACAACGGATTCTCACGCGTAAACCCACCAGCAAGGCACGACCAAGTCGACCGCAGACCCAACGGAGAGGGCGGGATTCGAACCCGCGGAACGGTTACCCGTTCACACGCTTTCCAAGCGTGCCCGATCGGCCACTCCGGCACCTCTCCGCGCGCGGGCTCGTGTGCGTCCCGCCCGCGCGGCACGCACAGGCTACAGCGGCGATCCCGCCGCCGGCAAGGCCGGGCGACGGTCCACGCCATTTCGCACGACGCCCGCCGGGAGCGCCCGCCGTGGTGGGTTTCGACCCGCTCACGCACCCCGCACACCATCGCGTCCAATGTGCACGCACGCGAAAGCCCTGCCGACGCGACAGCCGTCGGCAGGGCACCCGGCAAAGAGCCGTCGGCAGGGCACCCGGCTCACCGCGGTGCGCGAGTGTAAGTGTGGCACAGGCTAATAGCCTGTGCCTCGACTTTGGCCCTTTCTAGATTTCGCGAAGTGATTTCGCTTCGGCTGGTGGAGATTGCGCGGATCGGTTATCTAGTTATATAACTAGATAGCCGCCGCCGGGCGACGGTCGGCTCAAGGAGCC
>JAJVHV010000030.1:148821-207637 GCA_022072445.1 Phycisphaerae bacterium | reverse complement strand
GCGATCCGAAAGCGTCCGGGCGCAGGTTTTGTCACTCCGCGTGCAGGGCCGGGGTCACACAAAACTCGTCCAATCCCTGCTAAACGCCGTCCAACAGGCGGCGTAAAGTGCGAAAGTCGAGCTTAGAGGAGCGCGTTTATCCCTTCATGGGCGGCATCCTGCGGGACGTGCGTTGTACGCTGCTCGCCATCAACGGCATGCCCGACCATGTCCATCTGCTGATCCGGTACCGCGCCGATCTGTCGCACTCGAACATGCTCCAGCAGATCAAGGGCCGGTCCTCGAAGTGGATCAACGAGACGTGGCCACAGCTCGGACATTTCTCGTGGCAGGAGGGCTATGGCGGCTTCACGGTGAGCAAGTCGGCTGTCCCCGAAGTCGAAGCGTATATCGCGCGGCAGAAGGAGCATCACCAACACATGGACTTCAAGTCTGAGTTCCGCGAGCTGCTTCGCCGACACGGGATTCCGTCCGCCCTCCGGGCGGAAAAAAGAGGGAGGGGGGGTGGTTCGCTTTCCAGGGGCTCGAAGCCCCTGGTAACGTCCGTGCCCCCTGCCGGGCGAAAACGCGCCTGAGGGTTTTTCGCTCTGTGTCGAAGACGCGCCCGCCCGGGCGAGGACGCGGGTCACTTCTTCGCCCGCAGGGCGCGCGATGGTTGCCAAGCGTTTCAACGCCTGGATTGAAGTGCCCTCAATCTCTGGTTCCGCCCGGAGGGCGCGTCTTGAAATAACCGGCCCGGTCAGACAGAATACCCGCTGGCGGAATCAACGCCGCCGAAAGGAGGTGCCGAGTCAAATATTTTCAGCGTAAGCCGACGCCTTTCGATCGCCCCCCGAGGCTCTTCACAGCTCGTGGCGTCGGTAGGGCGCGACCAATGACGGCGAGAAAACTCGCGTCGTGTCAACGGCCTCGGGAAGTTGGTTGCGTCCGATCCCATTTCGCAAGCAGTGAGTGGCCGCGCAGTTCGCCTCGCGGCGTTCAGCCCTGCCGCTTCACCATCTCGTTGATCCAGATCGGCGCGAACGGCGACGTGCAGCCCTTCGAGCACGGATAGTCGCGATAGATCCCGAGCTTCTCGCCGATGGCGATGGCCCGCTTGCGGAGCTTCGCGTCGTGGATGCCGATGTTCGCGAGTGCGGCGTTCATCGTCCATTGCGCCTCCGGCGGCGCGGCGGCCATCTCCGACTCGATGCGATCCAGCAGCGCCGGCAGATCGAGATGGTCCGCCCCGCCATCTGCCACCGCTCTGGTTCCCTTTGCCGGCCTGGCAGCCTTGGCCGGCTCGGCAGCCTTTGGCGGCTTGTCGGGCTTGGCTACCTCTTTTGCCGTTGCCCGCGTGCCCGCCTTGCCCGCCGCGCCCGCCTTGCCCGCCTTCGCCGTCTGGGCGATGCGGCTGGCCGTCAAATTCCACCCCGCGCGGGCTGCCCAGCCATCTTTATCGTCCATCCACTTGATGCGGAGCGACTCCTTGTCGGCGGGGGGCAGTTCCTTGACGATGTAGGCGTTCAGCCAGTCCGCCACCCAGACGAACGTGGCCGACCGCACCAGGCGATCCACCTCGGCAGCCGAGATCGATGTCGGCTTCATCAGCAGGATCGCCAGCAGTTGCGCATCGACGTTGCCGGTCTTCCAGAGTTCCAGCGCGAGTTCGTGGTTGGTCTTGATCTTCTTGGCGAGCGCGCGGATGTCGCCCGTCGCGCAGCCGAACGTCTTGGTCTTGCCCGCCCCGTTCTTGACGTTCCACTCCCGCCGCTTGTCATCGCCGAGAGATTCGAGTGTCGCCAGCGTTTCCTTGAGATTCATGGCCGTCGTTCCCTTGAGCTTCATGGCCCCTACGTTTCTGACTCGTCATCGGCTACCGGGCAACTGAGGCTCTTGTCATACATCCCCGACCGATCGAAGCAGCACGGGCGGCGCTTGCCTTTGGCGAGCATATCGCAGGCCGTCGCGATCCGCTTGACGCGCGTCTCTGCCTTCTTCCCCGAGGTGATCCAGTGAATGAAATCGCGGCGTGCGGCGGGCGTGACGTCCGCCCACACTTCGCGCGCCTTCGGCGGAGCGGCCGCGAGCGCCTTCCGCAGGTCGGGCGGCACCGTGGGTTCCGGCTCCTCGGCCACTGGCGCGATTTCCAGCGTGACGACGTCGCCGGCCTGCAATCCGGCTGTGCCGGGGGCGCCCGCCGCCTCGCGCAGCTTGCGGTCCACCTTGAGCCAGTGTCCGCCCTGGCCGTCGGGCTGGAGCGTGGCTTGGAAGGCGACGCCATTGAAGGTGCCTTCGACGGTGACCTGTCCGCGAGAGGGGAGTTCTGTGCTGGCGTCTTTGGGCAGGATCAGGAAGGCCCAGTCGGAGCGCTTGTCCGCGGACTTCGGGCGGAGGAGTGTTGTACGGAAGCGGATCACGCATCCGGCTTCGGCGGCGGTTTCGATTGACTTCTTGGATGTCTTACCAGCCATTGCGTTCATTCCGGGATTGCCGTGAGAACGAGGCCGCCGATTTACTTCAGTCGCTCGAGCCTGCCCTTGCGCTTCATGATGTTCTTGTAATCCCACTGGATCTCGGTCGACTTTTCGAGCCAGCGTTGGAGGTCCTTGGCGGCGATCTGATCTTCAGCGGCAAACCGGGCTTCGGCGGCCTTGAAGCTGCCCTCGGGCGCCAGGCCGGGCTCGTCGAACGACTGGCCGCTCCAGAACAGCAGGCGGATGCAGTCCTTGAGCTTGCTGTAGCCCACGATCGGATTGCCGTCCAGGAACCACACCGGGTGCCGGTGCCAGATCTTGCACTCGGCGCCCGGCAAATGTCGATCGATGGTCGTGGCGAGCGCGTCGCAGATGCGCTTGTCGCCGGCCGATTGGGCCGCGTTGTACGCCTGGATGTCTTCGGTGATCGGCATGAATCGCTCCGTTGTTCGACGTACCAGCACAGACGAGTTGCACCAGACGGCGCCGGCGCGTGAGCGGTTGGCCGTCCGGTCACCCGGTGCGCGGTCCGCCGCGCCGCCTGCTCGCGTACGGCAGCACGAATAAGTACATTCCGGAGCACCATAGTAACGCAAGCGGGGGCAACGGCGAGTAGATTATCCAGGCGGGAGGCTGCTGCCCCTGCCCCACGGCGAAGCCGACGAAATTGGCGATGACGGCCAGCGTGAAGACAACAGACAGCCAGCGGTGGGTCTGCCGAATCCATTTGTTCCAGGTCATTCGCATCTCCAGGAATATAGTCAGAGGCCGGAAGGCATAAGTCAGAGGTCAGAGGTCAGAGATCAGAGATCAGAGATCAGAAGGTGCCGATTTCGAATCGCCGACCTGCCTTCATCCGGTCCTCGCCAGCAGTTCGACAAGCCTGCCGCCCATCATGTTCCAGCCATAACGCGCGCCGCCGAAAGCCGCCTTCTGGTCCTGCTTGAAGCCCGCCTGCACGAGCGAGAGCCGCGTGCCCGACGCCGTGGGCGTGAGCGTGAAGGTCACGACGGTGTCGATGTCGCCGACGACCCACGCGTAGCTGAGCTTTCGCGGCGCTTCGATCTCGCGGAGCCGGCAGTTCACCGTGCCGTTCCACCCAGGTTGCGGCGGTGCCTTGAACGTGAACGCCGCTCCCGCGTCGAGCTTCAGATCGACGACGGGCAGGAGCCACTCGGCGAGCAGCACGGGGTCGGTGAGGGCGCGCCACACCGTGTCTGGGGCATGTGGCAGATCGAACTCGAAGGAAATGGACTCGGTCTGCGAACGTGCGGTCGTGTCGATTGGGTTCATGCGGCTATCCTCTCCAGCTCGTTCCTTCATCGCTTCGTCGCTTCGTGGCTACGTGGCTACGTGGCTACGTGGCTACGTGGCTACGTGGCTATGTGGCTATGTGGCTATGTGGCTATGTGCCTCCTCGCAGCCGCTGTTCGCCTATCGTCTTCAGCAAGCGTTCAAGGCGATCGAGGCGCTCCGTCCAGAACGCGCGGTAGTGCGCGATCCAGTCGATCAACGGCTTCATCCCACGCGGTTCGACCCGGTAGTAGACATTGCGCCCGTCGCGCCGGCGATTCACCAGGCCGGCGCTCTTCAAGTGGCCGAGGTGCTGCGAGATCGCCGGCTGCGAGATGTCGAAACGGGCCGTGAGGTCCTTCACCGCCGCTTCGCCGCGCGTGAGCGACTCGAAGATCCGCCTGCGGCTGGGGTCCGCGAGCGCCTGAAAAATCCTGTCCTCGGCCACGGCTGTACCCATGCACTATATATAAGTCGTCGCTTATTCATTGTCAAGCGCGCGGACCGGGCCAATCCGGAATTCTCTGCGGAGTCCGAGCTTCTCCTGATCTGGAACGCAGCAAGGTGGTGCGGAGCAGGGCTACGCTCGACTGGCTGCCGGGTCGGCCGGCGGCGCGAAGGAACTCCAGTTGGCACAGCAGCCGGGCGCGGGGGCCGGACACTCCGCGGACGACGACGCGTCGAACCAGCCGCGCGTGCGGTTGCACAGCGCGCAGACGCTGAGCATCACCGGCACCTCGACCAGCACGCCGACGACCGTCGCCAGCGCGGCGCCGGACTCCGGGCCGTAGAGCGCGATCGCGGTCGCAACGGCCAGCTCGAAGAAGTTGCTGGCGCCAATCAGCGCCCCCGGCGCCGCCACGCTGTGCGGCACGCGGAAGAGCATCATCAGGCCGTAGACCAGCGAAGAATTGAAGTACACCTGAAGCAGGATCGGAATCGCGATCAGCACGACGTGAAAGAACCGCTTCGTGATGTTGTCCGCCTGGAACGCGAAGATCAGCACCAGCGTGGCCAGCAGCGCCAGCACCGCAATCGGATGAAATCGCGGCAGGAACGACTGTTCGAACCACTGCACGCCGCGGCGCTGAATCAACGCGCGGCGCGTGATCGCCCCCGCGGCCAGTGGGATCACGATGAAGCCGATGACGGCGTAGACCAGCACACTGAACGGCACCGACAATGCCGAAGCGCCGCTGACGAGGAGCGCCACGATCGGCGCAAACAGCACCAGCATCAGCAGGTCGTTCACCGAAACCTGCACGAGCGTATAGGCCGCGTCGCCGCGCGTCAGATAACTCCACACGAAGACCATCGCCGTGCACGGCGCGGCGGCGAGGATGATGACGCCGGCGATGTACTGGTCGGCCAGTTCCGCCCCGATCCACGGGCCGAAGAGGTGCTTGAAGAAGACGTAGCCCAGGAGAGCCATGCTGAACGGTTTGACCAGCCAGTTCACGAAGCACGTGATGAGCAGGCCCTTGGGCCGCTTGCCAACGCCGGGCACCGACGCGAAGTCCACCTTGAGCATCATGGGGTAGATCATGAGCCAGATGAGGATGGCGATCGGCACGTTGATCTGGCTGCCGCCGCCGAATTCGACGCGGCGCAGTGCATCGGTCAGGCCGGGCAGCAGCTTGCCGAGGGCGATGCCAACGACCATGCACAGGGCGACCCAGAGCGTCAGATAACGCTCGAAGACGTTCAGCCGGCGTGTGTCATTCTGTCCTGACATGCTTGTTGTCACCGCTGATTTCTACCGCGACGACGGTTTTCGTGCCGACACGTCAAGACTGGTGATGTAGTCGCTGGGCTTCGATCCAGCCGGCAGACGCTCCACGATTCTCCGATAGAGCGGGTCCTGCCAATCCATCATCGCGTCGATGTAGCGCGGCTTAAGCGTCAGCGCGACCTCGGTCAAGCCGGCCGCGCTGGCCATGCCGCGCGTCTGCTCCACGAGCACCGCCCCGGCGACACACCCGACCAGGGCCTGGACATCGGCTTTGACCGACTCGGGCAGCGGGCGCAGGAGCGCCAAATCGGAAACGGCGACGCGCCCGCCGGGCTTCAGCACGCGGGCGATCTCGCGCCACACGCGCGGCTTGTCGGGCGAGAGGTTCAGCACGCAGTTCGATATCACGACGTCGACGCTCGCGTCGGCGACGGGAAGCGCCTCGATCTCGCCCAATCGGAATTCCACGTTCTCCAGGCCGGTCCGATCGCGGTACGACGCCACGTTGCGGCGCGCCTTGCTGAGCATGTCGGGCGTCATGTCCACGCCGATCACGCGGCCCGTCCTCCCCACATTCGGCCCGGCCACGAAGCAATCGAAACCGCCGCCCGCGCCCAGGTCGAGCACCACTTCGCCGGGGCGCAGCGACGCAAGGGCGGTCGGGTTGCCGCACGAGAGGCCCATGTTCGCACCATCCGGAAGCGCGTCCAGGTCACCGCTCGTGTAACCGATGGCCTGGGCGAGTTGATCCGGCGAGAACGCCGGAGCACCGCAGCATCCGGCACCCGATCCGCTCGGGCCACAACTTCCGCCTTGGGCGATCTTCGCGTAACCCTCACGGACCTGTTCGCGCACGGCGTTTGCGTCGGAGGCGGCGGGCGGGCAGCACGAGTCGTTACGGCAGGCAGGGCTGGTCATGGTCGAATCTCCGAAAAAGGCTTGGGGCAGCGTCTCCACGAATCGCCGGATCTCGTCGCGCACCCGGCGATAGTGCGGCAGCGCTTCGTCGTCGGTCGTCGCGCCCTTCGCGAACCTGGGCGGGTCATCGAAACCGACGTGCAGCACCTTCGCGGGAGCAGGGAAGGTTGGGCACGCTTCGCTGGCCGAATCGCACACCGTCACGACGAAGTCGAACGGAACGCCCGTCAGCGCATGGACGCTCTTGGATGCGTGACGGGAGATGTCGATGCCCGCTTCGGCCATCGCCCGCACGGCGAGGCGGTTCAGCCCGTGCGGGTCAGTCCCGGCCGAGTACGGTTCGATCGAGTCGGAGCGCAGCGCCCGCGCCCAACCCTCCGCCATCTGGCTTCGGCACGCGTTGCCGGTGCACAGGAAGAGCACGCGGAGCCGCTCAGCACGACTTGCCACCGCACGTCCCTCCCTTCTCTGGGCAGCACTGCTCCAACGCATCCGCGAGCACGCGGAGCGATCGGCAGAGTTCGGCGTAGCGGACGGTGTAGAAGACGGTCCGCCCGTGTTTCTTCGCTTCCAGCACGCCCGAACGGGCGAGCAACGCCAGGTGCCGGGACACGACGGAGAAATCCACGGAGCAGCACTCGGCGATTTCTCCGACCGAACAGCCTCGCCCGCACTTGGCGACGCACGCAATCAGCGACACGCGTGTCGGATGGGAGAAGGCCTTGAAGAATTCGGGCTTGAGCAGCGCGTCGATCGGTCCATCACGCGCCGCGGCCTGCCGGGGCGTCGGTGGCGGTTTTCGTTTGCGTACTTGCGTCATAATGCAAGTATAGAGGCCGAGGCCGTCTCCGTCAAGTGCGCGCCGGCGGAGCGGCGAAAACGACTGGTTCCGCCCGCGCCGCGGCGGTACAGTGCTTCGCCGACTCGGCGGGCGCGAGGCTGCGAGGAGTTCGACAGTGGCTTACCGGATTGCAGTGCCGATACTCATGTTCACCATGATCGCCGCCGCGGCCCAGTCGACGGGCGGCGCCAAGCAGGACGCTCCCGTCGCCCCAAAGCCCACCCAAGCCGGGCCCACCAGCAGGCCCGCGTGGCCGCCATTCGCAGCCCCACCCCAGGAAATGGAGGACCTCGCCTGGCTCGCCGGCAAGTGGAAGGTCACCACCCGCTACATCGGCCCCGACGGCAAGGAGTATCCGGGCCAGACTGAGGCGACGATCGCGCCGATGCTCGGCGGGAGTTTTCTGCGCGAAGAGATCACCATCCCGGCGTTCAAGCTTTCGATGAGCGGGTTCCGCTCCTACGACCGCTTCCGCAAGGTGTACCGGTTCGTCTGGCTCGACAGCATCATGTCGCTGACCGACGTCTTCGAGGGAACGCGGCAGGGCGACGACCTGACCGTCAGCAACGTCAAGCCCGGCACCAGCTCGATCATGCCCGGTGCTCCCGAGTCCTTCCTGCGTTTCACGCAGCGCCCGGGCGGCAATCGCGACGAGTTTTCGCTCATCTGGGAGGCGTCCACCGATGGCGGTAAATCGTGGCGAAAGACCGCCGTTTACGAATATCGGCGGCAGGCCGACGCCGGTGAACACGTGCGGCTCGGCAACTTCTCGGTCAGCCTGGCGGTCAAGGACGTGGCCGCGTCGCGCGCGTTCTATGAGAAGCTTGGCTTTCGGAAGGTCGCCGGCGACGGCACGCACTACCTGATCGTTCAGAACGAGACCAGCACGATCGGCCTGTTCCAGGGCATGCTCGAGCGCAACGGCCTGACCTACAACCCCGGCTGGGATCGCAGCGGCGCGGCGCTGTCCGATTTCGACGACGTGCGCGACATCCAGCGCGCCCTGAAGCAGCGCGGCTTATCGCTGGCGACCGAGGCCGACGAGTCGACCAGCGGCCCGGCCAGTCTGCTGCTGATCGACCCCGACGGCAATCCGATTCTGATCGATCAGCACGTCTCCAAACCGCGCCAATAGCCCGGCCCTCGCCAACGGACTCGGTGCCTTTCTCACGCTTTCACCTTCCGATCGGGACGCCGAAAGTCCACGCGGCAGAATCGCAGGCGGCGAAGCCGATTTTCGCTTGACAACTCCCAGGGGGGGGTACGATAGATTGGAAGTTGCTTTGCCGCCAGTCGGCGGCGACGTAGTCGTGGGTCCGAAGGGGTTGCACATGTCAGGGCTGTCGCGGGCACAGCCGCTGCTCATCGTCGTCCTGCTGATCGCAGCGCCGCCACGATGTCTCCTCGCGCTGTGCACCCCGGCCGGCCAGGAAGCAATCCGGAAATGTCCGCAGGCGATTCGCGCGCTACAAGAGTCGCGCCGCTCGATCGTCAGCGGCACGATCGCATGGTCGCGCGAAGACCACCAGCAATTGCCCGGTCGTCGATTTCAATTCGTCAGCCGGATGGCGCTGAACGGCGACATGGTGGTCAAGCACCTCGGCGACCAGGACGGCTGGGTGCGCTGGGGCGGAGCTCCGCTGGCGCCCTATAGCCGCTTTCCTGAATTCTACCTGCAGAATGCAGATGGCCTGTGGCACCATCCCGATGCGTCGATCGCCGCGGATATCTGGCGTCGCGGCGACGCGGGCCAGGAGAGAAATCCGCCGCCGGACGTGGCTGAACATCCCGACATCCGCATGCTCGGGGTTCATCCACTTAGCCGAGCCGGATTCGAGAGTGGGACGAACGCCCAGTGGGGTGTCCACCTCGACTCAAAGTCACCCGCCGGGACTGAGCCGTCAGAGTGGCAGGAGCGGATCAGCGGCACCCAACACGAAGTCACGCTGCGCCAATCGAACGGGACCCAACTGGTCTGGACGATCGACGCCGCGCGCGGCTGGAACTCGGTCAGTGCGCGCCTCGTCGACGGTGCGGGAAAGGTCCGCGCCGAGTGCAAGTCCGAATTGCGCGAACTGGCCGGCATGTGGCTGCCGGCGCAAGTAACGTACTACCGCGACGGTGCTCTCGTCGAAACCTACACCATCGATGACGCCGTGATCAACGCGCCCGACGACCCTGCTTCGCTCGGCGGCCGCGACATCGGCCTCGAACCGGGCTTCAACGTCACCCCGCAGAATCTCCGCGAAGAGGGCGGCGTCGGCGTGATGTTCTGGGATGGTGATCGCGTGGTCACGCTGGCTGACTGGAAGAAGGCTCGCGCGGCCGGGGCGCAGCCCGGCCCGACCATTATGGCGCGCCGTCGCGGCGAGCACAGCCCTTTCATGACCGCCGAGCAGCTCAAGAACTGGGAGACCCATCATCGCGAGATGGCCTTCCGCTCCACGCAGAACAAGCCGATCTCGCTGTGGGAGCAGTACGTCCGCGACTTCTGCGAGCGCTTCAAGCTCAACGACGAGCAGCGCCAGAAGGCGTTTCAGATTCTCAAGGAGTGCCAGGGGCACGGGCAGGAATACCTGAACCGCCGCAAGACCGACTTTTACAAGGCCCAGGACGAGATCGGCGTCGCCCGCAAGGCGAGCGACAACGACAAGCTGCGCGCGACGAATGAGCGGCTGGCCGAGCTCCGCCGCCCGATCGACGACATCTTCGAGAAGCAGCTCAAGCCGCGCGTCGACAAACTTCCTACCCGCCAACAGCGCGACGACGAAGCGAAACGCGCCGCCGCGGCGACCACGCAGCCCGCTGCGAAGCCCTGAAACCAACGAACGATGCTGCGTAAAACGCCGAGCAGCGCGCCGTCGAGCAGCGCGAAGCCGAAGAAGCTGCCCGCCGCGCCGCGGAATCGAAACCGGCGACGTCGCAACCGGCCGAATCGCCCTGATCTGGGCGCCACAAGGCAGCCGAATTCCGCGAGTTCATCCGCCTCCCTCTTCCCACGTTCCCGCTTTCCCACCGTCGACCCGTTCCGCCACGCTCGACATGGCGGCGCGGCGAGTGTCTGATGGTGCCATGGATCTCCTGCAAGCCATCGGAAACACGTCGATCGTCCGCCTGCGAAAAGTCGTACCGCCCGACTGCGCCGCCGTGCTCGTCAAGCTCGAATGGGAGAACCCGACCGGCAGCATGAAGGACCGCATGGCCAACGCCGTCATCACTCGGGCCGAGGCCGACGGCCGGCTGAAACCCGGCGACACGGTTGTCGAATACACCGGCGGCAGCACCGGCGCCTCGCTCGCGATGGTCTGTGCCGCCCGCGGATACCGCATCCGCATCGTCACCTCCGACGCGTTCAGCCGCGAAAAGCTGGACCACATGGCGGCGCTGGGCGCCGAGCTGACACTGGTGCCGAGCGAGGGTGGCCGAACGACGCGCAAGCTGATTCTCGGCATGATCGAGGCCGCCCGCACGCTCAGCCGCGAGCCGCACACGTACTGGACCGATCAGCTCAACAACCGCGACAGCATCGCCGGCTATTTCCCGCTCGGCGAGGAAATCTGGAGTCAGACCGGTGGCAAGGTCGACGCGTTCGTCCACTGCGTCGGCACCGCCGCCTCGTCCCGCGGCGTCGCCACCGTGCTGAAGCGGCACAAGCCGGGCGTGCGGATCGTCGTCGTCGAGCCCACCGAGTCATCGGTGCTGGGCGGCGGTCCGGCGGGGCCACACAAGATCGAAGGAGTCGGCATCGGCTACACGCCGCCGCTCTGGGACCCGTCTCTCGTCGATGAAATCGCCGCCGTCGCGACCGACGATGCCAAGGAGATGGCCCGCCGGCTGGCCTGCGAGGAAGGGCTGCTCGCGGGAACTTCGTCCGGCGCCAACGTCATCGCCGCAATCGAGCTCGCCCGGCGGCTCGGCCCTGGCGGCACGGTCGTGACGTTACTGGTCGACTCGGGCCTGAAGTATCTCAGCACCGACGTCTATCGGCGGCCGTGACGCCGGCGCGTCACGATCGCGCATTGCCGCGCACGCTCAACCCCGCCAGATAGGCGCGTGACGCAGCTTGTGCCGCCTCGCGGCGAATCAGTCCGGGCGCGGGGTGTTCGTCGCGCAGCCGCACGTAGAGATCCGCGACGGCCTCAAGCGCGCGGCTGCACGACGACGCATCGTAGTCCGCAACGGTCTGCCGAAGCTGCTGCGCGAATTCCGGCACATGCCACTCAATTCGGCGCACTCCGTACGGAGCCGCACCGCACGCCGCCAGCGCCAGCGGCCCCAGCACAAGCCGGCGAAGAGCGGCGAGCCCGTCCAGAGCCTCGAAAAGCTCGCCCCGCCCGATCTTCGCCGCGACGTAGTGCACCCAGACCCAGACGCGATCCTCGATCCACTGTGCGTCCGGCCGCGCCGGCGACGCGCTCGCACGCGCGACGATGTCCGACACGCCGTGGCCGCGCTCGCAAAGTACCAACGGCCGGTCCGTGCGCTTCGCCAGGTCCGTCACCGGTGCAAACTTGAGATCAACGTGCAGCGGCGGCGGGCCGAAGAGCGCGATGATGATCCGTGGCTCGCCGACGTGCTCGCCGGTAAAGGCCGAGAGCAGCAGCCCGAGCCGCGCAGTCATCGCCAGGCGATTCTCCAGGATCGCCGCGTCGTGCTCGGGCTCGACGGCCACGACGAGGTCCAGATCACTGAATTCGTCCATGGCACCGGTCAGAATCGACCCGGCGGCGAGCACGCCCACGATGCGAAGATCGCTCATCAGCCGCGGGAGGGCGCCCTCCAGAAACTCGCGATGAGGTGCCGGCAAGCGCAGTTCGTCGAGAGCGACCCGCGTCATCATGGGGCGGTTCCTGTTGCAAAGGAGGTGAGCCGCGCCTACCCGCCGGCGATCGCCCCGACCACCAGGTACGGCTCGGCCCCGCGGACGACCGCCTCGGGCAGGGGCGTGTCGGGCGGCTCGTGCGAGAGATCGCGCCGGCAGGCGAAAAAGCGGATGAACGGCCGCCGCCGCAGCGTGCCGTGGTCGCGGATCGTGCCGCGCAGCATCGGATAGCGGGCCTCGAGCGCGTCAAGCAGCGCACGGTGCGTGACCGGTCCATCGACGCTCAGCCGCACTTCACCGTCGACCCGCGCCAGCGAGCGCAGGTGAAATGGAAGAACGACGCGAATCATGCCGCCATTCTACCGGAGCGGGGCGATCGCCCGCGACCGCGCGCCTGGCCACCGAGGACCGACGCGACGCGCCGGCGAACGCTGAACTCTGAGAGCTGAACGCTGAACCCCAAACGCTGAATCCAGACCCCTACGGCGTCGCCACGCCTTCCTGCGGCGACGGCTCGATACCGAAGGCCTCGATGACGCGCTTGACGTCCATGCAACTGTGCTCGCGCGCGATCATCGACATGACCTGATCGACCGTCGCCAGTCGCGTTCGCGCCAGTTGCCGCACCGCCTCGATGCGAAAACTGTCCTTGATCCGCGCCTCCCAGTACTGGTATTCCTTCTGCCGCGACCAGCCATTCAGGAGCTGATCGACCGAGCGCCCTTCGGCCAGGTGATGCCGGATCTGACGCACCACGTGCATCATCCCCACGTCATCCAGATTCTCCGCTTCCGACAGTATTTGCGCCTCGGGCAGCTCGGTCTCGCGGAAGTTGCACTGGCGGATGGCCTCGGCGGCGGTGTCGAGCGTCGGCGCCGGCACGATGTGAGACGCGTGCTCGCGCAGAAAAGTCGCCCCCAGTTCGCGCTGCAGATCGCTGGTCGGTTTGTTCATCACCTGCCAGCGCTCCAGCCGGCCCTGTTCGAACTGCACCACCCAGCCGGCGTCGTGGAACAGGGCGGCGACCGCAACCGCGCCCCGGTCAACGCTAATGTCCGAAAACTCCGGCAGCAACGAAATCATCCGCGCCAGGCGCATCACGCGCTCGCTGTGCTGCCACAGCCACGCGTCCTGCTTTCCGTCGTTCCCCCGCAGCGTCAGCAGACCTTGCGCCAACCCCGCAACCCGGTCGATGTCGACCATGCCACCTCCCTGTTCTCACCAAGACGTGTACGTCCGCGAACTCAGTCTCGGCTGCTTCCGTTCACCTTCCGAGTCGCGCGATCGTGGCTGTTGGCCACCATCACCCCCATCATACCGCCAGTGGCACGCGGCGACAATGTTATCGGGACGTTCACCACCTGACGTGGTCATCACTGAACACGCCCGCCCCACCCGCCGATAGCGAATAGAAGGCACGTGCCGACCCTCGACCCCGGAGATTCTGCGATGTCGACCGCCGAGCTGCTTGCGCCACACCCGTCCGCTCCCGCGCTGCCGCCGCACTTGCAGAGCGCCATGGCCAAGGTCACCGAGATATCGGCCCTGCCCGAGATCACGGTAAAAATCATGGACGTGGTCGAAGACCCCAAGGCCAGCGCCCACGACATGCACGACATCGTGAAGAACGACCCCGCCCTGGCGGCCAAGATCCTCAAGGTCGTGAACTCGGCGTTTTACGGCCTGCCCTCGCAGATTTCGAGTCTCGACCGGGCCATCGTCATGCTCGGTCTCAGCGCCGTGAAGAACATCGCCCTGGCCGCGTCGCTCTCGCGCATGTTCACGCCGCAGCCGATCTCCGAGCATTTCGCACCCAAGGACCTGTGGACGCACTCGATCTCGGTGGGCGTCTGCGCCAAGCTGCTCGCCAAGGCGGGTGGGCGCGATTTTGCCGAAGAGGCATTTGTCGCCGGCCTGGTCCACGACATGGGATTGCTGGTGGAGCATCAACTGTTTCCCGACAAGCTGCGGACGATCGCCGTTCGCTGCCATAGTGAGCCGCTGAATTTCTGCCAGGTGGAGGCGGAGGTGATCGGCGCCGATCATCCGACCTTCGGCGCGGCGCTGGCCGCCAAGTGGAAGTTCCCGCCCGGACTGCGCAGCGCCATCGGTTACCACCACGACCCGTCGCATCTGAAGCCGGAGCTGCGCAAGCTGACGACGTATGTGAACATTGCCGACGTGCTCTGCTGCCAGGCGCGCTATGGTTTCTGGCTGACGGCGCAGACGCAGGCTGTCACCGAAGAGATGCTCGAGTCGATCGGACTGACGCCGGCGACGCTGGCCGACCTGACCGCCAAGCTGCCCGAACTTGTGGCCGAAGCGTCGAGCGTTTTCGGCGAGCAATGACCTGATCAAGAGCCGCCGCCCGCGGCTGCTGCAACTGCAATGAAGAATGAAGAATGCAGAATGCAGAACGCCAGCGCGTGTTCGCGGCGAAACGTTCCGCACCCGCGGCTGCACTCCCTCCCACTCGCCAGTGCGTCGGGCTGTGAAGCGCGGCGACCGCAACGCACCGCGGGGAGCCGCCCATGAGCGACTCCCCGCGGTTGCTTCATCGTTCACTCGCGCGGGCAGGTTGCCCGGCCGTCAGCCTACGGCAGTCTCCAGCCCGAGTTCGAACTGCTGAACCCGCTCGTGCCGCAATCGTTCGTCGCACGCACCCAGTAGTGGTACGTCAGGAACGGAATGGCCGTCGTGTCGCTGTACGGACTGGCCGAATCGTTGGCGATCAGTTCCGCGTCGCTCGTGTTGTTCGTCAGACTGCGGTAGATGCGGTAGCTGCTCGCACCGCTGACCGAATTCCACGACACACGCACGAATCCGGACAAGCCGTCCGAAGCGGACACGCCGGTCGGCGTGGCGGGCGCCTTCTTGCGCGACCCGGTGTTGGAAGCGCTGAAGCCGCTGGTGCCGCACTGGTTCGACGCCTTCACCCAGTAGTAAAACGTCGTGCCGGGTGTGGCGGTGACGTCGTTGAACGGCGAGGCGGAGTCGCTGCCGATCTGCGTGGCGGACGCGGTTGAGGACGACGTGCCACGCCAGATGGTGTAGCCGTCGGCGTTGCTAACCGCGGTCCAGGAGACGGTGACGGCGTCGCACGAGGTGGCGTCGGATGCGGCGACGCCGGTCGGCGCAGTCGGTGTTTTCTCGCGAAAGCCGCTGTTCGTGCTGCTGAAGCCGCTCGAGCCGCAGGCGTCGACGGCCTTGACCCAGTAGAAGTAGGTCGTGCCGGCCGTGGCTGTCGAGTCGCTGAACGGGCTGGCCGAGTCGGACCCGATGTTCTTGGCGGTCGCCGTGTTGTTGGTGGTGTTGCGCCAAATGGTGTAGCTGCTGGCGCCCGAGACGGCGTTCCACGAGACCGTCACAAACGTGCAACTGGTGCCGTCGGTGGCGCTGACGCCGGTCGGTGCCGCGATCACGCCCGGACGTGAGCCGCTGTCGGGGTCGCTGAACGGCCCCTTGCCGCAGGCAGCGGTGGCCCGCACCCAGTAGAAGTAGACCTGCCCCGGCGTTGCCGACGTGTCGTCATACGGGCTGGCGGTGTCGGAGGCGATCTGCGTTGCCTGGGCTTCGTCGTTGGCGGTGTGCCGCCAGATCGTGTAACCCGTCGCGCCGCTGACGCCGTTCCACGATACGCGTACGAACGCGCAGTGCACGCTGTCCGTCGCGTTGACGACGCTGGGCGCCGGCAGCGGAGTCGTGCGGAAGCCGGTGCTGGGCGTGCCGAACGCGCCGTCGCCACAGTCGTTGCGGCTGCGGACCCAGTAGTGATAGGTGACGTTCGGCGTCCCGGTCGTGTCGATGAACTTGAGCACGTTGGTGACGCCCAACAGAGCCGCCTGCGCGGAATTGCTCGTCGTGCCGCGCCAGACGGAGTAGGCCGTAGCGCCGGTGACACTGGGCCAGCCAAGTGCGACGTGCTCACAAGACGTGCCGTCGCTGGCGGTGACGCTGGCGGGCGGATTCGGCGCCGCCTTGCGCTTGCCGGTGTTGGACGTGCTGAACGCGCTGGAGCCGCAGGCATTGGTGCCCTTGACCCAGTAGGAGTAGGTCGTGCCCGGCGTGGCCGTCGTGTCACTGAACGGGCTGGCCGTGTCCGAGCCGATCTGCGTCGCCGTGGCGCTGTTGTTCACCGTGTTGCGCCAGATGGTGTAGCCGGTGGCTTCGGCGGCGGCGTTCCACTTGACTTCGACCGACGTACACGACGTGTCGTCACTCGCCAAGACGCCCGTCGGAACTCCGGGCCCGGGGAGCCGCGTTCCGGTGGTCGCGTTGCTGAAGCCGCTCGTCCCACACGTGTTTTTGGCCTTGGCCCAGAAGTAGTACGTCGTCCCGGGCGTTGCGGCGGTCCACGAGTAATCGGAGCTGGTCACGGTCGCCAGAAGCGTGGCGGTGGCCGAGTTGTTCGTCGTGTTGCGATAGAGCATGTACGACGTCGCACCAGCCACGTCGGTCCAGTTGACGTTGATCGCCGAACAGTTGTTGTCGCTGGCGATGATGACGCCCGGAGCGCCGGGGGCGCTGCCGCGGAAGCCGCTGTCGGCCAGGCCGAAGCCGCCCTTGCCGCACGGCTTGGTCGTGCGGACCCAGTAGAAATAGGTTGTGCCCGACGACGAGGCGGTCGTGTCGTCGTAGGGCGAGGCGGTGTCGGTGCCGATCTGGACGGCCGTCTCCGGGCTGTTGACCGTGCTGCGCCAGATGGTGTAGCCCGTGGCGCCGCTGACCGCGTTCCAGACGATGCGAACGGCGTTGCACTGCGTGCCGTCGCTGGCGTTCATGCCGCTGGGCGCGGGCGGCGGATCGGAGATCGTGCCCACGTCCGCGTTGCTCGTGCCGCTGCGGCCGCAGAAGTTCTCCGCGGTGACCCAGTAGAAGTACGAGATGTTCGGGTCGAGCGTCCAGTCGTTGTCCTCAATCGTCGTCCCGGTCGTGTTGCCGATCTCCTTCTGCTGGGTGACGTCGAACGTCGGTGCCCGCGTGATGCGATAGCGCTGCGCGCGGGTCGAGGCCGTCCAGGTCACGCGGACCTTGTCGCAGAACGAAGCGTTCGTCGCCACCACGTTGGCCGGCGTGGTCGGACGATCCGAGCAGGCCACGCCCATGTTGTGCTCGCCGAAGGCGGCGGCGATGGCGGTGCCGTGCGGCGTGCCGTCCCACAGCTTCCCGTTGGTGTCGTCGAGCGTGACGAAGTCGATCGTGATGTCCGGCTCGATCAGCTCGCCGGTGTGCAGCAGCACGCTGTTGAGCGTCAGCTTCTTGACCACGCTCAGATCGGAATTATCACCGCCCAGCTCCTGGTACGTGTCCCACACGCAGCCCGAGATCAGCGGCGCGCAATCGTGCGGGTCGCTACCGTTGCACGGATACTGGAAGCTGGAACCGCCCGAGCGACGGATGGGCTTCGAACAGTCGTCGTCGCGATTCAGGCCGTAGCCCACGCCGCGGTCGTTGGCCGCCAGAATGTTCATGCAGTCGCCGAACCCCTCGCCATACTGCCCCTGACCGCTGCCGGCCATGGCGACGACGTGGTGCCCGTACTCGTGGAAGATCACGCCGCCAAACGCCGTGTTCGGGCATCCGTCCTGGGCGCGGCAGAAGTTGAGCGTGGCGCCGATGCCGAGCAGCCCGGGAAAGTACCAGGCGTTGCACGGACAGAGCGTCAGTGGATTCTCATCGTGATTCACGTGCACCGGGAAATCGTTCTGCGACTTGATCGTCGGGAAGTTCGGCACGCCGTTCGACGAATCCAGCAGGAAGCGCCGCGCGAAATCGGCGAAGAAGTATCCGTTCGCCTGAGCGCGAATCCGGCCGCTGTCGTTGTCCTCGTTGTGCACGAAGTTGCCCGTGCCGCCGTTGGGAACCGATTTCGTCAGATGCTCGAGGCTGCCCTGCTTGTCCTCGACGACGAAGTGCCGGCCTTCGATCTTGGTCTCGACCACCACGTCGAACAGCGTATTCACCGACATGCTGTAATTGCCGGACGTGCTGGCGTAAACCGTGACCGGCGGCAGGAAGTTGAAGACCTTGGCGCTCTTCATGTTGTCCGACACTTCCGACGCGCAGTAATCGGCCTTGAAGCCGTCGGTGTGCTTGATCTTCACATTGCCCGACACCGTCGCCGTGCACATCTGATCCTTGTAGTGCACGATCTCGCCGCTCTGCGGATTCGCCAGAAAACGCCACACCTTCCCGCCCATGCTCGTGTCGGGCGAGTTGGTGGCGTCGAACATGACGACCAGTTGCGGTGCGACCTGCATGTGGTCGATGCCGGCCCAGATGCGCTGCAGCGACGGCGAGAACTGCGCCAGGTCGGGGATGATGGCCTGAGCCTGCTCGTGGCCGGTCGTGCCGGGGTCATTGCCGATCGCGGCCTTCGGCAGCTCGAAGCCGCTCAGGTCGCGCAGACTGGAACCGGCCCACACGATCGGATAGCCGGGCTCATTGCGCACCATGACGCGCAGCTCGGCCCCGATGACCGGAATGCCGTCGCGATGCTGCGTGTAGTAGACAAGCGTGAACGCATACTCTCCAGTCGCCTCGTCGTACATCAGCTCCTGCGTCAGCTCGTCGTTGAACTGATTGCCGGGGCGAAGATCGGCCGGCGTGCCGCCAAAGACGCCGGCGTGAGCCGCGACGAAAGACTCGGCCGCTTCCTGAGGCGTGGCGCCGCCGCCAAACGGCGCGCCATAAGCACGCGTGATGCGCGTGCCGTTGAGGTAGTAGCGGACTTCGGGGTAAAGCGCCTGAAGATTGGCCATCGCGGCGCGCTGCTCAACCGGCAGAACATCGAATTGCGGATCGCTCAGCGGATCGGACTGATCGTCGAGAGACGGAAACGCCCCATGGCGCTCGTCTTGCCCGGTTTCGTCGGCATTCTGCGGGGCGTGCTCCGACACAAACACGGCGTACGCGCCGCCCGCCGGCGCAACAAACTCATCGTCCTCGATCATGGCGCTGACGACGTCGACGGCTTCATCGACGATGCGGCAGACGTAGCCGTCGCCGACCGCGCGCCACTGGCCATGCGGAAGGGCGTCGACGCCGCGGTAGGCGGCCAGCCGGGCGTTACGCATATCGCCGGCCGGTGGAGGAACGTCGTTCACCATCAGAAGCAGTTCGTCGCTCGAGCGCGGCGCGACCGGCAGAAACGTGACTTCGTCGCCGGTGGCCTCGTCGACGATCGCGGCGCTGACGAGTGCGTCGTCAGCCGCCGCCACGGCGTCGCCATCCATGACGGTCGACGCCTGTGCAGCTTCAGTCGCGGCTTCCTGGGAAACGAACAGCACGAGGCGGTCGGAGGCGGCCAGTGCGACGCCGGAAGCATCGAACAGGGCGCGCAGCGTCTCATCGGTGTCGATGTCGAGCGCCATGGCGCGGCCGCCGGCGACGTCGGTCCACGTCCCGGCGTCAAGCTGCACCGGGCCGCGGCTGACACCCACTCGGCCCTGCTCGGACCCCACGAGCTGGGCGACCAGTTCGCGAATTTGCGGATCGATCTGCTCCGCGTCGAGCAGGGCGATTTCGGCGCCGCCGTCATCGGACTGCGGAGCGGCACCGTCATTGGTTGGCGTCACATCGACGGGTGATTCTGGCGCCGCGGCGAGCGCGTGACCGACTTCGTCGGCAACGTCAGACGCCGCGAACGCCACCACGGGCTGGTCGGCGGGGATGTCGATCGGGATGACGCCGCGGATGGCGTCAAGCGCGGCTTCGTCGATCAGGACGATGCGGCCGCCGGCTACGTCTTGCCAGGCGCCTGCCGCGACCGAGCTGCCGCGAAGTGTTGCGAGGTGCAGCGAACGCGGGTCGACGCCTTCGAGCATGTCGGGCGCGATCAGCAGCGGCCACAGGTTGGCGTCCATCGGCGAGTCGAGCAGCCCAACTTCCTCGCCCGAAACGGTGGGCGCTTCGAGCGCCAGCGGATCGGCCGGCGCCGCGGCCAGGTCTTCGACCGCATCGTCGTCATGGTCGGCGTCGCGCGGCCGATCGCTCGGGTCGGCCACGAACGAGGGCTCGTACACCACCAGCGCGCCGTCGAACACTGCGTCCAGCTCGCCCGGAGCGATGAGCGAAAGCAGCAGGTCCGTCGTCGCCGAATCGATCAGCGTCGCGCGGCCGCCGGGCACGTCAAACGCGGCCCCGGCGTCGATCTGCATGTTGCTGCTGCACAAGAGGGCAGGCCGGCCACCACGAGACACGGCGCCCGGCGCGATACTCTCCAGCATGGCGCGCACGTTTTCCGAGTCCCACGCCGCCACGTCCGGGATAATCACTTCCGTGCCGCTCGGCGTAATCTGCGCCCACGCGGGCGCCTCATCCTCCGGCACGTCCACTGCGAGTTCATCCTGCCACGCGCCCAGCGCGCCCAGCGCCGTGCAGACGATCATGCCGTACGTCGTAACCCACCATCGCCGTTTCATGTCGAATCTCCTTTGCTTGCGGTACGCCGCCGCTCGAATGCGAGATTCGCTCGGCGGTGGGAGTGAGGGCTGCGTGGCGAGGCATTGAGCACGACGCCCGAGTCGGCCGGCCACGCGGTGAAGTCTCGCTGGCGTTGCCTATCTGATGTTTCAGCAGGCCGCAGCGAATGCGGCATTTTCTTGAGACTCACCGGTGTTACTACCGGCCGCCGCGCTGGAATTGGACGCGCGTGGGGGCAAAAATATCTGCGATCGGCCCGGCGGCGGGGCGTAGCGGTGGCTTGCCGCTCTGTTCGGCGGAGCCTACACTCCAGAATCAATGGCATGGGGCGGCATCGTCTCGAGCGTGAGACCCGGGCCGCCGGCGCCGTTCCCGGTGGATTTTCGCGACGGGCATGGCCGGATCATTCAAGATCGCGCAGCAGGGAGCGCAACTGTGGGAAGCGAGTTTGACGGGCGGCGGTATCCGTTCACGTCCGAATCAGTCAGCATGGGCCACCCCGATAAGGTGGCCGACCAGATCTCGGACGCCATCCTCGACGCGATGTTGGCGCAGGACCCGAACTCGCGCGTGGCGTGCGAGACGCTGGTTTCGACCGGGATGGTGGTGGTGGCGGGGGAGGTGACCACCAAGGCGTACGTCGAGATTCCCGACGTCGTGCGCGATGTGATTCGCGAAATCGGCTACACGTCGGGCGACATGGCGTTCGACTATGAGTCATGCGCGGTTCTGACGAGCATCAAGAAGCAGTCGCCGGACATTGCGATGGGGGTTGATCGCGACGGCGCGGGCGACCAGGGCATGATGTTCGGGTTTGCCTGCCGCGAGACGCCTGAGCTGATGCCGCTGCCGATTCAGCTTGCGCATCGGCTGGTGGAGCGGCAGGTGCACGTGCGGCGCGACGGGATCATCCGCGGCCTGCGCCCCGACGCGAAGTCGCAGGTGACCGTCGAGTACGAGGGGCGTCGGCCGGTCCGCGTCGACACGCTGGTGCTCTCGACGCAGCACGACAAGAGCTGGAACGACAGCCAGGACGAGCTGAAGCACGAAGTGATCGAGCACATCTTCAAGCCCGTGCTGGGCGACTGGTGGAACAAGGACGTCACGCTGCACGTGAACCCGACCGGACGCTTCGAAGTCGGCGGGCCGCACGGCGACACCGGACTCACCGGGCGCAAGATCATCGTCGATACATACGGCGGCCGCGGACGGCACGGCGGCGGGGCCTTCAGCGGCAAAGACCCGACCAAAGTCGATCGATCCGCGGCGTACATGAGCCGGTACATCGCGAAGAACATCGTGGCCGCCGGCCTGGCTGAAATCTGTGAAGTGCAGCTCTCGTACGCGATCGGCGTCGCCGAGCCGACCAGCGTGCTGGTCAGCACGGAGGGGACCGCGAAGGTCAGCGAGGAGCTGCTGTCGACGCTGGTGCGCGAGCACTTCCCGTTGACGCCGCGTGGAATCATCGACCACCTCGACCTGCGCCGCCCGATCTACCGCGAAACGGCGCGGCATGGGCACTTCGGGCGCACGCTGCCGCAATTCACATGGGAACGGACCGACAAAGCGGCGGCGTTGAAGAGCGCGGTCGGCGCGAAAGTCTGAGCCCTCGGGCGCCCGGCGAAGTCGGAGCAACATTGCGGCCAGATCGCCGCGGCGGATTCCGCGGGGCGCGTTGGTTCAGCCGTGCGCTGACGGCGGGACTGGTGGCGGGACTTCTGGCGCGCTGGGGGCTTCGCGACCACGTGGCGGTGATGGCGATGCTGTATTACATGGCACGGCCGGAGGTGCTCGCCGCCGGGGCGCTGGTGCTGGCGTTGCTCCTGGCACGCAGGCGCATGCCGCGGGCGGCGCTGATTGCCGGCGGCGTTTCGGCGGCGTGCGCGGCCGACGCGTTCTGGTCCGACTTCCGCAGGTCGGGGGCGTCGGGCGCGTTGCAGCGCGACTTGCGCGGGGCCGCGAGCGCGACGCAGGCGGCGGCACTCGAGCTGGGCAGCGGGTCGGCGGCGATTCGCATCGCGCTGTGGAACGTGTCCAGTGGCTGGGGCGGCTGGCCGGCGATGGCACAGACGGTCGCGGACGAGCGGCCCGACGTCGTCGGGCTGGTCGAGGCGTGGCGGAGCGGTGTCGATCGGACGTGCCTGCTGCGCACGAGTCCGCACCTCGTCGAAATCACTGACGACACCTATGGGCTGGTGGTCGGCGTGCGCGGGCGGATCGAGTCATGCGAGAGCCGCGTATTCGAACGGCGCGGCCGGCTCAAACTCGTGCGCGCCGCGCTCGGCGAGCGGCCCGTGACCATTCTACTCGTCGACATCCCGGGCGATCCGCTGGTGTTTCGCAAGCCGTATCTGGCGGACCTTGCCGCGATCGTCGCAGCGATCGACGGGCCGGTGATCCTGCTGGGGGATTTCAACACGCCGCCGGACTCGGTGCATTTTGCGCCGCTGCGGCGTGAGCTGGGCAGTGCGTTTGAGCAGGCGGGCCGCGGGTACGCCTGTACGTGGCCGTCGCCGCTGCCGGTACTGGCGCTGGATCAGATCTGGCTATCGCCCGATTTTGTGCCGCTGGCCTGTGAGACGCGCGCGACGCTGCGCAGCGATCATTGGCTCGTACGGACGGACGCGCAGCTCGGGCGCTAGAAGGCGACAGCCCGGCTCGGATCTTCACGCATGCGCCGCGCCGGCCGGACCCAGCACTCGGAGGTCGCCGCTGCGTTTGGTGATGCCCGCGGCGTCGAGGTGCTCGCAGAGCGGGACGATGAATTTCCGCGTGGACTTGAGCAGCGTGCGGATGTCGGCGACGGTGAGCGGGCCGCGAGTGCGGATGGCGGCGACGACGTCGGCGACCGCGGCCTGGTAGCACTCGGCGTGCAGGAAAACGCCGGGCGCGATCATCACCAGGCGGCCGCGGGCCGCGGCGAGTCTGACGAGTTCGTCGATGCGGCGCGCATTCCGAGCGTCGCGGCAGGTCAGGTCGTCGGCCGTCGGCGGCGCGGCCCCGCCGGCGCGAAATTCTGCCAGCAGTGTGTCGAACAGCCGCTGATCATCCGCGCTCATGACGGCGCGATGCCCGCGCGGCAAGATGAAGCCATCGGCGTCGGCGACGTGACCGGCCGTGAGCAACCACTCGGCCAGGGCCGGCCGCAACCGAGCGGGGCAGGCGCGCGGCATCCACGCGGGCCACTCGGCCCGCGGAACACCCGTGAAGCGTGGATTCTCGGTCAACGCTCGATTCAGCCGGGCGACGGCGGCGCCGGCGGCGTCGGCCAGTTGCGCGACGTGCACCCAGTGCCGCGTCTGGCCGCTCGGCAGCGAAACGACCCGGCCGGCATCTGCCAGCCGAGCGACGTGCGCGGCGGCCTCCGCCGCGTCGGCCAAGCCGGAGAGGGCCGCGACGCGCTCCGCCGTCAGCTCGGTCCAGGCGGCCCCGCGAATGGTCTCCTCCACGCGCACATGCGGTTCGCCCGAACGCAGCCGCTCGAGTGCGGCGGGATCGGGCGGATTGCGGCTCGACCACGCGACCGCGACGCCGCGCAGCACCGCGCCGCCGCCGATCGTGCGTGTCCCGTTTTCGTCGCGCAGCACAAACCGCTGACCCCACTCGACGACGACCGGCCAGCGCGTGCGAATCTGCGCGAAGCGGGCCGTGCCGCTGGGATCGGGCGTCGGTTCCGCCGGCGGAGCGAGCGGCCGGACGGTGGCCAGCACTTCGCAGGTGGCGACATGCAGACGAGCGGGAAAGCGGCTGCGGGCCGGGTCGCCCGCGGGATGAAACGCGTCCAGCCAGGCGTCGAAGCGGCTGGTGGGCACGACGTAGCCGGGTGAGGCGAGTTCGTGGCCGCGGCAAGCATCCTCGACCGCCAAGCCCGCGAGATTGAGCGCGGCGCGCGTGCGCCCGGCGGTCGACGCGCGGGCACTCGAATGCGACTGAATGTCGCGCACCCGGACGCGCCGCTCAGCGGCCAGCATCGGCAAGAGTCCGCCGCCGCCGCGGCGCGACTCACCCCGCAGTCCGCCCACCGGCCAGAGCTCGAGCTCGGCGTCGACGCGCAGGTCGCCGTGGGCCACCGTACCGGTGACGACGGTTCCGCGGCCCTTCACGGCAAAGGCGCGATCCACGGGCAGTCGAAACCAGCGCGGCGGTGCGGCCTCAGTGCGGCGCGCCGCGGCCTGCGCCGCGAGCAGGCGGCGCAGCTCGTCCAAGCCGCGCCCGTCCTCGGCGGAAGTGCGCAGGCAAGCCAGCGGGGCGATCCCGACCGAAGCGAGCAGTTCGCGCGCTTCACTCTCGACCTGGTCGGCCCAGCCGTCGTCGACCAGATCGAGCTTCGTGAGGACGAGCGCGCAGCGCCGCACGCCCAGCAGCGCGAGCAGCTCGGCATGTTCGCGTGTCTGCGGCATGACCGAGTCGTCGGCCGCCACGACCAGCAGGGCCAAGTCGACGCCCCACGCGCCGGCGACCATGTTGCGGATGAAGCGCTCGTGTCCGGGCACGTCGACGAAGTACACGTCGCAGCCGTCGATCGTGGCGTGGGCAAAACCCAGGTCGATCGTCATGCCGCGCGCCTTTTCCTCCGGCAGGCGGTCCGGATCGGTCCCGGTCAGCGTCCAGACCAGTCGGCTCTTGCCATGATCGATGTGGCCGGCTGTGCCGACGACGAGTTGCGCGGCGGGAGGACAAATGCGGTCCGAAGAATCTGGAATACCAGCAGGCTGGCGCTCCGCGGCTTGTCGTCCCTCATTCGTCATTCTTCATTCGGCATCGCCGCTTGCTCCGCATCGCTTCGCGAAGCGACGGCGGGCGCGCTCTTCGTAAAGACGTAATAGAGGTGGCCCTCGGCGCCGGTCCGGCCGGCGACCGCTTCCGCCGCGGCACCCTCGCCCATGAAGATGTCGCAGCGGCCGGCGGCGCGGATGGCGCCGCCCGTGTCCTGATCGAGCGCGAAGCTTCCGAAGGGCAGGAGCTGGATGCCGCCCTCGCGCTGCACGGGCACGTCGGTGCTGACGAATGCGACGCAGGCGCGCGGGAAGACCTGCTTGTCGGTGGCGAGCGAGCGGTAGGGGATCACCGGGGCGTTGATGCTGCCGAACGGTCCGCCGGCGGCCTCGCGGAAGAACACGTAGCGCGGGTTCTCCCAGCAATACTTCTGAATCTGGTCCGGGTGGGCCGCGAAATACTGGATCAGCGCCTGAAGCGAGAGCTCGTCGCGGTTGAGCACCCCGTCCTGGATCATTTGCTCGGCGACCGGCTTGTACTCGTGGCCGTTGTTGGCGGCGTAGCCCAATTCGTAGATGCTGCCGTCTTCGAGGCGGAGCTTGGCCGAACCCTGCACGGTCACCACGTAGACCTCGAACGGGTCCTTCAACCAGGCGATCTCGAGGCCGTGCGCGAGGTTCTGCTGCTCGATGTCGCGGCGCGTTGGATAAGGCGACACGCCGCCATCCGCGCCGCGCCGGCCGAGCGTGCGGCCTTCGGCGTCCTTGACCAGGTCGGGCGGCATGGCGTAGAGCGGGTAGCGGAAGCGCTCGTCGCGCTGTTTACGGCCGTCGAAGATCGGGCAGTAATAGCCCGTGAAGAACATTGTGCCGGCGTCGTCGCAGCCGACCGATTGATAGACGTCAAAGTCGCGGCGGATGGCGGCGTCGAGCGCCTCGGGCGAATCGGCCTCCGCCAGCACGCGCAGAAACGCGTTCAGCGAATCGACCGCACGCTGGTGCGTGATCTCGCCGTAGGGGTAGTAGTTCTGGCTCGACGGCTTGGACATGTAAACCAGGCTGTTGCGCGCCGCTTCCTCGAGCCGGGCCTTGTTGTAGAAACCGGGTCCGAAGTCGGGGTAGTCGGCCGGATCGATCTTGCGCAGCGCGAGCTGGCCGGGTGGCAGCGGCTTGTTGTAGTTCTTGCGCGTCGGCCGCGGCTGGTAGGGGGTCATGTCGGCGGGCTTCTCGCAGGCGGTCAGCAGGCCGCTGGCCGCCGCCAACCCGACAACCAGCAGGGTGCGCGTTTTCCGTGCGCGTGGTGCCATCGAGTCCGAAATCCGTCGCGCTGTGAACATGTGGCTCCTTCCTTGGATGCAGCGATGGGGCGGCGTGCTCAAGTGCCGCCTGCCGCGGAGCCGACATTGTGGCCAAACGGCGCATCGTTGGCAATTCGGCGCGCGGGTGGGAAAGCGGCCGCGGGCCCGTCCGCGGGCACCGTTGCGCGTGGTCGGCAAGGGTATAATCCGGTTCCTGACATCGCTCGAATCGCGTCGGAGGATTGCTCATGGGAATCTGGGACAAGCTGCGCGGCGAACTGATCGACATCATCGAGTGGCTCGATTCGAGCCACGACACGATGGTCTATCGCTTCGAGCGCTACAACAACGAGATCAAGCACGGGGCGAAACTGGTCGTGCGCGAGGGGCAGGCGGCGGCTTTCGTCAATGAAGGGCGGCTGGCCGACGTCTTCTCGCCGGGGACCTATGCACTCGAGACGCGCAATCTGCCGCTGCTGGCGACGCTGATGGGCTGGGCGCACGGCTTCGAGAGCCCGTTCAAGGCCGAGGTGTATTTCGTCAGCACGCGGCAGTTTACCGACCTCAAGTGGGGCACCAAGAACCCGCTGATGCTGCGCGACGCCGAGTTCGGCCCGGTTCGACTGCGGGCCTTCGGCACCTACGCCCTGCGCGTGGCCGACCCGGCACGCTTCCTGCGCGAGGTGGTCGGCACCGGCGGCCGCTTTCACACCGACGACATCACCGAGCAGCTTCGCAGCCTGATTGCGTCGCGTTTCGCCGACATCGTCGGCGAGAGCCGCATCCCGGTGCTCGACCTGGCGGCCAACTACGACGAGTTGGCGAAGTTCATCGTCACGCGGATGGGCGCCGACTTCGAGAGCTTCGGGCTTGAGCTGCCGCGGCTGGTGATCGAGAACATCTCGTTGCCGCCGGCCGTCGAGGAAGCGCTCGACAAGCGCAGCAGCATGGGCATCGTGGGGAACCTGGGGGCCTACACGCAGTTTCAGGCCGCCAACGCGGTCGAGGCCTCGGCCCGCACGCCGGGCGGCGCCGCGGGCGGAGCGATGAACGCCGGCCTGGGCGTGGCGCTGGGTGCCGAGATGGCACGGACGATTTCGGCGGCCGCGTCCGGTACGGCGGGCGCCGCGTCCGGGACACCCGCTTCACCCGCGGGGCCGCCGCCGCTGCCGGGTGCGCTGTCGCTCTTCATCGCGGTCGATGGCAGACAGGTCGGACCGCTGGATGAGCAGGGCGTGCGCGAGGCGATTCGAAGCGGCCGGCTGACGCGCGAAACGCTGATCTGGCAGACCGGCATGGCCGAGTGGGCCAAGGCGGGCACGTCGAACACGCTCGCGCCGCACTTTGCCAGCATGCCGCCGCCGCCGCCGAAATAGCGGTTGCGAACGCGGGACGCGCCTTCGCGTCGAACCTCCGACGCCGCGCGACAGTCCGCGCAGCCGAGCCCCGATCGTCGGGGAGGGGTTCGACCTGAGTTCGCCTCCGAACTCGGCGCGCACTTCGAATCGTGTCGCACGCGCATGATCGAAGCTGGCCGCTCCACCGAGTTCGGTGGCAATTCGACGTCGAACCCCTCCCTGACGGTCGGGGCTCGGCTGGCCGCGATCCCACACGCGTTGAGTTTGTGCGCTGAGCCGCGCGCTGGGTTGGCGCGCTGTGACGGCCGGCGGCCCGGTGCCCGGACCTCAGCGCCGTGCGACGACGTTGGTGTCGCCGGCGTAGCCGGTCAGGAACAGGAACTGGTTCTGCGTGATCACCGGCACGAAGCTGGCACGCGCCCGGTTGATCAGGTCACGGAATTCGCCCAGTTTCACCTTCCGGTCGCGGACCTGTTCGCCCACGACCTCGGTCGTGCCGTCCGACACGTCCGGGATGCGCGGCGCACCGCCGATGACGACGAAGTCGGTGCGCTCGTCGAGTTCGTCGATCGTCTCGCCGCCCCATTCGCGGATCATGCTCTTGATCCGCTCGGCCCCGTCAAAGTCGTCGACGCCGTCGTAGTTGAGGTCGAACGCGCCGGCGACCACGAAGCGCGGCCTGCGGTTGCGTTCGTACGTGATGTTGACGATCACGTCGCCCTCGATGATCGGACGACCGTGCTCCAGGCGCGTCACCTTGCACTCGGCGGAGTGCTCAAGAACGGTCACCACCTCGATCGAGGCCTTGCCGCGCAGCGCCTCGCTCGACTCGCGCGCCGCCGAGAACACCTCGAAGCCCATGCCGATTTTGATTCCGTCCACCTCGCCCAGGTTCACGTACACCACGTCGCTGCCCGGAACCGCCCGGCTGACGCGGCCGTCGGCCTTCGCCAGAATCTCGTTCGGATCGAAACTGGTCGGCTTCAGCTCCTCGATCACACGGCGGAACTCGCCCACCTGCCCCTGAAGCCGGGCGATCTCCAGCTCGAGCTCCTTCTGCTTGCGGCGGCGCTCCTGATCCTCGCGGAGCTTCTGCTCGGTGTGGGCGACGAACGACTGCTGGATCGTGTTGAGCTGGTCGTCCTTCTTGGTCTGGAAATCGCGAACCTGCGCCTGAAGCTGCGTCAGGCGGTCGTTGAGACCCGCCACCTGCGCCTGAAAGTCGTCCTGCACGGCCTTGATGCTGCGCGTCAGCGTCAGATTCTCGCCGCGCACTTCGTCGAGCTTGCGGTTGGCCTCGCCGCTGGTGCGCTTTTCGTCGGCCAGCAGCTTGTCGAGCCGCCGCACCGCCGTCAGCAGGGCGTCGGACTTGGTGACGGACTTGGGGTGATTCGTGGCCACCTGGCTGAGGACCGCGTCGACCTGCGCCTCGGCACCGGCCGCGACGGTGGTCGCCTCGCCGGTGACGAGCTTGGCAAACGTAGACCGGTCCTTGTCGAGCACGTCGAAGACGCGCGAGCCGCGGGCCGTCGCCTCGTTCCGGTAATAGTCGGGCGGTTCGCCGTATTCCGTCACCAGCCGCTTGAACCGGTCGCGCTCCGACTCGATGCCCTTGACGTTGGTGAGCTGCCAGATAAACGCGCCGACCGCCGCGACCGAGATGACGATGGACGTGATCAGACCGTAGTGAAGTCCCGACAGTCCAGCACCGGGGGAACGTCGCGGGGCAGGTCGACCGGCCATGGTGCCTTCGCTCCTTGTGAACCGAACATACGTACGACGGGCGTAACCAATTGTCGCGACGGCGGTAAGCGCCTCGACACACGCCACGTCGCACGAAAAAGTATCGGCCGGGCGCGCGATTGTCAAAGAGCCCGGCCTCGACGATCATGGCCCCGTCACGCCTCCGAGGGCGATGGTGCCGCATGAGCAAGTCCAGGCAACGTCTCAAGTTCGAGGATGCACTCGCCCGCCTTGAGGCCATCGTCGAGGCGATGGAGCGCGGCGACATCGATCTGGAGGAATCCGTCGCCCGCTACGAGGAGGCCATGGCGCTGCACGCCCAGTGCAAGGCGATCCTCCAGGACGCCGAGCAGCGCGTGCAGAAGATTCAGCTCGACGCCGCCCAGAGCGCGACACCTTCGGCCGCGCCGCCGCCGCTGACACCCTTCGAGCCTGCCGGCGGCGACGACGCCGAATCCGCCGGGTAGCGGCATGTGGACGCGGGCGCTTCGGGCGGCGGGGATCGCGTGCCAGACCGCGGATGACCTGGTCATGCCGCAGACCTGCGCGGCGTGCGGAGCCTGGATCGCCGGCGCCGACGGCGAACTGTGCCGCGACTGCCGCACCGAGCTGGCCACGGCCGGCGCGGTCTCATGCTGTCCCTCCTGCGGCCGCAACGCACAGTCGATCACCATCCGCGACGGCGACTGCCGAGCGTGCCGCGGCGAACGATTCTGGAACGTGGCCGGCGTGGCGCGCATCGGACCGTACGGCGGCGCGCTGCGCACACTGATCGTCGGTCTCAAATACGCCGGCCGCGAACGGGCGGCGACGATTCTGGCGCGCCATCTGGCCGCTTCTCTCCGGCAGACAAGCTGGTTTTCCGACGTTCAGTGGCTGGTGCCGGTGCCGATGCACGTCGTGCGGCGGATGTTCCGGCCGTGCAACCACGCCCTGCTGCTGGCCGAGGAGCTGTCGCGCTGCACCGGGCGGCCGATGGCCCGCGCCGTGCGCCGTATTCGCAACACGCCCAGCCAGACCGTCATCAGCGTTCGTTCGCGGCGTTTCGAGAACGTGAAAGACTGCTTTGCGCCGGCGCCGCGGAGCCTGCTCCGGCGCGTCGTCGCGCCGCGGGCGTCGCGCGATTGGGACCTTTCGGGCGCGACCGTCTGCATCGTCGACAACCTGGCCGCGACCGGGGCGACGTTGTGCGAAGTCTCCAAGGTGCTTCGGCGGCTCGGCGCCCGCCGGGTTTACGCGGCGATTGCGGCGCGCTCGTCTCTGGGCGGCGACGTGGCCGCCACGACGGCGTCCGACGCCGACGCTGCCGAGCTGAGTTAGAACCGCTAAATGTAGTGTCTCAGCAATGCCGTGCGGTATTCCGAAGGGGAGCATTGGCCTCCGGCCGGTCCGCATCGGGGCCTCCGGCCAGTGCCGGACGGCGTTTCGCACCGGCCAGGCCGATGCTCCTCGAACCCGCGAGTGGTGGGTCCAGCCGCCCCGCGTTCGCGTGCGGGGTTCTGATAGGCGCCGTGCTGGAATGAACCTCCGACTCGGGACTAGCTAGCTAACGCTGCGCGTCAAGCGGATCGCTGAGCTGCTGTTCGCGTCCGCGAAGCAGCCGGGCGATGTTGCTTCGATGGCGAACGAAAATCAGCACCGCCAGCAGCAGCGCCACGAGCTGCATCGGCCAGAAGTCGCGCAACGACTCGCCGCGCACGCGCGTCGTCACGAAGAACGCGATCGGAAACGCCAGCGCCATCCCCAGCGACCCGAGCGATACAAACCCGCTCGAGAATCGCAGCACTGCGTAGACCAGCAGTGCCGCCACCATCGGCACCGTATAGTACGGCCAGATGCCCAGCCCCACGCCGATCGTCGTCGCCACACCCTTGCCGCCGCGAAAACCGAGGTAGATTGGAAACGTGTGCCCCAGCACCGCCGCGACACCCACGCCGATCCAGGCGCTCAGCTCCGCCGCTCCTGGCTGTGGCCCCACGAACCACGACGCGCCCCACGCCGGGACGAGGCCCTTCAGAATGTCCAGCGCCAGGCACAGCAAGCCCCAGTTGCGACCGAGCACGCGGCCAGCATTTGTCGCGCCGATATTGCGACTGCCGTGCTGGCGGATGTCCACGCCGCGCGCCAGCCCGATCACCAGACCAAACGGCACGGCCCCGAGTAAGTACGCCACGAGCGTCCAGATGGCGAAGCCCACCGTCATCGTGCTGTCATCCGTGCTCCGGATGCCCGCCCCGGCGACGCGCGTCACGCATAGCTGTGCATGCCGACAATGAAGAAGTTCACATAGCACCAGTTGAACGCCATCATCAGGCAGCCCAGCACGCTCAGCCACGCCGTCCACAGGCCGCGCTGCTTTACCACGAAGCGCACGTGGATCAGGATCGCGTAGATGATCCAGGTGTTCATCGCGAACACTTCCTTCGGGTCCCAGCCCCACGGCCGGCCCCACGAGTAATCGGCCCAGACCGCTCCCAGAATCACGCCGCCGAACAGCAGCACGAACACAAGATTGAGAATGATGAGATGCGCCCAGTCGGCCTGGTTCAGCCACTCCGGGAGTTTCCGTTCGAAGAAGACCCGCTCGTCGCCCGGCATGCCGCCCGCCAGGATCGGTCGCCGTTCGTCGCCGCGGTCGGCGTTACGCAGCGCCGGCCCGACGTCCACGCGCATGCTTCCCGCGCCCGGCAGTGCCACCTCGCGCGTCCGCGGCCATGATCCCGACACCAGCAGCCCCAGCCCCGTGCCGCCCGCCCAGACCACGCCGGTGCCGATCAGCGACCAGGCCACGCCCCAGATGAACGCGTCGTTGCCGATGCCCAGGACCATGCACGTGACGGCGGCGACGAACAGCGCGGCGACTCCGGTCTCGCGCATCCGCAACAGCCGCCAGCAGCACAGAGCAAGCGTGCAGAGCCCGCAGGCGATCCAGCCCGAGAGCGTCAGCCAGGCCGGCTTGGGTACGCCGACGATGCCCGGCTGCACGTTGCGGTAGGCGATCCAGAGCACCGCCAGGGCCCACATACCGGCCAGGGCCATCATCATGCCGGCTTCGATCGAGGCTCCCGGCTTGGTGAAGTAGTAGTAGCCGAACAGGTAGACCAGCGCCAGCACGCCGGCGATGAAGATCAGCCCGTAGGAGAAGATGATCATCACCGTGTGAATACGCAGCATGATGTCGTCGAGAATGCCCATGATGCTCGTGATCGTCCCGCCGCCGGGAATCACAAACTGGGCCACGATCAGCGCGAAGAACCCGGCCGCGTGCGCCGCGAGCATGAACAGGTTCCAGCGGAACACCAGCTCCAGCACGCCGGCGGCGAAGATCGCGCCCCAGGCGGCGAAAACGACCGCCTCGAACATGTTGGCGTTCGGGATGCGCCCCAGAATGTACCAGCGCAGCGCGATACCGTAGGCGTGCAGACCGAGCCCCGCGACCAGCAGCAGCAGCGCCGCGAGGCGCGCCACCTTCCAGTTGGTTACCAGCGCCATCACCGAAACCAGGAAGCCCAGAAAATACACCAGCCAGGCGAAGTTGACCTTGCCCATCGCGTAATAGCGCGCCTCGGCGGCCCGCTGCGATTCGCTCGGGTACGCGCCTGCCGCCGCCAGCTTCGGCAATCGCTCCGCCAGCTCGTCCAGCTTGGCCTGTACCGTCGCCGCGTCGTGGCTCAGCCACGCCGCCCGCAGCGCGACCCACGGCAGGATGATCGACAACGCCTGCTCGCCGCTGATTCCCGCGATCGGCTCACCGCTGCCCGCCAGCAACGCCGCGGGGTCGATCCCGCTTTCATTCCAGAACTCCTGCGGCACGTTGGCCAGCAGCTCCTGCGGCGTATGCCAGAGCGCGTCGGGGTCGGAACCCGGCTGCGGCACGATCCGCACGGTCTCGTCGAAGAACTGCGCCACGACCTGGGCCTCGCGCACGCGCCGCATGGCGGTGCCCATCGTCGGGCGCGGCTCAAGCTCGCGGGCGCGCCGCTCGATCATCGGATCGGCGAACTCGCGCAGCGTCATCTTGCCCGTACGCCGGATACGATCGCGGACCACGTCGCTGTTCAGGTGCGACGTGAAGTGGTAACGCACCCCTGGCTCTTTGAGGTTGACGATCGGCGTGTCGGCATACGCCGATCGATTGAACAGCCACTCCATCAGCGAGGCCATCGGACTGAGCTGCGGGAAGTGCTCGCGGCGCGTCATGGAGTAGAGCGACTCGCGCGCGAACGAGTCCAGCGTCTTGTAACGCCGGTCGTGCTGCACGACGATCAGCCGCGCTTTCGTCCAGTCGATCTGCCCGTCGAGCACCACGGCGTCGCGCGACGCGTCGAAGGCCTTTTCGCCGGCCAAGGCGCCGGCCGCACCGACCAGACAGACGATCCCCGTAACCAGCCCGCGCACGCGGCAGCTCATGACCCAACCTCCACCAGGTCTTTGTTATTCGCCCCGACCGGCGCCTTGCGGCCCGAAGCCTCGCGACGAAACGCTTCGGCCAGCGCCTCGGCCTTTCGGCGCCGGACAATCACCGGCTTGATGTAGAACGCATAGATGCAGCCGACCGGCACCAGGATGCAACCCAGCACCATGGTCCAGATCCCCTCGCGGTTGCCGACGCCCAGCGACGACCAGCTCCAGTCGTCGTTGCTCGGCGCGCCGCTCTGGAAGAGGGTCCAGCGCCCGAACGTGTGCGTCTGATTCGTGTACACCTCCCCCGCCACGGCAGCGCCGGCGAACAGGTCGCTCCGCGAGCTGCGCAGGTGAGCCGGCACGCGCTCCGCATCCGGCTTGTACACGGCCGTCAGAAAACCGCTGTGCCACGACTCGGCGCTGCGCCGCCCGGGGAAGAAGTTGACGCGCAGCCGCCGCAGGGCGAGCTCGCCGCCGAGGTCGTGCTCCTGCCGCGAATAGAGCAGGCTGTATTCACGCCCGTCCGGCCCGCGCACCACGGACGGCGTCGCGTCGACGGTCGGATAGCTGAAGAACTGCAGCCATAGCGACTGCGACCAGCCGGAGAACTCCTTTCGTCCCGTCAGCTTCACGCGGATCGCCGACTTCTGCCGCTCAAAGTCAGGCCGCCGCGTCTCGAGTGGCTCAACCACCGGCACCATCGCCCGCTGAGCCCGGATCGGAGCGCTGACCAGCGTCATCGCAAGCCCCGGCGAGACGGCGATGCTCGCACCAAACGCCCCCGTATGCTTCTGCACCCCGCCGCGCGTGTCCCACACCGCGACGGCGTACCCCGACTCGGGCGCCGGCCCACCGATGACGCGGATCCAGCCGGCGGCACTCGTGCGATAACGCAGCACCAGATTCGGATCGTAGGGCCCTTCCCGGCGGCGCATGCCCTGCTCGTCGATGTCCTGCGAAAGCTGCGGGAAGCGCTGTACGACGGTGCGATCGTAGCTCTTCTCGCCATTGCTGACGCGGACCCGCGCCACGGGCGAGCGTGCGTTCTCGAAGCCCGGCGTCATCAGCGGCCAATCGGGCAGAAGCTGATCGACGGTCAATTCGTACGTCGTCCCCGGCACGCTGATTTTCTGCCCCGCTTCGACCGCCAGCGTCTGCGAGACGGGCGGGTCCTTGATCTCGATCGTCAGCTCGTGCGGGCCGGCCAGCGGCTTCTGCCACTCCTCCCGCTGCGCGTCGCTCTCGGCCCACAGGTACTCGACGCCCAGGCCGCTCTGGTCGAGCACGATCGACTCGCGCGGATCGCGCGCGAACAGCAGCACGTCTTCATCACGGCCCGAAATCCTGAAACGCAAATTCACCGCCGGATTCAGTTCCGCACCGCCCTCGGCGGCGACGGTGTCGAAGCCGCGCACATAAGGCAGATAGCCGGTGATCTGCACGTCGAACGGCAGGCCGGGCGTCGGCACGTCGATCGGCATGCGCCACGTCTCGAACCAGCCGGTCGGGATCGTCAATCCCGCCAGGCGGACGTGCGGCCAGTTACGCTTGCTGGGTGACGCGCGGTTGTTCGCATCGCGGATCACCTCGGGGCCGTCCACGTACCGCTCGCGGTGCAGCGGCAACGCGCTCAGCGCTGCGTGCTGCAAGTCCGTGCCAGCCGGACCGAAGTACAACGCGGCGACGAAGCGGTCATAAAACGTTCGCTCCACCGTCGCCGGCGACAGCCGCACCGTCAGCCGGTCGCTGATCGGCTGCGTGCCCGCATCCGGGGCCGTCAACGTCAGCGTCTGCGGCGCCGCGTCGCCGATCGCCACTTTCACGTCCGCCGACACCACCGGCTCAACTCCCGCACCGCGCGTTTCGAGCACTTCCAGCTCGACGCGCCCGCCCAGCGCCGGCATCGTGTTCGCCCAGCGCTGACCCTTCTCCGCCAGCATGGCGCCGTTGCGCAGCTCCTTGCCGTCGGCCGTCAGCAGCTCGATCCGCGGCGAAATGAGCAGCACGTCTCCCTCGATCTTGGTGCCGAAATACCAGATCGAACCGCCTGTCAGCAGCAACAGCCCGGTGTGCACGATCAGCACGCCCGCGTTCTTGACGTTCCAGCGGATGCGGACCCACGTGGTCGTGGCCAGCACGACACAGAACAGGAAAACCAGGGCGGCGAAAAGCCAGTGCGAGAACGCCGCCATCTCCGTCAGCTCCAGCGCGCCGCGCACCTGCGGCATGGCCGAGAAGATGCACGCATAGGCCAGGATCAGCGTGAGCAGCACGATCCCGAACCAGACGCTGGTCAGCAGCCGCAGAAGCGGACCACCCTTCCGTTTGCCGGCCTTTTCCGTGGGGGGTGTGGTACTGGACATCGAGTTCATTCCTGGGGGAGCCCGAATGGCTTGGATTATTGTATGCGAAAATTGCGCTCCGGCCGAGCACCGCTCGGCCGCACGCCCGATCCTCATGCCGGCCAACGCAACCGCCGGCGACGGCCGATGCCAGGCGGCTCAATCTGCCGATAGAATCCCGGCCGGCGCCGACCTATGGGGCGTCGGCCCGCACTTTCTGACAAGGAGCCAACCGTATGCGGTCAATTCTGCTCAGCCTCGGCCTCAGCGCTTCTCTCGCCTTTCTCGCCGGCTGCTCCGCGACCGGAGCCGCGATGACAGGCGCTCAAGTCGGCCTGAACCTCTCCAAGCAAACCACGTACCTGCGGATCAAGCTCGACGGCAAGCAGGCCAAGGAGAATATGGCCGAGAAAGCCATGAGCGGCTACTCGCGCTGGAAGATCGACGAACCCGTCAGCACCTCGCCGATGCTCGAGTTCGCCATCAAGGATCCCGACAAGCTCGGTCGTATCACCTCGGTGATCGTGTCGATCTACCAGGCCTTCGAAGCCGATTATTCGCACCAGGCCGACTTCACCATCGTCGCCACCGACGCCAACAACCCGCTGGCGCAGATGAAGCCCGATACTCCTTACGACCTCTCCTACCCCGGCCCGGGCTTCAAAGTGCTCGACGTGACCGGCAAGGAGATTCCGAAGGTCGAGATGAAGCCGGGCGTGAAGTACAAGGCGATCCTCTCGATCCGCGCCGACAAGAGCGAGTCGGCGATCATCTTCTTCAAGACAACCTGAACCGCAGTTCGGTTCCGATTCTCCTCCCTCAAGAAGAGCGGCTGGCTCGCATTCTCTGGAGTCGGCCGCTTTTCGTCTCTTGACGCACTCTGCGCGATTTCGCGCACCCTCTACCATTTAACGCCTAGCAGCAGGCAATTCAACCCACTTCCGATCCCCAACAATCCCACCCGATCCCGCGGCTGAAAGAACCCGCTCTCCGATGCCATCGCCGCCGTGAGCGGGAGCGATACCGTCCCGATATTCCCATAACGGTCGAACGTCACGTAGTCGCACTCCGGCGACACGCCGATCGCGCGAAGCACCTGTTCGCGGTGCGGCGCTCCCACCTGGTGGCAAATGATCTTGTCCGGCCGGTCCCAGGCAAGCTCTGCAAGAAAGCGCTTCCAGCTTTCAAGACCCAACGCGACGCCGTGCTGCAGCACACCCAGCGAATCGGTCCGCATCACCTGCGGGCTGGTCGCGGGGACGCCGGTGTCGGGCCCCCAGCGGCAGAGGCGATGATGTTCCGGTGCGGCGCGCAACACTCCGCCGACGATTCGATGTCCGTCGCGTGCGAGCGCGTCGCTCACGACGACTACGGCGGCAGCGCCCGAGCCACCGGTCAGCGTGGCCAGCGAAAGTCGAAAGTTGTCCATGGTCGGCTCGGAGAGCAGCCGGCCGATGGTGATATCCACGATCTGCCGGGCGGATTCGCAGGAGACCACCAGGCCGGCGGAAACGTGACCCAGTTCGATTGCGCTGGCCACCTGAAGAATCCCGTTGACGACGCCCAGGCATGCGTTCGACACGTCATAGATCGCGGCGTCGCCGCCCACGCCCACGCCATCGGCGACGGCGCAGGCGGTTGCGGGCTCGAGCTGGTCGCGGCAGACGCCCGCATAGACCAGCACGCCAACGTCGGCCGGAGAGACGCGGGCCGCGGCAAGCGCGGCTCGGGCGGCGCGCGTCGCGGGCTCGTGCATGTTCTGCCCTGGCGGCCAGTAGCGCCGCTCGCGGATTCCGGTGAGCGCTTCGAGTGAGCCGGGCTGGATGCGGAGTTGCTGATATAGCGGCTCAAGGCGATCCTCGAGCTGCCGCGACGTGACCACGGCCGACGGCACCTCGTACGCGATTGATTGAATGAATGAGCGCTGGAATCGCATCGATGAGCTTCAGCGGCGCGCACACGTGCTGGTCACGGCACCGGCGGAGCGACCGCGGCGGAGGAATTGATCGGCGACCGCGACGTACGGGCGGCCGAGAGCGCGTTTCACGAGGATGATCTCGCCCATGTCGTTGCCTTCGAACCAGTGCCCGGCCGCCTGCAACGCATACCCGAGCACCAGCAGCGCCGCCGGCCGCCACCAGAGCGGCCACAGACCATGGTAAAGCTGCCAGCCGGCGAGCACGACGGCCAGGACCGTCAGCGGGATGCCGACCACGTGCAGCCAGAACGACACTCGCGTCTGGTGCCGTTCCAACCAGTTCGTCAGCCAGCCCGGGCGGGGCATCGCTGGGGTACCTTTCCGCACGTGGAACATGCGCTGCGGCTCACTCCGTCGAAGCCAACCCGCCGATAGGGAAGGATCGCGGAGGATCAGATCATGATCGTAACGCTCGACGGACGAAAACTCGACACCCCGGCGACGATCCCGGCCGACCTGCGGGCGCTGATCGACCAGGTCCGCAGCGAGCACTCGCAGCAGCGGCTGATCGTCTCGGTGAGCCTCAACGGGGAGCTGATTCCGGACGAGTCCATCGATCGCGCGCTGAGTGCGACGATCGAGCCCAGCGACCAGATCGACCTCGAATCCGCCGACACGCGCCAGCTCACCGCCGACGCACTCCGCGAGGCGGCGGCGCACGTCGCGGCGGCGGGACACCGGCAGGTGCAAATCGCCGACCGGCTCAACTCGGGCGAGATCGCGGAGGCGATGAACGAGTTCACGGGATTCGTGGAGGTCTGGCAGGTCGTGCGCGACACGCTTCTGCAGAGCTGCGAAGTGCTGGGCCGCGATCTGACACTCCACGAGCACGAGGGGATGTCGCTGCTGCTGCACCTGGGGCAGGTCTCTGAGACGCTGCGCGAGCTGCGCAACACGCTGGATAACCGCGATTTCGTCCTGCTGGCCGACCTGATTCACTACGAAGTGCCGCCCATGTGCGAGAAATGGGGCGCGATTCTGCGGGGATTGGGCGACGCTGTCGGCGGCACGTGAACGGCCGGGGCACGACGAAGCCACCCGCCGACGGAGGGGACGAACGCCGTCCCGCCGA
This sequence comes from Phycisphaerae bacterium, assembly GCA_022072445.1. Classification (GTDB taxonomy): domain Bacteria; phylum Planctomycetota; class Phycisphaerae; order UBA1845; family Fen-1342; genus JAJVHV01. The sequence goes on along the minus strand of JAJVHV010000030.1, from coordinate 168,241 downwards.
GCACCGACCTCCCCGATTCTCACGGCTTGCGGCGATGCGCCTCTCGACCGTACGCTCCTGCACACATGAGCCGCACCGGCGACTGGCTGATTCGCGAAACGCAATACCCGACGGACCCCGTCGCCGCGGTTGCTGCGTTCACCGCCGGCGACGAGCTGGCTTGGCTTGACGGTGGTCCGCCCGGGCCGGAGCAGACGGCGCCGGGCCGCTACAGCCTGATTTGCCGGCGGCCGGCGGCTGTCCTGGAGCAGCACGCCACTCGGCCCGCGACGTTCGTTGTGGCCGGAGAAGTGGTGCGCCGCGCGTCGAGTGCATGGCGTCTCTGGCGCGAGCTGGGCCGCGCACTGCCGCGCTTCGCGCCCTGCCCGCTGGGACGTGCGCCAGGCTGGGTGGGGTATCTGGGGTACGACCTGGCCGACCAGTTGGAAGCCGCCATGCCGTCCGCTCCGGCCGGTGGCGTCGGGCTGCCGCGCGTGCGGATGGCGCTCTTTGCCAGCGGAGTGGTTCTGGATCACACGTCCCGCCGAGCGTACGTCGTCGCCGCCTCGGGTCTCGACCCGGACGCCGATCGCACCGCGGCGGAGTCGTACGCCGACTGGCAGGAGGGCTGCCGCGCCGCGCGCGCTCTCGCGACGCCGCCCGCCGTCGAAGCGTGCAGCGACGTCGAACCGCGCGCCTACCAACAGATGGTGCGTCGCGCGCTGCGCTACATTGCCGCGGGCGACGTGTATCAGGTCAACCTGGCGCAGTGCTTCCATCTGCACGGCTGCGGCGACGACGCGCTGGCGCTTCACGCCGCGATCGCCGCGGCGAATCCCGCGCCTTACTCGGCGCTGTTGCGGTGGGACGCGGGGTTTGTCTGCTCCGCGTCGCCGGAGTTGTTTCTCGAGCAGCGTGGCTCGCGCGTGCTGACGCGGCCGATCAAGGGCACACGGCCGCGCAGCGGGCGGGTCGAGACCGACGCGCGGCAGCGGGCCGAACTCTGGACCAGCGAGAAGGAGCAGGCCGAGCTGGCGATGATCGTCGATCTGCACCGCAACGACCTGGGCCGCGTGTGCGAATTCGGATCGATCCGCGTCGACCATCCGCGCCGCATCGAAGTGCATCCGACCGTGTTTCACACCGTTGCCGACGTGAGCGGCCGCCTGCGACCGGATGGCGACGCCTTCGATCTGATCCAGGCCGCGTTTCCGGCGGGCTCGATCACGGGTGCCCCCAAGATCCGCTCCATGCAGCTCATCCGCGAGCTCGAGCCCGCGCCGCGTGGCGTCTATTGCGGTGCGGTCGGCGCTCTGGCCCTCGACGGGAATCTGACGCTGAACGTCGCCATCCGTACCATTCAGAGCGGGCCAGGCGGCACCGTCCTGCACGCCGGCGGGGGTATTGTCGCCGACTCCGATCCGCATGCCGAGTATCTTGAATCGCTCGCCAAGGTGCGCGGCATCGTCGAGCCGTTGGCGCGCCCGCCGCGCGAAGCACTACCCACGGCAGCCGCGGCGCGACAGAATCTAGCGCCGAGCCGTCCGGCGACGATCGCGGCGGCGACCGGGCGCGGAGAGCGCGCGTGAACGAATGGGTCTGTCTGAATGGTGAGGTGTTGCCGGCCTCCGAAGCCAGCGTCAGCGTTTTCGACTCGGGCTTCACGCAAGGCGTCGGGCTTTTCGAGACCATGCGCGCCCGCGGTCGCCGCGTCTTTCGCCTCGGCGCTCATCTCGACCGCCTGGCTCGCTCGGCGCGGACGCTCGGCTGGACGACCATCCCTGACGTTGACGAGATGCGCAGTTCGGTCGGGCGTGTCATCGCGGCTGGCGGCGCGGCCGACCAACGCGTCCGCCTGACCGTGACGACCGGCACGTTGCGCGCCACAGGCGACGAGCAGCCGCGGCTGACGTACGTGGCGACGTCGGCGGCGAACATGCCGTATCCCGCGGAATATTTCCAGCGCGGCGTAACAGTGACGATCAGCCGCTATCGGCAGTCGGCGTTCGACCCGACGACGGGCCACAAGACGACGAGCTACATTGCGCGGCTGGCGTCGTTGCGCGAGGCGTATGAGCGGCAATGTTTCGAGGCGCTCTGGTTCACGATCGACAACACGCTCGCCGAGGGAGCGATCAGCTCGGTCTTTCTGGTCAGGGACGAGGCGCTGCTGACGCCGCCGGTGACCACGCCGGTTCTTCCCGGCATCACGCGTGGGGTGCTGCTGGAGCTGGCGGTGGAGCATCGCATCGCGTTTCGCGAGCAGAGCTTGACGATCGACGACCTGCTCGGCGCCGACGAGATTTTCCTCACCAACAGCATGATGGGACTCATGCCGGTCGTCCGAATCGAGCGCGCCGTGATCGGCGACGAGAAACCCGGCCCGCTCACGCGCCGCCTGGCCGGGCTCTACGATGCGCTGATCGACGCCGACGCTGAGGCGGACGATGAGTGACGCCGCCAGCCCCGCACCGTCCGTCGGCGAAGCGCTCGGCGCGCTGGACGTGCTTTGCCCGCTCCGGCTCGCGGCAGAATGGGACAACGTCGGCCTGCTGGCCGGCGCTCCGGGCTGGCCCGCGGGCCGCATCATGCTGGCGATCGACCTGACGGACGCGGTCGCCGCCGAGGCTCTGGCGGAGCGCGTGGACCTGCTGGTGGTTTATCACCCGCCGATCTTCAAGGGCATTCGCGCGGTCACGGCCGCGGCCGAATGCCCGACGACGCAACTGGCGGAACTGCTGGCGGCGCGCGTGTCGATCGTGGCGCTGCACACGGCACTGGACCATGCCGAGGGCGGGACCAACGACGTGCTGCTCGATGTCTTCAAGCCGGCCGCCCGCGCTCCGCTGGAGCCGCTCGGTGCCGATGCACGCCAGTACAAGCTTGTGGTCTTCACGCCGCCCGACGCGGTCACGCCCGTGCGCGACGCGCTGGCCTCGGCCGGTGCGGGGGTGATCGGCGCCTACACGCTGTGCAGTTTCGAGACCGCCGGGTACGGCACGTTTCTGGGCGACGCGAGCACCCGGCCGGCGGTCGGCCGCGCCGGGCAATTCGAGCGGGCCGCGGAAGTCCGCCTCGAGATGATCGTGCCGGCCGCGCGCCTCGGCGCCGCCGTGCGGGCACTGCACGGCGTTCATCCGTATGAGGAGCCGGCGGTCGACATCCATTCGCTTCGGACGATCGACGCCCGCGGCCGCACCGGCTCGGGCCGCGTTGGCACACTTGCCACGCCGTGCCGCGGCGACCGGCTCGTGCGGTCGCTCGCGACCTGCGTCGACCTCTCGAACGCGTCCATCGTCGGCGAACTGCACCGCGAGTTCACGTCGGTGACGGCGGCGGCCGGCGCGTATGGCGTGCGCTCGTTCCGCGATCCGAACTCGCTGGTGCTGACGGGCGAGTTCAAGCATCACGACGCACTGGCACTGCTGCGTGCCGGCGTTACGGCGATTCACCTGGGACACGACGCCAGCGAGCGGCCCGTGCTGCCGGTCCTGCGCGCGCGGCTCGCCGCGGCGCTGCCGGCGGCCTGCGTCTGGCTCTCGAAATCTGATCGATCCCCGCATCGGCGGTTGACGCCGCCGTGAAATCCGTTACGAAACGCTGCCGCATGAGACCGCCGACGATTCCGCGCATCCGTTGCAGTTCGATCCGTCACCGGCTGTGCCACGTGCTGCCACTGATTCTCTGGGCGGCGTGGCCGGCATCGGGCCAGGACACGTTCGTCGGTCAGCGGCGCGCGGCGCTCGAGCTGCCGGCCGAGGCGCCGCTCCGACTGCCCACGGCCGTCAGCGTCAGCGAGGCCGGCCTGGTGGCGATCACGGACGGCGTCAACGATCGCGTCGTGGTCGTATCCGCGGATGGCCGGAGCATGCGCGAGATCAGCGCAGCGACCGGCAGCGCTCTTTCGCGGCCGGTCAGCGCGCGCTTCGCCGCGGACGGATCGCTCTGGATCTGCGACACGGGCAACGCGCGCCTGGTGCTGCTGGGGGCCGACTTGCAGCTTCAGCGCGAGTACCGCATTCCCGCCGCCCCCGACGGCCGTCCCGCCGACCCGACCGACGTGCTGCCATTGCCGTCGGGGCCGTGGGTCGTCGACAACGACAATCATCGGATTCTGGCACTCGACCCGGCGCGCGAAACGTGGCGCTCGTTCGGCCAGATGGGAGAGTCGCTCGGGCAATTTCAGTATCCGTTCATGATCGCCGCGCTGCCCGGGGGCGACGTCGCCGTTACGGACGTCATCAACGGGCGCGGCCAGATTCTCTCGCCGGCCGGCGAGGCGGTCGCCGCGGCTGGCAGCTACGGCGTGGAGCGTGGCGAGCTGTATCGGCCGGGCGGGATTGCCGTCGACGGCGGCGGCAACGTCTGGATCGCCGACAGCGTGGTGGGTGTGATCCAGGCCTTTCGGCCGAACGGCGCGGCGCTGGATGTACTGCGTGATGACTCTGGGGCGCCGCTGCGTTTCGAGGGCCCGCTCGGTCTGAGCTTCGGTCCCGACGGCGCGCTCTACGTGGTCGAGCTGCGCGCGGCGCGCGTCGCGGTGGTCGACATCGGCGCGTCCGCCCGCGCGCTGCCGCGCGGGCCGGCGCAGCGGACGCGCAGCGGCGTGGGCCAGCAGGCGCGGGCCTGCACGATCTGCCACCTCGAGTGGATGCCGCCCTTCGTCGAAGGCCGCGACACCGAGCTCCTCCTGCGCCCCAGCTCATCCGCCGAAGACCCGCTCGTCGCTCGCAGCGAAAGCTGTCTCTCGTGCCACGATTCGAGCGTCGCCGACTCGCGCCATCGCGTGTGGGAAGAGCACGGCCACCGTACCGACGTCGCCCCGCCCCCCACCATGACCGTCCCGCGGCATCTGCCGCTGGTGGAGGGGAAGCTGGCCTGCCGCACGTGCCATTCGGCGCATGGGCAGGGTCCGCCCGAGGGGCACCTGCAGCGGGCCGTCGTGCTGCGCGTTCCCAATGTCGCCAGCCAGTTGTGCGTCAGTTGTCACACCGACAAGACGCGCGGTCCGCGCTTCGGCACGCACCCGACCGGCGGCATGCCCTGGCCCGTCCCGCAGCAGCTGATCGCCGCGGGCGCCAAGGTCGGCCCGAACCCGCGCGAGCTGACCTGCCAGACCTGTCACACGCCGCACGGCGCCAGCCACGAACATCTACTGGTCATGGGCGCCGACAACAGCCAACTGTGCCTGACCTGCCACGACCAGATGCGGCCCGGCATGTTCCGCGGCGGCGGTCCAACCGAACACCCCGTGAACCCGCCCGTCGACGCCGAGCAGCTCGCCGCCATCCACGAAATGGGCACGCGCGTCAGCCCCGACGGCCGCCTGATCTGCCTTTCGTGTCACAAGCTGCACGAGGGCAAGGGCGAGCGGTTCATGCTGGCCGACGACCTGCATGGCGGTCAGATCTGCCTGCGCTGCCATTCGCAGCGCGCCGAGATGATCGGCTCGTCACACGACCTGCGGCAGAAGTTTCCCGACGAGCGCAATCGACTCGGCATGACCGTGACGGACGGCGGGCCGTGCAGCGCCTGCCACCTGTTCCACCGCTACGCCCGCGAGCCGGAACCGACGCGCGCCGATCCGAAGGGGCATTGCACGACGTGTCACCAGCAGGGACGCTGCGCCGAGACCAAACAGCTCGGATCGGTCAATCATCCGCACCTCGCCTGCGTCGATTGCCACAACCCGCACGACGCGCGCCACGCCAGCTACCTGCCGCTGCCGCCGCAGGAATTGTGCGCCGTCTGCCACAGCGAACAGGCCGCGCTGGCCGGCGGCTCGCACGACGCCGTGCTCAACCAGGAGACGTGGAAGGACGCGCCGCACCTGGCTGACCTGGCGGCCGCGCTCCGCCGCGCCGACAGACCCGCCGACCGCTGCCTGAGCTGTCACCGTCCGCACGGCGACGATCAGACGGGGTTATTCCGAGTCGCACCGGTGTGCGACTCGCGCGCCACGGACGCGGCCTGCCTCGCCTGCCACCGCAGCGTCGCCGACGACAACGGAGCGCACGCGCTGCAACACCCGGTCTGCGCGCCTGACGATCATCCGAACGGCGGCTTGCCGCTCGCGACGGTGGGAGGCAAGCGCGAGATCGGCTGCTCGACGTGTCACAACCCGCACGCCAGCCCGCTCAGCGGCCCGAATCTGGTCCGCGCGGCGGCCGATCTGGCGACCGGCCACACTTCGGAAACTCAGCTCTGTCTGAAGTGCCATTCGCAGCAGGCGCTGATCAGCGTTACGTCCCACGATCCGGCGGCACTGGCCGAGCGCGGCTGGACGGTCACGTCGTGCCAGCCCTGCCATTCGCCCCACGGCCCAGCGGACGCGATCGTCGCGCCGCTCTTTTCGGTTGCGTTGCTCGGCGCGGTGTCGCCGGACGTTCAGTCGCGTTCGGCTTCCGGCGTGCTGATGGCGGACGCCGCTGACCGCTACTGCATCGGCTGCCATCGCCCGAACGGTCCGGCCCCGAGCGTGCCGATCGCCTCGCATCCGGCCCTGGACATGCGCACCATCGACGCGCTGCCCGTCACGTTGCCGCTGTACGATGAATTCGGACATCAATCCGACGTCGGCCGGATCACCTGCCGCACGTGCCACCTTCCTCACGGCGGCGCCTGTGCGCCTGCGGCGGACCCGGTCGTCCGCAGCGCTCAGCGGGCGATGCTGCGCCCGTTCACCCCCCCGAACACGTGTACGACCTGCCACGGCGCGGATGGGCTGCGGCGGTTTCTCTACTTCCACGACCCGCAGCGTCGCGCGGAGTAGCCCGCGTGGCCGCCGCGGGCGGGATGCGCCGGGTTGTCCGCCAACACGTGCGTCGTTCGCGAGGCATGCTCACGCCGGGCGGCGAGAACATGCCACACCCGGAGCGGCAGCGACGGGCCGCCCCCAAGAGGTCCCAGCCGCAAGCGACCGCGCCGGCCGCCGCTCAGTTCTGTTCGGCCAGCCGGGCACGGATGAACTCGCTCCGGCCGTGAAGCTCCTCGGCGTCGGGCGCCAGCGCCAGCTGCCGCGAGACGCACAGCAGCGCCGCGCTCCAGTCGCGGCGGTTCAGTGCCAGGCCGAGCAGGTTGTTCAGCATGCGCATCAGGATCATGCGCGTCGAGACCGCGGCAAAGTGCTCGTCGGTCAGCGTGATCGGCTGCGCCACCAGCCGCCGCACGAGCCGCGTGCAATCGTCGCGCGTCAGTTCGGCGCCGTCGTGGAACGGATCGAGCAGCAGGCCGTCGTCGGCGTCGCCGACGCGGACGATGAAGTGGCCGGGCAGTCCGATCCCGTCGACACTCCAGCCGAGTTGTCGCCCGACGTCGATCCAGATCACCGCGAGCGTGATGGGGATGCCGGTTCGGCGGGCGATAGTCTCGTTCAGCAGACTGCTGCGCGGATCCTGGTAACTCTCGTGGCTGCCGGTGTAGTGCTCCTGCTCGACGATGACGTGGCGAAGCGCCTCGGCGCGCTGGGCGTGCGTGCCGCCGTCGAACGAACGGACGCGCTGCGCCAGTCCGGCCAGGCGGTCGAGCCACGGCTGGACTTTGAGTGTTGCGCAGTGGTCGCGCGCGAACAGCAGGGCCGCCTCGGCCAGGCGAATCCGCGCTTCGGGCTGGCGGACGTAAACATCGAACGGATGAGCAGCGGGCTGCGGATTCACAGGCATGAATTGTATCCTGCGGCGCGCGGACGCCGCACGCTCCACCTGCGCGTCGTCGGGCTATCCGGCCGAGCGGGCGTCGGACGCGGGCGTCGAGGGCGGCACGAGGACGCGCATCGCCGCGGGCAGCACCTCGACGACGGCGGGCAGCTCGCCGGCCGGGTCGCCGTCGGACTGGAGCAGCACGTGCTGGGCGGATTGGAGCTCGACGCGGCGGACCTTGCGGTAGATGACGGCGCGGTGTTCGACGTGCCAGTTAAGCAGCGCCCAGAAGGCGTGTTCGAGCAGCGGAGCCTGGTGGCTGCAACGCATGATGCACAGATCAAGCAGCCCGTCGTCCCAGCGCGCTTCGCGCAGGATGCGCAGGCCGATGGCGTAGCGCGGGATGTTGCCGACGAAAACCAGCGCCGGCTCGTCGCAGATCTCGCCGCCGTCGGCCACGACGCGGACACGCGGGAAGCGATATTGCCAGAACGTTCGCCACAGCGGCCAGAAGTAATCGAAGTGCGTGATGTGCCCGCGGCGGCGGCGGGCCACGCGGCGGACGACCTCGGCGTCGAAGCCGACGCCGACGTTGGTGGCGAAGAGCCGGCCGTTCACGGTCGCCAGATCGAGCGGCGCGACGCGCCCGAAGGCAAACGTGTTCCAGAGCGCCTCGGCGTCAGGCAGCAGGCCGAGCTGCGTGGCGAGCAGGTTTTCGGTCCCGACCGGGAGAATGAGCAGCGGGTTGGGGCGGCCGCGAAGCGCCGTCAGCGCGTGACGGACCGTGCCGTCCCCGCCGGCGACGACCACGACCGTTTCGGGCGTCGGCGGGCGCGAAGCGAGACGGACCAGCTCGTCGGGGCCGGATGAGACCGCCAGCTCCGTTTCGACGCCGCTCAGATCGAGCCGGCGTCGGAAGCAAGCTACGATTTCGCGCGCGTAGCCGCTGCCGGCGACGGGGTTGACGATCACGATCGCGGAACGGGGCGGACTCATGCAATCGACTCGCGGTGCTTCGGGATATTCTATCGGCTCACCGCGGTGCGCGAGTGTGAGTGTGGCACAGGCTAGGAGCCTGTCCCACACCAGTGTGAGCGTGGCACAGGCTAAGAGCCTGTCCCACACCAGTGTGAGCGTGTGTGGCACAGGCTAGGAGCCTGTCCCACACCAGTGTGAGCGTGGCACAGGCTAAGAGCCTGTCCCACACCAGTGTGAGCGTGTGTGGCACAGGCTAAGAGCCTGTCCCACACCAGTGTGAGTGTGGCACAGGCTAGGAGCCTGTCCCACACCAGTGTGAGTGTGGCACAGGCTAAGAGCCTGTCCCACACCGCTAATAGCCTGTCCCACACCAGTGTGGCACAGGCTATTAGCCTGTGCCACACCAGCTAATAGCCTGTGCCACACCACTCATCCCATCCAGGCCGCAGTTGTGCGACCTGCGGTCAGTGGCCGGCGTCGGTGCCGTGGAGCAGCGCGGCGACGTGCCGTATCGCCGGCGCGAGCCACTCCAGGCACTCGCGAACGCCCCGGGGCGATCCCGGAAGCCAGAGAACCAGCGTCCCGCGGGCGATCCCAGCGCCACTCCGCGACGCGACAGAGAGCGGGTTGGCCTCGAAGCCGCGCAGCCGCATGACCTCGCCGAAACCGGGCAGGCTGCGCTCGATGAGCGGGCCGAGCGCGTCGGGCGTAACGTCGCGCGGCGCGACACCCGTACCGCCCGTCGTCACGATCAGGTCGCAGCGTCCGAGCCACGCCTCGACGGCGGCGCGGATGGTGCCCACTTCGTCGGGCACGACGTCGCGATGCACGAGGACGGCGTCAAGCGCCGCCAGCATGTCGACGACCGCGGGTCCGCCCAAGTCGGGCTTTTCGCCGCGGCTGCGGCTGTCGGAGATTGTGAGTACGGCGGTTCGAAGCGGCATCGGCGTCTGGCTTCAGGGTTTCGGCTGGGTGGTCGGACCGGGCGGCGCGGCGGCGTCGCGACGGGCCGCGGCGGCCGAACCCACCGCGCTGGACCGGCACTTCGGGCAGCGAACGAAATCCGCCGAGCCCGCCGGCACAAACTGCCATCCGCACTGCCGGCACGCCCAGACGACTTTCAGCGATCGCTGGCCACACTTCGGACACATCAGCGTGTCTTCCGTACCGGCTCGAATCCGACGGGTCTGGGTCAGGCTGCACGTGATGCAGCGCAGGTCGGCTTCATACTCGTCGCCGCCGGCCGGCGATTGGCCCCGCAGCGTGAAGTAGAGTAGCAGCGCGGCGCCGACCAGCGTCACACCCAGCAGCGCGGCGGCCATCCGGCGGCGGAAGCGGCGCACGGCCCGAGCGCCGACTTCGATCTCGCCCGTGGCGTTCATGGCGGCGCGATAGTCGAGGCTTCTCATGGCGGGGTCCCGCGCGGCTCGCGCCCGACATCGTCTCCGCTGGAACGGAACAGTCTCAGCCAGCGGCCGCGCAGCCGATCGCGGGCAAATCCGTTGAGCGCGGCACCCATCAAGCGCGTTTGCGTGCCAAAGTCGCCGCGCTGAGCCTGCTCGCGCGACGCGCGGGCGCGCCGTCTTCCGGCGACGAGCGTCGCGAGCGACCAGCCGACGTTCAGCAGGATTCGGCGGAATCGAGCAATCATCGTCGCGTGGCTCCGGTCGGAACGGGTCAGCGCTGCAGGGCGCGGCGCACGCTGGCGAACAGCTCCTCGCGGCTGCGCGCCGCCGCACCAGCCGGCCAGAGTTGCCGCCGGTCGAGCATGGTCTTGGCGGCAGCCTCGAAGGCACCGACAAGGCTGATCCCACCCTCCGCCGTATCGCCGCCGTTGAATCCGCCGCGCGTCAACCACGCGCCCACGTCGTCGTCATACTCGGCGGGGTAGAGCAGAGCGGTGACGAATCGGCACGCCGCCGATTCAAGCTCTGCCACCTGCACGCGCGCCCGGCACGGCGGCGGCAGCCGGTCGGCGAGCGCCGCCAATTCGTGAAAATCGCGCAGCGCGTCGGATTGCCCGGCCCGCCCGAAGAACATGCCGCTTTCGAGCTGGAAGCGATCCGGCGTGACGCCGCGCAGCTCCATCCGCCCGTCGGGCCAGGCCCGCTGGATGCGATAGACCTTCCCGCCGCGGAATTGCTCGGATTCGAGCAGTGTGGCAATCTCCTCGGCGGTATAGCCGACGGCGCACCACTCGCCGAAATCAAACACGTACAGCCCCTGGAAGCGGGGCGGATCGTCGAGGCGCGGCAACTTCATCGTACGGAGTCTCCAGCACTCGGCCGGCCACCGCCGAACCGCGAGTGATCACACGATTCTATCGGGCGACTCGGCGCATCGGAAGCAGACACCGGCCGGCCGCCGGACGCTTGTCGCCCTGACGCGGCGTGGTTATAGTCTGCCCGTCACTCGGACCTGACCGGAATGTCATCCGCATGCGGATGCGTCGAGCGTCCGTGCGCGGCGGCGCGAGCCTTGAGTCTTTCAGTCGGAAGGAGCCCAGACCACATGACCCACATGACCAGAGTAATCAGCAGCGCCGTCGCGCTCGCGGCCGTGCTGTCGGCGTCGGCGCTCGCCGATTCGCGGTTTCTCGCCGCGCAGCAGGATTTTCAGGAAATCAGCACCTTCACGCTCGACTTTGGCGACGTCGGCGGAACCTCCGAAGCGCAGATCAGCCAGACGCAGTTCGTGCTCCAATTCGACGCGGCCGCTGGCACGGCCCGCTTCGTGGACTACGACCAGCAGATCGAGCCCCTGCTGCTCTTCGGAATGTTCGACACCGGCGACATCACCGTGACCATCGTGCCCGGTTCGTCGAGCGGAACGTACAACCCGGCCACGGGCGAATTCACGACGACCGAGTACTATGAAATCGCGTTCGAAGGCGACCTTTCCATGTTCGGGCTGACGTCGCCGGTCGTGCTGCCCAGCACGTCGAGTGGCGTCGTGACGTTTGAGACGCCGGGCACGGGCCGTATCCGGCAGGCCTGGGCCGGCGAAGGCGAACTCGGCAATCCGAACGACCCCGAGAACCCCATCAGCTTCACCTACACCTGCAACGTGAACACCGTCTTTTCGCGGCAATTTGGCGACATGAACTGCGACGGCGCGATCAACGGCTTCGACATCGACCCGTTCCTGCTGGCGATCACCGCGCCGGGCGACTTCGGCACGACCTATCCCGGCTGCGACATCACCAACGCGGACTTCAGCGGTGACGGCAACGTCAACGGCCTGGACGTGGAGCCGTTTGTGAACGTGCTGCTGGGGCTGTAAAGGTGGCGCAGGCATCTTGCCTGCCTTCAGGCACCACAGCAGCGGGCCGGATGCCCGCTCCACCCGCAAGCGTCGAAGGGAGCGCTCGAATGACATCGAGCGTTCCCTTTTTTCATTCGGGCGCGCCGGGTGGCCGCGGACGTGCGAGCGGAACGGGTGCGCCGCGCGGAGCCGGCGGCGTCTCGCGCTGCGGGTGGGGAAACGCCCCCAGCGAACTCGCGACCGGGATCTTGACGTCGAGCCACTCGCAATCGTCGAGCGCTTCGACGCGGGCTGCCGGCATCCGCGCGGGCAGCAGCAGCGTATCGCCCGTCGAGAACGGACACTCACCCGCCGCGCTGCGCAGCACGCCCGAACCGCGCAGGACCATCCAGATCGCCATGTCGGAATGAAGCAGTTCGTCGCTCGTCCCGCCGATGACGCGCACTTTCTCAACGAGGAAAGAGTCGCACACGGTCAGCCGCGTCGCGGTCGAGAAAACGCTGGCGACGTGTCTGCGGCGCGTGACGATCTCGGCTTCGTCGACGTCGAAGCGCGTATGCGCCAGGGCCTGGGCGATGTGCAGTTCGCGCGGCCGGCCCTGCGCGTCGCGCCGGTCCCAGTCGTAGAGGCGGTACGTAACGTCGGAGGGCGTCTGAACTTCGGCCACCAGCGTGCCCGCGCCTAGGGCGTGCAGCACACCGCTCGGCAGGTAGAAGCAATCGCCGGGCCGGGCCGCGCGACGCCGCAGCAGCTCGACCACGGCGGGCGAATCAGCCGCGCGGTGCAGGTCTTCGGGCGTTACGCCCGGCTGGAGGCCGATGTAGACGCAGGCGCCCGGTTCGGCGTCGATGACGTACCAGCTCTCGTGCTTCACCGGTCCGCCGCCGGCCCCCGGCTGCGGATGAACCTGCACGCTGAGGTTTTCAGCCGCGTCGAGGTACTTGAGCAGAAGCGGGAATCGCCCGTCGACCAGCGCCGCGCCGCCGAGCAAGTCGCTTCCCCAGCGTTCCACCAGCTCCGCGACGGATGTTCCGGCCAGCGGGCCGCCGCGGACGCGCGACTCGTCGCCCGCGAGACTCACCAATTCCCACGACTCGCCGATCGACGCCCCGGCGGGCAGACGCTTGCCAAGCCGCGTTTCGAAGCGGCGACCGCCCCATGGCTTGGGCTTGAAAATCGGTTCGAAAACGACGGGCAGCGGGGCGATCACGGGGCGCGCTCCGTGCGATCGCGTCCTTCGCCGCCGGCGTCGTGCGGCGCGGCGGATGCGGCGGTCCGTTCCGGTGGAAACGAGAGCATGGGCCGCAGCCGGGCGATGATGGTCGGGCCGACGCGCGTCACGTGGTCAAGATCCGCCGCCCGCCGAAACGCCGGTGCCGGCCGCGCTTCGCGGTACGCGACGATGTTGCGGGCGATGGCCGGCCCGATGCCCGGCAGGAGCATCAGCTCGTCGGCGCTCGCTCTGTTCGGATCGAGCCGGAAGGCGACGGTTTCCTTGTCGAGCGGCGTGCGCCGCGCGTCTCGCGAATAACGGACGCCCTCGGCCAGAACGGCGGCGAGCAGCGCCACAGCCGCACAGGCGGACGTTTGGGCGCGCAGCAGCGGTCGCGTCGCGTCGTTCATTTCTTATCGGGTTGCAGCCGGGCGCGCAGCTCCATCAGCGCCTTGACGGCCCGCTTGGGCGAGAGATCGGCGTGGTAAACGCCGCCATGGGAGATGACGGCGTCGGGACCGTCAGCCAGGTCTCGCAGGCAGACGCTGTCGACGTAGGGTTTGGAGAGGACCGTTTCGAGCGTGGTGATGAGCCACTCGGATTGCGTTTCCTCGGACCACGGACGGCGCCACACGCCGGCTGGGTCGGCCGGAGCCGCGGACGGGCAGGCCACCGCCGTGATGTGCAGCGGCTTGCCCAGATTTGCCAGGCGATCAATCAGCGAGCTGACCTGAAACATGTCGCGGACGTAAAACGAGTCGCTGCCGACAAGAAACTGAAGACCGAATGCATCGAAGCTGATGCCGCTCTGCACGGCCATCTCCGCGTAGAGCAGCGGCGGGATGGTGCGCTGATTGCGGGCGTAATACTCGCCCCACGGCTGGGTCAGGTCGATGATGACCTGAGCCCGCGGCGCGAGCTGCTTGGTGAGCTGCGCCGCCGTACGCGTCAGCTCCATGATCTGCTCGACGCTGAAGTCGAACACGTTGCCCGCGTGCAGCCCGCTGACCACGTCCCAGCTCGAGATCGCCGACGCGAAGCGCTTGACCGTCCGCCGGACGTGCTCGCGCGCGTACTCCAGGATCGAGTCGTAGTCATTCTCCCAGATGTACATCCAGTCGGGGACGGATCGAATGCCGAAGTTCAGCAGCGGCCCGCCGCGGATCGGGAGCTTTGCCGCGCCGCACGCCTTGACCCAGGCGTCGGGCCCGGCGAAGGAAACCCCCTGCTCCTTGGGTTGAATCTCGCGCCAGACAAAGGGAACACGAACGAACTCGAACGCCTCCGCCAGCTGCGCAACGACGCCGTTGGTCGGCGTGGGCAGCGGCGTCGTGACACCCAGGAACCGCCGCGCAAAGCCGCCGCTCTGCTGCCGGCGCTGCAGGAAGACCGAGGCGTGAAACTGGCAGAACTTCTCCGACCCCAGCACGGCCCGCGCCAGGGAGCGGTCGGCGAACTCGGCCGCCCGGCGGTCGTCGCTGCGCAGCTTGATGGCCTCGACGAACAGTGCGCGGGCCTCGTCGACCATCGCGGCCAGCTCGTCGATGCCTGGATAGTCGAACAGCCCCCACTCCTCGCGCTTCAGGTTGATCCGCAGCAGCCGATGCCGGGCCAGCTCGACGTGCAGGTTGTAAGGTGCGTCGCGCGGCGGCAGGCGCGTCGTCTCCAGCAGAATCGAGCCGAACTCGCGCACCGGCCAGAGCAGCGCCAGCCCGTAGGGGTCGCTGGTCCGCGCACTGCATTGAACGATGCCGTCCGCCAGGCGGATGTCCGCCCGCAGCGGCACGCCGTCGCTGCCCACGGCGTAGGCGCAATCGAGCCGCAGATCGTCGGGCAACAGCTCCTTGACGTAACTGAACTTCAGCACGTCGATGGCACTCCCCGGCCAGCGCCGGTGCGGCGGTTCCAGCCGCGGCGAACCAGTCCGCCGCGCGACCCGCAACCGATATTCGGGCGATTCTACGAGACCCGGCGGGCCGACGGAAGCGAGCGCCCGCCGGCGGGCGGCCGCCGCCGCGGTCGGATCACGTCTGCTCCGGAGCGGAACCGCTGTGTCGCTCCCGGCGGGCCTGTTCGCCGGCACGGACGCGGCAAGTTATTCGCCGATGTCCTCGTTCCAGAGCGCCGGGTGGGCGGCGATGAAGGCGCGCATCAGTTCGATACATTCCGCATCATCGACCACCGTCACTTCAACGCCGCGGGCGCGCAGAAGCTGCTCGGGACCGCGGAACGTGCGATTCTCGCCGATGACGATCCGCGGGATGCGGTAGAGCAGCGCGGTGCCACTGCACATGTCGCACGGCGAGAGCGTCGAGTAAAGCGTCGCCCGGCGATAATCACGGGCCGCAAGCCGGCCGGCGTTCTCGATGGCGTCCATCTCGGCGTGCAGGATGGCGCTGCCGCGCTGCACGCGGCGATTGTGCCCGCGGCCGACGATCTGGCCGTCGATCACCAGCACTGAGCCGATCGGGATACCCCCCTCCGACAAGCCTGTCCGGGCTTCGTCGATCGCCGCCGCGAGGAACGCGTCGCTCACTCCTGATCCTCCCTCTCCTCCCCGCCGCGCCGGTTCGGGACGGGTGCCGGCCCGAGGCGGATCACGCTGGCCGCGGGGTCGAAGAACATGCTCCGCGTTCCGAACACGGATTGCCCGGCCAGCCCGTCGATGCCGCCGCCGAGTGCCTCGATCGTACCTTCCAGGTAAGGGAAGCTGCCGACTCGCAGCGCGACGATCTCGCGCGGCGGTTCGCCGGGGATTCGCAAGGTGGCGTGCCCGGAGTGCATGGTAAACTGCCCGCCGGCAACGTCCTGCCCGGTGACGGTCTGATCACCGGCTCCGCCTTCGGCGCCAAGCCAGAGCAGATGCGGACAACCGGTGTCCCATAGCAGCCGCAGCTCGTGACCGTCAACGTTCAATCGCACCACCACGTGTCCGCCGACGTTTTCGAATGGAATCTGGGCGCCGTGCGACGGCTGGGTCGCCGGAGAACGCCGGCGGTCCGGAAACCGCGTCACCAGCCCGCCCGCCGGATCGAAGCGACATGGCACCGTCACGAAGTAGTCCGCACCCAGCACGCCGATGATGCCGATGCCAGTCTCGTCGTCGGCGTCGAACGCGCGCCCCGGCAGCGGCAGCCGCTCGCATCCGATCCGCACCGTCCCCGCCCGCGGCAGAAACTCCGGCCCGTGCCGGCCCAGGTAGAGGAACGTCAGCGCCGACCCGGTGTCCACCGCGAGGTATCGCACGCGGCCCTCGTGTACGACCGGCAGCACCATGCCGCCGATCTCGCCGCTGGCCGGGTCGCCCGGCGTGGTGAAGATGATCGGTACACGGTTGATCGGGCAAACGTGCTGAGGGCCGACGCAGCCCACCGGTACAACGCCGAAACTGACCGTCAGTGCCGCGGCGACGCCGCTCAGCGGCCGAATGGTCGCAATACCGAATCGCTGCCGTAGATGGGTGTTTGTCGACACGCTCGCCAACCTCTCCGGGCATGGCGGGTTCGGGCCTGCGCCTAGCCACGGCTTGAACACGATTCCGAACTAGCCCGCATTTGCGACGTATTTCGTCAGCCCGGCTGCGGATCTGCGGCCTCATCGTCGACGACCGCATCGACCTCAACCTCGACGAGCATCGCGGGATCGATCAGCCGCCGGACTTCCACCATCGTCGTGCAGGGCGGGTGCTCGCCGACGAACTCACGATGCGCGGCGCCGAACTCCTTCCAGTGCGTGATATCGGTCACAAACAGCCGCGTTCGCACGACGTGCCGCGGCTCGGCCCCGAGCCGGTGGAGGGCGGCGGCGATGATCTCGAAGCAGCGCTGCGCCTGGCGGTAGGCGTCGCCGGGCGCGAACACCGACCCATCCTCGGCCACCGGCGCGGTGCCGGTGACGTACACGCTGCGGCCCGCCCGCAGTGCGCGGCAGTAGCCGACCGTCTTCTCCCACGGCGCGCCGCTGAAAGTCCGTTGGAACATGTCGAATGGCTCCGGGATCGCTTGACCGGCAGGCTAGTGTAGTGCCTCAGGAAATCGCAACATGTGGACGGGGAGCATCGGCCTCTGGCCGGTGTGAAATCCACGACCGCACCGGCCATCTGGCCGGTGTGAAATCCACGACCGCACGGGCCAGAGGCCGATGCTCCCCACGCTGGATACGGTGGCACGCTTGCGAGGCAGTACAGTAGTGTAGTCCTTCGGAAACTGCGCGACACCCAATACGGGTGTGGCGGACATTCTGCGTCTCAGGCTCGGGCGGGTCGGCCCGTTCGACCCCGGGAATTCTCAGTCGCTCCGGGCATAAGGCCGGTTCGGTCTGTCCCGCCGGCACCGCGCGGGCGGCACCCGCGGCAGATCGGCCCGCCGTGCGCTTGCCGTGCGCGAATTCCTGGTGAATACTCTCTTATGTGGGTGCTCGACGTGGTGCGCCGTCGGCGCGCACCGCGCGCGGCGGGTCGCGAGCCGCGCCCGTGCGCACGTCGTGCCACGATGAAGGGGCGAAGGACACATCCAGGTCTCTGACGACGAATGTCGTCAATCTCCGCCGCACGTCGGCGGCTTCATGCTCCCCGTGCCGGCGGAATCGCGCCGCCGCGAGCGGCGTAAAGGAGCTCGCCCATGTTAGCTCGAATCCGCCTCACACTTCTGACTCTCACAGGCGCGGTCGCCTTTCTGGCCGTGCCGCGTGCCGCCGCTCAGGAGCCAACCCGCTATCGCCTGCTGGAGGGCACGGTTCTGACGTTTCACGACTCCGGCGGGGGGATTTCCGTCACGCCGCTGGCCGGCACGTTTGACCTCTGGCCCGATCCGCTCGCGAATCAACACAAGGTGCTGCGCTTCCGTGGGTTCAGCCCCGACAGCGTGGAGCTCGTCCGCGGCGGCGGCACGTATCAAAACGACGCGCTGACCGGATATCAGCGCATGCAGCTCGACGTGTCGATCTGGGACCAGCTCATTCACATGGACAGCGGGCTGGTGCTGATCTCGACCCTGCTGCCCATGATCGAGATCGAGGTGATCGAGTCGCCCAGCGGCGGCGACTCGTGGTATCAGATGCACATCATCGCCGCGCCAGCCACGCCGGTGCTCTTCACCTCGGAGGTGCCATTCTCGCCCGGCCGTTCGGAGGTGATCAGCGATGGTGACATGCTCAGCACGCTGGGCTACGTGATTCGCACGAACGCACAGTTGACCGCCGACCTCGGCATCGAGCCGCCGGCACCCGACGTCGGCCTCGACGCGCTCTATCGCGCCATCAAGGACACGCCACCCGGGTGGGAAGCCTGGTTCTCGTCCGAAGTGCCGGTATTCAGCGAGACGCTGGGCTGGCTCTCCGATGGCGACTTGCTGTCCGAGAGCGGCTGGATCGTGGCCCGCGCCGCCGAGCTGCTGGCGAACTTTGTGCCTATGCCGCCGGCCGACTATGGGCTCGACGCGATCACGTGGGGTTGGCCATGCCAGGGCTGGTACTTCTCGACAGAGTGGGACTTCTTCTCGCAGTCGCTGGGGCAGATGGTCGGCCACGGCGACGTGCTTTGCGCCCGCGACGGATTCATCTTCATGCGCAACGTCGATCTGCTGGCGCGCTTCCACCCGGTCGGACCGCTGCCGCCCGACCTCGGTCTCGACGGACTCTACATGTGGCAGAGCGGCCACATCTGGTTCTCGCTGGAGGAGGGATTCACCGATGCGGTCTACGGCGCAATCAGCGATGGCGACCTGCTCAGCACCGACGGCTGGGTCATCATGCGCAACGCCGACCTGACCCGCCGCTTCGCCCCGCCGACGGCCGCCGTGGGCCTCGACGGCGTGGACCTGATGCCGATCGACCGGGGCGACATGAACGGCGACGGCTCGATCAACGGATTCGACATCGATCCGTTCGTGCTGGCCCTGACCGACCCGGACGGGAAGTACTATGCGCTGTTCCCCGAGATCGATCCCAACGTGGTCGGCGACGTGAACTACGACGGGTCGTTCAACGGCTTCGACATCGACCGGTTTGTGGAGATGTTGACCGGCGGATGATCCGGTCATCGCGCGTGGTCGCACGCGGGAGCGCCCCCAGCCGAGCCCCGACCATGAAGGCGAGCGAGGAGCGAGCCTGAATGGAGGGGTTCGACCACGCGCGATGGCCGTCGCGCGAACAATCGTTCCCAGCCGAGCCCCGACCATGAAGGCGAGCGAGGAGCGAGCCTGAATGGAGGGGTTCGACCACGCACGATGGCCGTCGCGCGAACGATCGTTCCCAGCCGAACCCCGACCATGAAGGCGAGCGAGGAGCGAGCCTGAATGGAGGGGTTCGACCACGCGCGATGGCCGTCGCGCGAACGATCGTTCCCAGCCGA
>JAJVHV010000030.1:108921-148721 GCA_022072445.1 Phycisphaerae bacterium | reverse complement strand
GAGGAGCGAGCCTGAATGGAGGGGTTCGACCACGCACGATGGCCGTCGCGCGAACGATCGTTCCCAGCCGAGCCCCGACCATGAAGGCGAGCGAGGAGCGAGCCTGAATGGAGGGGTTCGACCACGCGCGATGGCCGTCGCGCGAACAATCGTTCCCAGCCGAACCCCGACCATGAAGGCGAGCGAGGAGCGAGCCTGAATGGAGGGGTTCGACCACGCACGATGGCCGTCGCGCGAACGATCGTTCCCAGCCGAGCCCCGACCATGAAGGCGAGCGAGGAGCGAGCCTGAATGGAGGGGTTCGACCACGCACGATGGCCGTCGCGCGAACGATCGTTCCCAGCCGAACCCCGACCGTAAGGGAGGGGTTCGACCACGCGCGATGGCCGTCGCGCGAACGATCGTTCCCAGCCGAGCCCCGACCATGAAGGCGAGCGAGGAGCGAGCCTGAATGGAGGGGTTCGACCACGCGCGATGGCCGTCGCGCGAACAATCGTTCCCAGCCGAACCCCGACCATGAAGGCGAGCGAGGAGCGAGCCTGAATGGAGGGGTTCGACCACGCGCGATGGCCGTCGCGCGACCAATCGTTCCCAGCCGAACCCCAACACGCACGCTGCGAGCTCGCCGCGTTACGGCGGGGCGCTCGCCGGCTGCGTCTGCGGCAGCGCGGCGAGATCGTGCTGAATCGATCGCTCGAGCCGGTCGTTGCGATTGGGCAGCGCCCGGGCGCCATCGAGGGCCGCGGCAAGCTGCGCGGCCGCCTGTTCGTGCTTGCCCTGGGCGATGTACACGCGCGCCAGCCCGCGCCGCGCGGTGATGGTGTCGCCGTTGTCCTCGCCGCGCGCCCGCTTGCACATCCTGACGACGTCGATCAGCAGCTTCTCGGCTTCTTCCAGAGCCCCGGCCTTGCGCAGCGTCTGTCCGAGCCGCGTCCCGGCGATCAACGTGGTCACGTGATCCTCGCCCAGCGTCGTGCGGCTTGATTCGTAGACCTGTCGATGCAGTTTCAAGGCTTCATCCGTTTCGTCGCGATCGAGCAGCAGCGAGCCCAGGTTGGCCATCGTGATCAGCGTGTGCTTGTGCGTTTCGCCGAGAACGCGTCGAGACGCCGCCAGCGCCCGGCGCAGCAGGGCCTCCGCCTCATCCTCGCGGTCCGTCACCCGAAGCAATTCCGCCAGGTTGTTCATCGACGCAAGCGTGTAGAAGTCATTCTCGCCCAGAACGCGCAACCGCCCGTCCAGCGCCCGGCGATAGAGCTTCTCGGCTTCATCGGTCTGTCGCAGCGCCGCCGCCGACTGACCGAGGTTGTTGACCGCCTTGAGCGTGTCGGCGTGATCCGGGCCGAGCTGCGCTTCCCAGAGCTGCAAGGCGCGCGTGAACTGCCGCGCGGCGGGTTCGAGGGCGCCCAGGTTGTAGTAGATCGTGCCGACCTCGTTGCGCACGGCGGCCTCCTCCAGCGGCTGCTCGGCGAACATGACGCCGACCTGCTCGGCGGCGCGGTCGACCAGCTCTGCGACGGGCAGCCGCTCTGCTCCATCGGTCGCATTTGCCGCGGCCAAGAGCTTCATCAGGAAATCATTGGTGATGAAGTTGTTGATCGCAGTCGCCTTGTCGGCCTCGTAGCGGGAACGTGCGGCTTCCTGACGCGCGCGGTTCGCCTCGCGGGCGTATAACACCAGGCCGGCCGTCAGCGCGACCATCGTCGCCGCCACGCCACTCACCAGGCCGCGGTTACGACGCGCGAACTTGCGAAGTTGGTAGAACGCGGTGGGCGGTCGGGCCAGCACCGTTTCATTATTCAGGTACCGCCGCATGTCCGCCGCCAGTTCCGACGCGGACGCGTAGCGCCGGGCGCGGTCCTTCTCGAGCGCCTTGGCGACGATCACGTCCAGATCGCCGCGCAATGATGGGACGATGTCTCCCATTCGGCGGGGGGCGTCCTGCTCGATGGCGCGGATCAGCTCCGCCGCCGTGCTGTTCCCGTCGTGCGGTAGCCGACCGGTCAGCAGTTCGTAGGTCATGACGCCCAGCGCGTAGACGTCGCTGCGCGCATCCACGTTTTCGGGTTTGCCCGCGAGCTGCTCGGGGCTCATGTGACTGAGTGTGCCGACCAGCTCGCCCGCGCTGGTGTGCATGGTCGCCTGCGCTTCCCAGCCGCTGACGCGGGCGACACCGAAATCGAGGATTTTCGGCTGGGGGAGCGGCGGAACGGCAGATCGACCCTGAGAGTCTGGCGCGGCGTCGGTCACGAGGATGTTCGCCGCCTTGAGATCGCGATGCACCACTCCCTGCTGGTGGGCGTGCTGGACGGCGTCGCAAACCAGCAGCAGGAGCTCGAGCCGCTTGCGGGTCGGCAGCCCACGCTCCAGGACGTACGCATCCAGCGGCAGCCCCCGGATCAGTTCCATGGCGAACCAAGGCTGTGCGCCGTCACCCAGATCAAACGTCCCGGCGGCGTAGACGTTCGCGATTCCCGGATGCTGGAGCCTGGCCAGGATTTCCGATTCGTATTCGAAGCGCCGCAGCATCTGCGGCGAGGCGATTCCTGGGCGAATCACCTTCACTGCCGCGAGTCGCCGCGGCTGCTCCTGCTGAGCCTCGTACACGACGCCCATGCCGCCGGCGCCGATACGACGTCGAATCACGTATCCCCCCAGCGATTGGCCGATCAGCCGATCGCCGGGCGGCGCGTCAGCCGAGCCGATCGGCGACTCCAGAAACTCGGGCGATGAGTCGTGCAGCCGCAGTAGCCGGTCGGCTTCGTTGCGCAGCGTTTCATCGGCGCATTCACGCGACAGAAACGCGGCGCGCTGCTCCGGCGGTCGCTCCAGCGCGGCCTGAAAGAGCGCCTTGACCTGACTCCAGCGCTCCTTGTCCATCGCTCACTCGCTGGCCAGGTGCCCGCGCAGCCAGGCGCGGGCATGGGCCCACTCGTAGTAAATGGTGCGCGCCGAAACCCCCAGCACCGCCGCGCACTCCTCGAACGACATCCCGCCGAAGAACCGCAGCTCGACCAGCCGGGCCTGCAGCGGATCGAGCCGCGCGAGTTCGTCCAGCAGTTCGTCCAGCGCCACCAGATCCACCGCCCGGCTCTCGAAGATCGCCGCTGCATCCTCCAGCGCCACGGCCGGTTGCCCGCCGCCGCGCTTCAGCGCGTCACGTGCCCGCGCGTGGTTGATGAGTATCCGCCGCATGGCGACCGCGGCGGTGGCGACAAAGTGCCGGCGGTTTTCGAATCCCTTGCCGTCGGCACCAGGCCGGACCAGCCGCAGAAATGCCTCGTGCACCAATTCCGTGGGTTGAAGCGTGTGGTCGGGCCGTTCACCCCGCATCAGCCCGCTCGCCAGCCGGTGCAGCTCGTCGTAAACGACCGGAAATAACCGCTCCAGCGCGGCAGAATCGCCCCTTCCGACGGCGTCGAGCAGCGCGGCCACGTCCTGTGATGAGGCGTCGGGAGCCATAATCGCCATTTCACCGAAGAAAAGCCCGACGAGTTTGCAGTGTTCCCGCCGGATTGTCGCCTTACCAGTAGGAGCCCGCAAGCGCAAGGAGTTAGGCCCGCTTGCGTCAGCGTTGGTATCCTGGCGTCGTCTGTACTCGGGCAGGCCGGTCGGGACCGGTCTGATTGCCGTCAAGACCACATCCGTCGTTGGACAGGGATGACCCGTTCAACCGAGCGAGGAGAGATCCGATGAGATTCGCTACAACCACCACTGCACGCAACCTCCAGGCACCGGGATGGGCGGAATCGCGACGCGCGCGTCGGCACGTTGGGCCGGAGTGGGCCATCGCGCTCGCGCTGCTGGCGTGCGCCGCGGCGCAGGCTCAGACCGTGTTCAAGCCCGTGAACAAGGGCCCCGCCGCCAACCCCTGCCCGGAGGGACAGGTCCCCAATGACATCTACAACGACCTGCAGGGAATCATCAACGACGTGATCGGCGCCACCGCCGGCGTCACATCCGATATCGACGCGCAAGTCCGGGACCACGTGCCCGACGACAAGGAGAAGCCCGTCGACGTCGAGATCGAAGTCGTCACGCGCGAGCAGTTCATCGAGAAATACGTCGATGACACCGACGGCCTCGGCACCGGCAAGACCAACGACCAGCTCAAGGAGGAAGCTGGCAAGATCTATGACGGCAACGCCGCGTACACCTACACCTCCGACAAGAAGAACGCCTCCGGCACGCAGGTCGTCAAAATCAAGATCTTCTGCAAGGACTCGCTCCGCACATCCACCATCGACGGCGATCCGATCCGCGAGCTGATCGTGCACGAGCTCGTCCACGCCAAGCTCTACTGCATGCTCGTGCTGGGCGTGCCGGGCGGAAGCCTGCCGTTTCAGGACCACGACACCGGCTTCTTCAACGAGATCAAGCGCCTGATCAAGAAGCTCAAGGAAAACCTCAAGCTCTCGTATGCTCCCAATAGCGAGCGCAGCGCCATGTGCATGGCCCGCGTCGACCTCTTCGATCAGTTTGGAAACCCCATCGGACAGGTGCTCATGCAGGGTGGCTGCGTGCTGCGTCACGGGCCGGCAGGCGACCTCGATTTCGACGGCCTGACCGAGGTTCCCATCGAGATCATCTCGATGAGCCTCGTCAGTATCACCCCGCCCGGATACCAACTGATGGAAGACCCCTTCCAGATTTCGCCCGGAAGCGTCGAACAGACCATCCCCACCCCCGACTTTCCAGCCCAGAGCTTCTTTGACCTGCACTACCAGTTCAACGGTCCGGGCGTCGGCGGCCCGAAAGTCACGCAACTGCGCTGCATGGCTCACGACTGGCTCCCCTTCAACGACCTCTTCTTCAACCCCGCGCCCAACCCCGCCGGCGGTTTCGACCTGATCGAACTCACCCTGCTCGACGCCGACACCGACGGCGATGGCATCGGTAACGCCCAGGATGTCGACGACGACAACGACGGAATCCCCGACGTCGAGGACCCCTGGCCGCTCATCGAGGACTTTGACGGCGACGGACTCCCGGACGGCGCCGACAACTGCCCCGAAATCTTCAACCCCGACCAGCTCGACACCGACAACGCCGGTCAGGGCGACGCCTGCGACGACGATGACGACAACGACGGCTTGCCCGATAGCGGCGACCCCTGCCCGCTCGAACACGCCTGCGACGTCAACTGCGACGGTTCCATCAACGGCTTCGACGTCGACCCGCTCGTCGCACTGCTTTCCGGCGGCGGGACACCCTGCTCGCCCTGCGCCGGCGACACGAACGGCGACGGCTTTACCGACGGCTTCGACATCGACGGTTTTGTCGACTGCCTGCTCGGCGGCTGACCGCAGCGCCGCCCGTGTAGCGCAGCCGCCCCCGGCTGCGCGAAAAGCGTGGAGAGCAGCCGCCGCCGGCTGCTCTCCACGCGCGTCAGTGCTCCACACCGTGACAACCCCCGCGGCACACGTGACCCGGATTCCGAGCCTCCTGCGACCCGCCCCGCCGCGCTTTTGTTCTCGATCGGAATCGACGATAATGTCTCCGGCGGGCGCGGCGCTGCCAGTTCCGTCGCCCGAATGCCTGGAGGATTAGGCGTGAATTCGCGACGAACGACCGGCTGGATCATGGTTGTCACCCTGGCGCTGTGCCCTCTGCTGAGCGGCGCCACCTGCTCGCGCAACGCTGTCGCGCAGAGCGCGGCGACATCGTTCTTCAACACGATCGCCAACGGCGTCGCCGGCCAGATCATCACGCTGCTCAAGGGCGAATAGCCCGCGCGGAAGTCATGTAGCACAGCCGCCCCGGCTGTGCCCCGTAGCGCCGGCGCTCCGTGGCCACGTACCGCCGGCGCTCCGTGGCCACGCTCCCGTTGCCACCACCGCCTCGGCTGCACCACCCGCTCGTGAAAAACGACTCGCGCTTTCCGCGCCAATTGTCGTAGAATCCTGCGTTTTGATCGACAATCCTGGAGACGCCCGAACCATGTGCGCACGCCCCGACCCCTTCCACGCGAAATCAAGCCTGAAGAGCGCCGCCGGCAACGTGAA
Source organism: Phycisphaerae bacterium (assembly GCA_022072445.1). Classification (GTDB taxonomy): domain Bacteria; phylum Planctomycetota; class Phycisphaerae; order UBA1845; family Fen-1342; genus JAJVHV01. Next base: position 142,716 of record JAJVHV010000030.1, on the reverse strand, counting down.
CATCTACCGCCTCGCCGCCCTCGAACTCGCCGGCGTCGGCTCGCTATCGAGCTTGCCGTACTCAATCCGCATCCTGCTCGAAGCCGTGCTGCGCAATGTCGATGGCTTCAGCGTGCTGGAAGACCACGTGAAAGCCGTCGCGAGCTGGAACCCCGCCAAGCCCGGCGATCAGGAGATTCCGTTCAAGTGCGCCCGCGTCGTGCTACAGGATTTCACCGGCGTGCCGTGCGTGGTCGATCTGGCGGCGATGCGCAGCGCGATGGTCAAGCTCGGCGGCGATCCGAAGAAGATCAACCCGATCATCCCCGTCGATCTGGTCATCGATCACTCGGTGCAGGTCGATCACTACGCGACGTCGAACGCGCTCGATTTGAACGCCAAGCTTGAATTCCATCGCAACCGCGAGCGCTACGAATTCTTGCGCTGGGGGCAGAAGGCGTTCGACAACTTCCGCGTCGTGCCGCCCGCGACCGGCATCGTGCATCAGGTCAATCTCGAATACCTCGCCAAGTGTGTGCTGCGGGCAGACGTCGGCGGCGAAACGGTCGCGATGCCGGACACGCTGGTCGGCACCGACAGCCACACGACGATGATCAACGGCCTGGGTGTGCTCGGCTGGGGAGTCGGCGGCATCGAAGCCGAAGCCGCCATGCTGGGCCAGCCCATGTACATGCTCATGCCCGAGGTGATCGGCTTCCGCCTGACCGGCAAGCTGCGCGAGGGGGCAACGGCGACCGACGCAGTGTTGATGGTTACGGAAATGCTCCGCAAGTTTGGCGTGGTTGAGAAATTCGTCGAGTTTTACGGCGAGGGTCTCAGCAGCATGAGCGTCGCGGATCGCGCGACAATCGCGAACATGGCCCCGGAGTATGGCGCGACCTGCGGCTTTTTCCCGGTCGATGATCAGACACTTCGCTATCTGCGTCTCAGCGGCCGCACCGCGGAGGAAATCGACCTGGTCGAGCGCTATTGCAAGGAGCAGGGCCTTTTCCGCACCGACGCATCGCCAACGCCGAAGTTCAGCGCGACGCTCGATCTCGACCTTTCGACGGTTGAGCCGAGCCTGGCGGGACCGAAACGCCCGCAGGATCGCGTGCCGCTCTCGCGCATGAAAGCGGTCTTCCACGAGTCGCTGAAGGCTCCGATCAAGAACCGCGGCTTCGAATTGAAAGACGCGGATTTGTCGCGTAAGGCGAGCGTGCGCGACAACGGCCACACGTTCGAATTGCAGCACGGATCGGTCGTCATCGCGGCGATTACAAGCTGCACCAACACCAGCAACCCGAGTGTGATGCTCGCGGCGGGCTTGATCGCAAAAAAGGCTGCGGAGAAGGGCTTGAAAGTAAAGCCGTGGGTGAAGACCAGCCTCGCGCCCGGCTCGCGCGTCGTGACGGATTACCTCGATAAGGCCGGCTACACGCAATACCTCGACCAGCTTGGCTTCAACACCGTCGGCTACGGCTGCACGACGTGCATCGGCAACAGCGGCCCGTTGCCCGACCACATTCGCGACGCGGTCGTGTCATCCGACCTGGTCGCCTCCAGCGTGCTCAGCGGCAACCGCAACTTCGAAGGCCGCGTGAATCCGCACGTGAAAGCAAATTATCTCGCGTCGCCGCCGCTCGTCGTTGCCTATGCTCTCGCCGGCACGACCGACATCGACCTGACGACCGAGCCGCTCGGCACGGACAAAGCCGGAAAGCCTGTCTTCCTGAAGGACATCTGGCCCAGCCAGCAGGAGATCAACGACGCGGTCGAGCGCTTCGTCACACCCGAGCAATTCCGCAAGCAGTACGCCGATGTCTTCACGGGCAGCGCCGAGTGGCGAAACATCAAGATCGCCGGCGGCGACGTGTACGCGTGGGACGAGAAGAGCACGTACATCCAGCACCCGCCCTATTTCGAGAATCTCTCGCGCGAGCCCTCGCCGATCGCGGGCATCCGCGGCGCTCGTTGCCTCGTCATGGTCGGCGACAGCGTGACGACCGACCACATCAGCCCGGCGGGCGACATCGCCGAAAAGTCGCCGGCGGGCGACTATCTGAAGTCACTCGGCGTGACCAAGGCGGACTTCAACAGCTACGGCAGCCGGCGCGGCAACGACCGCGTCATGACCCGCGGCACATTCGCCAACGTCCGCCTTCGCAATCTGCTCGCCCCGGGCACCGAAGGCGGCGTGACGACGTACCTGGGTAGCATCGGCGTCCCGCCGGTCGGTTCTTCTCCGTCGCCGGGTAGCATCGGCGTCCCGCCGGTCGGTTCTTCTCCGTCGCCGGGTAGCATCGGCGTCCCGCCGGTCGGTTCTTCTACGTCGCCGGGTAGCATCGGCGTCCCGCCGGTCGGTTCTTCTCCGTCGCCGGGTAGCATCGGCGTCCCGCCGGTCAGTTCTCCGTCGCCGGGTAGCATCGGCGTCCCGCCGGTCGGTTCTTCTCCGTCGCCGGGTAGCATCGGCGTCCCGCCGGTCGGTTCTTCTCCGTCGCCGGGTAGCATCGGCGTCCCACCGGTCGGTTCTCCGTCGCCGGGTAGCATCGGCGTCCCGCCGGTCGGTTCTTCTCCGTCGCCGGGTAGCATCGGCGTCCCGCCGGTCGGTTCTTCTCCGTCGCCGGGTAGCATCGGCGTCCCGCCGGTGTCCGCGTCGTGTTCCGCGCATTCGGGCAACGCCGGCGGGACGCCGACGCTCCCCACCATGTCGATTCACGACGCCGCGATGGCCTACAAAGCCGCCGGCACGCCGACGATCGTGCTGGCCGGCAAGGACTACGGCATGGGCAGCTCGCGCGACTGGGCCGCCAAGGGCGTCATGCTGCTGGGCGTAAAGGCCGCGATCGCAACCAGCTTCGAGCGCATTCACCGCAGCAACCTGATCGGCATGGGCGTGCTGCCGTGCGTGTTCAACGACGGGCAGACGCGCGAGACGCTCGGCCTGACCGGCCACGAGGTTTTCGACTTCGCAGACTTGAATGACTCGCTCAAGCCGCAGCAGGATTTGAAGGTCGTTGCAACGCACCCGGATTCGGGCAAGAAGACGGAATTCACGGTGCGCTGCCGCGTCGATACGCCCGTGGAGATTGAGTATTACCGCAACGGCGGGGTGCTTCAGACGGTGCTGCGGAAGATGGTGAAGCCTGCACCCTATTAGGGGATTCGTACAATCTGCGGTCCGTACGTTGCGCGGAGGCACAACATGGAAATCGAGGGGACCGCGCATGCCGACTGGATCGATCTCGACGCGCCGCTTCCGTTAGCTGACGGAACTCGTGTTCGTGTCACGGTATTGCCGGCCGAGTCTGCTGCTCAAGGTTCCCCAGACGCGGTTCTGCGGCTGGTAGGCACGCTGACAGCCGAAGAAGCTGACGCACTGCTGACGGTCGCTCAATCGTTACGCTCGATCGATCCGGCGACCTGGCCATAGCGTGCAAGGTGCCGTCGTGCGTCGTTCAGGTGCCGATGCAATCAACGTGCGTGCCTATGTCCTGTGGGGCATTGTTGTCGGCATCGTCGCCGGAGTCGCTGAGGCGCTGATCACGGCGATCGGCTCGAGCGACTACTGGAGCCGCGCCTGGCTGCACTGGTGCCAGATCGGCTTCGCCGGTTGGATGTTTGGCGGCGTTTGCGGCTACGTCGTTGCAAAACGCGTCGAGCGCTGGCGCGCAGCCGATGGGCGTACGCTGGATCAGGCGGACCGGCCGCGCCTCGCCCTGCTCTGCGTCGTGTTGCTCGTCCTGCTCTGGTCGGCGATCGGGCCGCGCGATGGATTCACCTGGTTGCTGGAAGTGACTCCCGTGCTGATCGGCGTGCCCCTGCTGCTGGCCACCGCCCGCTTCCGCTGGACCAATCTCGCCTATCTGCTGATTGCGATCCACGCGACGATCCTGTGCATCGGTGGCCACTACACCTACGCCGAAGTGCCGCTCTTCAACTGGATCCGCGACGCGCTGCACCAGTTCCGAAACCACTACGACCGCCTCGGACACCTCGTGCAGGGCTTCGTACCTGCCGTTCTGACGCGCGAATTGCTGCTCCGCAGAACACCCTTGCACTCCGGTGGCTGGCTGTTCACATTAGTCACGTGCGTCTGTCTGGGAATCAGCGCCGCCTACGAGTTGATCGAGTGGCTGGTCGCAATCAGCACAGGCGAGGCTGCCGACGCGTTCCTCGGATTGCAGGGTGACGCCTGGGACACCCAGAAAGACATGGCGTTGGCGCTCGCGGGAGCCGTGCTCGCACAACTGCTGCTCGGTCGAGCGCACAACCGCGCGATCGCCCGGCTCAACGAGCGTCATCCGCCGGCTTAATCGCAGCAATCCCGCCGATCGCGTACCGCGCCGGCGCATTCCCACGCCGATTTGCCCAGCGGTCGCAGCCCCCCTACCGCTGCTGCGACCGGAACACCGCCTTGCTCTTCTTCACCATCTCGTCGTTCACCTTCAGCATCGCCTGCATCAGCTTCGGCTCGTAGCCGCGCTCCTGGCAGGCCTGCACGATCGCGTTGCAGTCCTTCGGCAGACACTTCCCGCCGAAGCCGCGGTTGTCCGGGTACACAAACGTGTGATCGCGGCTGATGCGCGTGTCGGCCAGCCAGCACTCGCGCAGCTCGTTGAAATCCACCCCGAAGGCCTGCGCCACGTCGTAGAACTCGTTCACGAACGTGACCTTCACCGCGTAAAAGGCGTTCTCCATGTACTTGCAGACCTCGGCCGTCAGCGCGTCGGTCATGTAGATGTAGACCATCGAGTTATAGTAGTGCTTGTAGAAGTCCGCCGCCTGGCTGCGGGCCGCCGGCGTCCCGCCCAGCACGACAAACTGCCGCTCCGCCATGTTCCCGAACATGTGCGCCACCGTCTCGCCCAGATACTCGGGCTGAAAGACGATGTTGCGGCCATACTTCTTGGACAAGCGGTCCGTCGTGCCCGGCGCCACCGTCGAGCGAATGATGATCAGCGGGGCCTCCACCCACGAGATCACTTCCTCTACGATCGACGTGTCGCACTTGCGGTCGTCGCGCATCGGCGTCGGCACCGACACGAACACCACGTCGCAGGTGTTGATCTTGCCCTTGTTACCGGCGAACTCGGGCTTGGCCGGGTCATAAACGACCGTCTCCGGGCCGCACAAGTTCAGCATGGCGCTGCCCACGACGCCCCCACCCACGACACCCACTCTCGGTTTGGCCATGACCCGTCGACTCCTGCCTGCGTTTCACCCTTCGATCGGCATTGCCCCGCGCCGTTACGAACCGCCGCCGGCCATGCCTCCTCAAAACCTACGCCCGCCCGCGGCAGCGGTTCGCGGCCGCGGCGCGCGAGCGGAATCATAATCGATCCACGCGCGCCGGCCAGTGCCGCCCACGGGAACGGAGTCGCACGGCCTGCGGCGTCGTCTTGGTCGGCTCCGCCACGCGCCCCTACTTCGGGCGGCGCTTGCCGAACAGCCCCATCAGCCCACCCTCGTCGGGTTCTTCGACGGGCTCGGCGGCATGATCGATGATCCGCCGCGCCATCTGCTGGATCGCCCGCCGGGCGGGGCTCTTCGGCGCGTCGGCCGCCAGCGAGTGCCCCAGGTCGCGCGAAGCCACCACGCGGCGATAGTCGTTTGGAATCAGGGCGAAGATCGGACGGTTGAAGTGCCGCTCGACCTCCTCGGTCGTGATCCGCTCGAAATTCGCGCTATAGCGGTTCACGACAAACTCGACGCGGTCTTCCGCGATCCCCGCGCTCAGCAGTGCGTCATAAATCCGCGTCGCATTGCGGATGAAGGGCACCGACAGTTGCAGCACGATCAGCAGCCGATCCACGTCGCTCAGCACGGCACCCGTCGCCAGATTCAGCGAGCGCGGCAAATCGCAGACCACGTACGGAAACATCTGCTCGAGCACGCGCAGCATCTGCTCGATGTTGTCCGGCATCAGCTCCCGGGCGTCCTCGACTTTTTCCGGCCGCGTCAGCAGCGCCACGTTGCACGGGAGCTCATTGATCGCGGTCTCAATCACCATCCGGTCGATCTCAACGCCGTCGCGGCACACGTCCGAGATCGAGTACTTCGGCTTGCAGTCGAACGCGCAGGCCACGTCCCCGAACTCGAGGTTCATGTCCACCAGCGCGATCTTGCGCTCCGTCAGGTGCGCCAGCTCCAGCGCCAGGTTGCAGGCGATCGTCGTCGCGCCCGCCCCGCCCGATGAGCCGATCACCGCGATCCGCTTCGACGGCGAGCCCGACGGCAGCCGCACCGCCCGGATGCGCTCCACCGCGTCCAGCAGATCGTCGCGCTCCACCGGCCAGCGCACAAACTGGCTGCACCCCGCCCGCATCGCGTTGATGATCATCTCCGGGTCGCTCGCCGACCCCACGCCGATAATCCCCACCGCCGGCGCCACTTCAGCGATTCGCCGAATCGTCTGCAAGCCGGACTCACCGTCGGTTCCGACCAGGCAGACCGCGACCGCATCCAGAGATCCGAAGCAGAGCGCTTCCTGGATCTTCGCCCAGCTCGCGAACGTTCCCACCACGCGCGTTCCGGGAACGTCCGAGAATGCTTCGGCGAAGAGCCGGTCGGTCGCCGCCGTCTCCAGTATTCCGATCCGCAGCACGCTCGCCATGGGCCCAATTCCTCCGAGACGCCCCGGCCCGCGCGAATCGCGCGCCGAAGCGTGCACAACGGAGGTCATCGGTCATCGGCGACGACGGATCGCGTAGGCGCCGCCCACGGCCGCACGCCGCCTGTCGGTGGGGCCGCCGATCCAGGCTTATCGGAGCCGCCGGGCGGATCGCCCGCCGGCAGCGGCGCGCCGCGCACCGCTGTGTATTGCGCATTGATCTGCCGGTTCCGCCGAAACTTGCGGTATTCCCAGACGGCGTAGGCGATCAGAGCGAGCGCCACCAGCCCCGCCGCCGCCCACTGAAACCCGGCCATGTAGCGCTTCAGGAGCGGAATCATGCCGGCGAACAGATAACCCAGCCAGATGAAAAACGGTACCGATAAGAGCGCGCCGGCGAAATCAGCCAGAAAGAATCGCCAATACGGAAAACGCGTCGCGCCCGCCGTGATACACATCACGGCCCGGACGCCCATAAAGAACCGTCCGAAAAAGCACATCCAGCCGCCGTAGCGGTGAAACTTCCCGACCATCCAGTCGAAGCGGTCAGGCGTGATCAGCGAGCGCACGAATCTGTGCCGGACAACGTCGCGTCCCCACATCTTCCCCGCCGTGTAGAGCACCAGGTCGCCGCTCATGATGCCGATCAATGCGACGACGATCGTGCCTGTCCAGGTCGCGACGGCGTAGTTCTCCTGCGTGCGCAGAATGACCCCCGCCGCGATCAGCGGCACATCCTCGGGAATCGGCAGGCCCAGGCTGGCGACGATCAGGATGCCCAGCAGCACCGGGTAAAACGCGTGCGTCATCCACTGCAAGATCGTCGCGTCCCAGCTCGCCAGAAGCAGCGCGCCGATGATGCCCATCCGCATCCCACACTCTTTTCACCGCCGAAAAAGGACTACACCGGCGCGTTCCCGGATTCAAGCGTCATTACGCCGCGAATGCAAGTCGGTGCGGTCGAATCGGTCAGGGTTCGGGGTTCAGAGTTCAGGGTTCGGGGCCCAGGGACAATTTCGACTGGGCAAGCCATCCGAGCACGAAGCACAGCGAGTGTGTTGCGGCGCAGTGCTCGGAAGACGTCATGTTGCTCCTGAACCCCGAACCCTGAACCCTCAACCCTGAACCCGCTATCATGTTCCCAGCCATGAGTGTCGAGTTCGGCCAACGTGAGTATCCGCACCGACCGACGGGCGGGCCGCGCGCCGCGCGGCTGCTGATCGTCGGCCTGCCGACCATCATGTTCGCCTACATCGTCGGGGCGATCATCCTGGCGCCGCGATCGCTGCCGACCCGTCCCGGCGAGCCGACGACGACGGCCGACAGCCGCGTCGAGCTGACGGGCCTGGCGTTTCAATCGCCCTATCCGCACCTGCGCGTCGCCGGAAAATCGAAACGCGAGCCGGTCCGCACGGTCTTCGTGCTCGGCGACCCCGCCCAGTTCCCGCAGAGCTTCGACGGCCGGACCGTCCGGCTGGCCGGCCGACTGCAGGTCGTCGACGGCCTGCACGTGCTCACGCTCGAGACACCCGGCGCCGCAGCCCGAACGGCGACCGCTGGCATGCCGACCGACGCGGCACGCGGCACGGCGGCGGTCGGCGCGACGACGGCCGATGAATCACGCGCCGCGCCTCGCGCGGCGGAAACTCCTGATGCCCCGGCTGCGGCCGACGTCGACCCCGCGGAGCGCGCCCGCCTGGCACCGCCGCCGCTGGATTTGGGAGAAATCCGCGTGACTGGCACGCTCGGCTACCTCACCGCTTCCGCCGCGACCCCGCGCGTCGCGGTGCTGCGCGCGGCTGAGGCGGGTGAAGTCGCCGCGTACGTACTGATGAGCGACGGGCGCGGGCCGCTCGACGCCGCGCATGTCGGCGGCGAATCCGCGCTGGCGCCCGGAACGCGCGTTGAGGTGCGCGGCCGGCTGGAGCGCTGGGGCGACGTGCTGTGGATCGGCGTGCGTGCCGATGGACTTCGACGAACCTGACTCGGCCGGGTAGAAGCGGACCGGTGTCGGGCGACGGGAGTCAGCGTTGCGGCGCACTACGGAAGCGGCGAGCAGATGACCACTTCGCTGGGCCGATCGAAATGCAAAACACCGAGGAGGCTGGCCGCGGCCCAGTCATCGTGGTCGGTGAGCACCTGAAAGAGGCCATCCCCGGCCCCGCTGTTGATGTCAATATTCAGATCCCATCGATATGGCGGATCATTGGTGCGGCCGTCGGAGTTCCAGTCAATCGGACTTCCGGGGCCGCACACTCCGTCAGCGTCGATTACGGCATTCTCGTCAAGTTGCGGCCTCAGCCCCTGGGAGTATGCCATTGCGATGTCTCCCACGCCATCGCAATCAGCGTCGACACCCGCGAGCTGGAAGCGGTAGTTCATTACTGAGTTGTAGTTGGGTTTCCAGTTCGGCAGGTTCACGTTTCCGCCGTGGCGCAGGCCAAGGTTGTGTCCCAACTCGTGCAGGATCGTATTCTCGAGCCACCAATCTCGAAAATTCGGCGATTCACGGTACTGGCCGACCGAAGCGACGAAGTCGTTACCGAGAATCTCCGCAAGTCCCGTGGAGCCTGTTTGCACGCCGCCAATGGCATACTTATCGCAAGAAATGAGGTAGTGGAAGTAGCCAGCTCGGTTCTGGGCAAAGTGTGCTGCCTTGTACCCAAGAAACTCCCCATCGACGTCGCCGTTGATTTCGAGAAGTGCATCGATGCCGATGAAGTTACCACCCGAGCCGTAGAACGGGTCGCCGGCGTCGAAGTGCAGCAAGATTCCGGTTGCACCATCCGGGTTCGTCACCGGCGCGTGGTAGAACTCGAGAAAGAGGGCGACAATCGCTCCAAACGACGGCCTGTTCCGATCCGGGTCGGCGGGATCGCGCGTCAACCAGTCGCACTCAATGAACAAGTCCTTGTGGAGTGGGCTTACCCCAAATGCTGGCAGGTTCAGGCCCCCCTCGGTCCCGAGGAATTCATCGCCATCGGAAAGCCCATCTCTGTCTGTATCATCGTCCAGTGGACTCGTTCCAATACTCTGCTCGAGATTGTCAGAAAGGCGATCGTGGTCGGTGTCCGGATCGCATGCGTCGCCCTCGCCGTCGTGGTCGGTGTCGTATTGGTCGGTGTTGTGGGCCATGGGACAGTTGTCCGCCGAGTCAGGAATCCCATCCCCATCGGTGTCATTGATGTAGTCGCACGCGTCCCCGACGCCGTCACCATCCATGTCTGACTGATTGGCGTTGGGCGTGGTCGGACAATTGTCGTCCGCGTCGTCGATCCCGTCTCCGTCTGTGTCATTTCCGGTATCGCATGCATCGCCGACTCCGTCCCCGTCGGCGTCTTCCTGAAGGGGATTGGGGGTCGTCGGACAGTTGTCGCTCTGGTCGGGAACGGCGTCGGCGTCGATGTCGGAGTCGGCATCGCAGGCGTCGCCCTCACCGTCGTTGTCGCTGTCCGCCTGTCCTGGATTCGAAGTGTCAGGACAATTGTCTGACGAGTTCGTCACTCCATCGCCATCACGATCGTCGTCACATGGGTTGCCCTGCCCGTCGCCGTCCGTGTCAATCTGGGTCGCGTTATGCAAGTCCGGACAATTGTCCACCGAATTCACGATGCCGTCACCATCCCGATCGTCATCGCATACATTTCCGGTGCCGTCACCGTCCTGATCGGCTTGATCGGCGTTCGTTGTGTCCGGACAGTTGTCCTCGTCGTTGCCGACTCCGTCGCCATCTTTGTCGTCGTCACAAACGTCGCCCTCGCCATCCCCGTCCTGATCCTTCTGATCCGCATTCGGATCGTCCGGGCAGTTGTCGAGATCGTTCGGAACGCCGTCGTTATCACGATCGTCGTCACACACGTCACCGGTTCCGTCACCATCGATATCGGCCTGGTCGGCATTCGCCTGATTCGGACAGTTGTCGCAGACGTTACCATCGCCGTCCCCATCCGTGTCCGCCTGATCGGGGTTGGGGTCGTCGGGGCAGTTGTCGCACGCATCGCCGACGGTATCCGAATCAGAATCAAGCTGGTTCGTGTTCGGCGTGCTCACACAGTTGTCACATGCATCACCGACGCCGTCTCCGTCCCCATCGGCCTGAGACGCGTTGGGCACGGCCGGGCAATTATCGCAAACGTCGCCGACGCCGTCGCCATCGCCGTCTTCCTGACCCGGATTGAAGTCCCGTGGGCAATTATCGTCGTCGTCCGCAACACCGTCGCCATCTCGGTCGGCTCCCGGGCAACCATCGCACGGGGAACCGCCGACGAGCATCTCCACGAACGGAAACACGTCAAATCCGTTCACGGATCCATCGCCGTTCGCGTCACCTGCACATGGCGAGCACGGAAGGCCGTTCCCAATCAGCAGGTCGACGAGCGAGAACACGTCAAAGCCGTTCACACTGCCATCGCAGTTCACGTCGCACGAACAGCAGGGTGGCTCTCCGCATGTATCGCTGCACGCCTCCCGCCCGGCTTGCGCATAGAACGCCACCATCGACCCGAGCGGATCGGGGCAGACGCCGAACGCATAGTCGTAGCACTCGCCGCCGTCGCTGACATCGTCGAGATTGTGAGCGCCGTCGCGCGGGTTGTCGTCGTCGAGCTGCCTGGGGCCCTGAAAGTCAACCACCTTCGTGCCCCAGAGCATCATCTGGGCGCCCTCGGCCAGCACGAATCCGCCGCTGCTGGAGAGCGATCCCAGGATGAACGCGTAGCTGCCGGTGCCGTCCACTGGCATCTGATGAAACAGCCCGAAGTCGCACAAGTCGGTAATGTCGGCCGCGTAGTAGAATCCCGGGTTGCAGGTCAGCGTGCCAAAGTCATAGACGATCCCGCTGTACGTCCCGCCGTACGACGCCGGACTGCCCGGCGCGCAGTCGCTCCAATCCTCCAGCGTGTAGACCGCGATCTGGCATGGCGCGATGCCGCCGGTCGACCAGCACGGCCCCCAGGCCCAGGCGAACTCGATCCGCTCGGCCGCCGCCCCGTCCGCTTCCGAACAGCCGATCACCATGTCGTTCACGCTGAACGTGCCAGCGAGGTAGGTCGTTCCGAACCACCAGCGGCTGCTCCCCATACCGCAGTCCGGCGGCACGCACTCGGTCGGGAATCCCGGCACGAGGCCGTCGGGCTCGAAGTTGTCGAACGCCAGAAGCGTGTTGCACACCGTCTGTGCCACGCCGCCCTCGCCGAGCTGATACCACGGCGACGTCAGCACGCCCTGCGGCGAAATCCGCGCCATCGCTCGCGGCTGAACATAGTGCGGATTGCCTAGTGGCTCCGGTACTCCATCACCCCCTGCCGACTGCACGACAGCGACGACAGCGCACAACAGACCGATTGCAATTTGTCGTTTCATGGCTGATCCCAGCAGTTCAGAGTTTCGCGGCGATGAGTGCCGCCAGCGTTTCCGGCACCGAGACGTGTGTCGCCGCAACTGCGCCCAAGTGCATACAAGTATGCCGCGGCTGACTTCGCGTTTCAAGCGAAATCTCCCACTGCGACGTGTAGTGAACTGCTGAGTTTGCCAGCGATGTCCGTTCGCTTTCGACCGTGAACGCATCATGCGGCACGCGGTTGGTGACGCTATGTCCAACACCAAAGTGAAATCACCGCCACCGCCGCGTGCGTGCGCGTCACGCCATCACCTGTTCGAGAGATCGAGTCGCTCGGGCATGACTTTTACCGGGCGGCACCATCGCCACCTCCCACGCTTCACGGCGAATCATGTCTCGCGCGTACCGGCTATAATCCGCCGCGAGCCGCCGCCGGGCGAAACGGCCGGGCGCGGTCTGCCAGGAGCCATCCACGTGAGCCAGCTTCCCGACCCGGCGGCGCATCGAAAACCCGATCACCCGATTCACCCGCTCTTCATCCAGCGCTGGTCGCCGCGGGCCATGAGCGGCGAGGCGATCAGCGAGGCCGATCTGATGAGCCTGTTCGAGGCGGCCCGCTGGGCGCCTTCGACGTACAACGAGCAGGAGTGGCGATTTTTCTACGCGCGGCGCGGAACGCCGCACTTCGACGCGTTCATGGATCTGCTGCTGCCGGCGAACCGCGTGTGGTGTGCGGGCGCCGGCGTGCTGGTGGTGGTTGCATCGCAGACGGTCTTCACGCGCAATGGCAACCCCAACCCCGTGCACACGTTCGACACCGGCGCCGCGTTTGAAAACCTGGCGCTCCAGGGCGCGTCGATGGGCCTGGTGGTGCACGGGATGGCCGGCTTCGACTGGGCCAAGGCACCGAAGACGCTGCGCCTGCCGGCTAACCACGCCGTGCAGGCCATGATCGCGATCGGGCGGCCGGGGGACCCGAACACGCTTCCCCCGGAGCTACGCGAACGCGAAACACCCACCGGCCGCAAACCGGTGCGCGAGTTCGTGTTCGAAGGGGGCTATCCGGCCTGACTCGTGGCTGGGTTGCACAGCCGCCCCGGCTGTGTTGCATGGAGAGCAGCCGCCCTCGCCTGCACTCCGCCGTTGGGTATGTTGCACAGCCGCCCCCGCCTGTGTGCCCCGCCGCATCGCCCTGCCGGGCGGATGCGGTGACGCGGGGCGCGCGTTCTCCAGGTGCATCAGCACCATTCGATTCGCCCGCCACCGTCAATTGACAACCCGCCGCCGCGCCGCGTAGAACCGCTCCTCGCCATGTCGATCGTCGTTCAAAAGTTCGGCGGCACCAGCGTGGCGGACGCGCGGAAGATACACCTCGCGGCGCGCCGCGCGATCCGCGCCAAGATGGAGGGCAACCAGGTCGTGCTGGTCGTCTCGGCCATGGGCCACACGACCGACGAGCTGGTCCGGCTGGCCTACGAGATCACCGACCGACCCAGCAAGCGCGAACTCGACATGCTGCTCTCCACCGGCGAGCAGGTCAGCATCGCATTGATGGCCATGGCGATCCAGGAAGGCGGCTACGAGGCCATCAGCCTGACCGGGGCGCAAATCGGCATGCTGACCGATAGCGCGTTTACCCGCGCCCGCATCCGCTCGATCGACGCCGGCCGCCTGCACGACCAGCTCCGCCGCGGACGCATCGTCATCGTCGCCGGTTTCCAGGGCGTTGACGCCGATTTCAACATCACCACGCTCGGCCGCGGCGGCAGCGATACGACCGCCGTCGCGCTGGCGGCCGCCCTTCAGGCGCGGATGTGCGAGGTCTACACCGACGTCGACGGGGTCTACACGACCGATCCGCGGCTGGTGCCGCAGGCCCGCAAGATCGACACCATCTCGTACGACGAAATGCTCGAGCTGGCCAGCCTCGGCGCCGGCGTGATGCACTCGCGCTCGATCGAGTTCGGCAAGAAATTCAACGTCATCATTCACGTCCGCAGCAGCCTCACCGATTCACCGGGAACCATGATCATGAGCCAGCCACCGGGAATGGAAGACGTCGTCGTGCGCGGCTGCACGCTCAAACGCGACATCGGCCGCATCACGCTGGTCAACGCCGCCAACCGGCCCGGCCTGGTCGCCCGCATCTTCGAGGAGATCGCCGCCCGCCAGCTCATGGTCGACGACATCATCCAGAACGTAGCCGCCGGCGGCGACGTGGTGCAGCTTGCCTTCACCGTCGCCGGCGACGACCTCCGCGAAGCACGCCTCGCCGCCGAGGCCGTCGGCCGGCAGTTCGACGTCGCGCAGATCGAAGTCGACGACCAGCTCAGCCGCGTCAGCATCGTCGGCGTCGGCATGCGCTCGCACGCCGGTGTCGCTGCGCGGCTCTTCTCCACCCTGGCCGCGGAGAACATCCGCGTGCACAACGTCTCGACCAGCGAGATCGTCATCAGCGTGCTGGTCGGCAGCGCCGACGGCGAGCGCGCCCTGCGGGCCGTGCACGCCGCCTTCGAGCTCGACCGCGAACCCGCGGCAACCTAGCGCCCGCACGGCGGGCGCCACCGGAGTGCTCCCACGGCCATGAGCCAGCGGCGAATCTTTGTCTCCGTGGCCGAAGTCTCGGCCGACGTACACGCCGCTTCGCTCGTGCGCGCCGCACGCAGCCTGCTTCCCGACTGCCACTTCTACGGCTTGACTGGCCCGCGCATGCGCGATGCTGGAGTCGAGTCACTCGGCGACCTGACCGCCCACGCCGCCATGCTCGCCGGCGCCGCACGCAGTGCCCACCGGGCAGTCGCCGTCCGCGGCGTGGTCGAGGCGTCGTGGCGCCGCCAGCCGCCCGACCTGGTGGTCCTGCTCGATTCGTCCGTCTTTCATCTCCCCCTCGCGGCCGCCGCGAAAAAACTGCGCCGCCGCGTGCTTTACTACATCGCCCCGCAGACGTGGGCTTCGCGTCCGTACCGCAACCGCCAGCTCGCCCGGCTCGTCGACCACGTCGCCTGCATCCTCCCCTTCGAGCAGGAGCACTTCGCGCGGCACGGAGTCCGCGCCACCTTCGTCGGCCATCCCCTCTTCGAAGCCCTGCGCGATGAGCACCCCGACGCGGCGCGCGTCGCCACGCTGCGCGGCAGCCCGCCTTCCGGCGCCACGCTCGTCGCGTTGCTGCCGGGCGCACGCACGCACGTCATCGACGAAGTGCTGCCGATCCAGCTTGATATCGTCCGGCGGCTCCGCGCCGAAGGCCGCCCTGTCCAAGCCGCGATTTCGTGTCACTCCCCGCAGAGCCGCGCGCAGATCGAGCGACACGTCGATTACGCCGGCATACCGGCCGAGTTGGTCGTGGATGACAACGCGAGCCTGCTCACGGCAGCCGACCTGGTCTTGGTCGCCTCGGGCACCGCCACGCTGCACGTCGCGCACTATCTCAAGCCGATGGTCGTGCTCTACAACGTCAAGCTCCCGCTCGGGCCGCTCTACCGCCGCTTCGGCCGACTGGTGGTCTCCACGCCGCACCTCTCGCTCCTCAACATCCTGGCCGCGGCGCGCATCGTGCCGGAGTTCATGCCGTTCGTGCCGGACGTGGACACCGTGACCCGCCTGGTCGGCCGCCTGATTGACGACACGGCGTGGCGGAATTTCATCGTCAGTTCTATCGAACGGACCATCGCGCCCTTGGAGACCTCAAACGCCAGCGCGAACGTCTGCCGGCTCATCGCCGAGTCCCTCGCAATGGCATGATCCGAATCGCTGCGCGACTTCACACACTCTTCGTCCCGGCCGCGCGCCTCGCCCGCCCGCGTCCCGTAAGAACGCGGCCTGAATGCGTCCGGTGCGCGCCGAAAGCGACCATGCCGCGTCTGGAACGGGCCTTGCTGCGAATTCCTTCACGCGTGCGTCTCACGCAATGCGGCACCTCGCGCCTGGCCGGTCGAAGTCGGACAAGGAGGACGGACATGAGCCTCACCAGTTACATGACGCGCGACTTTGTCACCGTCGGTCCCAGCGATTCGCTCGACAAGGCCATCGCGCTGATGGAAGAGTTCAACGTCCATCACCTCCCGGTTCTCCGCGACGGCGCGCTGGAGGGGATGGTCTCCGACCGCGACATTCTGCTGGCGACCGGCTGGCGCCTGAGCAACGACCGCACGATCCCGACCGTCGACGGCAGCGTGGTGGTCGGACCCGACCGCGTCGACCAGATCATGTCGCGGCCGGTGCACTCGGTGCAGGCCGAGCAGAGCGTGCGCCACGCCGCGGCCCAGATGCTCCAGCAGAAAATCGGCGCGCTGCCCGTCCTGAGCGCCGACCACGTGGTCGGCATCGTTACCGAGAGCGACCTGCTGTCCGCGCTGCGGGCCGGACGCGCCAGCAACACGCCCATCCGCCGATTCGTCGATCAGCCCGTCAGCAAAGTCATGACCAGCCACGTCACGAGTGTCGAGCCGCGCACCCCGCTGACCGAGGTCATGCGCGTCTTCCGCGACCGCCGCGTTCGGCACGTGCCGGTGGTCGTCGAGCACGAGCTGGTCGGCATCATCTCGGACCGCGACACGCGCCGCGCCCTGGGCGAGTCGACCGTGTTCGACGCCCGGGCCGAGGAGCGCGGCGAGTTCTATCTCGGTCCGCAAACCGCGACCGAGATCATGACGCGCGACCCGCACACCATCACCTCCGCCGCGCGGCTGGGCGAGGCCATCGAGGCGCTGCTCTCGTTCCGCGTGCACTGCCTGCCAGTCGTCGACGGCCGCAAACTGGTCGGGATCCTGACCGAGACCGACATCGTCCGCGCCATGATCGCCGAAGACGTTGTCAACTGACCGGCGGGCCGCGCCTCAGCCAGTCCCGCGCGCACCCCCGCCAGAGCCGCGCGCGTCAGCAAGCGGAGGATGACACCGGCGCGCCTGGGCGCGGCCCCGCGCCCGCACCCGGGCATTCTCCATTCCGCACCGCTATCATCTCCGCGCGCGCCCCACGACCGTCGCGCCGTATCCGGAGACACCATGCTCTCGCTCTACCTGCTGGCCGCCAGCCTGGCCGCCAGCCCCGCTGTGCCGGTGCCACTCAACCCCGCGCAAGCCGCCACGACGCGGCCCGCGTCGCGCGACCGTGCCGCGCTCGAACGCGAGTTCGAGCAGGCCCTCAGCGGCGCGACCCTGGTCGGCATCTGGCAGATGACCAGCGGCGAGGGGCTCGCCGGCCGCGCTCAACTCAGCGAGCCGCGCACCGAGAAGTACAGCATCTCCGCCGTCCGTAAGCTCGACGCGGATCGTTGGGCCGTCACCGCCCGCATCCAGTTCGCCGACAAGGACGTCGACATCCCCGTGCCGGTCCGCGTCGTCTGGGCCGACGACGTGCCGATCATCACGCTCGACGAAATCTGGTTGCCGATGCTCGGGTCCTATTCCGCACGCGTCATGATCCACCGCGGCTTCTACAGCGGCACGTGGTTCGGCAAGGACTATGGCGGCGTACTCTGCGGACAGATCGTCCACGAAGCCGGCGTCGCCGCGTCGCGACCGGCGGGCGACGGCAAGCCCACCCGGCCGACATCCGTGCCCGTCCGCTCGAACCCCTAGTGTCGTTCATCAGGTTTGCTGCATCGTGGGGTGGGGCGGGCATCCTGCCCGCCCATGCTCGCAACGGGCAGGCTGGATGCCTGCCCCCACCCTCCGCTTCTCGCTACTCGCCATTCGCTACCGCCGTCGCATGTGGCACCGCCGCCCACGGCCGTGTAGAACCGCACCATGTCCGCCGAACCCATCCGCGTCATCCTCAACGACCGGCCGCTGCGTCAGACGCTGACCGGCGTCGGGCACTACGTCGCGCAACTGCTCACACACGCCGCCGACGTCGACGCCGCGGCGCGTCTCGACCCGTTTTTCTTCACCTACCTCGCGCGGCGCGACTGGCGGACGCGCCACGCCGCGCCGCCCGAGCCGACGCCCGGATCGCGCCAACCACGCGACGTGGGCGGCTCGCGCAAGCCGTGGTGGCTCCGCCGCATCATGCAGGGAGCCTACGCCACCGCCTTCCGTCTTTGTGCCCGGGGTTACCAGCTCTATCACGAACCCAATCACATCCCGATGCGTTGCGGCCTGCCCACCGTCACGACCATCCACGACCTGTCGGTGATCGCACACCCCGAGTGGCACCCCGCCGACCGCGTCCGCTGGTACGAAGCCGAGTTCGACGCCGGCGCGCGCCAAACCGTGAACTTCATCGCGGCGTCCGAGTTCACCAAGCGCGAAATGGTCGCGCGTCTCGGGATCGCGCCGCACAAGATTGTCGTCACATACCAGGCGCCACGCGCCGCCTTTCAGCCACCGCCCGGCGACGCCGTCGCCGCGGCTCGGGCGCGATTCGACCTGCGCGGCCCGTTCTTCTTGTACGTCGGCACGCTCGAACCGCGCAAGAATGTCATCGGCCTGTTGGATGCCTATGCCGGTCTTCCCGCCGCCGAGCGCCGCGCAGCGCCGCTCATCATCGTCGGCGCCTGGGGCTGGAAGCAGGAGGAGCTCCGCCGACGGCTCCCGGAGCGGCATCTTGCCGACGACGTGCGCATGCTCGGGTACATGCGCGACGACGAGCTCGCAGCCCTTTACGCCGCGTGCACCGCATTCGTCTGGCCGACGCTCTACGAGGGTTTCGGCCTGCCTCCGCTGGAAGCCATGGCCTGCGGCGCGCCGGTGATCGTCTCACGCGTCGCCTCGCTGCCCGAGGTTGTCGGCGATGCTGGCGAGCTGCTCGACCCGCAAAACGTCGGCGCGTGGCGCGCGGCGATGCAACGCGCCCTCAACGACGCCGATTGGCGGACGCGCGGTCGAACGGCCGCCCTGGCACAGGCCGGAAAATTCTCCTGGCGACGCTGCGCCGCGGAGACGCTGAGCGTCTTCCGGTCGGTCATTGCGTACAGGTAGCCTCGCCGGTGACCCGCTTTCACCTGGTGGCACGCTTTCGCCCCGTGGCACGCTTTCGCCGCCAGGCGTAAGCATGCCGTCGCCCCGCATGTTCACGCCTGGCGGCGAGAACACGCCACCCAAGAACATGCATGCTCACGCCGGACGGTGAGAGCATCCCACCTCCCCAACTCGTCACACGTCAATCCCCAGCAGCCGCACCGCGTTGTGGTGGTAGACCTGCGCCAGAATGTCCGCCGGTAACGCCACGCCCGCCAGTTGCGGCGGCTGCGAGGCGTCGGGATCGTCGATCGGGCTCTCGCCGCGATAGTCCGACTCCCACATCATCCGCTGCGCCCAGTAGCGGCTGGCGTAGTGGTCGAAGTCGTACTTGTCGCCGACGACCAGATCGCTGCCGAAGAGGACGCGCGAGGCATAGTGCGTCACGAACGCGCGCACCGCCTCGGGTTGCCGCGCCACTTCCCGCACGATCCACTTCGTCGCGCTGGTGTCGATCACGTAATTCGGGTGGCGCTCCAGCAGCTCCGACAGAAAGTCCAGCTCCTCGACGCACCCGCCCATGTGCGCCCCGATCACCAGCCGGTCGCCGAAATCCGTCAGCAGATGCCGCAGTTGCGCGTACTGGTCCGTCTTCGTGCCGAAAACGGCCGTGTCGGCATACTGCCGCGACCACCAGACCGTCGGATCGGCGATGTGCACCATGAAGTCGTATCCAAGCCCGTGGGCGTGCCGCACAACCTCGCGCACCCACGCGTCGTCGAGCGTCAGCCGAAGCCGTTCGCGCATCCGCGGCGCCATCCAGAACTTGCACAGCCGCGCCCCGCGGGCCCGAAACGCCTCCAGATCGTCCATCCACTGCCGCGCAAACGTCGCCGTCTTCTCAAACTTCCGCCAGTTCGGAATCGCTATGAACTCGATCCGCTCGCCGAACTCCCGGCGGATGTCGTCCACCTCCGCGAGCGGCGTCATACTCAGCGTCCGCCGCACGCCGTACAGCCGCGCGGCCTCGAAGTACTTGGGTGCGTGCTGGACGAGCTGCACGTGCGTGTGCACGTCGATGATGGGGACATCGACGCGCGCCGCGGGCGGCCGGCGGTAGTCCAGACCGAGTCGATTCGCTTCCGAAATTGCTGCCATACGTTCTCACCGATCATGGAGAGCAGCCGCCCTCGGCTGCACTCGCAGCCGACAACGCACGCAGCCGCCTCGGTTCCCTTCGTCGGAATGTCCCTTCGCGCGCCTATGTCCCTTCGTCCCTTCGTCCCTTCGTCCCTGTGTCCCTGTGTCCCTCCGTCCCTTCGTCCCTGTGTCCCTCTGTCCCTCCGTCCCTGTGTCCCTCTGCCCCGATATTCGTCCCTACGCTGATAGTAACGACCTTCCGAACCCGTGCGTGAAACTCACCGTCTTCATCTTGGCCCCTGGGACCCTCGGCCCCTCGACCCCTTGTTTCTCTGCTCCCTTGTCTCTTTGTTCCCACACTCCCATCATGACCGCCATGTCTCGCACTCCATGCGACACGATCCAACGTCTCACCGCCGCCGGCCCTGCCGCGATCGGCGTCGTCCGGATGTGCGGCCCAGGCGTCGGCGCATTCCTCGCGCACCATGCCGTGCCGCGCAGCCCAACCGAGTGGGCCGCCGGCCAAGTCCGCCGCGTGACGCTTCGTGACGCGGACGGTTCGCCCCTCGACGATGCACTCGTCAGTGTTCACGCCATCACGCCCAACTGGGACATTCGCGTTCACTTGCACGGCGGCATCGGACTCGTCTCGCGCTGGTTCGAACTCGCCGCCGCCGCGGGCTTCCAAACTCGCGACACACCACCGCAACTCTGGCCGGTCGCCACTCCGATCGAGCGCGAAGCCTGCGAGCTGCTGCCCCGGTTCACGACCGATGCGGGCGTCGCCTGGTTACGCCGGCAGGCGCACGACCTGCCGCTTGAACTCGCGCGCCTGCTCAAACTCGACGACCTGCCCGCCGTCCGCGCTGCCGCGGGTCAGATCGCCGCCCGACTGCCGATCGCGGCGTGGTTTCAACGTCCGATACGCATCGCGCTGGTCGGGCCGCCGAACGCGGGCAAGAGCACGCTGATGAACGCGCTATCCGACCGCGAGGTGAGCCTGGTCAGTGAGCGACCCGGAACGACGCGCGATTGGATCGAAGCCCGCGGCGAATTGACCGGGTTTCCGGTCGTGTGGATCGACACGGCGGGCCTGCGATCGACAGATGATGACTTGGAGTCGGCCGGAATCTCCGCAACCCGCCGTGTGATCGCCGGCGCCGACCTTGTGGTGGGCGTTGTAGGTCTGGCGGAGGCGGACATCGCCCCGGCAATCGCGTTTCGACGACGGTTCTCCGACATTTCCATGGTGCTCATGCTGCTGAACAAGTCCGATCTGGCGCGCGACACCGTCACGAATCCGTTGGAAGCCGAGGGCATTTTCGGACTGAATGTGTCGGCGATAAGTGGAGACGGAATTGCGCCACTCCGGGCGGCGCTCCTAGACGGGCTCGGCCTGGAGACATCGCAACTATCTATGGTTTCATGCTTTACGGATCGCCAACGCGATGCGCTTCTTTCGGCTCATCGCGCGACCGATCTGGAGGCGTGTCGAGGCGCCATCGGCACATGCATCGGCGATGAGTTATAGGACTAGCTCCAACTGTCCTCAGTCCGCGCGGCCCGATATAGTACTCGCGGACGCCGGGCACGTCCTTCGGCGCGCTCCCCGTCGGATTTCTGGAGACCATGTTGTTCATCCTGCTGGCGTTGGTCCTGCTCGCCGCGACCCTCTACTTCTCGACCGTGGGATACGCACTGCGGAGCCACACGCGCTCCGGCCTGGCCGACCGCCTCACCGACGAGCAACAGCGCTTCTGGTTCGACTGGCTCGACCGGCACGAGAACGACGCCCTCGTTGTCGCCGGCGTACTGCGCTTCGTCGCGATTCTGGGTGTGATGGCGACGATTCAGCTCGCGTTCCAGCCAACGGCCCAGCTCGCCGGAGCGCGCTGGTTCGCCGTCCAATTCGTCGCCTGCGTGGCCCTGCTGTTCATCTTCGCGATCGCCATCCCGAACGCCGCGGCGAACGTCGCCGGCCAGCCGATCCTGGCGCGGCACCTGCCCGTGCTCCGCGTGCTGGTGATCGCGCTCTGGCCGGTCGCCCGGATGGCGGCCCTTTTTGACTCGATGGCGCGGCACTTGTCCGGCCGGCCGGCCGCGGCCGCCGCCGACCCGGAGCACCACGAGCAGGAGATTCTGACCGCCGTCTCCGAAGGCGAGATTCACGGCGCCGTCGATCAGGAAGACGCCGAGATGATCGAATCGGTCTTCGAGCTGCGCGAAACCACCGTGGGCGAGATCGTCACGCCGCGGACGCGGATCGTCGCTTTGCCGGTCGCCAGCTCGTTTGAAGAAGTTCGGCAGGCCGTGGTGCGCTGCGGCCACTCGCGCATTCCGGTGTATGACGACTCGCTGGATCACATCGTGGGAGTGGTTTACGCCAAGGACTTGTTGCGGATGCGCGACGACGACCCGTTCGATCTGCGCGGCATCATGCGCAGCGTCCCATACGTGCCCGAGTCCAAGAACGTGCGCGACCTGCTCCGCGAGCTGCGGCAGTCGAAGGTCCACATCGCGATCGTGCTGGATGAGTACGGCGGCACGGCCGGACTGGTGACGATCGAGGACATCATCGAAGAGCTGGTGGGCGAGATCACCGACGAGTATGAGCCCGTTCAGCCGCAGATGATCCGCCGCATCAGCACGGAGACCGTTGAAGTCGACGCGCGCGTACCGGTTTCGGAGGTCAGCCAGGAGCTGGGCATCGAGCTGCCGGAGGACGCAGCCTACGAGTCGATGGGGGGGTTCGTCTTCGCCGTCCTCGGGCGCATCCCCATGGCCGGCGAGGAGTTCGTGCACGAGAATCTGCGGTTCCGCATCGTCGACGCCGAGCCGCGGCGGATCAACCGCATGCTGATCACGCGCGCCGCGGAAGAGCGGCAACCCGAACCGGCGTAGCGCCCGGCTCGGCCGGCGATGGCGGGCGCGACGCGACGCACTCCCAGGCAACCCGACGGGATTCGCACCACAATTCCATTGACAGGCGTAAGCGGTTGCGGCTACAACCCACGTTGGTGGTGGAGATATGCGAGTCGGTCTCGCGGGAAAGACTGCTTCGACTCGGCGGGCGCGAACGGTCCCCATTTCAAAACTCCGCTCCGGGGAGTCACTCTCACACAGGAGAAACGCATGCGCCGATGGACACTTGTAGTTGCAACGACAATCGCATTCGGTCCGCTGGCTCTGGCCGCGGACCAGAAGGACGAGGTCTCGTCGATTCCCAGTGTTGGGACCTGCGCTGAAGCGGGCTTTCGGCACGACACGACGAACCTGGACAGCATCGTTCCGCCGAGCGGCGGCCAGCGCGCCGGCCGGACGATCTACGCGTACGACAACCTGGCCGAGGTCAACCGCGGCGGCGTGGGCGACGCGCTGATCACGTTCGACTCGCTGGCTCCGTTGGTGGTTACGGAGCTGGGACGGTCGGGCGTCGCCGGGACACTGATGGGCGGCCTCGATTTTACGCCCGATGGAAAGCTCTGGTCGTTCCGGCAGACGACGGCCGGCGGGCTCTATTCGGTCAACAAGCTGAACGGGCAGGCGACGTTCATCGGGGCCGGTGGACTGAGCGGCGGCTATTTCATCACCGACCTGGCCTACAACCCGGCCGACGGCAAGATGTACGGCCTGGGCATCCTCAGCACGTCCGCCCCGACGCGCATCTACGAGATCAGCCTTGTCACGGGCTTCGCCACGCTGGTCAAGACGCTGGACGCGAGCAGCAACGGCTTCCTCGAAGTCGGTCTGAGCTGCAGCTCGGCGGGCACGCTGTACGACATGGACCTGGTGAACAACAACGAATACCGCATTGTCGGCACCGCGCCGGTGCTCGATCACGCGATCGGCTTCGACGCCAACTTCAGCCAGGGAACGACCATCGATTGGTCGACGCTGGCGCCCAACCAGGGCTACCACGGCGCGCTCAATAACACCACCTTCCGCACCGAGCTGTGGAGATTCACACCCGGTGGCCCGAGCGTCTTCGTCGGCAACATCGGCGGCATCAATGGCGGAACCGGCCTGCCCGAGTACGAGACCGGCGACGTCGCCGTCGAGCCGGCCGTGGCCTGCATCCCCTGCGACACGAATTGCGACGGCTCGATCAACGGCTTCGACATCGACCCGCTGGTCGATCTGCTGACCGGCGGCGGAACGCCCTGCTCGCCGTGCGCCGGCGACGTGAACGGCGACGGCAGCGTCAACGGCTTCGACGTTGATGGCTTCGTCGCGGCACTGAGCGGCGGCTCGTGCTGACGCTGATCACGTAAGCCGGCACGCACTCGCGGCCGGCACAAACGTGCGATAGCACCAAACGGGCGCTGCGACGCGAGTTGCAACGCCCGTTCCGCGCGCTTCGACCGCGAGCCCGTCGAACAAATCCGCGAACGAATGCGAGCAATCGTCTTCGCCTGACGGGCGCGGCGCGGACATCGCGTACGCGGCAAGCAGTTCAACCGGTCAGCAGCTCGACAAACGGATCAACGTCGAACCCGTTCACCGAACCATCGCCGTTCACGTCACCCTGGCGGCTGTCGCAGCCGGGATACTGGTCGTCGTAGTCCCCTGGCTCGGTGAGCAGCAGAACGAAGCCATCGATGTCGAAGCCATCGACACGCCCGTCGCAGTTCATGTCACCAATATTGCAGCCCCAGCGGGCAACCCGCGACGCGTCGAGAGCGCCCGCGGCGGTGAAATCGCCGCCGAGGTAGAGCCATGCGTGGGTCGTTGTGGCGGCGACGGCCTGCGCGCGGACGGTGGCGTTCACGCCGCCGCCGAAGCCGCTCCACGCACCCTGTCGCCAGCGGGCGGCAAACGGTATCGCCGCGCCACCGACCGTCGTGAATCGCCCGCCAACGTGCAGCGCCGCGGGCGTCGCGTCGTTGATGCTGGCGAGCGAGAGCACCCAGTCGTCTGCGTCGCCGCCGGGCAGCGCCGACCACTCCGCACCGTTCCAGCGGGCCATGCCGCCGGCGGCCGCGTCGCCCGCGACGGTGAACGCACCGCCGGCATAGAGCTGCGTGCCAGTTCCATCGTCGTGATTGGCAAGGCAGAAAACGCGCTCGTTCGTCCCGCCGTCAAGTTCGGTCCAGCCGCTACCGTCCCAGGCGGCGATGCGGCCGGCGCTGGTTCCGCCGGCGAACGTAAAGTCGCCCGCCGCGTAGAGGACCGAACCGCTGGCCGCCGGAAGCAGCGCGAAGACCAGCGTGCCGTGTTCGCCGCCAGTGACGCCGCCGCCGACGTCCGACCATGTTCCTTCCTTCCAGCGTGCGATGGCAAGTGCGGGGGTGCTGCCCGCGGCAGAGAACGCGCCGCCGACGTACAGCGCCTCGCCGGCGCCGTCGTCGAAGATCGCCAGCGCGCGTGCGTCGGCATTCAGGCCGAGGTCCAGTGCCGACCAGGTCACGCCATCCCAGCGGGCGATGCGATTGGCACCGACGCCGCCGGCCGAGGTGAACTCGCCGGCCGCATAGAGCGCCGGCGGATTCGGCCCGTCGCCGTCATCGTCGAAGCGCGCCAGCGCGAAGACGTAGGGCGCGCCGAAGCTTCCGCCCGCCATGCCGCTGTCGAGCGTCGACCAGTTCTTCCCATCCCAGCGGGCAATGCCATTCGCGACGAGGCCACCCGCCTGCGCGAATGAACCGCCAACATACAGGACGGGCGGCTGCGGACCGGCGCCATCCTCATCGACCGCGAGCACCGCGAACACCGGGCCGTCGACGCCCTCGCCCAGCGCCCACCAGTCCGCACACACGTCGGTCTGCTCGCAGCCGTCGGGCGTGCCGTCATGGTCGGCGTCGGCATGATCGTCGTAGCCGGGGCAGATGTCGCAGTCATCGCCGACGCCGTCGCCGTCGCTATCGGCCTGCGACGGATTCGGCACGCCCGGGCAGTTGTCGAACAGATCGCCGTGTCCGTCGCCATCGGAGTCGCAGCCGCTGTCGTTCGCGTCGCCGGCGCCGTCGCCATCGTTGTCGAGGTCGTCGCCGCACGAGCCGGAGACGCTGAAGTGCTCCGGCGTCGACGCGGACGATAGCGGATCGGAGCCCAGCGCCAGTTCGAGCGCGTCTTCGAAACCGTCGTTGTCATTGTCCATGTCGCTGGCGTCGCCCACACCGTCGCCGTCGCTGTCGGCCTGACCGGGATTCCCCAGGTATGGGCTGTTGTCGTCGATGTCGGGCACGCCGTCGCCGTCTGAATCTTCGAGGAAGAAGAAACCGCGATAGTAATCTTCCACCTCGCCGAACATCGCCTCGCCGGCCGGCGTCGCAACGTCTTCGCCGTAGTCCAGCCGGAAGCGCCACACCGGCTCATTCAGCAGGCCAGCGCAGATGTCGCCAAAGCAGTCGTATTCCGGTGTGATGAGCAGGGCGCTATCGATTCCGGCGGTGTCGTCAAACGGCTCACCGGGCTCGCCCACGTCGGGTGCGCCGTTGCCGTTCATGTCGCGATAGGAGTAGAGTTCGTCGCCTTCGCCCTCATCGCCGGTGCCGGGCGCGCCGTCGAGGCCGAGGTCGTCAAAAGACTCGCCCTGGGTATAGCGGCCGTCGGCGCCGAACGTCTCCGGATCGACCACCATCGCGTACGTCTCGTCGAAGATGCCGTCGGTGTCCATGTCGACCCAGGCGTTGAAATAGAGCCGCTTGGCCGGGTCCGACGCGTCGTAGCGCCCATCCTCGCCGAAACCGCGCGACGAAATCGTGCTTGTCACCCGGAATCGGATGCGGTGCCGCACGTGCAGCGTGCTGCCCGGGCCGCAATCCGCCGGAATGCACTCCACCAGCGTAATCTCGTCCACCGCGCCATCGTTGAATCCGTCGTCGCCGATCATCTGCGTCAGATGCTCGCCATAGGGCGGATGATCATGCGTCAGGCAGGGCGACAGATTCGGGGCCATGTCCTGGTCGCTCGCGGCCTGGTCCGCGTCCGGCTCGCGGCTCGCGTTCCAGCCCAGACCCTCGCAGCCCATGTTCAGATGCCGCGCGCCGTCGCTCGAAAGATCGGTCGGATACGGGAAGAATGGCGGCACGAACGGCGGATGCGAGTCGAGGCACGGTGGCGTGATGCTCGGATCGGGCAGATTGCCGAAGTCGGTGCCGAGGAAGTAATCCTCGACTTCGCCATACTGCGCCAGCCCTCTTGTCAGAAGCAACGACTCGTCCGATTCGAAATCCGGCACAGGGTCGTTCCGCCCGACATTCTCGCCATAGTCCAGCCGCACGCGCGCCCAAAGATCGCCCGGCCCGATCGGCGGAACCGGAAAGCTCGCCGAGACGGTCGTGCTGTCGCCGCTCGGCGTAACGACCAATCCGTCGATGACGTGCTCCGACCCCTCTTCCCAGATGCCGTTCGTGTTCCAGTCGATCCAGGCGTTCAAGAAGAGCGATTGGTCCGCATTTCCGCCCGAATAGCGGCCACCCGACGCGTCCGCGACCCCAACCGTGACATCCATGCTTCCGATCATCCCGGCGACGTAGGTCAGCGGGTAGAACGTGACACCGTCATCGTGCTTGTCCAGATCGGCGCAGAACGGGCGCACGTGCCAGACTTGCGGGCGCAGAATCACGTTGGAGCGGCCGTCTTCGTCATGAGCATCGACCGCGTCGCTCTCGTGGCTCACCGCCTCACAGCTCTCAACACCCGCCGGCCCCAGCCACTCCTGGCTCGAATCCGCGTGCCGCGCACCGTTGAAGCTCAGCAATGTGGGGAATGGCGGCGGCGCGTCGCCGAAATCCAGACCGCAGCCGCACGTGCCCGCCGGCGTCGGCATCGGCCCGGGCGGGTTGTCCGGATGGGAATACAAGCTGCCCTGCGTGTATTTGAACACGACAACGTCCGCCGCCTTTGCGCCCGCCGGCGCGCGACGATCGTCCATGACCGCGTGCTGCTCCTTACCGTGCGTCTTGGCCAGCGCGGCCGACTTCGGCGTCGCGTAGTCGAACCACTCTTTGACCGTCACCGACTTGTCCGACGAGGCGTCGGCCCGCGCGATGCCGGCACCGTCACCGGTCAGCCCTTTGATCAGATAGGCCGCGAATACGCCGTGCCAGTGGCTCACGGCGTCGAAGCGTTTGCCGAGCGACGTCTCGTTGCGCTGCGAGCTGCCGATGATGATCGACCGGGGCAGCGGTAGATCAAGACGACCGTCGAAGAGACCGGCGGCATGGCACGAATCAAGGATGATGACTTTCAACCCGCGTACGCCGCGGAAGAACTCGTCCAGGTCGTCGTCGCGCACCAGGTCCTTGTCGAGCTTCCGCTCCGGCCCGACCTTCTGAAACGTGTCCTGGTTCAGCCCGACGCCGACCTCGTCGATCGGCACGGTCTCGCTGGCCTTGTGGCCGGCGTGCGCCTCGATGAAGAACACCGAGACGTCATCGTCGTCCGCGTTCTTGAACGCCTGGTTGATCTCGAGCTGAAGATTCGCCCGGCCGGGCGCCGTCGCCAGCTTCGTCGAGCCCGCCCAATTGCCGCTGGTGTCGAATGGCGACAAAGCCGCATCGAGATGATCGGCGCTCAGGACGCACGCCAGACCGTCATTCCCGGTGTCCTCGCCCGGCACGAACAACCCGCGGATCTTCATGACCCCGTCGCGCCGCGCCGGGTCGCGCACGTGGATCGCCGGTGCGTTCTGCGTCGCAGGTACCGGGCCGGCCGCACCCGTGGTCCGAATCACCTTGCCGGCACCGTCCAGAACTTCGACCGTGTAAATCGTCGTCGTGCCGCGGGCCGCGACGACGGCCGCCGGCGAGACGATCGCCGTGCCGATCGCCACCACGCCCGAGTTGAACGCCCCGCCGAACGGCCCGGCCGGCACCGTCACGCGCACGCTCGCCGGCTCGCCGCCGCTGTACGTCCCGCCGGCCTTCGACGAGTTCCACGTGATCTTGTCGCCCGAGCTGATCTCGACGACCGATTCGGTCACGACCAGGCTCTTCGGATCGACCTGCCCGCCCGGCGCGACGGCGATGCTGACGGCGACATCCTGCCCGCTGGACACGCACACACACGTCGCCAGGAGCACGATTGACCCCAACTTTGTTGTGAGTTTGCGCATGACGGGCCACCTAATTGTGACGTAGTTCGTCCGAAATAAGCCCGAGAACCAGAAGAACGTGGATTCTCTTCATTGAAGTCTAACACAGCTTTTGCAACCGGGCTGGAAAAGTCCGCCGCTTCCCTGCGCGGGTGCGGGCAACTCACGCTCCCGCCGCCCCGCCGCGGCCACTCGCACCGCCGGTGCGGCATGCGCCGCCATTTCGTCGTATAGTGGCGGGCCGTACGAAGTGATAGACCCGCTCTCGGAGGATTGGCTCATGTCCATCGCTCAATGCACTATTCGAACATCCTTGCTGGTTCTGTTCGCCGCGACCGTCTGGGCGCAGCCGGCTCCGAGCGGCACCGGAAAGCTATCTCCCGCCGAGAAGATCGCCGGCTGGAAGCTGCTCTTCGACGGGCAGAACCTCGCCGCCTGGCGCGGCTACAAGAGCGACAAACTCCCGGCGAAGGGATGGATCGTCGAAGGCGACGCGCTCAAATGCACGGGCGAGGGCGGCGGCGACATCATCACGCGCGAGCAGTACGGCGACTTCGAGCTGGAGCTGGAGTTCAAGGTCGGCGAAAAGGGCAACAGCGGCATCATGTACCGCGTCGCCGAGACGCTCGACGCCTCCTGGCAGACCGGCCCCGAGTATCAGATTCTCGACGACGCCGGCCACGGCGTCGCCGCGACCGCCGCAAACTCCTCCGGAGCGCTCTACGACCTCGCCGCTCCCGCCGCCGGCAAGACGCTCAAGCCCGTCGGCGAGTACAACCACGCCCGCGTCCGCGTGAAGGACGGCGTCGTGCAGCACTTTCTGAACGGCGTGAAAGTGGTCGACTGCCGAATCGATCAGCCGGAGTGGAGCGAACGGATCAAGAAGAGCAAGTTCGGCGAGTTCAAGGGGTTTGGCGTGCAGCCGAAGGGGCACATCGCCTTGCAGGATCATGGCGGGGCGCTGTTGTTCCGCAACATCCGCGTTCGCGACCTTTCGGCGGCGATGGCGAGCGAGAAGAAGCTCTTCAACGGCAAAGACATGAGCGGCTGGACGGCGTTTCTGCAGGACAACGGCAAGCTCGAGGACGTGTGGTCGGTGAAGGACGGCGTGATGATCTGCAAGGGGCAGCCGATCGGCTACATCCGCACCACCGAGGACTACACGAATTTCGTGCTCAAGCTGGAATGGCGCTTCAACCCGGTCACGAAACAGGCCGGCAACAGCGGCGTGCTGCTGCGCCTGATCGGCGCCGACATGGTCTGGCCGCGCTCGGTCGAGGCGCAGCTCGAAAGCGGCAGCGCCGGCGACTTCTGGAATATCGAGCAGTTCCCGATGAAGACCGTCGCCGAGCGGACCAACGGCCGCAACACGCGCAAGACGCACGGGGCCGAGCGGCCGATCGGCGAATGGAACGAATATGAGATCATCGTCGATCACGCAAAGGTGACGCTGCGCGTCAACGGCGAGACGCTCAACGAGGCGTGGGACGTGCTCGAAACGCCCGGGAAGATCGCGCTGCAATCGGAGGGCGCGGAGATACACTTCCGCAACATCCGTCTGGCGCCGATCCCGTAGGCCGCTGAACGCTGAACCCCGAATCCCTCAACCCTGCCGGCCTCGACGACGGAATCGCGCATATAATGATCTTTCTCGCGCGGTCGTGCGTCAGAGTGAGGGATGTTCCGCGATTCAGGTGATGTCGATCCGCACCACGCGCCGCCACCGGCGCGCAACGCGACCACGCGCGTCCTGCTCGCTCAGGCCGGCGCCACCGTTCTGATCCAGTCCACGCTCGCCGCCGTCACGGCGATTCTGCCGGTGCTGGCGCGGCTGCGATTCGGCGCCGGCGACTGGCAGACCTTTTTCGTCACGGTCGCCACCTCGACGCTGGCGATCTTCTCAATCTTCTGGAACGCGTACCTGGCGCGCAGCTCGACGCGCAGCTACCTGCTGACCTACTGGCTCCTCGCGCTCCTGCCGCTCGGCCTGATTTCGCTTGCCGCCGACTACGGGACGCTGCTGGTCTTCTACCTGCTCGCGGCCTGCGGCAACTCGGGCTGGACGCCGGTCTTCGGCCAACTCCTCAAGCGGCTTTACCCAGACCAGCGCCGCGGCCGCGCCCTGAGCGTCATCAACAGCGCCAGCCTGGCCGGCACGATGATCGGCAGCTTCGCCGTCGGAGCCTGGCTGCACGCCGATGCGAACGCCTTCCGCATCTACATGCCCGCCGCCGCCGTGCTTCAACTCGCCGGCATCGCCCTGCTCATCCTGCTCGCGCAACGCACGCGCACGCACGCCCCGCCCGCTGCCCACGCCAACCCGCCGCAGCCGCCGCGCCTGCGCGATCTGCTGGCGCCCATCGTGCACATGAATCAGGTCCTCCGTGCCGACCGCGCCTTCCTCCGCTACGAGGCCGCGTTCATGACCTACGGCGTTGGCTGGATGATCTGCTTTGCGCTTCTGCCGGTGCTGTTGACCGAGAAGCTCCGCATGAACTACCAGGAGGTCGCCAATTCGACGCAGGTCGTCTTTCAGCTCGCCATGCTCCTGACGACGATCCCGATCGGCTGGTTCGCCGACCGCTTTGGCGTGGCGCGGACCAGCGCCGCGTCCTTCGCCGGCCTGGTGCTCTATCCGCTCGGCCTGCTGCTGGCCCGCAACCCGATCGAAATCGGGCTGATCAGCGTGTGGTATGGCGTCATGATGTCGGGCGTCAATCTGGCCTGGATGCTCGGTCCGGTGCACTTCGCGCCTTCGCCGGCGCTGGTGCCGCATTACGTCGCCATCCACACGTCGCTGGTCGGCCTGCGCGGTATCCTCTTCCAGGGCCTGGCGATGCTGCTCTACACGCTGACGCACAGCTTCGTCTGGCCGCTGCTGCTGGCAAGCGCGGCGTTTTGTTGGGCGAGCATTCAGATGCGACGGCTGCACGCGCTGCTTCAGACGCGGGCGGCCGAGTCGGCCGCCGACCGCGCCGCCGCTACCGCGCGCCACACCCCGTCGGCGGAACGCGCCGCCGACGCACCGCCGCCCGCCGCCGCCGCTGAGCCCGCACCGATCGCGCTCGGTGCCGACGTGCCCACCTGACGCCAGCGGCACTACACTATGTGCATGCTCCGGTGGCATGCGCTCGCCCGGTGGCGTGCTCTCGCCGTCAGGCGTGAGCATGCCGAGAGGATCGCCGCCTGCGAGGACACGCATGACCGAGTCGCCATTCCTCGACCTGTCCCCCGCGCACGAGCGCATTCTCTTCCGCGGCGTGGCGATGGACGCGGCCTATGAACCCGCAGCCGACGAATACCAGCGAGCCCGCAGCAGTTGCGTGCTGTTCGACCGCAGCGACCGCGGGCTGCTCAGCGCCCGTGGGGAAGACCGCAGGTCGTGGCTGCACAACATGCTGACCAACGCGGTCAAGAGCCTCGACGATGGCGCGGGCAACTACGCGTTCGCCTGCGACGTCCGCGGCCGCGTGCAGTTCGACGTCAACGTGCTGGCCAGGCCCGACGCGCTCTGGCTCGACCTCGACCGCTCCACGGCCGAAGCCGCCCGCCGCCACCTGGAAAAATTCCTCATCACCGAACGCGTCACGCTCGCCGATGAGTGCGCGCCGTTCGCCAGGCTCGGCTGCGCGGGCCCAGCGACGCGCGACGTCGCCGTAGCGGCCGGCGTCACGAATTTCGCCGCGCTGCCGGCGCTGGCGTCGGTGACCTTGGGCGATGTGCAAACCTGGCTGCTGCGCCACGATTTCTGCGGACTGCCGGCTTTCGAGCTCGTCATGCCGCGCGAACACGCCGCCGACTGGTGGCGGCGGCTCGCCGCCGCCGGGGCAGTGCCCGCGGGCCTCCGCACGCGCGAACTCCTGCGGATCGAGGCGGGAATACCGGCCTGGGGCGCCGACCTCGACGACACCGTCATCCCCGCCGAGACCGGTCAGATCGAGCGCGGCATCAGTTTCGACAAGGGCTGCTACCTCGGGCAGGAAGTCATCGAACGGATGCGCTCGCTCGGCTCGCCCGCCCGACGGCTCGTGCGCTTGCGCATTGCGGCCGGTCCCGAGGCGGTGTCGAACGCCCT
This sequence comes from Phycisphaerae bacterium, assembly GCA_022072445.1. Classification (GTDB taxonomy): domain Bacteria; phylum Planctomycetota; class Phycisphaerae; order UBA1845; family Fen-1342; genus JAJVHV01. Next base: position 109,635 of record JAJVHV010000030.1, on the reverse strand, counting down.
GCTGACCGCGCGCCCCGCCCTGCTGACCGCGCGCCCCGCCCTGCTGACCGCGCGCCCCGCCCTGCAGACCGCGCCCCCCACCACGCAGACCACGTCGCCCGGCCCGCCGCTCGCCTTGCGCAGCAACGGCGCCGAGGTCGGCCGTGTCACGTCGCTGGCGCGGCATCCGCTTCGCGGCGACTGGATCGGGCTGGGTTACGTCAAGGCGTCACATCTGGCGTCGCGTGGTTCGTCGGTGACGTTGGATGATCCGGATGTTGCCGTTGAGATCGTCGAAGTCCTGCGCGCGTAGCCTGCTGTCGCGCCCTTCGCGCGAAGTCGCGCCTAGCCGAGCCCGCGTTGCGTCCCCAGCCGAGCCGCGAGTTGCGTCCCCAGCCGAGCCCGCGTCGCGTCCCCAGCCGAGCCCCGAGTTGCGTCCCCAGCCGAGCCCCGACCGTGAGGGAGGGGTTCGATCAACAGTTGCGATCGTCGAGCGCATAGCACGCCGATCCGATGCCCTCGCCATCGGACTCTGCGCCAACTTCCGCCGAGTCCGACAGCGTCCGCCTCCCTCACGGTCGGGGCTCGGCTGGGGACGCGACGCGGGCTCGGCTGGGTGCGCGTTTCGCGGACGCACACCGAGCCGCGAGCGTGAGCGAGCGGTTTCCTGGCCCCGCGCGAGCGATCGTCGAATACGGGCGACACTCCTGGTGCGCTGCGAAACCCCTCCCTCAC
>JAJVHV010000030.1:0-108838 GCA_022072445.1 Phycisphaerae bacterium | reverse complement strand
CACCGAGCCGCGAGCGTGAGCGAGCGGTTTCCTGGCCCCGCGCGAGCAATCGTCGAATACGGGCGACACTCCTGGTGCGCTGCGAAACCCCTCCCTCACGGTCGGGGCTCGGCTGGGGACGCAACGCGGGCTCGGCTGGGTGCGCGTTTCGCGGACGCACACCGAGCCGCGAGCGTGAGCGAGCGGTTTCCTGGCCCCGCGCGAGCGATCGTCGAATACGGGTGACACTCCTGGTGCGCTGCGAAACCCCTCCCTCACGGTCGGGGCTCGGCTGGGGACGCAACGCGGGCTCGGGCGGGGACGCAACGCGGGCTCGGCTGGGTGCGCGTTTCGCGGACGCGCACCGAGCCGCGAGCGTGAGCGAGCGGTTTCCTGGCCCCGCGCGAGCAATTGTCGAATACGGGTGACACTCCTGGTGCGCTGCGAAACCCCTCCCTCACGGTCGGGGCTCGGCTGGGGACGCAATGCGGGCTCGGCTGGGTGCGCGTTTCGCGGACGCGCACCGAGCCGCGAGCGTGAGCGAGCGGTTTCCTGGCCCCGCGCGAGCAATCGTCGAATACGGGCGACACTCCTGGTGCGCTGCGAAACCCCTCCCTCACGGTCGGGGCTCGGCTGGGGACGCAACGCGGGCTCGGCTGGGGACGCAACTCGGGCTCGGCTGGGTGCGCGTTTCGCGGACAGGCACCGAGCCGCGAGCGTGAGCGAGCGGTTTCCTGGCCCCGCGCGAGCGATCGTCGAATACGGGTGACACTCCTGGTGCGCAACGAAACCCCTCCCTCACGGTCGGGGCTCGGCTGGGCTGATGTCCGGCCTTTCAGACCACCCAAACTTCCCGACCGTCTACAGCAGCCCGTGCTTTTGCAGCCGATAGCGCAGCCGGTCGCGGCTGACGTTCAGCAGTTGGGCCGCCTGCACCTGGTTCTTGTTCGTCATCGCCATCGCCTGTTTCAGCAGGTGCGCCTCCAGCTCGCTCAGCTTGTCCAGGTCAAAGCCCCCCGGCGGCATCGTGAAATTCTCCACGTCCCAGGGAAACTCGCTGCGCTCCGAGCGCCCCAGCACCAGATCGTCAGCCGTCAGCACCGTCCCCTTGCACAGCAGCACCGCCCGCTCCAGCGCGTTCCGCAGCTCGCGCACATTGCCCGGCCAGCCATAGCGCATCAGCTTCGACTCCGCCGACGCGTCCACCCCCGTCACCGGCTTCTTGAACTCGCGCGCGAACTTGTCCACAAAGTGCCGCGCCAGCGTCATCACGTCGTCGCCCCGGGCGCGCAGCGGCGGCAGGTCGATCGTCACCACGTTCAGCCGGTAGAACAGGTCCTCGCGGAATTTGCCTTCCTTGATCGCCTTCTCGATCTCGCGGTTGGTCGCCGCGATCACCCGCACGTCCACCGACAGCTCGCGCGTCCCGCCCACGCGCCGGAACCGCCGCTCCTCGAGAAAGCGCAGCAGCTTGGCCTGCAAGCCCGCCGCCATGTCGCCGATCTCGTCCAGAAACACCGTCCCGCCGTCGGCGACCTCCAGCAAGCCCTTCTTCTGCTGCCGCGCGTCGGTGAACGCGCCGCGCTCGTGGCCGAACAGCTCGCTCTCCAGCAGCGTTTCGGAGAGCGCCGTGCAGGTAATGTTGACGAACGGGTGTCCCGCCCGGTCCGAGCACTGGTGAATGACGCGCGCCACCAGGTCCTTGCCCGTCCCCGTCTCGCCGCGGACGAAAACCGTCGTCGCGCCCGACCGCGCGATCTGCTGAATAACCTCCAGCAGCTCGCGCATCGACGGGTGCTGGCCGATGATGATGTCGGTGCCGAACTCCGTTTCGACCTGACGGCGCAGCTCGCGCACCTCGCGGCGGAGCTTCGTGGTCTCCAGCGCCTTGTCGATCGTCAGCAGCAGCTCGTCCATCTGGAACGGCTTGGGCACGTAGTCGAACGCGCCCAGCTTCACCGCCTCGACGGCGCTCTCGATCGAGCTGTACGCCGTCATCATGATCACGACCGAGTCGCCGTCGTGCTCGCGGAAGTGCCGCAGCACGTCCAGCCCGGTCGTGTCGGGCAGGCGGTAGTCCAGCATGATCAGGTCGAACATGCCCCCGTCCAGCGCCTCCAGCGCCGCGGCGCCGGTCGCAGCCTCCGTCACGCGATAGCCCCGGCCTTCGAACTTCTGCCGCAGCGACCAGCGGATCAGCTCTTCGTCTTCGACTATCAGAACGCGAATATTCATCCGTTGGCACCGCCTTCGACGCTGACCTGCCGCCGCGGCATCCGCACCGTGACCGACGTGCCCCCGCCCACGCGGCTGCGAAGTGTGATCGAGCCGCCGTGCGCCTCCACGATCCGCTGGCAGATCGGCAGGCCCAGTCCGGTTCCGCGCGACTTGGTGGTAAAAAAGGGCTCAAACGCCCGACGACACGTCTCCTCGTCCATCCCGACACCCTGATCGCGGACTGTGATCGACAGCCACGCACTCTCCGGCGCCAGCAGCAACTGAACCACGTCCCCCGGCCGCGAGGCATGAGCTGCGTTCAGCAGCAGGTTCACCAGCAACTGCTCGATCTGATGCTCGTCCAGCTCGATCTGCCCGGCCTCAACGATCGGCGACCACTCCAGCGAGACGCGCTCGAACGCCGGCTCCTTCTTCAGCAGCGTCGCCACGCGAGACACGATCGCACCCAGATCGCCGGGCTTGAACCGCGGCCGCTGCGGCCGCGCATACGTCAGCAGGTCCTTCACCGTCCCGTCCAGCCGGTCGATGTGCCGCAGCACCTCCTCCAGCACGACACGATGCTGGTCCGACGGATCGAGATCGTCCCGGATCACCTGAATCGCCCCGCTGATCCCCGCCAGCGGGTTCTTGATCTCATGCGCCAACGACGCCGCCAATTGTCCGATTTCAGCCAGTTGCTCCGCCCGCCGAACACGGTCCTGCATCGCGTCGTGCTCGAGCTGCCGCACCCGATCCCCGTAGCTGGCCTTATAACTCTCAAGCATGAACCCCAGCTCGATCAGCAGCAGCTTGTGAAGCGATTTCAGCCGCGCTTCCGCGTCCGGCGGCTTGACCGCCGCCACGATGGTGTTGAATTCTTGCCACACCAGCTCCATCGCCGTGAACATGTAATGCTGTGGCAGCCCGACCAGCACGTGCGCGTGGCCGATCGCCCAACGCCGGCCGGCATATTCCGCGTCGTAAGTACCGCAGAATAACTGCCTTAGCCAGTTCGACAGGTGCTCACGCAGACGCCGCATCTGCGCTTCCCCCCCCACCAGCACCCGCCGCGCCGCCGGGAAACGCATGATCGTCCCGTAAAAACGGTCCAGCACGTTGTGAACATGCGGGATCACCAGCGGCCCCAGCGCCGTGAGATTGGCGGCGTCGGCCGCCGTGAATCCGACGTAAGTCTTCATCTCGTCGAAGATTGCAACCGACATGCGCCCATTGTAGCCGGTCGAGCCATGATGCTCGATGGTCCAGTCTTCCGGCCGGAAGGCGTACGAACTCACGGGATTCTCAGCGCGCTCCAAGCCCAGGTGAGTGACCTCGACCCCCGTGCCGTGCAAGTTGCATTCCACGTATAGGGACCTTCCCGCCGATCCCGGCGCGCACGAACTTCGCACCGGCTGCGCAAAGTGACGCGCGGCTGCGCAAACTGACCCAGCCGCCGCCCCACGCCCACTGCGCGAAAACGCGGTGCGCTTGTGCGGCATCCGACCCACCCGCGAAGACCCATATCCATGTTCACTCGCACCAGGACCCCGTTCCCCTGAATCCGGCGGCGCAGACGCGTGGCACGAAAAGTGCGGAGAAGCTCTGGAGCGGAGATAGCGATGCGCCGGCACCCACGAGTCTCGATTGATCGACAGTCCAGCACCGACACCGCGCAGCACAAGCGCCGCCTGCTGATCGTCGATCCCAACCCGCTGACGCGCTGGTCCGTTTCGACCTACCTCTCCAACTGGTTCGAGGTCGCAGGAACCGATAATGCCGCTGATGCCGACCGGCTTCTCAGCACCGGCGGCGTCGACGCGCTGATCATTTCGGACGTGATCCCGCTTCGCGCCGCGCTGGAGGTCGGACGCCACGCCCGCATGAGCAACCCCAACGTCACCGCCGTCCGCACCATCACGCAGACCGACCCGTCGATGATCCACGGCGACTGGACCTGCATCGAAAAGCCGTTCGAACTCGCGGAACTGGCACAGTTGCTCGGCGTGCCGACCTGCGACTCCGACGACTGATCATCCGCAGCGCCCCCAGACCGGCAGACTGGCAGCGACCCCGCCGATCGACGGCCTCCGTTCGCCGCCCACTTGGCGAAGTCGGTCCGGCCCCGATAATGGGCTGACCGGGCCGCGCGCCGGGGGCCGCCCCGCCGTTCGGCCGCTCAAGGGACCACCATGCTCAAGCAGCACAGCCAACTGATGCTCACGCTGCTGATCATCAGCGACGCCGTCGCCATCACCCTCGCCTGGCTGGCGGCTTACTGGCTGCGCTTCACCTGGCTGCCGGTGTCCCCGGAAAAGGGCATCCCCGCACTGGCGGACAAGTACCTGCCGATGCTGCCGCTCGTGGTCCTGGCGCACCTCATCACCTTCTACCGCATTCGGCTCTACCGGCCGCGCCGCGAGCGCAGTCTCTTTTCCGAAACGCGCGACATCCTCAAGGCGTTCGTCGTCGCGGTCGTCGCGGTCGTCATGATCGACTACGCCCTGCCGGCGACCAACAAAATCTCGCGCAGCTTCATCGCCACCTACGCCGTCGTCGGCGCCGCCTCGTTCGCGCTCTTCCGCGGCGTCGTCCGCGCTGTCTTGCAGGCCCTCCGCCGCCGCGGCTGGAACCGCCGCACCGCCGCCATCGTCGGCAGCGGCCGCTCCGCGCAGCGCCTGCTGCACGCCCTGCGGCGTAACGAGTGGACCGGCATCGAGGTGCTCTACTTCGTCGACGACGCCGGCTCGACCGACGACGCTCCGCGTCTGCACCAGGTCCCCGTCCGCGGCCCCGTCGCCGACATCCGCCGGATTCTCGAGCGCGAGCCCGTCGACGCCGTCTTTCTGGCGCTCTCCAACGAGCAGGCCGGCCGCGCCGAGGAGATCCTCGAACAGCTCGAGACCAGCACCGCCGACGTACGCCTCGTGCCCGACATCAACCCCGGTTTCACGCTCCGCCCCAACGTCAGCGAGCTCGATGGCGTCGCGATCCTCTCCGTCCGCCAGACGCCCATGTACGGCTGGAACGCGCTGGCCAAGCGCGCCTTCGACGTCGTGATGGGCGGCCTTTTCACGCTGCTCGCCACCGTCCCCATGCTCGTCATCGCTCTGGCGATCAAGCTCACCAGCCGTGGACCGGTCTTCTACCGGCAGCGACGCGTCGGCATGGACGGCCGCGAGTTCGCGCTCGTCAAGTTCCGCACCATGCGCGCCGACGCCGAGGCCGACGGGCCCGTCTGGTCCCGACAGAAGGACGACCGCCGAACCGCGGTCGGCGCCTTTCTCCGGCGGACAAGCCTCGACGAACTGCCGAATCTGTTCAACGTTTTGGCCGGGCACCTCTCGCTGGTCGGGCCGCGGCCCGAACGGCCGGAATTCATCGCCCAGTTCAAGCAGGAAATCCCGCGCTACATGCTGCGGCACAAGATCAAGGCCGGCATGACCGGCTACGCGCAGGTGATGGGCCTGCGCGGCGAGTCGTCGCTCCGCAAGCGCATCCAGTACGACCTGCACTACATCCGCCATTGGAGCCTGGGTCTGGACGTGCGAATCCTGGCGCGCACGCTGGTTGGAGCCTGGTTCAGCGAGCACGAGAAATAGCGCCGCCGACTGCCGTCGGGGGTTCGGATGTTCGGGGAGCATCGGCCTCTGGCCGGTGCGAAACTCCGTCCGCACGGGCCGGAGGCCCCGATGCGGACCGCCCGGAGGCCAATGCTCCCCTTCGGAATACCGCACGGCATTTCTGAGGCACTACAGTAGCGTCCACGGTCGACCGCGACTACCCCGCCGCGCGCGTCCGAATCGTGTCGGTCCACAAGATCGCGCTGTCGTCGGTCGTGCGAATCACCTGAAAGACGATCCGCTCGCCGGGAGTCACCTGTTCGAGAATGTTGCCTAGCGCCTCCGAGTCCGGCGCCTGCATCCCGCCCAGACGCACCACGATGTCACCCGGCCGCAGCCGCGCCCGCTCCGCCGGGCTGCCCGGCTCGACCTGCGCAATGGCGAAGGCCACCGAACGCGGCAGCTCCAGCTCCCGCCGCAGCCGCTGCGGCACCGGCGCCAGCGTCACTCCCAGCAGCGCTTGCGCCAGCTTCGCCCCATCCGGTTTGGGAAGCTCTTCGAGCGGGACGGCGACCGTCACCGCCTTGTCGCCGCGCTGAAGCTGGAGATTCAGCTTGCTGCCCGGCTTCTGACGCAGCAGCCGCGCGTAATAGTCGATGCTGTCGCTGAGCGGCTGGCCGTTCAGCCGCACCACGCGGTCGCCGGCCCTCACACCGGCACGCTCCGCCGGGCTGCCCGGCCGGATCGCCGTAACCCGCGCATCCCAACCCGCAACCTGCAACCCCAGCCGCACACGCTCGCGCCGCTCGATGTCCAGCATGCTCGGCAGCAACTCCCACAGGTGCCGCACCGGAATCGCAAAGCCGATGTTCTGCGCGTCGCCGCGGATCGCCGTGTTCACGCCCAGCAGCTCCCCATTCACGTTCAGCAGCGGACCGCCGGAGTTTCCGGGGTTGATCGGCGTGTCGGTCTGAATGAGATTGCGGTAGATGACGCTCGGACTGAACTGGATGTCGCGGCCCACCGCGCTGACGATGCCCGCCGTACACGTGTGCTGGAGCCCGAGCGGATTTCCGATCGCGATCACCGTCTCGCCCACGAGCACGTCGTCGGGCCGGGCCAGATGCAGATGCGCCAGGCCGCGGTTCGCCTCCACCTTCAGAATCGCCAGATCGTGCTCCGGATCGACTGACACCACCTCCGCCGGCAACTGCTCCTTGTCGGCGAAACCCACGCGGATGTCGGCGGTCTGCGCGACCACGTGCGCATTCGTGACGATGTACCCATCCTCGTGAACCACAAAGCCGGAGCCGACGCTGCTGACCTGCTGCGTCCGGCTCCGCGGAAGGTCGAACATCTCGTCCCAGATCGAGTCGAACCCGAAGGGCGAGCGAACCTGAATCAGACGCGTCGTCGAGATGTTCACCACCGCGTCGCGGCATTTCTCAAAGACCTCGACCACCGGCGTGCGGCGGCTGCGCTGCAGCTCGGTCTGCGCGAGGGCCCCCGCCGCCGGCGCCGGCACGAGCGTCAGCGCGACCACCGGCGCTAGCGCGCGCGCCAGCGCCATCGCGAGCGGAGTCGCGCGAAAGAAAGCGTATCGTTCGGTCCGTCCTGGTGTCGTCGAGCTGTTCATGTGCACGTGTACGCTATTCATGATCCTGTGAGCCGGAAAACCGATCAACCGGCCAGCCTGCGAGCCGTCATTGCCTGCCGGGCGCCGGCGCGTCCGCCACGGCGTGAAGGTGTTCAACGACCAACGTCGACGCACGCGCGTCCGAATCATCATAGTCCCCATCGTCGCCGCGCACGCAGTCCTGTGCATTCCCGCCGCGCAGTGCCCATGCCCGAGCACACGTGTGGCCGATGTCCCAGCACGTGGGCGATCTACGTGTCCAAGACGACCGCCGACCGCGCCCCCTGACAAAAATGCCAGACGGTTATCGCCCGAAGCGGCGATCGGTGCGTTTTCATGGCAGCGAATGGCCTGGCGCGATCCGGCCCAGCCGCCCCCAGTTGTGTTGAGCCTATGGAGAGCCGCCCGCCCCCCGGCTGCACTCCGCTTCACTCGCTCGCGTTCTGCATTCTGCATTCTTCATTCTGCATTGCCGTTGGCACTCTGTTCTCTTCATTCCGCCTTGCCGCTGCCCGGCCGCGACAGAAACCCGACACTCGAGGCAAAACACCGCGCGCGCAGCGCTTCGCGCCGCGAGGCGTCGCGGGCCTCCTCCTCGCGCAAGTCGTCCAGGTTGGCGCGGCAGATGTCGCAGCCCAGCTCGTCGACGTGAAAGCTGATGTACGACTGCCAGTCGTCGTCCAGCACGTCGAGCAAATAGCTCCCCAGCGTCGAGCGCTTCAGACAACTGATCCGCTCCTCGCGCCAGATCACGCCAACGCTGCTGTCGCCCGCCAGGTCCGCTTCCGACCAGTCGTGCGCCGCAGCCGCCGCCTGCGTCAGCTTCCGCAGCGTCTCGATCACGCGGAACTTGATCCCCGCCACCGCCGTCGCCGACAGATTCAGCTCGGCGGCGACGTCCTTGTTGCGGCGGCCCAGCACGAAGAGCGTCTCGACCACGCGCAGCTCCTGAAAGGAGCGCGCCGCGCGGCACTGGTCAACGTACCGCCGCAGCGCGCCCACCAGCGCTTCGCGCTGCGAGTGAGTCGCCTCCCGCCCGGCCAAATGCCCGCTCGGCGATTCCTCGTTCGGCTGGGCGGCCTCCGTCTCTTCGGCGGAGAGCGCGTCGAGGCTCTCGCGCTGCCCGCGCGGCGTCTTGCGGAAATGGTCGTGCAGCTTGTGCCGCAGAATTGCGAACAGGTACGTCTCCAGCGAACGCGTCCGGTCATAGCTCGGCAGGCTGCGCAGCAGGCCGACGAACGTCTCCTGCACCAGATCCTCCGCGTCGCTCGGCTGCGCCAACATCCGCCGGGCAAAGCTCACCAGCCGCCCCTCGTAACGATCGATGACCTGGCGCCACGCGGCCTGCTCGCCGCGCTGCACGGCGTCGATCAGGAATATGTCACCTTCTGTACTCGACACGCTCGATGCCCGTTGCGAGACCGGTTGGACGCCGCCGCCACGCGCATCATACCCCGCGCCGCCGCCGAGCGAAAACACCGGCCCAACCCGGCGCAGCCAGAGCCGCGCCCGTCAGGAAGCGGCGATCGAGAGGTGGCCGCAAATCGGCGCGAGTGCCCTGCCGACGCCGAGTGGCATCCTCCTGCCGGCAGGCGTGAGCATGCGATGCTGCGATGGATTGACGCCGTCCGGCACGAGTGCCCTGCCGACGGCTTCGCGTCGGCAGGGCCTGGTACCCAAACCCCGAACCCTCAACCGCCTACCCACCCGTCAGCATCGCCACGAACCCATCGATGTCAAACCCGTCCACGCCGCCGTCGCCATTCACGTCCGCCAACCCAGCGTCGCAACTCGGATGCACCACCGCATAAGCGGCGCGATCCGTCAACACCAGCAGGAACGGCGGAATATCAAACCCATCGACCATTCCATCGCAATTCAAGTCGCCCACGTCGAACCGGCTGTACTTGACGATGAAGTAATCCAGCCCGCTTCCGTTGCCCAGCGACCAGCCGCCCACCAGCACGTCGCCCGCCGCGTCCAGCGCGATCGCGAACGGCGTGTCGTTGCCGCTCACGTCGCCGTTGAATTGCTGCTCCCACAGCAGTGTGCCGTCCGGCGCGATCGCCCGCGCTTCGCTGTCCAGGCCGCGATCCCAACCCGCGAACGAGAACCCGGCCACGCACACCACGCCGTCCGCATCCACCGCCAGCTCCGTCCCGTAGCCGCCGTAGCCGTCCAGCCGCTCCCACAGCGGCGTGCCGTCGGCCGCGTACTTCAGCGTGAGACAGCGCTCGCCGAAATAGCCGCCCGTGTCGCTCGAACCGGCGACAACGACGTTTCCATCGCCGTCGAACGCGACGTCGAGCGCCACATCCTCGCTGCTGATCGCGCCGTCATGGACCCGCGACCACGCTAACACACCGTCGGCGTCGTAGAGCAACACCAGCGCGTCATAGTTCGTCCCGGCGCCCTGTCCCCAGCCGGCGACGCAGACACGCCCTGCCCCGTCTACCGCCAGCGATTGCCCCGCGTCCAGCCCGCCCGCCAGGTCGAACCGTCGCACCCACGCCAGGTTTCCGTCGCTGTCATACTTGACCGTCGCCGCGTCCGAGTCAGTCTCGCTCACTTCCGACAGCCCCGTGACGTACACGTTGCCCGCCGCATCCAGCTCCAGGTCGTAAACCAGGTCGGCGTCGAAAGCGTCGTCGTCGCCCGGGCCGTCGTAACGCCGCTCCCAGAGCAGATTGCCGTCGGCGTCATACTTGAGCGTCCGGAAACCGTGGCTGTCGCCGTCGCTCGACCAGCCCGCGACGTACACGTTGCCCACCGCGTCGACCTCCACGTCATAGCCGATGTCGCTCTGATGCGCCTGGTCGTAGCGCCGCTCCCACAGCACGTTCCCCGCCGGATCGTACTTGAGCACCGCGATGTCGCCGTACGTCGTCGTCCCGGCCGAATAGCCCGCGACGACGGCGTTGCCCTCCGCGTCGACCGCGACCGCGAACGCGTAGTCGAACGAGTTGCCCGGCCCGTTGTAGCGTTGTACCCACAGCAGCCGACCCGTCGTGTCGAACTTCGCCGTGGCGAAGTCGTCGCCGCTGCCGACGCCGGGCGAATATCCCGTCACGAAGACGGCCCCGGCCCGATCGACTTCGATGTCCAGCGCATACTCCGGCCCGCTCGCCGGCCCGTCATACCGCGCCGCCCACGCCTGCCGCACATCCCCGGCCCACGCCGGGAATGTCGTACCCGCCAAGACTCCGATTGCTGCGGCCCAAACGAGCGTAGCGGCTCGCCAGTCTGGTCCTCGCCGCCACGTCGCACCGGCGCCGCGCGCCGCGCTTGAACGCTTGACGCCGCGCGTAGCGCTTGAATGCCCCACGCCGCGCACAGCACATGAACATCCCACGCCGTGCCCCGCTCTACGCGTCCAACTCGATCTGCCGATTCTCGCATGCATGGTTGCACCCGTCTCAGTCGTCTCTCGTCTCACCGATTACCGCCGAGCCGGTCTCCGGACCGGCCCTGGTTGTGTGCCGACGGTGCGCTGGGAGCGGCGTCGAATGGTGCTCATCGAGCACAGTCGCATGGTGTCCATGAAGCACCGCCGAATGGCGCTCATCGAACACCGTCACACGAGAACAACGCGAGAACGACGCCAAATTCAGCTCACGAAACCCCCGAGTTCCGCCCGCACGAACCGAATCGAGTGGCAACCTCTCACCCTGTGGCGTGCTCTCGCCCTGCGGCATGCTCTCGCCGTCAGGCGTGAGCATGCAATGCGTCGGTTCGGCGCGCGTCGCTGCGGCCAGAGCCGTTGCCATGGTTGAACGCCGTCCGGCCGCCCCTTCCGGGTTATGATCTACCGCTGCGATTGACGCCCGTGCGGGCGGCGCCTTTGGCGGGTGGCAAACACTCGCCACCAGGCGTGAGCATGCGGAGAAACGGTGAATTCCGCGCCTCTGCCGATCGAAGATAACGTCGCCGGCCCGCCGGTAGGACGGCGCGCCCCACCCGGCGGCCGCTGCGCGCCATCTGGTTCTGCATCGGGGCGTCCGCACTGGCGCTGCTTGCCGGCCTGCTGCTTCAGGCCGCCTTCGGCGCGCTCGCCGGATTCGCGTGGGGCCTGACGCACCACCGGCTGCCCTACGACGAGATGGTGCAGGGACTGACGGATCTCGCGCGCTCCCCGCTGCTCATGATCGCTGACATCATCGGTTCCGAGGCCGCCATGTTGGCGACGGCCTGCTGGGTGACGCGCCGCATGCGCGAAAACCGGCGGCCGGCGTTCGGGCTCGTACCGTCCGGGGTCTCACCGCTGGGATACGCCAGCTTCGTGCTGGGTTCGTTCGGCGCCGCCATGATCGGCGTCCTGTTGTCGGCCTGCGTCGACCTGTTCTACCCCGCGGGCGACGGATTCCAGGGAGTGTGGCGCGGTACCAGCTTGTTCACCGGGCCGCTGCTGGTGATCGTCATCTCGCTGGCACCCGGCTTCTGCGAAGAGTTGTTTCTCCGCGGGCTGCTTCAGCGCCGGCTGCTGGCCAATGCCGGCCCGCCGACCGCCATCGCGGTGTCGACGCTCTTGTTCAGCCTCTTTCACGTCGACCCGCACACCGTCGCTTTCGCCGCCCCCATCGGTGCGTTCCTCGGCATCATCGCCTGGCGCTGCGGCAGCGTTTGGCCCGGCGTCTTGTGTCACGCGGCGGTCAACGGAATCTGGAACATCTTCTTCATCACCGCGACGCACTACGACGTGCCGCTCGAGGTCTACTTCGTCGCATTCCTCAGCGCGACGGGTGCGGGCGCGATTGGCCTGGCCGCCTCGTTCGTACTGTTGTCCCGCATATCGCCGCCCACCATGCCGTCGCCCGCCGCCCATCCACCCGCCGCGCCTCCGCTCGCCAGCCCAACCGCCGACGCCATCGCGCCCGCCGCGCCTTCACCCGTCGCGCCTCCGCCCGCCGCACCGCCGTCCGCCCATCCACCCGCCGCGCCTGCAGCGACAGGCGAACGGCCTGTACGCCCGTAGCCGGGGGTTGTCGCGCAGCCGGGTGCCCTGCCGACGGCTGTTCGCGTCGGCAGGGCTTCACAAGCCCGCCCCTACCCGCCGGGTGCCCTGCCGACCGCTGTTCGCGTCGGCAGGGCTTCACAAGACCGCCCCTACCCGCCCAGCAGCCCCACAAACCCATCCACGTCAAACCCATTCACGCTGCCGTCGCCGTTCGTGTCCGCCAGCGACGCATCGCAATCGGGGAACGCGTCCGCATAGCCCGCCGGGTCCGACAGCGCCAGCACGAACGCATCGACGTCGAATCCATTCACGCTGCCGTCGCAGTTCAGATCGCCGAGCACGCGGATCACAAACCGCGCGTACTCGCTCGCGTCCACATTCGCATTTCCATTAACCGACGCTGGAACTTGCGAGCCGCTGACCAGCACACCGCCGTCCGCCGTCACGTACGGCGCGAACGCCAGCCACACTTCGCTCGGCAATCCGCCCAGCTCCGCCGCGAGGTCGATCGTGCCCTCCAGTACGCCGCCGTTGCCGCCGGTCGCCGCCTGCGTCGAAACGCCGGCGCCGGCGTCGAACCAGGCCTCGTAATCGTTGTTGTTCTCGTCCGCCAGAAACGCCGACCAGTTCGCCACCTGCCCGCTCTTCGCCCACGGCGCCGCGCGCAGCGAACCGGGCACGCTCGCGACGAAAATGAAGTGGTCATTCCCCTCGCCAGCGTCGCTCGCCGCGACATACAGCTCGTCGCCGCGCATGCCGGCATAGAGCTTGAACGCCCCATTCTGCGCAACCAGCGTCGCGCCGGCGTCGAGCACGCCGTCCATCACCCAATCCTGCTGCGTCCCAGTCACGGCGACGTGCCAATCCTGCCCGTTGTTATTGTCCCACACGCCCGCGCCGTCGTTGAACGCCACGTCCACCTGTGCCGCCGTCAACGGCACCGCGACGTTCGCCTCCCAGCGGTTCGTCCCGCCGTTGAGCGTCATCGCCACGTCGTTCGGCAGCACGTCGTCCCAGTTGTTGAACCCCACATGCGCCTGCACCGTCCCCGTGCCGTCCAGCGGCCCGCCTGTCGGGTCGAACGAAATGAGCACGCTTTCGCCGGCCTGCGCCGGGTTCGGCGTCCAGATGACGCGCTCGCCCCCGCCGCCGCCCGCGCCATCGCCGACGTAGACGTGTTGTATCGGGCTGCGCTTCACATAGCCCTTGTTATCCACCGCCTCAACGTAGTAGTCCAATAGTTCGTCGCGCACGCCGGTGAGCTGCACGTGAAACTGCTCGGCGATGTACTGCGGCGTGATGAAGAAGTTGATATTGGGATCGTTGTAGACATTGCCCGCGGGAAAGCCGCGACGGGTCATCGGCAGCGTGATCCAACCGCCGACGCCGCTGCCGCCGGCGTACGTCCGATTCGCGTCGGCGACGGCGCCGTCGTCGTCGAGCCGGTATTTGAGCGACACGCTGGCGACGCCGGAGACGTCGTACGCGAAAGTCCAGATCCAGAAATCGCCGTTATTCTGTACTTGCTGATAACCATGCGCCGGTCCGAAATTCGTCGAGCCGGGGTTGTACGGCCAGCGCTGCGGAATCCAGACGGTCGGCGGCGTCGCGTCCTGCGAGCCATTGCCAATAATGACGTCGGCATGCTGCACCGCTTCGTTGCACGCCAGCGAGGGTTTCACCTCGTGGTCCAGCGGCGTGCCGTAATACATGAATCCGCTGTTCAGACCGGCGAGGAAGTAATGCCAGGCGCGCTCGGCGCGCGTCGTCGACGCGTCCGGATACAGGATCTTCGTCATGCGCAGACAGTCGCCGCCGCCGCACTCGATCTGCTCGGCGGTGTCGACGCGATTCTGAGCAGCGATAATGACGGCCCAGTTACGCGCGTCGACGTGCCAGCCGCTGGCGATATCGACCTGCCCCGCGGCGTTGAGCAGCGGCCAGTTCCAGTTCAGAAAGCTCGGGCTGCCAAAGTCGCCGTCGGCGTTCACCCACGCGCCGTCCTCGACGTGGACGAGGTCGTTGGTCGGCGGCGGGTGATTCACGAGGTACTGCTCGATCGTGGTGGCGACGTAGCCGGCGTTGCTGGCCGCGTTCACGAAATTCGGCACGGCCTCCATGTAGTAGCTGTAGCCGCCGCCCCAGGCGTTGTCGCCATCGTGCGCGAGCAGCACGAGCTGCGGCCGCGCCGACGGATTCTTCGACTGCAGCGTGTTGAGGCCGTCGAGGCCGAGCGGCGCATAACCATCCTGCCAGCTCTGCGCTTGATCCGCCGGCACGACGATCAGCTTGTATTCCTGACCGGTATCGGGGTCGAGATAACGGGCGTAGTGCGGCGTGTAGGCGAACGGATACGCATTGGCTGGAGCGCAGCCGCGCGAGATGCTGGTGCGCAGCCAGTGCGTCTGCGGCGGGTTGAGCACGTCGGCGGCGTTGGGCGGCTCGCAGTTCACGCCGCCGGAACCGAGCACGAGCGGATAACTCGCGCAGGCGCGCGAGATGTGCTCGTTGGAGACGACGACCCAGGCGACGCCTTCGGCAACGAGTGTCGGAATCAGGCGCTCGCTGAAGGCCATTTCGGATGGGAACAGTCCGCGGCTGAGGCCTGGCGCGGCGCCCCAGGCGTCGTCGTAGATTTCCTTGTAGAGACGGATTTCCTTTCGGACGGTGCTCTCGTCGCACAGCGGCAGCAGCGCGTGGTGAAAACTGAAGAGCACGACGTCCATGCGCGGCTTGCCGCCGGTGGTGGTCCAGCCGCGCGCTTCGCGGAAGCTGTTGTACCAGCCGGACGAATAGCCGAGCTGGCCGGCGGCGCCGAGGCTGCTGACGTTTTCGATCAGGCCGCCGGAGTAGCTGACCTGTGCCCCGGCTTCGGGTCGGGAGCGGATGGCGTTGACGCAGTCGCGGGGGCGATATTGATAGGCGGCGACGCGGTCGGCGAGCGAGAAGATGGCGCGCAGGTCGTTCTGCGGGTTGGAGCGGCCGGCGTCGGTCTGGAGGATGGATTCCCAGGCGCGCTCGTAGCGGTCGGCACCGGCGACCTGCTGGGCGGGCCAGTAGATGGGCTGCTCGAGGTGCCAGAGGTAGGTGAAGTGGACGTTTTCGGCCCGTGCGGCGCTGGCCGCGAGCAGTGCGGCGGCGAGCGCGCGACGCGCGCCGCGCAGGGCATGCGTGTTCCTGGACGTTGGTTGGGTGCTCATACCCGTCATGATATCGTGCTTCGCGGGGCTGTGCGGCGCGGTGCGGCCGGTCCGGCGCGGGGTACGATAACGGGCGGCGATGCGGTTCAGGCTTTTCATGCTGATAGTGTAACACGGATTTCTAGGAAAGCAAGGAACGAATCGGTGTTTTTCAAATCTGCCAGCCACGTCCGATAAGTACGGCACCCGCCGTTCGAGTCAGCGCTCGTAGCTCTCGACTGCATCAGGGATCCCATACACGAGCGTCCATTACGTCATCAAACAGAACAAGAAGACCCCTCGTCTTTGCGAACTACAGGTGCGGACGCTCGCGGAGGAAATCTGGGGCGAGGTTTCGCATACGATCAACTACCCGCACGAGACCGATTCGGTAGCATGCTAGGAACAGATCAAGGTCTTGGCCCGCCTCGTATCCGGTTGTTCAAGGCTGGTGGACTCCATCGTGACGTCGTACGAGGACCACGTACAGGGCCGAGCCGCCGTCGTGCCGTCGGACGCGGGGTACGATAACGGGCGGCGATGGCGTTGAGCGATTTCATGCTGATAGTGTAGCACGGATTTCTAGGAATGCAAGCCGGATGTAAGAAATGTCGGGCGTGGCAACGTGACAAAGTGATTGCGGACGCGGGAGGTCGCGCGGGCGGGCGGCAGGTCCCGGTCCGGTGTGGGGCGGTTGGCGTCAGGGGCGATTTGTGCGCGCGGAGCGGGACTTTCGCCCTTACAGGGCTCAATGGGTGCGCGCGTGCGAGAGTCCGTGGGCTGACGCCCACGGCTATGGACTGTCGCCGCTCCGCGGCTGGCTTCCGCTGACGAGTGGCGCGTCGGGCAGCAAGGGTCGTTCGCATTCGCATGCCGACGCAACGGCCGTCGGCATGGCACCCGCGCGCGTCGGGCAGCAAGGGTCGTTCGCATTCGCATGCCGACGCAACGGCCGTCGGCATGGCACCCGCGCGCGTCGGGCAGCAAGGGTCGTTCGCATTCGCATGCCGACGCAACGGCCGTCGGCATGGCACCCGCGCGCATCGGGCAGCAAAGGTCGTTCGCAATCGCATGCCGACGCAACGGCCGTCGGCATGGCACCCGCGCGCGTCGGGCAGCAAGGGTCGTTCGCATTCGCATGCCGACGCAACGGCCGTCGGCATGGCACCCGCGCACCCGCGCGTATGAACAGCGTGGCCACGGAGGGCCGACGCTACGGCCGCTCGTCGCGTGTCGTTCCGCCGCGTCCTTGCGGGCGCGGCGCTGGCCGACGGCTCGGCGGGAGCCTCGCCCTCCCGCTCAGCCGCCGCCGAGGAGGCGGTCGACGAACGGGTCGACGTCGAATCCGTTGATCGAGCCGTTCTCGTCGACGTCGGCCAGGTCGTAGTCGCAATCCGGGTAGGCCGCGAAGTACCCGTCGGGGTCGCTCAGCGCCAGGGTGAACGGCTCGATGTCGAAACCGTTGACCGACCCGTCGCAGTTCAGGTCGCCGCGCTCGTGGCACAGCCCGGGCGGAAACAGGGCGGCGGCCGGGACGAACTCAATCGTCTGGCTGGGGCTTTCCCAGTAGAGCTCGGCGACGGCCAGCCCGCCGTTCTCGTATTGCTCCATGCGCAGGTCATACTTGCGGCCGGCCTGGAGCGCGATCGTGCCGCTGTCGAACTGCGGAGCGTGGTCGGTCCAGTTGTCGATGACGAGCTGCTCGTTGACCCACAGGCGGATGCCGTCGTCGGAGCGCGTCCAGAACGTGTAGGTTTCCGAGTAGAGCGGCCGCACGCGCCCGGTCCAGCGGCAGGAGAACGTGTCGGCGCCGATGGAGGGATCGGGGCTGCCGGTGCCCCAGTCGAAGTTGATCTGCGGGTCGAACCGCACCAACCCCAGGTTCGTCAGGTCGATGTTGTTGTAGTACTCGCCGCGCACGCCGTTGAAGTCGCCGGCGATGATGTAGGCGTTTTTCTGGGCGATGCTGACGCCGTTGGTGCCGGTGACGCTGAGGCGGACGTTGAACGTTCCGGCGGAGTTGTAGACGTAGAGCGGGTCTTTCTCGGTGCTGCTGCCGCCGTCGCCGAAATCCCAGAGCCAGGCGGACGCGCCCGGAACGGTCGACTGATCCGTGAACTGCACGCTGAACGGCAGCCGGCAACTGACCGTCGCGCTGGCGACAAAGTCGGCCGTCCCGACGTACTTGATCCGCAGGATGTTCGCACCCACGTCGATCGGCGAGGAGTAGCCCAGGTCCTTGTAGAGGTCGGAGAAGTAGAGCCCGTCGGGCCCGGCGGCCAGCGCCGCGCAGGTCGCCTTGCCCGAGCCGTTGTACTCCACCAGCGTGGTCGGGCCACTGACGAGATTTCCGGCGGCGTCGAGCACGAATTCGACGACACGCTTGTTTCCGGGACCGGTGGCCCAGGTGGCGCCCGACTCGCTGACGAACGCATGATCCTGCTTGGCCGCTGGAAACAGGCTGCCGTTGAACGTAGCCGGCTGAATGAACGCGATGTTGACGGGCGCGTGAGCGGGAATCCAGTTGTAAATCGCGAAATTCTGCATGCTGGGGTCGCTGCCGTCCCAGAGGTAGTTACGGCCCGTAATCACCTGCGCGAAGCGGTCGATGCTCGGGCCGTTCTCCACCTCGTAGTGCCGGCCGTCCAGCGTCCGCCACGCGCCGCCGAACGGATTGCGAAAGCCATAGGCAAAGACGTAATCGCGGGCGGTGATGCCGTTGGACGCGTTGTAGAAGGGATTGTCGCTGGCGGCGGTGCCGTTGAGATTGAGGCGCAAGACTTTTCCGCGGAACGAATCGAGGTCTTGTGCCTTGCTGGCGTCGAAGCCGTCGCCCATGTGGACGTAGAGCTTGCCGTCGGGGCCGATCGTCAGGTTCGAAATCTGGTGCGACTGGCCCTGCGTCTCGCCTGCCATGTTCAGAATCGTCGTGCGCGTCGCGGCGGTCAGGCCGCCGTCAGTGCTGGTGAAGCGATCGACCTTGGGGTAGTGCGGGCCGTTGGGCGGGGCGGCGTCGTAGAGCATGGCGGCATAGAGGTTGCCGGTGGCCGGGTCGACGACGATGCCGGTCAGGCCCTGCTCGCCGGAGCCGGGGAACTCGCCGGTCGGGTTGAAGTTAAGCAGGTTGTCGGCGTAGGTCTGGACGTGGCCGTCGCGGAGGACGACGCGGATGGTGCCGTACAGCTCGGAGACGTAGAAGAGTGGGTCGTCGGGATCGGGACCGGGGTTCGGGACGAAGGCGATGTTCACGGGCAGTTGGAAACCCGTGGCGAACACTTCGACCTTGTAGCCGGGCTGCGGCACAGCCCACGGAACCGGCGCGCCGCGCGCCAGCGAGCTGAAATCGGGTTCGGTCTGCGAGGCGAGGCCGTAATACGTCGAGCCGCTCTGCGACACCCAGAAGTGCATCACCGCTTGCGGCGCGAGGCTCATGGCCGGCAGATAGATCGTCACGTCGCGGCCGGCGCCGTCGGTGAACGACAAATCCATGTCGGGGAACACGGCCGCCGCGCCGCCGGCGTAGAACGCCACGCGTACCGGGCTGTGCGCCGCCAGCGCAGGCGGATTGGTGACCTGGTCGGGCCCGCCGTCGACGCCACGAATCTCGGCCAGCAGCTCAAACGCGCTCGAAGCCAGCTTGACCCAGGCCGGGTCGGCGCCGCCGGGCAGCTCGAGGGTCAGGCCAAACGTGTCGCGCAGGGCTGGCGGCGGCGTGCTGGCCACGTCGTCGATCTCGAGCGGGAAGACGGTGGACGCGGCGCCGGTGGTGAAGAGCCGCTGGGCCCAGGCGCTCCATTCGCTGGGCGGATGGCCGCTGTCGTCGCGGTGCCGGACGCGCAGCCGGAAATCGGTCTGCGGCACGAGACTGCTGCGGCCGGCGTGCGAGTTCTCAAAGACGCCGTCGCCGAGGTGCGTGTGCAACCGCTCGACGCCGCCGATGCAGGAAGTGACCCAGACGCGTTCGGCGGGCGTGATGGTCCATATTTCCCAGTCGGTGCAGAGATGGCCGTCGCCGTCGGCATCGAAGAACGGCGCGGTCTCCATGTGCACGTCTTCGCCATTGACGATCTGGCCGTCGGCGGCGGGCTCGGTGATGGTGGGTGTGGCGGGCGGGGTCTGCGCGGCGGCGAGCGCAGCCGTCGCCATTGACAGGAGCGTGCTGAGCAGGCGTACGGTGTTGCCGCGAGGGTCCGTGTGGGGCTGGCGATGATCGGTGAGGGGCTGGACCGAACGTCGCGCCGTTTCCACGAGGCGGCGTGGCACTTCCGCGATCTGAATCATGTTGCGACACTCCCATTCATTCTGACAGGATAACAAAATGCAATGCAGAATGAAGAATGCAGAATGCAGAACGCAAGCGCGGGCCAGAGGGAGTGGAGCCGGGGGCGGCTGCTCTTCAACGGCAATGCAGAATGAAGAAGGCAGAATGCGCAGAACGCAACGAGGGCGGCGGGAGTGCAGCCGGGGCGGCTGCTCTTCGTGGCCACACACGGCCCGCGGGCGGCTGCTCTCCATGGACACACACAGCCGGGGGCGGCTGCGCTACAGCCTTGGGCAGCGGGGTTACACGGCCGAGCGCGGGTGGGCGACGTTGGGGCCGCGGGCGGCGCGCTGTTCGACGCGCGCGACACACTCCAGCGGGGTGATGCCGTGAAAACGCCGTTCGCCCTGGCGGGAGATTTCGAAGTCGGCGCAATGGCTGACGCGGTCGAGGGGCACGGGCCGGCCGCGCTCGTCGTGGCCGCCGATGTCGGCGTCGACCGAATATCCGCCGACCTGAAGGGCCAGTCGCACTTCGAGGACGTAGCGGACGCTGGCGCCGGGGGTGAATTCGAGCCGGCGTCCATCGATCATGTCGGAGGCGATTCCGAAGACGACGGTTCCGAAGCGATCGTAGATCATGATGCCGAAGGAGACGCCGCGGGCGTCGGCATGCGCCACGGCGTCGACGACGATCCGCGCGGTCTGGCCGCTGACGAACGAGGCGGCGGGCTGATCCTGTTCGTCGAGGATTTCGACGCGCTGGATGGTCATATCCGCGGTTCCGATCCGCGCGCAGGCTTCGGCCGGCCGGCCGCCGGCCTGGGCGCCGGCGGCGGGCACGCTGGCCGTCCGCGGCGTGATGCGTTTCTCGCGGCCGCCCTCGGTCATGGCGGCGATGTAGAGGTCGACGGCGCTGGCCGCCGGCGCGATAACGCGGCACTCGCCGGCGTCGAGATACATGGCCCGCTGGCAGAGCCGGCGGACGGCGTCGAGGTCGTGCGAGACGAACAGCATGGTGCAGCCGCGGCTGCGCAGCTCGTCGATGCGGCGGAAACACTTCTGCTGGAAGTAGAGGTCGCCGACCGAGAGTGCCTCGTCGACGATGAACACGTCCGGCTCGACATTGGCAAAGATGGCGAAGGCGAGTCGCACCAGCATGCCGCTGGAATAGAACTTGATCGGGTGGTCGATGTAGGGGCCGACTTCGGCGAACTCGACGATCCGCGGCAGCTTCGCGCGGATGAACTCCTCGCTCAGTCCGATAAGCCGCGCGCTGGTGATGATGTTCTGCCGGCCCGAGAGCTCCGGGTTGAAACCGGTGCCCAGCTCCAGAAGGCTGACCACGCGGCCCTGTACGCTCACTTCTCCGGAAGTCGGGTACAGCACGCCGGTGAGGATTTTCAGCAGTGTGCTCTTGCCGGAGCCGTTCGGCCCGACGACGCCGAAGACCTCGCCCACGGCGACGTCGAAGCTGATGTTGCGCAGGGCCCAATGCTCCTGGTGGCGTGGGTGGCCGGTGAGCCACTCGCGCAAGCGGTCGGAGGCATGGTCATAGACCTTGAAGCGTTTGGACAGATCGTGGACGCGGATGGGCTGGTTCATCGCGGTCGCCGCGCGGCTTTGTTAGAGCGCGTCTCGAATCTCCGGGCGCAGCCGGCTGAGGACCCAGTATCCGCCGAGGATGGCGGCGGCGGTGAGAATCAGCGGCGCGATGAACGCCTGGGGCGGGAGCCAGGCGGTGCGATCGTCGATCACGATACGGTGGAAGAGCTGCACGAACGGGTAGGCGGGATTGACCACGAGCAGCATGCGGATGGGGCGGATGTGGTCGAGCAGGTTGGGCGTATAGACGACGGGGGTCATCCACATCCAGAGGAGCAGGACGATGCTGAGGGCCTGGCTCGTGTCGCGGAAAAAGACGTTCAGCGCGGAAAGCGCCATGCTGATTCCGAAGGCAAACAGGACAAAGAGCGCGTGCGCGAGCAGAAGTTGAAGCCAGGAGACCGCCGGCCAGTGGCCCGCGACGAAGCAGAAGGCGACGAACAGCGCGAGCGAGATGAGCCCCGAGAGAAAATAGGTGGTCACGTCCTGGGCGATGAAGACGTGCTCCGGAACGCGCAGCTTCTTGAGATAGCCGGAATGGGCGACGATCGAGCCGGTGCCGCGGCTGAGCGCCTCGGCGAAGGCCGTCCAGGGCAGCAGCCCGGCGCAGAGGTAGATCGTGAAGCTGAAGCGGTTGTCGATCATGCCTTGCGGGAGCTTGTTCTGCATCAGCACGCTGAAGATGACGCTGAAGATGACGATCTGGATCAGCGGCGTGATGACGTTCCAGAGAATCCCCAGCGCCGAGCCGGCGTAGCGGTGGCGCAGCTCGCTCAGGGCGTTGCGCCAGATGAAGCCGCGATGTCGCCACAGCGTTGCGATCATGAGCTCGCTTGCAGTGCGCCGCCGGCTGGTTTCGCAGCGTCGGCGGCCGGGTCGGCCGCCGATGGGCCTCCCACGCAGGTCGGGTTGAAGCCGTGCGGGAGCTCGGAGCGTTGCGGCATCGGCGGCTCCGGCCGCTCGAACAGCCGCCGCAGCCGCTTCTTCAGCCAGCCGCCGACGCCGCGGTTGAAGAAGAACGGGGTGTACTGGCGGTAGAAGAGCCAGCGTCGTGTTCCCCACGGGGCGTGCTGCTGGACGGTGGCCCAGACGGCGCGCCAATAGCGATCGGACTTTTTCGAAAACAACAGATCGATGCGATTGTCGACCAGCGGCTTGGTCAGGATGTCGTTGTACAGGACGCTGCCGAGCGAGATCACGGGCTGATAGCCGGCGGCGCGCGCCCGCAGGACGAGGTCGCTGTCGGCGTGATACTGCGGCATGTTGTGATCGTCGTACAGGCCGACCTCGCGAAACACGGCCGCCGGGATCAGCACGCCGTTGCCCGGCATGGTGTCGACCGGATGCGGATCGGCCAGGCCGCCGCGAATGTCGTCCCAGCGCTGCCCGGCGTAATTCAGCGCGAAAAGCGTGCCGTTGCGGAACACCAGCGACGTGCCGAGCGACCAGACGCGGTCGGGCTCCTTCTGGCTGTGCAGCCGGCAGCCGACGATGGAGCGCGGGTTGGCCAGCGCGATCTCGACCTGCTGGCGCAGAAAGTCGGGCGCCATCTCGCAGTCATCGTTGATCGTCAGAATGTAGTCGGCGCCGCATTCCAGCGCGTGGCGCACGCCCATGTTGGTCCCGCCGGACCACCACAGGTTGCCGTCGCCGTGCAGCAGGATCACGTCGGGCCAGTTCAGCTCGATGGCTTCGGGCGTGCCGTCGGTCGATGCATCGTCGACAATCACGATCTTGTAATTCGGGTATTCGACCTGCTGCATTCGCTTCAGAAACCGCATCGTCTTGACGAAGCGGTTGAAGACCGGAACCACGATGTAGACGCTGGGCCAGGCGCGGGCGTCCCGTGCCGGCGTCGAGCCGCCGCCAACGTCCGCCACTGCGGGCCGTTCCGCTGGCGCCTCGTCGGCGCCGCCCGTCGCCGTGCGATCCGGCAGCAGCTCGGCGGAGACGGCGCGGCCGGCGCTGTTCTCGGGCGGTGCGGCGGGAAGTCGGATCGGGCCCACGGCATCGTATTTGGGGCGATGTGCGACCGGCGTCACTTCGATTTCAAGCATGCGTAAACTCCTCCCGTGTCATCCGTGCTCTTGCTACGCAAATGCCCCGGCCAACCAGCGCTGCTCCGCAGCGCCGGCATCGCACACACATCCTAATCCTTCACTCGCCCAGAATCTTCACCAGAACGCGTTTCCGACGACGGCCGTCGAATTCGCCGTAAAAGACTTGCTCCCAGCGCCCCAGGTCCAGCGTGCCGCCCGTGACGGCCAGCACGACCTCGCGGCCCATGATCTGGCGCTTGAGGTGCGCGTCGGCGTTGTCTTCGCCCGTCAGGTTGTGCTGGTAGCGCGTGGTCGGCGCGTGCGGCGCCAGACCTTCCAGCCAGGTTTCGAAATCCGCGTGCAGTCCGCTCTCGTCATCGTTGACAAAAACGCTTGCGGTGATGTGCATCGTATTGACCAGGCACAGCCCCTCGCGAATGCCGCTTTCGCGCACCGCGGTCTCAACCTGCGGCGTGATGTTCACGAAGCCTCGCCGCGCGGGGATCTCGAACCACAACTCGCGCCGGAACGATTTCACCGGGAGAATTATACGGCATCGCCGGGCCGGGGGCGAGCACCGCGCCGGCCATCTGTGCGGGCCATGCCGGCGGCGATATCATACGATCCGAGATCGCGGCACCCGGCGGCGGCTCGCCGGCGAGGCGATGGGTCCAATCAACACGGAGGCTGCGTCATGTCGGAAGTCAATCGTCGCGAGTTGCTTGGGACGGCGGCGGTCGTCGGCGGGTGGTTCGCGCTGAACCAGGATCTTTCGCTCGCAGCGGCACAGCAGACCGGTTCGACGCCGACCGCCGGCGGCGAGGGACCCTATGCCCTGCCCCCCTTGCCCTACGATTACGCCGACCTCGAGCCGCACCTCGACGCACAGACCATGAAGCTGCACCACGACATGCACCACGCCGCCTACGTCAAGGGTGCCAACGCGGCCCTGGCCGAGTTGGAAAAAATCCGCCGCGAGGGCGGCGACGGCGTGCAGCGCATCCGCGCCGTCACCGACGCCCTCACGTTCAACACCGCCGGCCACGTGCTGCACGCGATGCTCTGGGAGACACTGAAGAAGGACGGCGGTGGCGATCCGCGTGCGGACGGCGAACTGGGCAAGCTGATCACGCGCGATTTCGGCAGCCCGGAAGCCTTCAAGGCCCACCTTTCGGCCGCCGCGGTGCAGGTGCAGGGCAGCGGCTGGGGGCTGTTGTGCTACGAGCCGCTGGCCAAGCGGCTGATCGTGCTGCAGGTCGAGAAGCAGCAGAATCTGTCGGTCTGGGGGGTTGTGCCGCTGATGGGCATCGACGTCTGGGAGCACGCCTACTATCTCAAATACCAGAACAAGCGGGCGGACTACGTGAAGGCGTTCTGGAACGTCGTCAACTGGGACGCGATCGACCACCGCCTCGCGACGGCGCTGAAACTGGCGTAGCGCCGCGCCGAGAGGTGGCAACGACCGCTCCGCCGACGCCTCCCCTGCGATGCTGACAAACTGTCCAGACTGCGGCTACCTGCTCCGCGGTCTGCCCGCCACGCACGCCTGTCCTGAGTGCGGGTATGCCTACACAGCGGACATGGAGATTGCCGGTGTCCGGCGGGCCCGGCTGGGGCTGTGGGTTCTCGGGTTGATCATCGTCTGGCGTACGCTGGCGGTCGTGGCGCTGAGCGTCGAGCGACGCTGGGCGAACACGGCGTTCGAAGCGGCCGTGCTGGCCGTGCTCGTTCTGGGGTGGGGCGCCTGGCGACGCCGCGGGCGAAGCCGCGCGATCGTCCTGACCCGCGAACATTTGATCGAGCGGGCTGATGGCGTCGAGCGCCAGCGCGTGCCGCGCAGCGCGATCTGGTCGGTCGAGTGGCAGCTTTCAACCGGCGACATCGTCATGCGCGATCGTGACGGCACGCGGTTGCTCGCGGTTTCGGGAATGGGCCGTGCCGCGGGGAAAGCGACCAGCGCCATTCAGGCGTGGCTGGCGACCAAGGGTACGTAGGCGGCGGAGTGCAGCCGAGGGCGGCTGCCCTCCGCACATCGAGACCGCTCAGTCGTTGTCGTTCCGGTTGTCGGCATCGTCGTCGTTGTCATTGCCGCCGTCGTCATCCGAATCGTCGTCGTTCTCGTTGTCGTTCCCGTCGGAATCGTCGTCGTTCTCGTTCGAGTCCCCGTCGTCATCCGCTTCGTTGTCGTTCCCGTTTTCACCGTCGTCGACGTCGTTGTCGTTCGAATCGCTCTCGTTGTCGTTCGAGTTCGAGCTGTTCGAATTCCCGTTACCCGTGCCGGAGCCGACCAGTCCACCCAGATCGACTCCCAGCCCGTCGAGCGTCGCCAGCAGCGCGGAGCTATCGCAGCCCGCCAGCACCAACAGCATGAAACCAGCACCCACTGCGACCCGCACGGGCCGCGTCGCAGACGCGCGCATGATGATCCTCCAAACCAATCCGCCTCGGCGGATCCGTTCCCTGCCTGAATTGAGGCGCCCACCGAGCCTCAAAATACGCCGTCGGGCGTAATTCTTTTTCTGTATCACGCCGGCCGCCGGCACGCTCCGTTCAGGCGCGTCGCGGCCCATCCCGGCGGCCCACGCTTTGCCAATCCGCGGCCCGATATTTCGATCCGCTTGGAGCGTTGAATGCGATTTGCAGGAACCACGACGGCGTGCGCCGTCCTGTCAGCCGCGCTGGCATCCGCCGCCAGCGGCGCTGACGAGTATGACATCCGCGCCCTGCCCGTTCCGGCGGGCATGACCGACGTGACGCCTGCCGACATCAGCAACCTCGGCCAAGTGGTCGGATACGCCGTCGGTACGGGCGATGTCGCCGGCTACAGCTTCCGCGACGGCCAGGTGGCGCTGCTGGCAACACCCGATCAGCACACTTCTTCCTGGGCCAGCGCGGTGAATGCCCTGGGGCAGATCGTCGGTGGCACCAGCGACGCCGGCATCCCCAAGTCCGCCCGGTGGTCCTCCGCCGCCGACCCCGACCCGATCGTGCTCGATAGCAGTGGCGGCAACGACGCCAACGTCTATGCCACCGCGATCAACAACTCGGGCGTCATCGCCGGCTACTACACCGGCAGCGGCTCGGGCAACGTGAATAGTTGGCGCGCCGTCACCTGGACACCCGACAGCCAGGGACGCCTGCGCCAGACCGTGCTCACGACCGGTGTCGATCCGCTTCCGCCCGGCGTATTTCACGCGGCCTATGGCGTGAACGACCTGGGAGACGTGGCCGGAACCGGCGCCTGGCTCGATCCCGAGCTGCTCTCATCACAGGCGGCGATCGTCTGGGATGTCAACCAGCAGCCACGCGAACTTCTGCCGCTCTTGACCGTCGGCTACTACCCGCGGCTCGAAGCGCACGCCATCAACAATAGCGGTGTGGCGGTCGGCTGGCTCGTCACCAATGACGGAACGACGCGCGGGCTGCGCTGGAACTCGAGCGGCGAGGTGATCGATCTCGGACTTCCCGCCGGTTTCACCGATACCACCGCAGTCGACGTCAACGCGGCCGGCGTGATCGTCGGCTCGCTCAGCGGCCCGGCCGGCTCCGTCGCCGCGATTCACCACGACGGCGCCTGGCACGACTTGAACTCCGTCGCGCTCGCGCGGCGCGGCTGGACGTTGCAGCGCGCGGTCGGAATCAACGACTTCGGCCAGATTGTGGGCACCGGCACGTGCAGCGGGCACCCGGCCGCCTTTCTGCTGACGCCTTCCGAGCCGCGACCGCACGCGGCGCCGGCGACGCCCGCCGGCCCCACGGATCGCCACCTGCTGAAACCCTGACTCCCGCGCGACGTCCGCCCCCTTCCCTCCTCGGCGTTGTGCGGCGACCGGCTCCCATTCGTGGGAGCCGGTTGTGCTTCATTCGCCAGGGAGCGTCGGCTTGCGTGGCATGTTCTCGCCGCCCGCGAAATCACACCGCATGCACGTCCGTTATTGCCGCGCCCACTCCGCCCGCCGTGTCAACCGTTGTCCCCCGCATTCGAGTCGCACTTCGCACATGATCCACAGGCCCGCACCGCGCCCCGCGCCGCGCAGCTCGGCGCTGCCCGTCAGTCCCCCTCCGACCAGCTCGCCCAGCGGCAGCGCCACCACCGCGCCGTCGCGCAGCTCGCCGGGGTGCACGCGCGCCCAGGACATCGCGCTGCTGATGACCTGCGCCGCCTGGGCCTCCAGCCGCCGCTGTCGGTCGCTCCGCACCTCGTGCGCGATCAGCGACCCCATCGTCGCCGCAAACGCCAGCACGATGAACGCCGCCATCAGCGCCAGCATCAGCGTGTATCCCGCCCGCGCCGCCGCCCGCCGCATCCTCATGGCGAACCTCCCGCCCGCGACTCGCGCCCGCGCGGCAGCACCACCGTGGCCTCAAAACGCTTCGGCGACGTCGCCTGCGCCCGCGCCGGCGGACTCACGCACATCTCCACGTGCAGCAGGTCGCCGAACCGTCCGGCCTCGATGCTCCAGCCGAAGCTCAGTCGCGCCGCGCGCCACACGCGCTGCTCGCTGCCCTGGTCGCTGCGCCGCACGCTGTCGCCGTCGAACGTGTACGTCACGCGTCGCTGGCCGTCTCGCCCGGCCACGTCCAGCACCAGCGCATCGCCGCTGCGTTCGTATCCCGTCGCCGCCCACGCATCGCCGCGGAGCTGCCGCACGAGCGTTTCGCTGATCGTCGCCGCGTTCGCCCGCTGCGCCGCGACACGCTGCAGATACATCGCGTCGTTGGCCACTTTCCACAGCACCGCCACCAGCAGCGCGATCAGCGGCAGCAGCGCCACCAGTTGCGTCAGCAGAAGTCCGCGCCGCCGCCCGCGCCGTGCTCTCATCGCCGCTCCTCGCGCTCCACGTACCCGCTCAGCTCCACCCGCGCCACGCGATCCATCCGCACCCGCTTGCTGGCCTCCACCCGCACCCGCACCAGCCCTTCCCACGGCCCCTCGCCCGGACGCGCCGTCACGCGCACCACGATCTCGTTCGACTCCGGCGTCGGCGGCGCCTCGTCCAACCCGGGCAGCGGCCGCGCGCCCACGCGAATGCGATCCAGCTCCGCCGAAGCCGCCGCCAGCAGCACGCGCCGCAGGTCGTACTCGCGCTCGGCGGCCCCGTATTGCAGCGTCGCGGCGGCGAAAATCGCCAGCACCACCGCCGCCAGCGCCAGCGCGCCGACCACCTCGACCACCAGCATGCCGCGCCGCGCACGTTGGCGAACGGGCGCGCCCAGCACCTCCCAACCAGACCCCCGCGCCGCGGCGGGTGTTTCGCTGCGGTCGGGTGGCATGGGTGGCATGCTTTTGCCGCAGGCGTAAGCATGCGCGGACGTCCCGCTACGGCGCGCCGCACAGCCCCGATTCATCTCAATACACCTGCGCAATGACCGCATCGAGCAGCACCTTCAGCGGAACAAAAGTCGCCAGCACCACGAACGCCACCAGCAGCGCCCAGCCCATGACGACGACGGGCGTGAGCGCCGCAAGCAGGACGCGGCGCCAGTGATCTCTCAACGACTCGTAATAATCGGCCAGATACTCAATCCGCGCCGCCAGCTCGCCGTCGTTCGCCGCCGTCAGCAGGGCCGAAACCACCGGCGACGGAAACCCCAGCGCGCGGGCCGACGCCGCCGGCGTCGCGCCGCTCTTCAGCACGTCGGCCCAGCACCGCAGCCTGCGGCGCGCCAGCCAGTTCACCTCGGCGGCGCAACCCTGCTCGGCGGCCTCGGTCAGGTCATGTCCGGCGCGCAGGGCGGCCTGCATGATGAGCAGTTGCTGCCCCAGGGCGCGGTTTCGTGCGACCTGCCGCAGCCCCGGTACGCTCCACGCCAGGAGGTCCCACACGGCAAAGCTGGGCTGCCAACCGCCGGGCCTGCGCGGGAAAAAGTGCCGCGTCACCAGCAGCACCGGTACAGCGACCAGCATGACCAGGATCGCGATCACCAGCAGCGGCGCATAGTCGGCCAGCGGCGACGCGACTCCAAGCAGTTGCACCGTGACCGCCGGAA
The DNA here is from genome assembly GCA_022072445.1 of Phycisphaerae bacterium. GTDB lineage: Bacteria > Planctomycetota > Phycisphaerae > UBA1845 > Fen-1342 > JAJVHV01. Next base: position 79,418 of record JAJVHV010000030.1, on the reverse strand, counting down.
GCGGCGTATCGAAGTCCTCGAAGATTTCGCGCAACTTGGGCAGCACGACGACCAGAAAGAAAGTCGAGACGAGCGGCAGCACGACCAGCAGCAGGAGCCAGTACCACGCTGGCACGCCGCGGGCCGTCGAACGCCGTGCGTCCTGCCTCGTGCGGCTGGCCAGCGATGCCAGCACGCCGCGCAGCGTCCCGCCGCGCTCGGCTCCCTGCAGCGCGCCGATCACCTCTCCCGGGCAGGCCGGCAGCGCGATCTGAAGCGCCACGCTCAGGTCCTCGCCATACTCCAGCCGCTGGGCGACGTGTGACAGAATCTCCCTCAAGCGGCGACGCTCGCCGCGGGCGCTGGCTCGCAGGACGGTCGCCAGCGGCAGATTGTGGCTGACGATTCCGGCCAGGGTCTGGATGACCGCGTCGACCCGGCCGCGCCGCACTCGAAACCAGGCCGAGATGGCGGCGACGCCGGCTGCGATCGCGAGGACGCCCAGGTAGAACCAGTACACCAGGTAGATCATCTCGACAGGCCCGTGATCAGCGCCCGCAGGTACGTGCTGACGAACGTCATCAGGCTGACGATCAGGCTGCCCACGCTGCCGGCCATCACCAGGAATAGCAGCGGCCCCAGCACGACGCGCAGCGCGTCGACGCATCGCTCGGCGCGCGATTCGAACGTCCGCGCCAGCTCGGCCAGCGTCCCCGGCAAATCGCCGCGCGGCGCGGCGGCCAGCACGGCGCAGGTCCACAGGGCGGGAATGTCGCGCTCGCCCGCCGCGGCCTGCTCCAGGCTCGCGCCCTGGGCCAGCTTCTCGGCAACGCGCCGCGCACTTCCCGCCAGCGCCGGACTGCCCGACGCCGCTCCGCCCGCCGCGACCATCTCCGGCAGCGGCGTCCCGCTGTAGGCCCCCAGCGCCGTCGTGTGCACGAACCGCGCCAGGGCGCTCGACCAGTACACCGGCGCCAGCCCCGGTGTGGCGCGCAGCACGCGCTCGCGCACCGCCCGCATCCCCGGCAGGCTGAGCACCAGCACCGAGACGAACGCCGCGCCGAGCAGCGCGGCCAGAACAAGCTCGATGGCGGGCCAGGCCCGCCCCAGCACAAAGATGAACTGATCGCGTATCGGCGCCGACAGCCCGAACATCCGCGGCTCGCGCATCAGTTCTTCGCACAACGCCTGAAGCTGAGGCACGACGGCGCGCATCAGAAACGACGTCACCAGAAACGTCAGAAACAGCACGACCAGCGGATAGGCGATGATTTCGAGCAGCGCACGCCGCGCCACGCTCTTCAGCCGCACGTGCGTCGTCAGTCCATACAGCGTCCCCGACAGGTCGCCCGTCGCCAACCCGGCCCGCACGACCGAGGCATACTGCGGTGGGAATCTCCGCTGCTGCCGCTCCAGCGCCTGTGACAGCTCCACGCCGTTGCGCAGGTCGTCAGCCAGATCGAGCAGCAGGCGCTTGAGCTTGCGCGAGCCGACGTCCGACGCGAGCTGCCGCAGACCGGGCTCCAGCGGCAGCCCGGCCCGCGTCAGCGACGCCAGTTGCTCGTTGAAAAAAGTCAGATCGGCCAGCGAGAGCGGCGCGACGAACGCCGCGCACTTCGCCGCCCGCACCGACGCCGTCCGCACCCCCATGCCCTGTAACGTGACACCGGCCTGCGCGTGATCGTTCGATTCGATCGTCCCCTCGATCAGCGCCCCGGATGCCAACTGCCCGCTGTAGTCGAACAAGGGCATGGCGTGACTCCCGTGCGAAGAACGCCGCCCCATCGGCGGCCTCTCCGCGCCCTCATTACACCGAAGCTCCCTCTTTCCCACAAGTGGCGCCGGGCCCCCGTGCCCGCGCCCTGGACCCCGGACCCCGTTACCGGACCGCGGCACATTTCCAGCACCGGTGCTTGCTTTTCTAGAAAACTGTGCTAAACTATGAACATGACGACGCTCAACTGCCTCGCCGCCCGTTATCGCTCGCTGGGCCACCGGTCACCCCAGAACGCGCGAAACCTCCGCTTCGGTCGTCCGCCCGCGCTCCACCCACCGCCGCGCTTCCGCCCGCAACGCCGCGCGCCCCGGATCGTGCCCCGACAGCCGCTCGACGTCCGCGTCGCTCAGCAGCGCCCGCCGCAGCCCGGCCGACATCGTCAGCAATTGCCCGATCGCCGTGCGGCCGCTGTACCCCGTCCCGCCGCACCCCGCGCAGCCGCGCGCCGCCGCCCCGCCGCCGCACCGCGCGCACACCGTCCGCAGCAGCCGCTGCGAGAGCAGCGCCTGCACCGTGCTCGTCAACTGGTACGCCGGCAGCCCCATCTCGCGCAGCCGCACCAGCCCCTCCACCGCCGAGCCGCTGTGCATCGACGTCAGCAGCAGGTGCCCCGTCAGCGCCGCCTCCACCACCAGCCGCGCCGTGTCCGCGTCGCGAACCTCCCCGATCATCAGCACTTGCGGATCCTGCCGCAGCAGACTCCGCAGCGCCACGCCGTACGTCAGCCCGCGCTCCGGAGCGACTTCGATCTGCGTCACGCCCTCCAGCCGGATTTCCACCGGGTCTTCGATCGCGAGAATGCTCGACGCCGGCGACGTGCGCTGAATCTCGCTCAGCATGGCGCACAGCGTGGTGGTCTTGCCGCTGCCCGCGGGTCCGCAAACGATGATCAGCCCCTGCGGCTGCGCCAGCAGTCCGCGAATGTCCGCCACCAGCTCCGGGCCGAACCCCAGCTCGTCCAGCGCCCGCAGCTCGCAACGCAGCGCCAGAAACCGCAGCACCACCCGCTCGCCGCGCACGGTCGGAAACGTCGCCACTCGCACGTCGAAGGGCACCACGGCCGGGTCGGGCGGGATGCTGCCCTCCTGCGGCGTATCGGTCCGATACGTGAGCAGTCCGGCCATCACTTTCAACCGCGCGACGACGTTGGGTCCGATCGCCGCCGGGAGCGTTTCGGCATCGTGCAGTAACGAGTCGACGCGAAACCGGACGCGCATTTCCCGCGGCCCCGGCTCGAAGTGCACGTCGCTGGCGCGGGCCGCGACCGCCCGGCGCATCAGCTCGTTGACCAGCTCGACGACGTCCATGCGCTGCCGCTCCCGCGGACGAGTGTACCGGACCGCCGCGGGCTGCGCCGCGGTGGGGATGGTGTGATTTTCAGTCGTTCGCGCGTGAGGTCGGGGGTATCCCCGCCGTTTGGGACCTGTCGCCGCAGCGTGCGGCGCGGAACTGACGGGCACTCAAACCAGACAGGCAGGAACCACCCATGTTGCACGGCAAGCCTCATCGCACAGGACGCCTCGATTCCCTGACCCACAGCACGACGAAAGGAAATGCCATGTACCGCTCACGCAGAAACCTGATCACTCGTATTCTCGGAACGCGCGGCACCGCGATCGTCCGCGCCCTGTCGGCCGCGGCGCTGACGTGCAGCCCGGCCGCGGCGCGCGACATTGTTCCGTTTGTGCCGCAGGAAGAGTCGCGCATCGCGCCGGCGGTCGTCGTCGAGGACGCCGACCCGACGGTCGAGCAGTTGATGCTCGCGGCGCTTGAGCCGCTGGCGCTCGAGTCCGCCGCCGGCCAGCTCGGCAGCGCGGACAGTCTCTCGATCCTGCATTCGGCCGTGCTGCACTACACGCACAGCGCGACCGACGTGTACGTGTACAAAGTGGCCGACGACGCCCGCGACGAGTACCTGCTGATCGCGCTGAACGATTCGGGCGAGGCGCTCGATCTGGACCAGGTCGAGCAGGACGAGGCGGCCGCGTATGCCGCGAAGTACGGCAAGCTCGACGCCGCGCTGCATGCCACGCTTCAGGGCAGCGGCGATGACGAGCGCGTCACCGTCGCGATCTGGGTGAACGTCGCCGAGGATTTCGCGCCCGAGCGTCCGGACCCGGCCGGCAAGACTCCCGCAGACATCGACGGGATGTTCGAGCGCAATGACGCGGTCTGTCGCGAGCAGATCGCGGCGGCGATCGCGCCGGTGGTGCAGGCGATGGAGGGCATGAACGTCGCGTTCGAAACGAACGAGTTCGTGCCGGTGATTCACGCCGACCTGACCAAGTCCGAGATCGACGCGGTCGCGACCCTGGCGGAAGTGCAGCGGGTCTACGAGGAATTCCCAGTTGAGCAGCTTCAGGCGATTTCGCGGATCACGTCCCGGATGAACCTGGCCGAGAGCAACTGGGGCGCTCGCGGCACCAACACGCGCGTCGGCATCGTCGAGGTCGGCGGCGACGTGCAGGTCGCCAACCCGTTCCTCGCCGGACGCATCACGCGCCTGACGAACCGGGGGTTCTTCGATTCGCACGGCACGGCGGTCGCCGGCATGATCGGCAGCAGCCACTCCTCGACGCGCGGCTTCGCGCCGAACTGCCGGATGTTCTGCGGCAGCGGTACAAGCTGGGCCGAGCTCGAATCCGTCGCCAATGCGTGCTTCAACAATCTCACGCATCTGATCAATTGCAGCTTCGGCGGCGATCAGGACGCGATTCCGGCCGACGGATTCGCGGCCAACCCGACGGCGATCGACAAGGTGTACGACGCGCTGGTGTACAACCGCGTGCGGCCGGTGGTCGTGGCATGCGGCAATAACTCGGGCATCTGGGGCAACCGTACGCAGAACTGCATCTCGCCGGCCCTGGGCTACAACGTCATCTCGGTCGGCTCGTACGACACGTGGAACACCACGAGCTGGACTGGCGACACGATGAGCGACTTTTCCAGCTTCCGTAATCCGCGTTCGCTGAGCTTCGACCGTCAGAAGCCGGAGATCGCCGCTCCTGGTGGGGTCCGCCCGCTGAGCAGCGCGCCGTTCTATCAGGGTCTGAGCATGCTGAGCACCGCCAACCCGTGGGTCGGCAACGTCAACATGGGCACCAGCTTCGCGGCCCCGGCCGTCGCCGGCACCGCCGCCACCATGCTGGGTCAGAACATCCTGAACCTGCCGGGCTGGCCGGAAGCGGTCAAGGCCATCCTGATGTGCACCGCCATGCACAACATCGAGGGCGACGCCCGTCTGAGCGACAGGGACGGGGCCGGCGGGATGGATTCGCTGCTGGCCGTGCAGGTCGCGCAGCGCACCACCACCGGCAACTGGGGCGGCTACTCCTACGACTGCACGCAGCCCGTGGTGCAGACCGTTGGGACGGCGTCGCTGGTCGCCGGCAAGCGGACGCGCGTCTGCGTCACGTGGCTGAGCAACCCCAACGACGCCGCCTATGCCGACCGTCCGTCGACCGATCTGGACCTGCGGCTGGTGGCTCCGAACGGCACGCTGATCTTCGCGCCGTTCAGCATCGACAACACGTTCGAGATCGCCGACTTCACGCCGACGATCAGCGGAACGTACCAGATTCAGGTGGTGCGTTTCCGCTGCACGAGCAGCCCGCGAGCGGTCGGCTGGGCGTGGTATCGCGTGCCGTAGGCATTGCGGCGACAAGCAGCACGTGAAACCCAGGGCGTGGGACGCGCGATGCGTCTCACGCCTCGTTTCGGTCAGGCCGGGCGGGCTTGACGCCGGCGTCGGAATTCCGCCGCTGGGTGATCAGACAGGCGTCCTGGATCGAGCGGCCGAGCAGGCGCGCGATCGGCACGTCGCGGCCGCTGCGCTGCGGCATGTTCAGGTTCGTGACGACCAGGCGCTCGCGCTGATCATCGAGCGCCAGCACACAATCGTCACAGGCCCAAGCACGGCGGATCGGGAAGCGCGTCGCCAGCAGGCCGGCCGCGACCTGCTCGTCGGGATAGACACCCAGCACGCCTTGCATTCCGGCTGGAATGACCAGCTCCAGCAGATCGTTCCAGCGGCGGATGGCGAGCGACTCGACCGCGCCGGCGGCGCGGTGCACGACTTCCCAGACCTCCTGCGAACCGTCGAGGCGATCGTGCAGAATCATGCCGCGGGCGGTCGCCACGAAGAGGCGTCCGTCGAGGCACGCGAGATGGGTTACTTCGGCGCCGAGCGGCGTGCGGGGAACAAGCTGTTCGCGGGCCGCGTCGTAGAGATACACGACATCGTCGGCGGCGAAGGCGACACGGCCGTCGCCGGCGTCGGCGACGGCGCGGATCGACTTCGGCAGACCATTCTGCGGGCGCAGCGGGGCGTGGCAGTTCAGCGGGTCGTCGATCGGCCACCACCAGAAGCCCAGTTGCGAGTGCGTCGCGTAGATTCGATCACCCACGCGGACGGCGGCGTTGAAGCCGGTGCGCGGGCGGCCGGCGTCGGGCACGGCATGGCGGCGGATGACGTCGCCGGAGTCGGGGTCGATTTCCCAGACGCCGGTGGCGGCGCCAACGAGCAGGACGGCGGGGGCGTGATCATGCGCCGAGTCGGAAGGCACACTCAGGTCGAACCCCTCCATTCGGGCTCGCTCCTCGCTCGCCCTCATGGTCGGGGCTCGGCTCGGGGCGCGATGTGCCGAGTTCTGGGGCACACTCAGGTCGAACCCCTCCCTGACGGTCGGGGCTCGGCTGGGGGCGCGATGTGCCGAGTTCTGGGGCACACTCAGGTCGAACCCCTCCCTGACGGTCGGGGCTCGGCTCGGGGCGTCATGCGCCGAGTCCGGAGGCACGCCCAGGTCGGACCCCTCCATTCGGGCTCGCTCCTCGCTCGCCCTCATGGTCGGGGCTCGGCTGGCGACGTTGTTCGCGACAAGCTCGCTTTGACGCTTCATCGCTTCGTCGCTTTGTCGCTCGATCGCGTCGGCGCTGCCCCGGCAGTAGCTGACCGAACGCAGGCCGCCGAGGTCGTCGGGAAGCGTCAGACGCCGGGTGATGTTGTTTGGTTCGAGCGGGTCGAGCCAGACCAGCTCCATCCCGCTGACTGCGACGATCGCCGCTGCGACGCTGCGATTGGGCGTCAGCCGCCACAGATTCTCCAGCAGGCGCCCACGTTCGGCCGGCGAGAGCGTCGGCAGGAGCTCGCGCCAACGGCCGGCGTCGCCCGCGGCGCCGGCGGCGGCGGTCTGAAGCTTCTCAAACACGCCGCTTAGCTCGCTGAGCCGTCGCTGCGTGGCCTGCAGCGCCGCCTGCTCGACCATTTCGCGCGCGCGAATCTGGTCCAAGCGCCGCTCGGCGTCGCGCTGCAGGGCTTCCTGTTCGATCAGCCCGCGGCTCGAAAAGTCGGCCCGCGCGACCAGGTCGATCGACACGCCCGACTCGAACGCAAAGCGCTTCAGTTCGCCGCGCAGGAAGTCGAGCAGGTCGCCGCGGCGGTCGTGCCGCACGAGCGCGGCGGCTTCGCGCTGCCGCACGAAGGCGCGGATCGCCGGGGCGGCGACGGCGGCGACGGCGGACTCGAGCTCGGCGACCGGCAAGTCGCCGCGGCCGAGCATGGCTCGTCGAAACGCGCTGAGATCGTCCTCATTCGGGCGGCAGCGCACGCGCAGCTCGCAAGCCGCTGACACGCTGTGGCCGTCGCGGGCGTCGAGGCGATCCTGCGCCACGCGCACGGTCTGCGACGAATCGCGGACCAACGTCAGCCGATCGGCGTCGTCGGCGTCGGGGTCCTCGCCCGCGGCGAGAAGCCGGCGGCGGCCGTCGCTGGTCTCGAGCAGCGCCAACCAACCGACCGGGACGGCGACGCGCGAGAGGAGCGAACGCGGCCACTCTCGGCCGGCGAATGTGGTCGCGAAGAGCTGCGGGCTGCTCAACTCTCGCACGCGGTCGCGCGTCATGGGGAGCCTCGCGATGCGGCGGCGTCGTTCGACGGGCTGCCGCCGCCGGCAAAGCCAAACATCTCGCGCTGCACCTGGCAGGCGTTGTAGTAGAGCGCGGCGAGCAGGACGGCGAAGAGGCCGACGGCCAGCAGGGCGGCCAGCCGCGAGGTGGCAGCGGCGGCGCGCCGCGTGCCGGTGCCGGTCAGCCCGACACAGCCGGGGGCGGCTGTGCTAGATTCACAGCCGGGGGCGGCTGTGCCACATTCGGCTGTGCGATGGGGGGCGGCGTTCATGTTCACCATCCGAACGGCCGGGGCGCCTTTCGCGTTGCGGTCGCGGCCGCGCGAGAACGGGCTGCCGGGATCAGCTCTGCTGCGCGGCCCAGGCGTCGTATTTCTCGCAATCCTTGCGCGTCACCGAGGGCGGCGTGCGCTCGATGGCGCTGAGGATGTCCCGCAGAGTGATTTTACGCGGTTCGGCGCCCTGCACCGATTCCAAAAAGAGCTCACTTGCGGAACGGTTGCAGACGGCCTTGATGTCGGCCCCGCTGTAGCCGTCGGTTTTCTCGGCCAGTGCGGCCAGATCGACGTCGTCGGCCAGCGGGCGCTTGCCCAGATAAATCTCGAAGAGCTTGAAGCGTGCCGCGGCGTCGGGCAGCGGCACGTAGATCTTGGCGTCGAGCCGGCCCGGCCGCAGCATCGCCGTGTCGAGGCTCCAGGGCTCGTTGGTGGCGCCCATGAAGAGCAGGGCGCGGCCGGCCTTGCGGTCGAAACCCTCCAGCTCCTGCAAGATCTGCGGCACGACGCGCTGCATGACCGTGCTATCGCTGGAGCGCCGTTTCGGCACAAGCGCCTCGACCTCGTCGATGAAGATGATGCTCTTCTCCTCGCTCTTGGCGGCGTCGAAGAGCTTGCGCACGTTCTGCTCGGCCTCGCCGACCCATTTGCTCATGAGCTGGGCCGGCGTGATGACGAACATCGTCGCCTCGAGCTCGCCCGCGATCGCCTTGGCGATCATGGTCTTGCCCGTGCCGGGGGGGCCGAAAAGCAGCACCCCGCCGCCGACGTCGATGCCGTAGTGCTGCGCCAGCTCGGGGTGGCGGAAGGGGTAGATCATCTTGAGATGAATCTCCTCCTTCACGTCCTCGAGGCCGGCGACGTCGGCGAAGCGGACGCTGGGGCGTTCCTTGACGACCCAGTCGGACGCGTCGGCGCCTTTGTCGTTGTCGTCGCGGGCCCGCTCGCCCCGCCCGCGCCCGCCTGGCCCGCCGCCCGCGCCGCCGCCGCGCTTCATCCTGCGGTCGCAGTCTTTGGCGAGTTCCATGAGCTCCTTGGCGTAGCTCTCCTGCTCGGCGCGTTTGGCGGCGTCGGAGCTTTCTTCGGACAGCTCGATCATGCACTCGGCGGCCTGGATGAGATAGGGGCGGGCGGAGGCGTAGTCGCCGCTCTTGAGTGCGGCGATGCCTTTGTCTTTGAGGCGCGTGAAGGTGGCGAAGGTGGCGGGCATAGTTAGCGCGCGTCCGGATTGGCGGTCTGATGCGGGTGCGTGTCGGTCGGAAGTCGCTTGAGCACGAACTGGTACGCTGCTTCGGCGGCTGCGAGTGCCTGCAGTGCCTTTTCTGGCGTCGGGTCGCGGCCGTGGGGATAGCGCGTGTCGATTGCGAAACGCGTCAGCCATTCACACGAGTCTCGCAGCTCGGCCAGCGACGAGTCGACCTGCTCGGCCATGTCAAACAGCAGCCCGAGCGCGTGCACCTTGGGTGTGACGACTTCGTGCCACGCCAGGACGCCCTTGAGCAGCTTTTCCACCGCCTGCTGGCAATGAAAGCACCCGGTATCGAGAATGGGCTTCTCGGCCATCGCGCGCCGCGCGGTCTCGAGGTCGTTTCGGGCCTTCTGCAGCCACTCGCGTATGAGAGCGGGATCACGCGGCATAGAGCAGCTTGCCCTTTCGCAGGATCTCGTTCTCGAAACTGTGAGGAGCGACCGCGCGCCGTTCGAACGCCTGCCGACCTCGAATGTGCAGCTCGATGGGTAGAAACATCCCGCGCAGAGAGCGATAGCCGCGCTGGTCATGATCGTCCTGCGTCAGCTCGGCGTCATCAACCAGCACAAGGAGGTCGACGTCGCTGTCCGCGTGAGGCGTTCCGTAGGCATGCGAGCCGAAGAGGTAGATGCGCTGCGGATGCAACGCCTCGACCAGGCGGCGCACGACTTCGGCGATCCGTTCGTCGGTGACTCGAACGGGCGTGCAGATACCGATCATGACGCTGTCCCGTCGCTACCTAGTACCGGAGCCAGAATCTCGGTGTTTACGCCGAGCTGGGATGCAAGGACGAACGCACGGACCCGCACCGCCGCGAGAAAGTTCACAAGCCGAAGTACGTCCCTCGCCATGGCCCTCCAGGACCCATTCTTCTCCTCAAGGAGCAGAACAGCCTTCTGGTCGTCCATGAGCCTTTGGAGTGTGCGGTCGAGTTTCTGGTCCTCTCTCTTCATGCAGACGACACCCAGAGCCTCTCCGTCCAAGCGCGTTCCCTTTTCTTGCTCGCAATGTGTGATGAGACACTCAGTACCGTTGAGCGTCTTGCGCATCCGGTCGCTTACGCCGGTGTACGCGCTTCGCTTGACTTCAAGAAAAGCAACGGCCGAGCCGCGCGGTACTATTGCAAAGTCGCCAAGATCGAAGACCGCCGGCACGGGTGCGGCGGTCCACACGATGGCATCCAGCTCTGGGACTTCGTCCGGGCAAATGCCTTCGTAAACGATCGCACCGCGTGAGACTCGCAGCGGATGAACCATGCGAGCAATCAGGTTTCGTACGCACGCTTCAGCCCACGCCCCAAGCAGATCCGCGTTTGTCGTGTACCTGCGCAACGAGTGGTTGGACGTGATGTCGCGCACCAAGTCCTCAGCAAGCATCTCTAACCACTTCTGCGGCTTAATCGGCAATGCTCTCACTCGTCTGGCGTGTCGTCATCCGGCTCATGAATCGCGTTGTACTTGTCCTCTTTCTTCATCTGGTTCCAGAATCGGGACCTGCCCGCGGACGACATCCCACGATTCAAGCTGTCCCTGAGTCATGGAGACGCCCGCCCTCACTTCGTCTCCTTATCCTTACTCTCCCCCTTCAGCTCCGCCAGCTCCGCCCGCAGCGCCGACATCTGCTGCGTCTCCTTCGCCTTCTCCACCTGCTCCTCAACCGCGATCATGCGGTCGATCTCGTCGTCGCTGATCGCTTCGGCGGCCGTCGGCGAGGCGGCGATGTCGGCCGCGGCGCCGCTTTCGATCGAATCGAGGAACATCTGCATGCGCTCCTCCATCGTCTGGCTCTGCAGCAGCGCCTTCTCCCAGTCGGTCTGCGTCTTCACGAGATCGGTGTCGCCGTAGAGCTTGCCCACTTCGCGGGCCATCAGGCTCATGGCGTTGGCGAAATCGGCCGAGGCCTCGGCCTGGCGTTTGATCAGCAGCGCGTTTTTGACGCTCAGAAGCTGCCGTTCGAGCAGCTTCTTGATGGTGGCGGTCTTCTTGAGCGAGTTGCGGATGAAGACATACTGCCCGTTGTCGCCGATCTGTTTCGCATGCCGGGCGTTCTTCACGAACTCGTCGGTGAACTTGCTCTGCTCGCTGATGGACTTCTCGATCCGGCGGATGCCCTGGCGGATCTTGATGTCCTGCTCGATGCGGCGCTCTTCTTTTGACTTGAATAGGGCCATCGTACATCTCCGCGTGATCGCCGTTCAGGGCGCTTGCAGCGCAAGCCTCTCGCGGCAAAAGGTTCGGATCACGTCCATATTCTCAATCGCCGCCCGCACGGCGGCCTCTCCGGGGGCGGGTCCGGGATATCGCACGTCCACCGCAAAGGGCTGCAACACGGCGGCAGCGCCCACCAACGACTCGAATTCATCACTGATCTGCCGACACAGGGAGACGAGCGCGACCAAGTCGTGTGGTTTTGGAAAGCATATCCGGCTGTTGACCAGAGTGGCCTTCAGGTACTTCTCCGCGGCCTGCTGAGCGAGAAACGCCACGACGACACGATCCTCGACTGGGTCGAGCTTCCGAAGCGCGCGCACGTCCCCTTCGGCGCGATCGACCCATTCCGCCGCATCAGGGGAGATGACCATGCAGGACGCGGCCCTTTGAGGTGAGTTCTGCAAAAAACGGATCAAACCGTGAGCGGCGCTGACGAAAAGTCTCGGGCGTCATGACCAGTAGATCAACGGAGAAATCCCGTGGACTGAGTTCGCGATGTAGTTCGCCGCAGAGCACGTACGGGTCACGTTGCGACGGGGCCACCACCAGCAGATCAACGTCACTCTGGCTGGTCGGCGTTCCGTAGGCCCGGGAGCCGAAAAGCACAATGCAGCAGTCCGGCAACCGCTTGGACAAGCGGTCTACGATTTGTCCAATGACGCGATTGTCAATCGGGCCGCGGAGCGCCTCGCGGTTTTCGCGCTGGTTCGGGCGTCGTTGCATATGAGGCTACTCCGCTGCTCTGTTTCTCTCACGCACCCGCTTCTCCGCCTCGTCGAACGCTTCGGCCGTGTTGGAGATCAGCCCGGCGTCCATGTCGTTCCAGACCTTGAGCAGCTCGCCCGCCGCCGCCGAAAGGCCGGTCGCCTCCTCGTCCGCCGCCGCGCCGATCTGCAGGATCGCGTCGAGCCGCTCCTGGTACATGTCGGTGGTGACCTTGTCGTTCTCGATCAGGGCCTCGATCACCGCCAGATCCTTTTCGCGAATCGTGCCGAACGCACCCATGCCGGTGCCGGCCCGCTGGGCCGTCTCGCGCAGCATGCGCAGCCGCGAGACGGTCAGCAGCTCCTTGCTGCGGATGTTCAGGTGCCGGCTGAGCATCATCTGCTCGGTGTGCAGCAGGTCGAACTGCTGCGCGTAGGTCTTACGCAGCTCGGGCGTGCGTTCCTTCGCGCCGCGCTCGATCACCTGGTGCTTCTCGCCGGCCAGCTTCTCCATGCGCTTCAGCATGCGGTCGCGCTCGTTCTCGAGCATCATCTCCTGGGCGCGCAGCTCGGCGGCGCTCATCGTCGCGAGCGTCTTGCGTTTGGTCGTCAGCCAGGTGAAGAAGTTCATTCGCACTCACCCAATTCGAGCAGCTCGCGGCAATGTGACCGGACTCGTTCCAGATGGCCGATCGCCTCTTCGCATTCGGGGCGCTCCGGATCAAATCCAGGGTATCGCACATTAACCGCATACGGCTGAAGTCGCGCGAGCGATGGCTGAATTCGAGCGATGTCCGGATAGCTGCCTGCCGCAAGCGCCGCCAGGTCATGCGTACGAGGAAAAGAGACTCGTTGACGCACCAGGAGCGCCTTGAGGTACTTCTCCACCGACTGCTGACACAAAAAGGCAATCAGGCCGGCGATAGATTTGCTGAATTCGCGCATCAGCAGCATGGCGCCTTCTCGATCTCCCTCCGCTTTGGCCAGCCAGTCTTCAAAGTCAATGCAGTCGGCCATGCAGGACTCTGCCTTGTGCGAGCACCTCGTTCAGAAAAGGATCGAACCCGTCTCGTGCCCGCCGCACGCGGTCGCGCGGCATGACGACGATATCTAACCCGAAATCACGGTCCGCCAGTGCCGCGTAGAGATCGCCCGCGATCGCCAGCGGACTCCGATCCGCCTGCGTGATAACCATCAGATCAAGATCGCTCCCCGGCCGTGCGTCCCCGCGCGCCCGCGACCCAAACAGAATGATGCAAGCGTCGCTACGAAGCTGGGCGATGCGGCGAACAAGCTCACGCAGAGTTTCTTCGCCGACGGGCTTACGCAACAGCAGCTCTGTGGGCAGCGCACTTGCCATGTCCATCGCCTCTGCAAACCCTCTACCCCATCTCCGGCTTCGCCGACTCACGCTTCGACGCCGCCGCACCAGGCACCGGCGGCGCTGCGCTGGGTGCGCGGACCGGGCCTGACCGGCCGGCATCCGCCACCCGTCCCGATTCGCCCGCCGCCGGCGCCGCCGCGGGCGTTTCCTTCACCGGCGTCGTCCCCGCCGCCGCCGCGAATTCTTCGAGGATCGCCGCTTCCTCATCCGACACGGCCTGCGCCCCGCCGCCAACTTCGATGCCCACGGCCAGTTCGGCGTTGGCCGAGAGATCGGCCATGACCTGTTCGGCCTGGGCCGCCTCGCGCGTCAGCTCCTCGGCCTTGGGCAGTTCCATGCGGCGCCCGCGCTCGGCCAGCGTCAGATGGTGCAGGTGCGTGCCGATGATGTCGATCTGTTTGGTGAGCACGTCGGCCTGGGCCTTTTGCCGGCCCAGGTCGCGCCGCAGGCGCACGAGCTTGCTGGCAAGCTGGCGTTTTTCGACGTCGGTGGTGGCGGCGGCCCCGCTCTTGACGATGCGCACCTCTTCGTCCTGGAGCTTGTTGACCGCGCGGTCGATCTCGAAGCGCTGCTGCTCCAGCTTGACGCGCTGCGCGGTCATCTCGCGCACCTGCTCGGCGACGGTCGGCTTCAGCCGCAGCAGTCTGCGAACTCGGCTCCAGAGACTCATGGAAGAGCCCTCCTCGGCGAAGGGTGTACGGCACACGTGCGTTCGGCCGTCGTGGGCGACGGTCATGATGCGCGGGTCGGTGCGGGCCAGTTTGCGCACCAGGGTCTCGGTCTTGTCGCGGTCCACGCCGAGTTTCTCGCTCAGCTCCTCGATCGACAGTCCGCGAGAATCGACGAGGTCGGCGGACTCGTCGAGATGATGCGCGAGGCGCTTGACCAGCTCGTCCTGCGTTTCGAGCTCGAAGAGCTTGCCCCAGGGACTCTTCGCGACCGCATCGGACATGCTCACGTCCCAGCCGCCGTCGGCCCGGCCGCCCATCAGAATCACCGTAGGCGAACCGGGCCCGTTCACCAGCGAGCGGGCGCTGTCGCTGAAGCCGGTGGGCGCGGCGAAGACCACGCCGGTGGGTCTCATGCCGCGCGGCATCAGGTCGTAGCGAGCCAGCGCGTTGAGCACGTCCTCGCGGGTCACCGGTCCGGGCGCCTGACCGGTGGCCAGCGCGGCGACCGGCGCGAGCACGACGGCCCGCAGCCGCGAGACGGTCCGCTCCATCAGGCCGCCGAGCATCGAGCGTGTGAACTTGAGCTGGCAGGCCTGCGTGCCCGGCATGCGGTGCAGCAGCTCGTGATCGAAGACCTCCAGGCGGCTCAGCGTGGCCCGCACGCCGTCGATGCCGTCGGGCACCTTTTCGACGACGACGCGGTCGGCGGGCAGGGTGCCGCGCGTCAGGCCGGCGGCCTTGGCGCGGATCTGCTGGAGGAACTGCTCCTCAAACTGCCGCTGTCGCGCGATCTCATCCATACAGTTCCGTATCGTACCCGCCGCCGAGCGCCTGACCACAGCGGGCGCAGAAGCGGGCCGCGCCGCGGTTGGGATGCAGGCAGCCGCGCCGCGTGCAGAAGCGCGGCCGGCCCGCGGCACCCGAGGGGGCCGACCCGCGGCCGCCGGTCTCGCCCATGGCCAAACCGACGTGCCGGAAAATCCTGCCGCCGGCGCGCAGAACGGCGACAAGCACCAGCATGGCGATGCCGATGACGCCGACGAACAGCAGGCCGAAAACCCAGAGGACAATGACGCCTTGGCCGTGCATCGCGCGTCACCTCACGTGGTCACGGGCGGCAGCGACGCGCCGCAAAAAATGCAGAATCGATCGTCCACGCCGGGAAACCCATCGCAGCCCGGACAACGCCGCACGCGCTCGACCAGTTGGGCCCCGCAGTGGATGCAGAACTGGTCGGCCGGATCGGCCGGCCGATGGCACGAGCCGCACGTCCAGTTCGCCCGCGACGAACGCGGGCGGCCCGACTCGGGCAAGGGCGGCAGGTGCGGCGCGCCGGGCGCCCCGTCGGGGGCGGGCACCCGCGCGTCCAGGTCGTGCAGCACGGCGTTGGCCGAGGCGTAGCGGCGGTCGTGCCGCGCATAGAGTTTCTTGAATAGCTCGTCGAGCGCCGGGCTGATCGCCGGCCGGACACTGCTGGGCAGCTCGGCGCCGGCCGGCCGCTCGCCGGTCAGCAGCTCAAAGAGCACCACCCCGACGGCGTACAGGTCGGACTTCTCGTCGGCTGCCGCGTGCCCGTCGCGCAGCTCCGGGGCCATGTACGCGATCGTTCCGACCAGAGCGTCGGAGCGGCTGATCGACGCCGACTGCGCGATCGACTGCATGGCGTCGACGTCGGCCAGCCCGAAGCCGAAGTCGCCCAGCTTCACCTGCTCGCTGCGCAGCTCCGACAGCGGCTTGCCATTGAGATCGAGCAGGATGTTGCCCGGCTTGATGTCGCGGTGAATCACATTCGCTTCGTGCGCGGCCGCCAACCCGGTCAGGATGCCGCGGAAAACGCGCAGCGCCAGGTCGACCGGCACGCCGGTGCGATGCTCGACGATCACGCTTTTGAGCGACGGACCGCGCACCAGCTCCATGACCAGATACGGAATCTCGCCGTACGGGTCGATCCCCAGGACGCGCACGACGTTGGCGTGCCGCACGCCGTGGACCACCGCGCCCTCGCGCCGCAGATAGCGCGCGAATTCGGGCTGGAGCGGCAGTTTCACCGCGACCTGTTCGGACTCCCAAATGTGATGCCGGGCGCGCCAAACCTCGGCGAACGCGCCGCTGCCGACGCATTCTTCCAGTACGTATTCGCTGACGCGCAGCCCGGTCTGATATTTCGTGCTCATCGCTCGACCCCGCAAAGCCGCCCGCATTGTTCACAGATCGGCTTCATAGGCCCGATTGTTCCGCGACATACTCGCAAACCAGATAATTATACGTCCCTGCGATGGCCAGCGCGACGGCGCTCAGGAACCAGGCCCAACCGCTCGCCGGCCAGACCGTCATCAGGCACACCGCCGCGATCACGTCCGCCAGGCAGTAAGCGGCGACCAGCGCCACCCCGGCCCAGTTCGACGATTGCTCCAGCACGCGACCCATGAAGAGGCGGCTGGCCCAGGGCAACGTCGCGACGATCGCAAGCCACGCCGTGGCGCGCCAGACGCCACTCCAGATGGCCTGCTTGGTGTCGGCGGGGGTCTGCCAGATGGCGATTCCCAGCGCGACGAGCAGGCCCAGCGCGATCCAACCGAGCACTTTTTCGGACAATCGACCCAGGATGCCGGGGGACGTTTCCATTGCTGGAAGTGTACCTCACCGCTGCACTGGCGACATTACAAAAACCCGCCGTATGCGGAACGCTTCGTTCAGCCGGCACAACGACTTGCGCGCCGGCGGCGACCGCAGCCCTTCCGGAGCGCGCAGAAACCGCGTGCCCGTATCGGTATTCCGATTTCGCCGCCGATGATTCGAGGTCCGCACCCTTGGCCTGGTGTAGTGCCTCAGAAATGCCGTGCGGTATTCCGAAGGGGAGCATTGGCCTCCGGCCGGTCCGCATCGGCCTCCGGCCAGTGCGGACGGCGTTTCGCACCGGCCAATAGGACGCAATATTTCCGAGGCAGTACACCGAACCCACCATGCGAGTTGGGTTCGGCCGCGCCGCACTCGCGTGCGGGGTTCTGGTAGGCGCCGCCCCTATTCGGGCGGACGCCCGAACGTCTCGTTGACCCGCATCGGTGCACCCTCGACCAGGCGCGGGTCTGCCGGTGCGCCGAATTTCTCGCGCAGCTTCAGGAGCTCGAGGACCTTTTCGTCCGGAATGCGTTCCACCCGGCCCAGCAGCCGCGCCAGGATCAGGATGCGGCAGTAGGCGTCGAGGATTTCGGTGTTCCAATAAGCTTGTTCGAGCGTGGGACCCCAACTGACCGTGCCGTGATTGCTGAGCACCACCGTGTTGGCCCGTCCGAGAAACGGCCGCACGGTCGCCGCGAAGTCGCGGCCGCCGGGGGTCTGATATTCGGCCTGCGGCACAACGCCCAGAAAAATCTCGACCTCCGGCAGGATGCACGAGGGGATCGGCTCGTGCGCGACGCCGAAGGCGGTGGCGTGCGGCGGATGGCAATGGACGACGGACTGGACGGAGGCGTCGGCGCGGAGGACTTCGAGATGGAGCATGATTTCGCTGGTGCGCTTGAGTGTGCCGGCGAGCTGACGACCTTCCATGTCGACGATGCAGAGGTCGTCGGGCCTCATGGCGCCCTTGCTGACCAGCGTCGGCGTACAGAGGACGCGATCCGGCCCGAGGCGGTGCGAGATGTTTCCGTCGTTGCCGGCGGCGAATCCGCGGGCGTAAATTCGCCGGCCGACATCGCAGATCTGTTCGCGCAGGGTCTGTTCGTTCAATGCCAAGGTGCTCGGCTCCGGATACAGCATGATGAAGATTCGCGGGGAAAGCAAATCGAAGGGGCCGAGAGGTCGAGGGGGCCGAGGGGGCCGAGGGGCTCACGGGGCGAGGGGCCAGGGGGTCGAAGGGTTGAAGGGTCAAAGGGGGCAGCAGGGGCGGCGTTCGCATAGAATCTCACCGGCCAGCAGACAGAGGAAGTCGCGTTGCGCGGATCGGAATCGGCGTTTCTGGAACTCGTCGGGCGGCGCGTGGTGTTTCTCGACGGCGCCATGGGCACCAGCATCCACGCGCTCGATCTGCCGCTGAGCGACTACAACGGCCTCGAAAACTGCTGCGAAGTCCTGAACCTCACCCGCCCCGACGCCGTCGAGCAAATTCACCGCAGCTTTCTCGACGTCGGCTGCGACGCGGTCGAAACCAACACCTTCGGCGGCATGCGGCACGTGCTGGCCGAGTTCGGCCTGGCTGACCGCTGCTACGAGATCAACGTCGCGGCGGCGAAGATCGCGCGGCGGGCGTGCGAGGCGTTTTCGACGCTGCCGCGGCCGCGCTTCGTCGTCGGCTCGCTCGGTCCGGGGACGAAGCTGCCGACGCTGCGGCAGATTTCGTACGACGGGCTGCTCGAGAGCTACGGCGAGCAGGCCCGCGGGCTGATCGACGGCGGCTGCGACGCGATGCTGATCGAGACGTGTCAGGACATCCTGCACGCCAAGGCCGTGATCTGGGCCGTGCTGTCGGCGTTCGAGAAAACCGGCAAGCGCTTGCCGCTCATGGTGCAGGTAACCATGGAGACCACCGGCACGATGCTGGTGGGCACCGACGTCGCCGCCGCGCTGGTGGCGATCGAGGCGTATCCGGAAGTCGACGTAATCGGGTTGAACTGCGCCACCGGGCCGCAGGAGATGAGCGAGCACGTGCGGTATCTGGCGCGGAACAGCACGCGTCCGATCAGCGTGATGCCGAACGCCGGCCTGCCGCAGCTCGTCAGCGGGCGTACGCACTTCCCGCTCGCGCCGGCCGAGCTGGCCCGCTGGCTGAAGGAGTTCGTCGACGTTGACGGCGTGCGGATCGTCGGCGGCTGCTGCGGCACGACGCCGGCGCATCTGCGCGCGGTGGTGGAGGCGATCGGATTCCACGGCAATGCAGAAAGCAATGCAGAATGCAGAACGCGGAATGCAGAAACCGGTTCTTCGTCGCCGGATGCCTCTGCAATCGGCCTTTCTGGGTCCGCCGAGCATCCGCCCGCACCGGCGACGAAACCTGAGCCCGGCTCGACGACGGAGGACGCTTCTGCATTCTGCATTCTTCATTCTGCATTAGGCCCATCGCCGAGCCGATCTCGTGAGGCGGCGTGCAGCAGCCTTTACCAGGCCATGCCCTACCGCCAGGACAACAGCTTTCTGATCGTCGGCGAGCGCAGCAACACCAACGGCAGCCGGCAGTTCAAACGCCTGCTCGCGGAAGGCGACATCGAGGGCCTGGTGCAGGTGGGCGTCGAGCAGGTGAAGGAAGGCGCGCACGTCCTCGACCTGTGCGTCGACTACGTCGGGCGCGACGGCGTCGCCGACATGACGCGCGTCGCCGACCGCTACGCCGTCGACGTCAACGTCCCCATCATGCTCGACAGCACCGAGCCCGAGGTGATCGAAGCCGGCCTGAAGCTCATCGGCGGCAAGTGCATCGTCAACTCCGTCAACCTCGAGGACGGCGAAGTCAAGATGGCCCGCGTCGCGCGGCTGCTGCGGCAATACGGCGCCGCCGTCGTCGCGCTCACGATCGACGAAGACCCGATCGAGAGCATGGCCAAGACCGCGCAGCGCAAGCTCGAAATCGCCACGCGCATTCACGACCTGCTCACGCGCAAGTACGGCGTCGCCGAAGAGGACATCTTCTTCGATTGCCTGACATTCCCGATCACGACCGGCAACGAGGCCGATCGGCGGCTGGCGCTCGAGACGCTCGACGGCATCGAAGCGGTGATGACGCGCTTCCCGCGCTGCCAGTCGATCCTGGGCGTCAGCAACGTCAGCTTCGGCCTTGTCCCCGCCGCCCGCGCGGTCCTCAATTCTGTGTTCCTGCACGAGGCCCGGCAGCGCGGCCTGACCGCGGCGATCGTGCATTCGAGCAAGATCCTGCCGCGCAATCAGATCAGCGACGAGCGCTGGGAGGCGGCGCTGAATTTGATCTACGATGTGGCACAGCCACAGCCACTGCCGGGGGCGGCTGTGCCACATTCACAGCCGGGGGCGGCTGTGCCACATGAGGACCCGCTGGTTCGGTTTATCGGCCTCTTCTCCGATACCGAACAAGTCGGCACGAAAGTCAAGATCGCCGACCTGCCCATCGAGGAGCGCCTCAAACGCCGCATCATCGACGGCGAGAGAATCGGCCTCGACGCCGACCTCGCCGTCGCGCTCCAGACCTACGCGCCGCTCGACATCATCAACAACCTGCTGCTCGACGGCATGAAGACCGTCGGCGACCTCTTCGGCTCGGGCCAGATGCAGCTCCCCTTCGTGCTCAAGTCCGCCGAGACGATGAAAGCCGCCGTCGCCCTGCTTGAGCCGCACATGGACCGCTCCGCCGACACGTCGCGCGGCAGGATCGTGCTGGCGACCGTCCGCGGCGACGTGCACGACATCGGCAAGAACCTGGTCGACATCATTCTGACCAACAACGGCTACCGCGTGTTCAACCTGGGCATCAAGCAGCCGATCAACAACGTCATCGCCGCCTGGCGCGAGCACGCCGCCGACGCGATCGGGCTGTCGGGCCTGCTGGTGAAGTCGACGCTGGTGATGCGCGACGATCTGCTCGTGCTCGAGGAGCAGGGCATCCGCGTGCCGGTCATCCTCGGCGGCGCCGCGCTGACGCGCGGCTACGTCGAGAACGACCTGCGCCCGCTCTACGCCGGAAGCCTCTCATACGCGAAGGACGCGTTCGAGGGTCTGCGGCTGATGGGGGAGATCACAGCGACGAAGCGACGAAGCGACGAAGCGACGACGGGGCGACGCGACGAAGCGACAGAGCGACGAAACGACCAAGGGGAAAAGCGACAACGCGACGAAGCGTTGGAAGAACGAGAAATCACCCAGCCGAGCGCCGCCACCCAGCCGAGCCCCGACCGTAAGGGAGGGGTTTCCTTCGGACGCAAGGACCGCCCGGACCTGGAAGCAGCGTCGATCTCCGCCGCCCAACCCCCGCGCCGCCTCGACCTCGACGCCGAGCAGCGCTTCGGCCTCGCCGCCATCGGCGAGACCGCCGAGGATGACGACGCCGTCGCCGAGGGCCCGCTCGTCGCGGCCAGCGCGATTGACCGCGCCCGCGCCGCCGCGCCGCCGCGCCGCCGCTCCGAAATCCCGATCGACAACGCCATTCCCGCGCCGCCCTTCTGGGGTGCGCGCGTGCTCGAGCACATCCCGCTCAAGGCCGCTCTGGGCTACATGAACGAGATCATGCTCTTCCAGGTGCAGTGGGGCTTCCGCAAGCGCGGCCGCGCCGGCGATGACTTCCGCCGCTACATCGACCGCGACGTGCGGCCGATCTACCGCGAGCTGGTCGCGCGTTGCGAGCGCGAGGCGATCCTCCGGCCGCAGGCCATCTACGGCTACTGGCCCTGCAACTCCGACGGCGACGATCTGATCATCTGGGACACAGCCACGAAGCCACGAAGCCACGAAGCCACGAAAGGAGAAGGCGCCACGAAGCCAGGAAGCCACGGAGGCACGAAGGGGAAGGAAGGACTGGAGTCGATGGCGTCTGCGCCGGGATCGACTCCGATTGCGCTCGCTTCTCCGGGCCTGTCCAGCGATCGAGCCGCTCCCTCCCTCCGTGGCTCATTCGGGCTACCTTCTCGCTCGCCCTTGTCTCCGTCGCAACGTGGCTGTGAAGTGGCCCGCTTCACCTTCCCGCGGCAGCAGAAGCCGCCGCACTGGTGTCTGTCCGACTTCTGGCGACCGGTCGAGAGCGGGGAGACCGACGTGATCGCCCTTTCGCTGGTGACCGCCGGCCAGCGCGTCAGCGAGGTGGCCCGCGAGTGGTTCGCCCGCAACGAGTATCAGCAATACCTCTTCCTGCACGGCCTGGGCGTCGAGACCGCCGAGGCGCTGGCCGAATACGTGCACAAGCAGGTGCGGATGGAGCTTGGGATCGCCGGCGACGACGCCCGCGAGCGGCAGAAGCTGTTTCAGCAGGGCTACCAGGGCAGCCGCTTCAGCTTCGGCTACCCGGCCTGCCCGAACCTGGAAGACCAGGCCAAGCTCATGCAGTTGCTCGAGCCGCAGCGCATCGGCGTTTCGCTCAGCGACGAATACCAGCTTGATCCGGAGCAGAGCACCAGCGCGGTGATCGCGCATCATCCCGCGGCGCGGTATTTCAGTGTGAGGTAGCGTTGCGAGCGCGGGGCGCAATGGTGCTTCACCAAAGGTGCCGAGCGAGCGAGGGCGCTGCGTGTTTGAATACACCAATCCACAAACCCATGAATGCACGGGTGCCATGCCGACGGCCGTTGCGTCGGCATGCGCACGGAGCGCGTCAACGACCGCCAACGCCTTCCCACCGTGACTTCGACCTGTGCAGCACGGCGATCCAGTGCCGGCACCCATCACCGAAGATGTATCGAGATCGACTCCGGGTTCGGATGTCGCGGCGCCGCCCTGACGGCTGAGTCTCACGTCGGCTTGCGCCAGGGCCGAGAGAGTGCGTCCAGAACGCGGCCGAGCGGACCTGAGTTCGCCGCGCGAATCATCCTGTCCGTTTCCGCGGATGCCCGTTCGAGCGCGCGCGTCAGTTCCTCGCTGCCGTTTGGCTTCGAGCGGATCGAGCTGACGACGCGCGCGATCCAGTCGAGTGCGTCCGTTCGGGAAACCTCAAGATCGGCGAACTCGATCCACCGAGCCCCGGCCTGGATCAGCAGCCGCGCCGCGTGCTCGGATTCAAATCCGCTGCGCGGATCGTGAACGGGCAACGATGCGTCGCGAATGTACTTACCGATGCCGCCTAGCCGGGGACTAATAGGTGGCACGCGTCGTCCTCCGGTAGTGCATCATCGCGGTGCCCGCGAAAGGACCGAATCTCTAGCAACCCGACATCGGCGGTATTGATCCGAATGCGTTGCGCCGGCACGAATAGTCCGTCACGTGGATCGCTCGGCAGGCACCTCGCTGCCACACGAAACGCTCGAAACACTGCCTCATCCGCGGCTCGGCGCGCCTCTTCTCGCACGATGGTTTGCACGAGCTTCAGTAGGTCTTCAAGCCGGGACTTGCCCCGGGACGGACCTGGATTCGGCACGCCCCATTTCTGTGCTAGCATCGCCATCGCCTTTGAGTAAGACATGCAAGACCCGAGCATACCCTCTTCAGTGTTCGCGAACATCGGTTCCTCCAAGGAGAAAGGACCCAAGCGGCAGGAATGCACCGACTCGGGTTACGTTGAATGGGATCTTGATCGTGGAGTACGACAGGGCAAGAGGACGCAGCAGCAGTGAGTTACCGCCCGCCACTACTATACTGCGCCACGACCGGGGTTTAGTCCTCCGGTTCATTGTGTGGTGTGCCGTAATGTCTTTTTTCATCCAATGTTACAAAAATCGGTCGCGCGCGCAGAATTCTCCGACCAGTTCGCTCGCAATACACCTGATACGCATTCCACGGCCGTGTTTGAGCGATCGTGCTCGGACGGCTATTGAGCCGTCGAGCAAGTGTACGCAACGAAAGAACTTCCTCAGTCGTGAGTGCTCGGAAAACCTCCTCCCAACAGCCCGCTTCAAGTTGCGCGCGTGAACGCTTGCACCGAGACCGTCTGCACGCATACACAATTCGCGCCATGTCGAGTGTCTGTAGAACCAGGCGTGCCCAGCGCTCGTTTGCGCACTCGCCGTCGACCGGCGCGCTCGTGTCAGATTTGATCTGTTTCCACGCGGCGATCACCGCGCGCGCCTCGACGAGTCGCCTTCTGATCGAGTCAGGGGTGTCGTCCTCGTGGCACTCCATCAGGCGCTCTTCGAGGCGGCCAAGGAGGTCCAACCAGCGCGATGTTTCTGCGTTGCGATGCGCACGCGGCGTTCCCCGGCTGATGCGCGGCTCCTGTGCTCTGATCCGGTTCAAGCGTGTATTCCTCGGTCAGGCAGGTAGTAGTGGGTTCGGATGGACGTTTGAAGCCCAGCTTCTTGATCCGCGCGCCGGATCATGGGGGAAAACATGCCGCGATCATAGCAAATCGCTAGGATTTGAGGGCTCAGCCCAGCCTATGCGCTTCGCGCTGACACCTTGCCGACGCGGAAAACCGTCGGCAAGGCACCCGCCTCTCACGTGTGCCAACGGCCCGGGGGACCTGCGCGGTGCATGCCTACGCCTGCGGCGAAGCCACGCCAACCGCGACCACACTTGCACGCCGCGCCCCGGCGGCACATGCTCTTGTGCATGAGCACCCGCCGGCACATCACGCTGGCCTACGCCGGGCTCCTCCTGGCCCGTGCCGGGCTTCTGTCGGGCGCGGCGCCGCTCCCGGCGCGGGGCGCTACGCTCACCGTCGGGGAAGGCCGGCAGTTCGCCACCATCGAAGCCGCCAACGCCGCCGCCAATCCTGGCGACACGATCGAGGTTTATGCCGCTGCGGGCGACGGCGTCTATCGCCGGCCGGCGGTCTATGTCGCCAAAGCCGGTCTGCGCTTCATCGGGCAGGGTGGCGACAGTACCCGCATCGTGCTCGACGGCGACGGCTTCGACTACAGCGGCGTCGGCAGCACGCCGCGCGCCATCTTCCAGGTCAATGCCGCCGCCGATGACGTGCTGATCGAGGGCTTCGAGCTGCGCAACGCGAAGAACGCGTCGCACAACGCCGCCGGGGTGCGCATCAACCAGGCCAGCCGCGCGACGGTCCGCCGCTGCGAGATTCATCACAACCAGATGGGAATCATGTCGAACGGCGCGGCCGGTAACCCGACGTCCGCGTCCGGCCAGCTCATCGAGTTCTGCATCATCCACACCAACGGCGAGCCGGACGAGCCGGGCTATAACCACAACCTCTACCTCGGCGGCACGAGCGTGACGCTGCGCTTCTGCGAGGTGCGCGACGCGCTCACCGGCCACAACGTCAAGAGCCGGGCGCACTTCAACCTGTTCGCTTACAACTTCGTGCGCGACTCGGCCAACCGCGAGTTTGACCTGGTCGACGCCTGGGACACCGCCCGGCCGCACGCGCACGCCGTCCTGCTGGGCAACTTCATCGTCAAGCGCGACCCGCTCAGCGGCAACTCGAACGTGATCCACTTCGGCCAGGACGGCGGCGGCGGCCACGACGGAACGCTCCACCTGCTGCACAACACCATCGTCACGCCGCACTACGGAGCGGTTGTTTTCCTCAGCGCGGCGGGTTCGCGGGCCGAGCTGGTGAACAACGTGATCTTCAACGATCGGCAGAACGGCCCGCGGCTCTACGAGCTGGCGAACATCCCCGACGCCAGCGTCATTACCGGCGACCACAACTGGCTCAGCAAGGGCTACGACGCCTCAGCGACCGGGCTCGATCCGGCGACGACGTATCACGGAGCGCAGCTCGGCAGCGACCCTGGATTCGTCGATCGCGCGGCACGCGACTGGCGCCTGCGGCGTGCCGCGGCCGGCAACTGGCCGCCGAACGGGCTGCCAGCGTTTGCCGACGGCGACGGAGCGACGCACAGCGGCGTTCCGGCATTCCAGTACCGCGCCATCGCCGAGCGGCTGGAGCGGGCCGGATCGCGGGCCGGCTACGTCGGCGCGGGGATCGACCTGTGGCCGGCGGCGGCCGGGCGGGAGCCATAGGGCTGGCGCCCGATGACGCGATGGCATGCTCTCGCCGCCAGGCGTGAGCATGCCACATGGGTCCCATGCCGACGCGGTGACGCTCAGGCCGCGCGATTACGATGCACGGCACGCCGCCAGAACCTCGTCAAACCGATCCGTTCGGCCGGCGACCCCGGCCAGCGCCGCCCAGCGCTGCTCGGAAACGTCGGCGAATGCCGCGCACATCCGCGGATCGAACTCCCGCCCCGCGCCGCCGCGGATCACCTTCCGTGCGTCGTCGTGGCCGAGCGCGGGCTTGTAGGGCCGCTGGGAGCGCAAGGCGTCGTACACGTCGATAATTGCGAAAGCGCGGGCCTCCGGTGGAATGGCCTCTCCGGCCAGACCGGCGACATAGCCGCCCCCGTCGTAGCGCTCGTGATGAAAGCGCGGGATCGTCGTCGCCGACTGAAGATACCCGACGCGTTCCAGCAGCCGCGCCCCGATCACGACGTGCTGTTCGATGACGCGGCGCTCGGCATCGTCCAGCCGGCCGGGCTTCAGCAGCACCGCGTCGGGCACGCCGATCTTGCCGATGTCGTGCAGGAGCGCGCCGCGATAGATGTTCTCCAATGCGCCATCCGACAAACCGCAACGCAGCGCCAACTCGACGCAGTAGACCGCGACCCGCCGCGAGTGTCCCGCCGTCGCGTGCTCGCGGGCGTCGAGCGCCAGCACCAGCGCGTCGAGCGTATCGTCGTACGCGGCCCGCAGCTCCGCCGTCCGCTGCCGCACCTTGCCCTCCAGCGCACGATTCAGCTCATCCAGCTCACCGTTCAGCTTCTCCAGATCGGCGTGCGCCTGCTGAAGCGCCTCGCGCGAGCGACGCTGCTCGGTGATGTCGCGCGAAATCCCCATCAGACCCACTACCGCCCCACTGGCGTCATGCAGCGGCGACGCCGATACGTAGCAGCAGAAACGCGTGCCGTCCTTGCGGCGGTTCCAGAGCTCGCCGCAGAATCCGCAGCGCAAAGTCTGCGCCGACAGCGCGGCGCCCTCCGCCGGCTCGGCGTAGAGCATGTCGACCGGCCGGCCAAGCACCTCGTGCCTGGCGTAGCCGAACTGGCGCTCGGCGGCGGGGTTGAACTCGAAAATTCGCCGCTGAAGGTCAACCGAGATGATCATGTCGAGCGAGCAACGAATGAGCGCCTCGGCCAGCGATGCCGGCGGCAGTTCGATGGCTTCGCGGCGTGGCGTGCTCTCGCCGTCAGGCGTGAGCATGCGGGAATCCGTGTCGGGGCAGGCCGCGTGGTCCGGCGGGCGTGATGGTGCGGTTGTGGGCGTGCCGGTCAGGCTCATCTGAAGAAGACCCATCGTCGCGCCCCGTGGCCGAGCTGCGGGCCGCATGTCGATTCTTGCGCCTCGCGACGTGCACGATGTGCCGAGTCCGGAGGCACGCTCAGGTCGAACCCCTTGCTGACGCGCGGGGCTCGGCTGGGGGCGCCCCTGCGCGAAGGTACGGACGCTGGCGGACAAAGCCCGTCGCTTCCGCTCGGGTTTGGATGATCGGGGGGCGCGCGACGCGGGTGGGTCTGGCGCGCGGGATGCCTCAGGGCGCTGAGGCGGCGGCGGATTTGGCGACGGCGCGGATGCGGGCGCGAAGGTTGTCGAGCACGTTCATGTAGTTGATATAGGAATCGTAGGGCGAGTCATACGGATTGAAATACTTGTGCACGTCCCCGTCGGCGAAATATTTCGTGCACATGTAGTAGAAGTGATCGGACGTCTGAAGCTTGCGCCAGTCTTCGATGATGCCGGGTTCGCCGGTGGCCTTGACCGAATCTTCGAGGCGGTAGAGCTCGTGCAGGGCGTTGGCCTGCATGGCGTTGCCGAGCCAGGCGGAGAGGTCGCGCTCGGTGTCGGCCCAGGAGATCATGTGCGGCACGTCGTATTCGCCGCTGACAGGGTAGGCCGTGATGCACTCCGAGGGGGTTTTGAAGTCGTTCTCGCCTGTACGAAAGATGGAGTCGGGGAGGTGCCGCACGAAGTCGAAGATGCCGGTGTCGGCCCACTGATGTTCGCCGAAGGTTTCGTAATCCATGAAGAGGTTGCAGACGTAGCCGTTTCCGTTGATCTGATTGACCCAGCCGGCGAACTTCTCGCTGGAGAGCGGCCACTCGGGCCACCCGCGGTTTCCGAAACGGAAGGCGATGTCGTCGGAGAGGCGATAGTGCTTGAGCAGGAGGGCCGCGCCGTCGGCGTCGGGCACGCCGTAGAGGAAGGTGGGCGAGCGATAACCGAGGAGGTTGTCGACGCCTTCGCAGATCACGGCGCGGTAGCCGATGCGGGCGGCGGCCTTGCCGACTTCGTTGTTGTAGATCAGCTCGGTGTTGCGGAAGACCTGCGGGGTCTGGCCGAAGAGGGACTGGATCTTCTCGCGGTGGAGCTGGACCTGTTCGAGGAATTCGCGTCGCGAGTAGAGGAAGCTGAGCGAGTGATAGTAGGTTTCGGAGATGAACTCGACGCAGCCGGTGGCGGAGAGGCGTTTGAATGACTCGAGCACCTCGGGCACGTACCACTCGAACTGCTGAAGGGCGACGCCGGTGATGCTGTAGGCGACCCGGAAACGGCCGTTGTGGCGAGCGACGAGCTCCTCGATGACGGCGTTCATGGGCAGGTAGCACTTTTGCGCGACCTTGAGGGCGATTTCGCGGTTTTTGTGGTCGTCGAAGTAGTGCGGCGAGGTGTCAAAAACGCTGTAGCGGCGGAGCCGGAAGGGCTGGTGGACCTGGAAGTAGAAGCAGACGGACGCCATGGCGGAGAGGATAGCCCAAGGGCGCGATGGTGAATAGGCCGCATCACGATGCGCGCGGATGACGGCTCGCGTGCAGTCCCTGCTGTTCAGAGCACAGCGGCAGGTCGCCCAACAGCGACCTGCCCTACCTGTGACTGGAGGTAATGCGACAGCGAAAGCGGGCAAGATGCCCGCTCCACGCTCATCGGCGCGGTGATGCGACCATCTGGCGGTACACTTCCTCGCAGCGTTCGGCGGCTTCGCTCCAGGTCAGGCGGCCGACCTCGATGCGGCCGTGGTCGCGCAACGTGTTCTGAAGCGGCGGGTGGCGCAGGACGGCGATGATCTTGTTGGCCATCTCGTCGATGTCCCAGAAATCGACCTTCAGCGCATGCGTGAGCACCTCGGCGACGCCGCTCTGCTTGCTGATGAGCACGGGCACGTCATTGGAGAGTGCTTCGAGCGGGGCGATGCCGAAGGGCTCGGAGACGCTGGGCATGACGTAGAGGTCGGCCATGCGGTAGATGCGTTTGACGTCGTCGCCGCGCAGGAAGCCGGTGAAGAGCACCTTGTGTCCGATGCCCATCTGGGCGGCCATCTCGATGGTGCGGCGGATCATGTCGCCGCTGCCGGCCATGATGAAGCGCACGTTCTGGACGTGTTCGAGAACGCGCTTGGCGGCGGCGAGGAAGTACTCGGGACCCTTCTGCATGGTGACGCGGCCGAGGAACAGGACGATTTTCTCGTCGCGGGCAATGGCGGGCAGGCGGACGTCCTTCATGCCGCCGTCGTCGTCGATGCCGTTGTAGACCACGGAGACCTTTTTCGGATCGACGCTGTAGCGGTTGACGACGATGTTGCGGGTCAGGTGGCTGACGGCGATGACCCGATCGGCGATGTGCATGCCGGCGCGCTCGAAATCGTAGATGCGCTGATTGACGTGTTCGCCCGAGCGGTCGAACTCGGTCGAATGCACGTGCACGACCAGGGGTTTGCCGGACAGGCCGCGGACCGTGATCGCGGCGGGAAAGGTCATCCAGTCATGCGCGTGGATGACGTCGAATTCGGTGTCGCGGGCAATCAGCGCGGCGAGCTGCGCGTAGCGCTCGATTTCGCGAAAGAGATCGCCGGCGTAGTTGGCGCCGGGTCCGTCGTTCATCGGGACGACGGCGGTGGGCGCGGGCCCGCTGGCGGAGGGCGTGGCGAGCAGATCTTCGAGCGAGACCTTGCGGCCGGCGTAGAGAACTTCCTTTTCGGTGGGGGTGGCGGTGCGCGATGTTTTCGGCGGTTCGGCCGGGCGGTCGTAAGGCGCGATGGAGGCGTCGACGGTGACGAACTCGGCATGACCGAATTCCTTGAGGCGGAACTCGGAGACTTCTTCACGCAACAGGGTGCCGCGGGGGATGGACGCCGCCGTGAGGAGCTTGACGTGCTCGGCGCGGGGATTATCGACGGCGCGCGGCAGGACGAAGAGCACGGAGACGCCGGCAGCGTCGAGGGCGCGCGTCAGGCCGAAGCACGCGGTTCCGAGGCCGCCGCTGATGTAGGGCGGGAACTCCCAACCGAGCATGAAGACTTTCATGGACTGCGCAAGCTCCTGCGGCGAGCGTGACGCAAACCGCGCGTTGCGGGGGAGAATCATCACTCAGGCCGTTCATCCCACTCGGTTCATGCGGCCCGCACGGACCACTGGGATAGCCGGTCGAATGAGGGTCGTGATGATATTGGTCGAGTGCCGTTACTGTCAATCGACCGAAGACGACGGCTTGGTTGAGGGTGAGGCGCGGACGCCGAATGGCGGATTCGGGATCGTTCACGGACATGACTGAGCGAAACAATCTGTGGGGCTGGGGTGGTTTGCGTGCTGGCAAAACGAGTTGCGGGCGAGTATTCTATTGCGAATGTAGCGGACCGTCCGGAGAGGGTGCGCCCTGCCGGCGGTTCGTCGATTATTGGGACGCGCGGCGAGTCGTGGCGGACTCCGCGCGGAGCAGTGCCACCCGATTTCGGATGCGGATCCGATCGGTGTCGTGTCGGCCACGGAGAGTCGAGTGTCGGAAAAGCTTCGGGTACATACGCTGGCGCAGGAGTTGGGGGTCGCGAGCAAGGACATTATTGCCAAGTGCGACGCCGAGGGAATTGACACACTGAAGAACCACATGTCGGTGGTTTCGGCGGGCCTGGCGGAGTCGATTCGCGAGTGGTTCAGCGTTGGCGCCGACGTGACATCCGTGGAAGTGGCCTTGCCGGTCGATTTGTCGAAGGTGCGCAAGCAGCGTCGCCGCCGCAAGGGAGACGAGGGCGGGGCGGCGGTGGCGGAGGCCTTCGAGGAGGAATCGGCGACTCCGGTTGAATTGGCCGCTGAGCCGGAAACGGTTGAAGTGCCAGCGCTGGAGCTGCCACCTGCGCCAGCCCCGACGATCACTGAGCCGCCTGCGGTGACGGTGGTGCCTGAGCTGGAAGTGGTTCCTGAGCCAATGCGACCGGCGGCGGTGGCTCCGCCGACACCTCCGGCGCCGGAAGCGCCGCCGGCACCTCCCGTGGTAACGCCGACGGTTGCGCCGGCGACGCCTGCGCCGCGTCGGGTCGCAGCGCCGCCGCCACCACCGTCGAAGCCGGTTGCGCCGGCGGGTCCGCAATTGGTTCCGCGTCCGGCGGAGTTGAAGGGTCCGCAGCTCATCCGGATGGAAGCTCCGGATCGGCTCCCGACGCCGCGGCCGCGACCGATGGGCGTTCCGCCGCCGATGCCGGACCGAACGTCAACGACGACGCCGCGACGGAAGCCGCGCGAAGGTCGCGGCACGACCGCGGAGGAGGAAGCGCGTCGTGCGCGGTCGCCGGTGCGCCGGGACGACGGGGTCGAACTTGCGACAGAGCGGCTGCGTGAGTGGCGAGATCAGGACCTGCTGGAGCGCAAGGAGCGACTGGCGAGTGCGACGGGGCACACGCTGAAGGATCGGCGGCTGGACGAGCGGCCGACGCGTAAGGGGGCCCCCCCGCCGCCACCGGCGGCGCGGCGCGCCGAGGTCGAGATCACCGCGCCGCTGACGCTGCGCGACTTTTGCGCGGCGATTGGCATTCCGTACGTCAAGCTGCTGCCGAAGCTGCAGGAGCACACCGGCGGGCTGATGACGATTAACCAGATGATCGATTTTGAGACGGCCGAGCTGCTGGCGATGGAGTTCGGGCTCGCGGTGAAGATGCTGAAGCGGCGGACGGCGCTGGAGGCGTTGGAGGAGCAGTTCGCCGCTCTCGCGCGCAACAAGCTTCAGCCGCGCCCGCCGGTGGTCACGATGCTGGGGCACGTGGACCATGGCAAGACGTCGCTGCTGGACGCGATCCGCAAGACGAACGTTGCGGCGGGCGAGGCGGGCGGCATTACGCAGCACATCGGGGCCTACCGGATCGACCGCGGCGACTGGCACGTTTCGTTTCTGGACACGCCGGGCCACCAGGCGTTCACGGAGATGCGTGCGCGGGGTGCGAACCTGACGGATGTGGTGGTGCTGGTGGTCGCGGCGAACGACGGTGTCATGCCGCAGACGATTGAAGCGATCAATCACGCGAAGGCCGCGAAGGTGCCGATCATCGTGGCGCTGAACAAGATCGATCTGCCGGGCGTCGACCTCAACCGCGTGTACGGGCAACTGGCCGAGCAAGGGCTGACGGTTTCGGAATGGGGCGGCGAAGTCGACGTCATCAAGACCAGCGCGACGACGGGCGTCGGGATCGACGACCTGATCGCGCATCTGAGCACGCTGAGCGAGCTGCTTGATCTCAAGGCCGATCCGACGATACCGACCGTCGGCCAGGTGATCGAAGCCCAGATGCGCGAGGGCAAGGGCGTGACGGCGACGGTGCTGGTGCGCGAGGGCATCCTGCGTCCAGGGCAAACGATCGTGTGCGGACCGGGATACGGCCGCGTGCGGTCCCTGCACGACAGCGCGGGCCGTCGCCTGCCGGAGGCCGGTCCGGGCACGCCGGTGGAAGTGTCGGGACTGGACGAGCTTCCGGCGGCGGGGGACATGCTGTACCAGGTGAGCAGTGCGGCGTCGGCGAAGTCGATTGCGGAGGAAGTCCGGTCGCAGCGGCGTGACAAGGCGCTGTCGGCGGGGACGAAGCGGATGTCGCTGGAGGAGCTGTTCCGCGGTGCGACGGCGGACGAAGTGCCGGTGCTGAACATTCTGATCAAGGCGGACGTTCAGGGATCGCTGGATGCACTGCGCGGCTCGTTGGGGGAGATTCCGTCCGACGAAGTGCGGCTGAACATCCTGCATGCGGGCGTCGGGGCCGTGACCGAAGCGGACGTGCGGCTGTCGCAGGTTTCGTCGGCGCTGATCATCGGGTTCTGTGTCGTGGCCGAGGACGGAGCCCAGCGTCTGGCGGACGAGGTGGGCGTGGAGATCCGCTCGTATCGCGTGATTTACAACGTGATCGACGACATCAAGAAAGCGCTCGAGGGGCTGCTGGAGCCTGAAATCCGCATCACGCCGTGCGGCAAGGTGGAGGTGCTGGAGATCTTCAATCTGCCGAAGGCCGGCTCGATCGCGGGCTGCCGCGTTGTGGACGGTCAGGTGGCTCGGACGAACAAGATTCGCATCGTCCGCGACAGCCGCGTGGTTCGCGAGAACGTAGACATCGCGTCGCTGCGGCGTTTCAAGAACGACGTGAAGGAGGTCAACGCCGGGATGGAATGCGGCATCCGGCTGGCCGGGTTCGACGACCTGAAGATCGGCGACGTGTTCGAGATTTACGAAGTCGCGGAAGTGGCGCGGACGCTGTAGTCAAGCGGCCGGCGGCTGCGCGGCGGGCCGGCCGCGGCGGACCGATCATGATCGTAGGTGTGCTGCGCGTAAGACTGGCGATATTCGGGGCGCTTTCGCTGAAGGACAAACGGCGCGTCGTCAAGAGCATCAAGGACCGCGTCGGCAACCGGCACAACGTCTCGATCAGTGAAGTGGACGATCTGGACCACCGGCAGGCGGCGACGCTGGGCGTCGCGATGGTTTCAAACGAGGCGCGCTTCGTCGAGAGCGCGCTGGCCCGCATCGTGGACGAGCTGCGCACGCATCCCGAGGCGTCGCTCGTGGAACATGAAATCGAAATCTGGTGAGTCAGCGAGCTGATGTCCCGACGAACTGAACGCGTAGCCAGTCTCATCCGCCGCATCGTGGCCGAGCAAATCCAGGATGGCCTGCACGACCCGCGTGTGCCGTCGCTGACGTCGGTCACGCGGGTGGATGTGGCGCCGGACTTCTCGGTGGCGGACGTGCACGTGAGCGTGATGTCGGCGGGGCCGGGGGCGGAGCTGTGCGTGGCGGCGCTGCGGCACGCCGCGGGGCGGATTCAGTCCATCCTGGCGCCGCAACTGACGATGCGGGTTTGTCCGCGGCTGCGGTTTCACCTGGACGAGTCGCTGAAGCGCGGGTTCGCGCTGACGCAGTTGATCGATCATGAAATGGCCGAGCTGCGGGCGCGTGAGGCGGCGCGCGCCCAGGCGGACGGCAGCCGGACCGAACAGGCAGAGGAGGCCGAATAGCCCATGCGGGGTGCGAGCGATTGCGCGCGGCGACTGAAGAAGGTCATACGGGCTCTGCGAGCGCGGCACGGCGACCTGCCGGCGCCCTCGCCGGGCGATCCGCTCGCGCAGCTGATTCTGGGGATTTTCACGCGTGACATGCCCGAGGCACGGGCACACGACGTGATCGAGCGGATTCGCAGCATGGTCGTGGATTACAACGAGCTGCGCGTAACGTCGCCGCGCGAGCTGGCCGAGTATGTGGGGGAGTATCCGGACGCGTGGACGAAGTGCGAGGACATGTCGCGGGCGTTGAACCGGATTTTCGCGATCCGGCACGACGTGGCGCTGGACTGGATGAACAGCGCGTCGAAGAAGGAAGTGCGTGAATTTCTGGCGCGGATCGACGGGCTGGAGCCCTACACGCGGGCCCGGCTGCGGCTGCTGGGTCTGCGGCATCACGCGTTTCCGCTGGATGAGGCCATGTGGGCCTGGGCGCGTCAGCAGCGGATCGTCGACGAGAAGTGCACGCTGGACGAGGCGCAGGCCTTCCTGGAGCGGCAGATTCCGGACAAGGAAGCGCTGGAGGTGTACCTGCTGATCCGCAAGCAAGCCTGGATCGACGTGGGGACGGCGGTTCGAAAGCACGACGTGGAGCGCATCCGCAGCGTGCCGCCGAACCGCTCATCGCGCAACATGCTGCGTCCGATGCGGCCGGACGGCTCGACCGACACGGATGAACCGCCCGAAGCTGACCTGCCCGAGGAGCTGGAGACGCCTGACGCGGGCGCTCGGGCCGCGGCGCGCAAGGGGTCGCGTACGCCCGCGAAGGCGCAAGGCGAGCCGCGCCGGGTGCGCGTTCCCAAGCCGACCGGCGGCGTCGCGGAGCGGGTGGCGGCGAAGCCGCGCCCCAACCGCGGCAAGAGAGCCAAGACGGCCTGAGCCTATGAACCACACCGTGTCGCAAGTCGTGCGGATGATCTCCGCCGTGCTGGTCGCTGCGTTCGCTGCGTCGGCCACGCGGGCCACCGCTTGTCAGTCCCAGCCGACGGGGACGCAACCGGCGACGGACGGGCGGGCCGCGGCGCCGCTCTCGACGATCGAGCCGGCGTCGACCGGGCCGGCGCGGCCGGGGATTGAGCTTCCCGATCAGGGCGCGCTGCGGGACGAGTACGAAGCGGCGCGCGATCTGATCGACGATCACCAGTACGACGCGGCGATCGCGCGTCTGGACGCGGCCATTCGATCGGCCCCGGACGACTGCTTCGAGCTGCACTACCTGCTGGCCACGGCGCGCTTTGAGAGCGGGCGGACGGGCGAAGCCCGCGCCGCGGCGGAGTTCGCCGCCCTGCTGCGCCCGCAGTCGGCCGACGTGCATCACCTGCTGGGGCGCCTGCTGCGGGCGGCGGGCAATCTGCCGCGGGCGGCGGCGCACTTCCGCAGCGCGACACGGGCCGCCGAGCACGAGCCGAACAACGCGCGTGTGACGGCGAGCTGGTTCGAGCTGGGGCGCTGCCTGGAGGAACAGGGGTATCTGGCGGCGGCGAGCGAGTGCTACGCGCGATTCGACCTGGCGGCGTGGGACTCGCATCCGGAGCACCGCAACGAGCCGCTCGTCGAGCAGATTCTTCAGCAGCACCCGCGCGGGATGATTGAAGAGACGCTGCGCATTCTGCTGGGACTGGGGCGTACCGACGACGCGCTGCGCGCGGCGCGCTGGGCGGCTCAGCATCAGCCCGACGACAGCTACATCGGCCTGCTGTGCGCTACGACGCTGCTCAACGCCGGGCGCGCCGACGAAGCGTTCGAGCTGTGCCGGAGCAAGCTCAGCGGCGACAACCTGGCGACGTACCTGTCGCTGGCGGTGCGGGCGGCGCGGGCCGCGGGAAAACTCGCCGCGTGGAGCGAGGAGTTGACCGGCGAGCTTTCGACGCCTGAGTCGCTTCAGCTTGCCCGACGGCTGGCGACGGGGCTGGGAACCGTCGGCGAGCACGCGATCGCGGCTTCGGTCTGGCGCAAGCTGGTTGCCGCCAAGCCCGACGACGTCGACGCTGCCTGGGCCCTCGCCGTGGCGCTGAAGGACAGCGGCGACCTGGAGGCGGCGGTGCGCGCGCTGAGTGACGTGGTCCGGACGACGCCGGAGCCGCTCGATCCGCCTCAGGCGCGTCTGGCCGAATGGATGAAGCCCCTTGACCGAACCGACGCCTTTCTGGCGCTGATGGGGAGAATGGCCGCGATACCGCCGGATGACTTCGCGCTGGCGTACGCGCTGGGTTCGCTGGCGGCAGCGGCTGAACAAGACGCGCTGGCGATCCGGCTGTTTGAGACGTCGCTGAAGGCCCGGCCGGAGTTTACGGCGGCTCGCCTGGCGTGGGGTGAGATGTTGCTGGCGCACTATCGTTGGAACGAGGCGCGCGAGCAGGCCGACCAGGCGCTTCAGGTGTCGCCGAAGTTGGCGGCGGCGCACTATCTCCTGGCGCGGGCGCTTTCGGGGCTTGATGATCTGGACGGCGCTGAGGCGGCGTTTCGCGAAGCGCTGCGGCTCAACCCGCGCGAGGCGCAGTACGCGCTTGAGTTTGGCCGGCACTACCGCCGGCTGAACAACATCGTTGCGGCGCAGCGGTATTTTCAGCAGGCGCAGTCGCTGGCGCCGGACGATCCGGAGATGGTGGAGCTGTTGATCGACAGCTACCTGAACAGCGGCAAGAGCGAGATCGCCATCAGTGTGTTCGAGCGCGTCGAGCCGGGCCTGCCGGAGGACGTCCGACGCCGCCTGCAAACGTCGATCCGCTTTGCGCGGGCCGGCGGGACGCCCGACGACTACATCGCCGAGCTTCTGCGACAGACCGAAGCGTATCCCGACGACCGGGTGACGGCGGTCCGTTGCGGCGAGGCGTTGTACGTCCGGCGGCGCTTCGACGAGGCGGCGCGGCTGGCGCAGCGGGCGCTGGGCTTCGATCCGGACAACTACGAAGCGCGGCTACTGTCGGCGGCGATCGCGGCACGGCGGCTGGATTTCGACGTTGCGCTGGCGCAGCTCGAGTCGCTGGCCGGGCGGTATTCCAACCGCCGCGCGCTGTTGTTCACGCTGGGCGACTGCTACGTGAATGACTTTCAGCCGGAGCGGGCCCGGAGCGTGTACGAGCATCTGCTGTCGCTGGGGCTGAGCGACGCGGAGCGGAACCTGGCGCGGGCGAAGCTGATCCTGGCGCACTCGCTGTTTCGCGACTATGACGGCGCGCTGGCGCGGCTGGACGGCTGGCTGGCCGAGGCACGCGACAAGAACGACCTGCTGGCGCAGAAGTGGAACCTGCTGACGCAGGCCGGGCGGAACGACCAGGCGGTGGCGCTGGTGACGGAGTGGCTCAACGAGGCGCCGGCCGACGAGCAACGCTGGCTGCACTACGCCGACGCGTGTCTGCGGGCCAAAGCGTATGACCGGGTCGAGCAGCGGCTGCGCGAGTGGATTTCGACGGCGACGTCGTCCAACAGCGTCACGCTGCTGACCGAGGCGCTGCTGCGGACGCTGCTGGCGGCCGGGCGCCCACGCGACGCGCTGAACGTCATCAACGGTTTTCAGCCGTCCGATCCGGCGGGCGACATCTTCATCCGTGGTTGGCGGGCGATCGCCGAATCCGAGGCCGGCCAGCACGAGGACGCGATCAAGACGCTGACGGCGCTGCTGGAGGAGCGCATCCTGCCGTTTGTTCCCGGCGAACTGGAGCGGGCGCGGCGTACGCTGGTGAGTGTGCTGGTCGAGTCGAAGCAGGTCGAGCGGGCGCTGGAGTGGTGCGACCGCTGGCTGAGCAACGCCGAGGCGGGTGGCGCCGTCGAACAGATCATCCCGCTGCTGGAGATGAAGAGTCAGGTGCTGCAAGGTGCCGAGCGGCGCGACGACTACATCGCGGTGATGGAGCGGCTGCTGAAGCTGCGGCCGCACGACGCGGGCGCCAACAACGACCTGGGCTACACGTACGTCGAGATGGGGCGCGAGCTGGAGCGCGCCGCGGGGATGATCCGGCTGGCCGTCTCCGAGAATCCGCTGAACCGCGCGTTTCTCGACAGCCTGGGCTGGGTCTATTACAAGCGCGGCGATTTCAGCCTGGCGAAGAAGTACCTCAAGCGCTCGGTGACCATCTTTGACGGAGACGACGCAACCGTCTACGACCATCTGGGCGATGCGGAGTTCCGGCTCGGCGACGCCGAGAGCGCAAGGCGGGCCTGGGCGCGCTGCGTCGAGCTGGCCGAGAGCGACAAGGAGCGGGCCGCCGCCCCCGAGAACGCGCGGCTCATCGCCGAGGTACGTGCCAAGCTGGCGGCGCAGGAGCGCGGCGGACAACCTGCGGTGGCCCCGACGGCGGATGGAAAATGAGCATAAGCGAGGCGCTCCGCATCGCGCGACAGGTGATCGGCGACGAGGCGGACGCGCTGCGGCGGCTGGCCGACGAGTTGGGGACAGTCTTCGAGGCGGTGGTGCAGACCATCCTGACCGACTGCGACCAGCTTGTGGTGAGCGGGTTGGGCAAGTCGGGCAACATCGCGCGGAAGATTGCC
The DNA here is from genome assembly GCA_022072445.1 of Phycisphaerae bacterium. Classification (GTDB taxonomy): domain Bacteria; phylum Planctomycetota; class Phycisphaerae; order UBA1845; family Fen-1342; genus JAJVHV01. Next base: position 40,910 of record JAJVHV010000030.1, on the reverse strand, counting down.
GCCACGCTGACGAGCACGGGCACGCCGGCGGTGTTCATGCACCCGGTCGACGCGCTGCACGGCGACCTGGGCATCGTCACGCCGCGCAACGGCCTGATGGCCTTCACGCGTAGCGGCAACACCGACGAAATCCTGCGGCTGGTGACGCACTTCCGGCGGCTGGGCGGGCCGGTGATCGGCGTGACGCAGGCCCGCGAGTCGCGGCTGGCGGAGCTCTCGAATCATCTCGTGCGCCTGCCGGACGTGCCGGAGGCGGGCCCGCTGAACCTGGCGCCGACGACAAGCTGCATGCTGATGCTGGCGTTCGGCGACGCGCTGGCGATGGCGTTGCTGGCGTCGCGCGGCTTTCGCAAGGAGGACTTCGCACAGTTTCATCCCGAGGGGACGCTGGGCCGGCGCCTGCTACTGCGGGCCGGCGACGTGATGCACGCAGGCGCGGCGCTGCCGCTGGTCGACGCCGACGCCACGTTCGATCAGCTCGTCGTCTCGATGACGACCAAACAACTCGGCCTGGCGCTGATCACGGAGCGCGACGGGCGGCTGCTGGGCGTGTTCACCGATGGCGACCTGCGGCGCGTCTTCGAACGCGTCTCCGACCCGCACAAGATCACCGCCCGCGAGGCGCACCGCGGCAGCCGGCGCACGTCGTCCGAGCCGGCGGTGACGCACTCAAGTGTGTCGGCATCGCATCCGGCGGTGGATTGTCTGCGAATGATGATGGAGAGCCGGATCACGAGCCTGGTCGTTGCGGATGACGCCGGCCGGCCGGTCGGGCTGCTGCGACTGCTCGATCTGCTGAACGCGGGTCTGGGTTGAGGGACGGTCGGACGGGACGGCGACTTCGGCGCGCCATCGATGCGGTGGACGATGTTCGAACCCTCGAATCCCGAAGTCGAGGTGTATTTCCGGCGCGTCACGCGTCAACTGCTCTTCTCGACGCGCACGATTGCAATCCTGGTTGGCAGCACAGTGCTCGGGGCGATCGTTGCGGTGCCGATGCGGTTCGTTCTTCCGGGTGACCTCGCCGGTCTTGTGTGCACAGCTGGCGCCGTGGTTTTGGCTTCGCGCGGGATTGACCGTCGCTTGAAGCGCGCCCGACAAATGACCCTGGAACGCTTTCCCGACACATGCGCGTCGTGCGGATACGATTGCAGCCATCTGGGTGATCGGCCGTGCCCGGAGTGCGGAGGGAGTATGCGCGGTGCAGGGTCGCGCCGTGGCTAGCTTCGGCGAATTCTGGCAGCGTCAGTCGATGCTCACGGTGGCCGACTACTGGCACTGGCTGCGATTCGGCCTTCACTTCCGGCGCTTCGCGAGAGGATACTTTCGTGAGATGGCTCTACCGATCGAGCCTGGCGAGTCTTCGGAGTTAGGTTGGATTCCCGCGATCTGCTGGATACTTGCCGGGATCTGGTCGAATGAAAACGGTACCGAGCGCGTGTGCGCGCGTTATCGGCCGGCCAGTCGGCCAAACCTGTGCTATACTTACTCTAATACATGCTGTTTGTGCCGAATGTCGGGCTGCCCCAGGCGGCCTGGCAGCGGGGAACCCAGCGCGGCGCGGGCACAAGGCCCGCGACGCAGGGGCTAATCCGGCCGGAGCCGGACGCTGAATCAGCGCAGCGCGCCCGTCAGCTAACCTCGCAGGCGACCGCTGGAGCAACCATGAGCCCGCCTCCCTCGACGTAACCTACACCGACGGCAGTATTAGCATGCGCACGAGCATTGTGCGTAACGACTACCGATCGGCGCCGCGCCCGGCGCCGAAGCGGTATGGAACCAGCATTGAACCGGTCGACGGCGCAGCCCTGCGCCGAGACCCTCGGTGCGGATCGCGCGGCCGGGCGTCGCCGCGTTCGCACGCTTGAGAAAAGGAGTGCCAGTCATGTTACTCGGAGCCATCGACGTTACGACCATGGTCGTGGGCGCGATTGTGCTCGCTGTGGTCCTGGTCTTGCTCACCGGTCTAAGCGGTATTCGGTACATTCCGAACCGCCGGGTCGGCATCGTCGAGCGGCTCTGGAGCCACAGCGGCTCGGTGCGTCAGGGGCTGATCGCGCTGCGCGGCGAAGCCGGCTTTCAACCGGACGTGCTGCGCGGCGGGCTGCATTTTCTGACGCCGTTTCAGTATCGCGTGCATCTGCTGCCGCTGGTGACGATCCCGCAGGGGCAGATCGGCTACGTGTATGCCCGTGACGGGCACCCGCTGCCGCCGACGCAGACGCTGGCGTGCAACGTCAAGGCGCAGAATTTCGAGGACGTGCGCGGCTTTCTGGCGGACGGCGGGCAGCGTGGGCCGCAGCGCAAGTTGCTGCGCGAAGGCACGTATGCGATCAACCTGGCGCAGTTCGCGGTCGTTACCGACGATCAGCTCTACTACCTGCCGCTGGAGCGCGACGACAAGGCGGTCTTTCAGAGCATGCAGGCGGAGATCGGGAATCGCAACGGCTTCGAACCGGTCGTGATCCGCGGCAGCGACGACATGATCGGCGTCATCACCGTTCATGACGGGCCGGCGCTGCCGGCCGGCGAGATCATCGCCCCCGTTGTGGGCAATTCCCCGGACGTCCCGTCGACGTTTCACAACAACTTCCAGGACATCGAGGTGTTCCTGGCCGCCGGCGGAAGCCGGGGCCGGCAGCTCCAGGTGCTCGTCGACGGCACGTATTATCTCAACCGGCTGTTCGCGACGGTGGAGATGCTGCCCAAGACTGTCATCGACGTCGGCAACGTCGGCGTGGTCGTCTCGTACACAGGCGAGCGTGGCGCCGACCTGTCCGGCGTCGAATACAAGCACGGCGAGCTGGTAAAACCGGGGCAGCGCGGCGTCTGGAGCGAGGCGTTGCTGCCCGGCAAATACGCGTTCAACACGTATGCCGGGCACGTCATCCCGGTGCCAACGACGAATTTCATCCTGAAGTGGATCCGCAACGAGAGCGGGATGCACAAGTTCGACGAGAACCTGCGCGAAGTCTCGCTGATCACCAAGGACGCCTTTGAGCCGTCGCTGCCGCTCAGCGTCGTGGTGCACATCGACTACCGCAAGGCGCCGCTGGTCATTCAGCGCTTCGGCGACGTCAAGCGGCTGGTCGAGCAGACGCTCGACCCGATGGTCTCGGCGTATTTCAAGAACATCGGCCAGACGCGAACGCTCATTCAACTCCTGCAGGATCGCGCGCTGATCCAGAAGCTCGCGGGCGAGGAGATGCGCGAGAAGTTCGCGCACTACAACCTCGAACTCGAAGAGGTGCTGATCGGCACGCCGACGTCGTCAGCCGGCGACAACAAGATCGAGAACATCCTCACCCAGCTCCGCACGCGGCAAATCGCCGAGGAACAGGTCGAGACCTACGCGCGGCAGGAGAAGGCCGCGGTCAAGGAACGCGAGCTGCGCGAGGCGGAGGCCAAGGCCAGCCAGCAGCAGGCCCTCACCGAGAGCGAGGTGTCGATTCGCATCCAGGAAAACCAGGGCAAGGCCGAGTATCAGCGCGCCCTGCAACAGGCGGCGCAGATGCGGGCCGTCGCCGAAGCCGAAGCCGCCAAGATCCGCACGCTGGCCGACGGCGAAGCGACGCGCATCCGCGCGGTCGGCGAGGCCGAGGCGGACAAGGCGGCCCGCATCGGCGTGGCGCAGGCCATCGCGATCGACGAGCAGGTGCGGGCGTACGGCGGGCCGCAGTTCCAGATCACGCGGCAGGTCATGGAGCGTTTCGCCGAGGCGATCGAACGCTCGGGCGTCGATCTGGTGCCCAAGGTGGTGATCGGCGGCGGCGCGGGCGACGGCAAGTCTGGCATGGCCGGCAGCAACGTGATGGAAGCCCTGCTGACCATGCTGCTCAGCGATCGCCTGGGTGTCGCGTCGGTTGGGCCGCCCGCCGCGGGCGGCGCGACTCCGGCGCGGAGCGGCGCGTCGGCCGACGCGCGTGCGGAGCGGATTCGACAGGAGGTGCACACGGCACTGGCGGCGGATAACGGCCGCGGCAGGAAGACGTAGGACGGCAAGGCAGAATGAAGAATGCAGAATGCAGAACCTGCGCGATCGGAGCACGAAGCGCCAGCGCGTGAACGGGAGTCCCATCCGAGCACGAAGCGCCAGCGAGTGAGCAAGCATGAGCCAGACGTGTCAGCGCTGCGCCGCGAGTAATGCGGAGGCTGCAAGATTCTGCCGCCAGTGCGGTGCAGCGCTGCCGGAGCTGCGCGTCCAGTCGCTGACACGCATCACGATGTTGCTGGCGCGCTGGCGGAAACTGTCGCGCTCGGTGACGCGGCAGGAGCTGCGCTCGCTGCTGGGCGAACCGCGGCGAATCGAGAGCGACTCGCCGGCATCGCGCGATCCGGTCGAGACCTGGGTGTACGAGTACGAATCGGCCGACACTCCGGCACAGCGTGTCTGCGGCAGGGTGACGGTCTCCTCGTCGGGCTCGCACGTCGTGGCCTGGTGCGAGCCCGACTGGGACCGCCTGCGCGAGGGGCCGGCCTGACGTTGCCGGGCTGGGCTTTTCTGCCGCGAACCGCCGTTTACCGGGCCGCTGAGCATGTCTTCGGGTTGCGTTCGTGGTAGATTGGAGGCAACCAAGCGCGTTGCCGAGATCGGAGAGAGCCCATGAATCACCCATCCACACTCACAATCACCCCTGTCGTGCGTCAACGCCGGCGTTCGCTCCGCGGCGCGCGGCTCGTCCCTATCGCCCTGCTGCTCGCATCCGGCGTGGGCGCCCTGGCTGACGAGGGCATGTGGTTGCCCAACCGCCCGCCGACGAAGCTGCTGAAGGAGAAGTATGGATTCGAGCCGACGGCGGCCTGGCTCGAACACGTGCAGAAGGCGTCGGTGAAGATCGGCGCGTCGGGCTCGCTGGTGTCGCCGCGCGGGCTGATTCTCACCAATCACCACGTCGGCAGCGGTCAGCTCGAGAAGCTGAGCACGCCGGAGCGGAACCTGATGCGCGACGGTTTCTACGCCCGCACGCCGGCCGAAGAGCTCAAGTGCGCGGACATGGAAGTCCGACTGCTGTGGACGATCGAGGACGTGACCGACAAGGTGAACGCGGCGGCGAAGCCCGAAATGTCCGCGGCCGACGCGTTCAGCGCGCGGCGCAAGCGGATGAGCGAGATCGAACAGGAGGCCAAGGATCGCACCAAGCTGGATTGCGAAATCGTCACGCTCTACCAGGGGGCGCGCTATCACCTCTACAGCTATCGCCGCTACACCGACGTGCGGCTGGTGATGGCGCCGGAGAAGTCGATCGCGTTCTTCGGCGGCGACAACGACAACTTCGAGTATCCGCGTTACGACCTGGACATGTGCTTTTTCCGGGTCTACGAGAACGACGAGCCGCTGAAGTGCGAGCACTATCTGAAGTGGAGCAGGGCCGGCGCGGCGGAGAACGACCTGGTGCTGGTCGCGGGCCATCCCGGACGGACGCGGCGGCTGAACACGCTCGATCATCTGCGCTTTCTGCGCGACGTGGATTTCCCGTTCAATCTGCGGAACGCCTGGCGGCGCGAGGTGCAGCTCAAGACGTTCGTGCAGCGCGGCGCCGAGAACGCGCGGATCGGCGAGAACGACCTGTTCGGCACGCAGAACGGCCGCAAGGCGATGACGGGCGGATTCGGCGGGCTGCTCGACCCGGTGCTGATGCAGCGCAAGGCGTCGTTCGAGAAGGATCTGCGGGCGGCGGTGATGAACAATCCGCAGCAGCAGGCGCAGTGGGGCGACGCGTGGGACAACATCGCCACGGCGCTTCAGCAATATCGCGAGTTCCACGCGCGCTACGCGGTCATCCGCGGCGCGCTGCGCAGCGACCTGTTTCGCCTCGCGCACACGCTCGTGCAGCTCGCCGCCGAGCTGCCCAAGCCCAGCCGCGACCGCCTGCGCGAGTATCGCGAGTCGGAGCTCGAGTCGGTCTATCTGCGGCTCTATTCGCCGGCGCCGATCTACGACGAGCTCGAGATCGACCGTCTGGCCGGCGGCCTGATGCTGATGGCCGAGACGCTGGGCGGCGACGACCCGACGGTCGCGGCGACGCTGGCGGGCATGAGCCCGCGCGAGCGGGCCGTGCAGCTCGTCCGCGGCTGCACGCTCAAGGACGTCGAGACCCGCAAGAAACTCGCCGCGGGCGGAGCGGCGGCCATTGCTGCCAGCGACGATCCGCTCATCAAGCTGGCCGCGGCGCTCGACCCCGAGTACCGCGCCCTGCGGACGCGCTTCGAGGACACGGTCGAAGGCGTGGAGCGCGCCAATTACGCTAAGGTCGCGGCCGCCATGTTCGCGCGCTTCGGCGAGGACCTGTATCCCGACGCGACCGGAACGCTGCGGCTGGCGTTCGGCCCGGTCAAGGGCTACCAGGAGGATAGCCGGGATGTGCCGCCGTTCACGAACTTCGCCGGGCTGTACCAGCGCTGGCAGGAGCGGCACGGCGAGGAGGGATTTGAGCTGCCGCAGCGCTGGGTCGATGGCAAGAGCAAGCTCAAGCTGGATACGCCCTACAACTTCGTCTGCACGGCGGACATCATCGGGGGCAATTCGGGCAGCCCGGTGATCAACACGGCGGGCGAAGTGGTCGGGCTGATCTTCGACGGCAATCTGCAGTCGCTTGTGTGGGACATTCAGTTCGACGAGCGGCAGGGCCGCGCCGTGGCGGTCGATTCGCGGGCGATCATCGAGGCGCTGCGCAAGATCTACGACGCCGGCGCGCTGGCCGATGAGCTGACCGGCGCGGGGCGCTGAGCCGGTGACATGAGCAGCGCGACGGGCCGGCGGGCGGCGCGGCGTGGGCGAAGAGCCGTCCTGCTGATCGCTGCCATCGCCCTGATCGCGCTGCTGGTACCGTTCTCCCAGTTCGCCGTCGAGCGCTGGAACCGCCGCAGTGTCGTTCGTTTGGGCGACTACGCATCGCTCGGTGCCGCGCACCTGACGCGCAGGCCCGACGACGCTACGCCGGAGTGGCGACGGCTGTTTGATCGTCTGCCGGCTCCGCCGGTGTTCGATGAGCCAGCGCCGCCGGGGTTTGCATGGGACCCCCTATCCGGCCCCATTCATCAATTAGACTATGACGACGTGCGCCGAGGTCCCTGGTCGCCGGCAGAGCGCCCAGGGCTACGCCGCATGATCCGCACGTTGGACGATCCGGCGATGCAGTCGCATCTCGCCGACATGTGCGCTTTGGCTGATCGGCCGTTCGTGATCGACGTTTTTTTCTCTGACAACAGCGGTACGTCAATCCATTCCTCCGAGGTCAGGGCCGCCGTGAAGCTGCTCTGTAGTGCGTCGCGTTACTTCCGCGAGGAGCGCCGCGACGGGCGAAGGGCCTGGGAGTGCTTGCGGGCCGCGCTTGCGATTTCACGCGGCATCGAACATGTCTACATGGTCAACATGCTGGTCGGGGTGGCATGCGAATCGCTGGCCCTCTCGGAAACGTCCTTGTGGCTCCTGGAAAATTCGCCTGACGACGGCCTGCTGGCCGACATGAGCGCCTTCGTCGCATTGCCCCCAGACGCCGTAGCGAGCTGGCAGAGCGCGCTGCGTGGCGAGCGCCGGCTCGTGCTGCTGATGGTCAATATGTGCTACACGCGCGGCGCCGATGGCAACGGCTGGCTCGTCCTGGCGGACCAGCCCGACACGTACACCCTTTCCTTCACTGGGTCCGTGGCCCCGGCCGCGCGCAGCCGGCTTTGGAATCTGCTCTCGCCGATTTACGACGACCGCCGCACGATCGAAGCACGCATCGACCGGCTCTTCCAGCGGGCCGAATCGGTGGTGGAGCTGCCGTATCGACAGGCCGTGGCTCGATTGGATGGACTGAGAACCGTCGAGATGTACTCGGCCGCTGCCGGCCCGCTGCTGGGGCAGTCACCCGACCGGGGGCATCCCTTCAGCACGCGGACGTACCAGATACCGCTCGGCAACCTGGCGCAATGGAGGTCGATAAGCGTCCTGATCGCCCTGCAGCGATTTCATCGCGTGCATCATCGCTATCCGGCGGAGCTGCGCGAGCTGGTCCCGGAATTCCTCGCGGCGCTTCCCGACGATCCAATCACTCCGGGTCAGACGTTCCGCTACGTGCACAGCGACGACGGGAGCATTCAACTCTATTCGTGTGGCTACAACGCGCGCGACGACGGCGGCAAGCGCGACCCGTCGCGCGAGCTGGATGACATCGATTACGCAGGTCCGCGTGCCGCACCCGCGAACGAGCCGCGCCTCGTTCCGGTGAGCGAGCCGGACGAAAGCGCGATGGACGATCAGCCATGACCAACGGCGCAGTCTTCCAACCGCTGCGCGCAGCTCCGCCGATGAAAGGCGCCGCGCAGGCCGCGGCCGGTCGAAGCAACCCCATCGTTTTGGCGGGGAGAGTCGTCTTCACACCGCTTCGTGCAGGCGCCAGGCTGGCCGGCGTGTCGTGGCGCCGCACGCTGGCCATGCACGTCCTGATGTCAGCTCTGGCGACTCTGGTCGTTGCACTGGCAGACAGTCTTTTCTACACTCCGAACCCCGGCCCGTGGCAGATCAAGATCGTTCGGACCGACGGCACACTGGGCCCGCCCGAGCTTCCGCCCGCGCTGGACGGGCCGCTCGATCCGCCGCGGCGCATCGTGGCGGGCGTCGTCTCGACACTCTACCTGCGCTCCGCGCCGCTCGGCGACGTGCTTGCGTTTCCGGGCCTGGTTCTGGCCGTCGCGGCGGTTGCGGTCGTGCTCGGCCTGTGCGCCGTGCCGTGGGTCGCGGTGCGCGAGACAACCGGCGGCCTGGTGGCGCGGTGCGTCAAGCTTGGGCTGTGGAGCAACGCCATTCTGCCGTTTGGCGCGGTCCTATGGCTTGTGGTCGGGTTCGCCTGGATCACAGCGCGACCCAAGCTGAACGGCGATGAGTTCGAAATGCTGCTGGTTTCGCTGGCGGCGCTGGTCATGGCGTGGTGGTTCGCGATCGTCCTGCGCCTCGGGCGCGGAGGCGCGCCACGGCCAACGGCGGCGAGCGCGACAGCGCCTCTCGCACTCGCTTCCGACGGGCTCATCGCCGCGCCGTCCGACAGCGGCGAGCCGCTCGCCGTCCCGCCGCGATGTGTCCGGTGCGACTACCTGCTGGTCGGTTTGCCGCTCGCTGGTCAGTGTCCCGAGTGTGGCCAGCCGATCGCCGCGACGCTTGCCGCGCTGGCCGAGCGGGAGGCGATCGGCGGGTCACCGGTCTCGCGTTGGCACTGGCTGCGCGTCATGTGGCGGGTCATGCGGCGCCCGCAGATGCTCGCCGACACCGCACTGGTGGTCCGCGCCGCCGACGTGCGACTCGGCGTTTCGCTCGTGCTATCGCTGCTGGCGGCGATACCTGCGCCGCTGGCCGCGCTCGCCTTGACTCTTGACGCACTTGAAGCCCGCGGCGGCGGAAATGGCGGGAACTGGCTGCTGGTGGCATGTGTCCCGCTCGCGATCTTCGCCGGCATCCGTGCCGCCGGGATGCTGCTCATCAGCGTTGCGGCGCTGCTCGTCGGTCTGCGGCCGCGCCGCGACATCCGCCGCTACACGGCCCTGTGTGTGCTTGCGTCCGCCGCGGCGATCCCGCCGGCGGTGGCGGGCTTCGTGCTGGTCGTCGCGCTGGGCGAGGGGCTGGGAGCGGCGTTTTGGTACTGGGCCGATCAGACGGCGATCGTTGGCCGGTTCACGTTTGGCGATTTGCTCGTCACGGCGCGTGCGATGGCGGGAGGGCTGATCGTTGTGTGGTTCGGGGCGCGCGTTGTGTGCGCGGTGCTGCGGCTGCGGAGCGCCTGAGAGCCGAATCGTCGGAGTGGCCGCCCAGGTGGCGCGGGCGCGCGGCGTGTGTTTGCGTGGGCTAGTGCGCGCGTGCTAGGATACGAGGGACATGGCACTCTCAATCGAATCCATTGATTTCAAGAACTTTCGCGTTCTGCGCGACACGACGCTGCCGTTAGGGCCGTTCACGTTACTGGTGGGTCCCAACGGTGCCGGGAAGTCGACTGCCGTCGATGGCATCCTCGCGCTCGCGGGCAAAGTCAGTAGGGCACTGAGCGGATCCGCTTCCGTTGGCGCGCCGAAGCGCGGCATTGAGATTTCGTGCCGACTCTCTGACTCCAACGTCGTCAGGCGTGTTTGGGAAACCGGTTCGGAGAAGGGAGCATGGGTCGATCCTCAGGCCAGTCGCGGTCAACTGAGTCCGAACGTCCAGGAGTTCTTCTCTCGAATCCGCGCATTCACATTTGAGGCCCAAGTCCTCAAGCAGCCGTCTGGCGTAGAGCCATCGCCGGAACTTGGTGAGCGTGGCGAAAAGCTCGCTTCGGTGATCGACAATCTCAAGGACCTGCATCCCGAAAACTTCGAGTCGTTCGTCGCCGAAGTCCGGCGCTGGCTTCCGGAGTACGATTATGTGCAGTTGGTTCCCAAGCAGAACGCGAAATCGGTTGCACTTCGGACTGTGAGCGGCAAGCATCAGATCGCCGCCGAGGACCTGTCTCACGGCACGTTGATCGCGCTGGCGCTGCTGCTGCTCAGCCACCTGCCCGAGCCGCCTCCGCTGGTCTGCCTTGAAGAGCCCGATCGCGGATTGCACCCGCGTCTGCTTCGGGACGTCCGCGACGCGATCTTCCGGCTGTGCCATCCGGAATCCGTTGGGGCGGCCCGGCCGGCTGTCCAGGTGCTTGCCACGACGCACTCGCCTTACTTTCTTGATCTCTTCCGCGAGTATCCCGAGTGCGTGGTCATCGCCGACAAGCATGACCTTGAAGCGAGGTTCACCCGGCTCATTGACCGGCCGGACATTGACGAGATATTGCAGCAGGCGCCGCTCGGCGACGCGTGGTACACGGGTGTGCTCGGCGGCGTTCCGAGCAGGCCATGAAGGTGGCAATTCTGAGTGAATCCCCGGCCGACGAAGCCGCACTGCGCGTTCTGGCAAACGCGATCCTCGGATTGACGACAAAACCGCCAGAGCACCCACCTTTTCGGGCGCGTGGCTGGCCCAACGTGTATCAGATGCTGCCAGGAGTCATGCGCGCCCTGTACTATCAAAGCGACGTGCGAGGTTTGGTGGTAGTCGTTGATTCGAATGGGTCGCCGCCACACGAAGGCGGTCCTGCGGCAAATTGCGCGACGGACCGATGCCGACTTTGCGTAGTACGCCGGGAAGTTCACCAGACGCGCGACATGCTGAAGCATGTCGTCGGACGCGCGCCGTTCAGCGTAGCCATCGGTGTGGCGATGCCTGCCATCGAAGCATGGTACCGTTGCGGCATTGATCCACACGCGACGGAAGTCGCCTGGATACGGGACTTACGGGCACGCACGACGGCGCGATCGCGGATGCGTGAACTCAAGAACTCGGTCTACGGTACGGATCGTCCTTCGCTCGAGCTTGCAACGAAATGCGCGGTTGAGCATTGCGAGCGAGTCGCGAGGACTATAGGCGAGCTTGAGAACGCGTTCCCGGTCGGCTTCGGAGCAGTCGCCGCAGAGGTGCGAACGTGGCGCGAGGTGCCGGAATGACTGAGCCTCGCACGATCAGGGCCGGCGACGCGCACTCCGCCGAACGGACCGAATCGCGCCCCTGCCCTGTGTGCGACGCTGTCGGCGGCGCCGAACTGCTGCGGCACGACCGCTGGCGGCTGGTCGGCTGCGCCGGCTGCGGGCTGCCGTACATGCCCGAGTATCCGACCGACGAGGCGATCGACACCGAGTTCGAGTGGAGCGAGTCGTTCAAGCGCGAGCGGATGGAGCGCTGGATGCGCAACCCCTTCGCGCGGGCTTGGACGATGTCCGTGCTCTTCATGAAGCCCAGCCGCGAAGCGCGCGCCCTGCGCTGGATTCGCCGCAGCGCCCCGCCGACCATCGCCGTCGACGGGAGCCTGGGCGCGACGCCGAGTGAGCTTCACGCCACGCGCGCAGCGCCCAGCGGCACGCGCGCAGCGCCGAGCGGAACCGAAGTGCCAAGCGGCACGCGCCGCGCGCGGATGATCGACGTCGGCTGCGGAGACGGGCGCCTGCCGGCCCTGGCGCTGCGCTGGGGGTACGACGCGATCGGCGTCGAGCCGTCGCCGAAGATGGCGTCGCGTGCCGCGCGGCGGATGGGTGCGGAGCGCGTCTTGTGCGGCCGGCTGGCGGATTTCGACCTTGAACGCGGCTCGTTCGACCTGGCTGTCACCGTCAGCTATCTGGAACACGAGCCGCGCCCCGCGCCGGTGTTGCGCCGGCTGTTCGAGCTGCTGCGGCCGGGCGGCGTGACGGTTCACAAAACGCCGAATTACGACTGCCTGCTGCGCCGCGTTCTCGGAGCACGCTGGTCGGGTTATCGCTGGCCCGAGCACGTGCAATACTTCTCACCGGCGACGCTTGGCCGCCTGATCGTCAATGTCGGATTCGAGGTCATTTCGGTGAAAGCGAATCCACTCAGCGACAATTTCTGGATCGCCGCCCGCAAGCCGACTGACCTGTCCTAGAAAATCAACACACGAGGGCAGCCGCGGCTTGATCCCACCTGGGTGGCGCCTATAGTTCCAGCGAGGGCTCAGATCTCGCGGCGCCGGCGTCGATCGGCGCCGGTTTGCCGTCACCCTGTCGGGCTTGCGGAGCATGGAATGCGAAACAAGCGGCGATTCCGCCGCGGGCGCCGATTCTGCGCGCTGGCGGCGATGTTCGGCGTCAGCGTCGGATGCAGCCCCGGTTCGGCTTTCTTTCTTCAGGATTATGGGCGCGATCTGCTGTTCTCGTCGGGCGCGGCGCTGATCGCACTGGCGGCACTCGACGCCCAGCGCCAGGCGTTCGACGACGAGCTGAATCAGGCACTGGAGGAGGCGGCGGGGCGCGCCATTCCAGGCGCCGATGGGCCAGCCGGCCCATCGGGACCGCAAGGCGAGGACGGTGCCGCTGGGCCGCCGGGAGCACCGGGCGAACCGGGGGCACCCGGTGAGCAGGGGCCGCCGGGCGAGCCAGGTCCGCCAGGGCTGAGCGCTGCGCCGCTTTTTGACGTATTCATCGACGACTTCGTCACGCTCGGCGCCGACGGAACGCCGCGCGATCCGAACAATCGCGGCGGCGCGCGGGGTGCGTCGGCGGAGGAAGGGCAGGTCGCGGCCGACGCGCTGCTCGTTTCAAGCCCGACGCTGGAGTATCCGGTTGGCTGGCGCGCCGCGATTCCGCACGTCTATCGGCCCGGCAATCCGGTCGTACTGCGCGTCTTCGTGCTCGCCGAGTTTTCCGCGTCCGCCGGCCGACAGCGGGAATGCGAGGTCTTCCGCCTGGCCGCCGTCCGGTTGCGGGCCGGGATGCCGCTCGAGTCCTTTGGCGACGAGCGCTATCTGGTCGTCGATGTTCCGTCTGATGGCGAGCAGATATTCCTCGTGCTCGACCTGCCGCTTTCGGCGGCCGGCCTGGGCTGGCCCGACGACCTGGCGAGCGGGCAATTGCTGGGCTTCGGGCTGGAGTGGGCGGACGCGGAGTGCGAGCGCTACGGGCGCAACTACCGCATCCTCGCGGCAGAGCTGTTCGAAACCGACGTTGGCGGTGAGCCGCTGCCGACTGGCCTGCTCATTCAGACTGAGCCCCCGGTCTGCTCGTGCGGCGAACCTGCCGGGTGAGCATCGCGCGATCTGGCGCGGCGGCGCGGCGCCCTACGCGGACGTGTTGTGAAGCGTCTGCCCGCGGTAGGTCGTGCCGCGCCAGGTGGTCGTCGTCAGGCCGCCCAGCTTGGCCATTGCCGCGATCACCATCCCGGCACAGACGGCGGCGCCGAGCGGGTACGTGAGAGCCCAGGGGGCGGGGATTCCGGATAACCGCCAGAAGCGCCAGAGTACGCTCTGCTGCGCGCCGATGGTGAGCAGACTGGCAGCGACGCCGGCGGCGCTCTGCGTCGCCGCGGACGCCGCCAGCGTGACGTAGGGCGAGAGGCTGAAGAGGGCGAGGAAGACCAGCGTCGCCAGCAGGCGCGGGAATGTGCCGAAGCAGCCGTAGAAAATGCGGCTCCAGCCGCGCCAGATTTGCGCGAAGCCGGCATACATGCGGACGCGATAGAGCCCCTGACTGCGGATCGAGCGGAGCGTAAAACCGGCGCTCTTGGCGCGCCGTGCCAGGTGCATGTCCTCGTTGACTTGCGTGCGCACGTGCTCGTGGCCGCCGAGCGCGTCATACGTCGAGCGGCGCAGGAGCATGAAAGCACCGTTGGCGTAGGCCGTCGGCGAGTTCGGGTCGTTGACGCGCCGGGGCGGGTACCAGATGAGCAGAACGCCGCCGGCGACCGGCTGGATGACGCGTTCCCAGAAGCTGACGGCCTCCAGGCGCGGCAGGACGGAGAGGAAGTCGATGCGCTCGGTCACGGCGTGACGCACGGCAGCTCGGACGAGCTGGGGCGCGTCGAAGGCACAATCCGCGTCGGAGAAGCACAGATACTCGCCGCCGGCGCGGGCGGCGCCCTCGCGCATCGCGTTGTTCTTGCCGAACCAGCCGGCGCGCAGCTCCTTGACGTGGCACGCGACGATCCGCGGGTCGGCGGCGGCGGCAGCGTCGATCAGTTGCGGTGTGCGGTCGGTGCTGCGATCGTTGACGAAGATCAGTTCGAGATTCGGGTAATCCTGAGCGCGAAGGCCGGCGATGCAGCGGCCGATGTTGGCCTCCTCGTCTTTGGCCGCCACCAGCATCGAGACGCGCGGCCACGCCACGGACGCCGCGCTCGCGCCGCCTGACGAGGCGAACAGCGTCGCGGCGTCGGACGAGCCGGCGTCGTCGGGGGTGAGGACTTTCTCGCGCTGGGCGGTGTTCAGGTCGGCGTGCCGGCGGAGCCAGACGAGACCGATGAGAAGCGTGATGGCGGGCCAGAGCCACGCCGACCACGAGGCAGACTGCGCGAGCAAGCGGCTCTCCGCGACACGGACCAGACCCGAGGGGCGACAGTTGTGCATGCTATCCTCGGGGCGCGAGGCGGGCAATCGGCGCCGGCCGCGGCCGGGACGTTGCGTTTCGCGCTCGGCTGCATTACGGTCGGGGTGTTGGCGCGGCCGTGTTCGTTACGGCCATGCTCCAACCAGCATTCAATCAGACACGGGCGATCATCGGTGTGCGTGCGATGTGAGATCCCGTTCGAGGATCGCACCCGATGAACCAGTCCAACATCCTCCTGACCGGTGCAACCGGGCTGCTGGGGGGCGAACTGCTGCCAAGGCTGCTGGCGCGCGGGCACCGCGTCTGGACGCTCGTGCGGCCCCGCAACGGGCGCGATCCAGCGGCGCGAATCGCGCAGCGGCTGGCGCGCTCCGGCCTGCACAGCGCGCGGTCCGCGACCGCCGTCGCGGGCGACGTCACGCAGCCCGGGCTCGGTCTCTCGGCCGCCGACTCCGGCGAGCTGCGCGCCGAGCTCGACCTCATCATCCACGCGGCGGCCGAACTGTCGTTCACGCACGAGCAAAAGTGTCGGACGACAAACCTGTCCGGCGTGCAGCACGTCGTCGACTTCGCGCGCAACTGCCGGCGGCTGGTGCGGATCGCGTACGTCGGCACGGCGTACAGCGTGGGGGCCGTGCGAAATCGCTGCCTGGGAGAGGACGAGGCGGCCACGGCCGGTGGACACTGGAACGCGTACACACGAACCAAAGCAGAGGCGGAGGAAACGGTTCGCGCCAGCGGGTTGCCGTTTCTCGTGCTGAAACCATCGATCATTCTGAGCAAGGGACTCCACGACCGTGCTTTCGCGCGGACCATTCTGTGGTTCATTCCGCTGCTGAACCAGATGCCGGCGCTGCCCGTCGATCCGCGCTCGCGGCTCGACATCGTGCCGGTCGGGTTCGTCGCCGACGCGATCGCCGACCTGGCGACGCGCCGCGCGACCGCGTTCGACACCTACCACGTGTCGGCCGGCGAGGCGCGCTCGGCGTCGTGCGGCGAAATCGGGCGTGTCGTCGACCGCTATTTCGGCCGCACGGAGGCACTGCGGTTGATCGCACCGGAAGCCTGGACCGGCAGCACCCATCGCGAGCACGTCCGCACTCCGAGTCAGCGCATGACGTTTCACCGCATGCGGCCCTACCTGCCCTTTCTGAACATGAACGTGGTGTACGACAACCAGCGACTGCTGGCGGAGACGGGACAGGCGCCTGCGGGGATCGCGCGGATGACCGAGTATCTTCCGAGCCTGCTGGACCTGATGGGGAACCCGGAGCCCGCACGCCGCGATTCTGCGGCCGGGCAGCTTGTGGCGATCTGAGCCCGCAGCCATGCTGCACCTGCCCATCAGCCGGGCGACCTTCGCGACCCGCGGCGTGGTGTACCTCGCTCTCGCGGCGGCGGCGCTACTGCCGGTCTACCTCATCGTGCGCGGCCTGCGGTTCGACGTGGGAACCGCCGCGGATCGCTACTCCAACCTCGCGATTGCCTGGCTGCTGCAGGTACCCGCTCTGGCCGCGGGAGTGCTGGCGCTGCGCGGCGTGCGCTGGCTGCTCCTGGCGGCGTGGCCAGAGTCGATTGGCGTGTGGATTGGCGACGAGGGAATCGAGCTGCGGCTCGATCGCGGGGCGCGGCGGTTGTTTGCGTGGGGCGCGCTCGAGGTTCAGTGGCCAGAGTATCTGGAGACGCTCGAACTCGATCCGGACGAGCCGTTGCCGCTGCCGGAGTGTCCGCCGATTCTTGATCGGACGAGCGGGCGGCGGGTCGATGCTGAATTGCGGCGGTTTTTCGGGGCGGAGGAGCGGCTGTGGTGGCCGGCGGTGGAGGAGCGGGTGCGAGCCGCATACCTTGCGACACGTGACGTGTGAGTTGCCGCGCGCAGCAGCGCGGAGGCGTCCTGGTGCCGAGAGGCCGCGCCGCAGCCGCGAGACCATGTAGGGACGTATGAAGCGCGCCAGGCTCGTCCGACATTTGCGCAAACAAGGCTGCGAATTGCTGCGGGAAGGATCGACCCACCCGCGGAGCGCTAACCGGCCAGCGGCACCGTCTCGACGTCACCGGAACTGGTGCGTTCTCGCAGCGCCCGATCTCGGCGCGCGAGCATCAACTCGCTGAGTGCGTCCAACACGTTCTCGCGGGCCTCGGCCTTGGTCTTGCCCTGAGAGAACGCGCCGGGTACTTCGGGGATGGTTGCGACCCACCGACCCTCGGCACCGCGCTCGTAGATGATCGTAAGCTCGGCTGGCATCATTTCCATTCTATCGGCGGAGGGACGGTCGAGGATAGTGATTCCGGGCAGAACAATCGCCGGGAGCTACTCCTCCGGCTCCAGCACCGTCATGAACGCCTTCTGCGGAATATCCACCCGCCCCACCGTCTTCATCCGTTTCTTGCCCTCTTTCTGCTTCTCCAGCAACTTGCGCTTCCGCGTCACGTCGCCGCCATAGCACTTCGCCGTCACGTTCTTGCGCATGGCCTTGATGGTCTCGCGGGCGATAACGCGCGAGCCGATCGCGGCCTGAAGCGGAATTTCAAACAGGTGCTTGTCGATCTCCTCACGCAGGCGTCCCTTCATCCGCGGCTCGCGTCGCTAACAATCGTTGCGGGCGTTAGAACTTCGATCTCTGGGTAGCGGCGAAAATCACCTGTGTTGAAGGTGAGGATGTGCGTCAACTTGTGCCGCAACATGGCGGCCACCAGCCGTGCGTCGTGAGCGGACTTGCCCTTCACGTCGTGCGTGGCGACCAGGCGGTCCCAGTGCTCAAAGATCGCCCGCTCGTCGCGAAACAGCGTGGTGAATCGCAGGATCGACGCCATTTCGGCCCGTGTGGACGCGATGCTGAGGCCGATCCCATTGGAGCCTGCCGGTTTCGTGCAGACGACCCACAGTTCGTAGAGCACTTGCGGGACGATGCACAATTCGCCGTCACGCGCTCGCAGGATGCGCACCGAACGCCGCGCGGCCTCGTGCTGCGGATGAGATTTCTGGATGATGCGCGCGAGCACGTTGGTGTCCAGCAGCGTTCTCACTCGCCGCGCCCCTCATAGATGCCCTCACGGCTGTCGTCCGCGACGTTTCCGGCCGGTTTGTGGCTGTCCACCCAAGCGTCGAACTCCGCCAGCCACTCTTCGGTCGTGCGCGGACGCCGTTGCGCTTCCCGCGCGCCGTCGAGCAGGGACAGCTTCTCCTCAATGGCCTCCGCAACCAGGCTAGTAACGTCCTTCCCGACCGCGGCGGCGTATTCGCGCAGTCGGGCTTCCGATTCCGCCGTCAGCGGGATGTGCAGGGTCATCGATACTCTCCAAGACTATTCTACCGCGCTCAGGAAGCGTCGCTCCTGGCTCCAGTTCACCCTGCCCTACGTTGCCTCGGATCGCCAGTGCTCTGCGGGCCGGCTGCCGCGCTCGACGAACAGCTCATCGCCCGGCCACCGATTCGTTGTCATCGTCAGGCGTGTTCGAATGATCGTGGTAGACCCGCCAGGCATCCGAACGGCTTTGTCACGGTCGTTAGCCGCGGCGAAGTCTAGATCGATCATGTTCAGGGCTTCGACGTGAGCCGGTGAGATTCGACTGGCTCGAGTGGTCATGAGAGTCCGAAAGAGCTCGTGACGGCGACGTTTGCTCGCACGAAGCAGCTCGAGCCACTTCTGCACCTGAACCGCGAGAACCGCCCAAGGAGCACCGCCAGCATCATAAGGAAGTCCGACGGGTTCATTCACGCACCTCCCTGCACCGATACATCGCACAGTACGCCCGCCTACTCCTCCGGCTCCAGCACCGTCATGAACGCCTTCTGCGGAATATCCACCCGCCCCACCGTCTTCATCCGTTTCTTGCCCTCTTTCTGCTTC
Organism: Phycisphaerae bacterium; assembly: GCA_022072445.1. Lineage (GTDB taxonomy): Bacteria > Planctomycetota > Phycisphaerae > UBA1845 > Fen-1342 > JAJVHV01. The sequence goes on along the minus strand of JAJVHV010000030.1, from coordinate 22,188 downwards.
TCCAGCAGCTTGCGCTTGCGGGTCACGTCGCCGCCATAGCACTTCGCCGTCACGTTCTTGCGCATGGCCTTGATGGTCTCGCGGGCGATAACGCGCGAGCCGATCGCGGCCTGAAGCGGAATTTCAAACAGGTGCTTGTCGATCTCCTCACGCAGGCGGGCGATGATGCGCCGCCCGCGGCGCTCGGCGTTCGAGCGGTGCAGAATGACCGAAAGGGCGTCGACGGCGACGCTGTTGACCAGAATGTCGAGCTTCACCAGGTCGCTGGCCTGGTAGCCGATGAAGTGGTAGTCCATCGTCCCATAGCCGCGGGTCACGCTCTTGAGCTTGTCATAGAAATCGTAGAGAATCTCGTTGAAGGGCATGTGGTACGTCATGAGCACGCGCGAAGTCGAAAGATACTCGGTCTTGCGGTAGGCCCCGCGGCGCTGCTCGGTCAGCTTCATGATCGCCCCCACCGCGTCGGCCGGAATAATCAACTGCACCTCGACGATCGGCTCACGCAGCTCCTGGTACTTGTCGGCCGAAGGCAGGTCGCCGGCGGCGTCGATCTGCAACTGCGCGCCGTCGTTCAGCAGCACTTCGTACGTCACCGACGGCGCCGTCTGCACCACGTCGATCCCCGCCTCCCGCTCCAGCCGCTCCTGCACGATGTCCATGTGCAGCAGGCCCAGGAATCCGCAGCGGAAGCCAAAGCCGAGCGCCTCGCTGTGCTCCGGGACGAACGTGAACGACGCGTCGTTCAGGCTCAGCCGCTGCAGTGCGTCGCGCAACTCCGAATAGTCCTCCCCGCCCGCCGGATAAAAATCGCAGAAAACCATCTGCTTGGGCGGCTGATAACCCGGCAGCGGCTCGGCGGCCGGCGTCAGCGCGTCGGTCATCGTGTCGCCCACCGTCACGTCCTGCAGCATCTTGATGTTCGCGACGACGTAACCGACCTCGCCGGCGGCGAGCGTCTCGATCGGCGACATCTTCGGGCGGAGCTTGCCGAGCTCGGTGACCACGTAGTGCCGCCCACGGCCCATCAGCAGCACCTTCTGCCCCTTGCGAATCGTTCCGTTGAACAGCCGGATGTAGCAGATCACGCCGCGATAGTCGTCGTAGATCGAGTCGAATACGAGCGCCTGAAGCGGTGCCGCGGCGTCGCCGCGCGGCGGCGGAAGGTGCCGCACGATCGCGCGAATCATCTCATCAACCCCCAGGCCGGTCTTGGCAGACACGAATTGCACGTGGCCGGAATCGATCCCCAGCACGTGCTCAATCTCGATGGCGGTGTCCTCCGGATGCGCGCCGGGCAGATCGACCTTGTTGACCACCGGGATGATCTCGAGGTTGCCGGCGATGGCGGCGTAGGCGTTCGCCACCGTCTGGGCCTGGACGCCCTGCGTGGCGTCGACGACGAGCAGCGCCCCTTCACACGCCGCCAGCGCCCGCGACACTTCGTAATGAAAGTCGACGTGTCCGGGCGTGTCGATCAGATTGAGCATGTGCTCCTGGCCGTCGACGGTGACCGAGATGGTGACGGCGCTGGCTTTGATCGTGATGCCGCGCTCGCGCTCCAGGTCCATCGAATCGAGCATCTGCTCCTTCATGTCGCGGTCGGCCACGGCGCCGCTGCGCTGCAGGAGGCGGTCGGCGAGCGTGCTCTTGCCGTGGTCGATGTGCGCGACGATCGAGAAGTTGCGGATGCGGGCCGGGTCCATGTCTGCGCTGTTGCTCTCGCCGCGGGTCGATTCTGCCGCGTCGTGCCACGCTTGCGCGGCGCGGTGAAACGCTGCATTGTAGTGGCCGGCGCGGTTGCTGGCGCGGACCGTGCGACTGCCTGCCAGGCTGCCAGATTGACAAGCCCCGCGACGAAGCCCTTCGCCGCTCAGAATCTCATAACCTATTACAACATAAGTAGTTATGTGAATACACCGACCTGGCACGGCGGATGATAAGCCCGCGCAGCGACGTGCACGCATGACCGGAAAGGAGAACATCCGATGCTGCGTAGGAATTCACTGCTGTGGAATCCGCTGGACGATCTTCAGCGGCAGATGGGCCGGCTCTTCGACGATCTCGGATTCCGGGTCGCGACGGAGCTCGGCGGTGCGGCGACGTTCCCGGCCATCAACGTCTGGGAAGATCAGCAGAGCGTGATGATCGAGGCCGAAGTCCCCGGCGTGCGGCGCGAGGACGTGGAGATTACCACCGCCGGCGACGAACTCGTCATCAAGGGCTCACGCGAGCGGCACGACGGCGCCGAGCGGACGTATCAGCGACGGGAGCGCGGCGTCGGCGAGTTCTCGCGCGTCGTGACGCTGCCCTGCCGCGTCGATCCGGAGCACGTCGACGCGACGCTGCGCGACGGCGTGTTGACCGTGCGGCTGACCAAGTCGCCCGAGGCCCTGCCGCGGAAGATCACGGTGCGAACCAACTAACCAGGACAACGGGCGGCGGCGAAGCCGCGCCCGCGGGAGAGATTTACCATGACGACACATGACAATAACAACGCGTGCTGCGCCCAGGACGTCAAGCCCGAGCGCGTGCAGGCTGGCCGGACCTACGTGCCCTTCGTTGACATCGTCGAGACGCCCGAAGAGCTGCTGCTGCTGGCCGACATGCCCGGCGTATCCAGCGAGGGCGTCGACGTGCGCTACGAGCGCGGCGAACTGACGATCCGCGGCACCGTCAAGCCGCGGCAGGAAGCAGGAACGCGCTACCTGCGGCGCGAGTACGGCGTCGGGGACTTTCATCGTGCCTTCACGATCGGCGAAGGAATTGACGCCGAGAAGATCGAGGCCGAACTGAAGGACGGCGTGCTGACGCTTCATTTGCCGAAGGTCCGCGCGCTTCGGCCGCGGAAGATTGCCGTCAAGCCGACGTGACATGCAACCACGCAAGGAACCAGACGTATGCTCCGGCTGAGCTGTCCGGAGCGCAGTTCTGAACTGACGAGGAAGGAGGTTCGACATGAAACTCGTTCCGTGGAGACGAAAGCGAGAGGTAGGAAGCGCGCTGGCGCCGATTGACCAGCCGCTGTCGCTGCTGCGCGACCAGATGGAGTCCGTCCTGGAGCGCTTCATGCGCGATCCGTTCGCCTGGCCGTGGGAGCAGGCCGACGAGGACTTGATCGCCATGCCGCGCACCGACCTGGCCGATACGGCCGACGCCGTCACGGTCACGATGGAGCTGCCGGGCGTCAATCCAGACGCCGTCGACGTCGAGATCAGCGGCGACGTGCTGACGGTCCGCGGCGAAAAGCGCTCGGATCGCGAAGAGAAGCAGAAGAATTACCACTACGTCGAGCGGCAGTTCGGCGGATTTCAGCGCAGTATCCGCCTGCCGAGCGGCGTGGACGCCGACGACGTCGACGCGTCATTCAAGGACGGCGTGCTGACAATTCGCGTCGGCAAGAGCGCCGGGGCCAAGCCGAAGACCGTCAAGGTGCGGACGGAGTAGGCTCGGTTGGATTCGGCGTGGGTGGACTAGGCTTGAGTGGCATGGGTGGCTTGCTTTCGCCGCCGGGCGTAAGCATGTCACCCAGAACACCGCATGTTCACGTCTGACGGCGAGAGCATGCCGCTTCCCAATCAAGGGCATTCCACCCGATACGATGTGCCGCGATGACGAAAGAAAGCCGCGCCCGTCCATGGGCGCGGCTTCTTCTCTCAGCGCTCGAGCTGCTGCGGACCGCCGCCTACGGCCGGCTGGGCGCGATCAGGCGCAGGCCCGATATCCGTTGAACCCCGGACGGACTGACCTGCTGTCCGCTGGTGCTGAAGCTGTCGCGCAGCGCGTCGAACGACGTGCCGCCCACGAGCGACTGGGCCTCGGTGCAGCTTGCGGCGATCGCCGGCAGCGCGGCCCCGAGCGTCAACAGCGTGATCCACTTACGAGACCGGAACATCTTCATGCGTGCTCTCCGTTTCCGCCCGGACTTTCGGTGTCATTGTCGGACGGGCAAAGTGTCGGGTCAATCACCCGAATTCGGGCGCGCCGATTATCGGCCCCAGGTGAACGTGCCGATGGGTGCGGCGACAGCGCACGCGCGGGCCGTGGCGCCCGCCGCCGATGGTTGTCGGCGACTCGTCGCCAGCCTATCCTACCGCGTTCGACCCGAAACCCGATATTCCGAAACGGAAGCCCACACATGACCAAGATCGCCGCCACCAACGTCACCTGGCACCACGGACACGTCGACCGCGAGCAGCGCTACGGCATGCTCAAGCAGCGCGGAACCACGATCTGGTTTACCGGGCTGTCGGGCAGCGGGAAGAGCACGATCGCCTACACGGTCGAACACGCACTGGTCGAACGCGGCCACCTCTCGTACGTGCTGGACGGCGACAACATCCGCCACGGCCTGAACAAGAACCTCGGCTTTTCGCCCGAAGACCGCACCGAGAACATTCGTCGCATCGGCGAGGTGGCCAAGCTTTTTGCGGACACGGGCGTGATCACGCTGACGAGCTTTATCAGCCCGTATCGCGCGGATCGCGACCTGGTGCGGAAGATTCACGAGGAAGGTAAGCTGCCGTTCGTCGAGGTGCACGTCGACGTACCGGTGGAAATCTGCGAGACGCGCGATCCGAAGGGGCTTTACAAGAAGGCCCGCGCCGGGGAGATCAAGGAGTTCACCGGCATTTCGGCGCCTTACGAAGCGCCGCTCAAGCCCGAGCTGACCATCGTCAACACCACCATGAGCGTCGCCGACGCCGCCACGCAGGTCATCGAGTATCTGCTGAGCAAGAAGCTGATTCCGGCGCTCTGACGGTCGGCTACCTGGAGTGGATGTGCCGCGGCTCGCCCAAGCACCCAAGCGTGCAGGTGGGAGCGCGGCCGGGGCGGCTGTGCTACGCGGGCGCCAGGCCCGCGCGGCGTAGATCGGCGACGAAATCTTCGCACGCCAGCCGCACGCAGCGGCGCCAGTCGCCCCCGCCGCGCTCCGCGACGCCGGCGTCCAGGTAGGCGAAGATGACGGAGCGCGACGCGTTGACGATCGCGCCCAGGCCGTCGGCGTTCAGGCAGTTTCGGCACGCTTCGGCGGTAGCGCCCTGCGCGCCGTAACCGGGAACCAGGAATAGCGTGCCAGGCATGGCGTCGCGCAGGGCGCGCGTGCTGGCGGCGTCCTTCGCCGCGACCACGGCGCCGACGCACGAGTACCCACTCCGACCGATCAGATCGCTGTCGCTGCCCCAGCGCGCCACCAGCGATGCCATGTGACGATAGAACGGGCGTGCCGAGCCGGGCGTCGCACCGGCAGCACCTGCGAATTCGTGAACTTCGTCAGCGCCCGGATCGGACGGTCGGACGAGCACGAACACGCCGCGCTGCTCGGCACGGCAAACGTCGACAAACGGCCGGACCGCGTTTTCACCCAGATAGCCGGCGAGCGTGACGGCGTCGGGCGCCGCGCGGCCGCTGAGGTGGCCGCGGGCGTAGAGTGCGGCGGTTGAGCCGATGTCGCCGCGCTTCACGTCGCCGATGACCAGCAGGCCGCGCTGCCGGGCGTGGGCGATCAGCCGGAAATAGGCCGCGACGCCGTGCTCGTGCTGCGCTTCGAAGAACGCGGAGTTGATCTTGATCGCCGGGACCAGCGGCGCGACGGTGTCGATCACGCCGCGGCCGAAGGCTTCGAACGCGGCGGCGGCGGCGACGTCATCGTCGGGGTCGACGCGCAGCTCGGGCGGCAGACGCGCGGCGAGCGGATCGAGCCCGACCGCGGCCGGGGCGCGCAGCTCCCGAATCCGGGCGAGCAGCGCGTCGGCGAAGTGCTCGCCCATCAATACCCGCTCGGGGCGATGCTGGGCGCGGGCTGGCGCGAGCGCAGCCAGGTCAGCACTTCACGGTCGTGCCCGTCGGGCCGGACGCCCTCGAAGACCTGCGCGACGCGGCCGTTCTCGTCGATGACGAACGTCGTCCGCACCACGCCCATCCGCGTCTCGCCGTAGAGATTCTTCTCGCGCCACACGCCGTATTTCTCGCAGACGCGATGGTCGGGATCGGCCAGCAGCGTGAACGGCAGGCTGAACTTCTGCGCGAAAGCCGCATGACTCTCCGACGTGTCGGGCGAGACGCCGACGATGGCGGCGGCCAGAGCGTCGAACTCGGAGGACGCATCGCGAAACGCGCAGGCTTCAAGCGTGCAGCCGGGCGTGTCGTCCTTGGGATAGAAATAGAGCACCAGCGTGCGGCCGCGATAGGCACTGAGCGTGCGCGTGTTGCCGCGCTCGTCCTGCAGCGCGAAGTCGGGCGCGGGCTCGCCGACCGCGGGTGTCAGCGGCGCGATCTTCGGGGGAACGGGCGCACGGGCGGCGACGCGTGTTTCGGCCGCGCTGGCGGACTTCACGACGCGCGTGCTGGCGGCTCGGCCGGCCGCCGGGGCGCGCGTCGCGGCGGCTTTCTTGACGGTGCGGCCGGCGCTCTTGCGGGCGGTGGCGGGCCTGGAGCTTCGGGTCGCCTTCGGCCGCGCTGCGCGCTTTCGGGCGGATTTTTTCGCCTTGGCGATCGCGACTTTCTTGAGTCCCTTCTTGGCTTTCTTCGCCTTCTTCACTTTCCGTGCCGCCTTTTTCTTGGCCATGACAGACTCTCGAGCAGAGGGTGACGTGTGTCGGCGCGCCGCTGCGCGCCCTTGCCGGAACTCCAGCCGCCGCCGCGGGCCCGCACCGGCCCGCGGGCGCCCGCTAGCGCTCGATTATGCCGATCGGCGTCGGTCTGCTCAACCGTTCCGGGCGCAGAATCGCGCCATTTCCGAGCGGTTTTCAAGTTCTCGCGGGCGCGTCACGACAAAGTGTTCGACGCGGGGTCAAGTTCCCCGCCAGTGCAGCGCAAAGGTTGCGCGGCACCTTTCGGGCACTTCAGGAGACGTGGAACAATGACCAGATGGTGGCTTCACGCAATCACCCCCCTCGCGGTCTGCCTGCTGCTTGCCGGCTGCCCGCAGCAGGGGAACAACGACGGCGATGACGACGGCACGGGCGGCACGACGGACGGCACGGGTGGCTCGACCGACGGGGCGGCGGGCGACGTTTCGTCAACGGCGCTGAGTTTTGGCGGCTCCGTGAGCGGTAACGTGGACTCCGTTTCCACCACCAGCGACGCCGGCGATTCCCCGTCCGCGCGAAAGCTCCGTTCCCGCGCGATCGCAACGAACGCCACCGGGTGGTTCACCGATCTCAATGGCGACGCGCTGCTCGACGCCAACGGCGAGCCGTATCCCAGCTTCAGTATCGCAACCGACGGGTCGTTCAGCGTTTCCGGACTGCCGGTCGGTGTGGACATCGTGCTGAACGTGGACTTTGACGGCGACGGGGACGCCGACCTGAAGACGATCGTCAACATTCCAGCGACTGAGAACTCGACCGACGGTGCGCTGACGGGCGTCGTGGTCGACCCGCTGAGCACGCTGATTCACGCCAAGATTCGCGCGATGCTCGTCTCGGTCGGCCTCGACCCGCGCGAATTCGAGCTGAGCCTTTCTGGCCTGGTCGCGCGCATCCGCGACGCGTTCGAGAATCTCTTCAGCGATTCGGGCGTAGATGAGGAGATCACGATCGACGAGCTGCTGGGTCTGGCCGACGACGTGCTCGCTTCGCTCTTCGACACGGTTATTCCCGACGCCGCCCGACGCGCGATGGACATGGCGGCGGCGAACGTGCAGCTTTCGCAGGCCGACACGGTTGACGACGTGGTCGTGGCCGCGGCGCAGATCATGCTGCGCGGCGGGTTCGTGATCGCCGACGACGCGGGCGGCATCGACCTCTCGTTCCTGGGTTCGCTGCCGGCGGTGCAGAAGGTCGCGTTCCAGGATTTTCACTTTGAGCACGGCGACGACGCGGCACAGGGTGTGCCGGTTACGGGTCCAGATCTCTACTACTCCACGATCAGCGAGTTTGACCGCAATTTCCCGGAAGAGGATCTGAGCGGCGGTCCGGGCCGCGGGCCGATTTTCTCCGAGCACATCCTGACGCAGCTCGCGCAGCTCTTCCTCGACGGCAAGACGATCGACCTGTCGGGGCTGCACGCGATCGTCGTGAACCTCGAGTACGGCATGGGGGCGCGCTATATGTTCGTCCGGCCGAATGGCCCGGGCGAACCGCCCAGCGAGGTGTTCCTGGGCATCGACGGCAACCCGGTCGAGGTCAACCTGGGTCTGCTGCACGAGCAGATTCAGATGCTGGGCATGTTTAACTTCGACGGCAACTTCGAGCAGCACAAGGCCGACGTGCGCAAGCTGATGATTGACTTCCTCGCGCCGACTGCCGAGCCGTCGTTCGACGAGATCTACGCCGGTATCCTGCTGGATCGCGTTCCCAGCCTGGACGAGTTCGCGCGCTTCATCCGCGCGCAGCGTGCGCATTTGCCGTTCAGCCGCTCCGGTCCCGCGCAGGTTTTCGCCCTGGCCACCGAGGACGGCTTCCAGAACCCCAACGCCGCGCCGGTCACCGTCGACATCATTCAGGACAGCAACGGCAGCGTCAGCAGCGCCCGCTTCATTAGTAACGGCACCGGCGGCTACTTCCTCGGATTTGCCAACCCGACGCCGGGTGGGCAGGCCGTCGAGTTCATCGATCGTCGCAATGGCCGGCCGCTGCACAATCGCAAGGGTATTCGCCAGATCGTCGACGTCATGGACGGATCCGTGTTCGAGACGGTCAATGGCGAGGCGTTTGGCGACGCGTTCTCCCAGACGTTCACGGGCTATCCGGGCGCACCCGCGTTGCGGATTCAGAACCCCGACTTCGATCCCAGCCAGCCGGCCGATCCGGAGACCAACCCGCCGAACTTCAGCGCCTTTGTGCTGATGGATCAGTTCGGCCCGGACGGCGAACCGGTGCAGGTTGACTTTGTCGAGGGTGTGGCGACGTACAACCCCGAGGGCACGTACTTTGTGATGTTCCTGCCCGATTCGAACAGCACCGGATTCTTCCAGCTCATCAGCCCCAACGGCGCCCCGCTGCAGCTTACGCCAGGCGACGAGACGACCAACGTCCTGATCTCGCCGACCGCCATTCTGGGCATCACGCTGGCGCCCGAGACCTCGACGCACTTCTTCGGCACGCACGTCGCCAACCCGGGCTACGATGCGGACGGCGCGCCGTACTACGATGATTTCAATAACAACAACGTCCAGGATGCCGGCGAGCCGGTCTTCGACTTCCGCGAATTCCTGCACAACCCGGCCGATTGGCGCTCCACGTTCGTCGAACGCTACTACCGCCGCGCCGACAACAACGGCTTCCCGGCACCACAGGACATCGACTGGCAGGCGAGCACGCCGAAGCTGCTGAACGGCGTCGCGCTGGTGGCCCGCAACCTCAAGCCGCGCCTGAACGCGTTCCGTTTCGGCCGGCCCAACGTGACGGTCAACCTGCTGGCCGCCTTCGCACCGCCGGAGTTCTTCAACGGTGCCAACGCGCTGAACGGCGCGACGCGCGTCAACCCGTTCATGTCGCTGGCGCTGCTGAACCTGGTGTTCGGCAGCATCCACAACGTCGAGGCGCCGATCGACTTCGACGGCCCCGGCCCGCTGCCGCTGCGCAACGAGCTGGTCAACGCCGACCTGTTCGTGTTGCCGATCGGCGATCCGCTCCAGCTCATCGTCGATGGGATTGGAGCGGTCGCACACTAGCGACGCCAACGCCGTTCGGCCGGGACTGGCGATCGCCGGGCCGGCTCGGACGGCCTGGAACTGAGTGAAAGCCACGCGGCGGCGGGATACGTCCCGCCGCCGCTCGTTTTGGGGCGGAACGGGACGATCCACATTCGATCAAGATTGCGCAAGTTTGGCTGCCAAAGCCTGTCCGACCTGCGGCGGCGCGCGATATGATCGCTGCGAACCGGGCCGGGGCGATTCCGTGGCTCTGCCGCCGGAACTGAGGAGAGGATTCTATCGAGGTCGGGCCTCGACTGACTTTGGTTGGGTCCCCCGCTGCCCGCCGCCCGTCCGCCGCCGCGGCGTTTTCGCGGAAAGGAGTACCGTCATGCTCGCTCGAACGTCTGCACGGCACGCCGCGCTGACCGCCCTGCTGCCCGCGGCGTTTCACGCTGTGCTGGCCGCCGTTCCCGTCGCGGCCGCTATCCTGTTCGCCAGTCCTTCGGCGCGGGCGCAGACGCCGCTGGCGACGGCGGCTGCGGATGCGCCAAGCGGCATTCTGAAGTTCAAGATCACCGACCCCAAAGGCAAGCCGCTCGCCTCGCGGCTGACGCTGCTGGGCGAGAAGGGGCCCAGCGCGAAGCTGTTCCCCAACACCCAGGTGGCGCCGAATGAACTGGCGATCCGCAACAACATCATTTATTCGCTGACGGGCGAAGCGCTAGTAACCGTGCCCGTCGGCACGTACAAGGCCTATGCCTCGCGCGGCATGGAGTGGTCGATCGTCGAGCAGCCCATCGAGATTCGCGCGGGCGAGACGGCCGAATTCAACGCCGAACTGTGGCACGAGGTGGACACGGCCGGCTGGATCAGCGGCGATTTTCACCTGCACACGCTGACGCACTCGGGCCACGGCGACGCGAACATGAAGGAGCGCGTGATCTCGTTCATCGGCGAGGGGCTCGAATTCGCCGTCGCGACCGATCACAACCACAACATCGACTACGAGCCGACGCTGCGCGAGCTGGGGCAGCAGGGGCAGGTGACGACCGTGGTCGGAAACGAGGTCTCGACGCCGGTCGGGCACTTCAACGCGTTTCCGCTCGATCCGGAGCGGGCCGTGCCGCCGCCGATGAGTTACAACGCCAACCAGCTTTTCAAGCTCATTCGCGAGGAGCCGAACAAGTTTGGCGTGCGGCCGGTGATTCAGCTCAATCACCCGCGCTGGGGCAACATCGATTATTTCGGCCGCGCCCGACTGGACCCGGTGACCGGGTTGCCGCGCAGCGAGAACTACTCGGCGGATTTCGACACGATCGAAGTCATGAATGAAAACGTCGGCTGGGGCTATGAAGACGCCGACCTGCCGCAGGCCTTTTCGGTCGGCGACGCCAAGTACTCGGTGACGCGCGACTGGTTCAACCTGCTGAACCGCGGGGAGCGCTACACGGCGGTGGGGAATTCGGACAGCCACAACGTGCACTCGGCGCTGCCGGCCTGGCCGCGCAACTTCGTGCGCAGTCCGACCGACGATCCGGCGGCGATCCAGCCGGCCGACGTGGCGACGGCGCTGCGACACCAGCAGAGCTTTGCGAGCACGGGTCCGTTCGTCGAGTACTGGGCGAACGGCGAGCCGATGGGCGCGCAGATCGCGGCGATGTTCGGCAAGGTGACGCTCAGCATCAAGGTGCAGGCCGCCTCGTGGATCGACTGCGACCGCGTGAAGATCGTCATGAACGGCGACGTGATCGAGACGATCGCGGTGCCGCAGTCGCGCGACGTTCGGCGCTTCGCGGCCAAGCGCGAGCTGGAAGTGGGGCGAGACGCGTGGCTGGCGGTGCTGGTCGAGGGTGACGAATCGCTGGCGCCGATTGTGCACGATCAGGACCGCCCGGCGCGGCCGATCGCGATCGCTAATCCGGTCTGGATCGACGCGGATGGCGATGGCACGGTCACCTCGGTCGCGGACCAGGCGCTGGCGCTGGTGCAGCGGAAACCCGACGCGCTAACGCCCGATTCATTCCACGACTGGCGCCCCGCCGAGCGGGCCATGCTGATTTACGCGGCGGCGGAGCGGAAGCACCCGTCGGCGGCGGGGCTGGCGCGGGCGGCGCTGGCCGACGAGCAGCGCAGCGTGCGGCTGGCCGCGGCGCGGGCCTGCGAGCAGTTGAAGGATGCCGCGCTGCTCGCCGATCTGGAAGCCACGCTTGCGTCCGCGACCGGCGACCCGGCGTTTCAGGTGGCGCTTCTGCACGCGATGGCGGCGAGCGCGCCGCAGGGCAGTGTCGATCGCGTGCTGGCGTTTGTGGACGCGGCGGGCGCGAAGTTGGTGTCGAGGTATCGCGACGAAATCGAGGCGCTGCTGCCGGGCGAATACGTCCGCGACTGGCGCGTGGCCGGCTACTTCCCGCTCACGCCGGCGCCCGGAGCGACCAGCCCGGAGACCGGCGACGACCCGGCGGCCGAGTATGCCGGCAAGGATGGCACGAAGGTCGGCTGGAAGCCGCTCAAAGCGGGGCGCAGCGGATATCTCGACCTGCGTGCGATCAATCCGGAGAAGAAGGCCGGCGAGAACGCGGCGGCGTATGCACAGTGTTTCATTCAGTCGCCCGACGAGCGTACGATCCGGATGGCCGTGGGCTGCGACGACGGCTGCCGCATCTGGGTGAACGACGCTGTGGTGCATGAAGACGCCGGCCCGCATGCCGCCGTCCCGCTTCAGGCGATCTTCCGGGCGCCGCTGCGTGCGGGCTGGAACCGGGTGCTGGTGAAGGTGACGAACGTGGGCGGTGCGTATGGGCTCTATTTGCGGCCGCTCGACGCGGGCGTGAAGATGGCGGGCGAGCGACCGGCACCGTGATTCGGTAACTGGCATAACATCTGAATATACTAGCACTTATGATCCGAGGTGGACGCTGTGCCGGGCCTACGCGGTGCTCCTGTGGTGATGGGCCCGGGCGTTTGAGATCGGCGCGCGTGGGCAACGCGACAAAAAGATGTCAGATGCTGGCCGGTTTTTGCGTTTATCAGATAGAGAGCCGTTTATGGCACAGCGGCCTCGGGCCAAGGGCGACGGTTGCAGTTCGTCGCGCCGATTCGCTACACTAGCGGAGTGCCACTGGAGATTCGCATGACGCGGAAATTGCGCGCTGCCGCGATCGCGGCGCTGATCACGACCGTATCCACTGCCAGCTCACAGACTTACGACATCAATTGGTACACCATCGACGGCGGCGGCGGGACGAGTTCGGGGGGCACGTTCGTCCTTTCCGGAACGATCGGCCAGCCCGACGCCAACTCGCCGGCGGCACCGATGACGGGCGGGACGTTTGAACTGGTCGGCGGTTTCTGGAACGGCGCCGTCGCCGGCGACCCGTGCGCCGGGTTCGTCCCGTGCGACGCGAACTGCGACGGCTCGGTGAATGGGTTTGACGTTGAGCCTTTTGTCGGGCTGCTGACCGGCTCCGGCACGCCTTGCGCGCCGTGCGCGGGCGACGCCAATGACGACGGTTCGGTCAACGGATTCGACGTGGAGCCGTTCGTCGACGCCTTGACCGGCGGCGGCTGCTGATCCGGCAGCCCGCGCGATCGACCGCGGTCCGATAGAGCAAGACGAGCTCGCACGTAGCGGCGCGCCGATGCGCCGCTACTTTTCATTCAGCTCGATGATCGGCGTCCAACCATCGGCCGGGGGGCTGGCGAGCAGCGCCTTGGCGCGCAGCGAGTAATAGCGCGCCAGGCCGTCCGCGGCACGCAGCGCCCGGCAGCTCTCGAAGCCCGCGGCGGCATCGGCCCAGCGGCCGGCGCAGAACGCGTCAACCGCGGCACTAAACGCCGCGGCGTACGCCAGCTCCGCGGCGGGCAATCGCCCGTCGCGGCCGACCAGTTCGAGCGCTTCGATCGGCTGACGTTTGCCGCGCACCTGCACGACACCGAGCCGGCGGTAGACCAGGCCCGGACCGGCCGCGGCGCGCGTCTCGGAACTCACCAGGCAGCGAGTTCCGAAAAATTTGTTGGCGGATTCGAGTCGCGAGGCGACGTTCACCGAGTCGCCGATGCACGTGTAGTCGTACTTCTGCTCCGAGCCGCACGGCCCGACCACGGCGCTGCCGGTCGCGACACCGACGCGCAGCTCCAGCTCAGCAAAGGCGTCGTCGCCGCCGATCGCGGCCTGCCGTTCGATCAGGGCGCGGAGTGCCGTGTGCAGGTCCAGGGCCGTCTCGCAGGCACGGCGGGCGTGGTCGGCTTGCGGATAGATGACCGGATTCCAAAAGGCGAAGATGCCGTCGCCGATGAACTTGTTCACCAAGGCCTCGTGCCGCAGCATGACGGCGGTGAGTTCGCCGAGGCAGATGTTGAGTAGTTGCTGGGTGCGGGCGGCCCCGACGCGTTCGGAGAGGGGTGTGAATCCGCGGAGGTCGGTGAAGATCGCCGTGACCTCGCGTGTTTCGGCCCGGCGACAGAGCTCGGGGTTCTGCGCCATCTGCCGGGCCATGGCCCGCGAGGTGTACTGGCTGAGCGCGTTGGCCAGTTGGCGGCGTTCGCGGTCGGCGAAGGCGTAGCGGTAGAGCGAGATCGTGACGAAGGAGAGTCCGACCGCCGCCAGCGCTGGCACGACGGCCAGCCAGTAGGCGTGCGCCCAGAAGAGCCACGCCGCGGCTCCAACGCTGAGCAGTGCGAGCGTGACGGCCGTGAGGGCGCCGTCGCGGAGCGGGCGGGCCCCGGCGACCAGCGCAGTGAGCAGACCGAGGACGAGGGTGGCGGCGAAGTTCGCCAAGGCGGGTGCCCAGCGGATCGTCCGGCCGGTGAGCAGGCCGTTGAGAATGCTGGCATGCGCCATCACGCCAGGCGCACGCGGATGCGTCGGCGTGGGGGCCATGTCGGCGGTTGCCGTGGCGGTGTACCCCAAGAGGCAGATTCCGCCGTCGATCGCGGAGCGGAGCCGCTCCAGCACGCCGCGCGTTTCGAGCTCCAGCGCGCGATTTGCGGCGGCGGCGCGCCCGGTTTTTTCCAGTTCGCGCAGCAGATGCTCGAGCGTGTCGGTTTCGGCCTCGCGCTGCGCGTAGGGGATGGGGTCGATCTCAGCCAGGCGGGCGCGCGTCCGAGCGATGGCGGCGGCCTCGAAGGCCTCGATCTGCTCCAGCAGCGCGGCGCAACGCGTCTCCGCGGCGCGGGTCGCCGCCAGGTCGTCGCCAAGCCGGGTCTGTTGCCCGGCGCTCTCAGCATCCTTGTAGGTGCCGAGCAGCACGACATACTCGTCGGAATTCGGTATCAGCTCGCTGAGGGTCCGCTCGCGCGTGTCGCGCATCACACGGGCGTTCTCGGCGATCATGCGGCGGCGATCGCAGACCTGCCAGGCGGCGTCGGCGCTGACCTGGCGGAACTGGTCCTCCCAGCGCTGTCCGGCGATCCAGGGAATGACCATCTCGCCGCGCCGCGCGGCGCGCTCCTCGATCTGGATGTGGCACGGTCCGCCGTCGGCCGGCTGCCGGGCGATGGTCAGTGTGCCGGGAGTGGCCGAGAGGTCGTCGGCGG
This sequence comes from Phycisphaerae bacterium, assembly GCA_022072445.1. Taxonomy (GTDB): domain Bacteria; phylum Planctomycetota; class Phycisphaerae; order UBA1845; family Fen-1342; genus JAJVHV01. The sequence continues at coordinate 7,073 of JAJVHV010000030.1, read as the reverse complement.
TCAGCTGAAGCGCGGCCATGGCTCCGGCCAGGGCGAGCTGCGGCAGTACGACGCCGTCCTGCTCCGCGAGCAGCACCTGCCTGCGGACGACACCGTCGCCGTCCGGCTCCCAGTTGACGAAACCGGCGTGCGCCGCCGCTGAAGCCAGGCGGAAATGGACGGGGGTGATGCGCCGACCGGATCGCACGGCGGCGGCAAGTCGTGGCGAGGATGGGAAGCCGTGGGCCAGCGTGGCGGCGAGCCCCAGCTCGCGCCGCAGCGCCTCGACGATGCGTGCCTTGGCGCTGGTGTCGTCCTCGATGGCCGCGTCGGTCAGCGCGGCGAAGAGCTGGCCGAACCAGCGATGCGGCGCGTCGTGGTTCTCCGGGTGGGCCGAGAGCCAATCGCGAATACGGCGCTGGTAGGCGACGATGGCCAGCTCGTCGGGCGACGCACTCGCCGCCGTGCCTGAGCCGAACACGGTGGCGACGATGACGTTTCCGGCGCGGCGGAGCGCCTGGCGCAGTTCCAGATCGGGGCGGCGGGCGGCATCGGGCGGCGCGCCGGCCACGCGCGGGTCGGCGACAACGTCGAGATCGGCCGGGAGTTCGTCGCGCCGCGTCTCGTGCTCGATCCAGTTGATGTCGACCAGCACCTGGCTGGCGCCGGCTTCGCAGAGCACGTCGATCAGACGGGCCTGAAGGTCGCGCGACCAGGGCCAGCGGCCGATCAGCTCCAGCGCGCGGTCGGACACGCCAACGATGACGATCCGCGGGTCGGGCCGCAGCGAGTTGGTGTGGCGAAAACGCAGGTCGAGCGACCGCAGCTCCAGCCAGTCGAGCGAGCCCGCCGCGTACAGACACGCGACGATCACCGTCGCCGACGCGCCCGTCATGAACGCCAGCAGCTTGCTCTGACTCTGACGATTCTGGAGCTTGATCGGGAGCATCGTGCCGCCGTCTGGATGGCGGGCGCCTGGGCGACCGCTCGCCACGGCAGCGCCGGCCTGAATAGCGCGTCCACCGCGTACTTTATCGTCGCGGCGCGACGGCGGCATTCACTCGCCGCCCGGCTTTGACGGCCGGCTGGCGGCGCTGTCTGCCAGCCAGGCGCGCCAAACGTCGGCCGCCCCCGCCCGGTCCGCGGCCGGCCGCGTGGATGAAAAGGCCGGCTGCACGCCGGTGATCTGCGCCAGCGCGTCGGCGGCGCGTTGGGCGATCGTGCGCGCGGCCGGCGGAGCGTCAGCGGGGCGCGAAGCGGCGTGAAGCGGAGCCGCGGCGGGATGCGCGAGCATGCGCGACGCCATCCGCTCGCCGCGCGTCGGGGCCGCGACGATCCGGTCGTCGGCGAGCATGCCGACGAGCAGCGCGGCGCATTGCGGAGAGCCGATGCCGCGCAGAGCGTCGAGCAGCTCGGCGCGGCGGCCGGGCTCGAGCGCGCGGTCGTCGAGCCGCTGAATCGCCGCGACCGACTCCGGCAGCGCGAGCCGCTCAAGGGCCAGCGCCGCCGACTCGGCGCCGGCGGGCGCAGCGCGGCGGAAGAGCGCTTCGAGCGCCGGGATGACCGCCGGGTCACGATGAATCGCCAGCCCCAGTGCCGCGAGCTCGCGCACGTCTTCGGACTCGTCCTCCAGCCGCTCGAGCAGCGCCTGGCGCGACCAGGGCGAACGCTGGTGGTGCAGTCCGATCACACCGAGGGCGCGTACGTCCGGCCGGTCGTCGCGCAGCAAGGAGGAGATTCCCCAGCGGGCCGCGGGGCCCGCGTTGCACAGGGCGGTGAGCAGGGCGGCTTTTCGTTGCGGGTCGTCGCAGTCACGCAACTGCGCGGCCCAGAGACGCGCCCGGATATCGCTGCGGAAGGCCAGCGCGAACAGGCAGGCGATCGCCGTCGCGCCGACCGCCGCGTAGGGTCCGTAGCGTCGGAACATGCGGTCCATTTGACGGACTCGGACCGGGGAGGGCAAGATGCGCGGCGGCGCGTGGTGGCGCCAGGGACTGGCCCGTGACCTTTGCACAGGAGGGCGTCGTGCGACGATACATGAGTGGGTTGCTGGCGGCGGCGGTGCTGGCGCTGTCGGCGGGCTGCGCGCAGAAGTTCACGCAGGAACGATTCGGCTGGATCCGGGCGGGTGTAGACGACCGGGAGGACGTGCGGCGCGTCCTGGGCGATCCGCACTACCGCAGCTCGGAGCACTGGTATTACGAAGACCCCGAGGATCACACCTCGGCGATGATCTACTTCGACGAGCAGGGCCGCGTCAGCGGGAAGCAGTGGCTGAACTGAGCGTCTGCGGCGCAGCCCACTCGCGCTGCTCGATCGGCACGTAGGAGCGTTGGACGGCGCCCTGATAGACCTGCCGCGGGCGGTTGATGCGGGCATTCGGCGTGGTCTGCACTTCGCGCCAGTGGGCGATCCAACCTGGAATGCGGCCGATGGCGAACATGACGGTGAACATGTTCACGGGGATGCCGATGGCGCGCATGATGATCCCGCTGTAGAAGTCGACGTTGGGGTAGAGCTTGCGCTCGATGAAATAGGGGTCGCGCAGGGCCGTTTCTTCCAGCTTCTTGGCGATCTCGAGCAACGGGTCGTGGATGCCCAGCTTCTTCAGGACGGCGTCGCAGGCCTGCTTGATGATGCGGGCGCGCGGGTCGAAGTTCTTGTAGACGCGGTGGCCGAAGCCCATCAGCCGCGTGTTCGAGTGCTTGTCCTTGGCCTTGATGATGAACGACTCGACGCTCTGGCCGCTGGCGTGAATCTGCGACAGCATCTCGATCACTTCCTGGTTCGCCCCGCCATGCAGCGGCCCCCACAGGGCGCACACGCCGGCGGCGACGGCGGCCCACAGGTTGGCGCGGGCCGAGCCGACCATCCGCACCGTGGAGGTCGAGCAGTTCTGCTCGTGGTCGGCGTGCAGCAGCAGGATCAGATCCATGGCCCGCACGACCTCGGGATCGGGCTCGTAGTTCTGGTACGGCTTGCTGAACATCATGTGCAGGAAGTTGGCCGTGTAATACAGGTCGTGCCGCGGGTAGATCATCGGCCGGCCGATCGACTTCTTGTAGCTGGCCGCCGCGATCGTCCGCACCTTGCTCATCAGCCGCGCGGCGGCCACGGTGAACGACTCGGCGTCGGAGGGCTGGACGACCTGCGACTGGAAGCAGCCGACCGCGTTGATCATGGCCGAAAGAATGGCCATCGGGTGCGCGTTGGGCGGGAAACCCTCGAAGTTGTGCCGCAGGTCCTCGTGGATGAACTCGTGGTCGCTGAGCAGCTTGCGAAATTCCTTGAGCTGCGCCGCGGACGGCAATTCGCCGAAGATCAGCAGATAGGCGGACTCGATGAAGTTGGATTTCTCGGCCAGCTCCTCGATCGGATAGCCGCGATAGCGAAGCACGCCGGTTTCGCCGTCGATGAACGTGATCGCGCTTTCGCACGCGCCGGTGTTGCCATAGCCGTCGTCGAGCGTGATCAGGCCGGACTGCGCCCGGAGCTGGCGGATGTCGATCGCCGGCTCGTTTTCCGTTCCGACCACCACCGGAAGCTCGTAGTTCTTGCCTCGGTACTGAAGAATCGCGGTCTCACCCATGGCCATACACCCGTTGAAGACAGACTGGGCCGGACATCGTCCGCCGATCCGGCCGGCCGCGGCGCCGCCGCGCGGCGCCGCTTCAGTGACTCAGAGCGTCTCGAACTCCGTAAGGGTCGACAGGTCGGTTGACCGGTCGAGCGACATCGCCACGTTGACGATCCGGTCGGCGGTCGCGTCCGACACGACGCCCGACGCCAGCTTCCGGAACTTCGAGAAGACTTCATCGTCGCTCATCGGGTTGCCGGCGTGGCCGCGCGGGAAGTCGACGCGTTTCGCGACCTTGCGGCCGTCTTTGAGCGTCACGACGAGGTTGTTCGGAATTCCTTTCGGGTAGCCGGCGTTGCATTCGGGCGTCTCGACGATCTTGACCTTGTCGAGCAGTGCCAGCACGCGGGTGTCCTTCAGTCGCCCGTCGTCGAACGACCTGCGCGTCACGTCGCCGTCCAGCAGCGCGACCGCGACGCAATATCCCATACTATGATCGGCAGTTTCGCGGCTGGTGGGACGCCATTTTTCCGGCTCGCTGCCGATGATGCTGACGGCCGCCTCGAAGCTTTCGATCAGGATGCTCTGGATGTCGTCGGGATTGCCGAGCTGCGGGCGAAGCTGAAGGGCGGCGTCGATGGCCGACTGCGAGTGGTACTCCGCCGGCCAGAACTTGATGTATGTGCGGTTGATCATCCAGTCGTCGCCGGCCCGCGCCCATTCGAGCTGGAACGGTCCGGTGATCATCTTGAACAGGCCCTTGGGACCCTCGAAGATCTCATGGGGACCGCTCATGCCGCGCCGCGCCAGGTCGGCGGCGAAGACGCCGTTGCGGGCTGCGTTCGAAAACGCGCACGCCTTCCACATCGAAAGTTGCCCGGTCCGCGTTTGCCGCGTGGCAAAATTACACACGCCGGCCACCCCCAGCGCGTGCACGACCTGCTCGGCCGGCAGATCGTAGAGATAGCTCGCCAGCAGCGCGCTCGAGAGCGCCCCATAACAGACGTGGTCCCAGCCGTGCGCCCGCAGCGAGGCGGCGTCGCACAACCGGCACTGCAGCTCATAGCCCAGCGCGGTCGCGGTGATGACGTCGCGCCCGCTCGCCCCGCGCACCTGCCCAACGGCCAGTGCCGCGGGGATGTTGTCGCTGGGATGGGCGGGTTCCTTGCTGAGGTAGGTGTCGTTGAAGTCGAGGTAGCGCACCAGCGCGCCATTGCTGAACGTGGCCAGATCGGGCGTGGTGCGATGCCGCGAGCCGAGCAGGCCCGCCCCGCCCGCCAGCGGCACCGACAGGGCCAGCTCACGCGTGACGCGCGCCGGTCCGCTGGTCCAGGCGCCCAGCGCGCAGCCGATCGAATCCAGCACGCGGCGCTTCACCTCGTGCACCACCTTCGCGTCGAGCTGCTCGAAGGAGACCTTCTGAATCCGATCCGCCAGTTGCTCAGCCAGCGTCTTACTCATCGCGCTTGATCACCTCGCCCATGATGCGCCACCGAGCCGGCGGCGGACAGTTTCGAATGGCACGCGCGCCGTCGCGGCGGCGGGCGCCCGCTGACGACGGCGTGCTACGTTCGGGTCCACGCCGGCGGCCGTTTCTCCATGAACGCCTGCATGCCTTCCTCCGCGTCGGAGCAACTGAAGCAGCAGGCGAACTGGTTGATCTCGTCGTTCTGCGCCATGGCACGCTTGATGCGCGTGATGGCTTTGGGCGACGCCTTGCCCAGCAGCCCGAACCAGCGCTGCAACGCTTCGTCCAGCAGCTCCGGCGTCGCGACCGTCTCGTTCACCAGGCCGATCTGCAGCGCCTGCTCGGCCGAGATGCTCTCGCCGGTGAACAGCAGCCGCCGCCCCCAGGCCGGCCCGACGATCTTCGGCAGCCGCGAGGTGCCGCCCCAGCCGGGAATGAGCCCGAGCTGACACTCGGGCTGCCCGGCGCGGGCCGTGGCCGCCATGATGCGGAAATCGCACGCCAGGGCCAGCTCGCACCCTCCGCCCAGCGCCGCACCGTTGATGGCCGCGAACGTCACCTGCGGCAGGTTCGCGATGGCGTTAAAGACATGGTGCCCGTGCGTCGACAGCGATTTGCCGCGCTCCTCGTTGAACGCCGACATCTCGGCGATGTCGGCCCCGGCCAGAAACGTCTTGCCGGCGCCGCGGAAGACGGCGTAGCGCAGCTTCGGATCGTCGCTGAGCTCCTCGATGGCGCTGCCGATATCGCCCAGCACGCGCGAAGACAGGACATTGACGCCCTTCTCGCTGCTGAAGCGGATGGTAGCGACGTTCCCGTGCCGCTCCAGTTCCACATTCGTCCCGGCCGTTGCGGTGCTAGGCGTAGTCATGGAATCCCCTTCCGCTCTTGCGGCCCAGCCGGCCGGCGCGGACCATCGTCCGCAGCAGCGGCGTCGGGCGGTATCGGTCTTCACCCAGATCGCGGTGCAGCACTTCCATGATGAACAGGCACACGTCCAGCCCGATCAGGTCGGCGGTCGCCAGCGGCCCCATGGTGTGCGCGCAGCCCAGCTTCATCACCTCGTCGATCGTCTTGGCGTCCGCCACGCCGTCGCTCAGGCAGGCGATGGCCTCGTTGATCAGCGGCATCAGCACGCGGTTGGCGACAAAGCCGGGATGATCCTTGACGCGCAGCGGCGTCTTGCCCAGTTCGCTGGCCAGGCCGCAGGTGAAATCGACCACCTCCGGCGCGGTTTGAAGCCCGATCACCACTTCGACCAGTTGCATGAGCGGGACGGGGTTGAAGAAATGCATGCCGACGAACTGGCTGCTGCGCGTCGTCGCCGCCGCCAGCTCGCTCACCGAGATGCTGCTGGTGTTGCTGGCGAAGATCACGTCGCGCGGAAAGGCCTTGTCGAGCTCGATGAAGATCTGCTTCTTGAGCTCGACCTTCTCGGTCGCCGCCTCGACGATGAAGTCCGCCTTGTTCAAATCGCTCATCGCCGCGGGTCTGAGGGCTGCCCTGGCCTTCGCCGCCGCCTCGGCGCTCAGTTTCCCCTTGCCGACCAGCTTTTCGAGCGACTTTTCGATACCGCCGACGGCCCGCTCGACGACGCCCGGGATCGGATCGTGCATCAGGACCGTACGGCCGGCCTGCGCAAAGACTTGCGCGATCCCGCTGCCCATGGTACCCGCGCCCAGCACCGCAACCGTGTTGACCCTGGTTCGCACGGACATTGGTTCACCCTTCCCTTCCGCCGCGGGCCTGGGGCACCGACACGGCGCCCACGCCGCGCCCGCGCGGACCGCACATTCTAAGGCCGCCCGCGACCCCTGACAAAGCGCGTGGAGGTGTGGTGCGCGGCGGTGTTGCGGCCTTGCCGGCGCCGGCTCCGCGCGGGGCACAGCAACCGGTGAACATGACCGGTGCCCTGGTGTGGGACAGGCTATTAGCCTGTGCCTCGACTTTGGCCTTTTCTTTATCCGGCGACGGTATAGAAGAGGCTGGTTGCGATTTTTGGAGTAGGTTTTTGGGCCTTTTGGTTTTCAGGGGTGGTGGTCGGGAAGG
>JAJVHV010000010.1 GCA_022072445.1 Phycisphaerae bacterium | reverse complement strand
CGGCGCGGCGCGGGCGGCGGCTCGGGTTTGCGGGCGCGGGCGGCGCGCGGCCGCCTACCAGTGCCTTGAGCTGGTCGCCGCGGCAAAGTGCCGTCTTCCTCCGTCTTCGAGCTGGACAATCAGGTCGGCGTTGTCGGCGATGTCGACGATCGTGCCGCGGAAAACCGCTCCGTCGCAGCACAATTCCACGCGTGTGCCCACATCGTCGCACGCCGCACGCCATTCGTCCAGCAGCCCCGCCGCACCCCCCGCCGCCAGGCCCGCGATCCGCCGATCGAGCCGCCCCACCAGCGCGCCGGCGACCCGCGCCCGGTCCACCGCCGCCGCCGACTCGATCTCGAGCGAGGTGGCGGTCGGTGCCAGCTCGGCCGGAAAGTGCCCGGATTGCTGAAGACAGTTGATCCCCACGCCGATGATCAGCCCGCGCGCAGCGCCCTCGCCGTTGACCGACTCCCGCGCGGGACTCACGCTCGTCGACTCGGCCAGCACGCCCGCAACTTTGCGGCCCCGCACCGCCACGTCGTTCGGCCAGCGCACTGCGGCGTCGATGCCCGCCGCCTCGCGAATGGCCTCGCATGCCGCCAGCGCCGCCAGCGTCGTCGCCAGCTTATGAATCGGGCTGTCCGCTGGCTCGAGGAGCAGCACGCTCAGCAGGATCGACGACCCGCGCGGCGACCGCCAGACGCGCCCCAGCCGCCCACGGCCCGCGGTCTGATACTCCGCCGCGACGATCGTCCCATCCGGCAGGTCGTCCGCGCTCCGCCGCAGGTAGCTGTTCGTGCTGTCGACCTCGCCGAGCAGCACGACGGCGTTGCCGAGCCGCCCAAGCGGCCCGCGCGCCAGGATGTCGGAAATCGCCAGCGGTCGATGCATGCCGTAGCAGAGTATACGGACCCGCCGCGCCGCAGGTACTCGCGCCACTCGCGCAATGTGGCACAACCGCCCTCAGTTCGTAGCCTCGGCCCGCCGGGGCCCCACCCTGTAGCGTCGGCCCTCCGTGGCCACGCGGAATAGCGAGTGTCGATGAGCGAATAACGAATTGAACAGCTTGGCGAAGCCGCGCAGGGTGCATCCCTGATGCACCGCACCGCCTTCGGACGCGGATTGTGTGGTGCGTGGAGGGACACACCCTACGCTTCATTTGAACGGAATGGCGCTAACGCGCAACTGCATCTTGCCCAGAATACACGATTTCATCCCCCCACTGCTGCCAACCACGCCTCACGTGTCGCGCGAATATCTCAAGATACGGGCCCGGGCTGCAATGTTCGATTATTGGATAACCCTCATCGGGTTTCCTCGAGTGCTCGCGTTTCCGACTGATGATGATGTTAGTCTGACGCCGACCGGCGGGCCGAGTGCGAAGACTACCGCGAACACCGAACAGAAGCAGCTCCGTCACATTTCGAAAATAGAATCCCACGCCACGACCGTCGGGGCCGCCGTCCTTGCGGACCTTGTACCAAACAAGATTGCACTTGTAGGTAAATCCCCAGGTAGCCATCACCTCCAGCCCCTCCCGAATCAGCGCATTCGGGACCCACAAATACAAGTGACTGCGAGATGCTGCAAGATGTGAAACTGGCAATCCCTTGATCTGATCAAGAGTCATCGTCGAGTATCGGCTGAGCCGACGATGCTCAGGAGCCATCTTCCCCGTACGATTCGTAAAACGCCAGGGCGGATCGGCCAGGATGGTGCCAAAGGGACCGTGGCAGGCTGCAAGCAGGTCGGCTGCGACTGACGCTGAATCCTCGTGAGGATCTACACGTCTTCGACGTATCGGCCCTTGGTAATTCCAAAGACTAAGAGTGGACATCCACCACCACCTCCTCCCTCAATTCGGGGCAATAGCTTGGACATCCAGGTTGTTGTAGTTCCATACTTGGACCACAGGCCCAATTCCGTAAGCGTCTCTCTTAACTCATCCGATTTTGTGATGATTACGCCAACACTTATGACGCGCAAATCAAACAGCAGCCGAAAGTTATTCAAATCCCGATCGAAAAACGGGTCCTTGTTGCTCCACTCGATTTCCAGCGCCACGCGATTCTTGAAGCAGTCGACTTTGTGGGTTGGACTCTTACTTTCGTGCTCATCAACCACGATCTTCGTATCCCACTTCTTCTCTTTCCAACCGCGTGCAGCAAACGCAAAATCCAGGTCTTGAGCGATCCTTGACTTCCCACCACCACCGACAACCACCTGTGACTTTTTCAGCCGAAACGCCTTCAGAACCGCTAAAACGTCGGCCCACTCTGTGGGAAAGTCCGTCTTCAAGATCGCCGACGCGTGCTTCCACTCATGAACCTCGTAATCCCGGCTTATCTCGGCCGGAATGGGACCGGGAACCATATCACTAACCTGAACCTAACAGCTTCACGGCTATCCGTCAAGCGGCCAATCACTCAGCACGCACTCCACCCACACCCATGACACTTCCGACACCCCTCCTGCAGCGCCAGCGGCCCGTCGCACTCCGGGCAGTGCACCTTGTAGTGCGCCGCCGAGTCGTGATAGTGCCGCGGTGCCGCCGCGGCCGGAGCCGGAATGCTCAGCGAGCCGCCGATCGGAGCGCCCGAGTCGTGCAGATCCAGCGGCCCGAATCCGTCCGCCGGCGGCGCATAACCCACCGAGCCGAACGGCACCTCGTCAAACCGCGCTTCGGCCGTCGGCGCCTCGTCGCCGCCGAACGTCTCCTCGGCGACGGATGCACCGCCCTGAAGCACTGTTTCGCTCGCGTCCAGCAGCTCGCCCGCTCCGTCCGCGCCCGCCTCGCGCGCGTCGGCCAGAACTTCCAGATCGTACGACGAAAGCGCCACACGACTCTGCGGCCCGCGCCCAGCGGCAGCGCCAGCCGCGATCACCGCCACCGCCGCACGATCCGTGCCCGCCGGCGAAGCGGCGATCGCCACGGGACGCGGATCAGAGCGGCGCGTGTTCGCGGGGCGTCCGTCCGCTGACGGCCCCGCGGGCTGCCGGGTGCGGATCAGCTCCGCACCCCGGTAGTTGCTCGCGCTGGCAGCGCGAGCCATGTTTGCTCCGTAACGCTCGTTCGCGCCGCCGCCGCCCGGCCGACTCGCACCCTGCACGTCGCCATTCGGGCCGTGCGGCGGCTCGACGGCCAGACGGTAGCGAGCGGGCGCGCTTCGCGCCGGCTCGGCGTCCAGGCGGTCGCGGCCCAAACCGCTGCGCGACGGCTCCGCCGCCGACCCGTCGCCGCCCAGCGCGCCGCGTGCCGGGGCCGAATTCGGTCGCTCGACCTTCTCCGCAGGACGCGACACGGCCGTCGCGACCTGCCGCACCGCCGGCGGGGCATGATCGATGATGCCGGCCGGGCGCGGGTTGTCGAGCTCGGCCAGATCGACCTCGCCCAGCAGCAGGCCGCGCAGGCCGAAGCGCTCCTTGGCGCGCATGTACTTCTTGAGCGCGCAGGCCAGCCCGTCGCCCAGCGACATGATCCGGCCGGCGCGGGTCGGAATCTGCAGCGAGCTGCCGATGCCTTCGAGCTGCTTGATAACGTGCCGCAGCGTGCCGCCGGCGCGCAGCCACAGCGAGATCATGCGGCAGATGGCCTCCAGATCGCTGGTGGCAACGTCGCCGCCCTTGCCGAGCTGCGCGAAAACTTCGAGCTCGCGGTCGACCCGCGGGTCAACCGTGATCTTGACGTGCATGTTGCCGAAAGGCGTCATCTGGCGAATGCGCAGGCCGCTGACGATCTCGGGCAGGTCCTTCGGCTCGAGCCGCGCGACACCCGCCGGCGCCGCCGATAGCGCAGCCATCGGCGAGGCCGTCGCGCCCGCCAGCGCAGCGGCCGGTACGGCTGGCGATGCCGGCAGCGCAGCGATCGGCGAGGCCGCGTGCGCCGCGTCCGCCGACATCGGCGTAGCGACGCGTGCAGCGACGGGCGCAGGCACAGGGCGGCCGTTTCCGTTCCCGTTGCCGCGCTTGCCCTGACCATTCGCGTCCCGCGCCGCGCCGTTCCCTTCGTGCCTTCGTGCCTCCGTGCCTCCGTGCCTTGTTTCCTCCCCTTCGTGGCTTCGTGGCTCCGTGGCTTCGTCGCTCTTCTTGAGCGCCATCGGCTGGCAGCTCCGGCAGCCGTCGCGATAGACGGTCACGCCCTTGCAGTCGAACTGATACGCCAGGCGGTAAATCGCTTCGACGTCGTCGCGCGTCGCGTCGGTCGGGAAGTTGATCGTCTTGCTGATCGACGAGTCGCAATGCCGCTGAAACGCCGCCTGCATCCGCATGTGCCACTCGGGCGTGATGTCGTGCGCGCAGACGAAGACCCGGCGGACTTCCTCGTCGATCCCCGCGATGTGCGCCAGCGTGCCCTCGCGAGCCAGCCGCTCCATCAGCTCGTCGGAATAGAAACCGCGCACCTGTGCCAGGTCGCGGAAAATCTCGTTCACCTCGACCAGCGGCTTTTCGCCCTGCTTCTGCCCCTTCAGCACGTTGCGGATGAAGGCCAGCGAGAACATCGGCTCGATTCCGCCCGAGCAGTTCGCGATGATGCTGATCGTGCCCGTCGGAGCGACCGTCGTCACCGCGCTGTTGCGCATCATGCGGTTGTGACGCGTGTGCCAGATGCTGCCCTTCCAGTTCGGGAAACAGCCGCGCTGCCGCGCCAGCTCCTCGCTGTAAACGTGCGCCTCGTCGTTCACGAACTTCATGAAGCGCTCGCCCCAGGCCACGCCCTCCTCGCTGTTGTACGCCACGTTCAGCTTGTAGAGCGCGTCGGCGAAACCCATGATCCCCAGCCCGATCTTGCGGTTCGCCTTGCAGATCTGGTCGATCTCTTCCAGCGGGTAGTTGTTCGCGTCGATCACGTTGTCCAGAAAACGCGTCGACTCGTGCACCGCTTTGCGCAGCGCGTCCCAGTCGACGTGCGCGTCCGCCGCGCACGGCTTCTGCACGAAATAACCCAGGTTGATGCTGCCCAGGTTGCACGCCTCATACGGCAGCAGCGGCTGCTCGCCGCACGGGTTCGTCGCCTCGATCCGCCCGACGTGCGGCGTGGGGTTGTGCTCGTTGATGCGGTCGATGTAGACCACACCCGGCTCGCCCGTCTGCCACGCGTTGTTGATGATCAGGTCCCAGATTTCCCGCTTGCTGTAGACGCGGCCGGCCAGCTCCACCGGCAACGCCCCGCGCAGCCGCGGCGACCGGAAATAGCGCTCGGGCGAGTTGGGAGAGACCGGCTCAACGCAGTCCACCTCGACGAGGCTGCGCACGTCGTACTTCCAGATGTCCAGCTCGCGCGGCAGCACGAACGCCTTGCCGTTGCGCGGATTGCGCACGATGTGCGGCGAGTCGGCGTCGGCGAGAAACTCCTCCATCCAGTCGTCGGTCACCTTGACCGAGATGTTGTAATTCGTGAACTGGTTCAGATCCTGCTTGGCATGCAGGAACTTCAGGATGTCGGGGTGATGGATGTACATCATCCCCATGTTGGCGCCACGCCGAAACGCCCCCTGCTGGATCGCGTTCGTGGCTTCGCTGAACGCCCGCCAGAATGTGATCGGACCGCTCGTCGTGCCGCCGCTGGAGCTGATGTAGTCGCCCGTCGGCCGCAGCTCGTCGAATGCGAACCCGGTTCCGCCGCCCGCCTTCTGGATCAGCGCGGTGTGCTTGATGCTGTTGAAGATGTCCACGATCGAGTCGCGCACCGGCAGGACGAAGCAGGCGCTCAGCATGCCCATCTCGCGGCCGGCGTTCATCAGCGTCGGCGAGTTCGGCATGAACCGTCCGCTCACCATCAGGTCATAGAAGCGGTTCTCCCACGTCTGCCGCTCGTTCTGCGCAACGCCGTATTTCAATTCGACATCCGCGATCGTCGATGCGACGCGGCTGAAAAGCTCCTCGGGCCGTTCGATGCACTCGCCGGCCTCGTTCTTTTTCAGATACCGGGCCTCCAGGACCTTCCGGGCATTCTCGCAAAGCGTGATCTCCGGGCGATGAATGGGCGCGCGAGCGGCGGCGTTGGAGGCTTGAGGAGTCATCCGTGAATCCTTCGCGGAAAGAAGATGAATGAGTATGTTCCGACACGCGCGGCCGGCCCGATTCCGGCCGGCCGTGACCGCCCGAATTGGTTGCCCCAACATGTTGGGCGGTAATCTTCAACATACCTCAATCTATCGGTATACGCAACAAAAACACCGAGTGTTTCGTAGATTCCTGCAAGTGGCTCGCATACCATATCTTGTGTTCCGTGCGCGTATCTATCGCAAACGGCAGGACGCGCCCATTCCTATCATATACCAAACATTTTCCGAATTCCAGACCATGCGTTCGTGCTACCACCGGGACACTCGGCGTACCGCGCACGGACTATTGGCGGACCGTTGAACGTCCGATACACTCGCACCCGACCGCAATGAACGCGTCCCAGAAACCGCGATTCGTCCTGATCGGTGGCGGCCTCGCCGGAGCGCTGGAGACGCTCTATCTCGGACGGGCCGGCTACGAGGTCGACCTTTACGAGCGCCGGCACGACCCGAGTGGCGGACCGGTGGCGGCAGGGCGGTCGATCAACCTGGCGATCTCGGCGCGCGGCATCGACGCGCTGCAGCGGGTCGGACTCGCCGATGAAGTGCTGAAGGCGGCGATTCCGATGCGCGGCAGGATGATCCACGCCCGCGACGGATCGCTGCATTATCAGCCGTACGACAAAGACCCGAGCCGCTGTATCAACTCCGTCGGGCGAGCCGCGCTCAACGACATCACGGTCGCCGCTGCTCGCAGAATTCCCGGCGTGCACGTGCATTTCCGACAGCGCTGCGTCGATGTGAACCTGGACGCACCCTCGGCGCGAATCGTGCACGAGGACACGGGTGAGGCCAGCCAGGCCACTGGCGACATTCTCGTGGGTGTCGATGGCGCGTTCTCGGCGGTTCGGCGCGCCCTGATGCGGCAGGATGGATTTGACTATTCGCAGAGTTATCTGACGCACGGGTACAAGGAGCTGACCATTCCGCCGGTCACCGGCGGCGGGCATGCCCTGGAGTGCGAAGCACTGCACATCTGGCCGCGCCGTTCATTCATGATGATCGCGCTGCCGAACAAGGACGGCTCGTTCACCTGCACGCTATTTCTGCATCATCGGGCCGACACGTTGCAGAGTGCGGCTGGCGCACCGGGGTTCGACACGCTGAGTGACGATGCGTCGGTTCAGGCCTTCTTCGAGCGCGAGTTTCGCGATGCGCTGCCGCTCATGCCGACGCTTCGGGAGGATTTCCACCGGAATCCGACCGGCTCGATGATGACGGTGCGTTGCCGGCCCTGGTCCTATCGCGACAAGGTGCTGCTGCTGGGTGACGCGTGCCACGCGGTCGTACCGTTCTATGGGCAGGGCGCCAACGCCGCGTTTGAGGACTGCGCCGTACTCGATGCGTGCATCCGGCGGAGCGCGCCGGATTGGAGCGCCGTCTTTCGCGCGTACGAAGCGCAGCGCATGCGGCACACCAACGCGCTGGCCGATCTGGCGCTGTCGAACTTCGTCGAGATGCGCGACAAGACGGCGTCGACGGCGTTTCGCGCCTACAAGCGGCTGGAGCGCAGCATGCATCGCCTGATGCCCTGGTGGTACACGCCGCTCTACACGCTCGTCAGCTTCACGCGCACGCCGTACGCCGACGCGGTCGACCGGGCGCGGCGTCAGGACAAGGTGCTGATGCTGGTTTTCGCGGCGGCGGTACTCTTGCTGATCGTGCTGGGGTGGGTGGTTGGGGGGCGCGTGGGGCAGGCGGCGTAAGGGGCACGCTCTGGACACCGAACCGCCGTGAGAGTTCGGATGGGCGCCCGGTGCGCGAAGGGGCGGTTCCGCTGGCCGCCCCTTCCTGGCGGGCGCGGCTCTGACGGCGTATCAGGAGACGCGGGCGCAGAGTTCGAGCCCGTCGGCGAAGCAGTCCACGTCGTCGGCACCCGTCGCCAGCCGGTCCCAGACCCAGCCCGGCACCTCGCGGAACCGCGCGATGACGGCCGGATCAAACTGCCGGCCGCCCTCGGCGGCAATCAGCTCCAGCGCCTCGTCGTGCGCCAACGGACGCTTGTAGGGCCGCGCGCTGCGAAGCGCATCGTACACGTCAACAACCGAGAAAATCCGCGCGGCGATCGGTATGGCCGGCCCGCGCCGCCCTTCCAAGTATCCGCGCCCGTCGAAGCGCTCGTGATGATAGCGCGGTATCTCCAGCGCTCCGCGCAGGTGACCGACGCGCTCCAGCACACGCGCCCCCATCGCGACGTGCTGCTCGATGGCGCGGCGCTCCGCGGGGTCGAGCTTCCCGGGCTTGAGCAGCACCGCGTCGGGCACGCCGATCTTGCCGATGTCGTGCAGCATCGCGCCGCGATAGACGTTCTCCAGGTCGGTGGCGGGGATGCCGCAACGTTGCGCGAGATACAGGCAATAGACCGTGACGCGCCGCGAGTGACCCGCGGTGGCGTGCTCGCGCGTGTCGAGCGCCAGCACCAGTGCGTCGAGCGTCTCGTCATACGCCGCCTCCAGTTGCGCCGTGCGGGCCCGCACTTTATCCTCCAGCTCTGCGTTCCAGCGTTCCAGCTCGTCGCGCTGCTGGCACGTCAGGGCGTGCAGCTCGCGCACCTGCCGCTCCAGGCCAAAGCGGCCCACGGCTTCGCGAATGACCGTGCGCAGGTGCGCATCGTCCCACGGCTTCATGAGAAATTGGCTGATGCGGCCAAGATTGACCGAGTCCTGTGCTGATTTGAGGTCGGTCTGGCCGGTCAGCGTCATGCGCGCGGCGTGCGGCCGGAGCTTGACCGACTCAGCCAGGACTTCGACGCCGCTCATCCCTGGCATGCGCTGGTCGCAGACGAGCACGCAAACGTCGTGCTGCTGAAGCAGGCGGATCGCCGTGGGTCCGTCGCTTGCGGTCAGCAGGTCATATCCCTCGCCGCGCAGCGTCCGCCGCAGCGCGCTCAGCACGTGGGCGTCGTCATCGACGAGCAGGACGCACGGCCGGGCATCACTCGTGGCGCGCGCGGCAGCCGAGTCAAGCGCCATCACCGTCATGCGAGATCCTCCCACAACAGCCACGCGATCGCGCGGGTCTCGTCGCCGCGCTGCATCCGTTGGGCGCGCCACTGGACAGCGCGGCCGGCCAACTGGCAGCGGCCGCTCGCGGCGGGTTCGCCGGCGCCTGCGTCGAGCATTCCGACCAGATCGAGCGGCAGCGCCGCCCGGGCCTCCAGACCGATCAGCCCGCGGCAGTGGTGCGCCAGCAGCCGCCGCGCCTCTCCGTTGGCCGCGACGACCAGTTCGCCGTCGTCGACGACCAGCAGCCCGACGGGCATGCGGTCGAAGAATTCCTGTGTCGCCAGCAGGCCGATGGTCGCATCGGCGGCCCGCCGGCCGAGCAGCTCGTTGAGCTCGGTGAGCTGCGCGTTTTGGGCCGCGATGGCCTGCGTCATGCGGCGATTCTCGCGCTCCAGCTCACTCTGCTCCAGCGCGCGGCGGATGTTGATCTTCAGTTCCTCGTCGTTCCACGGTTTGGTCAGGAACTTGTAGATGGCACCCTCGTTGACCGCCGCGATGATGCTGCCGACTTCGGCGTAGCCGCTGAGGATGATGCGGATGGTCCCCGGCCAGCGCGTGCGGACGGTCCGCAGCAGATCCAGCCCGGTCGAGCCAGGCATGCGCTGGTCGGAGATGATCAGGTCGGGCGGACCGGACTCGATCAGTTGCAGCGCTTCGGCGGCGCTCGACGCCGTCGTGATGTCGTACGGCTCGCGGCGCAGCAGGCGCTTCAACGCCGCCAGCACACCCGCTTCGTCGTCGACGAGCATGACGCGATGCCGGGGCGCGACCGCCGCTCCGGCGTCCGCGCCGGACTCCGCGGCGCCGTGCGGCAGTCCCGCGGCGTGGATCGTGGGCAGCACGGGCAGCAGCGTCGGTGCCGCGGCGTCAACGTCCGGCAACATGCGTGGACTCCAGCTTTTCGGCGTCGAGCGTCGTCGGCAGCGTGATGCGGAAGCACGTTCCCTCGCCGACGCGGCTGCGAACGTCGATTCGCCCGCCATGCGCCTGCACGATGGCGTACGTGACGTGCAGGCCGAGTCCGGTCCCTCGGCCCACGTCCTTGGTGGTGAAGAACGGCTCGAAGATGCGCGGCAGGTTCTCGGGCGGAATGCCGCAGCCGGTGTCCTGCACCTCGAACCACACTTCGCCGCCCGCGGCACCCGTGCGGATCGTGATGGTCCCCTGCTCGGCGATGGCCTGCGCGGCGTTGACGACCAGGTTGAGCACGACCTGCCCGAGCTTTCCGCCGTAGCACTGGATGGCGGGCAACTCGCCGTACTCGCGGACGACGTTTGCCCGGTACTTGATCTCGTTGGTCGCGACGGTGAGTGTGCGGTCGATGAGGGCGTTGAGGTCTTCGGTGGTGACGTCGGGCGTGTCGACGTGCGAGAAGTCGCGGAGGTCGGCGACGATCTGCTTGACGCGCCGGGCACCTTCGATCGACTCTTCGACGAGATTGGAGACGTCGCCAACGATGAAATCGAGATCGACTTCGCCACGGACGCGCTCGACGTTGGCCAGCGTGCCGCCCGCCGCGCCGCCGGCGGCGCGGCACTCGGCGGAGAGTTCTTCGAAAGCGGACAAGACGCGTTTGAGGTCGTCGACGTATTCGCCCAGCGAAGTCAGGTTGCTGGCGATGAAGCCGATCGGGTTGTTGATCTCGTGCGCGACGCCGGCGGCGAGCTGGCCGATCGACGCCATCTTGTCGGCGTGCAGGAGCTGCGCCTGGGCCTGCTGAAGCTGGTCGAGGGCCCGCTGCAAGCCGGTCGACTGCGCTTCGAGCGCCTGCGTCCGCTCGCGGACCATTCCTTCGAGCTCGTCGACGCGCTGCTGTGCCTGCCGCGAGAGCGTCCACTTCTGCGTCATGCAGGCGGCCAGTTGCCGCACCTCCACGTTCTCAAACGGCTTCTTGAGGATCAGCAGCTTGTCGGTGTTCCCGAGCCGGTTGGCGACTTCCGACCAGGAGTGGTCGGTGTACGCGGTGCAGATCACGATCTGCAGGTCGCGGAACTCTTCCCAGATGCGCGACGCCGTCTCGATTCCATCCCAACCCGGGGGCATGCGCCCGTCGATGAACGCCAAGGCGAACGGCCGCCCGGCCGAGGCCGCCGCCCGAATCCGCTCCAGCCCCTCCTGGCCCTGCGTCGCGAACTCCAGCTCGTAGCTGGGCCGCTCGTCGGCGCGACGCGGCGCGCTGAACAACTGCGCTTCGAGCGCGTCGAGCTCCGCGTCGGCGCGTGCGTCGCCGCAGAGTATCTTCCGAAAGTCGTCGTGAATCGCGACGTTGTCGTCGATGACGATGATCCGCCGGTTCGCCGTCTCACTCACGCTGTCGCCTCCACACGTTTGGCGGGCAGGTCGATCGCAAACGTCGCGCCCCGCCCGGGTCCGTCGCTGTGCACGCTCAGCGAACCGCCCATCTCGCGCACGGCCAGGGCGCCGCTGTGCAGGCCGAATCCGTGCCCGTGCTTCTTGGTGGTGAATCCGCACGAGAAAATCCGCGTCAGGTTCTCCCGCGAAATGCCCACGCCGTTGTCCGTCACTTCGATCCGCAGCCGCTGCGCTGCCGTGATCCGTGCCCGCAGCGTGATCCGCCCGCCGCTCGGCCGCAACTCGAGCACCGCGTACTTCGCATTTCCGATCAGGTTGACCAGCACTTGCAGCAGACGGTGCTTGTCGAGCAGCAGCGGCTCGTCGGCGTCGACGTCGCGCTCCAGGGCGATGCCGTGGGCGAGGAGCGACGCCGCGTTCATGCGGACGGCGTCGTCGAGCAGGTCGGCGACGCGGATGACTTCTTCGACGCCGGCCTTGCCCGCGTAGGACTGCTGCATGTTGATGACTTCGCGGACGTGATCGACGTAGCGGGTCAGCAGGCTGAGCTCGCCAAGATTCTCCCGCTGTTCGCGCGCCAGCAGGCGGGTGACTCTTTCCATGTACTCGGGCAACTTTCGGCCGCGCGAGTCGTCGCGCAGGTAGGCCGTCAGATCTGCCGAGTGCTGGCGGAACAGCTCCATCGCCCGCTCCAGACCGATCAGGCGCGACGCGCTCAGACGTTCGATCAGCAGATTGGCCGAGACGGTCACGCTGTTGAGAACGTTTCCGACGTTATGCAGCACGCCGGTCGCCACCTCCGCCATGCCGGCATGCCGCGAAGCCTCGATCAACCGATCGTCGGCCGCCGCCAGCGCGCCTTGCGCGGCCTGGCGCTCCTGAACCTCGCGCTCCAGCCGCTGATTCGCCGCCCGCAGCGATTCGTCACGCTGACGCGCGGCGCGCAGTTCCTCCGACAGCTCCCGCTCGGCGCGCGTCAGCGCCATCGCCACCCGCCGCATCTGAACCAGGCCGGCGACAACCACCAGCCCGGTTGCCAGAGCGGTAGTTGCGACGATCCCCCAGACTGCGCGACGCGCCTCGTATTCAAGCGCGGAGCGCTGCGCCGGCGCCACGAAGACCATCAGCCCATCGGGCAGCCACGCCGACACCACCCGCTCGCAGAGCAGCGCGCAGCCTACCCACGCAGCCAGCAGCGGCAGCAGGTGCCGCGCGTCCGGAAATGCACGACTCGCCGCGCATGGATCGGGCTGCCGCACGAACTCATCGCCCCCAAGGAATCGTCCGTCACGCCGCGCTCCGAACGCGGACCGGCGGCGCGCTGTATCTCACTGTGCTTGTCGGCCAGCCGGACCGCGTCCCTGAGTCAGCGCTGCGCCGGACCGCGCACCCAGCGTCCGGCGACCATCACGTCGCGAATGTCGGCGGCGGAGCCACTGAATATCAGACGGTTGAGAAGTGCGTCGGGCGGCGCGGAGCGGCGGTCGGCGTCCGATAGGTCGACGGTGATCATGTCGGCGGCCAGCCCGGCGCGCAGCGCGCCGGTGGCGACGGCCAGCGCCGCGGCGCCATTTTCGGTCGCGCAGCGCAGAAGTTGCCGCGCCAGCCGGCCGTCGGGCGGGGCCGTAGCGCCGCGCCGCCGCCGGCGCAGGCGCTGCACGAATTCGAGCCAGCGCAGCTCTTCGAGGAGATCGATTCGGACGTTGGAATCGGTGCCGATGCAGACGGCGCCGCCGGCCCGGGCGAGGATCGTGTCGAGATCGGCGATTCCGTCGCCCAGGTTTCCCTCGGTGAGCGGGCAGACGCAGACGCGACCGCCCTCGGCCAGAAACCGGCTCATGGCTTCCGGCCGGGAGTGAGTGCAGTGCACGGCCGTCATGCCCGCGCCGGGCACACGGTTGCGAATGAGGAATTCGAGCGGCGAGGAGCCGTATGCGGCGATGCACTCCTCGATCTCGCGCGTCTGCTCCTCGACGTGAATGTGAAACGGCATTTCGGGCGGGGCGAGCCGCCGCAACTCGACGAGCTGGTCGGGCGGGACGGCGCGGATGCTGTGCGGTGCGACACCGATGTGCTCGCGACGTGTGTCGAGCGTTGCCCGCAGGGCTTCGAGCTGCTTCCAGAAGGCGTCCAGCGGCCGCGAGTCGAAGTGCCGCTGACCGCCGGCCAGCGGCCGTCCGATGGCCCCGGTCGCGTAATAGCTCTGCAGGAGCACGAGGCGAATGCCCGCCGCCGCCGCGGCGCGGCGCACCCGTTCGTCCATGGCGTAGCCGCGGTGGTTGGCGTCATGATGGAAGTAGTGGAATTCGCCGACGGTCGTGATTCCGGCGGAGAGCATCTCTTCGAAGGCCGCGCGGCACAGCCGCTCGAATTCCTCGCCGCCGGTGCGCTCGACGAGCCGGTACATCTCCTCGCGCCATGACCAGAAATCTCCGCCTTCGGGCGGGTAATACTCGGCCTGGCCGCGCAGCCCGACCTGAAAGGCGTGTGAATGAGCGTTAACCAGGCCGGGCAGCAGCGCCCGCCCGCTCAGGCGCACGCTGGCGGCGTCGCACTGGGCGCCCACGTCGGCGATTTGCCCGTCGCGCACGACGACCTGCACGTGCTCCACCAGCTCGTTTTCGACGTACGCGGCATCGGCGTGAATGATCTGTGCGTCGCTCATCGGCTGCCGCCCTCCGCGAGCGGCCGCAGGATGGCGCGGACCGGGCTGGCGTCGAAGCCGACCAGCGGCAGCGGCAGCGCGATCAGCTCGTAGTCGCCGGCCGGCACGTCGCGCAGCACAAGCCCCTCCAGGATCGCCACGTCGTGCTTCAGGAATCGCTGATGGGCGGGCAGATCCTTCGAGTCGAACAGGTCGACACTCGGCACGTCGACGCCGATCAGCCGGACGCCGCGCGCCTGCAACCCATCCACCAGCTCTGGGGCCAGCGCCGCGAAGTCGCGATTCCAGTTCTGTGGATCTGGAAACGTGCCGGTCGCGATGAGAATCCGCGGCGGCAGCTCGCGGAAGGCGCCGCGCGGCGCGGCGGCGATGGCGGCGTCGAACTGGGCCAGCGTCACGCGTGAGCCGCGCCCGGCGGCGATGCGCACGACACGGCATGCGCCGACGTACGGTTCAAGGCTGCGCTGCTCGATGGTCGGTGCGTCGGTGCCGTAGTGGCTCGGCGCGTCGGCGTGCGCGCCGAGGTGCACCGTCGCCCGCAGCGTCGAGAGCGTGATGTTGTCGCCGCGCCGCATGTCGAGCAGCACTTCGCGCGACATGGGTGTGTCGCCCGGCCAGACGCCCAGCGCGGCGCTGATCGGCGGAGTGATGTCGATGATCGGCGGCCCCGCTGGGACGCCCGCGTTTGGTTGCTGATTGCCGGTTGTATCCACTCTCTCACATGCTTGCGTTCGCGCCATTCTCGCTTTTCCACGTTTCCGCTTTCCCACGCTCCTCCGATCCACCACCTTAATGGTCCGGATCGAGCAGCTCGATTCGACTCCCGTATTGCTTCTGAAATTCGTCTTCGGTCATCGCGTCGACGCGCAGGTCGTCGTAGAGCACATAGCGCGCCGCGGGCATGTCGCGGTCGGTGGTCTCGCCCGGCCCGCCCCACGGCTCGCCGCGGCGAACCGCGCGACACGGCGCACGCTGCGCCACGAGCACGCGCCGCTCGTCCGCCTTTGCTTCCGACGTGTACCGCACAAGTGCGAACTGCCGGGCTGGCTCGGCGTACAGCTCGCCGCGGCGCACCAGGTCGCCCAGGGTCGGCCAGTTGCCGTGCTCGGCGCGGTAGACGCCGAACGACTGCCCGATCGCCCGCAGGCTCATGCGCACCATGACACGATCGGTGCTGGCCCGCGGGGTGGTAAACCAGCGATAGCTCTGGCAGGTGCCGCCGGCCACCAGCAGCCCGATGCCCAAGAGGATCGAGGTCACGCGGCCATAGGCGCGCAGCAGGCGCGCTAAACCCTGCTTCCCTCGTGGCCGTTCGCCACCGCCCTCGCCTGCCGGGCCCGCGCGGCCGGCGCGCTCGTCAGACGTCGCACCGCCGTGGAAGCCGGCCGTCTCATCGCGTCCGTTCATAGCTTGTGCCGGATGGCCCACAGGTCCGGGAAGACCGGCCGAAAAAGCGAGCGCTTGAGAAACTCGACGCCCTCCGAGCCGCCCGTGCCGCGCTTGCTGCCGATGGTGCGCTCGACCACTTTCACGTGCCGGTAGCGCCATTCCTGGAGCCCCTCGTCGAAGTCGGTCATCGATTCGAACAGGATCGCCAGGTCGGGCCTGGTCCGATAGAGCGCCAGCAGAATATCCTGCACACGTTCGTCCGGCTCGTTCGAGCGCGAGACGTCGCGCTGCCGCAATTCCACGGGGATCGACGCGCCGCGCGTCGTCAGAAATTCGTAGAAGTGATCGATCACGCTTGGCTCATTCATCCGCCGCTGGAGCGCGCGGAATCCCGCCGACCCTTCGCCGTAGAGTGCCGCGAAATTCATGTCGGAGCGCTTGTAGCCCAGGATGAACTCCAGCTCGCGGAACTGGTAGGACTGGAAGCCCGAGGCCGTGTCGAGCCGCTCGCGGAAGCTGGTGAACGACATCGGCGTCATGGTCTCGAGGATGTCGAGCTGCGCGACCATGGTCTTCATCACGGTCCGGACGCGCTTGAACGTGTGAATGGCGCCATACAGGTCGCCGGCCGAAAAGTCGCGCTCGACCTTTTCGCACTCGTGCAGCAGCAGCTTGAACCACAGCTCGTAGGTCTGGTGGATGATGATGAAGAGCTGCTCGTCGTGCTCGGGCGGCGTCGAGCGCGGCTCCTGCAGCGCCAGCAGCGCGTCGATTTTCAGATAGTCGCCGTACGTGAGTGCCATCGTCGTCGGATTCTAACAGACCACCGGCCGACGACGTAGCCGGCTGTTCGTCACCCGCGCGTCGCGCCAGCGCGTCCGTCGACGCCACGGGCGCCCACGGCTGGAACCGGCGCGCGTCAGAGCCGATGCGAATCGGCGATTCCGGGCCAGTTCAGCGCCCAGATGTCGCCGTCGAATCCCTCTCTGCAGCCAGGTGGCAGATGCGCGCTCAGCCGATCGACGTCGCCGCTGTCGTACACCAGGTCGACCGACGGGAACGGGTCGTTACGAACGATCAGGCTGATGTTGTAGCCGTAACGGCAGATCATGGCTTCGCGGCAATCGACTCCCGCCAGCGCCAGGTTGTAGAGCAGCAGGCCCCCATTCCAGACCGTCAGATGCCCGCCGACGATCGCGTGTTTGGCGGGCGGCACGGTCAACGCGATAATTCCGCCGACGCGTGTCGCCGCCCGCACGCGCTGCAGGAACACGTTCACATTCGGCTGATGCTCGAGCACGTGCGAGCACCACAGGCAGTCGAAGGGCTGTTCCCACACGTGCGTGTTGAAGTCGCCGATGATCACCTGCGCCGCGTCCGGGTGGTCGCGAAAATATTTCGAACCGCCGTAGTCGATGGCGGTCACGCGCTTGCCATGCTGGCTGAACAGCGCGGCGTGGACGCCGCCGCCGCAACCGACGTCCAGCACGCTCTCGAAGTCGAAGTGGTCGAGCAACGTCTGTAGCGCGAAGCCGCCGCCGAGAATCTCGCGAAACGGCGAGCGAAACACGCGCTCGACCGCGGGCGGAAGCCGGTGTGGATCGTCGGCGGTTACCAGGACGAGCGGGTCTGGGTCGCACGCGGACGACGCGACGGTAGCGGCCGTGAGCTTGGGCGGCGCGGTTGCGTGGGCTTGCGACGCGCTTCTCGCGGGCGAATCGTTCGGACGTCGTTTGAGCCACGCCACGAGACTCTTCAAAGCAGACTCCAGCGCCGCGACGATGCCGCCGGCGTCGCACCGCGGCTATTTCTTGACGCTGGGCGCCAGACGAATCGACAGCTCGTCGAGCTGCTTCTGATCCACCGGGCTGGGCGCCACGGTCATCGGGCAGTAGCCCTCCGCCGTCTTCGGGAAGCTGAACGTGTCCTGCAAGCTGTCCAGCCCGCACAGCAGCATCACCAGACGATCCACACCCATCGCGAAACCGCC
Organism: Phycisphaerae bacterium; assembly: GCA_022072445.1. Classification (GTDB taxonomy): domain Bacteria; phylum Planctomycetota; class Phycisphaerae; order UBA1845; family Fen-1342; genus JAJVHV01. The sequence continues at coordinate 200,997 of JAJVHV010000010.1, read as the reverse complement.
GTGCGGCGGCGGGCCGTGCCGCAGGGCCTTGAGCAGGAAGCCGAACTTCAGCTCGGCTTCCTCGGGCGTGAGGCTGAGAAGTTTGAAGATCTTGCTCTGCACGTCGGCGCGGTGGATGCGGATGCTCCCGCCGGCCAGCTCGACGCCGTTGACGACGACGTCATACGCCTTGGCGCGGGCCTTGAGCGGGTCGCTCTCGAGCAGGTGCACGTCTTCATCCATCGGCGACGTGAACGGGTGGTGCACGGCGTAATAGCGATTGTCTTCGGCGTGGTGCTCGAGCAGCGGGAAGTCGATCACCCACAGGAAGTTCCACAGGCCCGCCGGGATCAGGTTGCGCCGCCGCGCGACTTCCTCGCGCAATCGCGCGAGGTATTTGCAGACATTGTCGATCGTATCGGCGGCAAAGAAGAGCGCGTCTCCGGCCTGCGCGCCGGTCGCGGCGCACAGCTCGGCGGTGAGTTCGGGAGAAAAGAACTTCGCGACGCCGGTCTTGAGGGCGTATGGCACAGCCGCCCCCGGCTGTGAACTCCCAGCCGAGGGCGGCTGGGCTACATCGACTTTCACGTACGGCAATCCGCCGGCGCCGATTCCCTTCAGGATGTTCTGCAGGCTGTTGTCGGCCTTCTCGATCTCGTTCTGAGACATGTCGGCGCCGCCCGGCACGCGGATGCAGCGCACCACGCCACCCTTTTCGATGGCGCCGGTGAAGATCTTGAATTCGGTCTTGCGGCAGACGGCCGTCACGTCTTTGATGCGCAGGTCGTAGCGCGTGTCGGGCCGGTCGATGCCGTAGTCGTCCATGGCGTTCTGGTAGGACATCCGCACGAACGGCCGCGGCACGTCGACGCCGAGGATCTCTTTCCAGACGCGCACCAGGTAGCCTTCGGCGACGTTGAGCACGTCGTCGACCTGCACGAACGACATCTCGACGTCGAGCTGCGTGAACTCGGGCTGACGGTCCTTGCGGCTGTCCTCGTCGCGGAAGCAGCGGACGATCTGCATGTACTTGTCAAAGCCGCTCATCATCAGGAGCTGCTTGAAGAGCTGCGGGCTCTGCGGCAGCGCGTAGAACATGCCGGGCTGCTTGCGGCTGGGCACAAGAAAGTCGCGGGCGCCCTCGGGCGTGCTTTTGGTCAGGAACGGCGTTTCGATCTCGATGAAGCCCTGGTCGTTGAAGTAATCGCGGATGATCTTCACCGCACGGTGCCGCGTGATCAGCGACTTCTGCATCGTCGGGCGGCGCAGATCGAGAAAGCGGTACTCCAGCCGCAGCTCGTCGTTGACGTTGATCTCGTCCTCGACCATGAAGCGCGGCGTCTCCGACGCGCTCAGAATGTCGATCTCGTGCACGTTGATCTCAACCGTGCCGGTGCGCATCTTCGGGTTGATCATGCTCTGCGGACGCAACGCCACGTCTCCGCGCACGCACACGCAGAACTCGCTGCGCAGCTTGCCGGCCGTCTCGTGTGCCTTCGGGTCGGTCTCGGGGTTGAATTTGAGCTGCACCAGCCCCTCGCGGTCGCGCAGGTCGATGAACACCATGCCGCCGTGATCGCGGCGGTTGTGCACCCAGCCGGCGACGATGACGCTTTGGCCGGCCTGATGCGGGCCGACCTGCCCGCAGTAACACGTCCGTTGGTTGTATGCAATGGGCACGATTCAAGTCTCCCGCCGCCCCTATCGGAGGCAGACGAGCGGGAAGTGTAGCGGCGTGTCGCTGCGGGCGTCAAAAAAGTGCACGCGGCCGGCGGCTGGCGCGGCGCGGCTCAGCGCAGCAGCGACGCGACGATGCGCTTCAGCTCGGGCTCGACGCGCATCAGCGAGCCGACCAGGGCGAATTGCGCCCGCGTGCGATCCAGATTCTGACGCGGCCGTTGGGTCTTGTAATAGCGGTCGCCGTCGAGATAGTCGCTCAGAAAACGCACGCCCTGCTCCAGCGTGATCAGGCGTCCGGAAAAGACGAGGTGCGCGCGTTCCGCCGGCGACAGGCACGCGCCGGCCTCTTCGATAAACCCGCGCGCCAGCCCTTCGAAGAGATCGAGCTGCACGTCGACTTCCGCCGCATCGGTCGCGTCCTCCGCGGCACGGCTGGTCATCGAGCGCATCATGTCGCCGAAATCGTAGAGCGCCAGCCCCGGCATGACCGTGTCGAGATCGACGACGCACAGCGCCTCGCCCGTCCGCGAATCCAGCAGCACGTTGCTGAGCTTCGCGTCGTTATGCGTCACGCGCCGCGGAATCTCGCCCGCGGCGTGCAGCGACAAAAGCACGTCGGCATCGGCCCGCCGCGCGCGGGCGAACGCGATTTCCGGACCCACTTCGCGCACGCGGCCCGCCTCGTCGCGCCTGATCGCTGCCTCCAGCGCGTCGAAACGCCGCGGAGTGTGGTGAAAGTCCGGGATGGTCTCGAGCAGCGGCGGCGGCGGAAAGTCGGCGAGCTGCCGCTGGAAGCGGCCGAACGCGGCGCCGGCCTGATAAGCGTCAGCCGGCGACGTGACCGACTCGTGCGTCACGGAGTCTTCGATGAACTCGACGAGCCGCCAGCAACCCGCTTCGCGCGACTGATGCGCGATCTGCCCGTCGCGTGTGCGGACGAGCGTCAGCACGCGTCGTGCGATATCGGCCGCACTGGACAGCCGTGCGCGAATGTGGTCGATCACGCGGGACATGTTGCTCATGACCGCGCGCGGATCGCGAAAGACGTCCGAGTTGATGCGCTGCAACAGATATCGGCGCGCGGCGCCGGCCGCCGACGCCGTCACGAGGTACGAATCGTTAATGTGCCCGCCGGAGAACGGCGCGACGTCGGTCGCCTCGCCCGGCAGCGCGAAGTGACGAAGGACGTCGCGCGCGGCGTCGCCGTTCATTCCCATAACCGCTCCGGATATTCGCCCTGGGCGGTCAGCCGCGCGATCAGCCGCTCGACGTGCGGCTGGTCGTTACGGTGCGTCAGGCCGCACCAGACCTGCCCGGACCTTAGGACGCGGACATGCGCGGCGCCGGAGCGGATGTCGCGGTCGATCGCGGCCGGGAGATAAAACTCCGCGGCGGGGTCACGGCCGCGCCGCTGCAGGAACTCGACGAATTCGCGCTCGAGCAGGTCGAACACATGCGGCGTGAAGGCCCACAAGTTCATCGACACGGTGGTATCGCCGGCCAGGCGCTCGATCCGGCCGCCGGGATGCACGACGCGCGCGTCGGCGTGGTCGCGCTCGATGCCGAGCACTTCGTGGATCGAGAGCAGGTTGTCGTCGGCGTCGCACTCGCAGACGGCGCGCGCCACCGCGCCGCGCTGCGGCAGCGTGTCTCGCAGAGCGTAGACGACCAGACCCCACCGCGCGACGTCGGCTCGCGCGGCATCCCCTCGCGCGGCATCGGCGGGCGCGGCGCCCGCCGGCTTCGCTGACATGCCGGGCTCGCAAAGAAATTGAGCCGCGGCGCGCAGCGCGCTGGTGCCATAAAAGTCGTCGGCGTTAATGACCGCGAGAGGGTCGCTGACCGCGTGTCGCGCGGCGCGGACCGCATGACCCGTTCCCCAGGGCTTTGTGCGCCCCGGCGGCGCAATGAGCTCGGGAGGCAGGTCGTCGTCATGTTGAAACGCGCAGGCGACGTCGATTCGGCCCGCGTAGCGCGGCGCGAGCGACTCGCGGAATGCGCCCGCCATGTCCGGACGGATGACGTAAACCACGCGGCCAAACCCGGCGCGGATCGCGTCAAAGACCGCGTAATCCATGAGCGTGGCGCCGTGCGGTCCGACCGCGGCGACCTGCTTGAGTCCGCGGAAACGCCGGCCCAATCCGGCGGCGAGGATGACGAGGGTGGGCTTCATGTCGGCTCGCTGCGCGTGGCGGAGCAGCCCGGCGGTGTCAGACGACGAGGTTGACCAGCCGGCCGGGGCGCACGATGGACTTGCGGACGGGGCGGTCTCCCAGGTCGCTTCGCACTGCCTCGCACGCCAGGCGCAGCAGTTGCTCCTCGCTTGCGTCGGCCGGGGCCATGATCCGCTGGCGGTTCTTGCTGTTGATCTGCACCATGATCTCGACTTCCGCGTCGCGCGTCAGCGCCTCGTCGTACGCCGGCCAGCTCTCCCACGCCATCGAGCTGCGCGCCGCACCCGCCGCGTCCGCGCCGCCCAGGCGCTGCCACAGCTCCTCGCAGATGTGCGGGGCGAACGGGGACAGGATCAGCAGAAAGCGGCGGAGCTGCGCGCGGCCGATCGACTCGGCCTTGGTCGCCTCGTTGACGAATTCGATCATCGCGGCGATCGCGGTGTTGAAGCTGAAGGTCTCGATGTCTTCGCCGACCTTGCGGATCGTCTTGTGCAGCGGCCGCTCCAGTTTGGGGTTGTCGACGTCGGCGACTTTGGGATTGATGCTCCACGCGCTCGGTGCGCTCTCGTCGTTCGCAGAGATCGCCAGCCGCCACACGCGATGCAGAAAGCGGTGCACGCCGATGATGTCGCGCGTGTTCCACGGTTTGCTGGCCTCGAGCGGTCCCATCGACATCTCGTAGAGCCGTAGCGTGTCGGCCCCGTACTCGCGGATGATCTCGTCGGGATTCACCACGTTCTTGAGGCTCTTGCCCATCTTGCCGATTTCGCGCGTCGCCGGCCGGCCGTCGCAGAAGAACGGGCCCTGCGGGTCGGCCGCCTCCGCAGCCGGCCGGCCCTCGGCATCCACGACGCGCGACGGCTCGATGTAGACGCCGCGATCGTCGCGATAGGCTGCGGCGCCGATCATGCCCTGGTTGAAGAGTCTCTGAAACGGCTCAGGCGTGCTGACGAAGCCGAGGTCGTAGAGCACCTTGTGCCAGAAGCGCGCGTAGAGCAGGTGCAGGACCGCGTGCTCGGCGCCGCCCAGGTACAGGTCGATTCCGCCGACGCGCTTGGGGTCGGGCGGGCCGTCGCCACCGGCCATCCAGTAGCGCTCCACCGCCGGATCGACCAGGGCGCGCTCGTTGGCCGGATCGCAGAAGCGCAGGTAGTACCAGCACGAGCCGGCCCACTGCGGCATGGTGCTCGGCTCGCGCCGCAGCACCTTTCCATCGCGCGACACGTGCAGCCATGCGCCCGCGCGCGACAGGGGCGTCTGCGGCTCGGCCATCGGATCGTCGCTGGCCACCGGCTTGAAATCGTCCATCGGCGGAAGCCGCACCGGCAGCTCGCGCTCGTCGAGCGCCACAATGCGCCCGTCCGGCGTGTGCAGGATCGGGAACGGCTCGCCCCAGTAGCGCTGCCGGCTGAAGAGCCAGTCGCGCAGCTTGTATTGAATCGTGCCCTCGCCCAGCTCGCGCTGCTCCAGCCACGCGATGATCCGCCGCTTGGCCTGCGGCGTCGGCAGGCCGTTCAGATCGCACTGACCGGCGAAGCGCTGCGCCTCGCCGCCCGGCGAATGACACGACACGCCGTCGCCCTCGAAGCCGCGCCAGTCTTCGCCGGCGGGCGACTCGACGACCTGAATCACCGGCAGGCCGAACGTCTCGGCGAACTCCAGGTCGCGCCGATCGTGGCCGGGCACGGCCATGATGGAGCCCGTGCCGTAGCCCATCAGCACGTAGTCCGCCACCCAGATCGGGACGCGCTGCCGCGAGACGGGATTGATCGCGTGGGCCCCGGTGAAAACGCCGGTCTTGACTTTGCTTTCGGCGCTGCGGTCCAGATCCGACTTGTGACGGGCCTGCTCGACGTAGGCGTTCACGACGGCGCGGCGCTCGGGCGTCGTGATGATCGAGACCAGCCGGTGCTCCGGCGCCAGGACCATGTACGTCGCGCCGAAGAGCGTATCGGGGCGGGTGGTGAAGACGCGGATCACGTCGCGCGGGCCGTTCTCCGCCGGCTGATCCAGCTCAAAATCGACGTACGCGCCCTCGCTGCGGCCGATCCAGTTGCGCTGCATCAGCTTGATCGGCTCGGGCCAGTCCAGGTGCGCCAGATCGGCCAGCAGCCGGTCGGCGTACTCGGTGATGCGCAGCATCCACTGCTTCATCGGCCGGCGATAGACCGGATGATCGCCGCGATCGCTGCGGCCCTCGTTGGTCACTTCTTCGTTTGACAGCACCGTCCCCAACGCCGGGCACCAGTTCACCGGCACCTCGGCCAGGTAGGCCAGGCGATGCTCGGCCTGATATTCCTCGATCGCCGCCGGACCGTGCGAGCGCACTTCAGCCGGAATCGGCAGCTCGTCGATGTGCCGCGCCTTCCCGACGACGCTGCGCCCGCAGCGGTCGGTCCACGCGCACTCGGGGTCGTACCACGAATTGTAAATGTGCAAGAAGATCCACTGCGTCCAGCGATAGTACGACTCGTCGCAGGTCGCGATCTCACGCGACCAGTCGTACGAAAAGCCGATCGCCTTCAACTGCCGCCGATACGTCTCGATGTTCTTCTGCGTCGTGATCGCCGGGTGCACCCCGGTCTCGATCGCGAACTGCTCGGCGGGCAGGCCGAACGCGTCCCAGCCCATCGGATGCAGCACGTTGAAGCCGCGCATCCGCTTGTGCCGCGCGACGATGTCGGTGGCGATGTAGCCCAGCGGGTGCCCCACGTGTAGCCCGGCGCCCGACGGATAAGGAAAGAAGTCGAGTACGTAGAACTTCGGCCGCTCGCCGCCCGGCTCGCCCGGATTGGCGGCGCGGAACACCCCGCCGCGCTCCCACGTCTCCTGCCAGCGCCGCTCGATCTCGCCGAAGCCGTACGCACCGCTCATCGCAACTCCACTCCCGCGCGGGGCGGCCGCCGCGCGTGCGGCGGAAAACGAGCACCCATCCTATTACCGTTGGAGGACCGGACTCTGTCCGGCTTTTTCGCCAGGCAAGCCCGTATTTCAGGTATTCGCACGTCCTCCAGGATTGGGATAGGGGCTACTCCTCCTCGCTGGCCGGACGGCTCGGCGCCGGCTTGAACTGCGCGCGGGCGCGAACGTTCAGCGCGTCGTAGTACAGCTCCTGAAAATCGCCCCAGTCTGTCCGCAACAACGACTGGCGCACGGCCGGCTTCTGCTGCTCAAACTCGCCGGCGTAGAGCGGCTTGAGCTCCACAACCTCGATGACGCCCCACTTCTGCGTCCCCGGCAGCGGCGCCAGATGCACCTTGCGGCCCGGCTGCGTCGCCGCGTCTGCCGCTGCCAGATCAAACACCTTCTTGATCTGTCCGCCCACCATTCCCAGCGGCGGGACGAACGCGGTCGAGCGCGTGATCTTCTGCGAGGGCGTCGAGGGTCCGAGGCGCTGCACGTAGTCGATCTTCAGCGCCGGCTTGCCGTCCGGACGCGTCGTCGCGGACCGCGAAGTCGCGCCCGTCAGCAATTGCTTGAGCTCTTCGGCCTCCGCCACGGCCTGGTCCAGCCCCACTTCGCGGGCCCGGTCCGCCAGCTTGCGAGCCTGCTCCTCGGCCTGCGCGAAGGCCCGCGAGAGCTTGAAATCCTCGATGACCTTGGCGCGAACCGGCTCCATCGACGCCGGCGGCGACGACTTTTCGATCGCCATGACTCGGAAGACATACGCCTGATACGGACCGCGCGACCCGCCGGCGTACGACATCATGACCGGGCTCGGCTCCAGCAGGTTCAACCCGGCGACGTCCTCGCGCGGCGCCAATTCCGCCAGCCCTCGCACCTTGGTGGCCAACTGCGGAAAGATCGTCATCCGCGGCCCCAGCGCCCCCAGCCGCGTCCCGCCGATCCCCGGCAGCGCCGCCAGCCCGTCCAGGTCGAGCAGCTCGGTCTTGTGATACTCCACCTCGTATTTCCGCGAATACTCCCGCGCCAGATCCTCGAACGAGCGAATCGCTTCCGCCGGCGGCGGGGTCAGATAGTGGTCCGGACCCGGCGGAGAATTCAACCACGGCGTGCGGGCGGCGCGCTCGATCTCATTCACCAGCTTTTGCGCTTCGCCGATCGCCTTTTCCAGCCGCCGGTCGCGCTTCACCTGGTCCTGCGCGTCTTCAAAGCTCAACTGCACGCGCTCGAACTCGGGCGGCCGCGGCTGCGTGCTCTGCGTGGACTGCGTGGTCGGCTTGGGCACGGATTTGACGTACTTGCTGCGGTTCGCCTCGTAGAACTCGCGCGCTTCACGCTCGCTGACGCGGATCTTCGACTCGATCTTCTTCGGGTCGACCGTCAGATACTCGAGCTGCACGCGGTCTTCGTAGCGGTACCCGAACTTCAGCTCGCTCTCGCCGTGCTCCGTCAGCCGGTCCTTGCGCTCGTCGAAAAACTTGAGCAGTTCTTCCTCCGTCGGCTCGGGCACGCCGTCGAGAAACGCCTGCGCTTCGATCGCCGAGACCTTCAGGACGATCTCCTGCCGCTGATCGCGAAAGGCGCGCTCCAGCCGCGGCTGCGAGGCGTGAATCGCGTCGCCTTGCAGGACCACGGCCTGCTGGAGCGCCACTTGCCGGGCGAAGGCATCCAGCAGCGCGTCGGGGCTGCGCGTCAGTTTGTGCGCCAACTGCGCCAGCGCAGTCCGGTCCACGCCCTGCTTCGCCAACGTGTTGGCCACTTCCTCGCGGCTCAGCTTCACGCCCAGCTCTTCGGACTCGCGATACAGCAGGAACATCTCCTCGTCCGGGACGTCGAGCCGACGCACGCCCATCTGCTCGAGCACACTTGTGTCGGCGTAGACGCGCTGCACGTCCGATACCCGGTAGCTCACGCCGAACGCCTCGCCGCGAACCTCGTTCCGCATGTTCGCGTTGCTCGTCATGCTCTGCACCACGTCGCCGACCAGAAAGGCCAGCAGCAGCAGCGACATGATCACGACCATCAGGATCTTGCTGTTTTCCCGGAACCAGCGCTGAAACTTCATGCAAGGCTTCCCATCGTGCAGAAGACTCGTCCGTCGCCGGTCCACGTTCGCGGCGAGAATCGTGAATTTTAGTTCATATGGCCGGTCTTTCAAGGGTGCCGAACACGAAGCGCCCACGGCGCAGCCGCGTCTGCCTTCTGACTTCTGACTTCTGCCCTCCGCCCTCTGACGTCTGCCCTCTGCCCCCCGGCCCGGCGCCCGCGTATCCTGCGCGTGCCGGCGAGGTCCGGACGGGCCGGCGCCAGAGGAGCGTGTGCCATGTTTCCGAATCTCGGGTGGCTCGTCATGTCGTCCTTCCTGCAAACCGCCTCACCTGAATCCGGCCTGCGGGCCGTTCCGTTCACCGCCGTGCGCATCGCCGACCAATTCTGGGCCCCGCGCCTGCGCCTCGTCCGCGAAGTCACGCTGCCGCACTGCTTCAGGCAATGCGAGGAAACCGGCCGGCTGAGCAACTTCGACAAGGCCGCCGGCAAGGCCGAAGGAAAGCACGAGGGTTACTACTTCAACGACTCCGACGTCTACAAGGTGATCGAAGGGGCCGCCTACGCCCTCCAGCACCAGCGCGACGCCAAGCTCGAAGAGTACGTCGACAACGTCATCGCCCGCATCGCCGCCGCCCAGCAGGCCGACGGATATCTCAACACTTACTACACCCTCAACCCGCAGGAGCAGCGCTTCAGCGACATCGGCGTCAAGCACGAGATGTACTGCGTCGGCCACCTGCTCGAAGCCGGCATCGCCTACGCCCAGGCCACCGGCAAACGAACGCTCCTCCACGTCGCCATGCGCGCCGTCGAGAACGTCATGAGCGTCTTCGGCCCCGGCCGCCGAACCAACCCGCCCGGCCACCAGGAACTCGAACTCGCCCTCGTCAAGCTCCACCGCCTCACCAACGACCGCCGCTATCTCGACCAGGCACGCTTCTTCATCGAGCAGCGCGGCGTGCCCAGCGGCCGCGAGCTCTACGGCGAGTATTCCCAGGACCACCTGCCCATCCGCCAGCAGACCGCGATCGTCGGACACGCCGTCCGCGCGCTCTACTTTCTCTGCGGCGTCGCCGACCTCGCGGCCATCGACCGCGATGCCGGCTACGACGACGCGCTCGACCGCATGTGGGCCGACACGTACGCCACCCGCTTGTACATCACCGGCGGCCTCGGCCCCTCGGCCCACAACGAGGGCTTCACCACGCCGTACGATCTTCCGAACGATTCCGCCTACGCCGAAACCTGCGCCGCGATCGCCTCCGTGTTCTGGAACCAGCGCATGGCCCTGTTGCACGCCGACGGCAAGTACGCCGACATTGTCGAGCGCTCGATGTACAACGGCGTGCTCTCCGGACTCTCGCTCAGCGGCGACCGCTTCTTCTATACGAACCCGCTCGGCAGCCGCGGCGAGCACCAGCGCGTCCCCTGGTTCGCCTGCGCCTGCTGCCCGCCCAACGTCGTCCGCTTCATCCCCAGCGTCGGCGGCTACGCCTACGCCGCGTCCGATCATGCCATCCTTGTCAATCAATACATCGCCGGCGAAGCGGACGTCTCCCTCGCCGCCGGCCGCGTCGCGCTCCGCGTGGCGACCGAATACCCGTGGGAAGGCCGCGTCGACTTATCGCTACAGTGCGACAAGCCGACCGAATTCGACCTCGCGGTCCGAATACCCGAGTGGTGCCGGCGCTGGGAAATCCGCTCGCCGGATGGCACGTCCCAAAACCCGCCGCCGCAGCACGGCTACGTCCACCATCGCCGTACGTGGGCCGCCGGCGATCAGTTATCGCTCGCTTTCGACATGCCGCCGCAGCGCGTCGTCGCCCATCCGTCGGTCGCGGCGGATCGCGGCCGCGTGGCGCTGCAGCGCGGTCCGCTGATCTACTGCGTCGAGGATGCCGATCACGCCAGCCACGCGCGGCAGCTCGTCCTGCCGCCGACGTCCGAGTTGAGAGTCGAACCGCGCGCCGATTTGCTCGGCGGCGTCCGTGTTATCCGGGCCGCGGCGCTCGACACCTCGGCGCGCGGCGATGAGGACGGGCTCTACGCTTATCAGCCCCAATGGCCGGGCGCGGAGCTGACTGCGATTCCCTACTTCGCGTGGTGCAATCGCGGACCGGGCGGAATGCTGGTTTGGATACCCGAATCCGCCGCACTGCACGAACTCGGATCGCTGCCGTGGGTTACGCCCAGCGCGAGTTTCACCAACGGACGCGATCCGCTGCTGGCACTGCACGATCGGACCGAACCGAAGAGCTCGGCCGACGGCGGCGTGCGGCGGTTCACGTGGTGGCCGCACAAGGGTGGCGTCGAGTGGGTCCAATATGACTTTCGCGAGCCGCGGGCCGTGTGCGGCGTGGCGGTTTACTGGTTCGATGACTCGGCGAGCGGCGGTGGGTGCTCGACGCCGGCGTCGTGGTCGCTCAAGGTCCGAAAGGACGGCGGATGGGTGGATGCGCCGGCATCGGCGGCGGGCGGCGTCGAACCGAATCGCTTCAATGAGCTGCGTTTTTCGCCCGTGACCACCGACGGATTGCGGCTGGAGGTGCAGCTTCAGCCGGGGCGGTCGGCCGGCGTGCTGGAGTGGCGGCCGCTCCTGCCACCGCGGTAGCCCGTGCCACAGCCACCTCCGCCTGCGAATCGGCGGGGAACATCCGCTATGCTGGAGCCATGAGTGAGCCGAGCATGCCGCGCGGAGCGCCCGATCCGGCGACGAATGTCGCGGCGGGGCTGATCTCGCTGGTCGTTCCGGTCTACAACGAGGAAGCGAATGTCGAGGCGCTGCTGGCGCGGCTCGAACCGGCGCGCGCCGCACTGGGCGCGCCGAGCGAGGTCATCTTCGTTGACGACGGGAGCCGCGACCGGACGGCCGAGCTCCTCGACCGGCACGCGTCGCAGCGCTCTGACATGCGCGTGCTGCGCCTGGCGCGGAATTTCGGCCACCAGGCCGCGCTCTACGCCGGGATGGACCACGCCCGCGGCGAGGCGGTCGTGACGCTCGACGGCGACTTGCAGCATCCACCGGAGCTGATTCCGCGGCTCGTGCAAGCTTGGCGCGACGGGGCCGACGTGGTGCAGACGATCCGGCGCGAGCCCGCCGACGACAATGCGCTGAAACGCGGCACGTCGCGCGTGTTTTACCGGGTGCTCTCGCTGCTGGCGTCGGTGCGCGTGACGCCGGGGGCCGCCGATTTCCGATTGCTGTCGCGTGAGGCGCTGGACGCGTTTCTGGCATGCCGCGAGCGCAGCCGGTTCAACCGCGGCCTGGTGCAGTGGATCGGATTCGAGTATCGCGAGATCGCCTACGACGCCGAGCCGCGCTTCGCGGGCCGGTCGAAATACTCGTGGCGTTCGATGGCCCGGCTGGCGGGCGACGCGATCTTCTCGTTCTCGACCTGGCCGCTGCGTTTCGCGGGTCTGCTGGGGGCGTGCGTGTCGCTGGCGGCGGCCGGGTATCTGCTGTTCGTGCTGTGGGCGGCACTGTTCACGCGGTTGACGCAGCCGGGCTGGAGCTCGATCCTGGCCGCGGTGCTCGGGCTGGGCGGGATGCAGTTGCTGGTGCTGTGGATCATTGGCGAGTACCTGGGGCGGCTTTACGACGAAGCCAAGCAGCGGCCGATCTACATCGTCCGCACGCGCCGCGGCGCCACGCCGGGCGCGGCGAGCCGTTTCCGCGCCGACCGCCCCGCCGCCGCGCCGGCCGCGGCGCCGTCCGCCGGCGCCGAGCCGGAACCGAACGTGACGCAAGCCAGCGCTCAGAGGTAAGTCTCAGTCCCGAACGGCTCGGCGCAGCACGACTGCGCCCGAGCGGGCGGCTCCGACAGCTTCTATACTCTCCCGTCATGGCAGCATCGCCGCCGGCTTCCGACACGCAGCGCACGCACCTGCTCGGCCAGACGCTGGACGAGATGCGGGCCTTCGCCGCCCAGTTCGAGCTGGAGCCCTACCGCGCCGCGCAGCTTCGCGCCTGGATCTTCCAGCGCGGGGCAACCGCCTTCGACCAGATGTCCGACCTCTCCAAGACGTTACGCGCGCAGCTCGACGAGCGGGCCGAACTCTACCGCGGCACCATCACGCGCCAGACCGACGCGGCCGACGGCGTCGCCAAGCTGCTGATCACCTGGCCCGACGGCGCCGCCGTCGAAACCGTCTGGATTCCCGAACCCGACCGCCACACCGCCTGCATCTCGTCACAGGTGGGCTGCCCGGTGGGCTGCCGGTTCTGCGCCAGCGGGCTCGACGGCGTCGAGCGCAACCTGTCGGCCGGCGAGATCGTCGAGCAGGCCATGCGCGTCCGGCGGCTCGTGACGCGCGGCGACACCGGGGCGGACGCGGCGCGGCTCTCGAACGTCGTCCTGATGGGCATGGGCGAGCCGCTGGCCAACTACGAGCAGGTCGTGCACGCCATTCGCATTATCATGGCGCCGGACGGCATGGGCATCAGCGCCCGGCGGATCACGCTCAGCACCGTGGGGCTGCCGGCGCAGATTCGCCGGCTGGCCGGCGAGCACCTGGCGATCAACCTGGCGCTTTCGCTGCACGCGCCCGACGACGACCTGCGCCGCGAGCTGATCCCCTGGGGCAAGGGCGTGCCGATCGCCGAATTGATCGACGCCTGCCGCGAGTACTTCGACCGCACGGGCCGCGAGATCACGCTCGAGTACGTGCTGCTCGCCGGTGTCAACGACCTGCCGGCGCACGCCCTGCGGCTGGCGGAGCTGGCGCGCCGCCTGCGCTGCAACGTCAACCTGCTGCGCTACAACCCCGTCCCCACGCTTCCGTTCGAGCGACCGTCGGCCGAGTCGGCGTTCGAGTTTCAATCCATCCTGCGGCGGCAGGGCGTGAATGCTCATGTCCGCACGTCGCGCGGCCGCGATGCGAACGCCGCCTGCGGCCAGTTGCGGCGCGCGTCGCTCGTGCCCCTCAACGGTCCGGGTGCGGCATGACGGGAAGGGTGCGGACATGAGGTGGCGACGGCGATGAGCGTGCGCTGGCGGATCGGATTGAGCGAGCCGCTCGACGCCGCGGCCGAAGGGCGGCTCGCGGCCGGAGCCGAGCTGCTGCGGGCCGCGTCGCGCGACGAAGACGAGCTGGTCCGGCTCGCGGCGGCGTGCGACGCGCTGCTGGTGCGCAGCAGCACGCGCGTCACGCGCCGCGTGCTCGAAGCCGGCGGCGCGCTGCGCGTCGTCGCGACCGCCAGCGTCGGCACCGACCACATCGACGTGGCCGCCGCCGAAGCATGCGGCATCCACGTGATCAACGCCCCGCTGGCGAACGCGGACAGCGTGGCGGAGTTCACGGTCGGGTTGATGCTGCAAATGCTGCGGCCGATTCCGCGGCTCGCCGGGCAATACGCCGAGGGGTGGTTTGCCGCGGCGCGCGAGCGGCCGCACGGCCGGGAGTTGCGCGAGCTGACGGTCGGCATCATCGGCATGGGGCGCGTCGGCAGCCGCGTGGGGCGAATCTGCGCGGCCGGCTTCGGCGCCCGCGTGCTCTATAACGACATCGTCCCGGTCGGGCCGTTCGCGTTCGGCGCCACGGCGGTGGAGCAAGCCGAGCTGCTGGCGGGCAGCGACGTCGTCACGCTGCACGTTCCTCTGACGGCCGAGACGCGCGGCATGATCGACGCCGCCGCCCTGGCGCGAATGCGCCCCGGCTCGTACCTGGTCAACACGGCGCGCGGCGCGGTGGTCGCAGCCGGCGCGCTGGCTGACGCGCTGCGCAGTGCCGCGCTGGCGGGGGCGGCGCTCGACGTGACTGATCCGGAGCCGCTGCCGCGGACGCACACGCTGTGGACGTGTCCGAATTGCATTCTCACGCCGCACGTCGCGGCCCGGACGCACGGCGCCCTGGCGCGGATGTACGCGGTCGCGGATGAGCTGCTGAGCTGGCTGGCGTGCACCGGTCGCTGAACTCGGTTCGGACGGCAGGTCGCCCAACAGCGACCTGCCCTGCCAATGACGTGCAAAGCGAGCGGCCCTCATCCTTTCGGCTGGTATCACACGCCCCGAAACGGCGCGGCCGGATACTTCTGCCCGTTCGGATGCCACAGCGGCAGGGTGCTGCTGATACCGACTACTTCGGCCCCAACTCGCGATACAGGTAGTCCGGATCGTTCGGATCGTAGAACCACGCGCCCGCCGAGGTTTTCCAGCCCAGACCCGAGTTCCCGCGCGACGCGTCCGCCAAAACGTATGCCGCGTGCCCGTCCAGAAACAGAAACGAATGACGATCCAGTTGCCGGTGCCAGCCGTGGCGGCGGACGTTGTTCCACTGCGCTGAGTCGAACGGGTCTTCGAACAGAATGACGAATCGCGAGGAATGCGCCGCCATCTGCCGCGACAGAAAGTGATTGCTCGCCTGCAGGTAGACCGCCTTCAGCTCCGCCGGCCGCTCGACGAAACGCTGCGGATCGTCCGGGTCCGACGCCGCTGCCCAGTGCCAGACGAAGTGATAGTTCATGTCGTAGCTGCTGCCGAACTTGAAGTAGGCCGGCGGACCGACGATCTCATCCGCGCTCTGCGTATGGGAAATCCCGCCGATGTCCGAGGGACACGCGAAGACCGGCAGATTGCGGCGCTGCTCGAACTCGGGCCGGCCGACCTGGCTCGGATCATCGCACGTCTCGGAGAGATTCGAATACAGATACGCGTTGAACGGCCGGCCCTGCGGCGAGTCGCGCAGCTCCGGTCGGTCGTAGCCCGGCCAGCCCGGCCGCCCCGGGTGACCGCCGTAATAGAACGGGTGCAGCGGGAGGCCGCCCCCCGGCCAGTTGCTTCGTGCGAACGGAAACCAGTCGTTCCACTCGCCGAAGTACATGCACATCGCCTGGCCGATCGAGCGCAGGTTGGCGAGACACCGGGTGGTGCGGGCCTGCTCGCGAGCGCGCCCCAGACTGCCCGCCAGGACCGCGATCAGGATGGTGACGATCGCGATCACGACCAGCAGCTCAATGAGCGTGAATGCCGTGCGTTGGCCGTGGTTCCTCGGGCGCATTCTTCGCCACCGCTCTGCGCTCCGACCCGATTCACCGATTATACCGACTCCCGCCCCCCACTCACGCCTTCGGCTTGTACCACACGCCCCGAAACTGCGCCGCCGGATACTTCTGCTCGTTCTTGCGCATCTTGTCCTGGATGGCGGAGGCGAGGTCGATCTCGAGGACGTTAGCCAGGGCGAGCGCATAGGCGACGACGTCGGCCAGCTCTTCACGGACTTCCGCCAGCTTGGCGCCGTCGGCGCGCAGAGCGGCGACATCCTCGTTGCGGACCCACTGGAAGTGCTCCATCAGCTCGGCGGCTTCGATCGCGATCGACATCGAGAGGTTCTTGGCGTCGTGATAGACGTGCCAGTCGCGCTCGGCGACGAATTGGGTCAGCAAGCCGCGGAGTTGGGCAACGGTCGTATGGTCGTCACGCATCGGGGAGTCGGTCATCGTGTGCTCGCGTCGTTACTCGCATCGTGCGTGCTGCTGTCGTGCGGATTGCGGCGATCACTGCGCCTCGTCTGGCCGTGCGCCGCGTGCGTTTCCTGAGAAGGCGTCAGCAACCGCGTATCGAACGTCGCGCCGCACTCCGGGCAGCGCGGTTCGGCCAGACCCTGCAGATCGTAGCCGCAGTGGACGCAGAGCGGATAGCGGCAGTCGACGACCGCTTCGGTCAGGTGCCTGTACACGGCGCGGCGAAATAGTAAGAACGCCGCCGCGATGAGAAAGACGGCGTAGACAAGGAATGAGACACAAATTGCAGCTAGATAATGGACCGCCAAGAGGTCTTCGATGACGTCGCTGAACCACAGCGCCAGCGGTACGCCGAGGAGCGCGATCAGGCACACGAATAGCGCGCGAAGTCGCGAACGCGATCGTTCAACACAACGCCGGACGACAATGCCACGGACCTGGTCTAACATCGATCATCATGCCAAAGGCGGCCAAGCCCAGTCCGCTCAGCGCACCAGCCCGCGTGACATGTCGCTGGTTGTAAATCCGCGCATGGCCATCGTGAGCGCCTCGGGGTTGGTCGCCAGACGGATGGCCTCGTCGGCCGTAATCTTGCGCGTCTTGAACAGATCGTCGAGGTGCTGGTCGAACGACTGCATGCCGTTGTCGCGGTTGATCAGCGCCTGCGGGATCGCCGTCACGCGATTCTCCAGGATCAGCTTGCGCACCGTGCCCGTGCCGCGCATGATCTCGCACACCGGCAGCCGACCGCCCTCGCGGGCGTAAGCCAGCCGCATCGCGATCACGGCCTCGACGTTCAACGCGAGTTGTGTCAGCAGCAGATTGTGCTGCTGCGGGTCGAACATGGCGATGATGCGCTCGACGGTCTGCTGGGCGTTGGTGGCGTGCACCGTGGCGAAGACCAGATGCCCCGTGTCCGCCGCCCGCAGCGCCACGCGGATGCTCGCCAGGTCGCGCATCTCGCCCACCATGATGACGTTCGGGTCCTGCCGCAGCACGTGCCGGATGGCGTCTTCGTAGCTGCGCGTGTCGCGGCCGACCTCGATCTGCGCCACCAGCGAGCGGTCGCTGCGGTGCACGAACTCGATCGGGTCCTCGATCGTGATGATCCGCCGGGCATAATTGCGGTTGATGTGTCCCAGCATGGCGGCGATGGTCGTGCTTTTGCCGCTGCTGGTCATGCCCGCCACCAGCACCAGTCCGCGCTGCACGCTGGCGATATCCGCCAGGCTCTCCGGCAGGTGCATCTCCTCGAACGACGGGATGCGGTCGCTGACGCGGCGGATCGCCAGCACCGGCACGCCCATCGTCATGAACACGTTGACGCGAAAGCGCTCCGCCCCGTCCAGCACATAAGCCAGGTCGCAGCTTCCTTCGGTCGCCAGGATGCCCGCTGAAATGTCGTCCAGCACTTCGCCGGCGCAGGCGTGCAACTGCTCGGCGGAAAGGGCCTGACACGCCACCGCGTGCAACCGGCCGTCGATCCGCACGAGCGGCGCGGCGCCGGCCTGAAGGTGCAAGTCGGAAGCACCGCAGGCGATCGCCGTCCGCAGCAATCGTCGAAACGTGAGCTGTTCCATGCACCATCCTCCGGCTGGAGCGCAACTTTTTGGACCATTGTATCCCGGACGCGGCCCCGCGCGGGCGGGACGCTTGGGCGGGGGGCGAGGGTCCTGCCGAGCCGGCACAGCCGAGGGCGGCTGTGCCACACATGCAAGCGCGCCGCCCCGCCCCGGGCGCTTCGATTCCGTGCCGACTCGCGGATATGATCCCCCGTCCGCGAACGACCGCGCTAGCGCCGCGAACGAACGCCGACGAACGAACGCTGACGAACGCTGACGACAGAAGGCCGAACCTGTGGGCGATTGGCTGGCACACCTGTGGCTCTGGGCCCTGATGGGGCCGATCTACGCCGTCGTCCGCGCCGCGCGGCCCCTCGCGGCGCAATGGCCGTGGGTCGTGGCCGCTGCCGCCGTGTCGATCGGTGTGCTGATCTGGCTCCCCGCCGTGGCACGCGTCGCACTGCGCGTCGCGGCGTTCATCCTGCGGCTCGCCATCCGCGGCTACTTCGCGTACTTCTGCCTGCTGACCGGGCTGGTGCTGCCGTTCCGGGCTCCAGGCGCGGCGTGGTTCGGCGAGGGCGTGAGCGGCGCGTTCTCAACCCTCGCCATCCTGTTGGGCGCCGCGATCTGGCTGATCGTCGGTATCGGCGTCGTCCTCAGTCTTCCGCGGCAGGCATTCGGGGGAGCGCGCCCGTGACCGCACCGCGCCCGCGTCCGCCGAAACAACCCCCCCGACCCACCCACGGATCGCCCGCGTGTATCGCCTTTTTCTGACCCTTCGCTACCTGCGCAAGCGCCAGATCGCCTTCTTCGCGATCGCCGCCATCATGCTCTGCACGGCGATGGTTCTGATCGTCATGTCCGTCATGGGCGGCTTTCTCGACACCGTCAAGCAGCGCGCCCGCGGCCTGCTGGGCGACATCATCGTCGACAACAAGCGCTTCGGCGGCTTCCCGCTCTACGACGAGTTCATCGCCGAAATCTCAAAATGGCCGGAGATCGCCAAGGCCACGCCGATCATCTACACCTTCGGCCTGCTGCGATTTCCGTCGACGGGCGCGACGCATCCGGTCAGCGTGGTCGGCGTGCGGCTGGACGAAGTGCGCAACGTCAGCGCGTTTGGCGCCGGCCTGTACTACGATCGCATGTACCCCGGCACGACCACGCTCGCCGACCAGCAGCAGCCGCTGCTCGGCCGTTCGGCGGCGAGCGGCATCGACCTGCCGGAACCCTACCGGTCGGCCGGGGCCGCCGCTCACCGCGCGGGCGTCCAGGACGACGACGCGACGCCAAACATCGTCAATCGCCTGCTTCACGAGCGCGGCCACCCCGGCATTCCCGGTTTCTATGCCGCCAACGAGACGCCCGACGGCATCGGCCCACCGGCGCTGGCCGGCGTCCCGTCACCCGGTATCATCATCGGCCGCGACATCGTCGCCCGCCGCCAGCCCGACGGGCGCTACACGCGCTGGTACCCGCGCGGCGAAGAGGTCGCGCTGACCATCGTGCCGACCAGCCTGAGCGGTTCGATCGACACACCCAAGAAACTGGCCTTCCGCTACGCCGACGACTCGCGCACGGGCATCTTCGAAATCGACTCCAAGCACAGCTACGTCGATTTCGAGAACCTGCAAGGCCTGCTGCTCTGGGACGCCGCCGAGCGTGCCGACGGGAGCGGCCGCTCGCCCGGCCGCTGCTCGCAGATTCAGATCAAGATCAAGCCGGGCGTCGACGCCGACGCGCTCTGCACCCGGCTGACCGCCGCCTACCGCGAGCTGCCCAACCGCATCGGCGTGGCCCTGACCACGACCGAGTGGGGCCTGGTGCAGGACATCGAAGCCGTCACGTGGGAACAGTCGCAGGTACACGTCATCGGACCGGTCGAGAACGAGCGTAATCTCGTCACCATGCTCTTCGGCATCATCTCGATCGTCGCCATCGTGCTGGTCATGTGCATCCTTTACATGATCGCTCTCCAGAAAACCCGCGACATCGGCATCGTCAAAAGCATCGGCGGGTCGTCCGTCGGCGTCGCGTCGATCTTCCTCTGCTACGGGGCGGCGGTCGGCGTGGTCGGCGGGGCGATGGGCGCCGGCTTCGGATACATCTTCGTCCGGCACATCAACGACTTTCAGACCATCCTGACCGACGCCTTCGGCTGGCGCGTCTGGGATCGCAGCGTCTACTCCTTCGACGACATCCCCAGCACCGTCCGCCCCGAGGATCTCGCCCGCATCTTTCTCGTCGCGATCCTGGCCTCGACGTTCGGCGCCGTCGCCGCCGCCTGGCGGGCCGGCACGATGCACCCGGTGGAGGCGCTGCGCCATGAGTGAGGCCGCGTTGCTTCGCGCCGAGGGGTTGCATCGCAGCTTTCAGATGGGCCGCGGCGCGCTGACCGTCCTGCGCGAGTGCAGCCTGTCCGTCGCCGCGGGCGAATTCGTCGCCATCATGGGAAAATCCGGCTGCGGCAAGAGCACGCTGCTGCACGTCCTCGGCGCGCTGGATGTGCCGCAGCGCGGCCAGGTCTGGTTCGAACGCACGCCCACCTTCTCCACCGCCCAGCCGCGGCCGCAGCGCTCGCAGTTCGACGACAGCTTCAGCGGCGTCGAACGCCGCATGGTCGAGCTCCGCCGCCGCGCTTTCGGATTCGTCTTCCAGTTCTATCACTTGCTGCCCGAGCTGAACGTGCTGGAGAACGTACTGCTCGCGCGAATGGTCGGCTGCTCGCTCTTCGCCTGGCCGGGCGCCCGCGCCGCCGCAAACCGCGACACCCACGAGATCCTCGACCGCGTCGGTCTGGCCGGCCGCCTGTCGCACCGGCCGGCCGAACTCTCCGGCGGCGAGCGGCAGCGCGTCGCCATCGCCCGCGCTCTGGTTCACCGCCCGCGCGTGCTTTTCGCCGACGAGCCCACCGGCAATCTCGACGCCGAAACGGGGTCTTCGATCCTCGCGCTGCTCCGCGGGTTGCATCGCGACGGCCAGACGATTGTCATGGTGACGCATGACAGCGGCGTGGCCGCCTGCGCCGACCGCGTCTGCGAGCTGCGCGACGGCGCCATCGCATCCGCCCGCGTGTAGATCGAAAGGCCCCGCTCCGTGGAACTGCGCGATAAAGTCGCCCTGATCACCGGCGGCGCACGGCGCATCGGCCGCGCTACGGCGCTGCGCCTGGCGCGGGCCGGATGCCATGTCGCTGTGCACTACCTCACTTCCGCAGCCGACGCCGCGTCCTGCGCGGCGCTATGCCGTGCCGACGGTGTCCGCGCCGAGACCTTTTCGTGCGACCTCGCCGAGCCGGAGGCGGTGCGGCGATTGCCGGCCGAGGTCGTCGAACGCTTCGGCCGGCTCGACGTCCTGATCAACAACGCGTCGATCTTCGAGCGCATGTCCGTCGACGACTTCGCTCTGCGGCGCTGGGAGCGGATGATGGCCGTCAACGTCACCGCCCCACTGCTGCTGGCGCTGGCCGCAAACGAGTCGTTTCGCGCCGTGGGAGGCGGGCGCATCATCAACCTCTGCGACGCCGCCGTCGCACAGCCGGCCCCGGCCTACCTCGGCTATTGCATCACGAAAGGCGCGCTGGAGACGCAAACCCGCGCGCTGGCGCGCAGCCTGGCGACCGACGTAACCGTGGTCGGTGTGGCGCCCGGCGTCGCCGGCTGGCCCGAGTCCTTCGACCCGGCCCTGCGGCAACGCCTGCTCGAACGCATCCCGCTCGGCCGCGCCGGAACGCCCGAAGAAGTCGCCGAACTGATTCACTTCCTGCTCGCCGAGGGCGACTACATCAGCGGAACGATCGTCGCGATCGACGGCGGCTGGTTCGGACGATGATCACATGTAGAGCCGCCGCCTCCGCGTGCACTCCCCGGCCGCTCGGCCGCCGACAAATCAACGTCTGAACCGCCCGTTTCGGAGGCCCCATGCTCACCGTCGTGCTGCTGACCCTCTCGAACGTCTTCATGACCGTCGCCTGGTACGGACACCTCAAGTTCCGCGAGACGGCGCTGTGGCAGGCCGTCCTGGTCAGTTGGCTCATCGCCCTGCCCGAGTACTGCTTCCAGGTCCCGGCCAATCGCTTCGGCCACGGCCGATTCAACGCCGCCCAGCTCAAGACCATCCAGGAAGTCGTCTCGCTCACCGTCTTCTGCGTCTTCTCGGCCACCTACCTCGGCGAACGCGTCACGTGGAACCACGCCGCCGGCTTCGCCCTCATCGTCATGGGTGCCTACCTCGTCTTCATGGGCCGCTGATTCCCGCCGCACGCGCGACGAAGCGCCGGTGCATCGAAAATTCCCGCTCAGGTGCGCGCCCACCGAAAAACATGCCCATCGCCGCTCCCCCCGCTTACAATCCCACCAGCCCCGCGGGCCTTCGCAGCCCCGCGCGGCGCGCTCGGAGCGCTCGCACGCACGCATGGAACCCGCATTCACCGACTTCCAATCCTGGCTCGGCGGCTTTCATGGCGCCGCCCGACGGCATCGCGACGAATGGCACCGCCGCGAGTCCACCTGGTCTTGGACGCGCCTCCTGACGTTCGTCATCGTCGTCCTGCCCTGGTTCTTCTACAACGGAAACGTCCCGCTCACCGGCGGCATCGCGCTGGTCGGCCTGATCGCCTTCGTCGCTTCAGTCGTCCGGCATCTGCGCGTCCGCGCCGTCCGCGACCAGGCCGATCGCACACTCGTGATCATCGCCGAGGCGCAGCAGCGCGCTGCCGGCGAGCCCGTGACCATCCGATCTGCGTCCCGGCCGGCGGACGCCGAGGACGTGCTGCACTCGGTGCTCGATCCCGGCCCGACCTGGCCGCTGACCGATCAGGAGCGCGACGACCTCGACGTCTACGCGACGCCGCTCGGGTTGTTCAGCCTGCTGAACCGCACCTCGACGCACCTGGGCGCGCTGCGCCTGCGCGACGCGCTGGATCACCCGCTGCTGGCGGCCGCGCACATCCGCGCCCGGCAGGAGTCGGTCCGCTGGCTCGCGCAGCAGCACGCCGCCCGCATGGAGCTGCTGGCCGCCGCCGCCCAGCTTCGCGGGCACGACGCCGAACTGGCGCAGTTCATCCGCGCCGTGCGCGAAACGCGCGCCTTGCATACCCGCCCGCCCATCCGCGTCCTGCGCTGGCTCTCGATCCCGACTTTCCTCGTCACCGTCGTCGCGCTCTCTTGGACCGGCGGCGGATCGGCACTGCTCGGCTTGCTGCTCATCCTCGCGGTTCTGGTCGTCAGCAGCTTCCTGCTGGCACTGGCCGCCGGACCGATGCGCGAGTTCCTGGCGCTCTGGCAGAGCGTCGGCTGGGCCGCCCGGGGTTACGGCGCCGTCGCGCAGACCGCCGCCCGCCTCCTGCCCGCCGACGCCGAACTCGCGCAGCTCCGCGAACGCCTGGCGCGCGCCGCGCCCGTGCTCCCCAGCCTGGCGCGACGCATCGCCTGGTCCGAGAGCGGCGGAATCGTCCACGCCATCCTCAACCGCATCGTGTTCTGGGATGCGCACGTCGTCGGCGCCATCCTGCACCGCGCCCTGCCGCACCGCGACGAGCTCGTCACCGGGCTCTCCGCGCTGGCCGATCTCGAAACCTTGCTCAGCCTGGCCTGCTACGCGGCCGAACAGCCCGGGGCCGTCTTTCCGCGGCTCTCCGACGAATACCGCCTCCAGCTCGCCAGCGGCCGCCACCCGCTCATCCCGCCCGCCGAGGCCGTCGGCAATTCCCTCGACCTCGACGCCCGCGTCCGCACCTGGATCATCACCGGCTCCAACATGGCCGGCAAAAGCACCTTCCTGCGCATGACCGGCGCCAACGTCCTGCTGGCGCAGTGCGGCGGAGCTGTGCTGGCCGACGAGATGTGCTGGGCGCCCGTCCGCCTGATCAGCGACCTGCGCGCCCGCGACAACCTGGCGCGGCACGAGAGCTACTTCATGGCCGAGGTGCGCCAGTTACGCCGCATGGTACTCCCCCCGGCCGGGCCGACTCCGATCCTCGGGCTGATCGACGAGCCGTTCCGCGGCACGAACTCGACCGAGCAGACCGCGGCCAGCGTCGCCGTCGCCCGGCACCTGCTGCGATCGACGCCGCACTTTTTTCTGCTCGCCACGCACGACCGCGCCCTGACCGAGCTGGCCGACGGCGACAGCGCCCGCAATTTCCACTTTCGCGAGGACCTCGGCTCGCACGGCCTGGTCTTCGACTATCGGATTCGCAGCGGCCCGGCCCATACGCGCAACGCCCTCCGCATTCTCGAGCACGAAGGCTATCCCGAGCCGGTCATCCGCGACGCCCACGACCGCGTCGCGCACGCCAGCCCCGACGCCGCCCGCGTCATGGAATAGCGAATGTCGAATAGCGAATAACGAATTGTGCCGCTTGGCGAACACGGCGGCGTCGCAGTTCAACGCGCTATTCGCTATTACGGCCGTCGCGTCGGCCGTCGCGTCGGCCCTCCGTGGCCATGCGGTTCAAGGCGCCGTCGCAGTTCAACTCGTTATTCTCAACTCGCTATTCGCCATTCAACATAGCGGCCGGGCCCGCACTCGGCAGGCCCGGCCGTTCGGACTCCATGGTCCTCAAAAGACGGTCGTCCGTGTTACAAGTCCAGGTCCTGAATCAGCCGATCCACCGCGACTTCGACCTTCTCGCGCGTCTCGTAACGGCCCGCCGCGATCTCGGCGCGAATGCGAGCCACCAGCTCGTCACGCACCGCGCTTTCGTCGGCGCTCGTCCGCGCGTCGTCGGAAATCTCGATCGGATCAACGGTTCCTACGCCCGGCGGCAACGCCGCCGTACGTCCACCGCCCTCGTGCCGATAAACCGCCGAAAAGGGCGTGGCAATTCGACTCGTCTGAATGGTCACAAGCTCTTTCATCATGAGTGCCGCCTCCACGGAACGCTCGCAATCGACACCGAGGCTCTGTTGCCTCACGATCATCCGTGACAGAACGGCGGTGCCGGCCCGGCACCTGGTCGGCTGATCCCTCAGCCGCGGTCGCTCTAGGACTGATATCGGCCGGATGGTGATAATTTCTTGAGGAAAAGCGCGGCGGGAGCGAGATTTCTGGGCGATCGCGATTTCCGTCGCTCCAGAACTCGCCAAACAGCATTTTATTGGCCGCAGATGCCCCGCGACCCGGCAGAATTTCTATCGGCGAATCACGCCGGCGGCTGGATGTCGCCGCCGCGAGGCGCGTTGATTTTTGCCCGATCGTCGTTGAAACTACCCGCTTGCGGCGGCGCCGGCCGCCGCAGGATGTGCCACTCGCGGGCGTGTGTCCGAGCGGCCAAAGGAGACGGGCTGTAAACCCGTTGGCTTACGCCTACGCAGGTTCGAATCCTGCCGCGCCCAGTCCGTTACCGCCGAATTCAGGCGAACACCTCGTGGATGGCCCGCTCAATGCCAAATACCGTCAGATGGGTGTGAAGCCGATCTCGATATTTCCTGACGCCTGAGAACGTGGAATGTGTATGGCACGCATGTCAACTCGCACTGCAGCTTTCGCGATGGTGGTGTCCGCGGCCGCGCCGGCCACGGGTCAATGGTGCGGCGACTGGAGAACCATCGAGGCGACCGAGCCGGGCGAGCGCATCTGGTCGCAAATGGTGTACTGTCCAGCGTGGGATCATGTGCTGCTCTTCTCCGGCTACATTCGGCCCGGATCGCACTCCGGGTACGACGAACTGTGGCGCTGGGACAGTGTCTGGGAGCAACTGCCCTCCTCCGGCAGACTGGGCAGCGAGGTTTCGATGTCATTCGACACACGTCGGAATGTCGCGGTGGCGTTCGGATCGTATGACAGTTGGCCCGAGGCCGGGAACACGTGGGAGTGGGACGGCGAAGCCTGGCGGCGTGTCGCAACGACCGGACCCGGCCGACGGCACCGTTGTGCAACCGCGTACGACAGCACACGCGGCGTCGTGGTGCTGTTCGGCGGCGTCGACGGTACCACAAACCAGCCGCGTTTCGGCGACACGTGGGAATGGGACGGAAAAGGGTGGCTACTGCGCGCCACCGGCGGCCCCGCACCGCGTTCCGACCACACGCTGGTCTACGACTCCGCGCGACGCGTGTGTGTGCTGTTTGGCGGTGAGTCGAGTACGACGATGTTTGGCGATACGTGGGAGTGGGATGGCGTCCTCTGGAGACAGATCGTGACGCCCACGTCACCAACCCGTCGCATTTCTCATGCAATGGAATATGATCCGACGCGCCGGATTTCACTCATGACCGGCGGCTACGGTCCCGGAGCCCCGTATCGCGCCGATACCTGGAGCTACGACGGACGGGAGTGGCGGCTGCTGGACGTACACGTACAGCCGCGCGGGGACCACGCGATGACCTACAACGTGCAGCAAGACGAGTTTCTGGTCTACGGCGGCTATGGAAGTAGATCCGATCCGCAGCCTTACATCTTCAGTTCGCTGAACCTGCGACAGCCCCGGATTGTCGAGGACCCGAGTTCGGCCATTTGCTGCATTGGCGGCAGCGCGCTGTTTTCCGTGCCCGCGGACGACGAGCCCGACACGACGTATCAATGGCGGCGCGACGGTGTGGCGCTCGTCGACGATCCGCGGATTCAAGGTGCTGCGACGCCCAGATTGCTGATTCGCGACGTCGCGACGGCCGACGGCGGCGAATACGACCTGCTGCTGGCCAATCCTTGCGGCGAGATTGTCAGCCTGCCGGCGGCGCTCGTCGTTCGCGAAGACGCCTGCCTGCCCTGCGACGTCAATTGCGACGGGTCGGTCAACGGTTTCGACATCGACGATTTTGTGGAGCTTTTGACCGATCCCGCGGCGCCGCGCTGTTCGCCCGTGGCAGGCGACGTGAACGGCGACGGGGCGTTGGATGCATTCGATATTGAGCTGCTCGTCGCAAGCGTGATGCAGGGCGCGTGCTGAGGTCGTGCGGTGCATCAGGGATGCACCCTGCGTGGCTCAGTAACGTAGGGTGCGTCCCTCGACGCACCACACAACCCGCGTCCGAAGGTCGTGCGGTGCATCAGGGATGCACCCTACGTAACGCAGCGCAGCCAACGCCTCGACATGCGCATGCCGTCCGGCGCCTGACACTCGACCACATGACTCATCACTCCCCCGCCCCCGCCAGCATCTTCCTCAGCGGCTCCGCCAGCGCCTCCCGCCCGTCCGCCTCATAGATCGCCAGCAGCTCGCGCGCCGCCTGCGCCGTCTGGCCATGACCAGCTCCCAGCGAGCGCTTCAGCAGCTCGACCGCCTCGACCAGCAGCGGCTCGGCCGCCGCCGCGCGCCCCTGCTTCACCAGGCAGTGCGCGTGACTCGTCAGAAACGCCCCCAGCAGCCACTCCGGCACCTTCTCGACGCGCGCCCGCGCGACCGCCGCCGCCAGCAGCGGCTCGGCTTCGTCCAACCGGTCCAGGTCGCTGTACAGCCGGCCCAAGTTATTCATCACGCGCAGCGTCTCGGAATGCTCATCGCCCAGCGTTCGGCGGCACGCCGCCAGCGCCTCGACGTAGAGCGGCTCGGCCTCGGCCCCGCGCCCCTGCTGATGTTGCAGCATCGCCAACCCGGTCATCATCCGCAGCGTGTCGGGATGCGCCTCGCCCAGCACGCGCCGTCCGCGCGGCAGCGCGCCGCGCAGCAGCCGCTCCGCCTCGTCCCAGCGCCCATCCGACGTCAGCAGCAGCCCCAGATTCAGCGACGCCTTGATCGCCGCCGGATGATCCGCGCCCGCCTCGCGCTGCGCCGCCTCGAGCGCTTCGCGCAGCAGCGGCTCGGCGGCGGCCGCGTCGCCGCGGTTCATGTGTGCCAGTGCGAGATTGTTCAACGCGACGATGGTGTCGGCATGCGTGTCGCCCAGCGCGCGGCGGCTGACCGCAAGCGCGTCTTCGAGCAGCGCGCGGGCCTCGTCGAAGCGGCCCTGCGCCAGTTGCAGCATCGCCAGATCATTCTGCGTGACGAGCGTCTCGGCCGCGTCCGCTCCGAGCAGCCGGCGCCGCACGCTCAGCACGTGGGCATACAGCGCCTCGGCCTCTTCGAGCCGATCCTGTTGAGCGAGCAGGTTGGCGAGGTTGTTGGTGGTGCGCAGCGTGTCGGGATGCTCGTCGCCCAGCAGGCGGCGCCGCGCGTCGAGCGCCTGCTGAAGCAGCCCGCCGGCGGCATCCAGCTCGCCAAGCCCCATGTACGTAACGCCCAGCGCGTCGCGCACCCGGGCCTGGATCGCCGGCTGATCGGGCAACTCGCTCTCGACGCGCTTCGTCGCCCAGTCGAGCACCTCGCGGATCGTCGCCTCGCGACCCAGCGCGCCCGGCGCCGCCGACTCCAGCATCTCCGCCAGAAAGCGCGTCGCCGCGTCGGCTTCGTCGCGCGAGCGCTCCGCGGCGCGACGCTGCTCGTCGGCCGCGGCCCGCGCCTTTTGCGCCTCGCGCAGCCGCTGCTCGGCCAGCACGGTCTGCTGGCGGGCTTCGTGCTCGGCGACGGTGGCGCGCCAGGCCTGCCAGGTCGAGACAATCAGTCCGATGAGCAGCCCGACGAACGCCAGCGCCACGCCGCTCACCAGCGCCGCGTTCCGCCGCGCGAATTTCCGCAGTTGATAGATCGTGCTGGCGGGGCGGGCCGAGATCGGCTCGTGCGCCAGGTAGTGCCGAACGTCGGCCGCCAGCTCCGCGGCCGACGCGTAGCGCCGCGTGCGGTCCTTCTCGAGCGCCTTGGCGACGATCGTGTCCAGGTCGCCGCGGAACGAGCGCTCGATCGAGCTGAGCGGCGCGGGATCATCCTCGCGAATGGCGCGCACCGCCTCGGGAATCGACCGTTGGCGCAGATCATGCGGCCGCCGTCCGGTCAGCAGCTCGTAGCACACGACGCCCAGCGTGTAGATGTCCGACCGTGCGTCGAGCGCCGCGGGATCGCCGCTGACCTGCTCGGGCGACATGTACGCCAGCGTGCCGATGAGCTGGTTCACGTCGGTCTGCTGCGTGGTGACCTGCACGTCGGCATCGGTGGCGCGGGCCACGCCGAAATCGAGAATCTTCGGCTCGCCGCGCTCGTCGACCAGGATGTTGCCCGGCTTCAGATCGCGGTGGATCACGCCCTGCTGGTGGGCATACTGGACGGCGTCGCAGATTTTCACGAAAAGCGCCAGGCGTTCGCGCACGCCCAGCCGCGCCTGCGACACGTGCTCGCCCAGTGGTCTGCCCGCCACCAGCTCCATCGCGAAGAACGGCTGCGCGCCGCTCAGCTCGCCGCCGGCCGCCGGCTCGATCTCCGCCGTCCCGGCTTCGAAAATCTGCGCGATGTTGGGGTGTTGCAGCCGGCCGAGGAACTCCGCCTCAAGCCGGAATCGCCGCAGGCTCGACGGCGCCAGCCGCTGGGCCTGAAGCAGCTTGACGGCGACGGTGCGGCGCGGGTGTTCCTGCCGCGCTCGATAGACCCGCGCCATGCCGCCCACGCCCAGCAGGCTCTCCAGCACGTACGCGCCAAGTCGTCGGCCGACAAGTGCGTCAGTGCCCGCATCGTCCGGGGCGCGCAACGCGCTGCGCAGCGAACCCAGCACGCGCTGATTGAGCAACATGCGGCTGTGCAGCTCGCGGCAGCTCGCACACGTCGCCAGGTGCGCGCGGAGCTCGGACGCACGCGCGTCCTCCGTGCCGCGCTCGCCGATCAGCGCTTCCCACGCCGAAATGTCTGGACACGGATCCGCGCTCACAGCCCGATATCCGCTTCGCCGCTCAGCTCGAGCATCAGCGCTCGAATGCGCTCCACGACGCGATGCTTGGCCACATACACCTGGTTCACCGTCAGCCCCAGCTCCGCCGCCACCGCCGACGCCTCGCGCCCTTCCAGGGCATAACCCGCGAACGCGGCATACGTGGATTCGGCGACTTCGCGCCGCACGACTTCGGCGCAGTGCCGCAGATGCGCCAGCGACCACTGCCGGTCCCATAGCTCGTCCGGGCTGCAGGTCGCGTCCGCGGCCACGCGCTGCACGTCACTGCCGGCGGGCACCTCGCGCCGCCGGCTCCGAATCAGATCGACGATCTTGTGCTCGACGATGGCCCGCAACCAACTCTTGAAGCTGGCCCGGTGCTGATAATCCCCGATCTGCTCCAGCACCGCGGTCACGCACTGCTGAACGACGTCGTCCGCATCGGCGCCCTCCAGGCCGCGCGCCCGCGCATACGACCACATCAACGGCCGATAAAGCTCGTCGAACGTCCGCCACGCGGCCTGATCCGACCGATCGCACAGCCGCACCAGCAGCGTGGTCTGCGTTTTTTCCATGGGCCTGCGGTCCGGGATGTCCTGCCGGCATACGATACGACTGAGACCGCGCGGCGGCAACGAAACCCGCCCGCGGCACAATTCTCGGAAATATCTGGCTGGAGCGTGTAAGAACTCACCCGCGCCAGCGAGACACATCCGAAGGCCGTCGTCCGGCCAGAGCCGCGACCGTGAGGAAGCGGAGGAGTCGACCGGCCTTCGGAGGAGTCAAACCATGAACACGCGTACGATTCGCCTGCTGAGCTCGCTGATTGCCGCCGCCGCCAGCGCCGGCGCCGCCCACGCCGACGCCTACTGGCTCGGAAGCTGCGCCACCGACAGTTGGTATCATTGTTGCGACGTCGGCGGCAATCAGTTCAAGAACAATTGGCACGCCATAACCTTCGAAGGCAGTTGCTCGGGCGCCTTTCCCGGACCCGACGACTTCACCTCGCTCGCCAGCTACACCGTCTTCCTCGAAGGCTTCGCCGAGGTGAACGAGCTGGAAAGCTACGGCGTCTTCACGCTCAAACCAGGCATGACGCAACTTGGCGTCCATACCGTCGGCACGCTCGGCGGCACGTTTATCTGGGAAGGCGGCGCGCTGGTGCGCGGCGTGTTCAACGTCGACGCCGTCGGCGGGGCGCACATGGAAATTCGCGGCACCGAAGGCAAGTCGCTGCTCGCCACGCTCAACGTCGGCACTGGCTCGACCTGCACGCAGACCGGCGGCGGGACGATGTACTTCCAGAACAGTGCGTTTACCGATTCCGTTTTCAATATCCTCGACGGAGCCACATTCGACGCCCAGGCCGACGCACTCTTCGTCCCCAACCCGGGCGGCACGAGCACCGGCATCTTCAACAACCTCGGCACGTTCGTGAAATCCGCCGGCGCGGGGACGCTGACGTTCGACGGCGTGCCGTTCAACAACAGCGGCAGCGTCGACGTTCAGGTCGGCACGCTGCGCCTCAAGGACGTGACGGGCGCCAGCGACGGCGCATTCAACGTCGAAGCCGGCGCCGTGCTCGAACTCTCGCACACGCTGCTTGATGGCGCGACGATCACCGGCGCCGGGCTCGTACGCATTCCATGGCTGCACATACTCCAGCGCGCCGGCGGCGGGTCGGTGAGCATCCCGAACTTCGAGCTGAGCGGCGGCGCGATCTCCGGCGACGGCGAGCTGCGCGTCACCGACACGTTTGACTGGCGGAGCGGAACCATCGGCAACACCTTGCCGGCGCCGCTGGTCACGCTCGAGGCCGGCTGTGTCGCGAGCATCAGCACGAGCGACGGCAAGTCTCTGGCCTTCGGAACGCTGCACAATGCCGGCGAGCTCAATTGGTCGGGCGGCGACATTTACATGGGGCCCGGCGAACTGTCGAACCTCGCTGGCGGCGTGCTCAATGTCGTCGCCGACGTCGGCGTGCTCGCGACCTGCTGCGCCGGCATCGGACCCTTCCACAACGCCGGTGAACTCCACAAGAGCGCTGGCGCGGGAACATCCAAGATCGAAGTGCTGTTTGACAACGCCGGTCTGGTCTCCGCCGAGACCGGCGTGCTCGACTTCACCTCCTTCACGCAGACCGCAGGCGTCACGCGACTCGCCGGCGGCGACATCGCCGTTTACCCGGGCAGCGGTCCCATGCGCATCGAGGGTGGAGTCCTCGAGGGCGACGGCAGCGTCATGGGAAAGGTGCTGATCGACGGCGGCGAGCTGCGGCCCGGCCTGGGCGTCGGAACGCTCGCCATCGCCGACAACATCATCGCCGGTCAATACACGCAGACGGCCGCAGGTACGCTCCGCATCGAAATCGCCGGCACAACCCCCGGCACGCAGCACGACCAGCTCGTCGTCACCGGCGTCGCGACGCTCGGCGGCACGCTCCGCGTCTCGCTCGTGGGCGGCTTCGCACCCGCCATCGGCGATAGCTTCACCATCCTGACCACGCTGCTCGTCGATGGCGAATTTGACGCAAAGGTCTTGCCGCGACTGCCCGCGGACCGCCGCTGGAGCATCACCTACGGCGGCACCGCCGTCACGCTGAACGTCGTTGCGGCCGACAGCGTGGGCGGAAGTCACAAGCCCGCCGCCGGCGCCGTGGGCGTGACGCCTCCGTGAGTTTTCCAGCACGTGCCTCGCCCACCTGTCCGAGCCGCGCCCGCGCCTGTCCGAGCCGCGGCAGCGCGATCGCGCCGCGACCGTGCCTGTCCGAGCCGCGACCGTGCCTGTCCGAGCCGCGACCGCGTCTGCCCGAGCCGCGACCGTGCCTGTCCGAGCCGCGACCGCGTCTGCCCGAGCCGCGACCGTGCCTGTCCGAGCCGCGACCGCGTCTGCCCGAGCCGCGACCGTGCCTGTCCGAGCCGCGACCGTAAGGGAGCGGTTTCTCAGCCCCGCGCGCGGACCCTCCGACCGCCGCTCGCACTCCGGCTCGACCAGGAAACCGCTTGCTGACGCGCGCGGCTCGGTTCCCGCACCCGCCCCCGCCGCCGTAGAATCGCGCCGCGCCGACCCCGCCGGGCCGGCCACCGGAAGGAGCCGACCGCACGTGAGCGAGATGCCGCCGCGCACACCGCACCCCAAGCTGCGCGGCGCACGCGCAGCGCTCAACCTCGCCGAAAACGGCGTCGCCGTCTTCGCCCTCGCCGCGATGGTCATCCTGCCGCTGCTCGAAATCGTCCTGCGAAGGGCATTTCACGTCGGTGTCGCCGCCTCCTCCACATTCGTCCAGCACGGCACACTGATCGTCGGACTCGTCGGCGGCGCCATCGCCGCACGCGAGAATCGCCTGCTCTCCCTCGCCGCCGCACAGTTTTTCCCGAAGGGCTGGCCCGCCAGCGTAGCGCGCGTCGCGTCCGCGTCGGCCGCGGCAGCCATCAGCACCGCGCTCTGCCTCGGCAGCGCGCTGCTCGTCCGCGACGAATACGAAGTCGGAAAGATCATCGCCTACGGCGTGCCGGTCTGGTTTCTGCAATTGGCGCTACCCGTCGGCTTCGGCCTCGTGGCTCTGCGCATCATCTGGCACGCGGGCACGCGCTGGCCGCCGCGCGGCGTCGCCCTGCTCGCCGCCGCCGCCCTGCTCGCGCTGGCCTGGTGGTCGCCGATCGCGCCCGCGCGACTCGTCTGGCCCGCGTTCGGTCTGCTGTTGCTCGCGACGATCCTCGGTGCGCCGATCTTCACCGTCCTGGGCGGCGCCGCGCTGATCCTCTTCTGGGGCGAAGGTTCGCCCATCGCCTCCATCGCCGTCGATCACTATCGCCTCGTCATCAGCCCGTCGCTGCCCACCGTCCCGCTCTTCACGCTCGCCGGCTACGTCCTGGCTGAAGGCGGCGCGTCCGCCCGCCTCGTACGCGTGTTCACCGCCCTTTTCGGAGCCATCCGCGGCGGCCCCGCGATCATCACCGTGCTGGTCTGCGCGTTCTTCACTTCGTTCACCGGCGCTTCCGGCGTCACCATCCTGGCACTCGGCGGATTGCTGCTGCCCGTGTTGACCGGTGCCGGCTTTTCCGATCGCGCCGCACTCGGCCTGCTCACGGGCGCCGGCTCGCTCGGAATGCTCTTCCCGCCCTGCCTGCCACTCATCCTCTACGCCATCATCGCCCAGCACCCGATCGAAGACGTCTTCCTCGCCGCCGCCCTGCCTGGCGTCGTGCTGCTGCTGCTCACCACGCTGCTCGGTATCTGGCTGGGGCCACGCGGCACATCGCACCGCCCGCCCTTCCGAGTCCGCGAAGCCTGCGCCGCCGTCTGGGCCGCGAAGTGGGAGCTCGTACTTCCCGTCGTCTGCCTGGTGTCGCTCTTCGGCGGATTCGCCACGCCCGTCGAAGCCGCCGCGGTCACGGCGCTCTACGCCGTCTTGAGTCAGACGCTGCTGAACCGCGATCTCTCGCCGCATCGCGATCTGCCGCGCGTCTTTGTCGAGTGCGGCCTGGTGATTGGCGGTGTGTTGCTGATTCTGGGAGTCGCGCAGGGCTTCACGAATTATCTGATCTACGCGCAGGTGCCCGACCAGATGGTGGCGTGGGTCGTCGGCTCGGTCCGATCGCCGCTCGTGTTCCTGTTGATGTTGAACCTCTTTCTGCTCGTGGTCGGCTGCCTGATGGACATCTACTCCGCCATCGTTGTCGTGGTGCCGCTCATCATCCCGATCGGCGTCGCATTCAACATCGACCCGCTGCACCTCGGCATCATCTTCCTGGCCAACCTGGAGCTCGGTTATCTGACCCCGCCCGTCGGCATGAACCTCTTCCTCTCCTCCTACCGATTCGGACGTTCCATTCCCGAAGTCACCCGCGCCGCCTTCCCCATCCTGGTCGTCCAGTTTATCGGCGTACTCCTGATAACTTACTGGCCGGCCCTGACGACGACGCTGCCGAAATGGCTTCAGTCGTCTACGTAAGCTTCAACCACTGCGCGTCGATAACCAACGCAGCAGTCTGCCGCATGACGCCGCAGGGGACTACACGATGAGCGTGGCGGAAAACACGGGTACAGCCGACGTCGCCAGCATCTTTCAGGACGTAGAGCTGCCCTCACCGCCGAAAGTCGCCCTCGTGCTGCTTCAGATGATCGACGACCCCACCGTCTCGGTGCGTGACATCGCCGCCGTCATGGGTGTCGATCCCTCGCTTTGCGCGCGACTGCTGAAGCTGGCGAACAGCTCGGCCTATGGCCAGCGGCGGCAGGTCGATTCGATCGACCGCGCCGCCGTCGTGCTCGGCCTCGACTATCTGAAGGTGATCTGCCTGGCCGTGCAGTTGACCGCGCCCTTCAAGTCGTGGAAACGCGCCGGCGTCGACGTCGGCATCCTGTGGCGCGACGCCGTCTTGCGCGCCTCGCTCGCGCGGCACGCGGCCCGCATCGCCGGCGACATCGATTACTCCAAGGCATTCCTGGTCGGCCTGCTTCAGGACGTGGGCGTGCCGCTGCTGGCAACGGCGTTTCCGGACCGCTACGCGCCGCACGTCGCGGGTGACGTGGTCGATCACAATGCGCTGTTCGCGTGGGAAACGTCCGAGTTCGGCTACAACCATCCCGACGCCGCCGCGAAAGTGCTCGATTCCTGGGGCCTCCCGCCGTCACTCACCCGACCGATCGCGGTTCATCATTCACTCAAAGCGCCACAATCCGACATGGCCGGTCTTGAATCGATCGCCGTCGTCGCCGGCGGACTCACGTTCGGCGCCGCGCCTGGCTGCACGCACAATGCCGCGCGATTCGCATTGTTTTCGGAACGGCTGAAGCTCGACAAGAACTCGACCCCGGTGATGGTACGCCATGCGGCGGCTGAGTTTGCGGCGATATCGGCCCTGTTTGACGAGTTGGTCACGCCCACCACGAACCCGCGCGAATTGCTCGCCGGCGCGATCGATGGGATTGTATCCTAGAACATATCTCCGAAATCGCGCACGGATGATTTTCGGGCTTGAAATGGGACTGAATCTGTGCTATATCCATGGTGCAGCTTGTATCGGAGCCAACCGTGCTGGCGCTGACGCGAAAAACTGAGTACGGCGTGATCGCACTCTGCGAACTGGCCCGTCGCGACGGCGAGCTGGGCAGCGCGCGCGAGATCGCCAGCCGACACTGCATGCCGCTGACGCTGCTGATGAACGTTCTCAAGACGCTCACGCAGCGCGGGCTGGTGCGGTCGGTGCGCGGTGCCCGCGGCGGCTATGCCCTGGCGCGAGCCGCCGACCAGATTTCGCTGCACGACGTCGTCGACGCGATCGAGGGACCCGTGCGGCTGGTTCGCTGCGTGGATCATCCGGCGGCTGTGGAGAGCTGCGAGCTGCGTGGCAGTTGCCAGGTTCGCGCGCCGATGCTGCGCGTGCACGAGAAGCTGCGGACGTTTCTGGATGCGATCACGATCGCCGACATCGCGACGGACGCGTCGACGGCGGACGGGGTCTACCATCAGTTGACCAACGAGGTGCGAGGACATGCGGTCCATTTATCTTGACAACAACGCGACCACGCGCGTCGACCCGGCGGTTCTGGACGCGATGCTGCCCTTCTTCTGCGAGAAGTTCGGCAACGCGGCCTCGCGCAGTCATCACTATGGCTGGGAGGCCGAGGAAGCCGTCGAGGCGGCCCGCGGGCAGGTGGCGCGGGTGATCGGGGCCGATTCGAAGGAAATCATCTTCACCAGCGGCGCGACCGAGGGGAACAACATCGCGATCAAGGGTATCGCCGCGATGTACGCCGAAAAGGGCAAGCACGTCATCACGCAGGTGACCGAGCACAAGGCCGTGATCGACCCGTGCAAGTACCTCGAGCAGCACGGTTATCGCGTGACGATCATGCCGGTCGACAAGTACGGGCTCGTCGATCTCAACGAGCTGAGCGACGCGATGACTGACGACACGATCCTGGTGTCGATCATGCACGGCAACAATGAAATCGGCACGCTTCAGCCGGTCGCCGAGATCGGGCGGCTGTGCAAGCAGCGCGGCGTGATTTTCCACACCGACTGCTGCCAGACGTTCGGCAAGGTCCCGATCGACGTCGAGGCCATGGGCATCGATCTCCTGACGTGCAGCGCGCACAAAATCCACGGGCCGAAGGGGGTGGGCGCGCTCTACGTCCGGCGCAAGAAACCACGCGTCCGCTGCGAGGCGGTGATTCACGGCGGCGGGCACGAGCGCGGCATGCGCAGCGGCACACTGAACGTGCCCGGAATCGTCGGCCTGGGCAAGGCCGCCGAAATCTGCTGGGAGCACCGCGACACCGAGCCCAAGCAGCTCATGGCGCTGCGCGACCGCCTGCGCAGCGGGCTGGAGAGCCGGCTCGACGAGGTGTACCTGAACGGGCACCCGACGCAGCGCACGCCCAACAACCTCAATCTCTCGTTCGCCTACGTGGAGGGCGAGAGCATGATGATGGGCTTCAACGACATCGCGGTGTCGAGCGGCTCGGCCTGCACCAGCGCGTCGCTGGAGCCGAGCTACGTGCTCAAGGCGCTCGGCGTGGGCGACGAGTTGGCGCACAGCAGCATCCGCTTCTCGGTCTCGCGCTTCAACACGATCGAGGAGATCGACTATACGATCGAGCGCGTCGCCAGGGCCGTGAATCACCTGCGCGGGATGAGCCCGCTCTACGAAATGGCCAAGGACGGTGTCGATCTCTCGAAGGTCGAGTGGGCGCACCATTGAGACAGTGTGATGATGGGAATGTGAGAATGTGAGAAAGTGAGAAGGAACCGCAGGAACATGACGGCGGCGCGGCGAAGCGTACGGCCGTAGAGGAGATAAGCGAACATGGCATACAGCGACAAGGTCGTCGAACACTATGAACGCCCCCGCAACGTCGGCACGCTGGACAAGAACAGCGACCGCGTCGGGACGGGCATCGTCGGCGCGCCCGAGTGCGGCGACGTCATGCGCATCCAGATCGAGGTCGATGAAGACCTGAACATCGTCGACGCCAAGTTCAAAACCTTCGGCTGCGGATCGGCGATCGCCTCCAGCTCGCTGGCCACCGAGTGGCTCAAGGGCCGCAAACTCGACGAGGCGCTCGAAATCAAGAACACCGAGATCGTCAAGGAACTGGCCCTCCCGCCGGTGAAAATCCACTGCAGCGTGCTGGCGGAGGACTCGATCCGGGCGGCGGTCGCCGACCTGAAGCAGAAGCTCCGCAAGAACGGCGTGCTGCCGGCCGATGAAAACGAAGTCGCCGCGGCCTCGAACTGACGCACCCGCGGCCGGCCGGATCGCGCGAAGACGACGGACAAGCGAACATAAGGATTTCAGCATGAGTGCTGCACCGGAAACGAAGACCACCCCCATCGGCGAGCCCGCCTCCGCGGTCAGCGCCCGGCAGCGCGCCAAAACGGCACGCGAAGGACGCGACATTCACCTGACGGAGACCGCGGCCGGCAAGATCAAGGAAATCATCGCCAAAGACAACTACCCCGACACGATGTATCTCTACGTGGGCGTGAAGGGCGGCGGGTGCAGCGGCCTGCAGTACCAGCTCGATCTGCGCGACGAGGCGCATGCCGCCGTCGCGGACACCGACGAGGTGTTCGAGTCGCAAGGAATCGTCGTCGTCAGCGACCTGAAGAGTTACGTGGTCGGCAACCTGAGCGGCACGACGATCGACTACCAGGAAAGCATGATGGGCGCCGGCTTCACCTTCCATAACCCGAATGCGAAGCACACGTGCGGCTGCGGGTCGAGCTACACCGCCTGATGCGTCGCCTTCCGCGACGCGCCACCGCCAACCCGCGCACCCGCGGCGCCGCCCGAGGAAGCGATGATGCGCGCCGCCTGCGACAGTGCCCCTGACCCGACGATGAGCGGTCCGCAGCCTCGAGCCACCCTGCCGCTCAAATGCCACGCCTGCGACCGGCCGATGGAGCTGCCGATCGCCTGCACCGGTTGCCATCAGCTCTACGCACCCGCGCCGCAGGCCACGCACTTCGACCTCTTCGGCCTGCCGCCCAGCTACACGCTGGACGAAAGCGAGCTTCGGCGGCGGTTTCTGGCGGCGTCGCGCGAGACGCACCCGGACCGATTCGTCGGCCGCCCGGACGACACTGTCCGCACGAGCCTGGAGCTCTCGGCCCGCGTCAACCGCGCTTACGAAGTGCTCTCGAACCCGCTGCTCCGCGCCGAATACGTGCTGGAGCTGAGCGGCGGAAAGTCGGCCGCGGAGGACAAGAGTGTGCCGCAGGATGTGCTCACCTGGGCGCTCATGACGCGCGAAGAACTCGAAGAGGGCGCCGGCGCTGACCGCCGCGCGGCCATCGGGGCCGACGTGCGGCAGCGCTACGACGCGCAGGCCGCGCGGATCGCCGAACTGGCGCGCTCCATGCCCGGCGACGACGCAGCGCGGCGGTCGCTCCGCGCGGCGCTCAACACGATCAAGTACTATGCGAGCCTCCTGCGCGAAATCTGATCGGAACCTGCGTTGATCCAGCCAGCGCCCGCGACGGGCGACGACATCATCGTCGGCATCGACCTGGGAACGACCTTCTCGCTGGTCGCCTACGCCGACGAGCGCGGTCCGCACGTCATCCGTGACGAGAACGGCGACGGGCGCGTGCCCTCGGTCATCGCGTTTTCAGCCGCGCACGACGCGCCGGGCGCGGCCCAGCCGACCGCAGGTCAGCGGCAGGACGCAGCGCCGCCGCACGTCACCGTCGGCTGGCAGGCCCGCGCCCACGCGGTCGAGAATCCGCGCGCCACCGTCTACTCGGTGAAGCGGCTGATCGGCAAAGGACTCGACGACATTCGCGGCGATCTGCCCTTCCTGTCCTATGCCGTCGGCTCGAACGACCGCGCCGGCGTCGCGGTCGACATCGACGGGCGGCGCTACACGCCCGAGCAGATTTCCGCATCCATCCTCGTCGCCCTGCGCGAGCGCGCCGGGCGGCATCTGGCCCGCGCCGTGCGGCGGGCTGTCATCACGGTGCCGGCTTACTTCGACGACGCGCAGCGGCAGGCGACGCGCGATGCGGCGGAGATTGCTGGCCTCGAGGTCGTCCGGATCATCAACGAACCGACGGCCGCGGCGCTGGCGTATGGGATCGGGTTGCGGGGCGGGCCGCGAAGCTACGGAGCCACGGAGCCACGAAGCCACGAAGATGAGGGCGAGCGCCGCGCGGGTCCCAATGAACCGCCGTTCGACAGCAACCCAGTGGCGCGGCGAAGCAGCCACGACGCGACGGCGGCGCGCCGCGCTCCGGCCGAGCAGCGCGTGTCGCTGCCCTTGCCGCACTGCCATGAGCCGAAGGCGGCTGGGGCCGACCCGGCGGTCGAATCGCCGCCCCTACGCCATTCCAATCCCGACTCCGCCGGCGAAATCGTCGCGGTCTACGACCTGGGCGGCGGAACCTTCGACGTTTCGATCCTGCGGCTCGAAGGCGACGTCTTCCAGGTGCTCAGCACGGCCGGCGACACGCACCTGGGCGGCGACGACCTGGATCACGAAATCATCACACTCGTGCAGCGCGAGGTGCGCGCGCAATTCGACGTCGCCATCGAATCGCCCGCCACGCGGCAGCTCCTGCGCACGCTCAGCGAAAACGTGAAAGTCCGCCTGAGCGACCAGCCGACTGCGGCGATCGAGATCGACCTCGGACGCGGCCGCGTCTATCGCCGCACGCTGACGCGCGACGAATTCGAGCAACTCGCCTCGCCGCTGATCGAGCGGACGATCGACGCCTGCCGCCGTGCGCTGGCCGATGCGAAACTCGCGCCCGGCGACGTCGCGGAGGTCGTGCTGGCGGGCGGATCGACGCGCATGCCGCTGGTGCGGCGGCGCGTGCAGGAGCTGTTCGGTCGCACGCCCTACACGGCGCTGAACCCCGACGAAGTGGTCGCGATCGGCGCGGCGATTCAGGCATCGGTGCTGGCCGGCGGGCGGCGCGACATGCTGCTGCTCGACGTGACGCCCCTTTCACTGGGAATCGAGACGATGGGCGGAGCGATGGGCAAGCTCATTTTGCGCAACACGACCATCCCGTGCCGCGCCACCGAGATGTTCACGACGTTCGTCGACGGGCAGACCGCGATCAAGATTCATGTCCTGCAAGGCGAGCGCGAGCTGGCGGCCGACTGCCGCAGCCTGGGCGAATTCGAGCTGCGCGGCATTCCGCCAATGCCCGCCGGCCTGCCGAAGATCGAGGTCGAGTTCCTGATCGACGCGAACGGAATCCTGAACGTCTCGGCCCGCGAGCAGCGCAGCGGGCAGCAGGCCGGCATTCAGATCATCCCCAGCCATGGCCTGACGCGCGACGAAGTCCGCCGAATGGCCGACGAAAGCCTGCGCTTCGCGCGGCAGGACATCGCCGCGCACCGCCGCATCGACCTGGCCAACCAGGTCGCGTTCGACACGCACAAGACCGAGCAGATGCTGGCCCGCGTCGGCGACCGCCTGGACGCCAACGAGCGCCGGCGGATCGAGCGCGACATCGCGGCGCTGCGCGCCCTGGCGGAGAGTGTGACAGACCTGGACGAGCTGCACGCGGCGCTCGATCGCTTCGGCAAGAGCACGCTGAGGCTGGCGGAGCTGGGAATCGCCGAGGCGCTCAAACCGTGAGCGTTTCGGCGGATCGGCGGCGATGCTTAACGGTAGAATGTCGTGCCGACGACGCCGACAAAGGACGTCTGCCGCCGGCGCAGAAGCACGCTTTGTGCAGGGCAGGAGAGTGCCGATGATTCGACAAGCTCACGAAATCGACGTTGATCGCACGCGAGCGGCCATCCGCGGAATCGATCCGCCGTTTCTGTTGCGCCAGTTCGAGGCCACGTTTGCGGACTTCGAGCGCGTCGCCGACGAAGACCTCAAGTGCGAATACACGGATGGAGAACTGATCGTGCACTCGCCTGCGTCGTTTCAACACGAAGATATCGTGGCGTTTGTTCTGTCGCTGCTACGTGAATACGTCACGCAGCATCGTCTCGGCCGCGTGTGCGGATCGAACGTCGTGATGCAGCTCTCCGACCAGCGCGCCTTCTGCCCCGATGTCTCCGTGCTGCTGAACCGCCGGCTCGACGCCGTTCGGGACGGACGCATTCACGGCCCGGTCGACCTGGCGGTCGAGGTGATCTCCCGCAGCACGCGCGACTACGACCGCGGACCGAAGCTGGCCGCCTATTGCGAGGGCCGCGTGCCCGAAATCTGGCTGATCGATCCGGCGACAAAGTCCTTCGAGGCGCACGTCCTGTCCTCCGATCAATATCGCCGCAGCGAGCTGACCAGCGGGACGCACCAGCCGGCGAGCATTACGGGTTTGACGCTCGACGTCGCGTGGTTCTGGCGCGATCCGCTGCCCGCCGTCCGCGATTGCCTGCTGGAGAAAGGAGTCTGACATGGGCGGCCAGAATCCCTACATCGCCGATTCAAACGTCAAGCTGCCGGCCAGAAAGTACAAGCTCACCGTCATCGACGAGAGCCGCAAAGAGCACGTCATCGAGGTCGATCCGGCCAAAATCCCCTACGAAGACCACGGCCTGCCCGGCAGCATCCTCGACGTCTGCATGGCCCACGGCATCGAGCTCGATCACGCCTGTGGCGGCGTCTGCGCGTGCAGCACCTGCCACGTGGTGGTCAAGAAGGGCCTGGAGAGCTGCAACGACGCGACCGACGACGAGCTGGATCAGCTCGACGAAGCCTACGGCCTGACGCCCAATTCGCGCCTCGGCTGCCAGTGCGTGCCCAACGGCGAGTCCGACGTCGTCATCGAGATTCCGAGCTGGAATCGCAACCTCGCCCGCGAGTGACTCCCAGCCGAGCCCCAGCCGTCCATCGGAGCCGGCTGCCGCCAGTCCTTGTCCGCCAGAGCCGCGACCGTTGAGGGAGCGGCGGCCAGC
Source organism: Phycisphaerae bacterium (assembly GCA_022072445.1). Taxonomy (GTDB): domain Bacteria; phylum Planctomycetota; class Phycisphaerae; order UBA1845; family Fen-1342; genus JAJVHV01. The sequence continues at coordinate 158,643 of JAJVHV010000010.1, read as the reverse complement.
GAAATCACCTTCGTCCATCGCGTCCCCAGCCGGGCACCCATTCGCGCCTCGTCCCGCCGAGTTGACCACTTCCGCCCCCGTCTCTATTATCCTGCCCCACGCGTCGCCGTCGCGCGGCCGTGCCCCCATCGTCTAGAGGCCTAGGACACCGGCTTTTCAAGCCGGCGACCGGGGTTCGAATCCCCGTGGGGGTAGTCGCCAGACGTCCCCGCCTCCTGCCCGGCACCCCACGCATCGCGGCGGACCGCCGTTACAATCCCGCGCGTCGCGCGGCCGCGTCACCCGCATCGGTCGCGCGGCACCGAGCTCATCGGCGTCTCACGACACCTGGAGAGCCAGCACATGTCGATGGAAGTGGCGGAGCGCCTGACAGCCGACTCGATGCTCGCGCTCTGGCCAGCGCTGTCCGACGACGAGCGCGTCGACGGTTTTCGCCTGCTCTCGCCCGAAGACGCGCGCGACCTGTTCGACGGTCTCTCCTCGCCCGACCAGGCCGACCTGATCCGCCAGCTCTCGCACCCCGAAGCGCTGATCTGGATGCGCGTCCTGCCGCCCGACGACGCCGCCGACCTCCTCCAGGTCATCGCACCGGAAGAACGCGAACGCTTCGAAGCCCTGCTCGACGCCAGCACGCTCCGCGAGGCCAAGGCCCTGCTGGCCTACGCCGAGGACGAGGCCGGCGGCCTGATGAACCCGCGCTTCGCGCGCGTCCGCCCCGACGTCTCCGTCGACGTCGCCATCCGCTACCTCCGCCGCCAGACCCAGCAGAACCTCGCCACGTTCTACTACGCCTACGTGCTGGACCAGGAGCAGCGCGTGCTCGGCGTCGTCTCCTTCCGCGAGCTGTTCGGCGCGCCCGGAGACAAGCGCGTCGACGAAATCATGCGCACCAACGTCGTCTCCGTCGTCGAGCACACCGACCAGGAAAGCGTCGCCCGCACCATCGCCGCCCACGACCTCACCGCCCTGCCCGTCGTCGACGCCGAGGGACGCATGCGCGGCGTCATCACGGTCGACGACATCGTCGACGTCGTGCAGGAAGAAGCCACTGAAGACATCCACAAGCTCGGCGCCGTCGAAACCCTCGGCGCGCCCTACCTCGACGTCGGCTTCCTGAGCATGATCCGCAAGCGCGGCGTGTGGCTGTCGGTACTTTTCGTCGGCGAGCTGCTCACCGCCACCGCGATGGGCTACTTCGAGCACGAGATCGCCCGCGCCGTCGTCCTGGCCATGTTCGTGCCGCTGATCATCAGCAGCGGCGGAAACTCCGGTTCCCAGGCCGCCACGCTCATCGTCCGTTCGTTGGCCCTCCGCGAGCTGCGCCTGGCCGACTGGTGGCGCGTCTGCGGCCGCGAAATCCGCGCCGGCGCCACGCTCGGCGCCTGGCTCGGCCTGCTCGGATTCGTCCGCGTGCTGCTCTGGCAGCAGCTCGGACTCTACGACTATGGCCCCCACAGCATCCTGATCGGCGCCACGGTCATGCTGAGCCTGCTCGGCGTCGTCGTCTGCGGCACCGTCGCAGGAAGCATGCTACCCTTCGTCCTCCGCCGCCTCGGCCTCGACCCGGCCACCAGCTCGGCACCCTTCGTCGCCACACTCGTCGACGTCACCGGCCTGGTGATCTACTTCGCCGTCGCGGCCGCCGTCCTGCACAACACACTGCTCTGACAGGAACGATCATGTAAGGCAGCCGCCCCGGCTGCACTCCGCCCTCGGCTGCCTTGAGTCTATGGAGAGCAGCCGCCCTCGGCTGCACTCCCGCTCACTCGCTGTCACTCGCTGGCGCTTCGTGCTCGGATGTCACGGTGCGAAGCGCCAGGTCCCAGCGCCGGCCTTCTGCATTCTTCACGCCCCATTCTGCATTGCTTCTGCATTCTTCATTCTGCATTCTGCATTGCTTCTGCATTGCTTCTGCATTCTTCATTCTGCATTCTGCATTGCCGCTATTCCCGCGGCTGAATCCACACAAAGTCGATCCGCAGCGGACCGCTCGTCACGTCCAGCGTCAGCGTCGAATCGCCCTGCGGCAGATCAACCGGCTCATACCACAGATTCACCAGCCGCGGCCCTTTCGGCGAATGCAGCCGCCGCGAGGTCTCGCCATTGCCCGAAGTCAGCGGCTGGTCGGCGATGCGCCCGCCGATCTCGCACGCCAGCGGACCCGACTGGCACGTCAGAATGACGGCGTAGCGCCCGGCCGCGGGTGCCGCGATCTTCAGCCGAAGCTGTGCCGCGCCCTCAGCGCGGCGCTTCAGCGACACCAGCTTGCCGCCCGAGGCCAGCGGATCGCTTTCGACGCTGGCGGGCGCCTCCTGCCCCTCGCCGCCAGTTTCCAGCAGCGCCGCCTGCTCCGCCTCGAAAAACGTCGCGTGAGCCGCCGCCCCCAGCGCCACCGGCGCCCACGCCGGAACGGGCGGCACGCGCAGGTCGGCGTGCTGCGGCGGCACGTGATCGTCGATCAGTCCCGGGCGGGCGTAGTGATAACCGATCCGCGCATAGCTCAGGCCCGGCGTATCCACGTGCGACCAGAGCTCCATGTAGAACGCCAGGAAGCTCTGGAACGGAATGGCATCGGCGATGTGCCAGCGGTTGTTCGTGATGTAGCCGCGCGTGTCCGGCCCGCTGCAGATCGGCTGCGAGAAATAGGCGTACTCGAAGATGTCCGGGCTGCTCCAGGCATAGTTGAAGTAGTCCTCCGAGCCCGTGCCGAAGGCCGAGGGCAGGCGGTCGTCGTCGACGAACACCTTCTCGTCACCCTCGCCCCACCAGTTCCCCGCACACGTCGGGATCGGCGAAGGATTCATCAGGTACACCGCCGTCCCCACGTAGACGCCCTGGCCCCGCGCCACCAGAAACGGCAGGTCGCAGGCCGCGTCGCGCGGCTGCGCCAGCAGATCGTGCTGCACGCGCCACTTGGCGCGAAAGTGCATCGCATTCTCGTCCCAGCCCCACGGCACGCGCCACGCCACGCCCTGAAGCTGGATCGGGCTGCTGGTCGTGTTGTCAAAGCGGATGCTGCAACTGCGCGCAAAGGGCATCACGAAGCGGCACGTCATCAGCCCGTCCGCCGTCACGTGAAACGGCAGCGTCTCATACGCGACCCGGCCGGGCGCCAGCCCGAAAAAGTCCCCCACCGGGCATTGCACCTGCGGCGACGAAAAGTCGTCAAAATAAATCCGCATCACCACGCCGCGCAGCGCCGCCTCCACGTCGTGCGACAGCAACCGGATCTGGAGCATACCCAGCGCGCCGGGCCCATCCTCGATGCGCAGCGCGTCCGTGCTGCGGTTGGCAAACAGGTTGTAGCGGAATTCCACTTTCTGAGCGTCCGCCGGCGGCTCGGCCTGCTCGCGCGGCCGCAGCGCCTCGACCGTCGCCCCAACCTCGGCCGCATAGGCCCGAAGATCGTCGGGCGCGAACGAGCGGATCGGCGTGCCCGCCGGGTACGTGCGGACCTGCACCTGGTAAAAGTGCACCTTGTTGATGTTCCCGATCCAGATCATCCGGCAGCGCTTCGCGAACGCAATCGGAAAATAGTTCGCCTGCCGCTGCTCGAATGCGCCCCCCGCCGCCGCCGGATCAATGTTCAGCAACCCCGCGTAATACCGGTAGCGACGCATCAGAAACTCATCAGCGGCGCCGTCGTAGATCGGCTCGGCCGCGTCATCGAGAAAAACCCGCAGCCGGCCCTCGATCGCCGCCGACCAGGTCCGCACGATCACGCCGGGCTGCTGCACGTCGCAGATCAGATAGCCCGTCTCCCCGCCGTTCTGCGCCGCCTCCAGCACACCCGCAAACGACGGCACCTGCTCGCCGCCGAAACCGTCCGCGTTCGCGAACCAGTGCGGACCCTGCGGCAGATTCGAGCGGCGGTCGTAGCTGGAGAACTGGACAAGCTTGTACGGCGGCGACGGCCAGCGGGCCAGACGCCGCAGGTCGTGCATTTCCGCCAGAAACGTCGCCGTGCTGAGCGGCGCTTGCGCCGCGCTGGCCGGCGAAGCGGCGTCCGTCGGCGCGGCACCCGCGGGCGGCAGAATCAGACTCGAAATCAGGGCAAGTAGCACTCGGGTCATCGCGACACCTCCCAGCGATTCGTCTGTGAGGTCGCGATTATAGCGGCGCCACCGCTGCCGAGTCCGCGCGTGCGACCGGCGGTGGCCCGGTGGGGAACGCCGCCGCCAGAGGCCGGATCAGGCGCGCCGCCCGCTGAAATCCGTGCGGCGCGGTTCGTACGCAGCGCGCGCAGACGCACCCGGCGCGGCCGCGCCGGGTGCGATGAATTCACGTCTGAATACGCAATGCCGGGTTCAGGCCAAATATTCGACCGGCGACGTGTTGATCGCCTGAACGGTCGAAACCGTACCCTGCGTGTCCTGATTCAGTCCTTCAAAGAACGCCGAGACGAAGGTCGCAATCAGGCCCGACGTGGCCGACTCGACCCCCGATAGAACCGTATCCCGCACGGCCGGGTCGCAGCCGGTCAGGACGAAAGCGCCGGTGGCCGCCAGCAACGCCAGACGCCTGCGAAAGCGATGAACGGACTGTCGCACGTGAAACTCCTTACTGCGCGGTCATGCCTCGATGAACGCCGATCAACGCGGGCCGGCGAACGAACGCTATTCGTATCGGGCCGTTGCACCGCCGGATTGAACCCGCTGCGCAACCTCGCACCACGCGCGCGGCCGCAACGCGCATGAAATGCGCCGCGCCGTCCGCAAACCGGTCACGCACCCGTTGCCGCCGCAGTGAGGCGACGGGCTGACCGCGGCACCGCTCGCGGCGCCGCAGCCAGCCCGGGTCGTAGTCGCAACATCGGGGGTGTCAGATCGCAGACGCGCCGCCTCAGCAGCCGCCCGTCGTCAACGCGAGAACGAAATCGTCAACGTCGAAGCCGTTCACCGTTCCGTCGCCGTTCGCGTCGCCGGCGCACGAAGAGCAGGGCGTTCCCGAGCCCACCAGCAGGTCGGTGAAGCTGTCGACGTCAAACCCGTTCAGGCTGCCGTCGCAGTTCGTGTCGCACGGACTGCACACCTCGAAAACGTACGCCGCACCCGAACCCGTATACACGCCATTCGTGTGAAACGGCGCGCCGGCCACCGCGGTGCCGCCTTCGATCGCCACGCCGTAGCCGAACCAGTTGTTCGCGGCCCCGTCCGTCGCGTAGAACTTGGCCTCCTCGGTCCAGCCCGAGACACCGCGACGAAAAACGTACGCGGCACCACTGTCCGTCGCGACGCCGTCGCCAAAAACGGCACCAATCACCGCCACGCCACCGTCAAACGCCACGTCGATTCCAAAACCATCGAGCTCGGCGGCGTCGGAAGGCGTCAGCGTGGCCTCGAGCGACCAGCCGGACGTCCCACGCACGAAGACGTGCGTCGCACCGGCTCCGGCCAGGCCGCCCTGCTCGCTGTTGTACTCGCCCGTCAGAAAGCGATCGAAACCGGTGGCGATGCTCGCGCCGAACCGGAACGAATCACCCGGAACAGACGAGACGATCTTGACGTCCTCGCTCCACACGCCGCCGCTCCGCGTAAAGACGTACACCGAACCGGCCTGCAGGTGCGTGCTGTGATCGTCGGCCGGCGATCCAACCACGATCGTGTCGGCATCCACGATTCCAACCGCCGAGCCGAACTTTCCGAACGCGTCCGGATCGGACGCGATCAGCTTGGCCGTCTCCGTCCAGCCGCCGCCCGACTCCGTAAACACGTAGGCCGAACCCGCGAAGCTGACGCCCGAGTGCGTGTCATCGCTGGCACCGATCACGAGCGTCGGCCCGCGAAACGCAAGCGAAGAACCGAAGTAGTCGCCCGCGGCGGCGTCGGACGCGGTCAGCTTCCCAACCTGAGCCCACACGCCCGCCGTACGCTTGAACAGATACACCGAGCCCGCGTCGGTCAGGCCGGTGTGATCGTCCCAGACCGAGCCGACCGCCACCAGGTCGCCCCGAATCGCCACCGACCAGCCGAAGTGGTCATCCGCGGCGTTATCGGATGCAACCAGCTTGGCCTCCTGCGTCCAGCCGCCCGAATCGCGGACGAAAACGTACGCGCTGCCCGCTTCCGTATTCGCGCCCAGGTCGTCTTCCCACGATCCGATCACGATCGTCTCGCCGTCGATCGCACAGTTGATTCCAAAGTGATCGCCCTCATCGAGGTCGCCCTGCGCCAGCTTCTGCACCTCGAGCCAGTCGGTCGCGTGCAGGGCCGGGCAGACGGCGATCAAGGCGGCCAGCGCGGCCAGCCGTGGAACAGCAGTCCATTTCCTTGTTACCGGTCGTGCGTTCAACATACGGTCTCTCCTGGTTCACGCGCCACGCCGATCCGTTTGATCGCGTTGCGTCGCTCACCTCTCAGCACGATAATCGATCCCCGAACCGGCAAATCCACTGAAATCGAACGAATCCCGGCGGAAAACGATGTCAGACCTGACGGTGTTGCTCAAACACGCGCAGCAGGGCGAGCCCGAAGCGGTCAGCCGCCTGATGGAAGTTCTCTACCGCGAGCTGCACGAACTCGCCGGCCGGCTGCTCGACAGTTGGGTGGGTCAGACCCTCGAGCCCACCGCCCTCGTGCACGAACTCTATCTGAAACTCGTCGACCAGTCCCTCGCCCACGTCAACGACCGCCAGCACTTCTTCGCCCTCGCCGCCCGTTGCATGCGACACGCGCTCATCGATCACGTCCGCGCCAAGGGCCGAGCCAAGCGCGGCGGAGACCTGAAGCACGTCCACTTCAGCACCCGACTCGCCCCGGGAGTCACGCTCCGCGCCGACTTCGGCGACCTGTCCGACGCCCTCGACCGCCTCGCCGCCCTCGACCCGCGCGCCGCTCAGGTCGTCGAGCTGCGCTTCTTCGGCGGCCTGACTGAGCCGGAAGCCGCTGCGCACCTGGGTGTCTCCGAGCGCAGCGTCCGCAACGATTGGGCCATGGCGCGCGCCTGGCTGCGCGACGCACTCCGCGACGACGACGGGGCGCCGGCATGAACGCCGCGCTATATGCACGCGTCAAGGAGCAATTCCTCGCGGTGCTGGAGCTCCCGCCAGGCGAGCGCGCCCGCCACCTCGAGAAGTCCTGCGGCCACGACGCGGCGCTCCGCGACGCCGTCGAACGCCTCGTCGCGGCGCACGACGACACGCTCGGCCTCTTGTCGACCGGCGGCGACCCCCGCGCCGCCGGCGACGTGCCGCTGACGCGCTTGCTCGCCCCGCCCGAGCGCGTCGCGGGCTATCGCATCGTCGCTGAAATCGGCCGCGGCGGCATGGGCGTCGTCTATGAAGCCGAGCAGGAGAGCCCCCGCCGAAAGGTCGCGCTGAAGCTCATACGCCCCGAGCTCGCCACGCCCGGCATGCTGAAGCGCTTCGAGTACGAGGCCGAAGTGCTCGGCCGGCTCCAGCACCCGGGCATCGCCCAGATCTTCGAAGCCGGAACCGACCCGTGCGACGGCGTCCGCCGCCCGTTCCTGGCCATGGAGCTGGTGCGCGGCGAGCCGCTGGGCCGCTACCTGGAGCGCGCCGACCCCACCCTGCGCGCACGCGTCGAACTCTGGATTCAGATTTGCGACGCCGTCGCCCACGCCCATCAGAATGGCGTTATTCACCGCGACCTGAAGCCCGGAAACATCCTGGTGGCCGCCGACAGCCAGCCCAAGGTCCTCGACTTCGGCGTGGCGCGCCTGGCCGATGCCGACCTGGGCGCCACGGGGCAGACTCAGCTCGGAGAGCTGGTCGGAACGCTGCCCTACATGAGCCCCGAACAGGTCGCCGGCGACCCGCGGCAGGTCGATCTTCGCAGCGACGTCTACGCCCTGGGCGTGGTCGGCTTCGGAATCCTCACCGGCGAACTGCCCTACGTCGTCCCGACGCCGGGCGCCGCGACGATGCTGCGCGCCATCCGCGAGGACGAGCCGCGCAGGGCCTCGACGCTGCGCCCCGAACTGGCCGGCGATCTCGACGTCATTCTCGCCAAAGCGCTCTGCAAGGAGCGCGACGCGCGCTATGCCTCCGCCGCACAGCTCGCCGACGACCTCCGCGCTCACCTCAGCCACCAGCCCATCGCCGCCCGGCCCGCAACCGCCGTCTATCGGCTGCGCAAGTTCGCCCGCCGCCACACCGCCCTGGTCGTCACCGGCTCCGTCGCCACCGTCCTGCTGATCGCGGCGGCGGGGGTCTCGACCTGGCTGGCGGTCCGCGCTACCCGCGCCGAGGGCGACGCGCGCCGCAACCAGCGGCTCGCCGAGCAGCGCGCCACTCAGGCCGCCGACGCGCAGCGCCGCGCCGAACGTCAAACCGAGCTGGCCGAGGGAATGAACACGTTTCTCAGCGAATTCATCTCTTCGCCCGACGCCATCTCGTCGGCGCTGGGCTCCTCCAAGGCGGCCGACGCACGCATCAGCGACCTGCTCGACCACGCCTCGCAGCGCGCCGCAAAGTTCACGCAGCAGCCCGAGCTCGAATCGCGCATCCGCATGCTCCTCGGACGCACCTACCGCGGCCTCGGCCGATCCGCCGACGCCGAACGCGAATGGCGCCGCGCACTCGAGCTGCTGCACGCGACGCGCGACGAGACGGACAACGACCTGCTCACCACGCTCAACAACCTCGCGCTGATCGTCCAGGAACAGGGACGCCTGGCCGAGGCCGAGCCGCTCTCGCGCGACGTTCTGGAGCGGCGGCGCAAGCTGCTCGGCGAGCACCGCGACACCATCACCTCAGCCCACAATCATGCCCAACTCCTGTTGGCGCTGAATCGTCTGCCCGAGGCCGAGACGCTCCAACGCGAGGCGCTCGCCTTTCGCCAGCGCACCCTGGGAGAGGCCCATCCGCTGACCGTGCTGTCCACCACCGCCCTGGGCCTGTGCCTGCGCCGCCAGGGCCGCCTCGACGAGGCCGAGCAGTACCTCCGTGTCGCCGCCGACGCCAGCCGCCGGCTCGATCCCGCCCAGCCCTACGGAATGTCGGCGCGCATGAATCTGGCGGCGCTGCTCCGCGAGCGCGGCCAGCGCGAGGAGGCCCTGATGCTCTATCGCGATGAATTGACCGGCGGCCTGAGCAAGTTGGATCCCAGCAATGCACAGGTGCTCAGCACCCGGCAGAGTCTCGCAGCGCTGCTGATCGAGATCGGACAGTTCGACGAAGCCGAGGCCATCCTGATCGACCTCATCGCCGTACGCCGCGCCCACGCGCCCAATGAGTCAGGACTGGGCGTGTCGTTGCAGACGCTCGCCGACCTGCTGCTGCGGACCGACCGCGCCGACGAAGCCGAGCCGCTCTGCCGCGAGGCGCTCGAGCAGGCCCGCCGCACCGTCGGCGAGTCGCACCGCGACACGCTCAATGCGCTCTCCAGCCTGGGCCGCGCGTTGCAGAAGCTGAACCGCCTCGACGAAGCGCTCGCAATGCATGAACAGGTCGTCGCCGCCGCGCCGCGCGTCCATCCGCCCGGACACTGGATGCACGGCACGTTCCAGCAGTCGCTGGGAATCTGTCTGCAAGACCTGGGGCGCTTTGACGAAGCCGAGCGGGCCTTCTGCCGAGCCTATGAGCTGATTCAGCGCAACCTGGGTTCAGAGCACACCCGCACCCGCGCCGCCGCCGACGGGCTGGTCAAGCTCTATCAGCTCTGGGACCAGCCCGACCAGGTGCGGATCTGGCAGTCCCGCGCCGGCAAGTCCCCCGACGCCCCGTCAACGCGACCCGTCGCCCCGCCCGCGACCCAACCCGACGCCCCACCGTCGTCCCAACCCGACGCGCCACCGTCGTCCCAACCCGACGCGCCACCGTCGTCCCAACCCGACGCCCCACCGTCGTCCCAACCCGACGCCCCACCGTCGTCCCAACCCGACGCCGGACCATAGGCACCGCCGCCCCCGGCTGTGGCTGTGGCTGTGAATGTGGCACAGCCGCCCCCGGCTGTGGCTGTGGCTGTGGCTGTGAATGTGGCTGTGAATGTGGCTGTGAATGTGGCACAGCCGCCCTCGGCTGCAGCACAGCCCTTTGCGCAGGGACGTCCCCAGCCGAGCCCCGACCGTGAGGGAGGGGTTCGTACGGCGAACGCCACCGTCGAGCGCACAAACCCTGCCAGCCGAGCCCCGACCGTGAGGGAGGGGTTCGAACGGCGAACGCCACCGTCGAGCGCACAAACTCTGCCAGCCGAGCCCCGACCGTGAGGGAGGGGTTCGAACGGCGAACGCCACCGTCGAGCGCACAAACTCTGCCAGCCGAGCCCCGACCGTGAGGGAGGGGTTCGTACGGCGAACGCCACCGTCGAGCGCACAAACCATGCCAGCCGAGCCCCGACCGTGAGGGAGGGGTTCGTACGGCGAACGCCACCGTCGAGCGCACAAACCCTGCCAGCCGAGCCCCGACCGTGAGGGAGGGGTTCGAACGGCGAACGCCACCGTCGAGCGCACAAACCCTGCCAGCCGAGCCCCGACCGTGAGGGAGGGGTTCGTACGGCGAACGCCACCGTCGAGCGCACAAACTCTGCCAGCACGCGAGCGAGAAGCGAGCCTGAATGGAGGCGTTCGGAGGGCGAATGCCGGTGCGACCAGAACGTGCCTACGGACTCGGCGCATCGCGCCCGCGCGAACGCCGCCAATACACCGAGACATGAACACCTGTGTCCGCCCCGGGCCCCTCCCTGACGGTCGGGGCTCGGTTGGCGGCGCCCCTTCGCGCAAGCTCGCGCCCGATAACACCCGCAGACGTTTTTTCATCCGCTCGCGTCGCACCTTGCATTTCTAGAAATCTGTGCTACACTATCAGCATGAGAAACCTGAACGCCATCGCCCACCGTTATCGAACCCGCCACAAACCGGCCGCACGCCCAGCGCCCCGCCACGCCTCAGCCGACCCGCAGCCAGGCCGCCTTCAGATAGGACGACTCCGGACAACTCAGCATCACCGGATGGTCCGGACCCGCACCCGTCAAGTCGATCATCTGCACCACCCGCCCCACACGCTTCGCCGCCCGCAGAACACACTCGACGAACGCTGCCGCCGAAACCAGCCCGCTGCAACTGCACGTCACCAGGAAACCGCCCGGCCGCACCACCTGCAGCGCCAGCACGTTCAAATCGTGATACTTCCGCATCGCCTCGTCGTAGTCCGCACGCGACAACGCCAGCTTCGGCGGATCGAGCACCACCGCGTCGAAAGTCCGCGATATCGCGATCATCTGCCGCAGATAGATGAACGCGTCGGCGTGCGCCAGGTCGATCCGCGTCTGATTCAGATTCACGTTCTCACGCGCCACACCCAGCGCCGCCTCGTCCAGATCGACTGCCGTCACCGCCCGCGCTCCGCCCAGCAGCTTCGCGCACAGCCCGAATCCACCCGTGTAGCAGCACACGTCCAGAACGTCCGCGTCACGACACAGCGCCGCGAAGCGCCGCCGGTTCTCACGCTGATCGCAGAAAAACCCGGTCTTCTGCGCCCCGATGTCCACGCGGTACCGCACGCCGTGCTCGCGAATCACCAGGTTCGGCGGCGACTCAACCGTCTCCTCGCTCGCGATCTCGCCCGGCGACGTCGCCACCCGCCGCACGCCCCGGCACGAGAAGCCCTCGAGCGCCTCGCTGCGCGCGTCGGCCCGCGCGAACGCGCGCCATGCGGGCATGCTGCGCCCCGGCCGGTCCAGGCTCCCCGGTTGGCCCAGCAGCCCCGCCAGCTCCGGCACGATGATCGGCAGTCGCTGATGGATCCCCAGCGAGAAAACCTCGCACACCAGACAGTCCGCGAATCGCTCCACCACCAGCCCGCTCACGCCGTCACCCTCGGCGTGCACGAGCCGGTACGCATCCGTCTGCTCGTCGATCCGCAGGTCGCGGCGGAGCTGCACGGCGGCCGACAGCCGCTGCCGCCAGAACTCGGCGTCGATCGGCGCGGGGCCGAAGCCCAGCAGCCGCACCACAATCTGCGAATGAGGGTTGTACAGCCCGCGGGCATACAGCGCGCCGTGCCGGTCATACACGCTGACCACGTCGCCCGGCCGCGCCGACGTGTCCACCTCGCGCACCATCTTGCGATAAACAAACGGGTGCAGCGTCGCCGAGCGGAGCAGCACCCAGGGACGCTCAAACGTATCCACCGGCGGCGGCGGTGCGTCCTTCTCGCTCCGTTCGGTCCCCGGACCGCCCCGGCGCGACGCCGCCCCTCCCCGGCCGGATGGTGTCGCGGGCCGCGGCGGTCGGCGGTTCGGGCGGGCGGCCCGCGGCTCGTCGGATCGCGTCATGCCGACATCGTCACGCGGCCCGCGGCATTACGCAAACGGACGCGCAACCTCTGCCGCCGCGGCGCAGCGCTTGCCACGCACCGGCAGGGCCGATCCCGCGCCCCACGCGGCAGCGAGCACCCCTCGGGCTGGCGCGCCGCTTGCGACAGGCCGGCGGCGATCGTGCCCGCATGCCCGGCCGCCGCGTGGAACGGATATAATCGTCTGATAAGTCTCGCCAGCCGGCCCGCCGGGCCGCAGGAGGTTGATATGCGCCAACCGAACGCCAAACACCTCGGCGCCGCGATGCTCCTGACCGCGGTGCTCGCCGCCCTTTCCAGCGGCCAGACGCAGCGAACGCTCCCGGGACAGCGCTCGTTCGATCGCAACACGTCGCTGCTGGACGGCGCGTCGAATGATTTCTACGGACCTGGGTCGCCGTTGCTCGGCGGCAACGCGCTGGCCAGCGGCAACGTGGGCCGCGGACTTTCGCTGCGGAGCTTCTCGACGATCCGCGACCCCAACGCACTGCGCACCACGCTCGGCAGCGGCAGCCTCAGTAATTTCCTGCGCGACTCGGTCAGCGCCGCCGACTCCTACTCGCGCTATGGCGGGCTGGCGCCGCGGCTCTACTTCGACCCGTCGCAGACGGCCTTCAGCCGTCAGCTCTACGAATCGCAGCGTTCGACGCTGATCGCCGACCGCACCGCCGCGGCACCGACCACCGGCCAACCGGCGGCGAACGTGCCGCAGCCGCTGGATCAGCGGCTCGAGAGCCGCATCGACTCCGGCGCGCGGCTGCGTGATCAGATTCTGGGTGTCGCGCCGCGCGCTCCCGACAACAGCCAGAGTCTCATCACCGAGCCGCCCACTGCCGGCTCGACGCTGCGCGGCGGGCAGGCCGACGCGCTTCAGGCGCAGAGCAGCGTGCCGCAGGTCAGCGGGCCGATCGACACGCGCATCACGCCGACACTTCCGCCGGCGATCAACATGAACCAGCCGCTCGAAGCCGCCGCGGCCGAGGCGCGCGGCGCCTATGACCTTGTGCTCAGCGGGGCCGCCGGCGGATCGCTGCTGGATCGACGACTCAACCGGCTGACCGAAGAGGACAAGTCCGAAAAGCTCGGATTCCGCAGCATCGATCGCCGGGCGTCGCCGGAGCAGCCGGCCGCGGCCGAGACCGCCGCGGCGGCACCCTCCGAGCTGCCGGTCGCGCCGGGGCTCGATGTGTTTGTCGACTTGCAGATCGCCGCCGCCCTGGCGCGCGATCCGGGCGCCAAGTGGTTCGACCAGATGAAGTCGGCCAGCATGCGGAATCCGACGCTGGCCGGCCAGCGAAACGAGATCGCGCAGCTCAGCGCCGAGTCGTTCCGCGCCAAGGTGATGGACGCGCCGATTCAGACCTTTGTCGGCAAGGGCGCCGACGCGACCAACGATTCGCTCGGCAAGGCCGAAGCCCTGATGCACAGCGGCAAGTACCTCGACGCGGCCCAGCAGTACGAGCACGCCCGCGTTTTCGATCCCAATAATCCGCTGCCGCTGCTGGGCAAGGCCAACGCCAGCCTGGCCGCCGGGGACTACCGCACGGCGGCGTACAACCTGGTGGCGGGACTGCAGCGCTTTCCGGAATTCAGCCGCTTCAGGTTCGACCTGGCCGCGTTCATGGGCGGCGAGACCATCGATCTGCGCCGCGCCGACCTGATGAAACTGCTCAATACGCGCGAAGATGCGACGCTGCGCTTCCTGCTGGGCTATCTGGAGTATCATTCGGGCCAGCCGGAACGCGGGCTGGACAACCTGCGGAAAGCGGCCGAAGAAGCGGCGCCCGACTCGTTCATGGCGAAGTTTCCGGCGATGATCCGCCGCGAGGCGACGTTGCCGCCGCCCAAGCTGCCGCCAGCGCCGGAAGGCGGCTCCGGCGTTGAGTCGCCGCGCCGCCCATGAAAGGGCCAGCGGCGCGGTCGCGTCTTGCGGCGCGGCCGCGGTTCGGCGACGGTCCGGCGATCTGGGAGCAAGGATGCGTGGGATTCTGATTCTGCTGGCGGGACTGAGCGCCGCCGCCGCCGGCTGCGCCGAGTCAACCGAGGTTGTGACCTACGAATCGCGCGTGATGGTGGCGGTGGCGCCGCAGGAAGCGTTCGACGGCGCCGTGACGATCTTCCGGCGTGAGTTCGGCCGCGTCTCGGCGGATCGCGACGCGCTGACCATCGACGTTCCACCCAGCGAATACGTCGTGACGCGCGACACGGGCTCGGCCCGCGACCTCGTCGGCGGTCCGACCACCGTCCGCCGCAGCGCGCGGCTGCGCATCCGTCCCTCGGGCGACGGATCGGTCGCGGAGGTGCGGGTCGATCTGGAGCGCCGGGAGACGACGACCAGCCTCTCGCCGGCGAACGACTCTCGCCTGGGCGACCGGCCGGGTTATACGCCGATCGAGCGAGACGCGGCGACGACGGACCGGCAGAATACGGTCTGGTCGCGCGTGCGTCGCGACCGCGCGCTGGAGCGCTCGCTACTCAACGAGCTGCGCGAATGGGCGCTGTCGCGCGCCGCGCCGGGCGGTTCGGAGTCGACGGGGTCGGCGCCGTAGGTTGGGCCAATCAACCGTTTTGTGGCAGAGTGGAAGACATGAGTGCAGGAATTCTCTCCCGTCCGCTGTTTGAATCCGACGCGGCCGTCGCCGCCGCCCTGAGGGCCGAGATCGATCGCCAGCAGAGCACGCTCGAGCTGATCGCCTCGGAGAATCACACCTCGCTGGCCGTCCGCCAGGCGTCAGGCTCGGTTTTTGCGCACAAGTACGCCGAGGGCTATCCCGGAAAGCGCTACTACGGCGGCTGCGTGAACATGGACACGGTCGAGAGCCTGGCGATCGAACGGGCGCTGAAGCTCTTTCCCGGCGCCGCGCACGCGAACGTGCAGCCGCACTCCGGCGCGCAGGCCAACACGGCGGTGTACCTGGTCGTGCTTCAGCCCGGCGACACGGTGCTGTCGCTCGACCTGGCGCACGGCGGTCACCTGACGCACGGCATGAAGCTGAACTTCAGCGGCGCGACGTACAAAATCGTGCATTACGGCGTGGATCGCCAGACGGAGCGCTGCGACATGGCGGCGATCCGCCGGCTGGCGCAGGAGTGCAAGCCCAAGCTGATCATCTGCGGCGCGTCGGCTTATCCGCGAACGATCGACTTCGCCGCGTTCGGCGAGATCGCGCGGGAGTGTGGCGCGCGGCTGATGGCCGACATCGCGCACATCGCGGGAATGGTGGCGGTGGGCCTGCATCCGTCGCCGCTGCCGCACGCGGATTTCGTGACGACGACGACGCACAAGACGCTGCGTGGGCCGCGTGGCGGGTTGATCCTGTGCGGCGAAGCGGACGCGAAGCTCGTCGACCGCTGGGTGTTTCCGGGAACGCAGGGCGGGCCGCACATGCACACCATCGCGGCCAAGGCGGTGGCGTTCGGCGAGGCCCTGCGGCCGGAGTTCAGGAGCTATCAGCAGCAAACCCTCGACAACGCGCAGGCGCTGGCCGCGGCGCTTCAGCAACGCGGCTACCGGCTCGTCTCCGGCGGGACCGACAACCACCTCATGCTGGTCGATCTGCGCTCGAACCATCCGAACGTGACCGGCAAGGACGCCGAAGGCTGGCTGGAGCAGGCCGGCATCATCGTAAACAAGAACATGATCCCATTCGACGAGCGCAAGCCGGTACACACGTCGGGTCTGCGGATCGGCACGCCGGCGCTGACCTCGCGCGGCATGAAGGCGCTCGAAATGACGCGCGTCGCCGAACTGATTCACGAGGTGATCGGCAGCGGCGGCGACGCGGGGACGATCGAGCGCGTGCGGGCACGGGTGCGGGAGCTGTGCGCGCGGTTTGTGATTCCGGACTGAAGAACGGCAATGCAGAATGAAGAATGCAGAATGCAGAACGAGAACGCCGAACAAGGAACCGCTAACAGCACCCACCACGCGCGTGGAGGGTTCAGCCGCCCCGCACTCGCGTGCGGGGTTCGGATAGGCGCTCAAAAAAACGCGGGCCGAAGAATGGCGTTGCAACATGCGGAGCGAAGTGTGAAATCCGCATGCCAGGTTCCGGTGCGCTGAAGCGATGAAAACGGGTCATAGCCTGAACTTCTCAAAGCGCAAGGAGCGGGTTGGGCAGGGGCGTCGGTGCGCGGAAGGGCAGGGGCGTCGCCCGCCGCTTCCTTACGGGCGCGGCTTCGCCCGCTGCATTCTGCCTTCTGCATTCGTCATTCTGCTGTGCGGGTGCTCGGCGGGTAATCTCGAACTGGTGTCGCTCGACTTCCGCTCGATCGATCCGCCCGCGGCCCAGGTCACGCGGTTGCCGCTCGACCGATGCTTCTGGTGGACCGACGAAAGCGGCCGGCTCTGGCTGGCGATGGAGCGCATCGTCCAGATCCCGTTTCTTTCGAACGTCGATTTCGAATTTCAGCTCTCCCTGCGGCTCGACAGGCCGCCGCAGGGCAAAGCCAGAAATTACACCGTGCGCGACGCGGAGCTGCGGGCGGCGGCGCGCGTCGGGCCGGCCGAGAGCCGCTTTTCGAGCCTGGCCGGAATTCTGGCCGTCTACCGCGAGTCCGGCGACCGGCTGCGTGGCAGTCTGAGGCTGCAAGTGGCGCGGCAGGTCAACGCGATGTTGACGGGCTGGACGCAGCCGACGCGCTACCTGATGCTCGGCTCGTTCGTCGCCGAGCATGATGAGGTCCGCGGACGAGCCATCGCCGAGCGTACCGAGACCGATGGTTTCGAGCGCGACGTGCCCTCCGCGGCCGGTGCCGCGATCTCAACGCGGCCGGTCGGCGGCGGCTGAGCGGCCGCCGCCGGTGCCCATCGGCGCGGGAACGATGCGACAGATGGCATAGCTGGCGGCAAGCTGGACGCGCGCGTCGTCCTGGCCGGCGGCGGCCTTCTCGAGCTCGGCCAAGGCACGCATGTCAGCGATGTCGCCCAGCGCCATGGCCGCCAGCACGCGGATGCGCGTGTCCTTCTCATCGTCCTTGGGGTCGGCGTGCCGGTGGGTCAGCGCCCAAAAGGCGAGGTCAAACCCGCTCTTGTCGTTGAGCTTGCCCAGGCCGCGGGCCGCGATCAGCCGGTTCTCAAGGTATTCGTCTTTGGCGTCCTTGCTGAGGGCGAAGAGCAGCGCGTCGCACATCCGCTCCGTCGCCAACTCGGCGATGCTCTGAAGGGCGACGACCCGCGAGGTCGCGTCGCCCTGGGCAACTTGAATCAGCCGCTCGATTCCCTCCCGATCGCCGAGCCGCGCCATCGCCGCGATCGCCAGCACGCGCACCTTGCTGGATTTGTCGTTCGTCGCCGCCAGCCGCAGATGCTCGGCCGCCTCGGGCTCGCCCAGCTTGCCGATCAGGTAGGCGGCGTCGGCCCGCACGTTTTCGTCGGCGTGCGTGCGCAGCGCTCCGGCCAGTTGCCAGCCCGCGTCGCGCCCGCCGCAGCGATAGGTCCCGTACGCCGCGGCCAACTGCACGTGCGGATCGGCATCGCTGATGAGCCGTCGCAGGCGGTCGACTTCGCCAGTGTCGCGAATTTCGCCCAGGGCGACGCAGCCGGCGAAGCGGACCATCGGCACGGGCGAGCCGAGCGCAGCGCGGAAGTGGCGCGCGCCGCCGTCGGGATCGAGCTGCACGAGCGCTTCGATGGCGTTGCAGCAGACGACGTCGATTTCGCTGCGCGCGGCGCGATGGATGAAGTCCAGCGCCCGTTGGCGAAGCTGAGCCTGCTCCAGCACGCTCATGCGCGCCGCGCTGGGGGCCGGAGTCTGCGAGCAGCCGGCGAGCAGCGCGGACGCCAGCGCGAGCGCGGCGCAGGCGCGACGCCGGACGCCGCAATCGTGCCGCCACGATGGGCGTGCGGCGGCGGGCGTTCGAATCGTCAGACGGTCGCGCACGCTCATGGCTGGGCGGCAGCCGGCGGGGCTGATGGCACGGACCGGGGTTGAAGTCGGGTGTTTCACGATTCGACCTCCTTGTCGCCTGCTGGATCGTGCCTGTTTTTCGCCCAAACGTCGCCGGAGGTCAACGCTTCCGTGGAGATCTTGAAGGGCGAGGTGAGCGCCATGGGATGCGCTTGACCACTGAAGGTCGACTGTGGAACATGGCCGTCAATGGCCCTCGACGACGGCGAGCCGCTGACTGGCCTGATCGAGGATCGCCCGCGCGACGCGCTCGGGGTTATAACCGCCCGACAGGTACACGCACGGCTTGCCCGCGGCTTCCGCCGCGGCACGCGCTTCGTCGGCGTGCTGGTGACCGGTCAGCTTGACGATCACGACGACGACGGCGGTCTCAGCCCGCCAGATCGGGGCGCGCATCGGCTCGCCACTGCCGTGCTCGACGAGCTCCACCCACTCGACGTCGCCGAGCTCAAACGCGCCGACCATGCGGGCGACGGCCTGGTCGTTTCGCTGTCCTCCGATGAGCACCAGGTGCCGTCCGCGAAGGAGATCGCGGACTTCCTCGACCGCCGGGCTCCAGCGCGCCGGCGAGCCGTCTGGCTCATCGAGTTCGTCGTCCGCGGGGCGCTCGTCGAGCGCCCGGCGCGCCTCGATGGCCGTCGTCAGGTCGATCGAGTTGGCCAGTTCGGCAGACCACGCGCGGACGGCGTCGCGGTCGAGCGCGTCGATGATCCGGCGATCCGACGCCGGAATGCCGAGCTCGCGCAGCGTTTCGATCGCCTGGGCGGTGCGAGTCCAGTGCGTGGTGGCGGACTCTGCTCGGTGTCGGGAGACCAATCCCGAGTGATAGCGGACCTGGCTGATGGCGGTCTTGATGGCTTTGTCGCGCTGGGCGCGCTGCTCGACGCGGGTCACCAGACGGCCAATGCGCTCCTGCAAGTCGCGCGCGTTCTGCGGGTCGGCGCGGTCGTCGAGCGTCATGTGGCGCTGGATGAACATGTGGCGGCGTGAGGTCTCGTGCCTCAGCCAATAGTGAACGCCTTCCTGATCGCGGTCGTTGCCCAACCAGGTCTTTTCGAGCGCGACCCGTAGCGCGGAGTTGGCCTCGGCCAGCAGACGCAGCGCTTCGCTGACGTCTTCGGCCGCAGGCGTCAGCTCTTCATCGACCTTGCGCATCGCCGCGGCAGCATCGGCGTGAACTTCGTAGGCTTGAGCGATCGTGGGCACGCTCTGGGGGTCGGGCTGAGGCCGCTCGCGCCAGAAGACCCAGAGAAAGCAGGCCGGAAGCGCCTTGGCCTGCGCGATCATCGCGTCCATCCGGCGGCGAAGCTCGTGTTCCGTTTCGGAGCCTGGCGGAGCGGCGAGCCGTTCGACGTACAGCCGGCACGAGTCGGCCTTGAGCCGGCAGCGCCGTTCCACCAGTGCCAGATCGAGGCTCAGCCGCTGTGCCAGTGTCGTCGCCCACCCGTTCGACGACGGCGGGGGCTCAGCGGCCCGGCGAGCGCGCTCCGCCTCCTCACTCGTGCCCGGGACGGCTAATTGCACCGACTCGCCGCCCAACCTCAACGGGACAACCGCTGACGCCGGCGGCCTGCTTCGGGCGCTGGCGGGCGGGGCCGGCGCGTGCCTGGCGACCGCTTCCGCCGCCGGTGCGCGTGTCTCGGCTTGATCGAGCGCCGGGCCGACTTCAGCCATGGGTCGGTCGTCTGCACGGACTGGTTCGACGCCCGGAGCGCCTATCGAAATCCCATCGACTTCTTCACAAAGCCACTTGCCTAGCAGGGAAACAGCGCGCCGTAGGGGCTCGGAGCGCTTCAAATGCGGACGTAAGAGCTCCGCCGCGGCTTCGATAAGCTGTCGCAATTCTGTGTCGGTCATGCCGGTTTCTCCAGGTTTCGTCACGCCTCATGGGATTTCACAAGCTATCTCAAGAAACGAATAAGCAACATGCGCGCCTCGCGCTGTCTTGCCTTCACGATCGTAGCCGCGCACCGCTTCCGCCGGATGCGCCGCTAGCCGGCGATGGTCGCCATCAGCCGCCGGTAGGTCTGCTCGTACAGCTCCCAGATCTTCCGCTGTTCGAAGTGCGCCTCGACCCAGCGGCGTCCGGCGGCGCCCATTTCGGCCCGTCGGCCGGCGTCGCGAATGAGCGTGTCGAGCGCGTCGTGCAAGGCGTGGCTGTCGCCGACGGGCACGCACAGCCCGCTTTGTCCGGGGTCTATCGCGTCGCGGCAGCCGACTGCTTCCGTGGTGACGATCGGCAGACCGATGGCCGCCGCTTCGAGCAGCACCGTCGCCAGACCCTCGCGGTAGCTGGGCAGCACGAGCAGGTCCATGGCACCGTAGAGGCGCGACGGGTCCTTCAGCCAACCGAGGTGGCGGACGCGCTGGTCGCTGGCGACGGCCCGCACGACGCGCGCCGGCGGGCGGTCGCGCGGCTCGTAATCGCCGAGCATGAGCAGCCGCAGTGACGGATGCGCCTCGCGCAGCCGCATCCACGCGTCCATCAACTCAACCAAGCCCTTGTCCCGGACCATTCGGCCGACGAAGCCGATCACCAGCGCGTCGGCGGGAACGCCGCACTCCGCCCGCACCGCCGCCGATGCCTTGCGCAGCTTCGGGTGGAAGCGTTCCAGGTCGATGCCGTTGCAGCTTCCGCGGTCGAGGACGTGCAAGCGCGACCGGTCGCAGATGCGGTCGCGGTGGGCCTGCTCGCGGACCGAGTGTGAGACGGCGATGTTGCAGTGCGCCAGGCGGCAGGGAGCGGCCGCGACGTTCTGGAGGAATCGCCGGGCCATGCCGCGCCGGCTCTGATAGACCAGTCCGTGCAGGATGTGAACCAGGCGGCGGACGCCCGCCAACCGTGCCGCCAGGGCGCCGATGAACGCCGCCTTGGGCGTGCTGACTTCGACGATGTCGAACCGTTCGCGGCGCAGGAAGCGGGCCAGCCGCGTCACCGACTGCACGTCGCGCCAGGGCGAGAACCAGCGGCCCATCGGCACGACGAACAGGCGCACGCCACGGGCGGTGATCTCGTCGGCGATCCGCGTCGGACCACACACGACCGTGATGTCGAAACCGCGCTGCGTCAGATATTCGAGCCGCCCGCGGAACAGGTTCTGGATCGAGATGTCGAGCGTCGCCATCACGCACAGGCGGACGGGCGCCGCAGGCGGGGCGGCGCCGGCCACGTGGTGGGCGGGAGCTTCGTCGCGCGGCGCGCTCATGAGATCCACGGTCCATGCCGCGCCCAGCGCTCAACGCCCGATACACGCTCCGGACGGCCCGGCCGTCCGAGAACGTCAGCAGCCAGGCGCTCGTGCGGAAGTGCGTTCATCGCCGCAGATTGTATCGGCCGCAGCCGCCGCGGTGCGACCGCGGCGCGCCCCGTGCTATTACGCTCCGGTCCGCATCGGACCGAAACTAAACGTATATTCCAGAATGCGGCCAGCCGCGCGCCGTGAGGGCCGCGCGGACGCAGATCGGAGCATCATGAGTCAGGATTCGTCCACCCCGCCGGTGGCGCGACCGTCGCAGCAGGAACTGGATTCGGCCCGCATCGACGAGATGGGTCGCGACCTGATTCAGACGCTGCACAAATTCCGGACGGTCCTGAAATCGCGGGCCGAAAACCTGGCGCGCGACCGCACCGAGCTGCGCGCCAAACTGAGCGAAATCTCGCAGCAGCAGGCCAGCGTCGAAATGACGCAGGTCGAGCTGGAAGACTCGCAGGAACTGATCGCCGAGCAGATGGCGGCCCGCGAGCAGGAAATCAATCAGCGCGAAGCGACCGTCGCCGAAGCCCAGACGCGCGTCGAGCGCGAGATGGCCGACGTGCAGGACAAGCTCGACGAGATCGAGCGCCGCCGCGCCAGCCTCACCGAATACGAGTCGCAGCTCGCCGAGGCGTCGGCGCGGCTGGAGCACGAGCACCGCGAGTGGGAAGCGCGGCGGAGCGAGGCCGGCGAACTCGAAACGCGGCTCAAGAAAGAGCAGTCTCGCCTGGCCGAAGAGCAGCAGGCCCTCGCGCAGCAGCGTGAGGCCGTGCAGCGGCAGATGCAGGAGATTCAGCACCGCGAGCACGACCTGGCCCGCCTGGCCGGCTCGCTCGAGGAGAGCCGTTCCGAGCTCGAACAGGAGCGCGAGCGGTTGCGGCAGGCCGAGGACGAGTGGCAACAGCGGATGCGCGAAGTCGACGCGGCCCGCGAAAGCCTCGCGGCGTTGCAGCGGCAGCTCGATCGCGAGCTGCAGAAGGCCACGACCCGCCGACCCGCCTCCGTCGAGCAAGAGGCGGAACTGGTCGGCGCCGGCGTGGGCGCGCCGGCGCGCGGCGAGCGCGGCGGCGGCGACTCCATCGAGCGCTTGCAGAAACTGCGGCGCGACGCCAAACGCAAGGCGATCGGCGCCGGATAGCGCCACTTGCCGCTTTTTCGCGGACCGTCAGAGCAGCGCCGGGGATACGCAGACTATGTCGATCAAGCTTTTCTCGAAGAAATCGCACGAGCCCGCGCCACCCCACGCCGCCAGCGGGCCGGCCCAGCCGCGGCGTCCGCTGCTGAAGCGCATTCTCCGCCGCCGCGACGACGCCTACGATCCCGCCCCGCCGCAGAAGTTTCCCGATCGTCCGCTGGATCGCTGCGAAAAGCTCGGTCGCCTGGGCGCCATCCTGGCCGACGTGCCGCGCTGGAAGTCGGAGGCCGGCGGCGCCGCGGCGATCGCACGTGTGCTCGAAACCGTCGATGAACGCTTCGGCCTGGTCCCCGAGGGGTTTGCATCGATCCCCGAAACTGTGCATGACACCCCGGGCTGCCCGGAAACCGATCACGCCACCGCGGCCTTCCTGCTCGCGCGGCACCCCGTCACCAACGCCGACTATCAGGGCTTCGTCGACGACGACGGCTATGAGAACCTCGATCTGTGGCCGCAGGACATCTGGCCGCACCTGATCGACATGAAGGACCTCGCCGGCGTCGCGGCGCCGCGCTACTGGCGCGACGGCCGGCACGACCGGCGACTCGCCGATCACCCGGTGGTGGGAATCTGCTACTACGAAGCGGCGGCGTACGCCGCGTGGGCGGGTTACCGGCTGCCCAGCGAAGCCGAATGGCAGATGGCCGCCAGTTGGCGCATCCGCAGCTCGGCTCAGACCATCCGGCGATACCCCTGGGGCGACGCGCTCGACGTGCGGCATTGCAACATCTGGTCAAGCGGCATCGGACGCACGGTCGCCGTCGGCGAGTATGCCAGCGGCGCCGCTCCCAACGGCGTGCTGCAACTGATCGGCAACGTCTGGGAGTGGACCGATTCGGATTTCATCGCCGCCGACGACGACGGCCGCTCGATCATCGGCGACATGGTGCTGAAGTCGATCCGCGGCGGCGCGTTTGATACCTATTTCGCGTCGCAGGCGACGAGCACGTTTCGCACCGGGCTGGTCGGCCTGGCACGGGTGCACAACGTCGGCGTGCGCTGCGCGCTCGATCTCGACCGGATTGAGCACGCCGGTGAGTCACCCTGAGCGCAGCAGGCAAGGCGTGCCGCGGCGCCGCCGGTGGGCGTGCGCGGCGTTGAACATCAAGCCGAAAGCGGGTGTGAGAGATGCTCAGCAATCTGTTCGGACTCAAGAATCAGCCCGAGCTGATCGTCGACGACATTCCGACGATCCCGTGCCTGATCTGCGACGCGCACAATCCGCTCGACGCGATGTTGTGCAAGGAGTGCTCGGCACCGCTGCTCATCGCCCAGGACGTCATCGCCCAGCAGCGCGAGCCGCAGATCGTCAGCATCATCGGCGAGAGCAACGTCGGCAAAACCGTCTACCTCGGCTTCCTGCTCGACATGCTGGCGCATCGCGCCGGCGACTTCGAGGCCATCCCGAAGGGTGCGTATTCCGTCGATCTCCAGCAGACCGTCATCAATCACATGGCCCGCCGCACGTTTCCGCCCAAGACGCCGATGGAGGCCAACGAGTGGAAGTGGGCGTATTACCAGGTCTGCCAGCGCGCCCAGAACCCGACCTGGGTCGATCTGATCATGCCCGACATGGCGGGCGAAGCACTGGCGGCTGAAGTGGCCACGCCGAAGACCTTTCGCGTCATTCGCAAGCTGCTGAGCAAATCGTCGGGGTTGCTGATGCTGGTCGACGCGGGCATGGCCGCCAACGGCTCGCCCCAACCCGACTTCTTCAGCGTCAAGACGCTCAGCTACATCGACGCCATGCACGGCAACAAGCATGACGAGAAGATCGAGTCGCCGGTCGCGATCGTGCTCTGCAAGGCCGACTACTGCCCGGAGTGCTTCGACGACCCGGCCCAGTTCGCCAAGGCCAACCTCAACCGCCTCTGGAACCTGTGCGAAAGCCGCTTCGAACGCTACGAGTTCTTCGCCTCCAGCGTCATCGGCTCGCTGGCCTACGCCACCTCGAACATCGACGACACCGTCGTGCCCGTCCCGCTGCACACCGCGCTGCGCGGCGTGCTCGAACCGTTCCAGTGGATCATCGATCACTTCGCGGAGGAATCGTGACCGCCACGCTCACCGCGCCGACCACGACACTCACCGCCGAACACGCCATCTTCACCTCGATCCGGACACCCATGGGCGAGGGCTACCGCGTCGTCGCCGCCAGCGGCGGGATCGCGCCGGATGAAAAACAGGAGATCACGCAGCGCTCACCGTCGCACGACAGCCTGTGCGACCCGGGCGAATCCGCCGAAGGACTCGCCGTCTGGCGCTTGCGCAGCGGGCGCATCTGCGTGGCGCACTCCCGGCACGCCGGCGCCGAGCACACCGCCCGCGGCGGGATGCGCGTCTACACGCTGATCGCCATTCTTGAGCCGGCTGCGTACTGCGCTCTGGCTTGCGACCCCGCGCTCGTCGCGCAGCGCATGCTCGCCGCCGCCGGCCGCGAGCCGCTGCTCAAGCCGCCGCCAAAGCTCGAGCGGCTTGATCTCGGCGCACCGCCCGAACTGGTGGCTGGCGGGCGCGCCGCCGCACCCGAGAATATCGCGGCGCTCATGCGGCTGGCGGGGAGCGTCCTCGGCGGCGAGCGCTTCGTGGCGCACTTGCCGACAGCGTCCGCCAACACGCTCGCGACACTGTTTGCAGCGCTGCCGCTCTGCGCCCGCGCGGCGACTTCGGCGACGGTGGGGTTGAAGTTTGCAACGAGCCGGCCGGTGCAGTTGGCGTTGCTGCCACGTGTCAGCCCGGAAGCTGCGCGCTTGATCCGCGGGCAGAACATGACACTGCTCGATTTCCCGGCCTCATCCGGCAGCGTGCTCCCTGGGCCCGCGGCCGCGGCCGCATCGAGAACGCCGGCCCGCTCCGCCGACATGACGGGGCGCGCCGTCGAGACCGCCGGTTGCACGCCGGCGCAAGATCCCGTTTCACGCTGGTTGGGCTGGGTCGAGCGGCAGTGGCGAGCCGGCAGGTCAGAGGAAGTGGCCCGTGTCAGCGTTCAGATCGACGCGGAGGCCACGCCCGAGCGGCTGGGCCGGATCGTCACGATGCTCGACGATCTTGAGCGGCTGAGATTGAACGGCGCGGTGACTACGCCGGGTGTGCTTCAGCGGATGGGCGGGGTTGGTGCGACCGTGACGCAGGATTCGCTTGAGCTCTCGACGTCACCCCGCTCCCGCGCCGCGCCAGCGAGCTTCGATCGCTCGGAGCTCGCCCAGCGCTACGCCGGTCCGCCTCCCGCATCGCAGCCGGAAGCCCAGCTACACGCTGCGATCCACGGCGCGATCGCCGCGTGTGTCGATCCGGGCACGTGCATCCCGTCGTCGAAGCCCTGAGGGCGAGGCGCCGCGCCAGTCACCCCCCCGGGGCCGTCATCAGCCGCTGCTCGCGAGCGCGGCGTTGGCGACCGGGGCTTGCTGCTCGGGCTGGTCCGATCGGGCGCCGCGCTCCGCGACAACTCCAGGAAGCGCGTGGGACGCCGGCCCGCCGCCGGGCGCCCGCATCGGGACGCGGCTGAGCGGTGGCGCCGACATGCGCGTGATCGTCCCGAATCGCAGCCGGAGCAGCCATCCGAACGTCCGCCGGATCGTGTGCAGCAGGCCCCACATTCCCAGACACTGCCACATGGCGTCGGCCAGGTAGAGCTTGGACTTCGGGCGCACCATGGCGAGCGCCAGGCGCAGCGGGTTATAGAAGTAGGCGTACGCCACCAGGATGTTGAGCTGCTTGCGCCATGGCTTGGGATGATGCGACGCGACAACGTAGTTCCCGCCGAGCATGTGCTCCTCGACGCGGCGGCCGCCGGCGCTCTCGTACGCCATGCCGGAGGTGTAGGTTCCCGAATAGAGTTTCGAGCCGGTGGCCGGGACGAGCATGAGCACCTGCATGCTGATCGCGCCGGCCTTGCGCAGCAGCCGCACCTGATCCAGCAGGCCGTACGGCGTCGGACCGCGGCTGACGAGCGGCTGCTCGTCGTGGTGCATCATCATCGGCATCGGGCTGATGCCGTGCGTGCTGAGCAGGCGCAGCGCTTCCTGCGTCTTGTCGACGGACTGGCCTTTCTTGACCAGCGTCGCCGTCATGTCCTCCACGCCCAGCCACAGCGATCGAACACCGGCGCGGCGAACGTCCGGCAGGTGCTCGCGGAGCTGAAGCGTATCGTGAACGGTCACCTCGGTCGCCCAGCGAATCCGTTTGCGGATCGGAGCGCCATCGATTTGCGTGCGTGCCAGCGTCTCGACAATGTCCAGCGTGCGCGACTTGTTGTTGAAGAAGTTGTCGTCCGCGCCGAAGTGGTAGCGCAGCCCGAACTCGTGGTAGAGATGCACCATCTCCTCCGCGATCCGTGCCCCGCTCTTGACACGGTGCTGCCGCTGGTTATACGCCGGAATCGGACAATACGGACAGGCGAACTTGCACCCGAACGTGAGCACCAGCGAACCGAGCGGGCTGTAACGCCGCACCTGGCTCGGTCCCAGCGGCCGGGACGCGAGCGTCGCGGAGCGGCTGGGGGCCTCGAGGATTCTGAATCCGTGCAGCGGATCAGGAAGCTCATCGAGGTCGCCCAGCAACCGCTGCACGCCCGTGTCGACCAGTTCCTGCGCGACGCCCCTGCTCGTCCGCGCGTAGACCAGCCCGGGAACGCCATCCAGAAGCCCGCTGTCCCGCGCGCGCATGAAGGCGGCGCGCGGCGATTCATGACGCCCGCGCGCCGCCAGCACGACTTCCAGCAGGCTCAGCAGCACATACTCCTCGCCGGTCACCGCCACGTCCGCGGCCCACGGGTCGCGCGGGTCGACCCCGAACACGTCCCAGGGCTCGTAGACCACCTTCGGTCCGCCCACGATGATCAGCGGGCGACAGGACGCGTCGATCCGGCACGCGTCACGGATCAGCGCCTGGCACGCCGCCGTGTGCAACTGCATGCTCGATATCAGGAAGAGATCGGGCATGCGCCCGTCCAGCCGCATCTGCGACGGGCGGAAGTTCGGATTCCACTGCTGCAGGACGATCCGCGTCCGCGCAAAGCCGGCGTCCACCAGCGCCGAGCCTACGGCGCGCACCCCCGCCGGAGCCATGCGCATGTCGGCGTAGACGAACGGCAGCATCCGCGTGCGGTGGTCGAATGCGCAGGCGATCACGCTGCTCAGATCGTGCTGCCGCGCGGCCGTCCGCAGCCGGTTTCGAAGTTCCAGAAATTCACCGGGCCGCAACAGCTCATCGCCCCGGTTTCGGCGAGGAAGTTCCATGGCGAGCTTCTCTAGGAAACGGCGGATTCGGACAGGCGCAGACGCGGCCCGCGCTTCGTCTGCCGCACGTCAAGCGTCAGGGCCGACATCGCGTTCGACGCGGACTTGTCGAGCAGCAGCACTTTGCGGCCGCCATGCGTGAACGTCGCGTCGTCGGGCCGTTCGCGGCCCACGCGCAGCCGCCAGCGGCCCTCCGCACGCTTGAAACGCAGGGCGAAGCCGTCGCCGGCCTCCCGGCCCAGTAGTTTCTGCGCGAGACGTTCGAGGGCGGCGGCGGTCACGGTAAGCATGACTCATTCTCCATTCGGCGCAGGTACCTGCGGCACGCCGCAGGCGCTAGGGCAGCCCGGAGCTGCAATGATACGCGGGCGAGGCGTACTCCGGGAGCAACACTTTTCGGCGTCGGCGTTACGGCTCACCGGGCGCGTCGTCGCCGCGCGGCGCGGCGTCGGCCGCGGCGCGCTGCGCGTCGGCCAGCGCCGCGGCGCGCTTCTCCGCCGACTTGGCGGCTTTCCTGAGCTGGCGCTCGCGTTTCTTGAATTCGCGTTCCCGTTTCTGCATGGATGGTCGTCGTTTTGCCATCTGGGCTCCATCGGAACCGCGCGCTCGGGCGGCACCGAAGTCAACTCTGCGCCGGGGTACGGCACTCCCATCTCAATGTCGCTTGCCCGACCAGACGGGCAGCGACTCCAGCCACGATCGAATCACCTCAAACGTCGTTTCCGGCCGGTCGTTGAACGACTGTAGCGCGACCATCGCCACCAGCTCCGGGTCTTGCTGCGGCCAGCCAAAGTCGCGTCGTTTGCCATGAATGTGCCGGTCAAGCTGCACGCACAGAACGCCGGCGCGCTTCGCGCCGAAAAGGCAATACAGCGCGCCAGTAACGTCCCAGGCGGCCGCCGACGCGTCGTCGCAGTGAACCGGATCGCCGCCGGCGTCTTGCGCCTCGGCGTGCTGACACCACCGGCCGTTCTGATCGAGAAGCTCGAGCAGCTTCACCTTCTCATCCGGCATCATCCCGCGACCCTCATCCAGACGCTCATCAGCACCGATCGCGCCCGTCCGCCGCTCAGCCGGTTCGCCGCGGTCCAGCCGCGCGGCCGCCATCGGCCCACGCATCCGCCTCGACTCGATCCGCCAGCAGAAACACCTGAACGATCGTGCCCGTCGTGAAGACCTTCAGCACGGTGCCCGTGCCGGGTTCGATCTCGGCACCCGACTCGCCGACCTTCACGCCGCAGATCCGTTCAACCTCGCTCCGCAGCGACGCCGACGTGCTGGCGAAGAGCTGCCGATGAAACTCCTGAAGCTGGGCGGCGCCGTCCGGGTCTTTCGCCAGCTTCCTCTCGGCCTGCGACAAGGCGCCGTGCAGCGTGATGACCACCACGTCGTCGCGCAACACGACCGTGACCGACTGCGGACCGTGTCCCGTCCGCCGCTGCTCAAACAGCCGCGCTGCCTGCGCGATCTCCTGCGCCATGCTCGCGGCCGGTTTCTTCATCCGCTGCACCTCTTCGACGTCAATCGGACTGCCCGGCAGGCCGGGCACAAAACGAGCCGACGCGGCCAGACGCCTGTAAGCGTCCGGCCGCGTCGGCTTACTCGTCAACGGGCCTCCCGAAGCTGGCCGGGGTGCCCTTCAATCAGTCATCCGACGGAGATCCGCCGAGCGGTCCGCCCACGATCTCCACCCAACAGCATAGCCGCCATCTGCCCGGCACGCCAGCACGCCGCTATAATCAGCCCCGACTGCGGCGGCGTTCGCCGACCCATCATCGCCGTCCTCAGACACCTGGCGCGCATCCGGAAGCTCGATGAAATCGCAAGGTGAAATCGAAGCCGCCATCAGCCAGCGGATAAGTCGTTTCGAGCAGGAGTACATGGGCCGCGGCCCGACCGACATTCACACCCACCTGATCGGCGATCTGGTCGTGGTTCGGTTGCGGGGTGTTCTCACCGCCGCCGAGCAGCAACTCGTCGGCACGCTGCCCGCCGAAAAAGGCCGCGACCTGCTCAAGCAGGTCCGCTCGCAGTTGATCGAAACCGCGCGGGCAACGCTCGAAGCCATCGTCCTGGAGGTTACCGGCTCCCAGGTCCGCAGTCTGCACCACGACATCAGCACCGTCATCGGCGAAGAGGTCGTGATCTTCTCGCTGGTTGCACCTCCCGCTTTCCGCGACGTCAAACGAAAGTAGCCGCACTCTGAGGGTGGCTCGCTTCGTGGTTTCATGCTCGCGCCTTCGAAACCGCCCAAGATCTCGAGGGTGCCCGCCGCGGCCAGCGCTCCGGAGCAGTCAGCGAAGCCGAATGGCAGCCCAGCGGCTCAAAGGCGGCTCGAGCTTGCGGATCGTGCGCGCGATCGGTTCTGACTTGAACCCGCACGGGAACCGTGAATATCCGCTTGTGGCTCGCGAATACCCTCTGATCGCCGATCGCTCGATCAAGTCGCATCAAGTACGGCACAAACGAGCTGCTGGAGTTCACTCGAATATGGTACGACTGCGCCTGCCAGACAGTCCGTTATGTCACTTTGCGACTTTCGTCGCGGCCGTCTTTCTTCCGCTGCCCCTGGCGCTTGGCCAGGACCGCAAGGCCGGGGACGTTGAATCGGAGGAGCACACATTCCGGCACAGCGCGGGGGAATATCGCGCCCAGACGATGAGAATCTGGGTCCCGGAAGCCCATTCGAAGCCGGATTCGCGGCTTATCGAGCTGGCCCTCGTGCGGCTGCGGACCAGCGCCTCGAATCCCGGTTCGCCCATCGTCTATCTTGCAGGTGGACCGGGCGATTCGGGCACGAATCTCGCCACAACCCCGACGTGGACTCCATTCCTCGAATGTGCGGACGTTGTGCTCCTGGATCAGCGCGGCGCGGGACGATCGAACCCCCGGCTCCTTTGGAAACCCGACGGCGCCAAGCCCGTTGATCTTTTCCTCAACGCGCCGGCGGCGAATCGGCTGCAAGTCGGTCTGGCCAAACGAGCCAGGACGCACTTCGAGAAAATGGGCGTCGATCTATCCGCCTACAACACGGTCGAAAGCGCCCTCGACGTGGAGGACGTGCGAAAGGCGCTCGGCTGCGAAAAAATCTCGCTCATCGGGCACAGCTACGGCACCCACCTGGCTCTGGAGGTCATGCGGCGATTTCCGGAGCACGTCGATCGCGTCGTCCTTCTCGGCGCCGCCGGCCCGAACGACCTCTACAAGCCGCCCGCCGAATCCGACGAGAGCTTTCGCCGCCTGAGTGACCTCGTGGCGGCGGACGCCGATCTGGGCAAGGAGATCCCCGACCTCGCGGCGTTGTTCGGCCGCCTTCTCGAACGGCTCGCCAAAAAGCCGGTCGCCGTGTCGGTGAAGGACGCCGACAGCAACGCGTTGGTGCGGGTGCTGGTCGGTCCGCAAGGTTTGCAGTTTCTCGTGCTCCGAGATCTGGGTGACGCCGCCGACATTCCGGTTATTCCGCGGCTGCTCTATGACGTCGATCGCGGCGACGTCGACCTTTTGCGCTGGTTCGTCGAAAAGCGCTACAACCAGATGCGTTATGTCCCGGTGATGACGTGGGCCATGCGCGGTGCGTCGGGCGCTACGGCGGAGCGTTGGAAGTTAATCGAGGACCAGGCGCCCACGTCGCTGTTCGGCGACGTTCGCAGTTGGCCGCCGCGTGCGGTCACGGCCGCGCTGGGGATTCGCGACTTGGGCGACACGTTCCGCGCACCGGTGCGCGGCGAGATGCCGGTGTTGTTCGTGAACGGCACGTTGGACGCGAACACGCCGGCGGCGCAGGCCGCGTCGATCCGCGCGGGATTCCCACGTGCCGCGCAGATGCTGGTGGAAAACGGCGGCCATGAGGATTTGCTCCTGATCGACGGCGTTCGCGACGGCGCCGTCGAGTTCCTCAAGTCCGGCGCTGCAAAGGACATGCGCGTCGACGCGCCGCCGATCCGCTTTGTGCCGCTTCACGGCGAAGCGGCCGGGTTTGATCATCCGGCCTTGGAGGCGGTACGCAAATAAGGCGGTCCGCGGGGTCGGCATCGCACCGTGCGCTCAGGTTCGTCGCAAGTGACGGGCCTCAGGCGAATAGCTCGGCCGGAAGAAGCTGAACCACGCTGGACGTCGCGTCGGCAGCGATTTGACGCGCGCCACCGCCGAAAACCCGTCGCGTTGTTCACGCGGCGGCGGCGACCTATAATCGCGCCGCATGGGCATCAGCTTCCAGAATACCGCCTCCTTGGCCCTCGTCGCCGCGTCGGCCCTCGCGCTCGCCAGCGCGGGGAGCGCTCAGGAACAGCGTTTTCGCGAGCGCGAGGTGCTTGATCGCGAGCGCGGCGAATGGGTCGAGGTCCCCCCGCCCGAGCCCGGCACGCCCGAAGCGCTGCTGGAAGAAGGCCGCTCGCTGCTGGCGCGCGGACGCGGCCGCGAGGCCAAACGCCTGCTGAAAGAGTGGGTCAAGAACAACCGCGACCACGAGCGCTACCGCGAGGCGATGTATCTGCTCGGCGAAGCCTACTTCGAGTCCGGGAACTTCTGGGGCGCCTACAAGCGCTACGAATACGTCGCCGAAAACGCGTCGGGCGACCTCTTTCAAAAGTCGCTCCGCCGCGAAATGGACGTCGCGCGGGCCTTCTTCGCCGGCAAGCCCCGGCTCGTCTGGGGATTTCTGCCGCTGCCGGCGCAGGACGACGGCGTCGAAATTCTCGACCGCGTCTGGCAGCGCGTCCCCGGCACACGCATGGGCGAGGACGCCTCGCGCCTGAAGGCTGACTTCTACTACAACCGCGGCAACTTTCCCGAGGCTCAGCTCGAATACGCCCAGCTCGCCCGCGAGTATCCCCGCGGCCGCTACGCCCAATTCGCCATGTTCCGCAGCGCGCTCGCCGCCGAGAACGCCTCCGCCGGCATCCTCTACGACGATCGCCCGCTGATCGAGGCCGACGAGCGCTACCGCCAGTTGCAGGACGCGTTTCCGGCCTACGCCGAGCGAAACGGCGTCGGCACGCTGCGCGATTCCATCCGCGACCGCCGCGCGCAGAAGGACTTCTCCATCGCGCGCTGGTACGAGCGAACCGATCAGCCCGACGCGGCCCGCTTTTACTACCACCGTATCCTGCGCGACTGGCCCGGCACGCTCTCCGCCGAACAATCGCGCAGCCGTCTGCGGGCCTTGGGAGAAGCGATCGAGGAGGCCGCCGCCCCATGACCCGCGCATCGCGATTCGCGCCCCGCACTCTCGCCCACGCTCTGGCGGCCTGCGCCGGGCTCGTGCTGCTCTCCGGCTGCGGCTACCAGTTCAACGGGGCCTACCGCGGCGGCATCCGCTCGATCTACGTCGAAATGTTCGAATCGCACGAATTCCGCCGCGACCTCGAATTCATGCTCACCGAGGCCGTCAAAAAGCGCATCGGAACCGATACGCCCTATCGCCTCGCGACCAAGGAAAAGGCCGATACCATCCTGAGTGGGGAGATTCTGGAGGAGCGCCAGGCGGCGTTCGCGCCCGACTTCATCTCGCGGCTGCCGCGCGAGAAGCAACTGACGCTCGGCGTGCGGCTGCGCTGGCAGGACATTCGCAACGGAAAGCTGCTGGTCGAGCAGCCCGTCCTGCTCCAGGCCGTGGACTATCTCACGCCCACCGGCGAGACCGAAAAGTACGCGCAGCAGAAGGTTATCGACCGGTTGGCCGCCAGAATCGTGTCTAAAATGTACGATGAGGAGTGGTAGCCGTCGCGTGAACCGCTCCCGGCGCAGCCCATGACCCAAGGTAGTACGGATATGCCTGACGACAGCCCGGATCCCAAACCGCCTCGCACGCCCAACGGGGAAAATCCCCCGCCCAAGCCGCCGGTGCGCCTGCCGCGCGGCGGGGCGTTCAGTTGGGTGGTGATTTTCGGGCTGGTGCTGATGCTGTTGTTCCTGCTGAACCAGTCGCGGACGGCGGCGAACCGCATCAGCATTTCGGACTTTGACAACTACCTGGCGAATCACGCGATCCGCAAGATCGTGGTGAAGGAGCACTCGATCGTCGGCGAATTGAAGGAAGCGCCGGCCACGTCGACCAATCAGTCGAAGCTTTTCGAGTGCAACTATCCGTTTGCCGCCCAGAATTTCGAGGACGTGCGCAAGCGGGTCGAGAAGACCGACGGGGCGGTGAAGATCGAGTATCAGCCCGAGAACAACCTGCTGTTCAACATGATGATCTCGCTGATCCCGTGGATTCTCGTCTTCGCGGTCGGCTGGTTCTTCGTTTTCCGGCAGTTGCGACAGACCGGCGCGGGCGCCGGCATGCTCGGCAATTTCGGCCGCAGCCGCCACCGCATCACCACCAAGGAGCACACGCACGTCACGTTCGCCGACGTCGCCGGCGTCGACGAGGCCAAGGAGGAAGTCGCCGAGATCGTCGAGTTCCTCAAGAACCCGAAGCGCTTCCAGCGGCTCGGCGGGCGCATTCCGCGCGGCGTGCTGCTGATCGGCGAGCCGGGCTGCGGCAAGACCATGCTGGCCAAGGCCATCGCCGGCGAAGCCGACGTGCCGTTCTTCAGCATCAGCGGCTCCGATTTCGTCGAGATGTTCGTCGGCGTGGGCGCGTCGCGCGTCCGCGACCTCTTCAAGCAGGCCAAGGAAAACGCGCCCTGCATCATCTTCCTCGACGAGATCGACGCCGTCGGACGCCGCCGCGGCATGGGCTATAACGGCGGCGGGCACGACGAGCGCGAGCAGACGCTGAACGCGATCCTGGTCGAGATGGACGGCTTCGACACGTCCGATCAGGTGATCGTCATCGCGGCGACGAACCGGGCCGACGTGCTCGACCCGGCGCTCATCCGCCCGGGGCGGTTCGACCGCCAGGTGTACGTCTCGCTGCCCGACATGAAGGGCCGCTTCGAAATTCTCAAGGTGCACGCCAAGAAGGTCCGCATCGCGCCGCCGGTCGAGCCGAAGCTCAACCGCATCGCGCGCGGCACGTCGATGTTCAGCGGGGCCGACCTGGCGGCGATCATCAACGAGGCGGCGCTGCTGGGGACGATGGCGGGCAAGGACGCGATCGAGCTGGACGACCTGGAGGAGGCCCGCGACAAGGTCCGCTGGGGCCGCTCGCGCAAGAGCCGCCAGCTCGACGAGCAGGACCGCGTGCTGACCGCCTATCACGAGGCCGGCCACGCGCTGGTCCAGGCCTTGCTGAAAGACGCCGACCCGCTGCACAAGGTCAGCATCATTCCGCGCGGCCAGGCGCTGGGAACGACCTTCTCGCTGCCCGAAAAAGACCGCCTGGCGATGAGCCGCAAGTACATCGAAGCCTATCTGCGCGTCGCCTGCGCCGGGCGCATCGCCGAAGAGCTGCTCGGCGACGACATGAACTCCGGCGCCGCCGGCGACATTCAGCAGGCCACGCGGCTTGTCCGCCGCATGGTGTCCGAGTGGGGCATGAGCGAGCGGCTGGGCTTCATCAATTATGGCGACGATCCGTCGCGCACGCCGAGCATTTTCGAGGGTGCGTCGCGCGAGTGTTCGGACGAGACGGCGCGGATCATCGACGAAGAGGTGAAGCGGATCATCGACATGGCGTATGCCGACGCGCGGCGGATCGTGCATGAGAACCGCGACAAGGTCGAGGCGATCGCCCAAGCGCTGCTGAAGTATGAGACGATCGACGGCGACGACGTCCGCAAGCTGATGAACGGCGAGGCGTTGAACAAGCCGACGGTGGCCGACCTGATCGCGGCGGAGCAGGATCGGCGGCGGACGGAGCGTGCCGCGCCGCTGGCTCGGCCGGTGGAACGTCCGCCGGGAGGCGTGGGTCCGATGCCGGAGCCGGCGTGAGGGGGAGAAGCGACGGAGCGACGGAGCCACGGAGGCCCGAGGCGACCGGTCGGTGCGGCGACCAAGTGCTGTAGGGTGCGTCCCTCGACGCACCACACGACCCGCGTCCGAAGGCGGTGCGGTGCATCTGGGATGCAGCCTACGCGACTCTCAGCACCACTCCGACGGGCACGCGACGGCCGCGCGTTGCGCTCCCAGCCGAGCCCCGACCGTGAGGGAGGGGTCCGAGGTAGACGTGCCATCGGACTTGGCGCTATCGTTCGCCCAGGCCAAAGGCCATCGACGTGTTCGCGGGCGGCGGAGTGCTGTAGGGTGCGTCCCTCGACGCACCACACGACCCGCGTCCGAAGGCGGTGCGGTGCATCTGGGATGCAGCCTACGCGACTCTCAGCACCACTCCGACGGGCACGCGACGGCCGCGCGTTGCGCTCCCAGCCGAGCCCCGACCGTGAGGGAGGGGTCCGAGGTAGACGTGCCATCGGACTTGGCGCTATCGTTCGCCCAGGCCAAAGGCCATCGACGTGTTCGCGGGCGGCGGAGTGCTGTAGGGTGCGTCCCTCGACGCACCACACCACGCGCGTCCGAAGGTCGTGCGGTGCATCTGGGATGCAGCGTACTCGACTTGGACCGCGATGTGCTTGAGCGGATGAAGCCGCATCCGGATCGCTACGCAGATGACGAAGTCAAGTAGGACCTGGGGCGAGGAACAACCCGCGCACCGGCGTCATCGGCGGCGGCGCGTGCTCAGGTGGATCGGCACCGTGCAGAGCGTGCTGATTCTCGCTGCCGCGGTCGCGTGCCTGCGCTGGCAGACCGTTTCCGTCGGCGCGGTCTGGGGCTGGAAAATCGGCCTCAACAGCGGTGCGCTCGTCGCGATTCACGAGCGCGCGTCGCCGTCGCGTTCCGACGACTGGCTCAGCTTCGGGCGCGTGTATGGCAGCCGGGCGGAACTTGCGGAGCGCTGGGGCGCGTTCGGCCTTTGGCCGCGAAACGTCACATCCAGGACCGGCCCGTGGACGGTTCGCTGGGTCTTCGTACCGCTCTGGATTCTGTTCGTACTGACCGCGATCCCGACAGCGATTCTCTGGCGGCTGGACCGGCGCCGACCCGAACCCGGCCGTTGCGCAAACTGCGGCTACAACCTGACCGGCAATATCACCGGCCGCTGCCCCGAATGCGGCGGAAGCATCCAAGCGTGACCGCTGGGGCCGTGCCGGGCGTGCGACCTCGCACTCCCGCCCGCCGATCGCATTGCCCGCGCGCAGAAGTGCGTTTTCAGCCCAATAATACGAGCCAACCCGTGCACCCCTGCCGTGCGCCAGGCCACGCATTCCTATAAAACCTAGTATGTCGAGGATAGAGTGCACTTTCGGCGCGCAAACGTGTTTCACGTGAAACATGCCCGCGCCGCTCCGCCATCCGCCGCATCCCGGCCGGAGAAGGTGGTCTTCGAACCTGCTGTAGGGCGCGTCCCTCGACGCACCACACGGCGCTCGCCGCCGATGGGTGTTGATCCGAGGAAGGCCGGTCCCCCCAGGGGGCCGGTCCCCCAGCGGCGGCTGTCCCCCAGAGGCCGCTCCGGAGGCCGGTCAAGAGGCCAAAGTCGAGAGACCGGTCCAGACCGGTCGGAAACCGGTGCCCCAAGGACGCCGCAGCGCGGTACACTGATCTGTTCGTCACGCGCGACGCAGCCGGCTGCGAACCACGCCGCGTGCCGCGCTTCAACGCAAAGGCGGTGATGTCAGCATGTTGATTGTCATGAAGGTCGACGCGACCGCCGAGCAGATCGACGCGGTCGCGCAGCGCGTCCGCACGCTCGGCTACGTCGCGCACGTCATGCCGGGCCTGAACCGCACGGCGGTCGGCGTGACCGGCAACAAGGGGCCCGAGGGCCGCGAGACGCTGGCGCTGCTGCCGGGCGTCGACGAGGTCATCCGCGTCACGGCGCCCTACAAGCTCGTCTCGCGCGAGGTGCACCCCGAGCCGACGGTTTTCCCGGTCGCCGGCACAAGCGTGGGGAACGGTTTCACGCTCATCGCAGGCCCGTGCTCGGTTGAGAGCGAGAAGATGATCGTGGAGTCGGCGCGGTTTCTGGCGGCCCGCGGCGTGAAGCTGCTCCGCGGCGGGGCGTACAAGCCGCGCACCAGCCCTTACAGCTTTCAGGGCATGGGCACCGAGGGGTTGAAATTTCTGGCGAAGGCCCGTCAGGAGACCGGACTGGGCATCGTGACCGAAGTGATGGACGTCGAGAGCGTCTCGCCGATCGAGGAAGTCGCCGACGTGCTGCAGGTTGGCACGCGCAACATGCAGAACTACGCGCTGCTGCGGCGGCTGGCGCAGGCCCGCAAGCCGGTGCTGCTGAAGCGCGGCATGGCGGCGACGCTGGAAGAGTGGCTCATGGCCGCCGAGTACATCATGAGCGGCGGCAACTACCAGGTCATCTTGTGCGAGCGCGGCGTGCGGACGTTCGCCGACCACACGCGGAACACGCTCGACCTGTCGATCGTGCCGGTGGTGAAGCACTTCTCGCACCTGCCGGTGATCGTCGACCCCAGCCACGGCACGGGCAAGTCGCAGTTCGTCCCGCCGATGTCGCTGGCGGCGCTGGCGGCGGGCGCCGACGGACTGATGGTCGAGGTGCACCCCAACCCGAAGGAAGCGCTGTCGGACGGCGCGCAGTCGCTCGATTTCGCCGCGTTTGCGAAGCTGGTCGACGCACTGCGGCCGGTGGCGGCGGCGCTTTCGACGCCGATCCGCTGAGGGAGTGCATTCGCACCCGTAAACCGACCGCGAGCGAATTCGTGCGCGGCGTCAGCGCCGCCGGCGAGCGAGCCCGCACAGGAGCGTCAGGCCGACCACCGTCGCCGGTTCAGGCGTAACTACGACGTTGTCCACCAGGCCGAAAAACACGCCGCGATCCGTCGGTCCCGAGCCGATCAGCACGAGCGTGTCAAACGGCTCACCCGAGACGCTCAGATTCCAGTGGTTGATCTGGAAATTCCCCGGCAGCACGATGCTGGTGCTGTTGACCAGCGCGCCGCCGAGATAGGCCTCAAGCGAGATCAAGTTTCCGGCATAGCTGAAGAACTCGAATACGTCGAGCGAGGCAAAGTCCTGGATCGTGCCGGTGGTGAACTTGAACGAACCGCACTGCGCGAACGCCGCGCCGGAGCCGGGCACCCATCCGCCGAAGCCCAGCGCGTTGGGCGGCGAGAAGCCGGGCCCCGAGAGCGTGCCGTCGGCGCGTTCGACGGTGAAGGTGACCGGGAAGCCCCCGGCCCGGTCGTCGAGGTCGAAGAACGTGATGCCACCTTCGGTGAAGCTCTTGTCGAGCGCGCCTTCGCTCAGTCCATCGAAGGTGGCGATGGCCGCGCTGGCCACGCCGCCGCAGCCGCAGGCCGCGGCCAGGCAGACAGCGGTCAACCCGTTGCGGGCGCACTTCCGAATTCGATCGGGCGTTGGGGTACGAGTGACGGGCTTGGGCATTGGCGTCGAACTCCTCATCTCTCCTCCTCGCCTCGGCCCAGGTTTTCATTCTAAACAAACTGAGCCCGCGGCGGGTCAATGAATCGACAGGCGCCAGGCGAACAGAAAGTGCGTTTCCAGGCTCGCAGGCGGCTTTTTGCGGCGTCCTAGGAAAAGTGCTCATGCCGGTACGGTGCCATACGCTCATTTGCGTGCCATGCTCTTTGGGGTGGCACACTCTCGCCGCCAGGCGTGAGCATGCACGGTGGACACGCGCCGTCCTGCGCCTGCAGCTTCCGCGCCTCGGACTCCCGCCACGCCGCACCCAGCCGGTGCCGCGGCCGATAGACCTTTCACGAAACCCGCCGACTCACCGCCGGATCAGGTACCGGCGGCGCGGCGCGTCTCCCGGGAGCGGCTCGGCGTGGCACGAAAGCCGGAGCAGAAAGTCATCACGTCCGACCGGCTTTTCGCGCTCGTGCAGGAATTGCGCCTCGCGGGCCGCACGATCGTGCAGTGCCACGGCTGCTTCGACATCGTGCATCCCGGACACATCCGCTATCTCCAGTTCGCCCGCGAACTCGGCGACGTGCTGCTTGTATCGTTGACCGGCGACGCCGAGATCGAGAAGGGGCCCGGGCGGCCGCTGATTCCCGAGGACATGCGGGCTGAGAGCCTCGCGGCCCTCGAGTTCGTCGACTACGTCGTCATCGACGCGAGCCCCACGGCCTGCGCCCTGCTGAACGAAATTCGCCCCGACGTCTACGTGAAGGGACGCGAGTACGCGCAGTCCGCCGACCCACGCTTCGCCCAGGAACGGGCGATCGTCGAGTCCTATGGCGGCCGGGTCGTCTTCAGCAGCGGCGAGGTCGTCTTCAGCTCGACGCGGCTGGTCGAATCGCTGCGATCCAACGGCGAGCTGGAAGCCGATAGGCTGCGAGCGTTCTGCCGTCGAAACGGCATTGCGACCCAGTCGCTGCGGCAGGCGCTCCGCGCGATGTCAAAGGTGCGCGTGCTGGTCGTCGGCGACCTGATCGAGGAGCGCTACGAATTCTGCGACGCCAGCGAGGTCGCGGCCGACGCGCCGGTCATGTCGCTCCGTCGGCTCGACAGCGCCTGCTACTGGGGCGGGGCGGCGGCGGTGGCGCGGCAGGCCGCGGCGCTGGGGGCCGAGGTCTTTCTCATCACCGCCGCCGGCCGCGACGAGACGCCCGCCGTCGGCGAAGCGCTCGAAGAAATCGGGCTGGCCGGCCATTTGCTCATCGAGCGGCCCGAAATGCCCCGCCGCACAACCTACGTCGCCGACGACGCCAAGCTGCTTAAGGTCAGCGCCGGCGGATCAGCGCCGATCGATTCCAGCGCCGAGCGTCAAGCAGCCGCCGCGCTCGACGCGCAATGGCCTCGGGCCGACTTGCTGCTCTGGAGCGACCACGGGCTCGGCATGGTCACTCCGGCGCTGCTCGCCGCCGCGAGTGCCGCGGCGGGCGGTCGCCGCCTCGTCGCGGCGCACACTCCCGGCCAGCGGGCGGCGCTCGATCAGTTGCGCGGCGCCGAGCTTCTGCTGCTGACCGAGCGTCGGCTGCGCGAGGCCGGCAACGACATGTCGTCGGGGCTTTCCGCCGTCGCCTGGAACGTCATGCACCGCACGGCCAGCCAGTCGCTCATCGTGTGGATGCGCAAGCGCGGATTGATCGCCTTCGACCGCCGCTCGCACGACCCGCGCTCCAGCAACTGGAGCGAGAGGCTGCGCAGCGAGTACGTCGGCTCGCTCGCCGCACACGCGCTCGATTCGCTGGGCGTCGAGGAGTCGATGCTCGCCGTCGCGGCGCTGGCCCGCGCCGCGCAGCGCCCGCTCGAGCAGGCCCTCTATCTGGCGTCGGCCGTCGAAGCTCTCACCGTCGGCCGGATGGGCGGCGCGGGCGTGGCGGCCGGCGAGCTGAACGCGTGGCTGGCGCATCGCGCCGAGCTTCAGCCTGCCAGCCGCTTCGTCGCCTCCTCTGAAACCGACGCGACGCCGCGCGACGCCGCGCCGACCATTGTCGACGCCGCGCCCGCCGACGGCGAAGCGCCGTCCCGCGGCGTGGTGGTCGAGCGCAGTGCGCCGGCGGCCCGCCTGTCACCCCAGCCGCCGCCGCCAACTCCCGGCCCCGACGCGCCGGTCACCGCGCCGGGTTCACGCTTCCGGGTCTCGCCGGCGGAGTAGGAAGGAGCGCGCGTGTCGCGATTGTCCGACGTGACGTTCTACATCCCCGCCCGCGACGCCGCACGCACGCTCTCCGCCGCGATCG
This sequence comes from Phycisphaerae bacterium, assembly GCA_022072445.1. Classification (GTDB taxonomy): domain Bacteria; phylum Planctomycetota; class Phycisphaerae; order UBA1845; family Fen-1342; genus JAJVHV01. The sequence goes on along the minus strand of JAJVHV010000010.1, from coordinate 117,227 downwards.
CCAGCGTCCGCGCGCAAACCATCCAGCCCGACGAGCTGCTCGTGGTGGTCGATGCGCGCTCGAGCGACGACACGTACGACGTCGCCCGCGCCGCGGGCGTGCGCATCGTCGAACAGCGCGACGGCCGCCTCGGCCACGCCCGAAATCTGGCGATCGAAGCCTGCCGCACGAGCTGGCTGGCCTCGTGCGACTCCGACGTGACGCTACGGCCCGAATGGCTCGCGCACCTGCTCGACGCCGCCCAGCGCCCTGGTCGTGCCGGCCCGCTCGCGGCCGTCGGCGGCCGCACCGAAGAGCGGCTGCTGACACCCGCCGACCGCTGGCGGGCCGTCAACATGCCGCACAACTGGGGGCCGGCACCGTTCGACCAGCCCTACATGCTCGTCAGCGAAATGCTCGCCAGCAGCGCCGCGCTCCGCGCCGTCGGCGGCTATCGGCCCGACCTGTTCTATTACGACGATTCAGACCTCTGCGCGCGCCTCCGCGGCGCCGGATACACGCTCCGCTACGAACCCGCCGCCGAGGCCTGGCACGACCGCCGCGATACGCCGGCCAGCGTGCTCGATCTGCGCTGGCACTATTCCGCCCACCGCCAGCGGGCGCTGCTCGAATCGCTCGACGGCCTGAGCGCGAAGCTCGACGTCAACCGCGTGTACGTGCTCTCCACGTTCTCGACCACGCTGCACAGCCCGCATGCCGACGTCTCGGCTCTCTCGCTGCTGCTGTGGTTTCATCACGCCCGCCGCGACCTGGAACGCGCGCTCTCCGCCTGGCCGCTCATCGACGACACCGAGCGCCGCCGCTGCCTCGACCTCTTGTCCGACGTACTGCTCGCCGCGCTGCACGGACCGTGGGCCGCCCTGCGCACCCCCATCCTCGCCGTCGCCTGGAGCCAGGCCCCCTCATCCAGCAGCGCACTCGAATCGCGCTTCGCCCCGGCACAGAACACCACCACCGCCGCTGCCGTCTCGCGTTTTGCACAAGCTCAGCACACGCCCGACGGCCTCAGCCAGACCAGCGGCTTCCTGGCCCACGTCCGCCGCGCAGCCGACGCGACCGGCGCCCTGCTGTGCGAGATCGGCGAAGCCCTGGCCGATGCGCTCGTCACGTCGGCTCTCCGCCTGGCACACGACGGCGCGTCGGCGTTGCCCGCGTTCACACCGCCGCCTCTTGAACTGAGCGAAGCAGATCGAGCCTTGTTGTCGGCGCCACCGACGCGCGCCGCGTGGGACTACGCGAATTTGCAGCCCGAGCTCGCCGCGCTGCTGGGCCCCGCCCGACTGGCCCGCGCAGACGCCTGCCTCGCCGGCGTCTCACTCGCCGAAGAGCGCCCGCCCCTCCGTCCCTCCGTCCCTCTGTCCCTTAGTCCCTTCGTCCCTGCGCCGCTCCGCCCCTCCGTCCCTGAGTCCCTCCGTTCCTCCGTCGTACTCATGCCCCACGTCGAATGCTGGGCGCAGCCCAACGTCGCGCTCGAAGCAGCGCTCGCCTCCGCCGACGTCGCCGTGCTGAGCTATCAGATTCCGGCGACCTTCGTCGCCGCCGTCCCGATTCTGCAGCCGCGCGAATTGGCCGGGGCGTGTGCGGCGGCGGGCCTGGCGATCGCGGATTTCCAGACCGGCGCGGGCCGCACGCGCATTATCGCCGCCCGCCCCGACCTCCTGCCCGCCAGCGCAGTTCGGAACACGGAGTGCGCACAGCCGCCGCAGCAATCCGCCTCTGCGTCCCTTTGTCCGTTAGCCCGTTAGTCCCGCAGTGATTGTCTCGCGCCTCGGCAGCACCTCTTCTGGCTTGGTCGCCCGCTCAACACCGCGCCGTCGCCCGCTTCCGCCCGATCCGTTTCATCTTCGCCACTTTCGCGATATACGCCGACGCGTCCGGCACCTTGCACGACGTGTTACCCATGTCGACTTCGACCTTCCCGATCTTCTCCGCCGCCGCCGCGGCCTTCTCCGACAGCGGCGCGACGTAGCAGCCCACGGCGATGAGAAAACCGTTCATCGTGTAGCGTGCGCGATTGGGACAGGCATGAATCGTCTTCACGACGCGCCCCACCAGTTTCTCCAGCTCCTTCAAGTCCAGCTCATCGTCCGGTTTCACCGCCACCATGCTCGACAGCGTCGCCCACCCGGCTGCGGCGACCACCTCGTCGTCCGAGTCGATCCACTCCAGCCCCAGCTCGCGCCCGAACCGGCTCTCGCCCGCGATCCACGGCACCGTGTATTCGCTCAGCATCCCCCACGAAGCCTGCTTCATCCACCGCTGAAGGTCCTTCTTCGTCATGCGGGTTTCATCGGCGATGAGACCGGCCAGGTACATCGCATCGCCGATGCCCGATGCATACAGATCGAGCGCGAGCTGGTAATCCTTCTTGATCTTCTTTTGATACTTCTTGAGTTCGGAGATCTTGACGCCGAAAAACGGCTCTGTCGCGCCGTGGTTCAGCATCGTCCGCTTGTAGCCCGCGTTTCCCAACTTCGCGAGTTCCTCCACGATCTGCTCGGCAACGAATCCCGATGCACTCATGAGTCAACTCCAGATTTGCCTGTAGCGCCTCGAATTTACAACCGCGCGGGAGACGGGAACCAAGGCGGCTCGCCGGTGCGAACGCCGCATTCGCACCGGCCAGAGGCGATGCGCACCGGCCAGAGGCGATGCGCACCGGCCAGAGGCGATGCGCACCGGCCAGAGGCCGATGCTCCCCAAACCGAATAGGGCGCAATGTTTCTGAGGCAGTACACCAGTCTTCACGACGCGCCCCACCATTCTCCAGCTCCTTCAAGTCCAGGCACGCGCCTCTGTTCCCTATTCCCTGTTCCCTTGTTTCTCGTCACTGCTGCCCCGCCGCCGCCTCCATCCCCAGCGTGCGCGTCATGAACGCCAGCCGGTCCGCCTGCTCCTCGATCAGCATCGCCGTCGGCTTGCCCGCGCCGTGCCCGGCCCGCGTCTCGATGCGAATCAGCGTCGGCGCGGCGCCGGCCTGCGCCGCCTGCAGCGCCGCCGCAAACTTGAAGCTGTGCGACGGCACGACGCGGTCGTCGTGGTCGCCGGTGGTGATCAGCGTGGCCGGATACTTCACGCCCGGCTTGATGTTGTGCAGCGGGCTGTAGGCGTGCAGCCATTTGAACTGCTCCGGCTTCTCAGCGCTGCCGTAGTCGCTCACCCACGCCCAGCCGATCGTGAACTTGTGGAACCGCAGCATGTCCATCACGCCCACCGCCGGCAGCGCCGCCCCGAACAGCTCCGGCCGCTGCGTCATGCACGCACCGACCAGCAGCCCGCCGTTGCTCCCGCCCGAAATCGCCAGCCGCTGCGACGACGTGTACTTGTTGGCGATCAGCCACTCCGCCGCCGCACAGAAATCGTCAAACACGTTCTGCTTGTTCGCCAGCCGTCCGGCGTCGTGCCAGCTCTTGCCATACTCGCCGCCGCCACGCAGATTCGGCTGCGCGAACACGCCGCCCATCTCCATCCACACCAGATTCGTCACCGAAAAACGCGGCGACAGCGAAATGTTGAATCCGCCATAGCCGTACAGCAGCGTCGGGTTGTCGCCCGTCAGCTTCAGCCCCTTACGGTGCGTGATGAACATCGGGATCTTGGTCCCGTCCTTGCCCGCGTAGAAAACCTGCTTGGTTTCATAGTCCTCGGGCTTGAAGTCCACCGTCAGCTTGCGGAAAACGCTGCTCTTGCCGCTGGTCAGGTCGTAGCGGTAGATCGTGCCCGGATCGGTGAAGCTATTGAACGAGTAGAACGTCTCCTTGTCGCGCCGCTTGCCCGAAAAACCGCTCGCCGTCCCGATCCCCGGCAGATCGACGTCGCGGATGTGCTTGCCCGCCAGGTCAAACGTCTTCACCAGCGAGCGAGCGTCTTTCAGGTAGTTCGCCACGAACTGGTCGTTGATCACGTTCACGCTCTGAAGCGTGTCGGCGGACTCAGGAATCACCGTCTTCCAGTTCGCTGCCGCCGGCTGCCGCGTATCGACCGCGATCACGCGATAGCGCGGCGCGCCGTTGTCGGTCTTGAACCAGAACACCGGCCCGTCGTTGCCGACAAAGTCATTCTCGGCGTCAAATTCGTTCAGCAGCTCGACCACCGGCCCCCACGGCGACGCGCCGCCGCCCGCCGCGATCTCGCGATAGTAAATCCGGTTCCCGCGCTCGGTGCCCTGCGAGATCGAGATGATCAGGTACTTGCCATCCTCGGTTACCTGCCCTCCAAACCCCCACTCCGCCTGGTCGTCACGCTTGTACACCAGTGCGTCGTCCGCCTGCGGCGTGCCGACGGCGTGATAGTACAGTTTCTGAAACTTGTTGACTTCCTCGAGCTTGTCGCCTTTCGGCGCGTCGTAGCGGCTGTAGAAAAATCCCTTGCCGTCGATCGTCCAGGCCGCCCCCGAGAATTTCACCCACTCCAGCTTGTCGTTCAGGTCCTTGCCGCTGCCGACGTCGCGCACGTAGTACGTCCGCCAGTCCGAGCCGCCGTCGCTCTTGGCGTAGGCAGCGAGCTTGCCGTCGTCGCTTACCGACATCCCGCCCAGCGACACCGTGCCGTCCTTCGACCACTCGTTCGGATCGATCAGCGTCCGCGGCTCGCCCTCCAGCGCTTCCAGCACGTAGATCACCGACTGATTCTGCAATCCGTTGTTCTTCGAATAGAAGTAACGCTGCCCCTCGCGATACGGCTCGCTGTAGCGCTCATAGTCCCACAGCTTCGTCAGCCGCTGCTTGATCTTTTCGCGCGCCGGAATTCCCGCCAGATACCGGTTGGTCACTTCGTTTTGCGCTTCGATCCACGTCCGCGTCGCCGCCCCATCCAGATCCTCCAGCCAGCGATACGGATCGGCCACCTTCGTGCCGTGGTAGTCGTCGACCACGTCGCCCTTTGTTGTCGCCGGATACGCCAGCCGCCGCTCCTGGGCCACCTGGGCCGCGGCGAGAATCGACGACAGCAGCAGCAGACCGCTCAGCTTCATCCAACGCGTCATGGCCGTGTTTCTCCAGATGCCGGCCGCCGGGCTCTCGGGCGGCCGTCGTGGGCGCTTGTTTGCATCCGCATTATGCTCCAGAATGCCCGCACACGCGAGTGCGGCGCCGCGCCCCGATCCCGCCGGCGTCGTTGTGGAGTGGCCCCCATGACCCATCGCCCCGCCCGGTTCGAGCTTTCTCTCGGCTGCCGCCGCAGCGCCTTCACGCTGGTCGAGCTGCTCGTCGTCGTCGCGATCATCGCCCTGCTGATCGCGATCCTGCTGCCCTCGCTCAACCGGGCCCGCGCCCAGTCCAAGCTCACGATCTGCGGCTCGAACCTCCGCCAGGCCGGCACCGGAGTCCACCTCTACGCCCAGCAGAACGGCGATGCCATCCCGCGCGGCCCCGCCGAGCAGATGCCCTTCGCAGCGCAGAACTGGGACGAGTGGGCCACCAACCAGGTGTGGATCGGCGGAAAACGCGCTCCGCTCGGTCTCGGAGCGCTCATTCAGCATGATCTGACGCAGCCGAAAGTTCTCTATTGCCCGGCCGATGACACGAATGACCCGAGCGAAGAACTGGAAAAGATCGTCCGCCAGCCCGACGAAGACGCCTTCTGTTCGTACCTCTATCGCCAGCGGGATCAGACCACGCGCGACCGGCTCGACCACCTCGGCTTCAACGACCTGAAATTCCCCGCCCGCGCGCTGGCCCTGGACGCCAACAGCCTCGGCCCCGGCGATTTCACGCGCACCAACCACGACGCCCGCCGCGTGAACATCCTGTATCTCGAAGGCCACGTGCTCCGCTTCGAAAACCGGGAGAACGTGCTCTCCATCCGCGAGCAGGATTACTACGGCTTCCCCGACACGATGGAGCGCCGCCTGAACGAAATCATGGTCGCCGCCGACTACGCCGAACGCGACGACCCCTCCCGCACCCCGCCCCTGCCGTAATGGAGGCGTAATGGAACGTAGAGCAGCCGCCTTCGGCTGCACTCCGCCTTGGAATGTGAGCAGCCGCCTTCGCCCCTGAAACCTGAACCCCGGACCTGAAGCCTCCGTCGCTTCGTGGCTCCGTGCCTCGCCGCTACATCTCCCGCCCCACCGCCGCCGCAATCGCCCGGCATTGCCGCGTCGTCTCGGCGAACACCTCCGGCGTGATCGACTGGGCACCATCGGTCAGCGCATGCTCCGGATCGCCGTGTACCTCGATCAGCAGCCCGTCGGCCCCTGCGGCAATCGACGCCCGGCACATCGCGGGCACCATGTACGCGTGTCCCGTGCCCTGCGACGGGTCGATCACGATCGGCAGGTGGCTGGCCCGCTTCACCGCCGGAATCACGGCCAGCGGCAGCGTGTTCCGCACGTACGTCTCCTGCGTGCGGATGCCGCGCTCGCACAGGATCACGTTGGGATTGCCGGCGTTGATCACGTACTCCGCCGCCAGCAGGAACTCCTCCAGCGTCGCGCTCCAGCCGCGCTTCAGCAGCACCGGCCGCGGACTGCGCCCGCACGCCACCAGCAGGTTGAAGTTGTGCATGTTGCGCGTACCGATCTGCAGCACGTCGGAGTAACGGCTCACCAGCTCGACCTGATCAATGCTCATCACCTCAGTTACGACCGCCAGCCCCGTCGCAGCGCCCGCCTCCGCCAGATACTCCAGCGCCTGCTCGCCCAGTCCCTGAAACTGATAGGGATTCGTCCGCGGCTTGAACGCCCCGCCGCGCAGACCGACCGCGCCCGCCTCCTTCACGGCCTGCGCCACCTCCAGCACCTGCTGGCGCGATTCCACGCTGCACGGGCCGGCGATCATCGCGACCCGCGCTCCGCCGACGCTCGCCCCGCGCCCGATCGGAATCACCGACGGCTCTTTCTTGACCTCCTTGCTGGCCACCTTGTACGGCGCCAGGATCGGCACGACCCGCTCCACCTGCGGTGCGTTCTCAATCGCCGACATGTCCACGCTGCGCTTGTCGCCGATCGCTGCCACCACCGTGCGGTCGGTTCCGACAATCACGTGGTCGCGAAGCCCATATTGACGGATCAGTCCGACGACGTGATCGACGTCGCCGCGGCTCGCCCCGGACTGCATGATGACAATCACGCTCTGCCCTCGTGTGTATCACTGTACCACCGGCTTCCAGCCGGTGCGTTTGTCGTGCGCTATCGGCTTCCAGCGGGTCCGGTGCCACCGGCTTCCAGCCGGCGCCTCGACTTTCGCGTTCGTACCGGGCTTCTTGCCGCTGCCCGTTGGCGCGAGCCGCCCTCAACCCGCCCCGGGCATCAGACTGCGACGGACCCCCGCCCTACCGACGAAACAACTCCGCAATCCGCAGTATACCGCAACCGGCGTCCGATCCCGATCGACCACACGTTTTCACCTTCTCACAACCCCACGCCCCATTGACCTGACGACCTCCCAGCCCTGATGATAATCACATGCTTTGCAAGCGCTTTCAGCACGCTTTCGTCTGCCTCGCGCTTGCACCTCTCGCCGCCCGAGCCCAACCCACGCTCGTCTCCGCGTGCGACAACCCAGCCGAGTGGTCCGTCCACCCCTCCGACGGCGTCAGCGCCTCGCTCGCGACCGTCGCCGGCGCCGATGGAAACGCACTCCGCCTCACCTACAACTTCGAAGCCGGTTCGGGCTTCTGCGTCATCCGCCGCACGCTGCCACTTGAGCTGCCCGAAAACTACCGCTTCAGCTTCCACATCCGCGGCGACTGCCCGCCCAATAACCTCGAATTCAAACTGCTCGATCCGTCCGGCGAGAACGTCTGGTGGGTCAACCAGCGGGCGTACGAATTCCCGACGGACTGGAAAAAAGTCACGCTCCGCTCCCGCGGCTTTCGATTCGCCTGGGGCCCGGCCGGCGGCAACACGCCGCTGACGAAGATCGGCGCGATCGAAATCGCCATCGCCGCCAGCAGCGGCGGCAAAGGCACGATCGACTTCGACCAGCTCACGTTTGAGCCGATCCCGGCGCGCGGCGAGCCGCAGCCGATCCGCGTCTCATTCTCACACTCGAAGGACGGAAGCCACGCCCCCGTCGAACTTCCGCCCGATTGGAAACTCACCCGTAGCGTCGGCCCTCCGTGGCCGCGCCGTTCCGTCGGCGACCCTCCGCCGCCAACGACGATCTCGCTCGACCTCGGTGGAATTCGCGAATTCGGCGGCCTGATCATCGATTGGGATGAATCCAACTACCCGCGCGACCTCGACGTCGAAGCGTCGCTCGACGGCACGACCTTCGAAACGGTCACAACCGTCCGCGGCGCCCGCGGCGGCCGGCGATACATACAGATCCCCGAAGGCGAAGCCGCACACCTGCGCATCCGCATCCTCGCCGCCGCAACCGACAACGGCGTCGGCCTGACGCGCCTCGAACTCGCCCCACCTGAGTTCGGCCAATCCGCTAATGCGATGTTCGCGCGCATCGCCCGCGACGCCCCGCGCGGCTGGTACCCGCGCTACTTCCTCGGCGAGCAGCAGCCCTGGACAGTCATCGGCGTCGAGGGCGACGACAACGAAGCCCTGATGGACGCCGCCGGCGCGATCGAGCTGGCCAAAGGCGGTCCGCGGCTCGAGCCCTTCCTCTACGTCGACGGCAGGCTGATCACCTGGGCCGACGCGCAGATCGACCGGTTGAACAGCCCGCTTGGACGGTCGGTGCGCTGGATGTTTCGCGACATCACGTTGTGGATCGAAGCGTCCGCCGATGGCCCGCCTGGGCAGTCGCGCATCGTCGTGGCTTACTCGGTCTTGTGCGACCGGCCCGCTGCGGGGGCCAGACCGGTGCTCTTCCTCGCGCTGCGGCCATTTCAGGTACTCCCGCCGTGGCACGAGTTGAACCTCACCGGCGGCGCGAGTCGCGTGCGGGAGATCGTGCGGAACGACCAGCTCGTTCTGGCGGATGGGCGGCCGGTGTTGCCCTGGGTGAGGTTGGCTCGTTTCGGGGCCAGCCCGCTGCCCGGCGGCGAGATCGTCGAGCACCTCGCGCGCGGCGAACTGCCGCCGACCGAAGGCGCGCGCGGCGACTTCAGCTCCGCGGCGATCGCATTCGACCTCGAAACGGATCGCGCGACGCCGCAGGCGATTCCGGTCACGCTCGCGCTTCACCGTAGCGCCGCCGACGACCCGTGCGGGATGAGCGAGCAGGCCGCCGAAGCGCGGCTGTCCGAGCGCATGATGGACTTGCAGCAGCGCAGTGATGATCGTTGGAAAGGCCGGGCCCGATTGTGGTTGCCGCAGCGCGCGGGGGCGATCGCCGAGACGTTTCACGCCATGCAGGACTACATTCTGATCAACGCCGACGGCCCGCGCATCCAGCCCGGCTCGCGCACCTACGAGCGAAGCTGGATTCGCGACGGGGCACTCACCGGCACCGCCCTGCTCGTCACCGGCCACGGCGCGAAACTGCGCGACTTCCTCGACTGGTACGGCCCGTTCCAGTACCCGAGCGGCAAGATCCCCTGCGTCGTCGACTCGCGCGGCCCCGACCCCGTGCCCGAGAACGACAGCCACGGCGAGTACATCTACGGCGTGGCGACCTACTACCGCTTTACGCACGACCGCGAGTTCCTCGAGCGCCACTTCCCGCGCGTCGAAAGAGCCGTCGCTTACATCGAGTCGCTGCGCGCCCAGCGCATGACCGACGATTTCAAGAACGGCCCGCCCGAAAAACGTATGCTTTACGGCCTGGTGCCCGAATCGATCAGCCATGAGGGCTATTCCGCCAAGCCGATGCACTCTTACTGGGACGGCTTCTTCACCATCCGCGGCCTGTCCGACGCGGCCTACCTGGCAAACGAAGTAGCGGCCGGGCCCCGTACCGGCCGTAGTGACGTAGGGTGGGCTCAGCCCAACAGCGCTCCGGCAGCCAGCACCGCCTCCCAGCCCCGGTGGGCCGAGCCCACCCTACAGAATGCCGCCGCAGCCCCCGCCGAAAAATGGCAAGCCCTCGCCGACGACTATCGAAAGTGCATGTATGACTCGATGCGCCTGACGATGGACCTGCACAAAATCGACTACATCCCCGGCTGCGCCGAACTCGGCGACTTCGACGCCACCTCGACCGCCATCGGCGTCTTCCCCTGCGGCGAGCGCGGCCGCATCCCCGAGCCGCAGCACACCAACACGTTCGAGCGCTACTTGAAGTTCTTCCGCGACCGCCGCGACGGAAAAATCGAATGGCGCGAGTTCACGCCCTACGAAGTCCGCCTGGTCGGTGCGTTCGTGCTGATGGGTAAGCCCGACGAAGCCCACGAGCTGCTCGACTGGCTTTTCCAGTACCAGCGCCCGGCCGGCTGGTCGCAATGGGGCGAGGTCGCCTACCGCGACGAAAACTACCCCGGCTTCGTCGGCGACATGCCGCACACCTGGGTCGGCGGCGACTTCGTCAACAGCGTCCGCAACATGTTCGTCTACGAGCGCGGCGACACGCTCGTGCTCGCGGCGGGCGTCCCGAAGCGCTGGTTGAATCAGCCCGACGGCGCAATGGTCATTCAATTCCCGACGCCGTTCGGAACATTGTCGTATTCGCTGGATTGGGACGATGAGCGCTTCATATGCTTCGTGCCGCCGGAATTGTCCTTGGCGCGCCCGGCGCGGTTCGAGCTGTGCGTCCCGGGCGACCGGCCGATTGCCAGACTCATGATGGACGGCGTGTTCGTCGAGCCGCCGGGCGGCCGGGTCGTCGTGTTCGACTGCGCTGTCCAGTCGGTGCGTGTCTGGTTCCGGTAGGTCCGTGAGAATCTGCCCATGAGAGCGATAATGCGGAATGCCTTACGAGTGAGTTTGCGGACGCAGACCCGACGTTGGACACGCACGGCGGCGCGCTGGAGCGTCGTGCTGGGCGGAGCATTCTGCGGCCTGGCGTGCGCATCGATGCGGGCGAATCATCCGGGTGGCGTGGGCGCGCGCGGGGGTGAGTCGGATGGAGTGGTTGCCAGCGCGCCGCGGCCGCGCTACGAGTTCGACGCCGCGGATTTGAAGCTGCTCGACGAAATCGAGCATGCCTGCTTTCTGTATTTCTGGAACGAGGTCGGCACGCCGGCCTGTCTGGCGAAGGACCGCATGAAAGGCCCTGTGGCGAGCATCGCGGCGGTGGGCTTTCAGCTTGCGTCGCTGCCGGCCGGTGTGGAGCGCGGCTGGATTTCGCGCGACGAGGGGGCGGCGCGGGCGCGGACGGTGCTGAGCGCGCTGCTGGGGCGCGACGACAATCGCAAGTGGGGCATGTATCTGCATTTTCTGGACCATCACACCGCCGGGAGGTCCGGCACGGACTATCACATCGAGTACAGCACGATCGACACGGCGCTGCTGCTGGCCGGTGCGATGGTCGCGGCGGAATACTTCGGCGAGGACGTCGCGCGGCTGGCGGAGCGCGTGCTGGCGGAGGCGGACTGGAAGCGTTACGCCGTCGGCAAGGACGGCTTCATCTCGATGGCGTGGCAGCCGGCCGATCAGAAGCAGCCGGACGGGCCGGGCGGCTTCCTCGAGCATTCGTGGTGGATCGCCAGCGACGAGGAGCGGCTGGTTTACTTTCTCGCGGCAGGCGCGCCAAGTGCGCCGCACGCGGTCGAGCCGGCCGCGTATTATCGGCTCCATCGCACGCTGAAGCGTCACGGCGACGGACCGCCGTTCGTCGTCACGTATCCCGGCATCGTGTTTACCTACGTTTTCTCGCACTGCTACATCGACTATCGGTCGCTGGGCGCGGACCAACCGGCGCGGCACGGCGGAAGCGGACCGCGGGTCGACTGGTTCGAGAATTCGCGCCGCGCTCTGCTGACGCATCGGCAGCGCTGCATCGAGCTGGGCGAGCGGTATCGGACGCTGTCGGCGGACCGCTGGGGGCTCAGCGCGTGTGCCAGCCGCGACGGATACATCGTGCCCGACGTGCAGCCGAACCTGCGCGATGAAGACAACGTGTTCGAGGGCACGGTGGCGCCCTACGCGGCCGGGTCGGCGGTAATGTTCACGCCGAAAGAAAGCCTGGCGGCACTGCGGGCCTTTCGCGGGCTGCGGGATGGGGGCGGCAGGCCGCTGGTGTGGCGCGATCCGGCGGCCGGGGGCTACGGGTTCGTGGATTCGTTCAATCTGGATTGGAACTACGCGCACGACGACTACATCGGGATCGACCAGGGGCCGCTGCTGCTGGCGATCGAGAATGCGCGGAGCGGTTTGATCTGGCGGCTGTTCATGCGGCATGGGGCGGCGCGTGCGGCGGTGGAGCGGCTGGGGCTGCGCTGAGAACGGCAAGGCGGAATGAAGCATGCAGAATGCGGAACGCGGGCGGGGGATTGGCGGCGGTTCAAGCGGATGCCAATGCCACGAACGCATCGCCGCGGGCGCGGTAGTCCTCGAACATGTCGGTCGAGGCGCAGGCGGGCGAGAGCAGCACCACGTCGCCCGGGCGGGCGCGGCGGCGGCAGGCCGCGACGGCCGACGCGAGCGACTCGACGTACTCGGCGTCTCCGCCGGCGGCGCTGATGTGCTGGGCCATTCGTGGGCCGGTCTGGCCGATGCAGGCTGAATAGGCCGCCCGCCGGGCGATGACTTCGCAGAGCGGCCGCAGGTCGATGCCCTTGTCGTAGCCGCCGAGGATCATGAGCAGCGCCGCGGGGCGGACGGATGCGAGCAGCTCTGCGGGGCGGGCGGGCGTCAGTGCGTCGGTTGCAGTGGGCTGTCCGCGCTCGGCCGTATGTTCCTGAACAGCGTCGATGGCCATCAGGGCCGACTCAGGCGTGGTGGACTTCGAGTCGTTGAAGTACGCGACGCCGCCGAATCGGCCGACGCGCTGCAGGCGGTGCGGCAGGGCCTGAAAGCTGGCCATAGCGGCGACAGCGCGGTCGGCGTCGACGCCGGCAACGTGGGCGACGCACAGGGCGGCGGCGGCGTTGAGGCGATTGTGGAGGCCCGGGACGTCGAGCGACAGGCAGGGCCAGCTCAGCTTGCGATCGTCGCAGTCGACCGCGGGGGTACTCTGCAACCGCGCCGACGCTACGCCGTCGACCAGGCCATAGCGCCACAAGCCCGAGACGTCGCCGAACATCAGCTCGATGTTGCGGCGGAGTTCGGGAGCGTCCTGCATGACGGCCAGGTCGCGGGCGGGATCCTGGAAGCGGATGATGTTGAGCTTGGCGGCCAGGTAGGCGGCGAAATTGCCGTGGCGGTCGAGATGGTTGGGCGTGACGTTGCTGATGACGGCGACGGAGGGGCTCCAGCGGAGGGCGGCGAGGACTTCGAGCTGGAAGCTGGAGAGTTCGAGCACGACCCAGTCGCCGTCGCGAATCTGCGGCAGAGCATCGAGCAGCGAGCGGCCGATATTGCCGCCGACGTAGACGCGGCGGCTGTCGTCCCGGGTGTGTTCGAGCACGTGGCCGATCATGGCGGTGATGGTGCTCTTGCCGACCGAGCCGGTGACGCCGATACATCGCCCGCGGCAGCGCTCGACGAAGAGGTTCATCTCGGAGGAAACGGGGACGCCGGCGCTACGAGCAATTTGCAGAAAGGGGGACTGCTGCGGGACGGCGGGGCTGGCGACGACCAGGTCGGTGTCGCGAAAGTCGGCCTCGTCGTGGCCGCCGAGGCGCAGGCGGACGTCGAGTCCGGCGATTTCGGCGAGCGAGCGGGCGAGTTTTTCGGCCGGGGCGAGGTCGGTGACGGTGAGGTGCGCGCCCTGCGCGGCCAGCCAGCGCGTCACGCCCGTGCCGCCGCCGAAGCGGCCGAGTCCGACGACGGTGACGCGGCGGCCGGACCAGTTCGTGATGGCATTGGAATTGGTCATGTCGGCGGAAATCGTATCGCCGGTGGAGGGCGACGGGTAGACGCTGGGGGGGTGAGCCGCGGCCGGGAGTGTCGAATGCCCAATTGCGATCAACGAATGGCTGGCATGCGCCGGCGCGTCGTGGCGGGTTGCAAACGATTCACACGCCGGAGATTTCAACGGGCTATCCCAAACCCGTCACGCCCGCGAAAGCGGGGGTCCAGTCTGCTTCCAGGGTACCCTGGACTCCCGCATGCGGGAATGACGGAGAATCAACGCGGGTCTTGGGATGTCCTCAAGAGATAATGCTTGCCTGACGCCGGGGACATGATTAGCATGACAGTTGCGCTGGGGATCTGGGCCACGCGCGGTGCGGCACTTCACCGCGGTCCGGACCCTGAAGTTCACTTCATTCCAAGGAGACGGGTCATGTCAGGAAAGCTCATGGTCAAGTCAATGGCGTGCTGTTGCCTGGCGAGTATGGCAGTGGCGGACGGCGGCGCGCTTCAGCTCCTCGGCAACGGCAAGTTCATGTCTCCGAAATCGGTCGCCCGTATCGCCCCGAATGGCCAGATCACCTCGCCGTGGTACAACCTCGGTGACGGTGGCGTGGCCCAGACCGTCTGCCAGAGCCTGCTGTGCTTCGACGCGTTCGAGCCGGATGGACTCGTCCCCGGTTTCCCGAACGAGTGCTATGCCAGCATCAACTGCGGTCTCGGCAGCGCCCGCTGGTTCTTCGGCACGGCGTACAACAACTCGTTCTGCGCCAACGACATGACCATGGGTTGCGATGATTGCGACGGCACCGTGTCCGAGCGCATTCAGTACGCCTGGTTCTGGGGTCCCTGCCCGCTGCAGGGCGGCATCGCCCCCTGCCTCATCGCCGTCTGGACCGCCGAGGATTGGCTCGATTGCGCCGCCCCGGCTTACAGCGGCAGCACGTACAGCGGCGTGCTGTACAACTTCGGCTCGATCACCTGCAACACCGGCTACTACTTCACCGACGTGACCGATCTGTGCGATTTCGGTCTGTTCCATCAGCTGCCGGCCGACGGCAGCGGCGCCTACCTGATCGTGCTGAGCAACGGCACGAGCGGCGGCTTCATCGTTCTGTCGGAAAACGGCCAGCCCATGCTGTGGGGCACCAAGTCGGTCGATTTCCAGGGTCCCAAGCAGTATGACGACGACAACCCGAAGGACGCGGTCCACAACTTCGCCGACAGCACGCTGGGCGGCGAGTGCTACGACTACACCTTCGGCGTCTGCCCGGATCCGCTCGGCGCTTGCATCACGCTGTATGGCGCCGCCGGCCGCGTGCCGTGCACGGAGAGTTGCAGTGCAACCTGTAACCCCTGTGACACGAACTGTGATGGTTCGGTCAACGGATTTGACGTCGATCCGCTTGTCGCACAACTGACGGGAAGCGGATCAGGATGCAGTCCGTGCGCGGGCGACGTGAATGGTGATGGCTCGGTCAACGGATTTGACGTTGAACCGTTCGTGCAGGGGTTGACGGGGGGTACGACCTGCACCGCCGGAGCGCCCAAGTGCGAGATCAAGACAAGTCTCGAGATCAAGGACGTGGCTGGCACGCCGACCACGCAGCCGGCGTGCTCGGCGATAACGGGCGGTCAGAGTGCACCGTTTTTCATGAGTGCGGAATTCAAGAACCTGTGTGAGTGCTGCGAATACCGGCAATTCGTCAAGGGGAAGTTCACAGTAAATGGAGCCGCCGCGACCCACTTCCTTTGTGACTATGACGGCAATGGCACGTTGGACGCGCTTTCCGAATCCGCGTTCCTTGAAGATGGGGCGTTTGACAAGGATCTTGACCAAGACGGGACGCATGATGACTTCGACAGTGACGGGACCATTGAATGCGTTCAGTACGGGCATCGCAACCCGGGCGCCGGCTACGAGTACGCGGATGGATTGGCCGACACTTACAAGGACGGAACTGGGGCATCCGACCGTGCAAAGGGGTGCGTGTATGAAGGTGGCGATGCGCCGGGAATCGGCGGCCTCACGGGCGGGACGACGTACAGCTTCGCGCTAGATTTCAAGGGGCAGATTGTCGACCACTGCAACGGGGACGACGTAAGGGAGGAGAAGACGTGGTCGGTGTCGTGCTCCGGCACGGCCTTGCCCGTGCGTCAGCCTACCCAACAAGCGGTCATCCTGTCGCGGATCGGAAGTTACACGACGGCGGTACGCGTGGTTTCATGGGACGAGCCGACGCTGACGGTCGTGGTCTCGATTGCAAATGCGCGTGGCAAGGAGCCGGTTCCCGCCGGCGATCTGGACGTGACGATCGAGGGTCTTGAGCGGATCGGCGCCCAAACCGGAAACCTCGACGAAACCTGGCTGATGGGTTGCACGGTTCATGGGAGCTATGAGTTCACCTTCCCGCCCGAGATGATCGGGCAGCGATTACGCGTCGTGGTAACGTTCCGCGGCGATTCTAAGGTCTTTGAAATCGACATGTGACGCAACCGAACGCACGAAGGCATGGCGTCACGCGCGGCCACACGGAGAATAGCGAATAGCGAGTCAGGAATAGCGAATGAAACGGCAACGGCGGCTTTGTCAAGCGGACGAGTTCGCGACCGCTGAATTTGTCCTTCGCCATTCGACTTTCGTTATTCGGCGTGGGCACGAAGGCCCGACGCTTCGGGTTTGCCGGCGAGGCGAGGCGCGCGTATCGTAAGCCGTCGCCGGATGCGCGCCGGGCGGCGTCGAGTCCCGACGCTTTCACGTCGCGGCGCCGGCGACGCGCCGGACCCATCGTCATGGTCGAGCCCGAAGAACGCCGCGCGATGCTTGCATTTGCCCGCGGCGTCATTGAGCGGGCGGTGCGCGGCGGAGATACGTCACGGGCCGCGCCGACGGGGATTGTCGAGCGGCCGTTCGGCGGCGTATTCGTGACGCTGCGCAAGCTGGGGCGGCTGCGCGGCTGCATCGGCTGCCTGGACGTGTCGCGCCCATTTGTCGAGGCGCTGCGGACGGCGGCGGAAGACGCGGCGCTGCGCGATCCGCGGTTCTCGCGTCTCGCCGCGGGGGAACTGCCGGACGTGCGGATCGAGGTCTCGATTCTGTCGGCGCCGCAGCGGACGTCCGATCCGCTTTCGCTCGTGCCGGGCGTGCACGGGGTCCTGATCCGGCGCGGCCCGCGGCGCGGACTGTTCCTGCCGCAGGTGGCGACGGATCACGGCTTGAGCCGGGTGGAGCTTCTGGCGCGGTGCTGTACGGAGAAGGCCGGCCTGCCGGCGGACGCGTGGCGCGATCCGCAGACCGAGGTGCTGTTGTTCACGACCGAGGCGATGGCGGAGGAGGGCTGAGCAGTGGGGGGTTCAGGGGTCGGGGTTCAGGGGCGGCTGCTCTACAACGCCAATGCAGAATGAAGAATGCAGAATGCAGAACGTGCACGCGTGAGATCGGGAGAACGTGCACGCGTGAGATCGGGAGTGGCAGCCGGGGGCGGGTGCTCTCCAACGGCAATGCAGAATGAAGAATGCAGAATGCAGAACGTGCACGCGTGAGATCGGGAGAACGTGCACGCGTGAGATCGGGAGAACGTGCACGCGTGAGATCGGGAGTGGCAGCCGGGGGCGGTTGTGCTACGTGCCGGTCCGCTATTCCGTCGCGCCTGCGCCGAGTTCGACCACGACGCGGAACCCGCTGTCGGCGCTGCGCGCCGCCGGGTTGGTGCGAACGCGCGCCGCGCTGCGGCACAGCGCCGCCTCGCGGCCCCACGATCCGCCGCGAAGCACGCGATACTCGCCGTTCGGCGGTCCCTCGGGATCGACGACGTGGGGCGTCGCCGGATAGCGCGCGTACCAGTCCGCGCACCACTCCCACACATTGCCGTGCATGTCGCAGACACCCCAGGCGTTCGCTTCGAGGCTGCCCACCGGCGTCGGCTGCTCGCGGTTCAGCCCGGCCGCCGAACCGCCATACGTCGTCGATCCGTCGAAATTCACGCGCTGCGACGAAATCGTCGCGCCGAAAGCGAATGGCGCGTCGGTTCCGGCGCGGCAGGCGTATTCCCACTCGGCCTCGCTGGGCAGCCGCACGATCATCCCGCTGCTTTGTGACAGGCGGCGGCAGAACTCCTGGCAATCGAGCGCGGTAATCGACTCGACGGGCAGGTCGTCGCCCTTGAACCAGCTCTGCTGCGTCGAGCCCATCACCGCCCGCCACTGCGCCTGCGTCACCTCGCAGACGCCGATGTAAAAGGCGCGCGTGATCCGGACGCGGCGCTGCGGGCCTTCATCGTCATAGCGCCCTTCCTCCGCGTCGGGCGAGCCCATGTCGAACTCGCCCGCGGGAATCAGCACGACGTTGATCGCCACGTGCCGCGCCAGGCGGATGGAGCGCACGACGTCGACGCCCAGGGCGCTGGCCTGGCGCGACTGCTGCCCGCGGGCCTCGTCGGCGCTGAGCGGAAACCCGCCGCCGGCCTCGACGCTAGCCGCTACTTCCGCCGGTTCGCGCACCTCCAGCACCAGGTCCGCGTGCGCGGCCGGCTGTTCGTCGGCGGCGAGGGTGTAAGCTGGAGGCGATGTGTCACGCGTACCCGCGTCGGCGGCGGGCGCGACCTTCGGCAGGGAGGCTGAATCGCGGGAGCGTTGAATCTCCGGCGGATCAGACCGCGTGTTCCGAGATTGAGCCATGGCCGCAAGAGCCGCGTCGCAGGCGTCCGCGAGCGGCTGAAGCACGTCCCGCGCCAGCAGCTCGTCGATCTTGACAATGATGGCCGTTTCAGTCGCCACCGCGCTGCGGGAAAACCCCGACGAGTCGGTGGCGTCCGCAGCGCCTGTGACGTTCAGCGCGGCCACCAGTTCCTCGGCAGTCATGCGTGGTGCGTCACCCGCGGACGTCGACGGCGCGTCATCGGCGGTGACGACAGACGGCATTTCAGCGGCCGCGGCGACCGCCGCGGCCCGCACTTCGCGTAGCGCCGCCAATCCGGCCTGCCGCGCCTGTGCCAGCCACATGGTCGCGGCTGCTTGAACACGGGCCCGCTCGCGCTGCAGCGTCCAGTCGGTCAACAGGACCGCCCACGCGGCGAGAGCGTCGTCGGAGGTTCGCTCTTTGTCGTCGCGCAGGACAACGTCGGTCTCGTCCGCCGGTTCGACCGCGGGCGGAGGCTGCTGGCGGAACGAATCAGGCCCCGCCGAACCGAGCATGACGTACTGCGCCGCCGACAAGAGCAGGAGCACCGGCGTCGCGAGCGTCAGGCTGGCGACGAATGCGGTCGACGCGCGGTTCCGCCGGCGGCCCGTGGCTCGCCCGTCCGGCTTGCGGAGTTGGTCGAGGCGTACCTCGGACTCCGGGCAGCGTGACGGTGCACCGGGAGTGGCGAACGCCCGGCCGTTCGGAAGGCCCGCATCGCCGGCCGATTCGGCGCCGACGTCGAACGGATGGGCGTCAAGCGAATGATCCTCGCGTCGCGCGTCCTCAACCGTCGAGTGTGCGGTCAGGCTGTCGGCGATTTCGCGGCCGCCGACCTCGGCGTCGTCGAGCAGCTCATCGTGGTCGCCGAGCAGCGTGAAACGCGCCTCGCGCAGGCGTTGCGCCAGCCGCCGATAGCGTCGAACCTCTTGTTCGTCGGTCGCGGCGGCCATGCGGAGCGTGAAGGCGGCGGCCCACATGTCACAGACGGAGGCGATGTCGTCGCGGCCCGTTCCGTCCAGCAGTCGCAGGAAGCGCAGCGCCTCGGCGCGTGTCGGTCGGGCGTAGGCGTGCTTGTCGGTTGGCATGCGCAGTTCCTGCGCGGCGTTCGCCGGCATCTGGATGTCATATCGGACCAGACGAGTCTGCGAATACACGTCGGCGTGTGCGTCAATTTGAAGCGGAAGCTGCGGCGGCGGGGTCAGGGCTGGAGAATGCGCAGGTCCGTCAGAAGGCGTGGGACGCCGAGGCGCGCCGGTTCCCGTGCTTGCTCTGGCGCCGGCGACGCGGCATTCTACGCCCGGCGGCGTGGGCGGCGCATCGTCGCGGCGCCCGCCGCCAGGAACAGGGCCAGCGTCGGCGGCTCGGGGACGATGGTCGCGTCGGCCAGAGTGCTCTCGCGGCCGTCGATCTCGATCACTGGGTCGTCGCCCCAGCCAAAGTACAATTCCTGGAGGGGGATGTCGTCCATGCCGCCCGGTCCGACGCCGAAGAAGATGTCGGCGCGCGCGTCGGGCGACATTTCCAGCTCGACGAAGCCCAGCAGCATGGAGTCGGTCGCGGGATCGCGCTGCAGGTCATCGCCCTTGTAGCCGAATCCATACCCATTCGACTGCGCGACCATGCTCGCGTTATCGAGCTTATTGGCAAGAAGCGTCCCCTGAAAAACGAGGTCCCAACGCTGGCGCCCATCGGGGGTGAAATAGTTGTACATACGGCTGTCTACGAGATGTACGTTGCCCTGACTGACGTAAGCCGTAATGTCCCAACTGATCAGAAAGTACTCGCCGTCAGTGAACGGATCGCGCGTCCCCCAGATGTAGAGCCGGGCGCGACCCACATCGGCGGAAAGCTCTGGGTTGACACCGTTAAAGAAATCCGTGAACTCGCTCGGGGTGCCGTCAATGGGTTGGAACTCGTCGACACCAGACAGCGAGAACCAGAAGCGCGCCGCCCAGGCCTCACTTCCTACGGCCGTCACGCTAAGAACAATCAACAGTCTAAGACGGTGCATGATACGCCTCCCGGACAGTGGCCAGCGTCGCCAGTTCGGGGATGATGATCGCGTCGGCCAGCGAGCTTTCGCGCCCCTCAATCTTCGGCCTGGTCAGCGTCGCCGGCTGACCCATACCGCGCCGGCTGCGAGCGCCGACAGCAGCGTGGTTGGCTCGGGGATGATAGTCGCGTCGGCGATCGGGCTCTGCACGCCGTAGCTGTTGCTCTCGATGCCGGCGCCTTCGTCGCCGAAGCCGAAGGCGACGCCGATCGGAAACACGTTTCTCGCATCAAAGCCAAAGGAGCCCACTCCGAGGCGGACTTCTGAGTACGGGCTGCCGTTCGAGTCGACGTCGATATACCCTAGCAGAGTGTTGCCGAACGCGGTTACCTGATCCTCCTGATGCGAGCGAAAGTGGCGTGAATCAAAGACCGTCGCGTCTTTAAGAAACATACCAATGCCGGTCGATACGACCGTGGCGTCGTTCACGAACGGGGTCGGCGTCTGCCCACTCATCCGCACGCCTTCCTGCCAACGAGACCCCAATCCGGTCGTGTGGTTGTAAATGTGCCACGACGTGATTCGGCCCCCACCGGTCACTTGAATGTCAAATCCCATGCCGATCCACTGGTCATACCGTGTGCTCAGAAACTGTCCGTACAAGTAGAGTCGGTCGGCACCCGGTGCCACAGGATTCTCGAAGCTCAAGTCACCACTGCCGCGGTCGCCCTGCTCGCCGACGCCATTCGTGTCGAAGAAAAATCGCACGCGCGGCGGATCCTGTGCTATCGCAATGCTCCCACCAAACAGCGCGGCGGCTGCGCCAATGTGCATCACATACCATGTCGCACTCTTCATCGTAGTCATGGTGTGGTCCTCCTCAGGGAAGCTGAAAGAGCGGAATGACCGTGTGATCTTGCGACATCGTGACCTGAACTTGTCGCGGATCGCCAGGAAGCGGTGGTGCTGGTTCGCCGTCAAGCAACCAGTGGACAAACTCATACGGTGGCACGTCCTCATCCTCCGGTGCGCGAAGTGTCACCGCAGTTCCCTGTGCGTATCGGTATTGGGCCGAAGTCGTCGTGGAGGTCAGGATCGTGTCGAGCTGCGCGCCGGTGTCCGGCGGCATGATCTTGATGCGCGCGGAAGGGAGGTCCACGTTCGGCCGTCGCAGCGTTAGGACATGCGTCGGGGCCGTGGATGCGACGTAGCTTCCTACGCTGGCCCAGAGCTTTCCCTGACGCTGGCCCCCGCCGGGGCACGTCGTGCAGATCGAGATCGGATGAGCGCAGCGGCCGACGACACCCACAGTCCAGATTCGTGAGCCGTCGGCCGGGTCGAGCGCGATGCCGTTGTACTCACCCCATGAGACATCACCATCGTCGACTGGGCGGCCGAGTTCGTCGAGGGTCGTAACGCCAACCTGCGGTCCGCGCAGCAGAGCCAAAGCGGCGCCCATGTGATCAAGCGGGTCGAGCGCGGCGCGATGGGCAGTAGCGTGAAGGCTCATGAATCCCTTCTCGTACGCGCGAGACACGAACAGGGAAATGTCGCCGTTCGGCATCGGCATGAGCATGGGATAAAGATAATGGACTGGCCGATCGTCAGCCTGGGCCGCGTTGTAGAACACACGACCACCGTCAAGAACTCCCTTCTGTCGCACCGTTGGCGATTGACCTGAGTGCGGCCAACCATTGAGATCGATTTCGTTCCAGCGGGCTACGAAGCGGGTAACCGGACCACCCGCGTAAGCTGGCTTGAAATGCTCGTACGCGCAATACAAACGACCATTCCGCCATGCAACGCTCTGGATGTTTCCCGGTGTCGGATCAATCCAACTGGACGATCCAGTCGGGGGCGGGCAAAGTTGCTTGGGAACTGGACCGGCAAGTTGATCGATCTGGTCAACTGATAGATCATGCTGTGCTTTGGTGAGCGCGGCCCAAACGTTGGTTACTGCCGTCAGCCTTAAAACTCCAGGCTGTTGCCCAAATGACGCGATCTGTGCCACGTACACCGTTTCGGGTGAAACGGTTCCGAAGAAGTGCGCCGGCATTGGAAGCGACACGAAGTTATTTACGTTTGCCGGCCCTACCAGGCCGAGGTTTCGGTAATTGCTGGCCGACGCGTAGAAGATTGGATCATACGTCCAGCTTCCGGTCGGTGGCTTTCGAAGGAAGTGGACGCCGTGACCCATGAAACACTGCGGCAATTCCGCCCCGCCCGTCTCGCGCGACGTGATGACGATCAGCCCGTCGTCAGGACCCGCGCCGCCGGTCACGGCCAGCGTCGGGTAGTCAATCGAGTAGGGCGTGGCCTCGTCAGGCGGCGGGCATGGGTAGAGCGTCGCGTTCACCCGGAACTTGTACCAGGCCGCCTCCGGGTCGCCGTTGTTGTAGTCGCCGCGCGAATTGGCCGGCGTCGCCGTCTTCGAAATGGCAATGTCGATGAAACAGGGAACGATGTCGATCTCGATGGTGGTGACGACAAATCGGTTGCTGAACTGGTCGAACAGGACGCGCGCGTCAGTGACTCTGTCGCTCGCAGACCCGTCCCAGAAGTCCACGCTGCTCCAGGTCGTCGAATCCTCGTCGATCGGCCCCAGCTTGGCGCGCCATTGCTCGACGCCGCTCTTGTCGTAACAAGCGATCTTGAAGTTTCCGACCTGGACGATCCGATCGGCGCTCACGCCGAGCGTCGGTTCAAGACGTCTTTCCCACGAGCGCCACACACCCCAGAACGGATCACCCCCTAAGACAGTTTGCCCCCCCCGCTCATGAGGATGAACGCGCCAATCGCGCGAATCGCGACCCGCGCATATCGACGCCGCGCCGGCGGCACGCCGCTGCCCGCCGGCTCTCGCTCGACCAACCCCGACCCGCACATGCGCACCTCCGTCCCCAGCCCGAGGCGCAACGCCAAACACTCGCATGTTACCGCCGGCGCCACCCCGGGGTCAATCCAATACGCCGTCGCGCCATCTCCGTAGCCGGGCGCGACGCTGCCGCCTCCGGCTGCGAGCCGCACCCCACTCCGCCGCACATTTCCCGTGCTTGTTCCCGCGCCGTCGACGCGCTATCCTGCGCGTCACAGGCATGCGCGCCTTCTTCAACATCCTGGCGAACAGCGATCGCTGGCTGCTCGGTCTGCTGCTGGGGCTGCTGGCCGTCGCCGTGGTCTGCGGCCTGACGCTGCGCGACGCCGCCGCTCTTCCCAAAGACAAGATCTTGCTGACGATCTGCCGCGGCGGGTACAAGCCGGACCGCGACGAGCTGCGGGCCATCAAGGCGGCCTTCGAGGCTGCCAACCCCGACATTCACCTCAATCTACTTCAGACCAGCCTGGAGCGCAAGACCGACACGATGATCGCCGCCGGCGTGGCGCCCGACCTGATCTACGTGTTGTGCGACAACCTCGACTATTACGTCGAAGCCGACGCTCTGCTCGATCTCACGCCCCACCTCGACGCCGACCCGGAGCTGAAAGCCGCGCTCTTCGGCGGTGCGGACGGGACGCCGCCGGACTTTTTCCCGCAAACGGTGCAGCCGTTGATGCGCAACGGCCGGCTGTACGTCATGCCGGTGAACTACAACATCTTCGTCGTCTTCTACCTGAAAGACCTGTTCGACAAATATCACGTGCCCTATCCGACCGCGGATTGGGATTGGGAGGGGCTGCGGCAGCGCGCCTTGGCGCTGACCCGCGACGATGCCGGCCGGCGGCCCGATCAACCCGGATTCGACCCGACGCGCGTCGTCAGCTACGGCTTTCACTACGCCAAGTGGCAGCACGGGCCGGAGACGTTCATCCGGCAGAACGGCGGCCGGCTGGTGAGCGAAGACGGCACGCGCGTCGTGGCGGACGATCCGCGGACGGTCGAGGCGCTCGAGTTCCTCTCGCGGCTGAAATACGTCGATCGCGTCTGCCCGCCCGGGCAGGTGCCGCACAAGCAGGACATCGGCATCACGCGCGGCACGCTGGGCATGTTCGTCTACGGCATCTTCGGCATCCCGCGCACCCGCGCCGAAGCCCGTAACCTCGACTGGGACATCGCGCCTCTTCCGCGCGGCCCCGACGGAACGCGCGCCTCGATTGTCTACACCAACGCGTGGGGCGTCTCGAAGCAGTGCCGGCATCCGGAAGCGGCACTGCGCTTTCTCAAGTTCATGGTCAGTCCGGCGGGGGTGGACATCACGAGCCAGTATCAGGTCTTCATGCCGGCGCGGCGCTCGATGCTGGAGCGCACGCTGGCGCGCGACCCGGACGCGCGTCCGGCCAGCAAGTGGGTGCTGACGCACGACATCGAGCACGGCTACGCCCAGCCGCCCTTCTTCACGCGACAGTATTACATGGACGTTTACGAGTGCATCAACGATCAGCTCGATCGGCTGCTGGCACTTGACAATCCGCCCTACGACGCCCGCCGCGCGTGCGAGCTGATGACCACGCAGGGCAATCGCATCCTGCAGCGCGACCGCCCGGTCCGCCGCAGCACGTCGTTCGGCATGCTGGCGGTTGGATTGGCGGCGGCGCCGGCCGTCTTGCTGCTGCTGCGCTTTGCGGGGCGGCGCAAGCCGCCGTCGCTGCTGGCGCGGCGTGAGGAGCGCTGGGGCTACGCGCTGGTGGCGCCGTGGCTGCTTGGCTTTCTGGTTTTTGCCGCCGGCCCGATCCTGGTCTCGT
The DNA here is from genome assembly GCA_022072445.1 of Phycisphaerae bacterium. Taxonomy (GTDB): domain Bacteria; phylum Planctomycetota; class Phycisphaerae; order UBA1845; family Fen-1342; genus JAJVHV01. The sequence goes on along the minus strand of JAJVHV010000010.1, from coordinate 92,141 downwards.
TTGTGCTCTCATTCGCGCAGTGGCAGTCGCTGGCGCAGTTCACGCGCAGCGAGTTCATCGGGGCGGAAAACTACCGCCTGGCGCTGTCCGGCAGCGATCCGAAGTTCTGGGTATCGCTCTGGGTCACGTTCCGCTACGCGCTGCTCTCGGTGCCGGCCGGGCTGGTGGCCGGCGTCATTCTGGCCGTGATGATGAACCAGCGCGTCCCAGGCATCACGCTCTTCCGCACGCTCTATTACATTCCCGCGGTGCTGCCCGCGGTCGCGACGGCCGTGCTGTGGTGGCACCTCTTCGACGCCAACCACGGCTGGGTGAACCGCGTGATCGAGCTGCTGAACGTCGGCGGCTGGATCGCGCACCTGGTCGAGTACTTCGGGCAGCCCTTCCCGATCACCTGGCTGGAGAGCAAGGTCTTTACCCCCTACATCTTCGTGGTCGTCAGTCTCTGGACGGTCGGCGGCGGAATGATCATCTACCTGGCCGGCCTCCAGAACATCCCCACGCAGCTGTACGAGGCCGCCGAGATCGACGGCGCCGGGCGCTGGGCGCGATTCGTGCACGTCACGCTGCCGATGCTCTCGCCGGTCATCCTCTTCAACCTCGTGATGGGCATCATCGGCTCGTTCCAGGTCTTCAACCTGGCCTTCGTCATCTTCGACGGGTTTACCGGACCGGCGGACTCGGCCCTGTTCTACGGTCTGCACCTTTTCCGCGAGGCGTTCTTCAAGTACCGGCTGGGCTACGCTTCGGCGCTGGCGTGGATTCTGTTCTCGATCATCCTGGCGTTCACCGCGCTGGTCTTCAAATCCTCGCCGCTGTGGGTGCACTACGAGGCGGCGCGAGGTAAGCGGGCATGATGGCGCGCCGCCCCATCGCCAGCGAAGGCCGCCGCGAACCGGCCTGGTTCCGCGCGACGATGTTCGTCGTGCTCGTGGCGGGTGCGCTGCCGATCATCTTTCCGCTCTACTGGCTGCTGCTGGCAAGTCTCAAGACGCACGACCGCCTCAGCGTCGCCCCGCCCGACTGGCTCCCGGTCACACCCTGCTATTACTTGCGAATCGACGACGCCGAACTGCCGGTGACGATCATCGACGACGGCGAAAACGCGGGCACGGGCGTGGCCCGCGTCCGCCTGGCACACGACGCGGGCGCCAGACTTCGCATTCCGGCCCAGAGTCTCCACCGAAGCACGCAAACCGAGCTTTTCGCGGACGTCGACCGCACCCGCCGCCGTGTTTCACGTGAAACAGCGTTGCCGGAGCGCGGCCCGGTCGAAGTGCGCGTCGTCGACGCGTTCGAGCGCCGCGACGTCCCCGCCGCTGACGTGACCGTCGTGGAAGAGCTGGCTGTTTTCTGGAGCGCGCTGGGCGTGGACCTGCCCGTGACCTGCACGCCCAGCCCCCCGCCGCGCGAGGGCCACGTGAAGATCGCCTGGGCCGATGCGCCGCCGGCGCAGGTCGACGCCCGGCGGTTGAATCGTGGCGACGCTTCGGGGCCGATGACAATCGAGTGGCGCGGGCACACGCTGGCCGTCGAGCTGCTCTCCGATAACAGCGCCGCGGGCATTGCGACCATCCGGCTGCGGCCGCCGGCGGAAGCGCTGACCGTACCCGCGGGCGATCTGCGGATCGAGCGCCGCTTCCGCCGCTTCGCCGAGATCGACGGCCGGCGCAGCGAGCTGCGCGTGGTCGGGCGCGACGAGTCCCGCGGCGTGGCGAACGTGGAGCTGCTCGACGCTCCGCGGAGCGTGACGCTCGACGCCCGGGCGGTGCAGCGCGTGACGCGCGAATTGGTGAGTGCCGGGGTGCTCGGGCAGACGGTCGAGGTGCGCGTGGCCGGCTCGGCGCAGCCCGATGAGCACGGGCGGCTGGAGTGCGAGGCGCAGGGCATGATCGCCGTGGCCGCCGATCGCATCCGCGTGGAGGCTCCGCTCCGGCCGCAGTGGCACAACTACGCGATTGCGTGGCGGGAGCAGAATTTCGCCGGCTACGTGGCCAACACACTGTTCATCGCGGCGGCGGTGGTGATCGGGAACGTGCTGAGCTGCGGGCTGGTGGGCTATGCGTTCGCGCGGCTCGAGTTCCGCGGGCGCGACGCGCTGTTTCTGATGCTGCTGGCGACGATGATGATTCCCGGGCAGGTGACCAGCATTCCGACCTTCGTGCTGTTCGCGAAGCTCGGCTGGCTCGACACCTACAAGCCGCTGATTGTCCCGCAGTTGCTGGCGCAGTCGGCGTTTTTCGTCTTTCTCTTCCGGCAGTTCATGCTGACGATTCCCAACGACCTCGAAGACTCGGCCCGCATCGACGGCTGCAATCCGCTGGCGACCTGGTGGCTGATCATGATGCCGCTTTCGCGGCCGATCGTCGTCACGGTCGCGGTCTTCGCGTTCATGGGAACCTGGAACGATCTGCTCGGCCCGCTGCTCTACATCAACTCCGACGCCAAGCAGACCGTCGCGCTGGGCTTGCAGAATTTCAAAAGCGCGTTCTACGGCGGTGAGACGTCGGAGCTGCTGATGGCGGCGTCGGTGCTGATGATCGTTCCGAGCATTCTGCTGTTCTTCGTGGCGCAGCGGGCGTTCATCCGCGGCGTGGTGGTGACGGGCGTGAAGGGGTGAGCGCGGTTCGCGGCGTGGGGCCGGCGCGGAAGGTGCAGGGTGGAAAGGTCGTCGTGGCGGCGCGGCCTACCGATTCGCCAGCAGAATGACGTTGACCAGCACGCTGACGAACAGCAGGGCGCCCAGCGTCACGGTCAGGGCGATCGGCGGCGCGCCGTTGCTCGGCGGCGGCGGCGCTTCGTGGTGGTGCTCTTCGCCCTCGGCGAGCGTTTCGAGCATGCCGTGGTCGAGCCGCAGCGGCGCGAATTTCAGCCGCTGGCCACGGGCCAGCAGATCAAGATCGGTCAGCAGGTCCGCCGCCGTCGCGTAGCGATCTTCCGCGTCCTTGGCCATCATCTTTTCGATCATCGTGCCGCAACCGGCGGTCAGATGGGTGTTGAGGTGATCGGGCGGGGTGAGTGACTCCTTGAGATGCTTGTGCATGACGGCGGAGGGCGTGGGCCCTTCGAAGGGCACGCGGCCGGTGATCATGTGATAAAAGGTGGCGCCGAGCGAGTAGATGTCGGCGCGGTGGTCGATCAGCACCTGTCCGCGAATCTGCTCGGGGCTGATGTAATAGGGCGTGCCGTACGCGCGGCCAGCCTCGGCCATAGCCGCTTCGTGGTCGGTCATTTCGCGCGCCAGACCCATGTCGGCGAGCTTGGCGACGCTCTCGCGCGTCAACATGATGTTCTTGGGCTTCACGTCGCGGTGGATGAAGCCCTTCTCGTGGGCGTGCTGCAGGGCCCGCGCGATCTGCGTGACGATGCTGATCGCTTCCTTCTCGACGAAGAGCTTTCCTGACGCCAGCTCGTCGTAGACCGTGCAGCCCTCGACGTATTCCATCACGAAATAGTGAAACCCGCCGGCCTCGCCGACGTCGATGGCCTGCACGATGTTGTTGTGGTTCAACTGCGCCGCGGCACGCCCCTCCTTGTAGAAGCGATCCACGAATTCGGGGTTCTCGCTCATGCGGCGGGGCAGGACCTTGATCGCGACGATGCGGTTGAGGCTGAGCTGCCGGGCGCGGTAAACCGTCGCCATCGCCCCCGCCCCCACCTTGTTCAGAATCTGGTATCCGGGTATCTGTTGTCCGGTTCGAGCCGAACTCTCGTCCGGCTCGCCGTACAGTCGCGAAAGTTGCGTGCGTGTGAGAAACCCCGAGTCGACCAGAAGGTCTCCCAGGGGGCGGTGCCTGCCATCCTGCTGGAGTCGCCGCCGCTCCTCATCCACCGACCGGAGTTCGTCGGGCGAGACCAGGCGACGGTCTATGACGAGTCGTCCGATTTCGCTATCTTCGAGCTTTCCAGACACTCGGAACCCCGAACGAATCACCACGCGGCCGCTCACACGAATTTTGGCGCTAGTCCTTGAATGCTATGCAGTTAGGCGACTATCGTCAATTACCGGCCCAGCCGCCAACAGGAATCCTCGCGCCATGAATGATGCCTGCGTCCGACCGCCTGCGTCCCGTCGCTCGTGCGACTCGGCCAGACGCCCTGCTGAATCTATCTTATGCCTCGCCGACCGCCGCGACGAGCCGAGGTCCGCCGCGCGCTGCAGGAATCTCGCGATATTTGCGAGGGCGGGCGCGGCACTGGTGGTTGCGTTATGGGGCCTGACGCCGGCTCAGGCGCAGGGCGAATTGACGGAGAAGGCGGTGGACGACGCCATCGCACGGGCCGTGCGCTGGATTCGATCCGAGCGGCACGAGATCGGCTGGGAACAGGAGAAAGTCCAGCCCGCCGGCAAGAACTTCTGGGGAGGCGACACCGCCCTGGCCGTGCTGGCGCTGCTGTACGCCGGCGAAGACCCGCGCAGCGACGAGATGGCCAGCGCGCTGAAATTCCTGTGCGAGCAGAAGCTGACGAGCGTGTATGCCTACTCGTTGCGTGCCCACACGCTGGCGCTGGTCCCCGGTCAGACGTACCGCGGGCGACTGACCGACGACGTGCAGTGGCTGCTGCAATCGGTCAATCCCAAGGGAGCCGACGCTCCGCCCGGGTCTTACGACTACTGGGGCCGCGACGCCGAGAATTTCGGAAAAGTCTTTGACAACTCCAACAGCCAGTACGCCGTCCTGGGCATCTGGATGGCGGCGGACGCGGGCATTCAGGTTCCGGAGAGCTACTGGTCGCTGGTCGAGGATCACTGGCTGAGCTGCCAACTAAGCAGCGGCGCGTGGTCGTATCGCCGGGAGGGCAACGAGGGCCACGCGACGGGCAGCATGACGGCGGCCGGCCTGGCGACGCTTTTTGTCGTGCTCGAAAAAGCGCACGCGCGCGACGAGGGCGCCTTCAACGGCACCATGTCGCCCAACTGCGGCAAGCACAAGGAGGCGTTCGAGACGCTGGCCGCGATCGAACGCGGGCTCGACTGGTTCGGCCGCGAGTTCGCGCCGCAGAATCCGGGCGGCGAGGCCCGCTGGCAGTATTACTACCTGTACGGCGTGGAGCGCGTCGGACGCGCGAGCGGGCGGAAGTACTTCCGCGGGCGCGACTGGTTCCGCGGCGCGGCGCTCGATCTGCTCGCCACGCAGGAAAAGGAGGGCAACTGGCCGCCGACGGGCGGCGAGGGCATGTGGGTGATGACGCAACTGCGCAACACCTGTCTGGCGACGATGGTTCTGTGTCACGGCCGCGCGCCGCTCTTCTTCAACAAGCTTCAGCACGGGGAGGACTGGAACAACAAGGTCCGCGACCTGGCCGGTATCGCGCGCTACGCCGAAAAGCGCTTCGAGCGGCTGCTGAACTGGCAGGTCGTCAGCCTCGACGCCAGCCTCGACGACCTGCTGGAGGCCCCGGTGCTCTACATGAGCGGCCACGAGGCGTGGAGCTTCGACGACGCCCAGGTTCAGAAGCTGCGCGAATACTGCGATCGCGGCGGCTTCATCCTCGGCGTGGCCTGTTGCAGCCGGCCCGAGTTCGCCGAGGGATTCAAGGACCTCGCCAAGCGCATGTATCCCGAGCTGCCGCTGCGCGACGTCCAGCCGGACCACCCCATTCTCAGCCGCGAGCTGCAGACCGAAATCAAGGAGCCGCCGCCATTGCTGGAGGTGCACAACGGCGTTCGCACGCTGATGCTCCTTTCGGCGAAGGACATCTGCGCGCCGTGGAATCAGAATCTCTCGCGCTCCTCACGCTTCGAGCCCGCCTTCGATTTGGCCTGCAACATTTACCTCTACGCCACCGACAAGACCAGCGTCAAATCGCGCCTCGCAACTTCCGAAATGCCGGTCAAGCCGACGCCTGTCCGCCGAACGGTCGAGGTCGCGCGCATCCGGCACAACGGCGGGAACTGGAACCCGGAGCCGTACGGCTGGAAGCGCTTCGGGCAGTACATGCAGAATGAGACCGGAACGCGGCTGGAGATCAACGACGGCGTCGCGCTCGACAGCGAGGAGTTCAAGAAGGTGCGCGTGGCGCACATGACCGGCTCGGCACCGCTTCAGCTCTCCGCGACCGAGATCGCCGCCTTGCGGCGTTTTCTGACCGGCGGCGGGACGCTGCTGGTCGATGCGGCCTCGGGCTCGACGGCGTTCGCGGAGTCGGTGGAGAAGATTCTGACCGACCAGGTGAAGATCGAGCTGAAGACCGTTCAGAAAGACTCGGTGCTGGTGACCGGCGCGGCGCTTGCCGACGCGACGCCGCTCGATCCGGTCGGCTACCGCCGGGCGGCGCGTCGCGAGGGGACGGGTCGGACGTATCCGCGGTTGAAGGTGCACGACAACGGGCAGCGAATCACGGTGATTTTCTCGAACCTCGATCTGAGCGCCAGCCTGTTGGGCACGTCGATCTACGATTGCCGCGGCTACGACGCGGATAGTGCCCTGCGCATCATGCGGAACATGGTGCTGTACGCGGGTCTGCCGACGGCGGAGAAGGTGAAACTGAGCCGGACGCCCGCGGGGGGATAGGCGGGGAATAGCGTGGTTTGGTACACGCGGGCGGATGCTCGGCTTGCGTGGCATGCTCTCGCCGCCAGGCGTGAGCAAGCGGGTGCGCGTCGTAGGAGAGGCATCAGGCGACGTGCGCGGCAAACATGCTGCCGTTGCCGCGCGAGCCCATGCCACCCACGCGTTCGCCGCAGGCGTAAGCGTGCCCGTCTTGACCTGTGCGGCATGGTTTCGCCGCCGGCGTGAGCATACTCGCCTCGAACACAGCCGGGCGCGACCAGTCGCTACGGACAGTGCGCGGTACGATGTGCACCACCCGAGGAGACCGACGTGGAGTCCGGCGCGATTCAGGACGCATACCCCGACGACCTGGCCCATTGCTATGGCTGCGGTCGTCTCAATGAGCACGGCCTGCACGTCCGCAGCCGCTGGGATGGCGACGAGACGGTCGCGGTGCTTACGCCGCGCGCCTATCACACCGCCATTCCCGGCTACGTCTACGGTGGCCTGATCGCCTCGCTGGTGGATTGCCACGGGACGGGGTCCGCCGCGCTGGCCGCCCAGCGGACCGAGGGCGGCGCTGAGGTGCCGCGGTTCGTAACCGCGTCGTTGCAGGTGGATTTCCTGCGGCCGACGCCGATGGGCGTGGCACTCGAAGCACGGGGAAAGATTCAGGAGATCAAGCCGCGGAAGGTGACGATCGAAGTGACCGTGTCAGCGCACGGCGAGGTTTGCGCCCGCGGGAGGGTCGTCGCGGTGCGGATGCCCGAAGGCATGAGGGCGGGATCACCGGCGTGATGGTGCATGGATGCGCGTCGCCACGAAAGGCCGACACCACGGTGAATGGCGAATGGCGAGCTAGGAATTACGAATGCAGCCTTAACGGCCGAACTCGTCGCTGCGACGGCACTCGCCATTCGATATTCGCGATTGCGCGTAGCCACGCTGGTTCGACCTTACGAGCGCGCGGCCTGCTCCTCGCGCGGGGCGCGCACGGAGAGGTCGGCGAAAAGCCGCGCGTCGGCGTCGCTCATCACGACGCGCCGCCGTCCCATGACGGTGCGCGCAACCTCAATTGCCTTTTCAAGGCGGTAGGGCTTGAGCCCGTCGCTGGTGAGCCAGGCGAACGAGGGGACGAACCGCGGCGCCGGCCCGGCCGTAAAGATGTTGGCTGACACACCAATGACGCAGCCGGTCGGCAGAATCGTGCCGATGCCGGTCTTGGCGTGGTCGCCGATCGTGGCGCCCACGAAGCGCTGCCCGCTCTCCACGTCGACGCCGTTGATCGCGACGCGGATTGTTCCGTAGGTGTTCTTCAGATCGCTGGTGACGGTGTCGGCGCCGAGGTTGACCCACTCGGCCACATAGCTGTGCCCGAGAAAGCCGTCGTGCTGCTTGTTGCTGTATCCGTGAATGATGCTGGCTTCGATCTCGCCGCCGACCTTGCACACCGCGCCGATCGAGACGTCGTGCCGGATGGACGCCCCGGGCAAGATCAGCGAGCGCGGCCCGACGTAGCACGGCCCTTGCAGCACGGCGTTGGGCTCGATCGTCGCGCTCTCGTCGATCTCGATCGGACCCGACTCGGCGTCCAGCACCACCCCCGGCTTCACCCGCGCGCCGGCCGCCACGTGGATCGCCGCCGGATTCACCAGGTGCGCCCCATCGTAAACCGTGCCGACGATGCCGCTGCGCGTCAGTTGCCGCCGAAGCTCATCGCCGTTGGCGGCGATCAGGTCCCACGGATAGCGCACCATCCGGATGCTCTCCGGCGTCGGCGCCGCCGCAAGGCCGGCCAGCAGGGCCTCGCGCTGCGAAGCGTCGGAAAGCGTGCGTGGATCAAGATCGTTGAACGTTTCTTCGGGCAGCGTCGCCGCAACCAAGTCCCCGCTCGCGTCGCGCCAATAGCTGCCGACGGCGGGCGGCGTCACGTCCGCGGTCAGCAGCACCCGCGCGTTGACCAGGCACCAGGCACCGCCCGCTGGCGCGACGCGCGGCGGCCGGCGCTGATAAACCACGTCGGCCAGTTCCTCGCGGACCAGCAGCCGCGACGCGACGCGGCCCGTGTGCCGCTCGATCTTGTCCAGCAGCCGATCGCGCCCGCAGCGCAGCTCACAGCATGCCCGCAGATACGTCAGCGGCTGAAGCCGCCGGAAGCCCTCGTCCTCGAATATCGCAAGCGCAATCCGTGGCATGGTCTGCGACCGTGCTCCTGGAGTGGCGGCGGCGCGGCGGCGCGGCCAGGCACCGGCCCGCGCGCTGGGGCGGCCCAGGCCGCGGGTCGTCGCCCGCATGGTACTCCGGTGCTACACTTGCGGCCATGGGAAGAATCCGCGCCCCGCGGCCCGTCAAGCTCTTCGTCGGCATGCTCAGCAGCGATCGAGACCTGATGCGACGGTGTGCCCAGCTTCTCAGCCGCTGCTTCGGCCCGCTGGATCTGTCCAGCGACGTCTGGCCGTTCACCTTCACCGACTACTACGCCGCCGAGATGGGCCCCGGCCTGCTCCGTCAGTTCATCAGCTTCGCTTCGCTCATCCCCGCCGACACGCTCGCTGAAATCAAGCGCCAGACAAATCAACTCGAGCAGCAGGTCGCCGAAGAGTGCCTCGCCGACACGGACCACCGCCCGGTCAACCTCGACCCCGGCTACATGGACCCGGGAAAGCTCGTGCTGGCCACCACCAAGGACCGCTCACACCGCATCTACCTGGGCGCCGGCATCTTCGCCGAAGTCACGCTGCACTACATGAACAACGCCTGGCGCGCCTGGCCGTGGACCTATCCCGACTATCAGAGCCGCGACTACCTGGCCTACTTCGACGCGCTCCGCGCGCGGCTCATCCAGCAGCACGACGAGCGACCCGGGACCGCAACGACGCCGGAGCAGCCCGCATGACCACCGCCGCCACGCTGCTGGCGGCCGCCGTCGCCGCTGCCTATCTCATCTCCGCTCCACTCACGGCCGTCATCATTCGAATCGCCCGCCGCGTCGGCTTCGTCGATCACCCGGGCGGCCACAAGTCACACCGCGAGCCGACGCCGTACGGCGGGGGCGTGGCGATTTTCGCCGGAGTGATCCTGCCGCTTCTGGCGGCCCTGGCGCTGGTGAACGTCGCCTCGCACGAGCGGCTGACCGCACTCTTCGGCGACGCGATCGCCGACCACGTCGGCGGGCTAAAGCTCCGGCAGTCTGAAGCGCTGGCAATCCTGATCAGTACGGCGCTGATGCACCTGGCCGGTCTGATCGACGACGTGCGTCCGCTCTCCGCGCTCGTCAAGCTCCTCGTCACCGTCGCCGCGGCACTGCTCGTCTCGCTCTGGGGCGGGGTGCGCATCGCACAGTTTGCCGGCTTTCCCCTATCGGTCGTGCTGACGATCGTGTGGCTGTGCGTCACCACGCACGCCTTCAACTTCCTCGACAACATGGATGGACTCAGCGCCGGCGTGGCGGCGATCGTCGCGGCTTGTCTGGCGGCGTGCGGATTGCTGGCCGGCCAGATGCTGGTGCCGGTGCTCGCCTGCCTGCTGCTGGGGGCGGCGCTGGGCTTCCTGACGTTCAACTTTCCCCCGGCGCGAATCTTCATGGGAGACGCCGGCAGCCTGGTGCTGGGGTACCTGCTCGGCGTCGCGTCGACGCTGACGACGTATTACGAGAGCGGCGCGGGACGGCCGCCCTTCGCCCTGGCGATGCCGCTCGTCGTGCTGGCGGTGCCGCTCTACGACGCCGTCAGCGTCGTCTGGATTCGCATCAGCGAAGGCCGCAGCCCGATGAAAGGCGACCAGCGCCATTTCTCGCACCGCCTCGTCCAGCACGGACTCAGCCGCCGCGGCGCCGTCCTCACCATCTACCTCGCCACCGCCGCGACGGGCCTGTGCGCCACGCTGCTGCCGCACGCGGATGCCCGCCAGACGTTTACGATTGCCGCCATCGTCGGCATGGTGCTGACCATCATCGCGATTCTCGAATCGCCGGTGCGAAACGAACCGTGAAGCCTCGCGCCGCATCGCCATCCCGCGCGATCCGCTCGCCGCTCGACGCGTGCGAGTGCGTCGGCTGCGTGCTGCTGCTGCTGATCCTCGCCATCCGCCCGCTCGCGTCCGAGACGTTCGAGTCGATCGACGTCAGCTTTCTGGCCGCGTCCACGGCCGGTCCCACGGCAGCGTCAACCGCCATCACCGACTCGGCAGCACTGCTCGTCTCCACCCTGCTGCTGCTGCGCGCCGCCCCGCGCACTTCATTCGCCAGACGAACCGCCGCACTCGTCGCGCTGCTGGCGGCGGCCGCGGCCGTTTCCACCGCGGTCGCCGACGACCGGCGCGTCGCCGCCAACTCCGCGTTCAGTCTGCTCGCGAGCGTCGTTGCGATCGTCGCCCTGCCGGGGCCGCTGCGGCGGCACGGCTTGTGCGAGCTGGCGCTGGCCATCGCGCTGGCCACCGGCACGGCCTTCGCCTGGAAGTGCATCGCGCAGGTCGGCTACGAGTTTGCCGAAACACAGCAGGCCTGGGAGCAGCAGCAGCAGACGAGCGCGGCCCACAGGCAGGAGGTCGGCGTCGATCCGGAGCGCATCAATTTCGAGCGTCGCATGCGCTCGCGCGAGGCCTTCGGCTATCTCTCGCACGCCAATCTCGCCGCCGGGTGCCTCGCGATGTGGCTGCTCGCCGCGCTCGGCGTTCTCGCGGCACTCCGCGCTTCGTCGCGGAAGCCGCACGCGCCCCTCCTCGCGGCGATCGGCCTCCTGCTGTTCTTCGGTGCAGCGCTCTGGTTCACGCACAGCACCGGAGCGTTCGTCGCGACTATTGCCGGCGGCGCCGCACTGGGTGCGTGCGCTGCGGTGCGCCACGCGTTCGAGCGACGCCGGAACACAGTCGTCGCCGCGATGGCCGGTTGCTACATCGGGCTGATCTCGCTCGGCGCCGCCTGGGGGCTGCTGCGCGGCACGCTGCCGCACTCCTCACTCGCTTTTCGCTGGCACTACTGGACCGCCGCCGCTCGCGCCTGGCTCGACGCACCGCTCACCGGAGTCGGTCGCGCCAATTTCGCCGCCGCGTACCTGCTGCACAAGCCGCCGGAGAGCCCCGAGGAGGTGCGCGATCCGCACAATCTCTGGGTCACCGCGCTGGTCGAGCTCGGACCGCTCGGATTGCTCGCGATCGCCGGATTGGCGCTGCTCTGGCTGTTCAAATCCGCGCCTCGCCCGCCGCCAACCGCGGTCCGGCCCGACACCGTCATGATCGCGCCGCGCGACGCTCCATTCCCGGTGGCATCCACGCTGGCGTGCATCGCCGCCTTCGCCGCCACGCACGCCGCCCTCTCCCGCAGTGAGCTGTTGGCCGCCGGCGCGGTGGCGTGGTGGGCGATTGAGATCGTCGGGACTTGGACGGTTGGGTTCGTGCTGGCGCGCGGACTGATCCGCAGTGCGACCGCCCCCGCCGCCGCGTTCTGGCTCGCCGCGGCGGCCTGGGCGGCCGGCGTCGCCGCGTTTGTCCACAACCTGGTCGACTTCTCGCTGCTGACGCCGGCGGGTCTCGGGCTGGCCGGCGTATTCATGGCCGTCGCCCTGGCGCGATTCGGGCCGCCGCCCAGCCTGCGCACCACGCCGCTGACACCCAGCGACACTCCGCCACCGTCGCCGCCGCGCGCCGTTCTCTCCAGCGTCTCGGCCGCGGCCGCGGCGCTGCTCCTGCTCGCAACCGGCCTGGTGACGGTCGTCGTCCCGTCGCTGCGCAGTGAAGCCGCGACCGACGGGCTCAACACGGCGATCGCGCAAGCGAGCCTGCCGGCTGTCGATCGCGCCGCGGTCGCCGCCCGCGCTGCTCTGGCGCGTGACCCGTGGGAATCGGCCGGTCTGGCGCGCCTGGCGCGGATTGAGGCGCAGGTTGGCGCCGGCGCGCCCGATCCGGAGCAGCGCGCGACCTGGCTGCATCGGGCGCGACAATCGCTCGACCTCGCGCTGAAGCGCTCGCCGAGACGCTGGTCCGCTTGGCGTGGGCTGGCCATGTTGGAGGATCTGTCGGCCTCCGACGCGCTGGCACGCGGCGACGAGGCGGGCGCGGCCCGCGCGCGGCGCGCCGCGGCCGATGCCTGGGAGCGCGCGGTGGCGCTCTATCCCTGCGACGCGCGGACGCGCATCCGCTGCGCCGATGCCTGGTTCGCGCTCTGGCAGACGTCGCGCGACGACGGACAGCGCGGCACCGCCGCGCGGCATTACGCCGCCGCCCTGGCGTTCGACGATGTGTATCCGCCGCAGGAGGTGAAGCGCCTCAGCCCGGCACAGCGCGCCCACGTGCGGGAACGCGTGGCGCAGCTCGACTGACCCGCCGCGGTCAGGCGGCCGGGCGTTGCAAATTCCGCATCGCTCGGGTTTGATGTCCGGTATCGCCACGGACAAGGACGCCAGCGCGTGCACTTCATCAACCGGACTCGCCTCGACAGCGGCCGTCTACTCGACTCGTTCCTGCGTTTCACGCACCCCTGGCGGCACGAGGAGCTGCGGGTGGTGGTGCGCGACAGCCGCGGAGCCGATTTCTCCGGCGCGTGCTACTACCGCGACGCGCGCATCTTCATCAACCTCGGCCGCCACAATCGCTACCCGTACGCGCTGACGACACACGTGGCCCGCGCCACCAACCATCGCACGCACTGGCGCCGCGAACTCTACGTCATCGAGCTGGACAACGCGTATCAGTTGGCGCTCTTCATCTACCTGCACGAACTCTTCCACTACCTCGTCAAACGCGCCGGCCGCTGCACCCGCCGCAAGGAGGCCATGTGCGACCGCTACGCCGCCCGCGCCCTGGTCGATCACCTTGGCTGCTCGGTCCGCGACGAGGATGGCGCGCTCGTGCCGCGCAGCGTCTGGGACTTTCAGGACCTCGACCGCTTCGTCGCCGCCGCCCCGCGCGCCCCGGAGCTGCGCGGCGTCAGCCCGCACCCGGCGCCCGCGCCGCGCGCCATCCCCGTGCGCATCCTGGGCGGCCAGCGCAGCGCCGCCCGCAAGCCGCCCACGGGCGACGACACGTCGCAGCTCTGGCTCGATTTTCTCGCCGAACGTCAGGAGGAGTAGTCCCATGCTGTTCACCCTCGCGTCGATGATGGTCACGCCCATTTCCGCCGCCGACGCCGCCGCATGCGGCCCGTCCGCCGCGCCGCGCACCCAGGTCCGCCCCGTGCACACCTACTCCATCGTCGCTCGCGATCCGAAGACCGGCGAGCTTGGCGTCGCCGTCCAATCGCACTGGTTCAGCGTCGGGCCCATCGTCCCCTGGGCCGAGGCCGGCGTCGGCGCCGTCGCGACGCAGTCGTTTGCCGACCCGGCGTACGGACCGATCGGCCTGCAGATGATGCGCGGCGGACGCTCGGCTCCGGATGCGCTGCGCGGCGCACTCGAAGCTGACGCCGGCCGCGAAGTCCGCCAAGTCGCCATGATCGACGCCGCCGGCCGCGTCGCCGCCCACACCGGAGCCAGGTGCATCGCCGCCGCCGGACACAACGTCGACGCCGAACACCAGTTCTCCGTGCAGGCCAATCTGATGGAAAAGCCCAGCGTCTGGCCCGCGATGGCCGAGGCCTATCGCCAGTCCACCGGCGACCTAGCCGAGCGCATGCTCGCCGCGCTCGAAGCCGCGGAGCGCGAAGGCGGCGACATTCGCGGGCGGCAATCCGCGGCCATGCTCATCGTGAAGGGCACGTCGAGCGGGCGGCCGTGGGAAGACCGCGTGCTGGAGCTCCGCGTCGAGGATCATCCCGAGCCGCTCAAGGAGCTGCGGCGGCTGGTCCAGATTCACCGGGCTTATGCGCACACCAATGCCGGCGACGTCGCGCTCGAGAAGAACGACTTCGACACCGCCAATCGGGAGTATGCCGCCGCCGCGTCGCTGGCGCCAGAAATCGTCGAGATTCGCTTTTGGCAGGCGGCCACGCTCGCACGCCTGGGAAAAGTCGACGCCGCCCTGCCGATCTTCCGCGACGTATTTGCCCGCGAGCGGCGCTGGGTGGAACTGGTCCCGCGCCTGGTGACGGCCGATCTGCTTCCAGACGATCCCGCCCTGCTCGACCGCATCCGCTCACAGGCGCCGTAGCGTCGGCCCTTCGTGACTCAGCGCGTAGCGTCGGGCCTCCGTGCCCACGATGCCGCGTCGCGTCGGCCCGTCGTGACTCAGCGCGTAGCGTCGGGCCTCCGTGCCCACGATCTCCGTGGCCGCATGGCTACGATGAACGATCGCGAATTTCGAATTGCGAAGAGCGAATTTCGGATCGAGCCGGCCGCCGTCTCACTCGTTATTCTTAACTCGTCATTCGACATTCTCCTGGCCGCCGTCTCACTCGTTATTCTTGACTCGCTATTCGATACTCTCCGTCCCCCCGGCCTACCAGAACGCCTCCAGTCCCAGCGCACCCGCGTTGTAGCAGCCGTGAAAAATCATCGCCGTGATCAGCGCGGGAATTGCCGCGCTCATGTCGGGCCGGCGACCTTCCTGCAGCGTGCGCTGCCAGACGCGGATGACGCCCCCCGCCGCGATCGACGTGCACGCGATGTGCAGCGCGACACAGACCGTCCAGCGCCACATGATCATCGCCGCCGAGGGCGAGACAACGTAGATGTTCAGATAAAGCACGTTCTCGATGGCCGCGAAACCAGCGGCGCTGCACACCGCGACGATTCGCAACTGAAGCGGGCTGCGAATCAGATACGGCTTCACCTCCACGAAGAACGCCGCCGTCGCGATCTTCATCATCTCTTCGATCACCGGCGCGAAAACCACGGCGGCGAGGATCACCGCGGCGCCCGCGCCGGCCATGAGCGGTTGTTTCGCGAACGTCGCCGCCACCGCCAGCACGCCGCCGACCACACTCGCCGCCGCCACGCTCAGCCACGAAACCCACGCCGGCGTGCGCGCCGCACGCTCGGCGACCCAGCGGGCGTAATTGCCCGAGTCGCGCGGCGGCGGACGATAAAGCTCGATGCTGCCGCATTCCGGGCACGGGTGCCCGGGAGCAAGACCGCGCAGGTTGTACCCACACTGCGAACAGGTCCAGTCCTGTTCGATCGGCTGCGGCGACGCCCCAGGCAGAACCGCGGGCTCGTCAAAAACGCTGTGCAGCGACTCGTCCTCGCACGCGTCGGCCGGCCGCGTCGGCGCGGCGCGACGCTCGCTGGGGTCCTGCTGGAATTGCCTGGACCGCAAGTGTGGTTCGGACCAGACCGACGGATCGTGATTCGGCTCGGGCATCGAGGACCATCACACCGGCAATGCGGCTACTTTCTGCGAACGACCGCCGTCCCATAGGCCAGCACTTCCACCATCACGGCGCCGGCCTGCTGCTGAATCCCGCCGATGTTCGGCATCTCAAAACGCACGTTCCAAACCTCATGCGCGCCGACCGCGCGCGCCGCGTCGAGCAGCCGAAGCAGTGCCTCCCGGCGGCCGCGCATCACCATCGACTCGTACGCCGGCATTCCCCCGCCGATGATCTTCTTCAGGCCCGATATGAACGTCTTGAAATAATCGGACGCGATGACGGCCTCCCCGCAGACCAGCAGGGTCTGCGCGACCGAGTCCGGGTCGGCGATCGTCCGCAGGTTGGCCACGCCGATGTCGCCCATGGCGCGCTCGCGCCGCTCAATGCTGGCGATGTGCCGGTGCTCGCGATATCGGCCGACCGTGTAGCCAAGCACCAGCAGCACCACGACCGGCGCAACGCTGAGAAGTGACTGAATGTCCATGGCAGCCGCTCTGTCCGGACCTACTCGATGACCACCGCCGTGCCGTAGGCATATAGCTCCGCGGCGCCGGTCGTGATGGCCCCTGTGGTGAAACGGACGTTGACGACGGCGTTGGCACCAAGCTGCTGCGCCTGCGCCAGCATGCGCTCCAGCGCCTGACGACGCGCTTCGGTCAGCAGCTCCGTGTATCCCTTGATCTCGCCGCCGACCAGGTTCTTAAAGCTGGCCGCGATGTCGCGGCCGGCGTGCTTGGCGCGGACGGTATTCCCCTGAACCAGGCCGCGCACTTCCTTGATCACGTGCCCGGGGATGGTCTCAGTATTGACGACGATCACGGCGTTACCCTCGATTCGAGCGACGGTGCGCGCGACTTGCGGACTTCCAACAGCCCTGCGGCGGTCAACGAACGCCGGCTTCTTGAGATGATATCGGCGCCCCGCCGCGGACGAAACACGCGGCCCGGTGCCGATCCGTCGCGGGCGCTGTACCGAATCCCGCGGTCGGCGGTAGGCTCTGCGGCACGAAGCGATCCACGGGCAGACGCTCGATGCGACGACAGACCGAGAATTCAGTTCAACCTCCTGACAGCATTCCGCGGGACGTCTTCTGCCCGGCGTGTGGCTACAACTGGCGCGGCCTGCGCGACGGGCGCTGTCCTGAGTGCGGCCGCGAATTCGACCTGGCCCGCGCCCGCGCGGGCGACGCCCGCGCGCCATCCTCAACAGCTATGGATCGGACCGATCCGTGGCAACCGCACGCGATCGCCATCGCCACGCTGCGGACGATGCTGCGATTCGCCCCGCGGCCGCGCCAGCTCGCGCTGACGCTCGACCTGGACCGCCCGCCGTGGGCCGCCGCAGCCATGCTGTTCGGCGGCACGTTCTGGATCGCGCTCGCGCAGACCATCGCGCTCGCCGCGGTCATCGCGTGGCGCGCCTCGTGCAGCCCTTTTACGGCGCTCGCGGAAGCGGCGATGGCCTGGCTGCCGGCCACCGTTCTCTGGTCGCTGCCGCTGCACTTGGCTGGCGGCGTGCTCATCGGTATGGATCGCGGGCTGTTTTCGCGCCGACCGCGCCCCGCTCACATGTTTCACCTCGCGACGCACTGGGCCGCCGCGCAAGGCTGCTGGCACGCCTTCGCCGTCGTCGCCTTCGTGGCGCTGGGCGACCCTTTCCTCGAATTCGGGCCGCTGGTTTGCTCCGCGCTGGCCGCCACGCCATCCGTCTTGATGGAGCTTCGCGTCCACGGCGCGGAACGGCGCAGCATCCGCTGCCAGCGCGCTCTCTGCTACGGAGCGCTGGCGTTGGCGTTCGGCCTCACTACGTCGCTGTTGGGAATCTGGCCCGATACCATCGGTCCGATGGTCGCACTCCGCTGCCTGTTCTGACAGCCCGCCGAAACTCGACCCCGGCCGCGCCACTCAGCCGGCGGCCGGCAGAATGGTCGCCCGCACTTCGCCGAAACCGACGCGATAACCTTCACCCTGGCACGCCCCGCGCAGCGTCAGCGTGTCGCCATCCTGTAGCGCCGTGCGCGTCTCGCCACCCGGGAGTGTCAGCGGCCGCGTGCCTTTCCAGCACAGCTCGAGCATGCTGCCGCGCGCATCCTCGCTCGATCCGGAAACGGTGCCCGTCCCGTAAACGTCGCCCGGACAGACGTTGCACCCGTTACTGGTCAGGTGTGCCAGCATCTGCGCGATGTTCCAGTACATGCCGCGAAAACTCACCGCGCTGATCCGCTCCGGACGCGCCATCCGCGCCGTCTGAAGCCACACTTCCAGCCCGACGTCCAGCCCCCACGGCTCTTCGCACCGCAGGTACGGCAGCGGCTGCGGATCCTGCCCAGGTCCGGTCACCCGAAAGGGTGCCAGCGCGTCGAGCGGCACGACCCACGGCGAGATGGACGTGGCGAACGACTTCCCCAAGAACGGCCCCAGCGGCTGATATTCCCACTTCTGAATGTCGCGGGCGCTCCAGTCATTGAGCAGCACGAGACCGAAAATGTGCTCCGCGGCTTGCGAGATCGGAATCGGCCGGCCCAGGTCGCTGCCACCGCCGATCACGACGCCCAGCTCCAGCTCAAAGTCGAGCATGCGGCTGGGGCCGAAGACCGGCGCCGCCGCGTCGTCAGCCTTCGACTGCCCCATCGGGCGGCGGACGTCGACGCCCGATACGACGATCGAGCTGGCCCGGCCGTTGTACGCGATGGGCATGTGCAGCCAGTTGGGCATCAGGGCGTTATCCGGACCGCGGAACATGATGCCGACGTTGGTGGCGTGCTCGCGCGAGGCATAAAAATCGACGAACCCGCCCACGCGGAGCGGCATGAGCATCTCAACGTCCGATTGCTTGTACAGCGCCGCACGCCGCAGGATCGCGTTATCACGCAGGCTCAGGCACGAATCGCTCAGCAAATCCGCGAGCCGCGCGCGCGCCGCCGTCCACGCCGGCCGACCCAGCCCCAGAAAAGCGTTCAGCTCGCCGCGTGCAAAGACGTTATCGCCCGCGAGCGGCGAATCGGAAAAGTACCCCGCCTGGTGCAGCAGCGCCAGATCCAGGACGTGCGCACCGATTGCCACGCCGACGCGTGGCGACGCAGCCGCCATCCCCCCGCGCCGCGGGCGAAAGACGCCATACGGGAGATTCTGGATAGGAAAGTCCGACTCCGCCGGAAGATCCACCCACGTCTGGGCCACTCGGTCGCTGACGGCCTTCATCTCGTCTCACTCACGTAATCGACGGCCGCGCGCCGGCCGAACCTCTCCGCGGCTGCGGCGGCGCGCCCCACGGCGCGATCAGACCCAGCGCCCGAAGATCGTCGAGAGGCTCCTGAATGCTGCAACTGCCGAACGACGCCGCCAGGGTCCGCCGGGCCGCGACGATCCCTTCGACACTCACCGCGTACTCGCGCCACGCAAACGCAGCGTCGCTGAATCGAAACGCCGCCGCATCCTCGTCGTCGAGCATCCGTTGCAGCACCAACTCGTCGAACACACGCGCTTGGGCGTCGACTGCGCGGCTCGCCAGCAGCGCCAGCCCACCGAACAGATTCAGGAACCCGTGCATCCGCGCGCCAACACCGGCATTGAAATGCCGGACCGGATGGTGCAGCCCGGCCGTCGCCTTCAGCGGCAGCCCGGACTCCAGACACGCCGCCGCGACGAACGCCACACGCTCCGCGTCGGGAAACGCCGACGCCTCCACGCCGCCGGTACGCAGCTTGACGCCGATCGCGGCGCTCGCACGATCGCCAACGCTGTCGCGAAGTCTACCGATCGCACTCATGGCCGCACCACCGTCGCGGCGCCACTCCCCCGCCAGCGGCACCTCAAAATACACCGCCGGTCTTCCAGCCGCGTCGAGCCGTTCGACGACGCGCCGCAACACGTCATGCACGCTCCGCGCGGCCGGACCGCCGGCCATGTCGTCGCTCAGCCGCGTCTCATACGCCTCGATCGCCGCGCTCTTGCACGCCCCGGTGAACCGGCCGATGTGTTCCACGTCCTCCCCAACGCTCGACTGCCACGCGCCCGCATCGCGCGCCGCCGTCCCCAGCACGCTCAGCCGCCAGGGCCGCTGTTCGGCGTCGCGGCGGAACGCGTCGATCGCCAGCAGGTTCGCCAGCTTTCGCGCCGGACAGATGAAGCGCGCCACCAGTTCGCCCGCGGCCGGGTGGCGCCGCTGGCGCACAAACTCCTCCACGGCCTCGGGCAGCGCAAGTGAGGCCGGCGGAAAGAGCCCCGCATAGTCGATGATGTCGCGCAGCAGACTTCGCGCCGCCAGCGTCGAAAGCATGGTCGATCCCAGCGCGCGTCGGCCGCGCGCGCCGGCCGATTATGCACATCGCACCGCGCATGTCACGCCGCGCACCGGCAGCGTCCACCCCGCCCGGCCGTCGCAGCGGCACGGCCGGGCACGGCGCGCCCAACGTCGTGTCAGACCTTCGCGACGCGCGTTATCCTTCGCGTCCTATGGCGGCGACCACGAAGTGTTGGGATCGTTGGGATGCCACGGCACTGGCGATTCTGCTGGCAGTCTGCGGGCTGCAATTCACATTCGTGCTGCGAACATCCGCGCCGGTTGGGGTCTTCGAGGATGACGGCGTCTACCTCGTCACCAGCCGCGCGCTGGCCACCACAGGACAATACGTCCGCGACGACCTGCCCGGCCGGCCGTTCCAGACCAAGTACCCCATCCTCTATCCGCTGCTCCTGAGCCTCGTCTGGCGCGCGGCGCCACAATTCCCGCACAACATCCCGCTTTTTCAGGCCGTCAACGCGCTCTGTGCCGCCGGCGCACTCTGGCTCGCCTACCGTATCGTCCGCACACTGCTTGGCGACGGCGGGCGGGCCGCGCTCGCGTCGGCGACGATGGTGTCCGCTGCCGGCACGTGCTTTTTCTGGGTTTCGCTCATTCAGTTCCCGATGTCCGAACCGCTCTTCGCCCTGCTCACCTTGGCTGCCTTACGACCGCTCGTCCGCTCGCCCGCACCCGCGGCTCGCTCGAGCGCGCCCGCACGCTCGCCCGCCGCACTCATCAGCGGCGCCATGGCCGCGGCCGCCTTCCTCACCCGAAGCATCGGCATCGCCGTCATCATCTCCGTCGTGACTTCGTGGCTTCTGCGGCGGCGCTGGCGCCAGGCGGCGCTCAGCGCCCTGCCGGCCTTGCTGGCGATGTGTGGCTGGGCGGCCTGGTCGAATTGGGCCGCCCGGCAGAACGCCGAGCTTCCGCTCCACGCTGCGCTGAAGTTCGATCTCGACTACGGCGCCTGGCTGCCAGGGAATGCCGCATCGTTGGCGCGCGTCGGCGCGTACAACACGTCGGCACTCGCATGGTCGCTGGCGCAGTACACCCTGGAACCCGACCCGCGCTGGATTGACCGCGCGGCGCGCTGCGACGCCGCACTGGGCGACGTTCCCTTCGCCGCCGCCGTCGCGCTCGCCGTCGCGGCCGTGATCGCCTGTCTGGTGCTCGGCGCCCGCGCCGTGCGTGGCACTCCCGCGATGCCAATCCTGCTGTTTCTGGCCTGCTACTTCGGCGTCGTCCTGCTGTGGCCGTTCCGGCCGGATCGTTTCGTGGTTCCCACTCTGCCGCTGACCGTCCCGCTGACCATCATCGGCGCGGGGCGGTTGTTCCCGGGCCGCGGCGGCACGTCGCACCAGAATGCCTGCATCGGGTTGGCGCTGCTCCTCGCCGCACACGGCGTCATGGTCACAGCCTGGCGGCTGAATCCGGAGGCGGCCCGCCGCCTGTCCGCCCAGCGCGAAGCCGCCGCCGAACTTCTCCGCGCCCGCGCGGCGCCCGATGCCGTCGTCGCCGGACTCAACCGCGGCTATTACCACCTGATGTCCGGCCGGCGCTTCGTCCCGCTCATGCCGTACGACGACCCTTACGCGTTGTATTACCCGCCCGACCGCCGCTGGTGGTCCGGCGGCCGCGACGTCTCACTCGGGCAGATCGACGCACACCGGCGCGTGCTCGACCAGCGCGAAACCGACTACTTCCGCGCCGCGGGCGTCCGCGCCGTGCTCCTGACCGACGACGGTGGCGTCGAGTCGCGCCTCTTCGCCCGTTTCGCCGCCCAGCACGCCTCGCGCTTCACCGTCGCCGGCGACGCCGGTCCCGCGAGACTCTGGCGCGTCACCATCAGCCCGCCTTGACGGCGCTTCGACTCCAACCTTGCTTGGCGTTGGGGAGTTGTCGGCTCAGCAAGACCCCGCCCCCCGGCCGAATCCAGACGCGCGAGGACGCACCCGGCGGGCCTTTGCCTTGGCCTGGCGATGACCTCTGCCGGCACGCCGGTTATACTGTCGTTGGACAAACACTCCTCGCAGCGGACGCAGACGTGAGACTCTGAAATCACAGCTTCGCCCCGGTCGTTCCACCACCTCCCATTCTCTAACATGCGAGGACTGTGATGAGCCGTCCCCGACTCGATCTGCTTGAAGTCTCCTATTGCTATCCCACCGCTCCGGCGCCGATCCTGGTCGGACTGACATTGCGCCTCGCGCCCGGCTGGACCGGCATCGTCGGCCCGAACGGCAGCGGGAAAAGCACACTCCTGCGCCTGGCGTGCGGGCTGCTGGTTCCCGATCGCGGCCTTCGCTCCAGCAGCGGATCGGCCCATTACTGCCCGCAGCGCACCGACGATCCGCCGCCCGACTTGCACGACCTGCTGCTGGCCGCCGACGCGCGGTCCTGCGCGCTGCGCGGACGGCTGAAACTCGCCGCCGACTGGTCGACACGTTGGGCGTCGCTCAGCCACGGCGAGCGAAAGCGGGCGCAGATCGCCACTGCCCTGCGCGCCGCGCCCGAGATCCTGGCCGTCGACGAGCCGACCAACCACATCGACCGGGCCGCGCGCCGCCTGCTGATCGACGCGCTCCGCGGCTTTCGCGGCGTCGGACTGCTGGTCAGTCACGATCGCGACCTGCTCGACGAGCTCTGCACGCAGACACTGATGCTGCACCCGCCGCACGCCATCCTTCGCCCCGGCGGCTATTCGCAGTCCGCGGAGGCCGAGCGCGTCGAACAGACCGGCCTGCGCGCCGCGCGGCACGAGGCGGCGGCCGAGCTGCGGCGACTGCGCGGCGAGGCGAATCGGCGCCGGGCCGAAGCCAGCCGGGCCGACGCGCTCCGCTCGAAACGCGCCCTCGACCGGCACGACACCGACGGGCGCGACCGGATCGACCGGGCGCGCGTTTCCGGCAAGGACGGCCAGGCCGGCCGGAGCCTGCGCCAGATGCAGGGCAGAATCGACCAGGCCGCCGACGCGTTTCAGACGATCACGCCGCGCCGCACGCCGCGCCTCGGCGTGTCGATCGGCGGCGAAACGGCGCGCCGCGCTCGCCTGGTGTCCATTCCGCAGGGTGCCGTCGCGCTCGGCGGCGGCCGCATCCTGCGGCACGAGACGCTCGAGATCGCCGCCGACGCCCGCATCGCGATTTGCGGCCCGAACGGCGGCGGGAAGAGCACGCTCGTGAGACACGTTCTGGCGCGGACCGATTTGCCGGCGCCGCGCCTCGTGTACCTGCCTCAGGAGATTGCCGAGGCCGACGCGCTGGCCGCTCGCGCGCGGTTCGAGGGGTTGTCGCGGGCGGCGCGCGGCGCGGTGCTGTCGACCGTCAGCCGACTCGGGTCCGACGTGAGCCGCGTCTCGCTGACCGAGGCGCCCAGCCCCGGCGAGTTGCGCAAGCTCATTCTGGCCCTCGGCCTGCTCGACTCACCGCACCTGATCGTGCTCGACGAGCCGACCAATCACCTCGATCTGCCGTCGATCGAGTGCCTCGAAACCGCGCTGCGCAGCGCGGCGGGTGCGCTACTGCTCGTCAGCCACGACGAGCGTTTCCTCTCAGCGCTGTGCCAGGTGCGCTGGAGCATCGACTCGGTTGAAGCTGGCGCGTCTGTGCTGCGAGTTTCGCGAATGCAACCCGCGGAGTGACGGCGTCGCGATCGTTGCGGACGAGGCACTCGCTGGCGCTTCGTGCTCGAGTGGGCGCAAGCGCCGAGTTTGACGGCACGCTCAGCGAGAACCCCTCCCTGACGGTCGGGGCTCGGCTGGCTACTTTCTGGCGGCGGCGCGTTCCTTGGCCTTGGCGATGACCTCTTCCTGAACCTCGCGCGGGGCGCGCTCGTAGTGCGCGAACTCCATCGAGAACGTGCCCTTGCCCTGCGTCATCGAGCGAATGTCGGTCGAGTAGCCGAACATGTTCGCCAGCGGAACGGTGGCCGTGATGACCGTCGAGGCGCCCTTGCTGTCGGTGCCGTGGATGACGCCGCGGCGCGACGACAGATCGCCGATAACGGCGCCCTGGTATTCGTTGGGCACTTCGACCTCGACGTTCATGATCGGCTCGAGGATGACCGGCTTGCTGCGAAGGAACGCCTGCTGAAACGCGTCGCGGGCCGCAATCTGAAAGGCGATGTCGGACGAGTCGACCGCGTGCGACGAGCCGTCCTCCAGCACCATCTTGACCCGCACGATCTCAAAGCCCGCCTGCGGACCCTTCATGCGGGCCGCCTGGAAGCCCTTGTCGCACGAGGGAATGTACTCGGTCGGGATGCGCCCGCCGAAGACCTTGTTCTCGAACTCGTAATCCACCTCGGAATCAGGCGGGAGCGGCACCATCCGCCCGACGACGTGGCCATACTGGCCGGAGCCGCCGGTCTGCTTCTTGTGCTTGTGGTCGAACTCGGCCTCGACGGTGGGCGCTTCGCGGTAGTTGACCTTCGGCGCGCCGACCTCGACTTCGACGTTGTACTCGCGCCGGATGCGCTCGACGTAAATCTCAAGGTGCAGCTCGCCCATGCCCGAGATGATCGTCTCGTTGCTCTCCGGGTCGCTGCGGACGTGGAACGTCGGGTCTTCGCGCATGAAGCGCGCCAGGGCCTTCGATAACTTGTCGCGGTCGCCGGTCTTCACCGGGGCGATCGCCAGCGAGATGACGGGCTCGGGCGCGTAAATGCTCTCAAGCGAATAGCTGACCGACTCGTCGCAGAGCGTGTCGCCGCTGGCACAATCCACGCCGATCAGCGCCACGATGTCGCCCGGGCCGGCCTCGGTCACGTCTTCCTTCTCGTCCGCGTGCATGCGGACCATCCGGCCGACGCGCTGCGTGCGGCGGGTGCGCGGGTTGAGGTACGTTTCGCTCTTGCGAATCTGGCCCTGATAGACGCGCGTGTAGGTGAGCTGGCCGAAGGTCTCGTCCACGATCTTGAAGGCCATCGCCACGGCCGGCGCGTCGGGGTCGGCGGTGATCGGAACTTCGGCGTTGTCGTTGTCGCTGTCCTTGACGAAATACATGCGGTCGGTCGGCGACGGCAGATATCGGACGACGGCGTCGAGCAACGGCTGCACGCCCTTGTTCTTGAACGCCGTCCCCATCAGCACCGGCACGATTTCGCGCCCGATGGTCAGACGGCGGATGATGGTGTGGAGCTGGTCGATGCTGGGATCGCTGCCTTCCAGTAGCATTTCCATCAGCTCGTCGTCGTAGAGCGACAGCGAGTCGAGCAGGCCGTGGCGGGCGCGGTCGGCCGCGTCGCGGAGTTCGGCGGGGATGTCGATGCAACGCACGTCTTCGCCCTTCGGGCCGTCGAAGTAGACCGCCTGCATCGTGACGAGGTCGACGACGCCCTTGAATTCCTGCTCGGATCCAATGGGTAGCTGAATCGGCACAGCTTCGAGGCCGAGCTTGGTCTCGATCTCGCCGACGACGCGGGCCGGGTCGGCCCCGACGCGGTCGAGCTTGTTGATGAACGCCAGCCGCGGAACGCCGTAGCGCTTCATCTGCCGATCGACCGTCAGCGACTGCGACTGCACGCCACCCACGCCGCACAGCACGAGGATGGCGCCGTCAAGCACGCGCAGCGAGCGTTCGACTTCGATGGTGAAGTCGACGTGTCCGGGCGTGTCGATCAGGTTGATCTGGTGGTCGAGCCACTCGAGGTGGGTGGCGGCCGACGTGATCGTGATGCCCCGCTCCTTCTCAAGCTCCATGTGGTCCATGGTCGCGCCGCCGCCGGCGGTCCCGTCGTGAACCTCACCCATCTTGTGAATCCGCCCGCTGTAGAAGAGGATGCGCTCGCTGAGCGTGGTTTTACCGGAGTCGATGTGGGCGGAAATGCCGATGTTTCTGATTTTCTGAATCGGGTCCATGGGAGTCACGTCGGTTCGAAGTTGTTAAGACTCTGTCTTTTCAGCAGTTAGCAACAAGCGCCGGCCACGCTGCCGCGCTTTCTTCATAGTCCGACCCCGGCCTGCGTTTGCAGGATATCTGTCAAGCCGCCGTCAGCTTCGTTCGTGGGGACGGTCCGCAACGCCCGCCGAGAGCACACCGTAGCGATCCCGGGTGGGTGGACGAATCCCCTGATCGGTTCGATCGTGGAGACTCAATCCGGGAGTATCGGCTTGCCGGCTGGCAAACTGTGACAGATGTTAGCTGAGGCGTGCGGCGGCTGCAAGTGCTTTTGGCAGCGAAGCGCGATTACTCATTGAAAGATATCGGAATCTTGAAGATTACGGTGGGATGCGGACCGGCGGCGAGTCTGGAGGCGTTGTTTTCGGGACGTGCCGAAATTTGCGGGGCAGGGCGGGTCGGCTATCATCGTGCACGGTTGAGCTCACGCCGCCCGGCGACATCCCACCAGACAGAAGGGTGCAAGGGAACATGACAGCGTTGTTGTTGCAGATTGTGCCGCTGATCGCGCTGTTGGCGGCGCAGCACGGGCCCGCGGCGCAGCCCGTGGTCGTGGCGCCGGTGGTCGAGCGCGACATTCCGCCGACGCTGCGGCTGGTCGGGACCGTTTTGCCCGAGAAGCGTTGCGTCATCGCGGTGGAGACCAGCGGGGTGGTGAAGGAGGTGTCCTTCAGCGAGGGGCAGTTGGTGCGGCAGGGAGCGACGATCGCGCGGATCGACCCCGAGCTGGCCGACCTGCGGCTGGCCGAGGCGACCGCCCGGCTGGCGTCGCTGGAGGCCAAGCGCGACGAGCTGGAAGCGGGTACGCGTAAGGAGGTGCTCGAACGGCAGCGTGCCACGGTGCAGGAGACCGAAGCGCTGCACAAGAAGTGGCTCTATGAGCGCGAGCGCATCGCCGAACTCACGGCGCAAGGCGAGAGCAACGAGAAGGAACGGCACGACACGGAGATGGAGTTCCTGGCCGCGGAGCGACGGCTGGCGGCGGCGCGGGCGGAGCTCGATCTGTGGAGCAACGGGCCGCGGGCCGAGGAGAAGGCTCGGGCACGCTACGACGTCGCGGCGCAGGTCGCCGTGGTGAACCAGTTGCGGCGGGACCGGAACAAGACTGACGTCCTCGCGCCGTTCGATGGCTTTCTGGTTTCGAAAAACACGGAAGTGGGTGAGTGGCTTCAGGCCGGAGGCGGGTTTCAGGCCGGCGGCGCCGTCGGCGAGATTGTCTCGATCGAGACGGTGAAAGTTCGCGTGGACGTACCCGAAGCCGCGATCTCATTCGCGCGCAGCGGGTCGCCGGCGTCAATCGAGGTGGAGGCGCTGAGCCGATCCCAGCCGGTGACGATCACGCGCGTCATTCCCCTCGCGACGCCGGCCTCACGCACGTTTCCCATCGAGATCGACGTGCCGAATGCGGACCACACGCTGCTTCCCGGCATGTTCGTCTGGGCCAACGTGCCGGCCGGTCCAGCGGGCAAGCGGCTCATGGTCAGCAAAGATGCGATCGTCGCGCACGGCCCCAGCAAGCAGGTATTCGTCGTCCGTGACGCGCCGGCGTCCGGTCCGCCTGGCGCGGCCGGGGCGCCGCCGGAAGAACTGGCGCCCGGCGGGGCTGGCGCGGCCGGTCCGCCGTCCAAGATGGCGATGCCCCTGGCGGTGACCACCGGGCTCGAGGTGGGAACCGAAGTCGAAGTGCAGGCCGCGGGGCTGAAGGCTGGCGACCTGGTGGTCGTGCGGGCCAATGAGCGCATCAACGGCCCGACGCCGGTGATTCCGATGCCCATGCCAAATGGGCAGCCGGCCGGCGGTGTGGCGGCACGGGAGTGAGTGCGTACTGGTGGCGCAAACTGGGGCATGGCGTGCGTTGGACCCGAGTCTTGAGCGATGGATCTAATCCGCATCTGCGTTGATCGCCCGGTCGCGGTCGCCGTCGGCGTTCTGCTGTTGGTGATGTTCGGCCTGCTGTCGCTGTTTCAACTGCCGGTGCAGCTCACGCCCGACGTGGACGTGCCCGTGCTGACGGTCTCGACGTATTGGCCGGGTGCGAATCCGCAGGAGGTGGAGCGGGAGATCATCGACCGGCAGGAAGACCAGCTTCGCAGCGTGCGTGGTCTGCGAAAGATGACCAGCACGTCGAAGGATAACACGGGCGTCGTGACGCTCGAGTTCTACCGCGGCGTGGACAAGTACCAGGCGCAGCGCGAGATCAACGACAAACTCGGCCAGGTGCAGGGCTACCCGATCGAGGTCGAGGAGCCCGTGGTTCAACTCCAGAACGAGGAGATGAACAACATCATCGCCTGGCTGATCCTCTACCCCGGCCAGGGCCGCGACGACGACGAGGTGCGCAAACTGCGCGACTTCGCCGAGGACTTCATCAAGCCCTACCTGGATCGCGTGCCGGGCGTGGCGGGCGTTCCGGTCTATGGCGGGTTCGAGCGCGAGGTGCAGATTCGCGTCGACGCCGGGCAGCTCGCGGCCCGCGGCATCACGTTTCGGGAGTTGGAGACGGCGCTGCGGCAGCAGAACGCCGACATCTCCGCCGGCACGCGCATGCAGGGCAAGCGTGACTATGCCGTCCGGACGGTGGGTCAGTTCGAGTCGCTCGACGAAATCCGCAACACGGTGATTGCGTCGACCGCGGGCGGCCCCGTGTACGTACGTGACGTGGCCGAGGTGCGGCAGGCGTACAAGGACCCCGAGGGGTTCGTGCGCAGCAACGGGCAGTACGTGCTGGCGTTGCCCGTGCGGGCCGAAGTGGGCTCGAACGTCGTGGCCGTGATGGCGGACCTGAAGAAGGCGATCGCCAAGGTCAACGAGGAAGTGCTGCGCGGGCGGGGCATGGACCTCGAGCTGGTGCAGGTCTACGACCAGACGCTCTACATCCAGCACGCCATCGACATGGTGCAGTCGAACATCGTCTACGGCAGCGCGCTGGTGCTGGGGCTGCTGCTGGCGTTCCTGCGGAGCTGGCGGGCGACGGCGGTGCTGGCCCTGACCATTCCCGTCTCAATCATCGGCACGTTCGTCGTGATCGTGCTGCTGGGCCGCACGCTAAATGTCATCTCGCTGGCGGGCATCGCATTCGCGGTCGGCGACGTCGTCGACAGCGCCTACGTCGTGCTCGAAAACATCTTCCGACATCGGCAGAGCGGAAAGCCGATCCGCGCCGCCGTGCTGGACGGCACGCGCGAGGTCTGGGGCGCGGTGCTGGCGAGCACGTTGACGACGATGGCGGTGTTCCTGCCGGTCATCTTCATCCAGGAAGAGGCCGGGCAGCTCTTCCGCGACATCAGCATCGCCGAGGTTGTCGCTGTCGGTTTGTCGATGCTGGTGGCCGTCACCGTGATTCCACCCCTGGCGGTCCGGCTACTGCAGCGGCGCGGCGGACCGCGCTTCGCCGTGGAGGACAAGCCGCTGACCGGCGGTGTGAAGGCGGCGACGCGCGATCCGATCCTGCGGCTGGCGGGCCTCACCGCCGATCTTGTGGATCGGCTCAATCATCATCGTGTGGCGCGCGCGCTCGTGATTGCCGGTATGACGATCGGCTCGTTCGTGCTGGCGCGGTTCCTGATCCCCGAGTCGACCTACCTGCCGGCCGGCAACCAGAACCTCGTCTTCGGATTCCTGCTCACTCCCCCGGGGTACAACAACGCCGAGTTCGAGCGCATGGGCCGCACGGTGGAGCAGGGCATCCGGCGCTATTGGGAGGTTCAGCCGGGCTCGCCGGAGCAGGGCGAGCTGGACCGGCAATGGGTGCGGCAGGTCGACGCCATGCTGGCGGCCAATCAGCTTCCGGAGCTGATGAACGGCCAGCTCAGCCGGCTGGAGCGCGACCGCGCGCAGCGCGAGTGGCTGACGCCCCCGCCGCTGATCAACCAGTTCTTCTTCGTGTCGTGGGCCGGCGGGTGCTTCATGGGCGCCACCAGCCGCGACGAGGCGAAGGTCAAGCCGCTGGTACGCCTGCTCCAGACATCGGGCGGAAGCATCCCCGGCACGTTTCCGATTTTCTTCCAGGCGCAGCTCTTCACCTTCGGCGGCGGAAACAACGCCGAGATTCAGATTCGCGGCGACGACCTGGAGAAGGTGACCGCCGCCGCGAAAGCGATGCAGATGGCGTGCATGCTGCAGTTCGGCGGCTTTCCGCAGCCCGACCCGGCGAACTTCGACCAGGGCCGGCCGGAGCTGCGGATCGTGCCCGACCGCGAGCGGGCCGGCGCGCTGGGTCTGACGGTGCGCGACATCGGCTTCGTGGTCGAAGCCTGCGTGGATGGGGCGCTGCTGGGCGACTATCGCGTGGCCGGCGGAGACACGATCGACATCTCGCTCTACGTCCAGGGGCAGAAGGATCGCGCCACGCGCGAGATCGCGCAGGTACCGCTTTACACGCCTATCGGCCGCGTCGTACCTCTCTCGGCAGGCGCGCAGCTCGTGGACACCACCGCGTTGGAGCAGATCAACCGCATCGAGCGGCAGCGCTCGGTCTCGCTCACCATCACCCCGCCCGAGGCCATGCCGCTGGAAGCAGTCATCCGCCGCATCCAGGGCACGCCGGAGAAGAACTTCGAGGACGGCATCGCCGGGGAGCTGCGGCGGACCGGGCAGATCGACCCGAGCATCACGGTTTCGCTGACGGGCAACGCGGACAAGCTGGCGGCGGCGCGGAACTCGCTGATCGGGGAATGGAAGGGCTGGAGCTGGCAGAGTCTGACCAACATCCTCAGCGGCAAGGCGCTGTTGTCGGTGCTGGTGGTCTATCTGCTGATGTGCGCGCTGTACGAGAGCTGGCTTTATCCCTTCGTGATCATGTTCAGCGTGCCGTTGGCGGTTTTCGGCGGTTTCCTGGGGCTTTCGCTGTGCCACTGGGGCACACTGATGACCACGGACCAGCCGGTGCAGCAGCTCGACGTGCTGACCTTCCTCGGCTTCATCATGCTGACGGGCCTGGTGGTGAAAAACGCGATCCTGCTGGTGGAGCAGTCGCTGGTGTATCTGCGCGACGAGCACATGCCGATCCGCCAGGCGGTCCGCGAGGCGGTCCGCGTCCGCGTGCGGCCGGTATTCATGACCAGCCTGACCAGCATTGTCGGCCTGCTGCCGCTGGCGATCCTGCCCGGAGCCGGCAGCGAACTCTACCGCGGGCTGGCGAGCGTCATCCTCGGCGGCATGTTCGTCTCGACGCTCGGCACGCTGGTGCTGGTGCCCTGCGTGCTGACTGCGGTCATCGAGCTGCGGATGGCGTTTGGCGCGCGGCACACCGCGCCCGCCGGCGTCGTCGGCGCCGAAAGCGCGCCGCTGGGCAGCCCCGCGTCGAGCGCCGGAAAGTAACCCGCAACCGAAAAACCCGCATCCACGCGTCCCGTATCCGAGAATTCCGCATCCAAGAGTCCCGTATCCGAGAATTCCGCATCCAAGAGTCCCGTATCCGAGAATTCCGCATCCAAGAATCCCACGTCCACGAGTCCCGCAGCCGCGAAACCGCATCCGAGCAACCCGCATGCCTCGAAAAACCGTCGCCATCGTCGGTGCCTCCGCCGATCGCACCAAGTTCAGCAACAAGGCGATCCGCGCGTACCTCCAGCAGGACTGGGAGGTCTACCCGGTCAATCCCAAGGGCGGCGAGATCGAGGGACTGCGCGTCTATGCCTCGTTGCGCGAGATCGAGGGCGACCTCGACCGCATCTCGCTCTACCTGCCGCCCGCCGTCGGCATCCGAGTGCTGCCCGACGTGGCCGCAGCCGCACCCGACGAATTCTGGGTGAACCCCGGCGCCGAGAGCGACGAACTGCTCGCCGAAGCCCGGCGGCTGGGGCTCGATCCGATCGTGGCGTGCAGCATCGTCGCGGTGGGTGTCTCGCCGGCCGCGCTGTAGCGCGGCCGCCCGACGAACGTCGACCCGTCCGACCAACGACGACCCATTCGACGAGCGGCAACACATCCGAATCCCTCACGCGAGTGAGGGGTCGGAGGCCGGGCGGGCGTGCCGCGTCAGGAACGTCGCCAGGGCGCAAGGGGTGTCCTCGCCGTTGCGGTCCCCGACTGCCGTCGGGGGTTCGGATTACCCGGCATGCGTCGGGGCGAGTAGTAGCGGGTCGAACCCCACCGGCCCGCGCGAGAATGTCGAACCCCACGGGCCGGACGGGCCGGCGCGAGAATTGACCGCGCGGGCAGCGCGCGGGTATCATGCAGCCCCGTGAATCGACCGCGAACTCCCACGCCGACATGCACGTTCTAGCCGTCATCCCGGCGCGCTACGCATCGACCCGCTACCCCGGGAAACCCCTCCTCGCCGAAACCGGAAAGTACCTGATCCAGCACGTCTACGAGCGCGTCCGACGCGCCGCGCGGGTCCGAGAATGTCTCGTCGCCACCGACGACGCCCGAATCGCCGACGCTTCGCGCTCGTTCGGCGGCGCGGCCGAAATGACGCGCGACGATCATGTCAGCGGAACTGACCGTATCGCCGAGGTCGTCGCCCGCCGGCGAAGCGGCGGCGGCGCGGGACGACGCCTGTCGGACGACGATCTGATCCTCAACGTTCAGGGCGACGAGCCCGAACTGGAGCCCGAGTATCTGGATCGGCTGGTGCGGCGGATGGAGTCCGACACGGCGCCGTGCGGCACGCTGGCGTGCCCTTTTCCGAGCGACGCCGATCCGGCCGATCCGAACGCGGTCAAAGTGGTGCTCGATCGCTCCGGGCGGGCGCTGTATTTTTCGCGGGCTCTGATACCATATGTTCGAGACGTGCAGGATGCCGCGCGGCACCGCGACGTCGTGCTGCTGCACCTGGGCGTGTACGCATATCGTGTTCGGTTCCTGCTGGAGCTTGCCGCCGGCGAACCGACCACCCTGGAGCGGATCGAAAAGCTCGAGCAGCTTCGTGTGCTGGAAACCGGGCACACGATGGCTGTCGAAGTCGTACCCAGCGCCTGCGTCGGCATCGACACGCCGCAGGACTATCAGCAGTTTGTCCGCCGCTGGAGGGCGGCCTCACACGAATCGGAAGCCGGCGCCGCGCCCCGCGCAGGCCGCGCCTGAAGGACGCCACTGCAGCACCGCGCAGGAGCATGACTCGATGGGCATCGACGGCGACAAGCTGCTGAACTCCGCGCGCGAACGTCCGGACCAGACCGAGTTTTACATGCCCAGCCCCGCCGGCTACCGGCCCGGGCAGTGCAAGTACGTGGTCGTGCTCGGCACTGTGATGAGCGGCCTGGGCAAGGGCATCTTCAGCTCGTCGCTGGCCAAGTGCCTGCAGGACAAGGGCCTTTCGGTCGCCCCGATCAAGCTCGAAGGGTACCTCAACGTCGATTCCGGCACGCTCAACCCCTATCGCCACGGCGAAGTCTTCGTCCTCGACGACGGCACCGAGTGCGACATGGACCTGGGCACCTACGAGCGCATGCTCGATCAGGACCTCAGCCGCCTTAATTTCTGCACCAGCGGACAGATCTACCGCCGCGTGCTCGACCGCGAGCGCACCGGGGGCTACCTGGGCCGCGACGTGCAGATGATCCCCCACGTCACCGGCGAAGTGATGAACCGCCTGCGCGAGCTGGCCGTCGCCAGCCAGGCCGACGTAGTGTTCGTCGAGATCGGCGGCACGGTCGGCGACGTTGAAAACGCGTATTACATCGAGGCCATGCGGCAGCTCGCGTTCGAGGAGGGCGAGCACAGCGTCTGCTTCGTCGCGCTGACCTACGTGCTGGAGCCCAACATTCTCGGCGAGCAGAAGAGCAAGGCGGCTCAGCTCGGCATCCGCCAGCTCATGGAGTGTGGCATCCAGCCGCACATCATCGCCTGTCGCGCCGAAAACCCGGTCACCAAGCAGGTCCGCGAGAAGATCGCGCTGTTCAGCAACGTGCCGATGGAACGCGTCTTCAGCATGCACGACTGCGAGAGCGTCTATCTCATCCCCGACATGTTGCGGGCCGCCGGCTACGACCGCGCCGTCATCGAGCGGCTCAAGCTCGAGGAGCGCGTCGACGCCGAGGAGGAGCGCCGCCGCCGCGAAGTGTGGAGCGATTACACCCGGCGGCTCAAGAGCGTCGCGCGGCACGTGACGGTCGGCATCACCGGCAAGTACACCGCGGTCCGCGACGCGTATGCCAGCATCATCAAGGCGCTGGAGCACGCCGGCGTGCACCTGGGCGTCAAGGTGCACCTGTCGTGGATCGACACGACCGAAGTGACCGACGAGACCGCCGCCCAATGCCTGGCCCAGGTTCACGGCATGATCGTCCCGGGCGCCTTCGGGACGCGCGGCGCCGAGGGCAAGATCGCCTGCCTCAAACACGCCCGCAGCACCGGCCTGCCCTGCCTGGGAATCTGCTACGGCTTTCAGATGGCGGTGATCGAGTTCGCCCGCAACGTCTGCGCCATGGAGGGGGCGAACTCCGACGAGATCGACCCCGACTGCCGCTATCCCGTCATCACGCTGCTTCCCGAGCAGAAGAAAATCGAGGGGCTGGGCGGAACGATGCGGCTGGGCGGCCACAACGTCGTCGTCCGCGAGGGCACGCTGGCGTATCGGATGTTCGGGCCGCAGGTGCGGCTGCGCTTCCGGCATCGCTACGAGGTCGAACCGCGCTACATCGCGCCGCTCGAAGCCGCCGGCATGATCTTCTCCGGCCGCTCGCCGCACGCGGAGATCATGCACCTGCTCGAACTGTCGCAAAACGTGCACCCGTACTATTTCGCGACGCAAGCCCATCCCGAACTGACCAGCCGGCCGATGAGCCCGCAGCCGATGTTCCTGGGTCTGGTTTATGCGGCGTTGAAGCGCGCCTATCCCGACTACGACGCGCCGCTGGATTACCGCCCGGCGACGGAAACCCAGCGCGAAATCTCAGTTGCGGAGTCGTGAGCCATCGTCGCGCGTGCGAGCGGCGCGAATGCAGTCAGCGCGCTTCTGTTGAGGGAGTGTCCGGACGCCTGGTG
The DNA here is from genome assembly GCA_022072445.1 of Phycisphaerae bacterium. GTDB lineage: Bacteria > Planctomycetota > Phycisphaerae > UBA1845 > Fen-1342 > JAJVHV01. Next base: position 57,294 of record JAJVHV010000010.1, on the reverse strand, counting down.
GGTCCCGCGGTCTTCAAAACCGTCGAGAGGTTGCACCCGCAGCCTCTGGCTGGTTCGATTCCAGTCCACTCCCGTTCTGCGTCGCACCGTTCGACTAAAAGCCGCTAACAGAACCCACTACGCGCGTGGTGGGTTCAGCCGCCCCGCACTCGCGTGCGGGGTTCTGATCGGCGCTCCAGGGCATGCTCACGCCCGACGGCACGGGCATGTCACGTTTGTTTCTTGGTTTCCTTGTTTCCTGGTTTCCTGGTTTCCTTGTTTCCCAATTTCCCCGTCCTCGGCGTAATCCGCTTCCGCCCATATCATCCCACCGTATGCGACCTCCCCACCCAGGCCGTGCCCGAACGCACGCACGCCGCCCGTCCACAAGCTGGGACCACGTCGCGAGCTGGTATGACCGGCTCGTCGGCGACGAGGGCAGCGACTACCAGCGGCACGTCATCATCCCCGCGGCGCTGCGGCTGCTGAACCCACAACCCGGCGAGACCTTTCTCGACCTCTGCTGCGGCCAGGGCGTCCTGGCCCGCGCCCTGCTCGATTCCAGCGCCAAGCGCGTCGTCGGTGTCGACGCCAGCCCCAAACTGATCGACGCCGCACGCGCTCGGGGTTCCGACAGCCGTTTGAGCTTCATCGTCCGCGACGTCCGTCGCCTGGGCGACCTGACGAGCGGCGAGTTCGACGCCGCCGCCTGCCTGATGTCCCTGCACGACGTCGATGACGTTGACGCGGCCCTGCGCGGCGCGGCGGCGGCGCTGCGCGTCGGCGGGCGGCTCGTGCTCATCCTGATGCACCCGTGCTTCCGCGTGCCGCGGCAGTCGTCGTGGGGCTGGGATGACGAGAAGAAGACTCAGTACCGCCGGCTCGACCGATATTACTCGCCGATGGAGATTCCGATTTCCGTGCACCCCGGCCGCACGGCGTCACCCGTCACGCAGTACTACCACCGCCCGCTCTCGTACTATCTGAACAACCTGGCGCGCGCCGGTCTGGCGCTGTCGGTCTGCGAGGAGCTGCTCACGCATCGCGTCGCCTCGCCGGGCGCGCACAGCCGCGGCGAAAACCGCGCCGCCGCCGAGTTCCCCGTTTTTCTCGGACTGCGCGCCGAGCGCGTCCCGGCCTTCGCGCCGCCAGCGCTTGCACGGCCGACGTCCGCCCCGGCAAACGAGCCGCTGCGGAGCGATAATCCGCCCACCCGTCCGCCGCTCCGCCGCGAGCGAAGCCGGCGGCGAGAGAATCCGCGCTGCCGGGGATAGGATTAGCAGAGGCGCGGTGCGCGACACGTTCGGGGACCAGCGATATTCGGACGTTTTCGCTTGGATTCGGCCAGCCCGCCGCACTAGGATGTCGGAGTGCGCGGCCGGCTCCGCGCGACACGACTTATCGAGCTGTGTGTTCATTCTCACGCGCTGGAGGAGCAAGATTCCCATGTCCCCCATCCGACTCTCGACCATTCTGTTTTCGATCGTCGCCGCCTCCGGCGCGGTTGCTGACCCGATCCGCTGGCGCAGCGGCGACGTGGAGCTGCCCGTCATGTCGGCGGCCGAGCTGCACTCCGCGCTGGCCGATAACGACCTGCCGCGTGCGCCCGGCGCCGCCGGCCGGCACGTCGTCGTCCAATTCTCGCAGCCGGTCGACGACGGCCTGCGGGCGTCGCTGGGTGCCGACGGTCTGACGCTGCTGTCCTCGCTGGGCAGCAATGCGTTCTTCGCCTCGCTCTCAAGTGTCGACGTCGACGCGCTCGCGCGAACCGCGACGCTGACGGCGGTCGAGCCGCTGCACGCCGGCTGGAAGCTGCACCCGACCTTCCTGAATGGCGAGACGCCTGAATGGGCCGTCGTCGGGACGGACGCGGCGGGCGGCCCGATCATTGGGGCGTACGTCGTCTTTCACGGCGACGTGAGCGTGGATGGCGCGGTGCACACGATGCTGGCTGGTTACGGCGCGATCGTGCGCGACGATCTGTGGACGATCAACGCGCTGGTAATCGAGCTGCCGCTGGGCAACGTGCCGGCCCTGGCGGAAGAAGACGCCGTGCAGTGGATCGAGCCGCCGCTGCCGCGGCTGGTCGAGTGCAACGACAGCAACCGCGTGATCACGCAGGCCAACACGGTGCAGGCCGGGCCGTATAACCTGACCGGCACGGGGGTGACCGTGCTGGTCTACGACGGCGGCACCGCTCTTTCGACGCATCAGGACTTCGGCGGACGCTTGTTCGTACGCGACAGCTCCGGGCTCGGCGCGCACCCGACACACGTGTCGGGCACGATCGGCGGCAGCGGCGTGGCGAGCGGCGGAACGTACAAGGGCATGGCGCCGGGCGTGATCATCCAGTCGTACGGATTCCAGTACGACGGCAGCGGCACGTTCCTTTACACCAATCCCGGCGACATGCAGAGCGACTACAACCAGGCGATCAATACCCATGGCGCCGACATCGCCAACAACTCGATCGGCACCAACACCGAAACGAACGGTTTCGCGTGCAGCATCCAGGGCGACTACGGCGTCACGGATCAGCTCATCGACAACATGGTCCGCGGATCGCTCGGCGCGCCGTTCCGCATCGTGTTTGCCAACGGCAACGAGCGGCAGGGCAATCGCTGCGACGTCGAAGGCTTCGGCGACTACTACAGCACCGCGCCACCGGCCACCGCCAAGAACCACCTTACGGTCGGCGCGCTGAACAGCAACGACGACTCGATGACCAGCTTCAGTAGTTGGGGACCGACCGACGACGGCCGCATGAAGCCCGACATCAGCGCGCCCGGCTGCCAGAGCGGCGGCGACGGCGGCGTCACGTCGTGCAACTCGTCGGGCACCACGTCGTACACGGTCATGTGCGGCACGTCGATGGCGTCGCCGACCGTCTGCGGACTTTCCGCGCTGCTGCTTGAAGATTTCCGCGCCCAGTTCCCCGGCTCGCCCGACTTCCGCAACTCGACGCTGCGCATCCTCTGGGCGCATACCGCGCAAGATCGCGGCAACACCGGCCCCGACTATCAGTTCGGCTACGGCTCGGTGCGGGCACAGACCGCCGTCGACTTCATGCGCACGGGAAATTTCGGCGAGTTCTCGGTCGGCCACGGCGCGACGTACGAGTTCACCATCAACGTGGCGCCGGCGACGCCGCAGCTCAAGCTCACCATGGCCTGGGACGACTATCCGGGAACGCCGAACGTCATCCCCTCGCTGATCAACGACCTTGACCTGGAAGTCTTCGACCCGTCCAGCAACCAGCAGTTCCCCTGGACGCTCAATCCGGCCAATCCGTCCGCCGCAGCCGTGCAGACCGCCCGCAACACGCGCGACAACATCGAGCAGGTGCTGGTAAACTCGCCCGCGTCGGGCGTCTGGACGGTCGTTGTCCGCGGCCTCAACGTGCCGCAAGGGCCGCAGACCTTTTCCATCGCCGCCACCGGCGGAACGCTGACGCCGGAGCCGTCGCTGCAGATCAACCTGCCCAATGGCGTGCCCGCGGCGCTCGAACCGGGCGTCGACGAAACCGTCTCGGTTCAGATCGTCCCGATCAACGACACGGTCGTCGGCGGCAGCCCGACGCTGCACGTCCGCTACGACGGCGGTTCGTATCTGGCGATTCCGCTGACATCGCTCGGCGGTAACAACTACGAGGCGACGCTCCCGCCGCCCACGTGTGCCGCGACGCCGGAGTTCTATTTCAGCGCCGTCGGCACGACGAGCGGGCTGACGACCAACCCCAGCGGCGCTCCGGGCAGCGTCTACACGGCAGTCGTCGAATCAACCACCGTGATTGCGTCCGACGCGGCCGAGAGTGATCCCGGCTGGACGGTCGGCGCGCCCGGCGACACCGCCACAACCGGCATCTGGAACCGCATGGACCCGGAAGCCACGATCGCGCAGCCCGGAGACGACCATACGCCCGCCGGCGTCGCCTGCTGGGTGACCGACGGCGTCTACGGCGGCAGCGACGGAGCGCGCGACGTCGACAACGGCGCCACCTCGCTTACCACGCCGGCGTACGATCTCTCGGCCTATCCCGAAGCACACATCAGCTACTGGCGCTGGTACTCCAACAGCGCCGGCGGCGCCCCGAACGCCGACATCTTCCGCGTGCAGATTTCCAACAACAACGGCACGTCCTTCTCGGCGGTCGAGACGATCGGCCCGGCCGGCGCGGGGACGTCGGGCGGCTGGCTGAACCACTCGTTCCGCGTCGCCGACCTCATCGCGCCGACCGCGCAGGTCAAGCTGCGCTTCATCGCCGAAGACGCCGCCACCGGCTCGCTCATCGAGGCGGCGGTCGACGACCTTGAGATCACGCAAACCGGCTGCACCGCCGTGCTGGACGACTGCAACGGCAACGGCATCGTCGACAGCGACGACATCGCCAGCGGCCGCTCGGCCGACGTGAACGGCAACGACGTGCCCGACGAATGCGAGCCGCCACCCTGCGTCCCCTGCGACGCCAACTGCGACGGCAGCATCAACGGCTTCGACGTCGATCCGTTCGTCGACCTGCTCACCGGCGGCGGCGTGCCCTGCTCGCCCTGCGCCGGCGACACCAACGCCGACGGCAGCGTGAACGGGTTCGACATCGACGGACTGGTGAACGCGCTGACCGGCGGAGGGTGCTGACGGCAGTTGCGAGTGGCGAAGGCAGAGTAACGAATTGCCAAAGCAGAACGAACGCCGGCGGCCCTAGCCCTACGCGCGTGGTTGGTGGCCGCCGCGCATTTCAGATGGGTGGCTGTTGGCCGCCGCATATTGCCGAGGCGCTGCTGATTGCTCGCGCCCCGTCAGTGTTGCGCCGCCGCCGGCTCGCGCGATTTCGTTCCGGCCGCGCCGCCCGCTCCTCCCGAGAGCCCCGACGGCCGCGACGCCAGCTCGGCGAGCAGCACGGCTCGGTTTCGAGTAAGTTACGCGCGACGTTTCGGCCGTGGACACATCGCCTCGGCCCGCCGGAACTCGAGACGCGACCGACACCGCCGCAGCGAATCTCTCCATGGCTATTGTCTACGGACTGCCTGCGACGCCACCTGTGCCCGAGGGCGTCGTGCTCTGCGTGGGCAATTTTGACGGAGTTCATCTCGGGCACCAGGCCATCCTGCGGACGGCGCGCCAGGTGGCGGCGGCGAGCGGCGGACTTTGCGTCACGGCCATGACGTTCGAGCCGCACCCGTGGCAGGTGCTCGCGCCGCAACGCGCTCCGGCGCGGCTGACGCGTGCCGCGGACAAGTTCGAGCTGCTGCGGGCGAGCGGGGCGGACCGAGTGGTCGTGCTGCGAAGCGAGCGAAAGCTGCTCGAGCAGCCGGCGCTGCAGTTTCTTGAGGAAGTAGTCCACCGCTGTGGCGTCAGGGCCTTCGTCGAGGGGCCGACGTTCATGTTCGGGCGCGGGCGCGAGGGCAACGTCCAGTTGCTCGCGGAACACGCTCAGCGTCTGGGCTACGCCCTGACCGTCACACCAACCCTGACCTGCGATGCGCTGCCCGGCTCGCCGGCGATCAACAGCTCGGCGATCCGGGCGAAACTTGCCGCGGGCGAGGTGCGCGCCGCGCGGTTCATGCTCGGCCGCCCACACGTCGTCTCGGGCGTCGTCGTGAGCGGCGACGGCCGCGGCAAAACGCTCGGCTTCCCAACCGCGAATCTAAGCGGCATCGAACAGATGATCCCCGGCGACGGCGTCTACGCCGCAATCGCGGAAGTGCCGGGCGCCGCCGCCGAGGCGCTGCGCCGCGGTGCGGCGGTGAACATCGGCCCACAGCCGACCTTCGGCGGCGGCCGCAGGCGCGTCGAAGCGCACCTGCTGGATTTCAGCGGCGACCTGTATGGCCGAACCACGCGATTGCAACTGCGGGAGCGCCTTCGCGGGCAGGAGCGGTTTGAAAGCGCCGACGCGCTGCGGGCGCAGTTGGCGCAAGACGTGGCACGCGTGCGCGAGGTGGTGGCATGAGAGAAGAGCCACGGAGCCAAGAAGCCACGAAGCCACGAATCTGAAAAACGAAAAGCGAAGGCACGCCCGCCCATGCCGCACCGCCGCAATTTCTCGCTGGCATTCCGCATTCGCCCATGTGGCACAGCCGCCCTCGGCTGTGTTGAACGGAAAACGCGTACGTCTCGCCAGCCCCTACATCCGGCGCTGCGACATCACGGCCAGATGATCGCGTCGCCGGCGACGGCGCGGACGCGCGACAACTCGCGGACCGCCTCGTCATACTTCGCGTAGCTGCCGACCCACACGACCTGAACGGCCTCGCCGCCGCGACTCTCCGATTCGACACGCGCCGCCAGTCCGGCGGCCGCCAGCTTGGCGCGCAGCTCGTCGGCGTTCCTGGCGCGCGTGAACGTGCCGCACTGAATCGAGAATGACGTCGGCCCGCGCGCCACCTGCCGGCGAACCTGCTCAACGTACGGGCTGCGCGAAAAATCGCGCAGCAGACGCTCGAACGCGGCCCGACCCGCCGGCCAGTTCCCGGTGCGCTGCCGGCATTGTCCCAGGCGGTAGATCACGAAATCCATCGGCGGCGTGCGCGGCATGCTCTCAGCGGCGGCGGCGTATGCCTCGGCGGCCGCCGGCCAGTCGCCGTCCTCGAACTGCAACGAGCCGAGCGCGACCTGGGCGCGCCAGGCGACGTCGGCCTCGCCGGCCGAGGTCACGGCGCGCGAGAAGTCGGAGCGGGCCTGCGTGCGGCGGCCTGCGGCGGCGTGCGCCGAGCCGCGGATGTAAAGCGCGCGACGCGCTTCGGGCGCCTGGCCGGCTTCTTTCAGAAACGCGGACAGCTTGAGCACCGCTTCGTCGTAGTCGCGGCGGTCATAGGCGGATTGGCCGTCGGTCAGCAGCGCTCGGGCAACCGGCGACAGGCCGCAGCCGGCCAAGACGATGAGCGGGGACAGCAGTACGACGCGCATGTGTGGAGCGTTCATGACGCGAGAGGTTAATCGGGGGAGGACGACGTGGCCACGGAGGGCCGACGCTACGGTGAACAGCGAAGAGCAAATCAAGAATAACGAGTTGAACTGCAACTGCTGAATACGCGGCTGCAACGGCGAAACTCGTTATTCGCTATTCGTAATTCGCCATTGTGCGTCCTGGCCACGAACGGCCGACGCCGCGTTTGCTCACGGCGCCGGGTCAATCTCCACCGGGTCCAGCGCCGGCGGATCGAGGTCGTCCCACTGCGGCGTGCCGGGGACGTTCAGGTCGGCCTCGCTCTGGTCGTAGCCCGTGTGGCCGTCGGCGTCGCGGGCCAGCACGCGGATGCGGGCGTGCGGCGCGTGGATGTTCGGCACCTGCCAGAGGTGCGAACCGTCGTCGGCGGTCATCGCCGCGATCGTGCGCGTGAAGCTGACGCCGCTGTCGACCGAGAGCAGGATATCGACGTTGGTCACAACCTTGTCGTCGTCGCTCGACCAGCGGATGGTCTGCCACGAGCCGGGTTCGAGCACTTCTCCGCCGCGGTGCGAGCGGAGGTAGACCGTCGGGTTGGCGCCGCCGAGCGGTTCGGGGACGTGCATGACGATGCAGTGCAGCACGCCGGCGGCGGTGACGATGGATTGCGAGGCGATCTGGTAGATGGTCTTGTTGGGCAGGGCGGCCTGCCAGGTGGCCAGCGCCGGGGCATTGTGCGGCGAAACGGTCGCGTTCGTGTACGACGGGATCATCACGATGTCGTTGCACATCACCACGTTCGTGTACGTGTAGTGCGTGCCGCTGACAGAGCGGGCCGGCGTGCGGTAGACGGTGTAGCCGCGGGCGGCGAGCGCCGTGGCGGCGTTGTCGCAGATCTGGTCCTGCGTGCTGCCGACGTTATTCGGCCAATCGCTGATGACGACCTTGTTGTCGGCGATGACCTGCATCCACATGTCAATGTGCTGCGTGGAATCGATGGAAGTGGGAAAGGGCGTGAAGAAGGTCGTGTCGACCGCCTGATAGTCGAACCACAGGTCGTGAATCTGCTGCTCGGTGAGCGCGGGGTTCTCGTTGTTGATCAGGCGCGTGACGAACGAGTTGTCGTTCGCGTCGAGGTGGAAGTTCCCGCCGCCGTGCACCAGCCCGATGGTGTACATCGTGTGCTTTTTATAGGTGGCAAAGAACCCGGGCAGGGCGTCGTCGTTGGGTCGCGGGCGGTTGTAGGTGTGATCGACGATCGCGCGAACGTTGCCCTCGTAGATGTAGCGCGGACCGTAGTCGCGAATCCAGATCGTGTCGGTGCCGCGCACGACCCACTTGACGCGCGACATGTTCACCCCGGCCGACGAAAGCTGCGACGACACGGTGGTCTGCTCGCCGGAGGTGTCGACCACCATGTACACGTCGGCGTCGCCGGTGGTCGTGACCTTGGCGGCCATGGCGGCCAGGATCGCCTCCCACGAGGCGTCGTTCTCCCAGGCCATCAGCAGACCTTCCATCGGTTCATACTCGGCGACGCAGTGGATCGGCCCTTCGGGCGTGGTGCTGGGCATGAGCGGCGGCGGGTTGGCGTTCCAGCGGCGCTGCTCGTCGGGGGTCATCGAGCGCGGCACCGGTACGCCTTCGGGATAAAGCTCGACGGGCGCCCTCTGGCCGAAGGCGTGAGACGACAGCGTGGTGCTCGCGAACAGCACGGCGGCGGTCAGGCGGCGCATGGGGATCTCGCTTGCTGGGCCGACGGCGCAGCTCGGCGCGGGCCAGGGCAGCCGCTGAAGGCCGACGATCCGGCCCATTGTAACGTACAGGCGGTGCGAGCGTCCCAAACCCACCCAAAGTTCAGCGGGCGGCGATGCGCGTGCGTAGGATGGCGCTGCATGCGCGGAATGACGCACTCACGCGATGGACTCAACTCATTAAGTGATAAGCAGTTGCGCGTTTTTTTTGTGGATTTTCGGTCGTGGCGCAAGAATACTTCATGTATATCGGCCCTTCGCAGGAGGTCCCGCCATGACGCGGTTTTCGAGTCTTGATCGGTTTTCGATCGTCTGGGTGTGCGCGCTCGGGGCGTTGGTGCCGTTCCTCCATGGAGCGCTTCTTCACGATTTCCGATGCAGTGACCTGCCGCTCGCGGGGTGCAAGCCCGCGTATTCGTGCGTGAAGTGGACGGCATACCCCTGCGATCTGGCGGGCGGCAATTCCGCGTCAAAGAGGGGATCCGGAATTCCCTACCACGCCTGTATCAGCGATCCGGGGTATGACTGCGACTCGGTGAATGTCCCATGTTTCAAGGACATCTACTACACGCAGGCGAATTGCACCGGAGAGCTCTGTTCCGTCTACGTCTACTACACGCCCGGGTGTGAACCAGGAGGCTGACGATGTCGCCTTACACCAAACACTGTCGAGCAATGGCGATTGCAATGATCGGTATGGCGGGGTCGCTGACGACGACGCTTGCGCAGATTCAATCGAGTGGAGAGACGCTGTCGCAGTCCGAGACAACGGAGGTCGTCTCGCGTGTCGCGGCGCAACAGGCGCTTCTCGCCGATGCTGACGCGAACTTTGCTGTGCAGTTTGAGCTGCGGACGGCAGAGGTTGTTGACGGCACCTACGTTTGGCTCCGCTCGGATGGGTGGGAGCGCCTGGAGACGCACTTCCTGAACGCCCCCCAATGGGCGCGCTCCTACGGCCTGGACGACGAGGTGTTCGTCGTCGAACCTGAACGTACGATTGAGCACTTCGTTCGCACGAATCAGGTGATCTTGTATTCGCCCACCTTCGGATTGCCGACCGTCTATACGCCGCTCGAGATTCTGCGGGGTGGAACGCGACGGGATCTGAACCAACTGGTGGCGGACGGTGTCGCCGTTACAGCGTCACGGCTCGGACCCGATCTTTTCGAACTTCGTTATACGACGCCATCGGCGCCCGGAACTAATACGACGCTTGAGGTCAGCGTACGCGACGGCGCCTACCTCATTACGTGTTGGCAATGCAGCGCGTGCAACTCGAGCGCGGCGATCGAATATGACCGACTGCCGGATGGTGGCCACTTTCCAAGCTATGCCGTTTGCGAACTCGGTCCCGACCGTCCTGTCAGGCGCCTCGTGCTCGCGACCGAGTCGTTCTCCTACAAACCGCCCCCGAGAAGCCGGATTGCGTTCCGATTCAGCACGAAGATGATCATCACTGACTCGCGGGCGCAACAGGCGAATGGAGACGCGCCCGTTCTTCGGGCTGACAGGAGCGGAAACCTGTTCCCCATCCACGCCGTTTACCCGTTTCGTTCGGATGAAGCCAGTTCGGCCAGCACGCTCGGCGCCGGCGCGGCATCCGCCGGGCTCATCCTCGCGGTTCTGATCGGCCGACGGCTGCACCGGCGCAAGCAAGCCGCATGAGACTCAAGGCCACGCGATTTGTGCAGAGGGCGGCCGACACTGCGGTCGCCTTCTTCTTTGTCTTCGCCGGCGTGGCGAAACTCATCACCATCTCCGACGACGGCGTGCAGCACCTGCTCGTGCTGGCCGGCGTGTCCGACTCCAGCGTGTTGATCACCGCTGCCGCCGCACTGCCTTATCTCGAGATCGTGCTCGGGCTGTGGGTCGTCGCCGAGTGGCGGCCGTTTGCCGCCGTCGCTGCCACCAGCAGCACGCTGTTTCTCTTCACGCTCGTGCTGACGCTGATCGGCTTGCGGCTGGGCTGGGGCGTCAAGTGCGGTTGTACCGCCGGCCTCACTCCAACGACCATCGGCATGGCGATCGTGCGCAACGTGGCCTTGCTCGCGCTGCTGATCCTGCCGCGCGCAATTGCCACGATGCGCAGTGACTCCGCGTCCCTTCCGCACGGCGTGAGAGCGCCGCGGGCCGATGTCATCGCATGACGGCGACGCTGGACGATTGCACAGTGGCGTAGGGTGCGTCCCTCGACGCACCACACCGTCGCCGGCCGATGACCGTGCGGTGCATCAGGGATGCACCCTACCTGGCTTCCGGCCGCGGGATTCGTGCAGCGGGCAGCCGACATCGCAACGCCGTCCTGCGTGCGATGCTGATCTTATCCGAGGCGCGCCGCGCGATCCGATCCGCGCCGCGCGATCCGCGCCGCGCGATCCGAGCCGCGCGATCCGAGCCGCGACCGTAAGGGAGCGGTTTCTTAGCCCCGCGCGAGAACCCCTCGACCGCAGCTCACAGCGGTTTCTTAGCCCCGCGCGAGAATCCCTCGACCGCGGCTCACACCCCGGCTCGACTCAGAAACCGCTTGCTGACGCGCGCGGCTCGGTTCCGTGCCCGCGCGATCCGAGCCGAGCCGCGCGATCCGCGCCGCGCGATCCGAGCCGCGCGATCCGAGCCGCGACCGTAAGGGAGCGGTTTCTTAGCCCCGCGCGAGAACCCCTCGACCGCAGCTCAGAGCGGTTTCTTAGCCCCGCGCGGAGATTCCTCGACCGCAGTTCACACCCCGGCTCGACCAAGAAACCGCTTGCTGACGCGCGCGGCTCGGTTCCGTGCCCGCGCGATCCGAGCCGCGACCGCGCGATCCGAGCCGCGCGAGCCGAGCCGCGACCGTAAGGGAGCGGTTTCTTAGCCCCGCGCGAGAATCCCTCGACCGCAGCTCACACCCCGGCTCGACTCAGAAACCGCTTGCTGACGCGCGCGGCTCGGTTCCGTGCCCGCGCGAGCCGCGCCGCGCCGCGCGATCCGCGCCGCGCGAGCCGAGCCGCGCGATCCGCGCCGCGCGATCCGAGCCGCGACCGTAAGGGAGCGGTTTCTTAGCCCCGCGCGGAGATTCTTCGACCGCAGTTCACACCCCGGCTCGACTAAGAAACCGCTTGCTGACGCGCGCGGCTCGGTTCCGTGCCCGCGCGAGAATCCCTCGACCGCGGCTCACACCCCGGCTCGACTCAGAAACCGCCTGCTGACGCGCGCGGCTCGGTTCCGTGCCCGCGCGATCCGAGCCGCGCGAGCCGAGCCGCGACCGTAAGGGAGCGGTTTCTTAGCCCCGCGCGGAGATCCCTCGACCGCAGTCTAGTCCGTGGGCTGCGACCTGGTCGGCTCTGACGCCGAGGCCGGTTGCGACGCCGCCGGCGGGGCGATCCGCCACGCCTGGTCGAAGAACCCCGCCGCCCGGACGCCGGCGAATCCCTCATGCAGCATCTGCGGCGACAGGACGCAATAGTCCGGAAATGCGACGCCGGACATGAAGTAGGGCAGGCGGTCGCACAGCCGCAGGCCCGCGCGGCCCGTGCCGCCGACGACGGCGACGAGCGCGTCATCGCTGTCGCGGCGCGGGTAGCAGAAGAGGCAGGCCAGGTCGTCGCCGGCGATGGTGGTCGGGCCGACCTGCACGGCTCCGCGGCGAACGACGATCGGCGCATCGGGTAGCAGCGACGCATACGCCGCGTTGGTGTCGCGATCGCCGTAGAGGACGACGCCGCGGTCACGGAATTGCGCGGGCTGAAAATCGGTGTCGGGGATCACGTCGACGGAGCCGTTGCCGCGATACCAGAAGGTCTCGGCGTCGAAGCGGGCCTTGGCCAGCGACCAGGCGTTCTCGTCGGCGCTGCCGATCGTGCCGTAAACGAACACGACCTGATGATCGAATGCGAGCTTGAACGGCCCGCCGCGCGCCGGCGACTTGTACGCGGCGGGCGGCGGCTGGAGCGCGGCGCTCCAGGCGCCGGCGGCTTTCGAGAGCCAGACGCGCTCCGCGCCGTTGTCGCCGGCGGCCGTGAAGCCGCCCGCGCGACCGTTGGCCGCTCCGCCGGGCGGTGCGGCGGGTATCGCGCAGGTAAAGGTCTGATCGTCGATCGCGAATTCGAGCGCATCGCCGGGTGGCAAATGCTCGATCCGCAGCGCGAGCGCGGCGACGTTTTCGGTGCGGCCGGAGAAGCGGCGGCGGTGCGGGTCGCAGCGGAGTTGCACGGAGCTGGGTTCGAGCGGACGCTCCTGCTGCCAGATTTCCACCCAATGGCAGGACGAGGAAACGGCCGGGTTGACGGTGACGAACTCGACCTCGCGCACGGCGGCCGAATCGGGCATGCGGCTGCGGGCGAAGAGATCGAACATCGCCGGCCAGTCGACGCAGTCGGTGCCGGGCTCGTCGGATGCGTCCCACCAGTGGCCGGCGCCCGGCTGCTCGTGCCATTGCAGCGTGCGATGACAACCGGCCAGCCGCTCGCGCATCTCGCGCGCCTGCTGCACCGGCACGTTGTCGTCCGCGTCGCCGTGCAGAACGTAGATGTTCTGCCCGGCAAAGTTGCGAAGCATCAGGAGCGTGTCGCTGCTGCTGCGCGCCCGGCGGAAGACGCTTTCCGCGCCGTCGCTCGCAGTCCACGCGGGCGCCCCGCCGTAGCTCATGAAGCTCGACCAGCCGGCGCTGGGGCCGATGGCGGCGAAGCGGTCGGGGAAGAGCGCGGCGAGCTGCCAGGTGCCGTGACCGCCCATGGAGTGGCCGGTGAGACAGGTGAGCGCGGGGTCGCTGACGAGGTGCCGGCGCGCGTGGGCGAGCACTTCGAGTGCGTCCGTGCGGCCGAAATCCTCCCAGTCGAAGCCAAACGGCCGGCGGTTCGTGGGGGCGACGATGTGGCACCACGGTTTGGCGGCATAGGCCGCGGCCTGCCCCGACGCCTCGACGCCCGCCCCGTGCAGCGAGAGCACGATGCCGGGTTTCGGGGCGCTGCCCGGCGGCGGCTGAGCGGGAAGGACGGCGTAATACTGGACGCTGCCGTCGATCCGGCTGAAGAACGTGACGTTGCGCGGCGCCGTGGGCGGCTTGACGGCCAGCGGAAGCGTCAGCTCGGCGAGCGGAAGCGCCCGTTCGCCGCTCGGCGCCGCTTCGTCGCCGGATGGCGTGGGCAACAGGCGCAAGTGAAGATCGACCGTACCTTCGCGCTCGGGCGGGTCGGCCACGATCTGAAGCGCAACTTTGCGTGTGCTCAGCGGCGGAACGACGGGAAGCGACGACGCGATGCGCTGCGCCGCACCGACCTGCGCCGTGATCGTCAGCCCGTGCAGCGGCCGATCCGACGCGTTCACCAGCAGCACCGCGCCCGGCTGCCCGCACGCCTCGCCCACCACCAGGTCGGGCAGCGTGTTGTCGCACGGGTCGAAATAGACGGCGGCCTGCGGCGCGTCCAACCGGGCGCGAAAGCCGCCGCGCTGCACGTGAAAGAGCAGCTCGTTGGGTCCGCGCCGCACGCGGATCGGCAGGCGCGTTTTGCCGGTGCGGTAGACGTCGCCGGCGCGCGGCTCGCCATTGGCGTAGACCATGCCGTGACCGGCCGCGTCGAGGATGACGATCTGATCCGCCGGGGCGTCGAACGTGAGGCAGGCATAGCCGTTGCGCAGCTCGTCGGCCTCGAAGCCGTCTTTGCCCGCGCTCAGCACGCGCCAGGCGCGCTCGGTGCCGTCAGCGAGTGTGAGCGTGTCGCCCGCCGCCGGCGCGCGCCAAGTTCCGCTGACGACTTGGAGTTCGACGGCGTCGCTGCGGATGGCGGCGCGCGCGCCGCGGCCGACGGGGCCGATCACCAGACAGGTGTCGGGCAGACGCGCGTCCTGTGCGTATGCGTCGGACAGAGCGGCGGGAAGCGCGGTCAGGACCGCGACGATTACGAGCCGTCGCGCCCGACCTTCGCGCGGCACGTAACAGAGCACCCCCGCCGCGACAGCGCCGAACAGCTCTGGAACTCTCAACGGCACGCTCCCGAAGGGACACGAAACGTTCTGCACCAGCATGCGCCGGTGAAGTGCGCGAAGTATACGCTCGCCTCCCCGGCGCGCGGCTACGGGGGCGACCCCGACGAGCGGAGCTGCCGTTCAATGATGTCCTAGAGCGTCCAGAAACTCGGCATCCAGTGATGCTGTGTAGCCCACTCCACGTACCACTTATCGTGTCCGCGATCACGATAGAGATACACGTTTACCATCATGTAGGTCTCGTTCGCTGTGCGCGTGAACAGAATGACGAAGCACACGTCGGTGGATGCACCGTTGCTGACAAGTTGGGCGAGTAAGACTCTTGGCGTCGTCAACCGCAAGAACCCCTGCGAAATCGGGTAGTTGATCAACCCATGGACACGTTCGTCGCTGAACATCGAAAACTGGGGATATGTGGCCTGCCAAATCGGCACATCCGGATCACGATGCGTCGCGTCGAGAGCGCGGGTCGTAGCAACCTGCAAATACGCGACTTCAGCGACTTCGGTTGGATGTCCCGGAGCATCGCGGTGTCCGGCCCAGAATACGCCGAGCAACTCCCGCGCACTGGTGGATAGGGGCAATTCCCGGCCGCAGAGCTGCCGGTATCGACGACGGAAGTACTCGTCCTCGCAGATCGCGTCGCTGCGCAAACACCGATCATCCTGAACCCATTTCAGGTACTCGTCAGCGCTTTCAGCAGCCAGGCTGCACAGGAAAGCCGACAGGTCACGCGCAAGCGCCTCGTCGTTGATCGCCGGGCCGGGAAATCGCCTGCCGATCCAGCGGCGCGCCAGCGACTCGATGGTACTGCGCTCTCGCAGCGAGCGGTACGCGAAGCCGCCCCACTCCGATCGGCGCTCCGCGAACCATCTCTCAACGTCCGGTCCATCTTCCGGTTCAAGCCGAAGCACGGGCGGGTGCGCGTGCGGCAAACAGGCCGTCGCCATCGCCATAAACAGCACGCTCGCCAGCGCCAACATCTGCATCTTCACCGGCATCGATCCACCACTTTCAGCCTCGACCATACGTCCGCTCACGGCAGAATGCCAATCCGCTCGTTGCATCCCACGCATCGGCTAAAATCCGCCGCATGTCCGACTCATGGCGGCTGAGCGAAGCGGCGTTTGACCTGAGACATCTGAAGGCGTATGAGGGGCTGTTCACGCTCGGCAGCGGCTATCTGCACGTGCGCGGCGCGCTGGAGGAGCATCTCAGCGGCGCGCCGCAGAACGAATCCTACGAGCGCCGCCCGGCCAACGTCAGCAGCGAGCAATTCCGACACCCGCGCTCGAAGTGGGGCACGTACGTCGTCGGCCTCTACGCTCCGCACCCCACGCTCAACAACCAGCTCGTCAATCTGCCCTCGTTTCTCGGCCTCGCCCCGCGCATCGACGGCCTGCCGCTCGACCTCGCCGCGGCGCCGCCCGCCGACTACCGCCGCACATTGCATCTGGATACGGCCGTGCTGGAACGCGAGTTGACCTGGCAGGTGTCCGACACGACGCGCGTGGCGGTGCGGTTCGAGCGCTTCATCTCGGCGGCGCGGCCGTGCGTCTGCGTGCAGCGGCTCACGATGATCCCCTCGCGCCGCGCGAACGTCGAAATCCGCGCCCAGCTCGATGCCGACGTGCGCACCAACGGATTCGACCACTTCGCGAGCGTCGCGCTCGACGCCCCGTCGGCCGGCGCGCTGCGCTGCGACCTCGAGACCGACGCCCGCGACCGCGTCAGCATCGTCTCGCGGCTGCGCGGGCCTGTGCCGCGCGAGTCGCTGGCCGTCGTCGATCGTCGCCGCGGCGAGTGGCGCATGAGCTACGACGTCGCCGCCGGCGAACCGCTCGTCGTCGAAAAGCTCAGCGCCGTCGCCTCCAGCCGCGACACAAAACTCGCCGAAAGCCACAAGCACGCGGCCCGCGCGGCGGGCGCGTCTGAAACCGCCGACGATGCCCGAGCCGCCGCGCAGTGCGCCGCCGCAGCGCGCGCTGCCGCCCATTCCGCCCTCAACGACGCCGCCGCCCTGACGTTCGAGCAACTGCTCGAAGAGCACGTGCAAGTCTGGCGGCGGCGCTGGGATGCGTGCGACGTGCGGATCGAAGGCGACGACGCCGCGCAGCGCGCCGTCCGCGCCGCGTTGTTTCACCTGCTGCGGGCGCACCCGTGCGACGCGCGGGTCGCGATCGATGCCAAGGGCTACGCCGGCGAGGCCTATTGGGGCCGCTTCTTCTGGGATACCGAAATCTACCTGCTGCCCTTCTTCGCCTACACCGATCCGCCGCGGGCGCGGCAATTGGCCGAGTTCCGCGTCCGCACGCTCGACGGCGCGCGGACCAACGCCCGCCGCTACGGCTATCCCGGCGCGCGCTATGCGTGGGAGTCCGACGCTGACGGCAATGAGTGCTGCCCGAACTGGCAATACGCCGATCACGAAGTGCACGTGACGGCGGACGTGGCGTTCGGGATGTTCCACTATGCCCGGGCCGCGGCCGACGATGCGTTTCTCGACGGCCCCGCGGCGCGCGTGCTGGTCGAGACCGCGCGCTACTGGCTGGCGCGGATCGATTGGGTGCCAGCGGCACCGTGCGAAACACTACGCCGCGCCGCCCCGCCGTCGCCCGACGCCCGCGGCGCGCTGGCGGCCCTTCAGGACAGGCTGAAGCCCGTGCTGCTGGGAGTCATGGGACCCGACGAGTACACGCCCATCAGCAGCAACAACGCCTTCACCAACCGCATGGTCGCCCTGGCCCTGCGGCTGGCCGAGCAGCACGGCGGCGCGGGCGGCGCCACGGTCGAGGAGCGGGCGGCGTTCGCGGCGGTGGCGGCGGCGATGCGCGTCCCGCGCGCCGCCGACGGGCTGCTGGTGCTGCAATGCGACGAGTTCGAGGCGCTGGCCGATCTGGACTTCGAGCGCTGCTGGCCGGATCGCTCGCGAACGCTGGCTTCGCAGGTCTCGCAGGAGCGCCTCTACCGCGGCAAGTGCCTCAAGCAGGCCGACGTGCTGATGCTGGCATTCCTGCTGCCCGATGAATTCACCCCCGCCGAACTGCGCCGCGCGTGGAACTACTACCTCCCGCTCACCTCGCACGATTCGTCGCTCTCCGCCGGCGTGCACTCCATCCTGGCGGCGCGGCTCGGCCTGCATCCGCAGGCCTGGGACTTCTGGCTGCGGGCCTGCGCGATCGATCTGGACGCGGCCCAGGGCGGCGCCGCCGAGGGGATTCACATCGCCAACGCGGGCGCGATCTGGCAGATGGTCGTGTTCGGCTTTGCGGGCGTGCGGCCGGCGACGAGCGGCGACGTATTGCGGATCGAACCGCGTCTGCCGCGGACTTGGAAATGTGTGCGTTTTCCGCTCCGCTGGCGCGGCGCGGCATTAGGCATCGAGCTGACGCACGCGTCGCTGGTCGTTCGTAACGCGGGGCCCGCGGCTGTCGACGTCGCCTGCGGCGATGCGGCCCGCGCGCTGCCCGCCGGCGCGGAAGCGGTGTTTCAGGTCAGCTCGTCCGACAGCGACGAGACGATCATGAGCAGGCAGCCGCCGTCGGTGCTCTGAACGCCGTGCTGGCTGTCACCGAGCAGCGACTCCGCTGTGCGAGCCTCACGGCTTCGAGGCCGCCGCTTCGTCGATGGTGGCGCCAGTTCGCAGATACTGCGAGGCGTATTCCATGGCGGGTCGCACGTTCTTGACGTGCGGCTCGCTCTGAGCGAGCGACTCGAGCACATCCGCTACCACGGTGTCGCCGACTTCGCACACCTGTGCCAATCCGCCGGCGGCATGCAGCCTGACGGAGTGGTCAGGGTCGGCCGCGACAATTTCGAGCAGCGCGGTGCGGGCGGCGGCGCGGTCGCCTGCGGTGCTGAGCTGGTCGGTCACGAGTCGTCGAATCAGGGCGCCGGCTCGCGCCGGTCCGGCATTCCGTCGATATGTATCGAGCAGCTCTGTCACCGGCATCGCGCTCATGCGCGATTTGAAGTCTCGCACTTTACGCCACTCGTCGGCGTCCGGATTCTGCCGGAATTCCAGAAACGCGGCCGTTGACTCGGACGGCGCGTCCTGTAACGGAATCAGCCCCTTGGCGACCCATTGGAGGTGCCGCATGCGGCCGCGCACCCACGGGTGCTCCTCAGTTTCGATGAGCGAGTCCAGGTACTGCACGAATTCTTCAGCGCGATCGGCGCCCAGGAGTCCCCAGAGGCGCTCAACACCCACGCACCGATTGAGACCCAGCGCATCGCTTTCCACAAAAGCTCGAAGCTCCCACTCTTCCATCTGCTCGATCTGCTGTCGCGCAATGTCGTCCCAGTTCGGCACGATCAGATCAAGACTATCGATCTCATTCGGCTCGCTTTCGCGTTGGGCGCGATCCAGTTCGTAGATCGCCGGCAGGCGACGCGGCTTCAATTGCCGTACGGTTTCGCTCTCGGCCCCGATGGTGAAGGCGATGCGATTCGCACGGATAAAACGCTCGCAATCCTCGCGCTTGTCCCGCGTCAATCCAATTACTACGACGGAGGGCTTCCGTGCCAGCCGGTTCAGCTTGCGCAGCGCGGAGCGAGATTCCGGCTTGTCGCAATCGAAGCACACGACGAAGACGCGACGGTCGTCGTTCAGTCGGAACACGGGGTTGTTGAACCAATGTCGCGCCTCAAGCTCCAAAGGCGCACTACCGCCGTTTGGCGCGAGGATCGCCAAGAGGATGGTGGTCACGAGCATGTCAAACTCCCAAACCAGAGCCCGCCGCTTCGCTCCAATTTCAGGCGGTTGCGGGTTCCAACACCAGGCAGATCAGCCCAAGACCGCTTGGAGAACTCGCCTTGAAACCCCTTGACGCCCAAGACAGTCGCTCCCCCCAAGTTCTGTCAAGTCCCTATTTCGGCCTGCGCGCTTGACGTGTGCACGGCTGGCTCGACACACAGCCGCTCATCCGGCCCGGGCGCTGCCCGCCGGCGGTGAAGCGACGTTTCAGATCAGCTCGTCGGAGAGCGACGACACGATCATCAGCAGGCAACCGCCCTCGGTGCTCTGAACGCCGTGCTGGCTGTCCGGCGCGGCCCGCTGATAGTCGCCGGCCCGCAGGACGGTGTCGCCGACGCGGAGGTCGCCCTCCAGCACGAGGCACTCTTCCGGGCCGTGGTGCACGTGCCGCGGGTAGGCCGTGCCCGGCGCCATCCGCACCAGCATCGTCATCTGATCGCGCTGCCGGTCGACGAACAACCGCCGGATCGCGATGCCCTCGATCCCGACCGGCTCCCACGCGGCTTCGGCGGCGCGGCGGATGAGCATGCCCCCGTCGGCCGTGTCGCTCGGCCAGTCGCGCCACACTTGCGGATTGCCGCTCTCTCCCGGCTTCGTCGCGACACGCGCCAGCAGCGCCTCGCGAACGGCGGCCGGCGGCGGAACCGGCTCGATCGCCCGGTAGAGTTCCTCCATCGCCAGGTCGAGCCTGCGCAGCTCCGACCGGCAGCGCTCGCATCCAGCTCGAACGTGGTTCTCGAATTCGCTCATGTGCTCGCCCGTCATGGCGCCCGCAGCGTACAGCGCGGCGAGCTCTTCCGGTTCGCCGATCGTGTGTCCAATCTCACTCATGGCGCCATCACCCTGTCACGCGGTTTGACAATCTCGCGGAGCCGCTGCATCCCGCTGCGGATTCGCGTCTTGATGGTCCCCAGCGGTGTCGACTGCTCGTCGGCGATCTCGCTGTGCGACATCCCATCGTAGAACGCCAGCCGGATCGCGCTGCGCTGCTCCTCCGGAAGCTGCGCCAACGCCGCCGAAACCAGACCCGCCCACTCTCGCGCCACAACCTCGCTCCCGGGCTCCGACGCGCCTGGCTGGCTCACCGGCGGCGGCGGCTGACGCCGCTGGCGCCGACGGTAGTCATGCGCCCGCGAGCGCGCCAGCAGAACGATCCAGACGATGGCCGTCCCGCGCGACGCGTCGAATCGCGACGCCTGCGACCAGATCTGCCAGAACGCCTCCTGCAACACGTCTTCAGCCGCCGACCGGCAGCCCACCAGCCGCAACAGCAGCCCGTGCAGGCGCGCCGCGTGCCGATCATAGAGCAAGCGAAATGCGTCGCGGTCGCCGTCGGCGATCCGCACCATCAATGCCTCATCCGTCAGGTTTGCCACGCGGTCGATCACTCCACCTCGACGGCTGCCCAGAACGCCTCACGGTCGCACGGCAGGCCAAAACGCCCGCCGGACCACTGCTGCCAGCGCGCCACTCCGCGCGCCGGCGGCCCAACCCAGCCGAGCCGCCAGTGGTCTCGCGGAGGACAGCCGCGGCGGCGGCTCTCGACGCCACCCTACCCGCCTCACTGCGGTGCCGTTGCCGGCTCGGTATATCAGGTACGCAGCAACCCCGCCGTTTGGATGTCCAGCCGCGAGTCAGGAATTTCTACTTCGGACGACCAGCAACCGCGCTCACGCGCGCCCCGCCACCCCGCACCGGCCTCCGCTTGCCCCAGCCGCATTCGGCCGCAAACGTCAACAGACGGTGCACACGCGCCGCCGTCAGCTCTGGAAAAACCATCCCACCCGCCGCCAGCAACGCCCGCGCATGCGACTGGTCGAAATGCGGCGTGTGCCGCAGCCGTGGGACCAGCACGTCGATCTGCTCCCAGAGCATCGCCTCGGCCTCGGAGCGCGCTCCGTTGACCGTCTTCGGATCGACGAAGTACCCGCCGTGCAGATGAAACACGCGCTCGAAACACTGCTTCCAGAAGTCGTTATCGGGCGGGTTCGGATCGGTCAGATGGTAAACTCGGCCGTGCATCGCCGGCTGCCCGACGGCCAGCGCGATCGCCCGCGAGACGAAATCAACCGGCACGACGTTGTGACGCCCGTCCGGATCGAGCGGTATCCGCAGCGGCACATACGTGTCGCTCGCGTCGGCGTAGCCGTTCCCGTTGCCGTTAGCGCCCGGCCCCGCACCGTGACCATTCTGCCGCGCCAACATGCTGACCAGCCGCGCAAGCTGGTAAAAGCCCCCAAACTGCGTCGTATAACCCGTCTCCGACTCTCCGACCACGAAGCTGGGCCGGTAGATCGTCAGTGCCGCCCCGGTCCGCGCCGCCCAGCCGCTCAGCAGCGCCTCGGCCTCCCACTTGCTCCGCTCGTAGTCCGTCTGAAATCGCGGCTGCGGCTCGTGCAGCCGCTCCATGATCAGCCCGCTGTTCATCCCGCAGACGTACGCCGTGCTGACAGCGTGAAAACGCTCGACGCCATGTGCCCCGGCCCACGCCAGCAGACCGGCGATGCCCTGCACGTTCGACGCAAACGGCTCGCCGTTGCCGTTGCTGAAGAGCTGCAGGCTGGCCGCGCAGCTCAGAATCTCATCCGTACGGCCCCAACTCGACGCCGGCAGCTCGCGCCCCAGCTCACCCTCGACCGCGACGACTCGCCCCAGACCCAGTTCACTCACCAGGTCCACGCCCAGCGGCGTCATCATGCCGCCCAGCCGCGCGACCGAATCATCCAGCGGCGGCCGCAGCAAAACGACGACCCGCCGGCCGTCCGCCAGAAGGTCGCGCAGGATGAAATGTCCAAGAAACCCTGTTGCTCCCGTGAGGAAGGTCGTTGGCTGCTGTGCTGTCATCCAAGGTCCTGACGAGGCTTGCCCCCCTTGCCGACCGCGGGCCGGAGGCAGGTGGCGTACTATACCGAATTTGACCGGAATTGCACGGCTTGCACACGGTTCGTTCGCGAAGCGGTCCGAATCGCCCCCTCGCGATCGCCCTGCCCCGGCGGGAATGAGTCGAGCCGTTTCGCGAATCGGCGCCCCCTTGTCGCACCCCCCCCCACGATCCGAACCGGAGTGGCAGCGGCAAATCCCGATCCCTTACAATGAGATCCATGCACCGGCCGCGCCGTCAATCCGCGCCACTCAAACTGCTGGAATCGTTGCGACTGCGTCGAGACGCATTCGACGTTGCCATGCTCGCCGATCCGCTCGATGACCGCACATACTGGCTGAGCCGCCCGCCGATTGAGCGCATCGCGGCCCTCGAGTTCCTGCGCCAGGCTGCCTATGGCTACGATCCGTCTCGCACCCGACTTCAGAGAGTTCTTACGGTTGCTTGGCTCGGCGAAGATCCGCTACCTGCTCGTCGGCGGATACGCCGTCGCGTTTCACGGGCACCCAAGGACGACCGGCGACATGGACGTGTGGGTCGCCGTCGATCCCGAAAACACGGCCCGCCTCGTTGACGTGCTGCGTGCATTCGGCTTCACGGACGTGTCGCGCGAGCTCTTCCTTGAACCGGGTCGCGTCATTCGGATGGGCAACCCGCCCGTTCGGATCAAAATCCTCACGCACGTGTCGGGGGTTGACTTCGACAAATGCTACGCCCGACGCCAGGTCGAATTGCTCGACGGAATCCGCGTGAGCCTCATCAGCCTGGCCGATCTCCGGCGAAACAAACGCGCCGCCGGCCGACCCAAAGACCTCGCCGACCTGAGCGCACTGAGCGGCCGATCAACGCCTCGACGACGAAGACGGCCATGACACGCACGGCTACGCGCTGATCGCCGTCGGTTTGCCCGCCCCGCGCCCGCGAATCACGCCGATGATGCTCTCCGTGTCCACCCAGCTCGACGCCATCGTCTTCACCAGCGCCACAAGGCGGTCGTCAATGCCGCCCTCCTCGCGGGCCGCGTCGAGAATCCGCTGCACGTCTTCGCCCTCGTAATGATTGTCCGTCAGGTGCTTGACCAGCAGTACCTCCGGATCGTCCGCCGCGCCGCTCCCACCCTCCGCCTCCTCCGCCAACTGGGCCGCCAGCAGCACGCGCACGATCTCGTCAGCGCTCATCCCCCGGCGGATCAGCTCCGCCGTCACCGAGGCACGACTCGCCGACTCGCGCACGCGCCGCCACGCCACCGCCACCACCCAGACAATGACTACCAGCGCACCAAGTGCTGCCAGAATGACGAGCCGCAGCGTCGACTTGTCCAACTGCGCCAACCATTCCACGACGCCGATGACAAACATGATCTGCTCCCGAGCGGCGCCTCGCGCCTCATTCGCATTCGCGCGGATCGATCGATTATTCTACCGCGAGACCAGCTCTCGCCGCCCGGTGGTGCGCCGATCCGAGTGTCGCCGGCCGCGAGGGTTCCGAAGCCGAATCGCAAACCATGGCCGCCAATCTGACACCGCAGTACCTGGACGCCGAAGAACGCTACAAGAGCGCCCAGACCGCCGAAGAGCGGCTCGCAGCGCTCGAGGAGATGTTCCGGCTCATCCCCAAGCACAAAGCGTCCGAGAAAATGCAGGCCGAGCTGAAGCGGAAAATATCCGCCGCCCGCAAGGATGCTGCCCACGAGGCGTCCCACGGCAAGACCGGTGCGAAGCTCGACCCGTTTCACATCCCCAAGTCCGGCGCCGGGCAGATCGTCCTGATCGGGACTCCCAATGTCGGAAAATCGTCCCTCGTCGCCGCCGTCTCCCACGCCGCCGTGAAGGTCGCCGACTACCCGTTCTCGACGGCGCTGCCCGTGCCGGGCATGGTCACATTTGAGGACGTTCAGATTCAGTTGGTCGACACGCCACCGATCACGTCCGATCACGTCGCGGCCGGCTTTCCCGGACTATGGCACGCCTGCGACGCGCTCCTGGTCGTTGTGGACGCCTCCACCGACGCGCTCCTCGACGACGCGGAAACGTGCCTGCGGCATCTCGCCGAGCGGCACCTGGCGCTGGCGCCGTCCGCCGGCGGCGTCGGCGAGTTGCGGCTCAAGCGGGGCCTGATGCTGGTGAACAAGCGCGACGCGGCCGGGGCGACGGAGCGGTTGGCGGCACTGCGCGAGTTCTTCGGGTCGCGGTCGCGGATCCAGGCAATATCGGCGCACGACGCGTCCGATATCGCGGGCTTCCCCGAGCTGCTCTTTGAGCTGCTCAACGTGATCCGCGTCTACGCCAAGCCGCCCGGAAAAAAGGCCGACGAAACGGCGCCGTTCATCCTGCCGGCGGGAAGCACGGTGCACGCCCTGGCGGCGCACGTGCACCGCGGCATGGCCGAACACTTGCACTCGGCACGAATATGGGGCACGTCGCTATTTCCCGGCCAGAACGTGCAGCTTGACCACGTGCTGCACGATAAGGACACCGTAGAGTTGCACGCGTAGCGCCGGTCTGGTCCGGCGCGGCACGCGTGCCGTTCTTCCTGGGTGCCGGCCGACGTGTACGACTCACGCGCGGAAACAACCTGCTCACCACACCGCGCCGGCTTTGCGCCGCGCGCCCAGCCCTACCTGACGATCGCTGGAGGACCCATGCAGGCGACTGCGACGAAGTTCGAGCTGCGCGAAGTCGCGCCCGGAAAGCTGCTGATGGCCTGCCAGGGCGGGCTGTCGTGGGAGGATCGCGACCTGCTGGCCGCCAGCGTCGAGCAGCACTTCCGCGGCGGGGGCGGGGCCGGCGTGATCATCGATCTCGACAAGGCGGATTTCGTCAACTCCGCCGGCGTCGGGGCGCTGTTT
The DNA here is from genome assembly GCA_022072445.1 of Phycisphaerae bacterium. GTDB lineage: Bacteria > Planctomycetota > Phycisphaerae > UBA1845 > Fen-1342 > JAJVHV01. The sequence goes on along the minus strand of JAJVHV010000010.1, from coordinate 32,232 downwards.
CAATTGGCGCGCGTCGTGCACAACGGCGGCGGTCGGCTGGCATTCATCAATGTTTCGCCCAAGATTCTGCGGCTCTTCCGCATCGTCGGGCTGGACCGGCAGGCGCGCGTGGCGGCCAACGTCGAAGCGGCGATCGCGGCGCTGAACGAGGCTGGCAGCGTGCGCGTCGAGCCGCGCGAGATTACCCAGACGACGCCACACCAAGGGACGTAAGGGGAGGTTCTCATGCTGACTGCGCCGCCGCGGCACGAGCCGCCGACGTCGAGAAACGCGCTGGCACCCGGGCACGTGGTGCGCGTGGAGGAATTCGCCTACAGCGAACTGACGCCGACGGAAATCTGGGATCGGCTCGTGTCGATCGCGGTTCGCGAGCAGGCCAGCGACGTGCACTTCGGCTGGCAATCCGACGGCGTGCACGTTGACTTTCGGCTGGACGGGCGGACGTATCCGCAGGGCTGCCTCCCGGCCGAGGTGGGCCAGCGGCTGCTGAACCACGTCAAGGTCGTGGCGCGGCTGGACGTCAGCGAGAAGCGCCGCCCGCAGGACGGCCATCTGAGCCTGGCGCTGGACGGCCGCGAGGTCGAGCTGCGCGTCTCCGTGCTGCCGACGCTGCACGGCGAAGACGTCGCCATCCGGATTCTGGACCGCGAGACTGGCATGCTCGGGATCGACGAACTGGGCGTTTCGCAGCGCCAGTTGCGCGTGCTCGAGTCGATGATCTCCTCGCCCAGCGGGCTCATTCTCGTCACCGGCGCGACCGGCGCGGGCAAAACGACCACGCTCTATGCGCTGCTGCGGCGGCTGGCGGACGGCTCGCGGAAAGTGGTCACCGTCGAAGACCCGATCGAGTATGACCTGCCGGGCGTCAACCAGGCGCAGGTGAACCCGAAACTTCAGCTCGATTTCGCCGGCCTGCTGCGCTCCGTGCTGCGGCAGGATCCGAACGTCATCATGATCGGCGAAATTCGCGACGCGGAGACCGCCGAGGCCGTGGTGCGGGCCGCGAATTCGGGCCGGCTGGTGATCGCCACGACACACGCGGTGCACTCCGGAGCGGCGATCGAAACGCTCGTGTCGCTCGGCGCGCACCGGCACTTTGTGGGCCGCAGCCTGCGCGGCGTGATCGCGCAGACGCTGCTGCGGCGGCTGTGCCCCTACTGCACGATCCGCCTGGAAGAGACCGCCGACGTCGGCCTGCTGGAAGGCGTTCGGCAACTGCTGGGACCGGGCGAGCGGCCGGTGCTGTCGATGGGCCGCGGCTGCCCGCATTGCCGGCACACGGGCTATCGCGGGCGCGTCGGCGTGTTCGAAATCTTCACCGCCGACGACCAGGTCCGGACCATGATCGCGCGCGGGGCGGCGGCGCGCGACGTGTACGAGCGCGGCGTGCAGAACGGGATGATCACCATCGCGCAGGCCGGAAAGCTGGCGGCGCTGCGTGGGTTGACGACCGTCGAGGAGCTGCTCTCGAACGTGTCGGAGATCTGGACCGGCGAGGAAGCGGGTTCCTAGTCAGGGTTCGGGGTTGTCGATCCTCGAAGCGACGAAGCGACAAAGCGACGGCTTCTCATCCGGGCACAAAGCGCCAGCGAGTGATTCGTCCGGCGGGCGCACGAATGTAGCCAGGCGTTTCAACGCCCGGAAGCTCGTACGTTGCCGGCCCGCCCGGAGGGCGGAAGGAGCGGGCGCGGCCACGCCCGCACCGCTTGGAAGGCGGTGCTAAGGGGTCTTGCGCGACGCGGCGACGAGCGCCTGAAAGAGGCGCAGATGTTCCGGGCGGTCGATCAGGTCCTCGGGGTGCCATTGCACCGCCAGCAGGAAACCGTTCTCCATGTCTTCGGCGGCTTCGACCACGCCATCGGGCGCGAAGGCGACCGGCCGCAGGCGACCGCCAACCTGCGAGCGATCGATGACCTGGTGATGTCGGCTGTTCACCTCGAAACGCGTCCTGCCGGCAATGGCCGCCAAGCGCGACTGCGGATCGACTTCTACGTCGTGAAACGTGCCATCGTGGCCGGCGTGGTGCTGCAGCGCATTGCGCCGCGGCAGATCGTCCACGTGCTGCACCAGGCAGCCGCCGCGGGCCACACTGGCGATCTGGCAGCCCAGGCAGATGCTCAGGATGGGCAATCGGCGCTGATCGGCGGCCGCGAAGAGCGCGATGTCGAACGCATCGCGCCGCGCGTCCAGAATCTCGGTCTTGGCGTGCGGCGTCTGGCCGTAGTGGCGCGGATTCAGATCCGGGCCGCCGGTGAATAGCAGCCCGTCAAGATTCGCCAGTACAGCCTGAAGAGTGTCGGGGTCGGGCTGGGCGGGCGGTGCGATGGGGAACGGGATGCCGCCCGCGGCGTAGATCGCGTCGCTGTAAGCCGCATTGAGGCTGGTGCGAGGGCGATGCGGCGGCGTCTGGGAGGCGGCGAACGAGCAGGTGACGCCGATGCGGGGCTTCATGAGTTCTCCTGAATGACGGACGCGGTCATGTCGGCGGCGTGCGCCACAGGCTCGAAAGCCGCGTCCGCAGCGCCTGAGGCGCTTCGGCCGCCGACTCGTCGAGAGGCTGCTCGACGACCGGGAGCGTAACTTCCTCGAACAGCGCTCGCACCGGCGCGGTCAGAAAGCGGCTCAGTTGCGCGTACGTGTGGCGGTCGCTCATGCCGAATCGATGATAATAGTAGCGCAGCGGGAAATAGACGCACAACTGATCTTTTGCGCGCGTCAGCGCCACGTAGAACAGCCGCCGCTCCTCTTCGAGCCCTTCGTCGTCGCTCAGCGCCATGTCCGAGGGGATGTTTCCGTCGGAGGCGTGGATGACGTGGACGGCGGTCCACTCGCAGCCCTTGGCCGAGTGAATCGTGCTGAGAATCAGATAGTCGTCGTCGATCCACGGCGCGCCGGCCAGCTCCGACGTCGAGTTGGGCGGATCGAGCGTCAGGTCGCTGATCAGCCGGCTGCGCGAGCTGTAGCCAGAGGCGATGCGCTCGAGCTGCTCCAGATCGCGCAGGCGAATGATGCTGTTGTCGTAGCGCAGGCGGAAAATCGGCTCAAGATACCGCCGCAGCCGCTCAACCTGCACCGCCAGCGTCGGGGCAGAGCGGCGGCGGTCGCCGTCGGTTTCGGGCGGGTCGCCGGCCCGCTCGATCGCCAGGCAGTCGAGCAGCGCGCCGCGCAGCGCGGCGAACGCGTCGATGGCGGCGGAAGGCACGGCCGGCGGAGCAGACGCGAGCGTCGCCAGCGGGCTGCGCGACGCCTCGGAGGCGGGCGCTGCCGATTCCGGCGCGGCCACGACCGGCGCGACCGATCCGGGCGGCTCGCGGCTGTCCCCTCCCGCGACATCAGCGCCCGGCGACGTGGAGCGCACGCCCAGATCGTCCATGATCCGCCGCGCCGTGCGCGGGCCGACGCCGTCGAGCATCAGCAGCACGCGAAACCAACTGATCTCGTCGTGCGGGTTCTCCAGCACGCGCAGCAGCGCCAACAAGTCCTTGACGTGCGCCGCTTCGACGAATTTCAGCCCGCCATATTTGTGAAACGGGATGTTGCGGCGGGTGAGCTCGATTTCGAGATGGGCGCTGTGGTGGCTGGCGCGGAAGAGCACGGCCTGCTGCCGCAGCGCGACGCCGCGCTCGCGATTGGCCAGCACACGGCGGCAGATTTCGGCGCTTTGTCCGGCCTCGTCGGTGCAGTGCGCGAGTTGCGGGAGCTGGCGGCTGGCGCGCTGCGACCAGAGAATCTTCGTATAGCGCTGGCGGGCCTGCTCCATGACGGCGTTCGACGCCGCCAGGATCGGCTGCGTCGAGCGATAGTTCTGCTCCAGCGTGACGATCTGCGTGCCGGGAAATTCGTTCGGGAAATCGAGGATGTTGCGTACTTCGGCAGCGCGAAACGAATAGATCGACTGCGCGTCGTCGCCGACGACGCAGATGTTGCCGACGCGGGCGCGCAGGGCGCGCAGGATGCGCGCCTGCACCGCGTTGGTGTCCTGGTATTCGTCCACCAGCACGTGGGCGAAGCGGTCGGCGGCGCGGCGGCCGGCATCCGTCTCCTGGCAGAGCATCTCCCAGAACAGCAGCAGATCGTCATAGTCCAGCACCTGCTGCGCCGTCTTGCGACGCGTGTAGGCGTCGAAGACGTTGGCGATGTCGGCGGCGTCACGCTGATACGCCGGAAAGCGCGTCGCCAGCACGTCGGTCAGCGGCTCCTGGGCGTTCACGGTGCGCGAATAGATCGCAATCAGCGTCTCCTTGCGCGGAAAGCGCCGCTCGCGCGACGCCAGGCCGAGTTCGCTGCGCACCAGGTTCATCACGTCCGCCGCGTCGCTCTGATCCATGACCGTGAAATCCGGACTGAGCCCGACGGCGCGCCCGTACGTCCGCAGCAGCCGATTCGCGATCGCGTGAAACGTCCCGCCCCAGACCTGCGCGGCGAGCTGCGGATCGATGAGCTGCCCGGCGCGATGCAGCATCTCCGCCGCCGCACGCCGCGTGAACGTCAGCAGCAGGATGCCGTCGGGCGCGACGCCACGCTCGATCAGGTGCGCCACACGGCAGGCCAGCGTCTTGGTCTTGCCCGTGCCCGCGCCGGCGATGATCAGCAGCGCTCCGTCGCCAAATTCGACGGCGGCGCGCTGCTGCGGATTCAGTTCCCCCAGCCAGCTCGCTGTACTCATCGCCTCTGTTCCTGCCGTGCCCGACACGCCGCCTGTTATACCCCGGCGGCGTGCCGCTGGGGCGCCGGCCGCCGAACGCTTGTCCGCGCCGCCCCGCCGTGCTATGCAAGGACGCCATGAAAATCGTCATTCCCGGCGGTTCGGGGCAGATCGGCACGCTGCTCGCGCGGCACTTTCACGGCCGCGGCGACGAGGTGGTCGTGCTCAGCCGTTCGGCCGGCGCCGACTCGCCGTGGCGCAACGTGGCGTGGGATGCGGCGACGCTCGGCGCGTGGGCCGTCGAGCTCGACGGCGCCGACGCGGCGATCAACCTGGCCGGCCGCAGCGTCAACTGCCGGTACAACGCCGCCAATCGCCACGCGATGCTGGCCTCGCGCGTCGAGTCGACTCGTGTCGTCGGGCAAGCCATCGCCGCCGCCCAGCGCCCGCCGCGCGTCTGGCTGCAGGCCAGCACGGCGACGATCTACGCCCACACATTCGGCGAGGCAAACGACGAATTCCGCGGCGTGATCGGCGGCACCGAGCCCGACGCCCCGCGCCGCTGGCGCTTCAGCATTGAGATCGCGAGCGCCTGGGAGCGGGCGCTTGACGAGGCCGCGACGCCGCAGACGCGCCGCGTCGCGATGCGCAGCGCGCTGACGCTCAGCCCCGACCGTGGCGGTATCTTCGACGTGCTGCTCGGGCTGGTGCGTTGCGGACTGGGCGGCACATGCGGCAACGGCCGGCAATACGTTTCGTGGATTCACGACGTCGACTTCATCGCCGCGGTCGAGTGGCTGATCGCGCACGACGAGCTGGCCGGCGCGGTGAATCTATCGTCGCCCCACCCGCTGCCGAACGCCGAGTTCATGCGCCTGCTGCGGGCCGCATGGGGCGCGCGGATCGGTCTGCCCGCAACGCGCTGGATGCTCGAAGTGGGCACGTGGCTGATGCGCACGGAGAGCGAGCTGGTGCTCAAGAGTCGTCGCGTCGTTCCGCGCCGGCTGCTGGATTCGGGGTTCGAATTCCGCTTTCCCGACTGGGACGCTGCGGCACGCGACCTCTGCCGGCGCTGGGGCGGAGTGTGAGCGCCTGCGCGCCGACCGCACGCCCCAGCCGAGCCCCGACCATGAGGGCGACCAAGGCGGGAGCCCGAATGGAGGGGTTCGACCGAGAGTTGCGATCGTCGAGCGCGTAATCTCGATCCGTTGTTTGCCTTCGGACTTCGCGCCGACTTTCGCCGAGTACGTCGGCGTCCGCCGTCCGAACCCCTCCCTGACGGTCGGGGCTCGGTTGGGTGCATCGTTCGGCGCTGACGAAAGGGAGTGCAGCCGGGGCGCCGACTTTCGCCGAGTACGTCGGCGTCCGCCGTCCGAACCCCTCCCTGACGGTCGGGGCTCGGTTGGGTGCATCGTTCGGCGCTGACGAAAGGGAGTGCAGCCGGGGCGCCGACTTTCGCCGAGTACGTCGGCGTCCGCCGTCCGAACCCCTCCCTGACGGTCGGGGCTCGGTTGGGTGCATCGTTCGGCGCTGACGAAAGGGAGTGCAGCCGGGGCGGCTGCTCTCCATCTCCTGAACCCTGAACCCTGAACTCCGAACCCCGAACCCTGAACCCCGAACCCCGAACCCTGAACCCTGAACCCTGAACCCCGAACCCTGAACCGCGAACCCCGAACCGCGAACCCCGAACCCTGAACCCTGCCTTACGGCCCGTCAAGCAGATCCACAAATCCATCGACGTCGAAGCCGTTGATCGAGCCGTCGCCGTTCACGTCGCCGTGCGTGATGTCGCAGGCCGGATACTGATTCGCGTACTCGACCGGGTTGATCATTGCCAGCACGAACGGATCGACGTCGAAACCATCGACGGCGCCGTCGCAATTCATGTCGCCCACAATGTCGCCCGCCGCGATCGCCGCCTGCACTGCCTTGTAGACGTTCACGCGGCCCCAGCCCCAGAACTCGTCATTGCCGGCGTCGCCCAGATCATCGCAGCTCGCGAACAGAATGTTCTCAACCGCCTGCGCCGAGAGATTCGAATTCGCCGACCAGATCATGCCGATCACGCCGTTGGTCACAGGCGTGGCCATGCTGGTGCCCGACGCGTAGCAGTATCCGCCGCCAACGCATGAACTGAGGATGTCCACGCCCGGCGCGAAGACGTCGACCGCGTGTCCATAGCTGCTGAACCACGCCGCCGCGTCGCCATAGCTGCTCGCGCCCACCACGATCACGTCGGGATAGTCGAACCAGCTCAGGTCGGTCAGGCTGTTGCCGGCGGCGTAGCAGTAGAGGCCGCCGATGGACTTGATATACGTTCCAGTCGTGCCGATCGAGTCGTTCTCCACGCCGCTGTAGCTCGAGCTGACGACGGCGGCTCCGTGTTCGATCGCCCAGCGCGCGCCTTCAAGGATGTCGGTCAGATACGCACCGCCGCTGCTGTCGATCGCCACCCGGATCATCATGTTCTTGAGGTCCCAACCCACGCCGGCCACGCCCGTGCCGTTGTTGCCGATCGCCGCCGCGCAGCCCGAAACGTGCGTGCCGTGCCCGTGAATGTCGCTCACGTCGCCGCCGTCGACTTCAGCCGTGTCGGTGTAGGCGTTATAGCCCGGCACGCGATTGGCCGTCAGGTCGGGATGCGTCAGGTCGACGCCCGTGTCCGTGAAGGCGCAAATCACCGCGTTGGACCCGGTCTCAAGATCCCAGGCCTGCGGCGATTGGATCACGGGGTGGTGCCACTGGCTTGGATAGTCGGGGTCGTTCGGCGTTGCGGTCGGATAGCAGATCCAGTCCGGATGCACGTACTGATAATCGCCCGTGGCCAGCAGCCGCGCCGCCCAGCCGTTCTCGGCACTGCCTGGCGCCGCGGCGACGTCGGTCGGAAGCTGGATCACGAGTTCGCCCACCTCCGGAAACTCGGCAATCACCATGCCGTCGAGCCGCTGGCGGGCGACGGCGGCGCGCGGTGCGTCGAGCGACGGCAACGGCCGCACGATCAGCCGGCCGGAGAACTCCAACTCGCCCGGACGCTGCTGGAAACGTGCACCGCCGGCGAGTGGCCGATCGGCGAACGACGGAGCGGCCAAGGCAACGACGCTGACTGCCAGCAAAATGTGACGAAACATGCGATCCACTCCTCGAAGATTATGAGACGAAAGATTGCGCCGCGGGCGCCGACGCCATTATACGCGCCGGCACAGGCGCGCTGCCGGAGCGTCAGACAGAATTTATGGCGCCGGCTCCGTTTGACGTGCACGCTGGCGGCAGGTCGGCCGCGGTGCCTGGCCGCGCAGCGGCGTCAACCGACCAACTCGGCGTCGCTGAGCTGCGGGATCGGCGCGGTCGAGAGCAGCGTCTGCCAGACGCGCATCCCGACCGACGCCGCCTCGTGCATCAGGTAGATCGGCAGCGCATCGTCCTGCGCGTCGCGTGCCAGCAGCACGCTGAACGAGCGGCCCATGTTTCGAACGATCACGAGCGTGCCGGCCGAGACCGGGTAGCTGCGGATGAGCGGCGGCTGCTTGCGGAATGAGTACTGCAGAACCTGAACGATGCCGGGCGCACAGCGGTAGTAGCGCGGGCGGATGCCGGCGTTCCACACCCACGAGACGCCGGCGCCGAGTCCCAGCATGATGATGTAGGTAAAACCGCTGAGGTTGATTTTCACCGGCAGTCGGTACGTCAGGCTCGCCACCCAGACGGCAATCACGAGCAATGCCACCGGCGCCAGCCAGAGACGCTTGCCCAAAAGCTGCGTGGTCGAAACCACCATCGGCTCGAAGAACACGTCGGGCACGTCGGCCGGCGGACGCGTCCCGACGCAAACAACGATGGCGCGCGGCTCGGGCGGCTCGCTCGACAGCGCGGCCCGCAGCATTTCGACCGCGTGACGCCCCTGCTTTTTCCAGAGCCCCTCCAGGCGCGGCGCGAGCGGGTCGTGCAGGTCGGCGGCCGACGCCGCGTTGAACTCGCGCCGTCGGCGGACGTGCGCGCGGTTGTTCAACACCCACACCAGCGTCAGCGTGAACATGGTCAGCCCGGCGGCAACCTGCACCCCCACGCGCGGCCCAATCGCTGGAATGAAAAACGCAGCGACGAACCCGGCCCCCGCCAGCGCGATGATGCTCCCAACCACCCGCGCCACGCGACCGCTGAACGGCAGCCGCGCCGGCGGCGGAACGACGATGATCCGCGGCGGTGGTCGCGTCGACTCCATGCGGCCCAATATACTGCGGCGCGCCGCCGGCCAATATCGGGAACCCGCAGCCCGCCGCGCGCGTCGAACCGTGGTGGCATGCTCTCGCCCGGTGGCGTGCGCTCGCCGTCGGGCGTGAGCATGCGGTCCGCCAAGAGGTATGCTCGCAGACGACCAGCAGGCAACGGCGTGAAATCGTAGCCGCCGGGTACCGTGGCGGCGGAGCGGGAGATCAACCATGCGTCTTGCAGTCTTCGGCGCCACCTGCGGGCTCGCCGCCGCGCTCACTGCCTGCCGGCAGCCGCAGACCAGCGCACCCGCCGCCGCGACATCCCCAGCCCCTGGCGGCGCGCCGGAGGGACGCTGGTGCGTCCGTGGCACCATCACCGACGCCGCCGGCACGCCGCTCGAAGGCGTCGAAGTCACCGCCCATTGCGGCGCCGGCACGCTGCGACGCACCGGCAGCGCCGTGAGCAACGCGCGTGGCGAATACACACTGCGATTCGGCCAGGGCGTCATGTATCAGAGCAATCACAGCGGGCTCCAGGCGGCCACCATCGCTCCGCACCGCGCCGGGCAGGTGGAAAAAAATCTGCATCGGCAGGGCGATCTGCTGATGGCCTCGCGCCGGCCCGACGAGCCGGAGCTCAAGTCGTGGGGACCGCACCCGTGCGTGGTCTACCCGGAAGAGCCGCAGCGCGTCGATTTCGTGATGGTGCCGGCGGCCGAGATCAGCGGCCGACTTCTCGACGCCGACGGCAAGCCGATCGCCGATCACTACGTGTCGCTGGATGCGGAGGAGCTGCCGCCGTCGTCGAGCGTGCTGGCCTCGATGAAAACCGACGCGCTCGGCCGATTCCGTTTCGGCGAAGTTCCGAGCGGCGCAGTCTGGCTGTCGATCCGATCGCCGCAGGACGTGATGAACGAGCTGACGACGGCGCGGATCGAGTGCGTGGCGTCGGCGTCGTACGCGCTTGAGCTGACGTATACGGCTGGTCCGCCGCCGGGGCTGACGGCGCGGCGCGTGTCAGGGCCATAGCCGCGTTGCGTCGCAACCCGTCGCGGTACAATTCTCCGCCGAGGAGAACTGCCATGTCCGCGATCGACACGTCCAAGGCCGAGCGCCGCAAGCTGCGCTTCGATTCCATCGATGAATTGCAGGCCGAGATCGACCGGCTTATCGCCGCCGAGCGGGCCGGCACGTTGCGTCGGACGGGCAACTGGACGCTGGGGCAGATCTTTGGCCACCTGGCGACGTGGCTGAATTATGCCTACGAAGGTTACCCGATGAAGGTCCCGTTCTTCATCCGCTGGCTGATCCGGATGAAGCTGAAGTCGTATCTGCGCGATGGCATGCCCGCGGGCGTGAGAATCCCCAAGGTCGAGGCCGGGACCTATGGCGTGGAGCCGCTCGAGACCGACGAAGGCGCCCGGCGGTTTCGAAAGGCCCTGCTGCGGCTGAAGAGCGACGAGCCTGCGCCATACGACAGCCCGGCGTTTGGCCGACTGAACCGCGACCAGCGGATCGCGCTGAATCTGCGTCACGCCGAGCTGCACCTGGGGTTCGTTCACCCATCCTGACGGTTCGGGGGGATTCGCGTCGTCCAGAGTGGCGACGATTTATATGTCGGCGCGCGGGGGCTTGACGGCGGTCAAGATGTAACACATACTACACTAATGAGTGTTACTTACCATCTACAGCGCATCCTACGCGACAATGGCCGGGATCGTGCGGCGTCACGGACGGCGGGGAATCCGCCGGCCTGGCTCAGGCCGGCTGCGATGCCCGCCCTGCTCGCGGGGCTGCTGGGCCACGGGCTTGCCAACTCCGCGCAGGCCCCGGCTTCGCGCCCCGCCACCGACGCCGCACCCGCCCGCGCCGCGGCGCCGCTGCCGCCGCCCGACGGCGCGCAGCCCGCCTTCGCCCTACTCAGCCTGCTGATCGAACCGGCGGCGCTGGACGAACCGCTCGTCACCGACCGCCCGGATTTCACCGAAAGCACCGACGCCATCCCGCGCGGGCACGTGCAGCTCGAAAGCGGATACACGTTCACCTACGACCGCGCGGCGGCAGATCGCGTTCGCCAGCACGAGGCGCCCGAGCTGCTGCTGCGGCTCGGCGTCGCCGATCGCACCGAGCTGCGCCTGGGCTGGCCGGGCTACGTCTGGTCCAGCCTGCTCTTCGAGGACGAAACCCGCGCGGGACGGCGCGTCGTCCGCGCAGACGACGCGCGCGGAGCGGCGGATGCGACGTTCGGCGCGAAATACAAGTTCCTCGAGCAGGATGGACTCATCCCGCACTTCGGCCTGATCGCCGAACTCGGCGTGCCCAGCGGCAGCGCCGACTTCAGCGCGGGCGACGTGGAACCGGCCGTCAAGTTCCTCTGGGCTTACGATCTGAACGATCGGCTGGCGCTGGCCGGAAACGTCAATCTCGCCGTCCCGCCCAGTGACAGCGGCCGCTTCCTGCAAACCTCGGCGTCCTTGAGCATCGGCGCGGCCCTGACCGACGCGCTGGGTGGCTACGCCGAGTACATCGGAGTCTACCCCGCCGATCAAGGCGAGGATTGTGCGCACTCGCTCAACGGCGGGCTGTCCTATCAGTTCACGCCGAGTTTTCAGATCGACTGCCGGGCCGGTTTCGGACTGAACGACCAGGCCGACGACTTTTTCTGCGGCGTCGGCTTCGCCTGGCGCTGGTAGCCCGCCCTCGGGGGGCGGTTACCCGGGCCGATGCCGCAGCCGTGACATGTCCGCGCCGACGTCATCAGCGGTGCGACACACTCGATCAGGAGGATTCAAGTACCATGAATCGACGACAGACTTGCGGAACCTCGATTCGCCGGACCGGCTGGTTCGGCGCCGTCTCCATCGCCGGCGCCGCGGGCTGCTCCGTGCAGGAGGCGCTCGTGGACGGGCTGTACGGCGGCGTGAGCGACACCGTCGCGTCGATCGTATCGAATCTGCTGCTGGGGCTGCTGGGCGGGGGCTGATCGGCGCTGGCGAGAGGAACGGCCTGGGGCGGCGTGGACGGCTCGCCGGTGCGGCGCCTGCCCACCGGCCGGACTCTTGGCGTAGAATCTCCCGGTCGCGGTCTGCCTGCCGATCCGAGCCTGGCGACTTTTGCGGAGTCAATCATGAGCACGCACTCGTTCGTTCGCGCCCTGCTGTTGGTACCGCTCCTGGTGGTTGCCCGCCCGGCCGGTGCGCAGCAGACGCCGGACACGCAGCACAGTCCGGGCGCGCCCGCTGCACAGACGGAGGAAGTCCAAGCAAAAGATGGAGCGGCGCGGCCGCCGGACGAAGTCGCGCGTCAGGCGCGTGAGCTGACGGCCCGCGGGGCGCGGTTTCTGCTCGCGGCGCAGGAGAAAGAGGGCGGCTGGAACGGCGAGATGGGGCCGGGCATCACCTGCCTGGTGCTCAAAGCACTGATCGAGGAGCCCAGCGTCGGCCCGCAGCATGACGCCGTGCGCCGCGGGCTCGAATACGTCCTTCGCGCGCAGCGCGACGACGGCGGCATCTATGGCGCCGAGGGGCTGCTCAAGAACTACGAGTCGAGCGTGGCGCTTTCCATGTTCGCGTCGCTGGAACGCACCCAGCGCACGGCGAAGTCCGCCGACGCGGCGCGCCTCGCCAAGCTGCGCGACTTTCTCAAGAAGCACCAGTGGGATGAGGACGACGCCAAGTCGGTCGACGACCCGTGGTACGGCGGCGCCGGATACGGCCACGGCAAGCGTCCCGACCTTTCCAACACGCAGATGATGCTCGAAGCGCTGCACGACAGCGGCCTGCCGAAGGACGACCCGGCCTACAAAAAGGCCGTCTCGTTCATCAGCCGCTGCCAGATGCTCGCCGAGACCAACGACCAGCCCTTCGCGCGCGGCGCGACCGACGGCGGCTTCATCTACTCGCCCGCGAACGCCGGCGAGAGCAAGGCCGGCGAAGCCGAGGCGGCCGGCGGCGGAATGGCCCTCCGCTGCTACGGAAGCATGACCTACGCCGGCTTCAAGAGCCTGCTGTATGCCGGACTGGAGCGCAGCGATCCACGCGTCAAAGCGGCGCTGGAGTGGATCCGGCGGCACTGGACGCTGGATTTCAACCCGAACATGCCCGACGCCCAGTCGCGCGAGGGCCTGTATTATTACTACCATGTGTTCGCGCGGGCGATGAACGTCTGGGGCGAGCGCGAAATCGAAGACGCGCGCGGCGAAAAGCACGACTGGCGCCGCGAGCTGGTCGCCAAGCTCGCCAAGCTGCAACGCGGCGACGGAAGCTGGGTCAATGCCGACGAGCAGCGCTGGATGGAGGGCAATCCGTCGCTGGCGACCGCCTACAGCATGCTGGCATTGCACGCCGTCGTCTCGGGCGGCTAGTGGACATCAGCCGCGTTCGAAGCATCTTTGGACAGCAGCCGCCCTCGGCTGCACTCCCCGTCACGCGCTGCACAGCCGCATGAGGACTGGCCACAGCCGTGGGCGGCTGGGCCACATTGTGTCGGATCGGCCGGCTTCCGTCGTCAGAGTACGTATGCATCGCAATGCCCGCATAACTCGCACCGCGCTGCTTCTCCTGCTGTGCGGCCTCGCGCCCGCGTCGGCCCGCGCCCAGGCTCAGGTGGACGTGGCCGTGGCCGACGAGGCCTACGTCAACGAGCCGCTGCACGTGCAGGTCGTCGTATCGGACTTTGAAACCTGCGACGAGCCGCAGGCGCCCGTCGTCGCCGACGCCGACGTGAAGTACCTCGGTTCGGGCGGCGAGTCGACACAGCAGACGATCGTGAATGGCCGCGTCTGGAGCAGCCGTTCGCGGCGCTACGTTTTCGAGGTCGTGCCGCGCAAGCTCGGCCCGCTGCTCATTCCGCCGATCGCGATCGTCGTCGACGGCAAGCGCCTCGCGACGCGCCCGCAGAACCTGACCGTCCGCGCCAGCGACGCCGAAGCGCTCGCCAGGGCCGAGATCACCTGCGACCGGACGCGCGTCTACGTCGGACAGCGGGTGCACCTGGTCATGACGCTGCGCATCCGCGCGGCCAACGCCGGCGGCGAAATGCTCGACGGCGCCGCCATGTTCCGCTTCGTCGACAGCGGCGGCTTCGGCCCCTTTCCGCTGCCGACCGAATACGACACGCGCAGCGTCGTCGGCGGCGACGGCCGGCGCTACCCCGAATACGCCTATCACGTGCAGACCGACTACATCCCCTCGCGGATCGGTCCGCTCGAAGTCGACGTGGCGTTCGACGTGAAATATCCGACCCGCTTCCGCAGCGGGTTCTTCGAGCCGCAGGCCGTCGCCGCCCGCCGCCTGCGCATCGTCCCGCGCATGCCGCCCACCGAGGTGCTGCCGCTCCCCATGGAAGGCCGGCCGCGGAGTTTCGCCGGAGCCATCGGCCGCTACAAAATCGACGTCCACGCCCAGCCCACCGAGCTCCGCGTCGGCGACCCGATCCAGCTCACGATCGATCTTTCCGGCGACGGACCGGTCGAGACGCTCTCACCGCCCCTGCTCGCCTCCGACCCGGCGCTCAACGAGCGCTTCCGCATTCCCAGCGACGTGCCGGCGGGCGAGAACCGCGGCAGCTTTAAGCGCTTTACGCAGGTCCTGCGGGCCAAAAGCGCCGACGTGACCGAAATCCCCGCGCTCGAATACCCCTACTTCGACCCCGAGGCCGCCACGTATCAGATCGCGCGCAGCGCGCCGATCCCCATCCGCGTCATCGCCACCGAAACGCTCGACGAGCAGGACCTCGGCGGCATGCCGGCACCGGCCCCGCCGCCGGGCACGCCCGCCGAAACGCTCGACGGGCTCTGGGGCAACGAGACCGATCAGACCGCGCTGCTGGCCACCTGGCTCGAGATCGAGCCCTGGCAGGTCGCCGCCGCCACGGTCGCCCCCGCCGGACTCTTCGCCATCGTCTGGTTTCCCGCCGCACTGGTCCGCCGGGCACGCAGCGACCAGGGTGGCCGGCGCCGCGCCGGCGCTTGCCGCAACGCGCGGCGGCGCATCGCCGACGCCGCCAACCGGCCGACGGCGGCCGAGCGGGCCCGCGAGATCGGCACGGCACTCGCCACCTATCTTGCCGACCGCCTGGGCGAGCCCGCTGCTAAGGTCTACGGCGCCGACGGCGCTCGCGTCCTCGCGCAGCGCGGCGCACCGCCCGACGCCCTCAAACGCTGGACCGACCTGGTCGCGGCCTGCGAGCAGCTTTCGTTCGGCGGCGGTTCGACCGCGGACGTCGATCGGCTGGCGGCGGCCGCGCAGGAGTGCCTGGCGCAGGTGGAGCACCTGCGTCTATGAGCGCGTCGCTTCTGGCCACAATACTCGCCGCGGCGTCGCTCGGCACCGTCGAGCGCATGTCTCCGGAGCGGCAGCGCGAGATCGCGCGCGCCGCGCTGACTGCCTTCGACCAGGCCGTCGACGTCGCCCGCGACAACCCCGCCCGGGCCGCCGAGCTCTATCGCACCGCAGCCGCCTCCTGGGAATCGCTCGTGCAGCAGGGCGTCGCCAATCCCGCCATCGAATACAACCTGGGGAACTGCCACGTGCGGCTGGGCAGGCTCGGCGAGGCGATCCTGCACTATCGCCGCGGGCTGCGGCTCAACCCGCGCGACGCGAAGCTCGCCGCCAACCTGGCCTACGCCCGCAACCGCGTTCAGCCCGCGCTGGCCGCCAGCGGCGAAAACCGCATCCTGCGAACGCTGCTCTTCGCGCACTACAACTACTCGCTCTCGCAGCGCGTCGCCGCCGCGGCGCTGCTCTCCAGCACCGGCTGGCTGCTGCTGCTCCTGCGGCTGCGCCGCAAACGGACTGCCCTGCTTGTGCTCGGTTTGCTGGGCGTCTTCGGCGGAGCCGCCAGCGCCGCGTCAGCCGCGTGGGAGCTGCGCCAGCAGACGACGCAGCCGCCGGCCGTCGTGCTGGCCGAGCACGTCCTGCGACGCGGCCGAGGCGATGGCTACGACGCCGTCATGGCGCAGCCGCTGGGTGCCGGCGTCGAGCTGAGCATCATCGGCCGCTCGGGCGGATGGGTCGAAGTGCGGCTGCCCGACGGCCAGACCGGCTGGCTGCCCGAAGCGGCGGTCTGCGCGGTCATGCCGACGTAAGGGCTCAGCGTTCGGAGTTCAGGGCTCAGGGAGCGTAGCACACCACCCCTTCGTCGCTCCGTCCCTCCGTCGCTTCGTCGCTTCGTCGCTCACCCTACAGCCACTGCACAAACGGACGGACATGCCGCGCGAAATCCGCCAGCGGAAGATGAATCGTCCCCCACTTCGGACTGCGCACCCGCGCGTGCAGCCGATACTCGTCCAGCGGAACCCCCGCAAAGACGTAACGCTGCTCGTGAAAACTGTGCGTCAGGTCCAGCGGCGGATCGGCGGCCCCATCGTCCAGCCAATACGCAAACACCAGCATCGCCCGAAACCCCGCCCCGAACACCTCCTGCCACTGCACCAACCCGTCCAGATCCGCCTGCGTGATCCAGTTCTCCCAGATCGGCTTGCGCCCGTCGCCGCGCGCCGCCCAGCGCCGCCCCTTGATGTCCACCAGCCAGCTCGGCTCGTGCGGTGCATAGACGATGAAGTCAAAGCTCTTGAGCTTCGCGTCGCGGAAAATCGCTTTCTTCGATTCGGCGACGGCGACGTACGGCGTCTGCCGCTGCCGCAGGAAGTGCTCAAACGCCGCCTCGTAGTGGATGTGAGCCTTCATCAGGCTTGCCCGCGCACGCCGCTTACTCCGCCGACAGCGCCTCCACCAGCCGCGCCTCAAGCTGCTTGGCGCGATCGTCGCACTCGTTGCAGATCACCGCAAACGCCAGCACCGGCCCGTTCGGCCGCTCCACGTAGCCGCACAGGCTGCTGACCCCGCGAATCGATCCGGTCTTCACCCGCAGCCGAACCTCGGCCGGCGCGCTGCCCAGCCGCCGCCGCCGCACCGTCCCCGGCTCGCCCGGAGCGGCGAGCGACGAAGCGAACGTCCCGGCGTGCCGGTGGCGCGTCATGACGTGCAAAAGCTGCGCGAGCTGCCGCGCGCTGACGCGATTCTCGTGGCTCAGCCCGCTGCCGTCACGCACCACGGCGCCAGCCATCGAGACGCCTAAACGCTCGACAATCTCGCGCACCGCCGCCGCCCCTTCCCGCCACGAGCCCGGCTGCCCGGTCGGACGGCCGTCCGGCCCAAATGCCGACAACGCTTTGATCAACGCCTCGGCGAACAGATTCTGGCTGAACGTGTTCGCGCGCCACACCACCTCGCCGATCGACGTCTGCTCGACGGCGATCCGCCGAGCGCCGCCGCGCTGCTCGGCACTCAGAACGCGGCGCACCACCTCGCTGCATTCGATCCCGCGGCGCAGCAACGCCTGCCGCAGCGCGTAGCCGAAGAACAGCGCCGGCCGCAGCGCGCTGACCGGACCGAGTGTCGTCGCGCGCGAAACGCCGCCGCTCAGCTCGAAAACGTCCGCGTCCGCCGCCCGCCGCAGCACCGGCCGATGCCGGCCGCGCGTCAGCCGGTTCGCCAGCAGGTCGCCCGGCAGCTCCGGAATCGCCGCAATGGTGACGCCGTTGGCGCCAACCGTGACGCGCACGTCGAGACAGTTGTCGTTGAAATTCAACCCGCCCACCGGCGCCTGATACCAGGCCTGGCTCTGATCGGCCGGCCAGTCCGGGTGCCGCTCCTGCTGATCGAAGATCCGGTCATCCAGCACGATCCGCCGCACCGAGCGGCAACCGAGCCGCGCAAGTTGCTCGGCCCAGCGCTCGAAGACCGCGTCCTGACGCTCGCCGCGCCGCTCGCACAGCCGCTCGTCCCCCAGTCCCGGATCGCCGCCGCCGATCACCCACAGCTCGTCCTCGTGCAGCAGCACCTCGGTCCGGAACGAAAACGCCTCGCCCAGCCGGTCCAGCGCCGCCGCGGTCGTGAAGAGCTTGAGCGTGCTCGCGGGTTTCAGCGCCCGATCCGCGTCGTGCTCGAACAGCACGCGCCCATCCGTCGCGTCGATCACGCAAACGCCGCACTTCCACGATGCCGGCACCGCTCGCGTCCATTCCTCCAGACGCGCGACCGTCGTGCCGTTCACGCGCTGCTGCGCGATCGCCGCCCCAGCGACCGCGTGCAGCACGATGGCGAGCACGCAGACCGCCGCGCCGCCCGAACCCGCACGCCGCACCGCACCCCTCGTCGCATCCATGCTCACTTGCTCCGCGAACTTCGCAGCAGATCGATCAGCCGGCGCATCGGCCCGTGAAACGGCGCTTCGATCTCCAGCGGCGCGCCGCTGATCGGGTGACGAAACGCAATCTTCCAGGCGTGCAGCGCCTGGTGCGCCAGAAACGGCCGGTCGCTGCCCGTCCCGCAGATGTCCAGCTCTGAGACCGGCCGCCCGCCATACATCGTGTCGCCTACGATCGGATGTCTGATGTACGACATGTGCACCCGGAGCTGGTGCGTCCGGCCCGTCTTGGGATGCAGCCGCACCAGCGTATAGCCCCGATAACGCTCCGCCACCTCGTAACGCGTCACCGCGTCCTTCGTGATGTCGATCGTGTTCTCGCGGACCTGAACGGCGAACTTCTCGCGCACCACCGGGTGCACGCCGATCGGCGCGTCAATCACGTCGCTGTCCAGATCGAGCCGCCCTTCGACCACCGCGACGTAGGTCTTCTGCACCGTCCGCCGCTCGAACTGCCCGCTCAGCCGCCAGTGCGCCTCGTCCGTCTTGGCCACCAGCATGACGCCCGTCGTGTTCTTGTCCAGGCGATGCACGATCCCCGGCCGGAACGGCTCGCTCCCGCTGCTCAACGTACCCGCGTAATACACCAGCGCGTTCGCCAGCGTGCCGGTCTGAGCGCCATGCGCAGGATGGCAGATGATCCCCGCGTCCTTGTTCAACGCGATGAGATACTCATCCTCGTAAACGATGTTCAGCGGAATGTGCTCGGGAATGAGGTCCTTCGGCTGCGGCGGCGGGATCGTCAACTCGATCACGTCGCCCGAGAGCATCTCATAGCTGGGCTTCGTCGGCTGCGTGTTGACCGTCACCGAGCCCTGCCGGATCAGCCGCTGGATCGTCGTCCGCGACATCTGCGGAAATCGGCCGTGCAGATATTTGTCCAGCCGCCGCCCAGGAAGCCGTCGCCGGATGCTCAACCGCACGCGGACCAGGTCGTTCTCGCCGACCACCGCTTCGCTGTCGCCCAGCGTCGGATCATCGTCGACCGGCACGGCAACTTATGGATTCGCGGCCGGCGCGGCGGTGGCGCCGTCCGCGGGCTTCACGCCCTGAGTGCTCGGTGTAGCCGCGCCCGAAGCCGCAACCGCCGCGCTGGCCGGCTGCGAGGCGGCCGGCGGCGCCGCAGGCGCATTGACCGCCGACGCCGGCGGAGGCGGAAGCCCGGGAACCAGCGCCACCGGCGTCAACGTCAGCACGTCCCCCGCCCGCGCCGCCGCAATCGTCACATACGGCGTCGCCTTGAACCGCTCCTGTGTCGCCAGCGCGTCGTAGATCGCCTTGGCCGCCGCCAGGTCGCGCTGATCCTCATAGGCCGTCGCCAGCCCGATGCCCGCCGCCGCCGACAGGTTCGCCGGCGCCGCGCCGTCCTCATACAGACCCTTGAGCGTGCGGATCGCTTCGTCGATCAGCGCCGCCCGCCCGGTCGCGTCGACCTCCGATTGCCGGATCAGCCCCATCCCCAGCCGCAATTGCGCGAACCGCCGCAGGCCCGCGTCGCTGTGCCCCGCCAGCGCGCGCAGCTCGTCCAGCGCCACTTTGTTGTCCGCTTCGGCCGAAAGCTGCACCGCCGTCAGCCGCTGCCAGTCCGCGTAGATGGCGCGCTTCGCGCTCGAGCTCCACAGAAAGGCGATCGCCGCCACGACGACCACCGCGACCACGAGCATCACCGTGTAGCGGCCCCTGCCCAGCAGATAATCGCGGGTCTCGATCAGAAATTCGCCCAGCTCGTTGGTCTTCAGCGAATGTCGTGTCTGTGCATCCATCCGTTTTCCTCGCGCCGCCGCCCGCGGCGCCCGGGGGTCGTTTTTTCTACGAGCGCCGCGGAACGCGCTCCGACGAGCCGCTCGGCAGCGGCCCGATGTCCACATTGAAGATCGTCCGTCCCGAGTGCGCCCGCACGCGGATCTCGCAGTCCTCGCGATCCGACTGGAACTGCATCACCTGCTCGCCGCGGTCAAACCGCTCCTTCTTCAACGTCCAGCCCGCCGCGTTCAACTGCTCCTTGAAAAAGCGGATCACGCTCGGCGGATTCGCACCGCCCGTGAACTCATACTGCACCATCCGCATCTGACCGCTCGTCCGGCTCAGGCTGTGATCATCCACCAGCGAAAAGCCCGTCGGCAGCGGAAAATCCTCCAGCGTCGGATGCGAAACCGCGGCAATCCCCGGAGCGGCCTCGTGCATCGTTCCGGTGCCCCCCGAACCCTGGCATCCGACCGATAACACCAGCACCCCAACCGCAAAAAGCCGCGCCGGCGCAATCGCTCCAACCCACGGCACTACCAGCGATCGCCCACGCGCCGCCAGCCGCGCCGCGGCCGTACGCCGGGTCCGTTGAGCCATCATGGTCGCATTCCTCGAAGCCTGCATTGTGAATGGGGCATTCTGACGCCGGCGGGGGGCCGCGTCAAACCGGGGTTCGCCGCCGAGCGCGCCGACCGGTCCGCGCCTTTCTGCTGGCGATCGCGCCGCCCTGATTCCACCCGCTTCGGCAGGATTCTGCCGCGGCCGGCCCGAACGTCGCCGCACGCCGCAAGAGCGCGCAGACTCACACATCGTCGCGCTCGAATTCCGCGCGGCGGGCCGCCGGCCAGTTGCCGGCCGACCACTTCTGATTGGGGAGCAGGACCGGCGTGGCGAGCGTGTCGGCGAATGACGCGATGCCGCCGTGGCGACCGTACACGCTGAAACTGTACATCGCAATCTGGGTCGCGTCGTCGGGAATGGACGGCGGGAGCGGATGGCAGGCCAGCGAGCTGTAGACCATCGCCTTGACCAGGAAGTCGAACTGCTGCGCGGCGAGGGCCGGATCGGCCTGACACATCGTCGCGTCGACGTCCACGCGGTCGACGACCAGCCAGCGGTTCTTTTCATGCCTGAATGTGCCGCGGGCGACAAGCTGGCCGGTCCAGCTTCGGACGAACAGCAGCTCGCTGTCGCTCTGGTACGCGTGCCACTTGTACTCCATCTCTTCCGCCCGCACGATCATGCCCTCTTCAGCGAGCCGATGGCAGGGATAGCCCAGGTCGCACGTCGCTGTGATCGCGCCTCCGATCGGGACTTTCGCGTGAGCGCTGAGCGGTGCCGCCGCGCCCGTAACGAAGCGCGCCGCAACGTCGGGATCCGCCGACGTGGAGATCATGCTCTCGCAGAACGGCCGGCAATCGAAGAGACGCACGCCGAACGGCGTCGAATCTGCATCGTGCCACTGGCAAAGCCGCAGCAGGTCGTCGATCCCGCCGGCCGGCTGACCCGAGTCCACCGGACGATTCCCTTTCTGCGATTCAGAACTGTGCGACATGGCTCACGCCTCCCCACGGACCCTGGACAGCCCCACAACGCGGATTCTATCGCCCTGTTGCGTGGCATGCTCTCTTGCGTGGCATGCTCTCTTGCGTGGCATGCTCGCTTGCGTGGCATGCGCTCGCCGCCAGGCGTGAGCATGCCGTGCGCCCACACCCGCAAGCTGGAGCCCAAGCTACGGCGCTCTCCGGCTGCTCGGCGCCGAAGTCGTCGTCGCTGTAGCTGGGCGCGAGGTCGACTCGCCCTGCGAGGCGTAGCCCAGCGCGGCCAGCGCGTCCATCTCAGCCTTGCTCATCTGCCCCGGCGGAAACGGAATCGGCCGGATGCAGTTTCGGGCGCGCAGCTCGTCGATCAGCCGATTCGCCACGTCGGCGCGCGCCGCGAAAACGTTCTGCAACTCGCGCGGGTCTTCGCGCAGATTGAACAGCTCATGCGCCTCGGGCGCGCGATCGTGGTAGATGAGCTTCCAGTCGCCGTCGACCAACGCGTAGATCAGACCATCCTGCGGGCGCTGTTCGGTCACGTTCGAATTCATGTCAAAGGCGTTGAGCTGGTCCGCGTACGCGGTTCGCGGCCCGTCCGGCTTGCGCTCCCAGAGCGGCCGCAGCGAAACGCCTTGGATCGGCTCGGGCCAAGCCAGCCCCAGCAGATCGAGAACGGTCGGATAAAGGTCGATGCAACGCACGATCTGCGGCACGCCGACGCCACGCGGCCCGCCCGGCGCGCGAACGATGAACGGCACGCGCATCTGCTCCTGATAGAGCAGGCGGTGATACATCCAGCCGTGGTCGCCCAGCCCCTCGCCGTGGTCGGCGATCACCACGATGATCGTCCGCTCGTAAAGCCCCTTCTGCTTCAGCGCCTCGATGACGCGCCCCAACTGCGCGTCCATGTAGAAAATCTCCGCGTCGTAACGCGCCCGGTTCACAGCCTTCTCATCCGAGTTCGCCGGCGGCGCGAATCGCGCCATGACCTCCTTGGGCGGCACCATCATCGGATCGTGCGGGTCCCAGTAGTGAATCCACGCGAAGAATGGCGACTTCTCGACCGTCGGCAACCAGCGCAGAAAGCTGTCGGTCGTCTCGTCCGAGCGGCGCTGAAACCGCCGCACTTCCCAAAGGTAGTTGCCCGTCTGCGGATCGACTTTGAACACGTCGTCGGCCGAAGCGAGCAGACCGTTGTCGAATTTCTCGTAGCCCCGGTGCAGGCCGAAGTACTCCGAGACCGTAAACGAGCTGAGAAAGGCGCCGGTCTTCCAGCCTGCTTCCGCCAGCACGGTCGCCAGTGTCGGAATTTCCTCGGGCAGTTTGTTCCCGCTCGGCGCGCCGATCACGCGCAAATGGTGCTTGTACGGGTCCAGCCCGCTGAACATCGAGGCGTGCGCCACCGGCGTGCAGCCCGCGGTCGAATAGGCCCACTCGAAACGCACGCCGTCAGCCGCCAGGGCGTCGATCGTCGCGGAAGTCGGCTGGTCGTAGCCGTAGCAGCCCAGGTGATCGGCCCGCGTCGTATCGAGCGTCACGACCAGCACGTTGAAGCTATCGGCCGGAGGACCCGACGCGCCCGGCCGGGAACACCCCGCGCCGGCCAGCCCGACACCGACCGCAATCGCACAAAACACGCTTCGCACCCATTCACCTCTTCCGCGGCTCGCGCCCGCTGTGCACGGCCCAGACGCCAGCGCCGCACCACCCGCGCCCGCTATGGGCGGGGCGCCGAAGCGTACGGCAACCGCCGCTCGAACGCCAAATACTATGCCGCACCCGGCCGAATCTCGATCGGGTCGAGGTGCGGAGGCTGGCGCAGCCCGCTTCGCGGGTTATCATGCCGCCTGCCGCCGACCTGGCAGCCGCGTGCTTGGCCGCATTTTGCGGCCCGACCGAGAGCGTGGCCCGCCGGTCGACGCCTGGCGCGGGCGCGCCAGGGCGGCCGGGGCAGTCCAGCGAGACCAGCGATGTTCTACATTCGGCTGATGTTGACCGGCTTTCGCAGCCTCGACAGCAACTTTCTGCGCTCAGTTCTGGCGACTTTGGGCGTGGTCATCGGCGTCTCGTCCGTCGTCGCGTGCATGTCGATCCTGGAGGGGTTCTCGAACGATTTTGCCCGGCGATTCAAGTCGCTGGGCTCGAACGTGGTGTACGTCATGCCGGCGACCGCGCGAATCGGCAATCAGCGCGTCGGCAATGCGCAGACGCTCGAGCTCGACGACATGGACAAGATTCTACGGGAGTTGCCCGGCGAGGTTGACTCCATCGCACCGGAAGTGTTCGGGCAAGCGGCCGTCAAACGGTTTCAGAGATCCGACGACTTCACCATTCTGGCGACCTCGGACAATTACTTCGCCGTCAATGCCTACGAGCCCGCCAGCGGGCGGGTCTTCACCCCCGCCGAATCCAAGGATGAGGCCGCCGCCATCGCGCTGATCGGGGCGAAGGTGGCCGAGAAGCTCTTCGGCGGGACCGAGCCGGTGGGCCAGATGATCAAGATTCGCAACGCCGCCTACCGCGTCGTGGGGGTGATGGAGAAGAAGGGCAACCTGGGATTTCTGAACGCCGACGAAACGGTCTACATTCCGATCCGCGCCGGCCTGAAGCGCTTCTTCAACCGCAAGTGGCTGAATCGCCTGACGATCTCGACTGTGCGTGCCGACCAGGTTGACGAGGTGCAGAAAAAGGTGAAGCGCGTGCTGCGCAGCGCGCACGGCATTCGCCCCGGCGAGCCCGACGACTTCGAGTCCTACAAACAGGAAGAGGCCACCAGCCAGGTCAACCAGATCATGTTCATCTGGAAGGCCGTCTTCTACAGCATCGCCGGCATCAGCCTGCTCGTCGGCGGTATCGGCATCATGAACATCATGCTCGTCTCGGTCGCCGAGCGCACCCGAGAGATCGGCGTGCGCATCGCCATGGGCGCGCGGCGCCGCGACATCCTGCTGCAGTTCCTTGTCGAAGCGACGGTCATCAGCCTGCTCGGAGGCGTCTTCGGCTTTCTGCTCGGCTCGATGTTCGCCGACCTGATGCACAAGCTGCTGGCCGAGACCGAGATGTTCAAGATCGAGATCACCTCGACGGTGGTGGCCACTGCCCTGATCACCTCGTCGATGGTCGGCATCGTCAGCGGCGTCTATCCAGCGTTCAAGGCCAGCCGCCTCGATCCGGTCGAAGCCCTGCGCTACGAATAAACCCCGCCGTCAATGGGTCGACGAACGGGTGCGGCGACGGGGTCGACGAACGGCGATCCGCGTCGACGAACGGTGGGGCGACGGGGTACGAACGGCGATCCGGGTCGACGAACGGTGGGGCGACGGGGTCGACGAACGTCGACCGATCCGAACCCCTCACGCCAGTGAGGGGTCGGAGGCAGGACACGCGTGCCGCGTCATACACGTCGCCAGGGCGCACTGGCGTCCCCGCCGCCGCGAGCAGAAGCGGCAGAGCCGCGACCGTCAGGGAGCGGAGAACGAAACACGGCCCCGCCGCGGTGCACAGACGCCTGCCGCGGATCCCCGCAGATTCTGGCCACGGGCAGAGCGAGCCCGCCGGCAGACGGGCGCAGCGCACCCCGTGGAACCACGTCGCCTGATCGGAGCCGCCCCGGCAGCGGCGGAGGGACCCCGCGCCGCTGGCAGCGCCCCAAGTCCGTTCCCGCCCGATAACCGCGCGCGAAAAAATCTCCCCACTGAACTTGCATTCCTAGAAATACGTGTCATACTAGAAGCATGACCACGCTCAACACCGCCGCCCGCCGCTATCAAACCCGCAAACCCGCCCTACTGCGACGGATCGCGGATAATCACCGTCCCCTGCGAAACCACCACGTGCTGCCCGCCCGTCCCGCTGATGTACCCAAACACATGGTACGTCCCAGGATCCAGCGACGGGGCCTGCCACAAAAACGTGTCCAGCCCGTCGTCGCTCGCCGCCGACCGACCCGACAGAATCTCTACCTCCGCGTCCCCGGTCTCCGTCCCCTCCCCCGGTGTCGCGTCGTCATCCACCGTGATCCGGATCGTCGCGTCCCCGGCCGGATCGTCGTCACGCCAGCCAATCGTCAGAAAATCGCCCGGGTCGATCGTCTGCGGCGACGCCGGCGAAAGCAGCGCGATCAGCGGCTGATTCGCGCCCGACCGCCGGAAAATCAGCGCGTCGGCCACGACGGTCGCCGGAGCGTTCACGTTGTCGTTGGCCGTCGCGAACAGAACGTAGATCCCGTCCGCGGCCGGCGTGCCGTTCGCCAGGTTCCCGTTCCACGCGAACGTCTCATCCGACGTGCCCGCCAGAATCTGCCGCTGCTGCAGGATCGTCTGCTCGTTGCCGTTGGCGTGGTCGTCGTCGGCGTCGATCTTCAGGTCGATCAGCGCGTCGTCGTCCGCGTCCGTCACCGTGAAGGCGATGCTCAGCGGCGTGTCCGTCGTCAGGAAGGTCGTGTCCTCGGTCGGCGCGGTGAACGTCACCTCGGGCGCTGCGTTCTGCACCGTCACGCTGCCGCCCGCGACCACGAACAGCGCCGTGTTCACGTCGTCCTCAACGCGGGCCTGCACGAAATACTCGCCGGCCGCGAAGCCGCTCGTGTCCCAGGTCGTCTCGCCGTCGCCGTCCGCGTCGTTCTGCCGCGCGACGATCACCGTCGCCGGCGTCGTGTCGTTCGCGTCGTCATCAGCCGTGTCGTCGTCGATCAGAATCGTCACGAACGCCGTGTCGTCCACGTCGCTGACGGTCCACGTAATCGTCACAGAATCGCCGCTGTCCACCGTCACATCCGACGAGAGCCCGGTAAAGGCGAACGTCGGCTGCGTGTTGGGAGTGGTGATCGTAGCCAGCGCTTCGACGACCGCCGCGTCGTGCAGGGTGTCGGTCACGGTGGCGAAGACGTTGTACGTCGCGGCCGGCAGAAGCTCGCCGTCCGTGTCGCGGCCGTCCCAGTCGAAAGTGTCGGCGGTGGAGAAGCGTGGCAGCACCCGATCCGCCAGGATGGTGTGCTCGTTGCCGCTGCTGTGGTTGGCATCGGTGTCAACGCCGATGCTCACGCGGCCGTCGCCATCGCCGTCGAACGCCGTCCAGCCGATCGTCACGGTTCCGTTGAGCGGCAGGGTCGCGTCGCTGGCCGGCGCCGTGAAGCGGAAGCTGGCCGGCGCGTTGATGATGATGCGCCCCGGGCTGCCGGCCTCGGCGGTCAGTTCCCCGACGACGGCCCGCACGACGACGGCGTAGTCGCCGCTGGGAAAGTCGGTCGTATCCCAGCTCGTCGTCTTGGCAACCAGCGTTTCGGACGTGGTCTGCTGGAAGATCTCCGTCCGCGAGCGATCGTCGCGGCGCTCCACTTCGATGATGACCGTTGCGTCCTGGCCGGTGCGATTGACCAGTCCCCAGCGCACGCTGATGGCCGTTCCGGCCAGAATCGTGCGGTCAGCCTCGGGCGAGGTGACCGAGGTGGCGAGCTGGGCGCCGAGCGGCTGTTCGCGGCTGGTGAAATCAAACAGCGGGATGCACCCGCCCGAGGCGGCGAGGGCCGACACGGCGATCAGGAGCGTCAGGTTGCGCGGCGTGGTCACACGGCACCTCGGCGGAGTCTTAAGCCACTTGTGGGAAAGCGAGTTACAATCACCCATCTTACGCTATCGGACGGTCGCCGCACGGGGTTGACGCGGCCGGCGGACGGAATTATTCGCCGCGGCCGGGCAGCGTCAAGCGAGACGGCCGGCGGCAGGCGGGATAAGATGCGGCGGGCTGCCGCTGCTGCCGATAATCAGGTGCAGCGTTGCCGAACCGAACGCGTGTCGATGTGCGGTACCAACCGCGGAGATGAACGTCATGCAGTGCAAACCAACGGCGATCGGGTCGTCAGCCGCCATCTGTCTCGGCATGCTCGGAGCTTCGGTGCTGGCGTGTCTCTCGGGCTGTCAGACGGGGACGGGGCTGTTGATCAACACCGTGACCGATCTCGACGGGAATATCACGGTTTCATTCATCAATGAAACTTCGGCGCGGGCGGCGTTTTCGTTCGGCGTGTACGACCCGCTGGATCTGGAGCCGCCTGGACCGGTTTTGCTCAATCAAACGCGCGTGGAAGCGGGCACGACGACACAGCAGTTCACGCTGCAATGCCGCCGCGCGCTGGCGATCGGCACGCAGCGGTTTGTGCAGCGTGTGCTGGATACGGATACGGACAAAACGACGCAGAATTTCGACGCGGACGCGTTCGACGCGCTGGTGCATTTTTCGGACGCACCGGCCGATTCGGCGCTGGGCTCGGTGGCGACGGTGGGGACGGCGGCGGGCGTCGAGAAGCTGGTGGGCGTGGACTTCGGATGCGGCGACCTGCTGATTTTCATATTCCGCGAGGACCCGGACGCGCCGGGCGGATTTCGAATCGATTTTCAGTTGATTCCGGAATAGCGCGGCGGCCCCGCGGCGCGCGGCTGAATCTCATGCTTCCAGGAGGGACATCGCGCAAGAAGCGCCCCGCGCTCAGGGCCGTGGGTGGCGAAGCGGCGCGTGCGAACGGCCGATTCAGGCGATAAGCGACGGTACGGGTGGATAACCGGGAATAGTGTGCGTACCATTTATCGGCTGTGGCAAGGAGTCGAAAATCGCCTCGGGTTGCGGCGGCAGAGCGGCGGTATAATGAGCGCGGAGAGCATCGGCGCGGCGCGGAGCCGAAGGAAAGAGCGATGACCAAGGTAGCGACGACCGTTCGTTGTGTTCCCCGCTACGGTTTCGACTATGCCGACGTTCGGACGGTGGTGCTCGATCTGCCGCACGGCGCGGAGGAGCACGACATCGAGTCGGCGCTGGGCCGCTGGTTCGCGCAACGAGGGATCAGCGACGCGGTGTACGCGATCGAAGTGGACGACGACGGCTACTTCGCGGTGATCAACGACGAAGTATTCGGCGCTGAGTGGGGCACGCCGGTCGGGCTGTGAGAGAATAGCGAGTAGCGAGTTAAGAATAGCGAGTTGAACTGCAACGGTGCTCGATGCGCCGAGCTGTTCAATTCGCTATTCGCTATTCGAAACTCGCTATTCCGCGGGGCCACGGCGGGCACGCGCTACGAGATTCGGAGCTGGGGCAGCGGACTGCGCTGGGCGGATTTGGCCTCGACCTGGGCGACGAGCGCTTTGACAATCGATTCGAGCGCGTCGCGGACGAACGGCTCGGTGCGGGTGAAATTCGAGAGCGGCGCGCCGCCGTCGCCGTTGACGCGGATAGCGACGTTGAGGGGGATGGCTCCGAGGAACGGGACGGCCAGGTCGCGGGCGGCTTTTTCGGCGCCGCCGGTGCTGAAGACGTCGTCGCGGTGGCCGCAATGGGGGCAGAGGTAGTAGCTCATGTTCTCGACGATGCCGAGGATGTCGACGGCGAGCTTCTGATACATGCGCAGGGCTTTGACGGCGTCGAGCAGGGCGACGTCCTGGGGCGTGCACACGACGACGGCGCCGGTGAGGGGGATGCTCTGCGCGAGTGTGAGCGGGATGTCGCCCGTGCCGGGCGGCAGATCGACGATGAGGAAGTCGAGTTCGCCCCAGGCGCCGCGGTCGAGAAACTCCTTGACGTATTTCTGAGCCATCGGCCCGCGCCAGACGATGGCCTCGTCGGGCGGGACGATGAACCCCATGCTCATGACGCGGATGCCCTCGATTTCGGGCGGGTGGATGCGGCCGTGCTCGTCGCCGGTGGGCGTCATGTCTTCCATGCCCATGATTTTGGGGATGGATGGACCATACACGTCGGCGTCGAGCAGTCCGACGCGGAAGCCGAGGCGCTGCAGGCCGACGGCGAGGACGGCGGCGATGGTGCTCTTGCCGACGCCGCCCTTTCCGGCGCCGACGGCGATGACGTGACGGACGCCGGGCATGCTGGTGGTGGCGCGGTTGGCGCGGATGGTGCACTCGACCGAGACGGAGCGCAGGCCGGGGATGTGCTGGAGCGCGGCGGCGGTGCTGGAGCGGAGCTGCTCCTGGAATGGGGCGGCGCCGGGTGGCAGCTCGAACTCGATTCGCGCCACGCCGTCGTCGAGGGCGATCTGCCGGACGATGTTGAGCGTGATGACGTCCTTGTCGCTGCCGGGCGCGATGACGGTGCGGAGGCGCTCGACGATGGCGTCGCGCGTGGGTCCGGGAAGGCTCATACGGTCTGTCTCGACGTTCTAGCCGGCGCGACACGGATGCGCGTGTGGAGGACGGTCCGTCCACGGGGCGCGCACCGCCGCGCTTTCCGGCGGGACAGAATAGTGTAGCGGGCGGGGAGCGTGGGAAGGGTGTCAATGCAGAATGAAGAATGCAGAATGCAGAACGCGCGTGCGCCATCGGGAGTGCCGCCGGGGGCGGCTGATGGGACGGCAATGCAGAATCAGGAATGCAGAATGAAGAATGCAGAATGCAGAACGCACGTGCGCCATCGGGAGTGCCGCCGGGGGCGGCTGCTCTACACATCCCGAACAGCCGAGGGCGGCTGTTCTACATGGTGCGACGGGGAGTCAGCGGGCGACGCGGTGCATGAGGAGCACGGTGACGTCGTTGGGCTGCGAGCCGCCCTCGGTGAACGAGCGCAGGTCGGTGAGCATTTCCTTAAGCATGCTGCTGGCGAGCTGTCCGAAACCGTCGCAGAGGATGTCGACGAAGCGCTCGTGGCCGAAGGCCTCCTCGCGGCGACTCTTGGCGGTGGTGACGCCGGGCGTGAAGACGACCAGCGACTCGCCGGGTTCGAGCTGTTCGGGGCGCGACTGGTAGGGAGCGGTTTTGACCAGACCGAGCGAGGCGGCCGGTTCGGACGGCATGAGCGGCCGCTCGTCACCGCGATGTCCGATGACGTAGGCGCCGAGTTCGCCGGCGATGCAGTAGCGCAGCTCGCCGGTGCTGGGGTCGGCGATGCCCATGAAGCAGTCGAGCGGGTGATCTTTCTGACCGTCGAAGAGCAGCCAGTTCATGCACTGGAGGAAGAGGTGCGGGGCGTCCTGATGCATGGCGGCGGAACGGAAGGCGGCCTGGACCTGGGCGATCAGCATGCTGGGCATGGCGCCGGTGGCGGGCGTGTGAGCGACCATGAAAGCGGCCATGCCGTTGTTGAGCTTGACGACGTCATAGACGTCGCCGCTGTGGACGCGGCCGGGCTCGCGGAAGGCTCCGAACTGGAGGCCGTCCCACTGCGGGAGTTTTCGGGGCGTGAGGCGGGCCTGAATCTCGTGCGCGACGCTGACCTGGCCGTCGATCATGGCGTCGCGGTTGCGGGCGTTTTCCTTGAGGATGGCGTCGAGCTGCACGGCGAAGAGGTTTGAGAAGACGATGAAGAAATCGAGGTCGGCGAGGTCGAACTTGCGCCCCGTGTCGCCGCTGTCGACATAGAGCATGCCGAGGGTGCCGTCCGGTCCGACGAGCGGGCCGGCCATGACGGCGGTGTGATCCTCGGGGCTGACGCGGTGGATCTCGACGAACTGGGCGCGATCGGCGACGCGCGGCTGAATCTTGGTTCCAATCTCGGGCAGGTCTGTGGGTTTGCCGGTCAGGAGGCGCCCTTCGACGTACTCCATGCTGCCGTAGTTGACGCGCCGCACGCCGATCCAGGCCTTGTGAGCCGCGAAAGACTCGAGCAGCGCCTGGAGCGCGATGTTCATGAACGCTTCGACCGTAGTGCACTGCGCGAGCTGGAGATTCAGCCGGCCGACGCGGTGCAGGTGAGCCGGCTGGACGGTGAGCGGCTCGTCGACTTTCTTGACCAGCGAACCGGGCGGGAGCTGAAAGCTGGCGAATCTGGCCAACTGATTGACGGACGTGCTGATCTCGGGGGTGACGACGGCCTGACCGGCGTGCTCGGGAAAGACGCGGAGGATGAAGTCGCGGATAGCGATCTCGTCGCCGGTTTTCAGCTCCTGGCGGCTGGTGATCGTGGCGCCGTTGATCTGGACGGGGTTCTCGGCGAGGAGCTGCTCAATGACCCAGCCGCGGTCGGCGTCGGGGTAGATCACGAGCTGGCGGTCGCCGATGCGGGAGTCCTTGAGCGGGATCGTGCAGTTATCGCCGGACCCGACGTAAACCGCTTCGCGGTCGCAGGTAACATCGGAGACCATTGAGCCGTTTTCGAGAACGATGACGCGCATGGACTGTGTACGAAAGTCCTAAAAATGTGCGGCTGGTTCGACCGCAGGCACGGACGGGCGCTGACCGGCGGAACCACTGGCCCAGCTATCGGCGTGGACGCTTCCGCCGCTGGAATGTTACCGAGCGAGCGGGGTGTCTGTCACGCGGCGGTGCACGGGGGCCTGAGTTGGCGCGCCCAGGTGCGCTGGCGTCGATCGCCGTTTGCTGACGCGCGCGGCTCTGGTGACGTTTCGGGCTCAGATGGGGACGGTTGCGCCGAGTTCGGGGGCACACTCAGGTCGAACCCCTCCCTGACGGTCGGCGCTCGGATGGGGGGCGCGATGTGCCGAGTTCGGGGGCACACTCAGATCGGACCCCTCCATTCGGGCTCGCTCCTCGCTCGCCGTCATGGTCGGGGCTCGGATGGGGGCGCGATACTCCCAGGCCGAACGCACGCTCAGGTCGAACCCCTCGCTGACGCTCGGGGCTCGGATGGGGGCGCGATGTGCCGAGTTCGGGGGCACACTCAGGTCGAACCCCTCGCTGACGCTCGGGGCTCGGATGGGGGCGCGATGTGCCGAGTTCGGGGGCACACTCAGGTCGAACCCCTCCCTCACGGTCGGGGCTCGGATGGGGGCGCGATACTCCCAGGCCGAACGCACGCTCAGGTCGAACCCCTCGCTGACGCTCGGGGCTCGGCTGGGGGCGCGATGCGCCGAGTTCGGGGGCACACTCAGGTCGAACCCCTCGCTGACGCTCGGGGCTCGGATGGGGGCGCGATACTCC
Source organism: Phycisphaerae bacterium (assembly GCA_022072445.1). Lineage (GTDB taxonomy): Bacteria > Planctomycetota > Phycisphaerae > UBA1845 > Fen-1342 > JAJVHV01. The sequence goes on along the minus strand of JAJVHV010000010.1, from coordinate 8 downwards.
GAGGCCGA
>JAJVHV010000002.1 GCA_022072445.1 Phycisphaerae bacterium | reverse complement strand
CCCCCAGCCCTTACAACCCCGCAAACCACGTACCATCGCCCTCGAAGCAGGTTGTGGACGACATTTTCGAGATAAATGTGGACGTTGGCAACGACATTGTGGACATGGGCTACACGATTTACAACTACTACACTGTGACGCCTCTTCCTGTTGCTGTCAACACGCTACCGACGCTTGGAGGGAATTGCTGCTCTGGCTGCGGGCTTGGTGGTAAGGACGATCGGCCGTTTGCGCCTGACCAGTGTGTCGCTTGCTGCGCTAGCGTGTACCACTGTGAAAAGTGCTGTAAGCGTTACTTTCCGGGCGACGAATGCTCGGCTGCCTGCGGGATGATTACGCAACCATAATAAGGGATAAGTGAAGCATTATATGAAAGGCAGACATACTGCCGCCTTGTGTGGCTTCGTTTTGATACTCTGTATGTCGGGGTGTGTCCACATCGGATGCGCATCATCAGATCTTAAGCGGAGCCTCACGCTTGCCGGAGCGGCGCTGGTTGTGCATCAAGCGACTGCTGCACAACTGGATGACGTTGCAGTTGTAGCGATCGATCCGGGGTTGCAGGTCTCCGTCAGAATGTGGCCAACATATTACCTGATGCCAAGCACCAGGATGGCAGGACCCCACCGCCGTATGATATTACCTCTGTGGATTGCGGTCCCACTTGTGCTGCCGTTGTTCGCCGCCCTGCGCCGGCACCCGCGAGATCGACCCAACTACTGCGACTGCGGGTACAGCTTGGTGGGAAATACGTCTGGCCGTTGCCCGGAGTGCGGGAATCTGATTCACAAAGCCACTCACTGTAGGCGGTAGGCGCGCCGGGGCGCGGGCGCGCAGGTCCGCGTGCGAGGGTCCAAAACGTCGGCGCCTCCCTGTTTCGTCCTCAACGTCGGTGTGTGGTAGGGTTTCAGGCTTCTACGCAGCTTGGCAGGTGCGGTGTTTCTCTAAAGCCGGATTCGCGTGCGCCAGTGCCAGCGCGCAGCGACATCATACTCGGCCGAGGCCGCATAATCGCGGAATTGGGCATTTGAACGACTGCGACACAGGCCGCCTCACGGCAGTAATGCCGCAGCCGTGGCGTTGGCGCCGGTCGCGCCTTATCGGGCCGTGCCGCCGGCCCACGCTTCGTCGCCAAGAAATCCGCCGGCGTAACCCCCGGACCGCCCGCGACTTCCGAACATTCCGCCGCCGGCAACTTGCCGGTCTAGGAATCCTACGCTATCCTTCATGCATGCGAAACAGCGAACTGCTCTTGATAGACTGCCGCGCCCTCTACCAGGTGTCCAGCGGCACCTGGACGCAGAAGTCCAGCGGCAGCTTCACCATCACCAACGGCGTCGCCTTCGGCATCGAGGCCGAGGCCCGCAGCGGCGCCGCGCACGGCTGCGCCGCGACGGTGCCGGCCGGTCAGGTGGGTCTGTGGTGCAGCCACGCCTCGGCCAACGCGTTCGACAATTTCAAGGTCCGCGACCTGGTCGGCCCGTACGAAGCCGACGGCCGCTGGTTCAGCGACAAGGCCGAGGTCCAGATCGACGACTCCAACAACAACCTGCTCCGCAGCAGTTCGGCGACGAGCACGGAGTATTACGACACTTGCATCGTCCGCCGCGGCTTCCGCGCGGGCAAGTACGTGGCCACGTTCCGCTTCAAGTGGGCGCCCGGCCCGTCGCCGGGGTTTCTGGTGCGCTGGGTGAACCCCGGCGACTGGCTGGCGGTGATCGTGAAGGCCGCCGACAGCAAGGCCTGGGTGTACAAGCGCGTCAACGACGGCATCCTGCAAAGCCCGCTCTCGTCCGGCTCGACCGTGTCGCTGACGAATGGGAACTGGTATACTGGTAAGGTGGTCGTGGGTGACGATCTCGGAAACTCCGCCTTGCAGCGGCTGCGGTTCTGGATCGACACCGACGACGATGGCACCTGGAGCGACGAGACCGCCTTGCTCGACACGACCACGGTCGACGATGACTGTTCCGCGGGCCACGCCGGCCTGTTCCACGGCCACATCGCCAGCACGGCGGCCCAGGACTTCGACGACGTCAAGATCGGGTACGACAACAACGCCGACCTCGACCTTGACGACGGCGGCGACTCGCTCGTGATCAACGACGACTTCGCGTCGAACGCGACCACCTTGTCGTATGACGATAACGGCAGTCTGACCGACGACGGCATCTTCAAGTTCGCCTACGACGCCTGGAACCGCCTGGTCGCCGTCAAGAGCCGCTACTCGAGCGGCACGACGCAGACCACGTTCGCCACCTACGCCTACGACGGCGCGAATCGCCGGACGAGCAAGCTCGTGCAGAACAACGGCGTCGAGGTGTAATCCTGCTGCTGCGAGACTCCCATCTCGCACCCCACCAGCGCGACTCATTCACGGCCAGCGCGACACATTGTCGGCCAGCGCGGCGGATTCTTAGCGCGCCCGCCGCCGCAGCGCCAGCAGCGCGCCGCCCGCGATCAGCATCCACGTCGCAGGCTCGGGCGTCGACTGGTTCTGGCCGTTGTCGCTCGCCGGCGCGGTGAGCGCCGCGTTCCCACCGATGACGGGCGCCAGGCTCGAGCGCAGCGAATACGAGAACATCTCGCGCACCACCGCGGTCTGCGCGTCGGCCATCAGCGACGCCGTGTCCACGCCGTCACGCGTGAACGTCACACCGGCGACGTTTGCGGCGCGAATCTGAGCCTCGATCTCGTCGCCGATGCGTCCGATCGGCGAGCCGGGGAAGAGCTGTTCGATCGCCGAGGTGTCGACGCCCGCGGAGCGCAGCAGCGCGACCGCCCCGTCGACGAAGATGTTGCCCTTCAGCGCGATCGGCCCGATGTCGAAGTCCGTGCGGTCCTCCGAGTCGACCGCGACGCCGTCCAGCGTCAGCGACGAGGTCGTGTTCTGAACGTTCAGATCAACCTCGTAGAATCCAAGCTGGTTGATCTCGAAGGTCGAAGCCGCGTTGAGCGTTCCGGTCAACTCGGCGTCCTGCGCGCCGGATTTGAACCGCAGCGCGTAGTTCAGGTTCGAGGCGGCGAAGTCGCCCGAGCCGATGAAAATCGGCTTGTGCGGCAGGCCGCGGCGCGTGAAGCCCAGCGTCGCCGACGTCGAGCCCGAGAGCTCCAGCTCGCCGAGGCCCGCGTCGAAGATTTCGGGACGTCCGCGGCTGTCGGTGCCGAACGTGCGGTCCAGCTCCAGCCGCCAGCCGTTGCCGAGCTGGTTCGGGACGATCCGCGTCCGGCCATTGCGGTTGCCGTTGATGGCGGAACCGTCCTGCGAGAAGCCCAGCGGCCCGCCGCTGGGCGTCGAGAACAGTTGCAGTCCGCGATAGAGGTCGTTCCAGAGTCCCTGAGCGTAGATCGGCGGGACCATGAGGCCGAGGAATAGCACGCTCGCCAGCGATTTTGCACGCAACACGCTGAAGCCTCCGTAGCGGGACACGAATCCGCAGGACTCACCATACCGGTCGCGACCAGACGCGACAAGGGTCAGGCAAGGCCGAGCCTGTTCGACTTATCGGGTAACGGACCGGGCGAGATTTGGTTCGAGAAAATCTGGCGGAACCGCGCGTGCCGTACCGTCCCACGGAAATGTCGGTATACTTTCAACGGAGATGCATCCCCTTCGAGCGTGAGGGGTTACGTCGAAGTCTTATCGGGCGTCGGCGGCGCGCCGCGACTAACCTCTCCTCACGATCCGGGTCCGCTCCGAGACCTGCGCCTGCGAACGGAGTCGGCGACAAATGCGCGAGTTTCTGACCATCCTGGCCATCGCGCTGGCGCTCACGCCCGCCGCGGCGGCGCAGGACGTCGCCCGCTCGCAGCCGACCAGCAGCGCCGTTTTCGATCAGGCACGGCTCGATGAACTGCTCGCCCTGATTTCCGGACCGAACGCGGCGCAGGTGCGGCGCACGGGCGCGAAAGAACTTCTGCGGCAGCGCTGGCCGGAGAGCGCCAGGGCCCTGCTCAATCTGCTGAACGCGACGGAAGATAACTCGGCCCGCTGCGCCGTGGCGGACGCGTTGGCGGACCTGCCCGAGGCGCTGGACCCGTCCTATATCGAGCCCCTCGCCGCGATGCTCAGCGACGACGACGCCGCGGTCCGAAAATCCGCCGCCGGCGCACTGGGCGCGGCGCGCTCCGCCGAGGTCATCGACCGCTTGGGGCGACTGAGCTGCGACGTGACCGCCGCGCTGCCGGCGCGGCTGGCGGCGATCGAAACGCTCGGGCAGATGACCGAGTATGCGTCGGTGGCGGCAATCGTCCCGTCGCTGGGCGATGCGAATCCCGAAATCCGCAACCAGGCGCTGCTCGCCGTGCAGAACGCGACCGGCCAGACGTTCGAATCGCCGACGGCGGCGGCCGGCTGGTGGGAGGGGACGCGATTGCTGCCGCTGGCCGATTGGCATCGCAACCAGATTTCGCGGCTGGTGGCGCGGCAGCGGACGCTGCTGAGCGAGCTGGAGGCGTTGCGGGCCCGCTACGAGCGATCGCTGCGCGACCGCTTCCACCGGGCGGCGGCGGCCGACCGGCCGGCCCTGCTGCTGACCTATCTGGCCGACACGGAACCATCGGTGCGCCTGCTGGCGCTCGACCTGGTACGCTCGCAGCTTGCCGACCGCAAGCCGCCGGGCGACGAAGTCGTGGTGCGGGTGCGCGAGCTGCTGGGCGACGCGGAGCCGCGCGTCCGGGCGCTGGCGGCGCAGGTCGTCGGCAGCCTGCGGAACTCCGCCGACGCCGCCGCCATCGCCACGCTGCTCGAAAAAGAGCCGGCGGCGGAGGTGCGGCGGAGCTTCGTCGACGCGCTGGGACAGGTGGGCGGAAGCGGCGACGTGGAGCTGCTGCTGCGCCTCATGGCCAGCGCGCACGAACCGGCGCGGCGCGAGGCGATCGCGGCGCTGGGCCGGCTGGCGGAGCGTGAGATGCTCGACGCCGCCACCAAGTCGCGCGTCGCCGCCGATCTGCTCGCGACCTACGCCGGTCTCGCTGCGACCGATGCATTGCGCGAAGCGGCTCTGCTGGCGATGGGCCGCATCGCCGATCCGCGCTTCGCACCTGCCTGTGCACAAGCCCTCGACGCGCGCGAGTCCGCCGCCATCCGCCGGGCGGCGATCATCGGCGTCGAGTCGCTCAAGGACGCCGAGCTGCTCACGCCGATCGTCCCACTCGCCTCCGACGCCGACGCGACGCTGCGGAAGGCGGCGGTTGACGCGCTGGCCAAGCTGGGCGCCTCCGACGCACACTTTCAGGCCCTCTGGGCGCGGCTCGCCGGCGCCGCCGAACCCTCCGACGCCGTCCAGCAGGCGGCTTGGAGCGGTGTAACGCGCATCCTGACCACCCGTCCGGCCAGCGAGATCGAAAGCTGGGTGGAGCGCGTGCCGGACAACGGCGAGACGCGGCTGCTGCGCCAGATCGACCTGCTGCGCCTGGCCGAGCAGTCGCTCGCGGGCGACTCCGCGGCGCGCGGCGAGCTGGGCCGCGTCCGCAGCCTCATCGCCGAGCGCCTCGCCGCGGCGCGGCGCACGGAAGAGGCGCTGACGCTCTACGCTCGCAGCGTCGAGGACCTCGCGGCGGCCGACGCGCCAACGCTGGGCACCGCGGCGAACAGCCTGCTGCGCCTGGCGCTCAGCAGCGACGCCTATGGCCCGGCAGTCGCCGCCGCGCTCGCGCCGGCCCGCGCGGCGCTCGACGGCCCGACGGTGTGGAACGAGGTGCGCTCGGCGGTCGAGTCGCGGCTGACGCCGGAGAGGCTGGACCAGGCGCTGGCGCTGCTGACGGCGCTGGCCGCCGATCCGCCGCTGCCGGGCGAGTCGCCGATCGTCGAATTGCGCGCCCGGGCCAACGCCCTGCTGGCGCAGCGCGAGGAGAAAGCGGCGCAGGCGGCGATCGTCGCGCTGCGGCAGAATCCCACGGACGAGGCCGCGCGGGCGGCGCTGCTGCGAAGTGGGCCGGCGGGTCTTTCGGTGCTGAAGCACTGCCTGGCGCAGGTCGTCAACGCCGACACGCTGGACGTCGCGCAGGAGCAGCTTCTGTGCGAGCTGGTGGCGAAGCTCTCGCCGGCCTGGACGCGTTACGACGCCGGTGCCTCGAAGGCCGACAAGCTGAAGGCGATCGAGTCCATCGGCGTGGCGAAGCAGTGATGTGGGCGAAAGACGAGCCAGCGTGTCGTGAATTGGGCGTCGGCGTCCCCGCTGGCGATGACTTCAGGGTAACGAGGTTTGCAGTCGACAGGGGCTGAGATATACTACTGAAAGCGAGCACGTCGAAGTTGTCGCGTCGAAGGCTCAGGTCATGCGGCGCCGTCGCCGGTGCGGCCGGCCTGGCGGATCGCCGCCCAGATTTCGAGGAGTGTGATGTTTAGCGAGTTCGCACGCAGAATCGTGCGTCGGGGTGCGGTGAATCCGAAGCTGGTTGTCGTGCTGGTGATTGTCGTGCTGTTGGCGGGCGGGTACTGGATCTACCAGTTCTCGTCATCGCCCAAAGTCGAGTTGAAACAGAATGCCGAGGCACGTGCCTTCATCATCGCCTGCGAAAACGCGAAAACCTGCGGCTATCGCGAGACGGTGACCGAGCATCAGTTGAACGCACTGAAAACGGAAATGGGTATGTATTTCTGTCCGAAGTGTCAGAAATACACGGCCTATAAGGAGCGCGCGGTCAATCCCAGCGTGGCCCCGGCGGGCGGCTGAAGACGCGCGCACGAAAGAGACGAAACAGCATGGGTGCCTGTGCGGCGATCGGCCGAGGCAAGATAGGAGCACTTTCAATGAACCGTCGCAAGCAGTCCGCCGGCTTCACGCTGATCGAGTTGCTGGTCGTGGTGGCGATCATCGCGCTGCTGATTTCGATCCTGCTGCCGAGCCTGAACGGCGCCCGGGAGCAAGGCAAGCGCGCCGTGTGCATTGCGAATTTGCGCAGCATTGGCACTGGAATCCACTCGTACGCCAGCGAAGACCGCGCCGAACAGCCGATTCCGATTCACCAGCAGATGATGCTTCCGGCCGGAACGCGCTGGCTGTGGCGCTGCGCCGACTGGTTCACATGGGGCGGCCGCGACGCCGCGATCGAGTTCCTGCCCGGCGTGCTGCTCGCAACCAAGACCACCGAAACGCCCAACGCGTATATGGACGGCGTCTACGGCATGCGGACGCGGCCGTTGAACAAGTACCTGTATGCCGACACCGGGGACAGCGACCGCAAGAAGCTCGAGCTGTACCACTGCCCTTCGGACCGCGGCTATCCGACCAGCAACCTGATCGACGACGCGCCGCGCGACATCTTCGAAAAGCCCTGCTACGACGTGATCGGCAACAGCTATCGCGGCAGCAAGTACGGCCTCTACGGCGGATCGGGTCAGTGCTTCGCGCTGGGGCCGTATGGCCATCGGATGTCGACGCTGCTTGACACCGGGCGGCTGATCCTGATCGGAGAGCCTACTTTCTTCAACATGATCGGCCTGGACGATGGGCAGACGAACCCCGATCCGGTGGTGGTGTTTGGTTGGCACAAGCGCCAGATGACCGACAACCTGCTGTACGTGGATGGCAGCGCGCGTTCGACACTCGCGACCGGCCATTTCACGGTTGACGCCGCGACTGCCAACGAGATGAACGCAAACCGCGGCTATGTCTCGCGCGGACCGAGTTGGCGCTTCGACACATACCCGACTCCGGGCGCCCGAGTATGGGGCGCGCCGCCGGGCGCAGGCCAACAGAAGCGCTGGCCGTTCACGGGTTATCAGGACAATCTGAACGGCGCATACTAGGCCAGGAAGCCACAGCCAACGCATGCACAGGGCCCGCACGTCGGGCCCTGTTTTTTGCGGCTGCGGGGACGGGTGGCCGCAACCATGACGCTTGCCACCAGCCGAATCGGCGCGGTATAATAACGGCTGGGCCGGAAAGTCACTTCGTGCGCCCAAGGCTGAGATCATGAAAACTGTAGCCGCCCAATCGGAGTTTACGCGCCGCGCGAAGCTGAGCGTGGGGCTGCTTGTCGTGCTGGCGATTCTCGTGCTCGCATCCGCCGCATACTGGCTGCTTGACGCGCAATCCGCGCCGAAGCTTGCAATCAATCCGGCGGCCGCTCCAGCCGAATTCACGCTGAAGTGCGAAGCGTGCGGCAAGGTCGCCAAGTTGACGCTTGAAGAGACCGATAAGATTCCAGAGCGCGAGGGCTACGCCGAATGCCCGTCGTGCAAGAAATTCAAAGGCGTGATCGCGCGTTCGGGCGGCGGAAGCGTGTTGCCGCCGGGCGGCGGTTGAGCCTCATTTCCGACCAACTCGCAGACTGGCCCGCCGGGCCGGAATTCCGAAGGAGTCGTCCATGAACGGTCGCAAGTCAGTTCGGGCGTTCACGCTGATCGAGCTGCTCGTTGTGGTGGCCATTATTGCGCTGCTGATTTCGATCCTGCTGCCGAGCCTGCAAGGGGCGCGCGAGCAGGGCAAGCGGGCCTACTGCCTGGGCAACGAGCGCGGCATCGGCACGGCCTGCAACGCATACGCCAGCGAATACAACGACCTGATCATCCCCATCCACCAGATGATGCGCCGCACGACCGGCGCCTTCTGGAAGTGGCGCATGGTGAACTGGTTCGCCTGGGGCGGGCGCTCGGGAGTCAAGCCGTTCCCGGGGTCGGCGGGCGGCTTCATCCTCGACGACACGACGCCCTACGCGGCGCGGACACGCCCGCTGAACCGCTACATCCTGGGCAGCATCGACCAGAGCGACTCGAAGAAGATGGAATCGTTCCACTGCCCGTCGGACCGCGGCCTGCCCACGTACCAGGGCACGACGCAGGGGCACGACTGGCCCAAAGACATGGACGAGCTGCCCTGCTACGACATCATCGGCAGCAGCTATCGCGGCAGCCTGTTCTCGTTCATGAACGACAGCATGGCGTTCGCGATCGGGCCCTACGGCAAACGCCTCTCGACGCTGCCGGAGACGTCGCGGCTGATTCTCATCGGCGAGCCGCACTTCTTCGAGATGATCGGCCTGGACAACGGGACGGTGAATCCCGACCCGATCTTCCTGTACGGCTGGCACAAGCGGCTGATGACCGAAAACGTCATCTTTTGCGACGGCAGCGCCCGCTCGACGCTCGCGTCGGGGCGGCAGTCGACCGATGCGGCGACCGCGGCGCAGATGAACGTTCGTTCCGGCGACCGCGACCTGATTTCGCGCGGGCCGTCGTGGCGCTTCGACACCTGGCCGACGCCGGGCGCCCGCATCTGGGGCGCGCCGTATCAGCCGAGCAAGACGCACTGGCCGTACGCGGGTTATCAGGACAACATGCGCGATTGATTCACGCCATTACACGGGCGGTCCCGGCCCGCCTCGCGCAGGGCTGAATCGCTCGGGCGATCGTCTTCATGTCGGGCAGGCCGAAACGCCTGCCCGTTTTTTTGTAGCACAGCCGCCATCCGGCTGTGTTGAGCCCATGGAAAGCAGCCGCCCCGGCTGCACTCCCGCTTCCCGCGCTCGCGTTCTGCATTCTGCATCGCCGTCGCACGGGTGCCCTGCCGGCGGGTCGGATGGATCGCCGCTCGCCTACCTGCTCCGCCTTCGGCCCCTCACTCGCGTGAGGGGTTCGGATGGGTCGACACCGGTCGGGGGTCGTACGGCGAGGACGCCGCTCGGCCCTGGCGACGTTCTTGACGCAGGACGCCTGCACCGCCTTCGGCCCCTCACTCGCGTGAGGGGTTCGGATGGGTCGACACCAGTCGAGGGCCGTACCGGCGAGGACGCCGCTCGGCCCTGGCGACGTTCTTGACGCAGGACGCCTGCCCCGCCTTCGGCCCCTCACTCGCGTGAGGGGTTCGGATGGGTCGACACCGGTCGGGGGTCGTACGGCGAGGACGCCACTCGGCCCTGGCGACGTTCTTGACGCAGCGCGCCTGCCCCGCCTTCGGCCCCTCACTCGCGTGAGGGGTTCGGATGGGTCGACACCAGTCGGGGGTCGTATCGGCGAGGACGCCGCTCGGCCCTGGCGACGTTCTTGACGCAGGACGCCTGCACCGCCTTCGGCCCCTCACTCGCGTGAGGGGTTCGGATGGGTCGACACCAGTCGAGGGCCGTACCGGCGAGGACGCCGCTCGGCCCTGGCGACGTTCTTGACGCAGCGCGCCTGCACCGCCTTCGGCCCCTCACTCGCGTGAGGGGTTCGGATGGGTCGACACCAGTCGAGGGCCGTACCGGCGAGGACGCCGCTCGGCCCTGGCGACGTTCTTGACGCAGGACGCCTGCACCGCCTTCGGCCCCTCACTCGCGTGAGGGGTTCGGATGGGTCGACACCGGTCGGGGGTCGTACGGCGAGGACGCCACTCGGCCCTGGCGACGTTCTTGACGCAGCGCGCCTGCCCCGCCTTCGGCCCCTCACTCGCGTGAGGGGTTCGGATGGGTCGACACCAGTCGGGGGTCGTATCGGCGAGGACGCCGCTCTTGACGCAGGACGCCTGCACCGCCTTCGGCCCCTCACTCGCGTGAGGGGTTCGGATGGGTCGACACCAGTCGAGGGCCGTACCGCCGAGACGCCGCTCGGCCCTGGCGACGTTCTTGACGCAGCGCGCCTGCCACGCCTTCAGCCCCTCACTCGCGTGAGGGGTTCGGATGGGTCGACACCGGTCGGGGGTCGTACCGCCGAGGACGCCGCTCGGCCCTGGCGACGTTCTTGACGCAGCGCGCCTGCCCCGCCTTCGGCCCCTCACTCGCGTGAGGGGTTCGGATGGGTCGACACCGGTCGGGGGTCGTACCGAGGATGCCGCTCGGCCCTGGCGACGTTCTTGACGCAGCGCGCCTGCCCCGCCTTTGGCCCCTCACTCGCGTGAGGGGTTCGGATGGGTCGACGTTCGTCGGATCCCGATCCACGCTCGCGCACGTTCCCGACTACGTAGTTTTCCACCTCGCTTCGCAGCCGAATTCGGATAATCGCCCTACTATCTTTCTGGCGATTATCTGGGGTGGGGTACGAATGTGACCTTTCAGCATTCGGGAGACGTATATGCCAGAGGATCGGGTTCTGACGACCGGGCAGGTGGCGAGAATCTGTCGCGTCGCCCCGCGCACCGTCAGCAAATGGTTCGATCGGGGGCAGTTGCAGGGCTACAAGATTCCCGGCTCGCGCGACCGCCGCATCCCCGTCAAACAGCTCCTCCAGTTCATGAAAGAGCACGGCATCCCCACCGACGCGCTCGAGGCCCACGCACACACGACGCTGATCGTCGCGCGCCGCGGCCCCGAGTCCAACGCCTGGGCCGAGCTCCTGCAAACGCGCACCGAGGTCCATCGCGCCGCGTGCCTCATCGAGGCCGGCGTCCTGATCGAACGCCTGCATCCCGACTGCGTCGTGATCGATTGGAGCGAGTTCGGCGACGTGCTTAGCGCCTGCGACCCCACCGCGCTGACGATGTTGAAGGGCACGCGCGTCGTGGCGGTCGGCCCGCACGCTGTTCAGACGCTCGACTCGGGCCTCAAGCCAGCCGCCGCTCCGCCCGCCGGCCTGATCCACGCGTCGGTCTCCACCCCGGCCGACCGCACCGCGCTGCTCGGCGCCGTCCTGTCCCGCGCCGACAACTAGGTGCCCAGGGCACGACGCGCCCGCATCCGAGCACGAAGCGCCCGCGAGTGATTCGGCCGGAGGGCGGACGTCCGTCGCCAGGCGTTTCAACGCCTGGAACGCTCGCACGTTGCCGGCCCGCCCGGACGGCTCACGTCCGTATCCCACAACCGCACCACTCGAACTCTCACTCCGCCACGCGGATGTGTTCGAGAATCCGAAGGGCATCATTCAACGCCCGGACGTCGTGCGTGCGGATGAACTCCACGCCCTGATTCCAAGCCCAGATTTCCGTCGCCAGCGTCGCCGCGCCGCGTTCGTCGGCCGGCCGATCGAGCAGCTTGCCGATGAACGACTTCCGCGAGGTCGAAACGCACAGCGGCGCGCCGATCGCCCGCAGCCGATCGAGGTGCCGCAGCACGGTCAGGCTCGACTCCGGCTGAGCCGAAAGGAAGAACCCCATCCCCGGATCGACGACGATCCGCTTCCGCGCGATGCCCTGACGCGTCAGCTCCGAGATCCGCTCAGCCAGAAACGTCCGCACGTCGCTGACGATGTCGTTCGACGGCGGCGGCTCGCGCGTCGCACGCGGGCCGTCGCCCCGCGCGTGCATCACGATCAGCCCGGCGCTCGAATCGCGAACCGCGTCGATCGCGCCCGGCGCGCGGAAACCCGTCACGTCGTTGATGAACCGGGCACCCAGCTCGACCGCCCGCCGCATCACCCCGGGTTTTGACGTATCCACGGAGACCGCGATGCCGGCTGTCGCCAGCCGCTCCACGACGGGAACCAGCCGCCGCAGCTCCTCTTCCTGGCCGACGCTCTCGGCGTCCGGGTGGCTCGACTCGGCGCCCAGTTCGACGATCGCGGCGCCGTCGGCGACCATCTTCAGGGCGGCCTGGCAGGCCGCCTCGACGTCGACGGCGGACGCCGACGGCTTCAGAAATCGTCCCCCGTCGGAGAATGAGTCACGCGTGAGATTGAGTACGCCGATGATGCGTGTCATTGCCCTGCGTCCCCGTTAGTTGTGTGGTGCACGACGACCGCTGCTGCTCCGATAAAGAATAGTAGCACTACGCCGCTTCGTGCGCCTGTACCTGGCAGCGGAGGCCGACGATTCCGAGCAGAATGAGGAACATGAAGAGCAGGCGCGGCGCGTTGCGCGGCTCGTTGAAGAGCACGATTCCGAGAATCGTGGTTCCCAGCACGCCAATGCCCGTCCAGACGGCATACGCCGTCCCGAGCGGCAGCGTCCGCGCGGCGCGCGCCAGGAGCCAGAAGCTCGCGATCATGGTCACAATGGTGACAACGGTGGCGAGCGGGCGGGTGAATCCCTGCGAATATTTCAGCCCGATCGCCCAGCCCACTTCCAGCAGACCGGCGATTGTCAGTTGAATCCAGGGCAGCATGCGGTGTCTCCTCCGGCGGCGAAGACGGCAGTCTACCTCCTCTGCCCCTCCGCGGCGGGACGGTTCTGAGGCGCTCCTTATAATCACGGCATGGCTCTCGTCGTCTTTTTGCGCGGCGTCAACGTGGGCGGACACCGGACGTTTCGCCCGAGCGTCCTGGCGCGGCAACTGCGCGAGTACGACGTCGTTAACGTCGGTGCGGCAGGCACGTTCGTCGCCCGCAAATCCGTCTCGCGATCGAAGCTCCGCGAGGCAGTGCTCCAGAAGCTGCCGTTCGAGACTGAAGTCATGCTCTGCGACGGCGGCGATCTGGCGCGCCTGGAGTTGGAGAACCCGTTCGGAGTTGAGCCGGCTGTCCCCGGCATCGTCCGATTCGTCAGCATTCTGTCAAGGAACTGCCGCACGCCAGCCGCATGGCCCATCACGATTCCGGCCCGGGGGGAGTGGTCGCTGCGCCTCATCGGGGCTCACGGCCGATTCGTTTTCGGAGTCTACCGGCGCCAGATGGAAGCGATCCGCTACCTCGGTCAGATCGACAAGCTTTTGGGTGTGCCGGCGACGACCAGGAACTGGAACACGATCATGGCGGTCGTGCGTGTTCTCAAAGGCGACCGGAGTTAGCTGCGACCGGGCGAACGGTCGCGGACGGCGCGCTCGCGTCCCTTGGATGGCCACCACGCTCTCAGATCTGCCGGAATCGGGCGCCTCTCGGGCCGCGCGCGGCCAAAAGCAGCCACCGCGGGCCGAGGATCATCACAGATGACCATCTGGTGGTGCCGCTCGGCGTCATCAAGAAACGCGCGGAGCGTGGGCGGGTCGGCGTCTTCGGGAACCCAACCCTTGTAGGGCATCAACTTCAGGCGCCGGTCGGATCGGATTCGATCAGCGTTGTAGTCGTTCACCTCCACGACGTGGTCCCACACGTCCGCCTGATCGAGCATGGCAGCGATATCGTCCTCGATGCCGGCCTCCTTGATGTCCAGGTGCAGCAGGGCCGCGCGATCGCGGGCAAGCGCCAGCACCGCCGCCAACGTCGGTGGGCGCGGCTCGCGTGTCGCGGGACCGTCAGCCTCCTTTGGCGTAACCCGCAACAATTCAAAGTAGCTGAGGCGTGAAACCGGGCCCGTCGCGTTCGACAATCGCTCCAGATCGTCGTCATGAAACAGGTAGAGGACGCCATCCCGGCTGCGACGAATATCGATCTCGATGCCATCCGCCCCACAATCCATCGCGGCCGCGTAGGCTTCCACCGTGTTCTCTGGGGCGATCCTCGAGACACCACGGTGCACGATGATGGGCAGGCCAGCCCGTCTCGCAGCGATCAAGCTGTGGCGGTGGGCGCGGGCCTCCGCCGACTCAGGCGGTATCTCATCGATGTAGCCCAGGATGGACCCTGGTGGGACGTAACCGAGAACGGACCCGGGTGGGCTCGCGCAGCCGGCGACAGCGGCGATCAGCGCTACCACGAGAGCAAATCGGCATAGCGGCATGCCGCGAAACCGTAGATCGGGGACGTTCGAGCCGCAAGTCAAGGGAGACGCCGTGCCGCGCCGACGCGCTGGGCGTCAAGTGAGCTGAAGCCCTGCGAGCCAGCGCGGCTGGGTAAATCAGGCGTGGCCTGCGGGGTGCAGGCCACGCCACTACTCTAATCGGGTGCGACGGCCGAATCTAGCCCGACTTCTTGTCGAACCACGACGGCAGTCCGTTTCCGCGGTTGTCGCCGCCATTGCCGGCACTGCCACCGCTACCGCCATTGCCGGCACTTCCGCCGTTGCCGGCATTGCCAGCGCTTCCGCTTCCGGAGCGCGTCAGGTTGCCTTCGACGTAGATCTCGATCTCCCAGGCTCCGCCGTCGTACTGCCATTGCGACGTCAGTTGCATCGTGTCCTCCACGGAGACGCTGCCGTCGTATTCAACGAAGTAGTCTGCATCTTCCGTTCCGGACACCGGGACGTCATACCAGTTTCCGGTCACGTCGAACAGCACGTGGTAGCCCCAGTCGAACTGCTCGACGTCCGTCACCACGCGGACAACCTGAAGCGATCCGAGATCGACCGTGTCCTGGTCGCCGGGGTAGAACCAGTCGCCCGTGACCTTGTTGATCAGATCGCCGGTCTTGAAAGTTCTCGTGGCATCCCACTCGTCGAAGTCCTGCCCGTCGTCCACGCCGTTCTGCCAGAACGACGCTGTCAGGCTCAGTTTTCCTGCGTATGTCCCGTCTGGGATGGCATAGTCGAGCGGACCCCATCCTCCGAAGTCGTCCAGCGGACAGCCCGCCACCAGGATCAAGCTCCATGCCGCCAGACCGACCCATGATCGCCGCATCGTCATTTTGTTCTCCTTTTTGCGTGAGCATCGCGGCGGCTCTATTGCCGGCCGCGCTCTTGATTGCGAGAATTCGCTTGGGACTCCCAACGTCTTTCTCGCATTTCTTCCGGAGGCACGGCGTGATGGATACCGGTGGGCGTGCTAGCGCAACGGTCCTTCTTGCCGCGGCACGGGCGGGCGATGGGGCGGCCCGCGAACGGCTGGTCGCCTTGATCTATGACGAACTTCGGCCGCTGGCTGGCGGCCTGATGGGGGCCGAGCGGGTCGGACACACGCTCCAGCCCACCGCGCTTGTGCACGAGGCGCTCATGCGGCTGTTCGACGAGGAGGCGCTACACACGATCGAAAACCGGGCTCACTTCCTCAACGCGGCCGCCCAGGCCATGCGAAGGATTCTGGTGGACCACGCCCGCGCGAAGGCGACGCGCAAGCGTGGCGGATACGTCGGCCACGTGCTGCTCGACGACGTGCTGGCGGTGTTCGAAGAGGCCGGGATCGACGTACTGGACCTCAGCGACGCTCTAGACGGGCTCGCTGCGTCGAATCCACGCGGGCACGAGTTCATTCAGCTCCACTACTTCACCGGGCTGACCCAGGGGCAGATCGCGGAACTGTCGGGCCTGTCGCACACGACCGTCGAGAACAGCCTGCGCGAGGCGAAGCGATGGTTGCGAGCGAGGCTCGAAAGCGAGAACAGGGATGGCAGACGAAACACCGATTGAGCCGTTCGACCGTCTGCACGCCGGCCTGGCCGGCAAGATCGGACCGCTGTTTCAATCGTCCGGCGGCCGCGAGGACGGTCTGAGCGGCCGGCAAGTCGGCCCGTACAAGTTGCTGCAGCGAATCGGGAGCGGCGGCTTCGGCGACGTGTACATGGCAGAGCAGCAGGAACCGGTCTGCCGACGCGTAGCGCTGAAGGTCATCAAACTCGGCATGGACACCAGGCAGGTCATCGCCCGCTTCGAGGCCGAGCGGCAGGCACTGGCGATGATGGACCACCCGAACATCGCCCGGATCTTCGACGCGGCCGCGACGGAAACCGGGCGGCCGTATTTCGTGATGGAGCTCGTCAAGGGTGAGCCGATCACGGCGTACTGCGACCGCGAGAACCTGAGCATCGCCGAGCGGCTGGACGTTTTCCTGCAGGTGTGCCACGCGGTGCAGCACGCCCACCAGAAGGCCGTGATTCACCGGGACATCAAGCCGTCCAACGTCCTGGTGAGCACGGTGGACGGCCGTCCGCTGGCGAAGGTCATCGACTTCGGAATCGCGAAGGCCACCGATCGCCGCCTGACCGAAAAAACGCTCTTCACCGAATTTCAGCAGATGGTCGGAACGCCCGAGTACATGAGCCCCGAACAGGCGGGCGGCTCGATTGACATCGACACGCGAAGCGATATCTACTCGCTGGGCGTTCTGCTCTACGAGCTGCTTACCGGCACGCCGCCCTTCGACTCATTGCAGCTACGCTCGGCCGCGTACGGCGAGATGCAGCGGATCATCCGGGAAGTTGAGCCGCCGAAACCGAGCGTTCGCCTGAGCGGTTTGCGACCCCAGCGGCAGATGACCGGAGGGCGAGCGCATACGCGACCGGCACCCGCGACGGAGCCGTCGCGGAAGGACTTTCGCGGCTCATCGATCGAAGACGTGGCTCAACGCCGGCGCACCGACCCGCCCACGCTACGCCGCACGATCCGGGGCGATCTCGACTGGATCGTCATGAAGTGCCTGGAGAAGGACCGCACGCGGCGCTACGAGGCGGCCAACGATCTCGCGCAAGACATCCGCCGGCACCTCGGTGGCGAGGCCGTCTTGGCAGCGTCGCCGAGCGCCGCGTACCGGCTTCGCAAGTTCGTCCGCCGTCATCGCGTCGCCGTGGGGAGCGGCCTGGCGGTTTTGCTGGCGCTGCTCGCCGGACTGGGCGTTGCCTTGTCCGGCCTGCGCGCCGCGGTGCGAGCACGCGACGCCGAGGAACAGGCCAAGATCGCTGCCGAGTCGGCGCGGCAGGACGCACTCTTGAACGAACAAATGGCGCGGAACGAGGCCGCCAGGTCACAGGCGACTCTCGATTTCGTGAGCGACATGTTCGGCGCTGTCGATCCAGTGTTGGCCCAGGGGCACGACGTGACCGTGGCCGAGGTGCTTGATCCGGCAGCGGAGAAGGTGGCCGACGCGTTCGCGGGCCAGCCGGACGCCGAGGCGCTCGTGCGCGGCATGCTCGGTCAGGCGTACACGAACGTAGCCCGCTACCCGCGCGCGGTGCGCGAGCTCGAGCGCGCGTGGACTCTGCACGGCTCGGCCGGCCGGGCCGTGGACGAGGAGGCGCTCACGGTTCTGCATAACTACGGCGTCGCGGTGCTGCAAGCGGGCGATGTTCCGCGCGGCCGGGAACTGCTGCAACAGGCATACGACCAGCGCCTCGCGGCGTTGGGTGGCGAGCACCGGCATACGCTCGAAACCCGCAGCATGTTGGCCCTGGCGCGGCAGCTTGCCGGCGATGGGCCGGGCGCCATTGCGGACCTTCGCGCCGTGCTGATCGACCAGGAACAGTCGCTGGGCAAGTCCGATCGCAACACGCTCGAATCGCAGTGCAGCCTGGCCGACATGTTGGTGAGTGCCGGCCAATTTGAAGAAGCGGTGGCGACGGCCCGCGAGGCCGCGCAGCGCGCGGTCGCGGAGTTCGGGGCCGACAGCCCCACAGCCTTGACGGCTCGCAGCATTGAGGCCGAAGCGCTGAAGACGCTTGGCCGGTTCGACGAAGCCCGCGAACGTCTGGAGGAGGTGGTGGCAAGCAAGACAAAACTGTACGGCGAAGGTCATCCCAGCACGCTGGTCTCGCTCGACGTGCTCGCCGGAACGCTGGCGCAGCTCCATCAGGATGAGCAGGCTCTGGCGCTCGCCCGTACGGTCGCCGCACGTGCCACCCAGACGCTCGGCGAGCGACACCCCGTGACTCTAACCTACCTCAACAACCTGGCCCAGGCCCTGCGCCGCGCGGGGCTACTCGATGAGGCCGAGCCGATCTACCGGCGCGTCCTGGCGTTGCGGGGCGAAACTGGCGGGGAGCGGAGTCAGGAGGCCCTGGTCGTCATGAGCAACCTCGGCCTGCTGCTCATGCAGCGCGGCCGTGCGGGCGAGGCACTTCCTCTGTTGCGCGATGCCTTGGACGGTTTTCGTCGCGAGTTGCCGGGCAACCACTGGATGCTCGGCGTCGCACTGGTCAACCTGGGCCGCTGCGAGACGGCGTTGCAACACTTTCCGGAGGCCGAGAAGAGTCTGACGGACGCGCACGCATTACTCTCGGAAGGACTGGGATCCGGGCATGGTCGGACGCTGGCGGCCCGAGCGGCGCTGGCGGAACTGTACGAGGCGTGGGAGAAGCCCGATCAGGCGCGGATCTGGCGAGGCTCCCCGTAGCACCTCAAGGCGCCTTTCACCGGAATCTGTCGCGTTTCTCTGCGTGGGGTTGGCGTCCCCCCCGTCAATCGCGATGAAGTGTCGCTGCTGGAAGCGGCTGATGACGCCGGCTGCCAGGATGGTCGCCAGCTCGGCGCGGCGTTGCTCGGGCGTCATCGCGGCGGGATGGGGCGGGTCGACGATGATGCGGCGCGAGGCCATCGGCATGGCCTCCATGCGGAGGTTGCCGGTGCGTCGTCTGCGGGTGCGGGCCAGCGCGGCCGGCGATCGGTCCGATACACGCGGTGCCTAAGGAATGCACGTGTTCCTGGCGAATCGCAGACTTAGCGCGGTAGTATTAGACTATGTCGCCGTCAGCTCGGACCGATGCCACTCAACTCCTGATCGATACTCGCCTGAGCGTCGCAGAACGCGCCGAACGCCTGCTGCCCATCGTCTATGAAGAACTCCGCGGAATAGCCCGACGGTTGATGACGGCGGAGCGCCCGGACCACACGCTTCAGGCCACGGCACTGGTACACGAAGCGTACGCGCGGCTCGTAGGCGAGCAGGCTGCCACCTGGAGCAATCGCAAACACTTCTTTTTCGCCGCCGGCCGGGCCATGCAGCAAATCCTGGTGGAACATGCCCGAGCCCGTGCCCGGCAGAAGCGCGGCGGGCAGGCCAAGCGCGTTCCATTGAGCGTGGTCAATCTGGGCGAGGAGCAAGATCCGCTCGCGATTCTGGCGCTGGATGAGGCGTTTTGTCGCCTTGAAAAGGAGGAGCCAGAGGCCGCCGAAGTCGTGCGCTTGCGGTTCTTCGCCGGCCTCAGCGGCGACGAGACCGCGGCAGTGCTGGCGATTTCACAGCGGCAAGTGGATCGATTGTGGGCGTTTGCCCGCGCCTGGTTGTTCCGGGCGTTGGAGTCGGGCGGGCAATTGCCCTGAGTAACGAGCTATGAGCCAGACTACGCGAGTCCGCATACGCGAGTTATTCGCGGCCGCGGCGGAGTTGCCGGTCGCGGATCGGGCCCACTTTGTCGATCGGGCGTGCGGCGGCGACGCGGAGTTGCGCGGGCAGGTGCTGACGCTGTTGTCGGCGTTGGACCGGGCGGGGGATTTTCTGGCGGGAGCGCCGGCGGAAACGCGAAGTGTATTGCAGGCGCCAGGGGCGTTGGATGAGGCGTCACCCGCGTTGGAGCGGACGATCGGCCATTACAAGCTGCTGGAACGTTTGGGTGAGGGAGGGTTTGGCGAAGTCTGGATGGCCCAACAGGAGTCGCCGGTTCGCCGTCGCGTCGCGCTCAAGATCCTCAAGATGGGGATGGACAGCCGCCGGGTCATCGCCCGCTTTGAGCAGGAGCGGCAGGCGCTGGCGCTGATGGACCACGCGAACATAGCGCGCGTGTTTGATGCCGGGACGTCGGAGACCGGGCGGCCGTACTTCGTTATGGAGCTGGTGCGCGGCGCGCCGCTTACGCAATTCTGCGATCAGCACAAGCTGACGGTCGAGCAGCGGCTGCGGCTCTTTCGCGACGTTTGCGACGCCGTACAACACGCTCACTCGAAGGGCGTCATCCATCGCGATCTGAAGCCGTCGAACGTGCTGGTCGCCATGAGCGACGCGGGCGGCGGCACGCCGCTGGCGAAGGTCATCGACTTCGGAATCGCGAAAGCGATCTTTGAGCCGCTCACCGAGCGCACGCTGTTCACCGAGCTGCACGCGATGATCGGCACGCCGGCTTACATGTCGCCGGAGCAGGCCGAGATGAATGCCGTGGACATCGACACGCGCAGCGACATCTACAGCCTGGGCGTGTTGCTTTACGAATTACTGACCGGCTCGCCGCCGCTGGAAGCTCCCCGACTTCGCAGCGCCGGGTTGGTGGAGATTCAGCGGCTGATCCGCGAGGAGGCGCCGGTTCGGCCGAGCGTGCGAATCGCCACGCTTCAGCGCGAGGCCGGCCGGGGCAGCAGCGAACGAGCGGCTAGCCTGGATTCGCTCGCTGTGGCGCGTCGCGCGACGCCAGCGACGCTCCAGCGGCGACTGAGCGGCGAACTGGATTGGATCGTCCTGAAAGCGATCGAGAAGGACCGCAACCGGCGCTACGCGACGGCCAGCGCGCTGGCGCGCGACGTGCATCGCTTCCTGGTCCGCGAGCCGGTCGAGGCCGGACCGGTCAGCCTGTGGTATCGCGCGCGGAAATTCGGCCAGCGCAACCGCGCGGCGGTACTGGCGATCGCCGCTGTTGCCTCCGTACTCGTCGTTTCGACAATCGTCTCCGCGTCGGCGTGGCGCGAGGCCAGTGTTCGTGCCGCCGACGCCATCCGTGCGCAACGCTTGGCAGAAAACGCAGAGCGGCTCGCCGGCATTGAGCGCGACAGCGCCCGACGGGCCTTCGACGCGGCCGAGGCGCAGCGCCGCGCGGCACAGGGGAATCTGGCAGTCGCCAACACGGCAATCCGCTTTATTCTGTGGGGCATGAGTCTGGCGGCCGACCGTCCCGAAGTAGAACAGAGCGACGTGACGGTCGCGGAGATGCTCGACGTCGCGGCTTCAAGAATCGAGGACCAGTACGCGGGGCGTCCGCGCGATGAGGCGATCGCCCGCGGCACGCTGGGGATTCTGTACGGACTGTATGCGGCCGAGCTGGAGAAGGCCCGTCCGCAACTGCTGCGTGCCGTGGAACTCAGCGGTAGCTACCTTGGCAACGACCGGATACTCTCAGGAGTCTACTACGCGCTTTGGGTGGTGGACCGGGAGCGCGGACTCAGCGAGGAGGAGATCCAGCCGTGGAAACTTCGACGACTGGAGATCCATCAGCGGATGATTCGGGCTGAGTGGCCCGAGCTTGCGGACGCAGTCGACGAAATGCTGGAGGTGATGCTGCCGGAGACGCCGCCGTCGCGCGCCCAAGTGCAGCGCGTTACGGAACGCGTGCTGGACTTGCTACTGGATTCGCCATTGACGTGCGACTCACCCGCCTTGCTCGCGGCGTACGAGAGCATTCCGGATGCGTGCGTGTGGCTCGGCAACCGTGGCATCGTCTATCCGGAGGGGCGGCGGGCCTACGTACGAGCGATCCAGCAGCTTGACGAACGCTGCCCCGCCGACGACGAGACTCGCATGACCATGCGCTGGCTGGCGGCGCGGAACCTGGCCTTCGCGGAACCGGGTTCCGCAGCGACGACACTTGCAATTTGCGACCGGTTGATCGCCGGCGCCCGCGCGGTGAGTCGCATGCAGCACCGCCTCGTGCAGGACGCTTACGGCATCAAGGGAGAGGCACTCAGCCAGTTAGGACGGGTGGATGAGGCCGAGGGGTTTCTCTGGATCGCGCACGAATCGGCGGCGCGCAGCAAGCTGTACGCGTCGATTCGCGACAGCACTTCACGCATCATTCGACACGGTCGGCGGACAGGACGATGGGACCTTCTCGTCCGCGCCCTGCCTGACTTCGTTGAGATGCCGACTTCGACTGCGCCGATCGTGGATCGCACGGGGCAAGCGCCGGCGACACGCAACGACATAGCCTGGGCGATCGTTCGACTCGCTGATCTACCCGTCGAGGTCTATGAGCAGGCCGTGCGCATTGCCGAGGACGTCGTATCCGCCGTGCCCGATTCGGCCGACTATTGGAACACGCTCGGCGTCGCCCAGTACCGCGCGGGACGCTTCGCGGAGGCGGTCGAAACCCTTAGTTGGGCGGATCGGCTTGCGGCGGCTGGCGGCAAAGCACCGCGCGTCGCGGACTGGGCGTTTCTGGCGCTGGCCTACCACCAGCTCCAGGATGCGGAGCGGGCCGCCGCCTGCCTGGCCAAGGCGCGCGAGATCATGGCCGCTCAGTCGCTGCCCGATACCGAAGCTGCGGCGTTCCTGGCCGAGGCGGAGGAACGGCTTTCCCGATAGGGCCTTCTCCGCGGGGACGGGGAACTTCGTGGAACGAACAGACTCCTGGCGCTCGCCAAGGCGTTTCGTCACCTATTCCCATGTCAGCGGCCATCAGGGCCACTGTCCGCTTGATGACAGATGAGGACGGCTCGTGCGGCCGACGCGCGTCGCCGTAGCTTCTCGAAACGCGGCCCTAAAAGGAGGCACGCACTCATGTGCTGGAGACGCTACCCCGCGCTGGTGAAGATCCCAACCGCCGCTGCAACGTCGAAATCGCGTGCATGCCTGATCAACCGGTGTCGTTGTCTCGTTTCGATCCTGACCGCGGCATCCCTGGCCGCCCCGGCCCCGGCAGCGATCATTCGCCACGACGTTCCCGTCCAAGCCTATGCCGACCTGGCACAGCAACCGGTTTATGACTCGGTCGGACGATACGTCGTGAACGGAACCACATTGGTCGCGAGCGGCGTGCTGGTCCACCCGGAGTGGGTTCTGACAGCCACCCACGTGCTGGAGTATGGTGCGAGCGATCCCCATACGTTCGAGATCGGTGGCAACGTTCATACAGTCGGAGAGCGGATTTATTTTGCTCCCTGGTCCGGCCAACCCAGCGATTATCTGAATGGACTGGACTACGCGCTGGTGCGACTGGATACACCCGTAATCGGTGTGACGCCTGCGACGCGTTATCGAGGCACGGCCGAACTCGGTCGCATCGCCACCATCGTTGGCAATGGGTTCTTTGGCGACGGCCTCAACGGCGTCACCGGCGGCAACATGCGGCTGGCCTACAACAATGTTCTGGACCGCAATCTGGCTGATTTCGGCTACTCGAACCGGGTTCTGCTCGCCGACTTCGACAATCCACTGAATCCGGCCGACTCATCCATGGGTTCCACCACTCCGCTTAATCTGGAGGGTGGTATTTCCCACGGCGATAGCGGTGGAGGCTGGTTTGCCAGCATCGACGGTCAGACGCAGTTGGTCGGCATCACGAGCTTCGCGTTCCGACCCAACGGCGATCCGTACACGTCGCGTTACGGGGACGTGCTGGCGATGGCCCGCGTAACCTCAGTAAATGACTGGATCGACAGCGTGATTCCCGAACCAAGCACCCTGACGTTAGTCGCGGCAACGCTGGTTCTTGTTTCCATCCGGCGCGGCTGCGGAGCTCTTCTTGGCGCTCGTTGACGCTGTCTGTGGCCTGGAAGGTTGGCACCGGCCGAAACGGCATGGGTTGCCGAACGGACCTCTTGAGAGACGTCCCACAAACGAAGGAGTGAATCGTGCGAAGCCAATGGACTATCGTCGTGTGCGCGGCGGCATTTGCCCTTGCCCCTGCTGCCTGGTCAGAGATCGTCTACACCAACATTCCCGATGTGTTTCTCTCGAACGGAGCCTTGGTCGATTTGGACGTTGACCAGGACGGGACGCCTGACATTGAACTCTGGTGCGGACCTGATTACTGGGCGGCAGCGGACGCACTGCGGACCGGCATCGATATCTTGGCAGTGGAACCTGGCCAGTTCTGGGCCTGGAGCGTGCCACCCGGCGACCTGATCGGCACCGACGACCAGGCCTGGTACGAGTTCGGCTGGATCATGGAGCCGGGCGAGCACTGCTATCCGTTCTGCACGTACTTCCCGCTTGGGGCGCCAGGATTTCTCGGAGTACGCCTGTCGGCCGCGGACGGGGCGCAGTACGCCTGGATCCGTATCGAAATACGCATGGACAGCGGCCCGGTGCTCGGTGTGTATGACTTCGCATACGAGACGACGCCGGAGACGCCGATCGCGGCGGGGCATGTGTCCTGTCCAGAGGACTGCAATCAGAATGGCCGGTGTGATCTCAGTGACATAGTCGTTGGCGCATCGCTCGACCTTAACGGCAACGATGTTCCGGACGAGTGCGAGCCCGTGGTGACGGTGCGCGTTCCCGAGGACTATCCCACGATCAACGAAGCCGTCGCGGCTCTGCCGGCGAATGCAAGCACGATTGTCGTGGCGCCCGGGGTGCACGAGGTGCAGGAGCTGGATCTTGGCGTTCGGCCGCTCACTATCCGCGGCGACGGCCCGCGCGGCAGCATCGTCGTTCGCGGCCAGTTCCTTTACACCCGGGCCCCGGCTGTACTGGAAAACCTTCGATTTGAAAGCCTCGACGTCGAAACGGCCGGCCAGATTCTCGGCTGTGACAGCCTTCAGTGCTATCTGGTCTTAAGATCCGGTGGTCGAATGGACCGTTGCCGGCTGATCGCCACTGCCCCCACGCGGCCTGATATGCTGAATGTCGGATCGGCCCTCGTTTCCAACACTGAGATCGTGCGGCTTGGCTCGCATTGGGCGTCACCCATTCGCGCCGACGCCACCCGATTTGTTAACTGCACCATCGTGCATCTGGGCAGTTCAGCCGCTGCCATCTACTCCGATTCAGCCCAGACGACTCTGGAAAACTCGATCATCCGAACCGATGGCGCCCCATTGTTCGACGGCTGGCCCGGCCAGGCTCGCTATTGCGACGTGTCCGGCGGCTGGGCTGGCGAGGGCAATTTCGACGCCGATCCGCGCTTTGTGCGCAACCCCGGTGCCGGCGCGGACGGACTCTGGGGAACGGCTGACGACGACTTCGGCGACCTGCGGCTGGCGACGTCTTCCCCTTGTATCGACGTCGGCAGCAACGCCGCCCTGCCGCCGGACGAGCTCGACCTTGACGGTGACGGCGATACGACAGAACCGATCCCGTTCGACCTCGCCGGATTCGCCCGTGTCGTGCGCGGATCGCGCCAATCGAGCCAAACGATAGTGGACATGGGCGCCTACGAATGGCAACTGTTGCAGGCGACTACCGTACAGCATCCATGAACGTGCCGCCCGATGGCGCGCCGGGGCGGCTGGCACGCAGCGATTGTTAGCCGCCCGGTATGCTATAAGCACGATGGCCGGCTGCTCGCGAGAGAAACGGAGAGCGCGGGGGCCGAAACGACCGCCCGAAAGACTCCCCCGGCGTATGCGCGGCCCGTAACGGGCCTCTCTCGCGGCCCGCCCCGCCCCCGTCCGTAAGCCATTGGGAATCCACGCGTTAAAACGACTGCTTAGCGCTTCGCGACTGATGCGTCGTGTGGGCGGCTGCGGAGCACTTCTTGGCGCTCGTTGACGCTGTCTGTCGCCTGGAAGGTTGGCACCGGCCGAAAGGCATGGGTTGCCGAACGGACCTCTTGAGAGACGTCCCACAAACGAAGGAGCGAATCGTGCGAAGCCAATGGACTATCGTCGTGTGCGCGGCTGCATTTGCCCTTGCCCCTGCTGCCTGGTCAGAGATCGTCTATACCGACATTTCCGATGTGACGTTAGCGCACGGAGAGGAAGTCGACCTGGATGTCGATCAGGACGGCGCCGCGGACGTTGTCCTCTGGGTGCAGTGGAGCGATGCAATCTTCGCTACAGCTTTGAGGTCCCAAGTGGACATCCTGGCATGGCTGGATGAGTACGGCCGCGTCTTCGCACCGCGTCTTCAGTTGGGTGAACTGGTCGGCGTCACCGCCCAAAGCTGGAGGCCCGAGGTCGTGATCTCCACTGTCGGGGCAGATGAAGGCTGCAATGATTGCGGGTTTTGGGGTTGTTACGCTTTGGATACGCAATGCGATATTGGCGTGCCGGTGTTCCTTGGAGTGCGACTGTCGTCGGTCGATGGGTCGCGCTATTGCTGGATCCGCGTCCAACAGGACTTCGACCGGTGTTTCGGCTGGGAGTACCTCACCGTCTTCGACTTTGCTTTCCAGACCACGCCAAACCTGCCGATTGCCGCCGGCAACCATTGCCTTGCCGGCGCAGACTGCAATGGCAACGGCACGGACGACTGCGCCGACGTCGCCGCTGATCCGTCGCTCGATTGCAACCAGAACAGCGTCCTGGATCAGTGCGAACTCGCCGCCGATCCGACGCTCGACTGCGACGGCGACGGCGCGCTCGATTCTTGTCAAATCGCGGCGGACCCATCGCTCGACTGCAACGCGAACGGCCGGCTGGACGCGTGCGACATCGCCGTCGGAGTGAGTCGCGACTGCGACGGGGACGGAACGCCCGACGAGTGCCAACCGGACACGGCGCCGTTCGGCGGCGCGGCGGCACACCTGTCCTTCCACGGCGAGTACGACGCTGTTCGCGTGCCCGGCCTCGGCGCCGCCATGCCGACCACCGAGATCACGATTGAATTCTGGCAGTGGATCCCGTCGATCGGCGAGCGCACCACGTTCAATGTGGTGCCGCACGATCCCTACAACCGCGTGCTCGTGCACACGCCGTGGGTGGATGGCAACGTCTATTGGGACTTCGGCAGCGCGGCCGGGCCGGGCCGCCTGAACTACCTGCCGCCGGTCTCGCTGGTCGGAACGTGGCAACACTTCGCGTTTGTCGCCAGCCAGAGCGGCAACTTCATGAAGATCTACCGCAACGGCGTGCTGGAGGCGAGTCGCAGTGGTTTCGACGGCTACGACGGCACGCTGGCCGACTTCGAGATCGGCAATGACGGCGACCCGGGACCCTACGGTTTTGTCGGCCAGATCGACGAGTTCCGCATCTGGAGCGTCGCCCGCAGCAGCGCGGAGATCGCCGCCAACTACCGCCGCAGGGTTAGCCCGCTCTCGCCGGGGCTGGTCGCCTGCTACCGTTTCGACGAGCGCGACGGCTCGACGGTGACCAACCTGGTCGGCGGGTACGACGGCACGCTCGAGGCCGGGGTGACGAGGGCAGCCGGAATCTGCACGGCCCAAAGCACTTTTGTGCCCTGAGCGAATCCCGCGAGCGGAGCTCCGCAAAAGTCACGAGCAGGCCCACCAGCACGGCAGCGGCCCGAAACGGCGCTCTCGCGCCGGTCGGGCGGCTCCAGCCGCATCCGTAAACCCTTGCGAATCCTTGCGTTAAAACGAGCAACCCCGGGCGCTCTCTGGCCCGGGGTCTCGCGCTAACTAACTGATCGGTCGCCAGACTCGCGACCGATCGTTGATCTCAAATCGCCCTGACTCAGCTGCAACCGATCGGCTAACACGTTCGCCCCTCTTGCCTGCCAACTCGATGTCGGTAACGATCACTGAACCCACGACAGCACGAGGCGCGGATGTTCAACCTGCAAATTGAGCGGCTTCGGAAACTCCCTCAGCGGATGGACGACACCTGGCAGGCGGCCATATTTCGCATGCCCATGTGGATCCAGGACGATGACGGCCGGCCAGCCCGGCCTTGGACGGCGCTGTGTGTCAGCACGCGCACCGGGATGGTCGGCTTGGCCGAACCCCGACTGTCTTCGGAGCGAACGCCGAAGCTGGTGCTCGACTCGGTCAAAGGGCTGGCGACCGGCGAGCAAGGCGGGTATCGGCCCGGCCGGCTTGAGGTTCGGCAAGCGGAAGTGGCAGGCGAACTTCGTCCGATCCTGGCCGACATCGGCGTCGAAGTGGTCGAAATGCCCGAGCTGCAAGCGCTCGATGACGCCCGGCAGGGCATGACGAAGCACTTCATGAATGGCCGCGACGACCCGGCCGCATTGCTCGTTCACGGTGTCACCGTCACGCACCTGCGCGGCTTCGCTGAGGCCGCCAAAGAATTTCATGAAGCCGCGCCCTGGCGCCACCTCTCGGACGAAGACCTGATCGAAGTCGTCTCGCCCCTGCCAGGGGCCGGACTGGAATTGTCGACTGTCATGGGCGCTGCCGGGCGGCAATTCGGGCTAGCATTTTTCGATTCGCGGCAGCTCTACAACCGCATGTTCGAGGTGGATGACCCTGGACCCGATATCGCAAAACGCGGCGTGTGGTCGTTCACGTTCGAGCCGATGGTCGATCTGCCGATTGGCGACGCGGACGCGTGGGAGGACCACGGGCTCGCCGTAGCGAGCGACGACGCATATCCGTTTCTCGCGCGGCTGGGACCGGGCACCAAGGTCAGCCGCCCGACTCCGAAGCAATGGGTTTTCGTTGAGGGGTTGCTGCGTGCGCTGGCGCGGAGCACGGAACCGGAGATGGATTGCGGCCGTTGGTCCAAAACCGTGCCGACTATCTCTGGCGAAGCCGAGTACATTCTGACGTTGCCCGCGCTTCTGGAACCGATCGCGCCTGACGCGTCGCAACGTCGGTCGGGCATGCCGGACCGACGGGCACTGGAGCGATCGTTCGTGGACATCGGCCGTGCGATGGAAGGCATGCAATTCGCGTCAGTGCACCACCTCGACAAGAATTTCACAGGCAAACCCGTGGCGCATCGGGCCGGACGGACGCCGCTCGAGCGTGCGCAGGACCTCGCTTACGACGCGGTCGAAGCTCGCGGGCGCCGACAGCTGCAACTCGTCCGCAAGGCACTGGAGATCAGCCGGGACTGCGCCGACGCATACGTTCTACTGGCCGAGCGAACCAGCGACATCAAGGAAGCACGCGATCTCTATGCCCAAGGTGTAGCGGCCGGCGAGCGCGCGCTGGGAGCACAGGCCTTGCGAGACGATGTCGGTCACTTCTGGGGCATGCTGGAGACCCGGCCGTACATGCGGGCCCGCCTCGGCCTCGCGTACTGCTGTGAGAGGCTTGAGCAACTCGCCGAAGCGGCAGCGCACTACGACGACATGCTCAGACTCAATCCAAATGACAACCAAGGTGTGCGATTTCGCCTTGCGCACTGCCTGTCACGCGGAAACGACCTCGACCGGCTTGAAGCCGTCTTGCGGGCCCATGACGAAGAAAGTGCGCAATGGCAGTTCCTTTGGGCGTTTTGGGCGTTCCGCAAGCACGGCGACTGCGACGAGTCGCGAAAACGCTTGTCGGCTGCGCACGCCCGAAATCGTCACGTTCGGAAGTACCTGCTCGGCAATGCTCTGCTTCCGGACGATCAGCCCAACAGCTACAGATTCGGCGACGACAGCGAGGCCGTTATCGTCGCGTCCGAGATGATGCAGCTTTGGGAGAATACGCCGGATGCGTTGTCGTGGCTCGACGCAAACACGAGGCTCCGAACCCGAAAACGCCAGCGGCGCAAGTCGTGATGCTCAGACCGCTCGCTCATTGATTCGTGCCAGACTTCCGGCTGGTGGGGCGGCGTTTTGTCCGGGAATCCGCGGCCGCCCGGGCAACTGCCTCGAAGAGCGCCGGCGCGAAATCGACCGACATCGTGCCGCGCTGATCATCGAGGCGCACGCTGGCGACAAAATGATCCATGAGGTGTTCCTGCTCCGAGCTATCGAGCGCGATCCAAGTTTCGCGTAACTCCGCCGCACGATGTGTTAGCCCGGGTCTTTGCCTGAGCAGCCCCTGCCAGGTCGCCGTATCGCAGAGCATGCGCGTTATGCACTGTTCTACAGTATGGGCTGGAAACTGCACGCCGCGACACGGTGGCTGGCCGCCCCCGGTAGCACGGCACCGATAGTACCGGTACACCTTCGCGGGAGAAAGTTCAAATTCTTCCTGGAGCGTTCCGCCATACAGGAGAGCGTCCCCGGCGGCGGAACGCGCTCGTCGGTGAGCGCCGACACCGGCTTCGCCCCGCGCTCGCCGTTCCACTTGGCCGCGCTGCCGTTGCCGTTCCCGCCAGCCGCTGCCAGCACCGTCCGCGGCGCCGTGGTCCGCAGGTCGGCGTCGCGGGCGAGGAACTCGGCCCGTTGGCGGGCGCGCTCCGACAGGTCGCCCTCGGCCAGAGCCTGAATCCGCCACGCGATCCGCTTGAACAGCCAGTCCCTGTTCCCGGCCCGCGTCGGTTCGCCGAACACGCCCTCGTACTTCTCGCGCAGTTCGCGGACGGTCATCTGCTTCAGGTCCGCGATCTCTTTTGCAATATTCAGCGCCATGCGTTCTCCTTTCTCTCGCGCTCTCGCAAGGCGTTAACCACGGGGCCCATAAGGGCGAGGGTCGGGAAGAACCTCAAGGCGAGTTTCGCCGGAATCCGCCGCGTTTTCCGACATTGGGAAGGGGGCGAGATGTCGCTGCTCGAAGTGCCGGATGACGCCGACGGCGAGGATGCTCGCCAACTCGGCGCGACGCTGCTCGGGCGTCATTCCGGCTGGGTGGGTGGGGTCGATGATGATGCGGCGCGTGGCCATCGGCATCTCTCCGAAGAGTCAATGCCGACGACGTCCTCCGCTCCGCGGCCGGTGCGTCGTCCGGCGCGTATGGGCTCCCGAGCGCGGGCCTCTATCGTTATATACGCGATGCGTTAACCGGATGGTCGACGGTTGGCGCCCGGGCCCGCCACCTGTGCTGTGCAGCGGCGATTTCCACGGATCGTTCTCTCGCCGCCCCGTGGAGCGCGCCTCAGTGGGATCGAAGGCCGCTCGTGGTCCTACGTCCTTCCCTGCCAGCCCCATGCTCAGACGGTGGCGCTCGCCTAATGGGCCGAGGCCCGTGAGCCGCGCACACTTGCACAGCCTGCCACGGTTCTGGGGTCGCCGCTCCTCCTTTCACGAACACGGGTTTGGCAAGCCAGGTGTATGGCGCTACCCGTAATTCCCGGCGGCAGCGTGCAAGATCGCGGTCAGATCCCGGTGCTCACTCGGCGGCCGCACAGCTATCATCGCGCGCACCGTAGCTCCCGCGCGGCGCAGGTCCCCGAACTCAGCCAACTCCTCAAAAAGGGGAGTCAACGTCCTTGCGACTTGCGCGTAAAGAACGAACACGCCCCGCCACCATTCCTGTAGAATAAGCGGTGCGATGCTGATAAACCGATCGCTGGCGAGCTCGCAGCTCGAAAGAAACTCCTGGTGCCGCAAATGACCTAGTGTAATGTCTCATCATTAGTGCAATAATTGATTGCTCGCGTCGAATGCACTCTTTGAGGAGGATGCGTGCGATGCGCAGGTCCGTTGAGATCACGCTGACGGCTGAGGAGCGCGAAACGCTGGGGGTTTGGGCGCGGGCGCGCTCGTTGCCGGCGCGGCAGGTGCTGCGAGCGCGGCTGGTGCTGATGGCGGCCGAGGGTCAACGCAACGCGACGATCGCCGACAAGCTCAGCATCGATCCGGTCACCGTGTGGCGTTGGCGGAAGCGCTTCCTGGCCGAGCGGCTGGTCGGTCTGGAGCGCGAGCGCCCGGGGCGGGGGCCCAAGCCGACCAAGCGGCGGCACTGGGCCCAGACGATTGTGCGGGTCACGCTCGATACGACGCCGCCGAACGCCACGCACTGGAGCGTGCGAACGCTGGCGGATCACCTGGGCCTCGACAAGTCGATGGTGCAGCGTGTCTGGAAGGCGCACAACCTCCAGCCGCATCGGGTCGAGACCTTCAAGCTCAGTCGCGACCCGCAGTTCATCGAGAAGCTGATCGACGTGGTCGGGCTGTACCTGCGGCCGCCGGAGCACGCCTTGGTGCTGTGCGTGGACGAAAAGAGCCAGATTCAGGCCCTGGACCGCACGCAGCCGGGTCTGCCGCTCAAGCGCGGCCGCTGCGGGACGAGGACGCACGACTATGTGCGGCACGGCACGACCACCCTGTTCGCAGCCCTGGAGCTGGCCGAAGGCAAGCTGATCGGCAAGTGCTTCCAACGCCATCGTCACCAGGAGTGGCTCGCGTTCCTCAAGCTGATCGATCGGCAGACGCCGGCGGAACTCGACCTGCACCTGATCGCCGACAACTACGCCACGCACAAGCATCCCAAGGTGCAAGCCTGGCTGGCGCGGCATCCACGCGTTCACATGCACTTCATCCCGACCAGCAGCGCCTGGCTGAACCTGATCGAACGCTGGTTCCGCGAGATCATCACCAAACGCATCCGCCACGGAGCCTTCCACAGCGTGCCCGCGCTCGAGCAAGCCATCTATCGCTACATCGATGCGCACAACGACGACCCCAAACCGCTCGTCTGGACCGCCGACCTGGCCGATATCCTGCCCAGAATCATCCGAGCACACGAGACGCTTCAAACCGTGCAGTCTTCGTGAGACACTACACTAGACCGTACTCACCGCTCGCACCCATCGGCAGCAGAATACCGCATGGATCGATTAGTTCGTTCACTGCGATCGTGCAAGCCAATGGGTCGAGTTCGCGCCCTATTACCTTTTGTGCGATTCGGTACAGGTCCTCAAGCCCCATCGCCCTTGTGCGCCGCTCGTGGAGACTAAAAGCGATGCCCTGTGCTAGCCGGCCCAACTCTGTCGAGTGCGTTTGAAGCCGTTGCACGCCCTTATAGATGTCGTATTGCCCGAGAAGAAGACGCATTCTCTCCTCATAGAGCCTTGTTTCGCTTCGAGGTAGGGGTACACCATGTTGCGCCAACACGCACAGAATTGTCGCCAACAGCGGGTTTCGCACGATCTCGGCGACGTCAGTGTGGGCCTCCAGGTGATGCAATATGCCATCCGCCCTCGCTCTTTCTGCCCGAAACCACCTACGCACGAATGTCGACCGCTGCCGATTCGTAAATGGCAATAGCGTCACGCCAACAAACGGCACGCGCGCTACAACGGTTCCCGATGTCCTAGACGACACGACTATCTGACAGCGAGGGTACCGCGTGGCTAGCGCCTCGACTTCTTCAAGAACTGTCGGTATTGCGACAATGGCTTCGTCAATCCCATCGAGAAGAAGCGTGACCCTTTCGGCGCGCAAATAATGAACCCACAACTGCGTCGTTATGGATATTCCTATGCTCGACAGGTACACGCGCACGCGCTCCTCCAAGGGAAGCGCGCCCACCGGGAGACGGCTGGTCGGCACAAAAAGCACGAGCTCGCCATCCGGAGATGACAGGATTTTCCGGCGGGCGTACATCTGAAGGCTCGTTGTTTTGCCGGCGCCAGCTTCACCATAGACAGCGATATGTGCGCCGGACTGGAGGACGCCCGCTAGTGGCAGTGACAGACGATACGTTGCCTCGGTGTCCGAGGTTTCAGCTCGCGGAAGATCCAGTGCGGCGGCCAGACGAGGGTCCCGCAATAGGGCACGCGCCGCATCGGTGAGCCGCTGTAGATGCCCAAACAATTCGCGCAGCTTCTGTGCGCTCGATGAGTTGGTCTGATAGGCCGCGATGGCTCCCTCTATTGCGGCGCGCTCTGCGCCACATGTCGCGACGAGTTCCTTGAGCTTTAGATGGAGCACGACCGTTGGTTCCTCGGTTGCATGGCCACCAGGATCCCGCGGAAGGGTGTTTCGCGATGCGATGGCGGCGACGAATGAGCGAAGGGCCTTTTTGAGCTTCGGCCTTGATAGGGCGTCGCGGACCACATCGGCGATGATCGTCGATATCTCAGAGGGATCGACTGACGCCGCCTTTGTGGCTCGCACGAGCGCAGCCTGCAACTCGTCGCGTTGATACGCGCCCCAGGGACTCTGGTCACGGAGCTTTCTGAATTCTCTTTCTGCCGTGGCGCCGCACGCGACCACGATGTTCCTTAAGTCATCGAGGGACCCCTGCGACCGAAACCAGGCTTCGAGTCGCGATTGAATAGCTGCAAAGGCTGTTCGCACTTGCTGATGGCTTGAGTCGTAACCGAGAAGCGACGCTAGCTCAGGCGGATGGCCGAATTCAAGCAGCTTGTGATACAGTGTGTCGAGTTTGTGCCGTGCTTCGCCGTATCCCACGCGCATAGGCTGGCGGAGGTCGTCCGACTCGCGTAGATCGAGGATCGCCTTCATCGCATCGTCAATCGACTGTGTGACGCTGGCTACGCGCCGCTCGTGCGCGAGGCGCATCTGATGCACCCTGCGGGCTCGCTCATCGCGGAGGCGCAACTGCCGTTCTATGCTCCGCGAAGGCTCGCATTGCAGCTCAAACCCGAGTGCTCGGCGGAAAGCGCCGAGCGCGCTGCGTACGCCTGGCCACTCCGATGCCGACACCGGCAATGCGAGTGTGTCGACTGCGCCCGCAGACAGGCTAAGCAAACGAAAGCACGGACCATGTACAGCAAGCCCGAGATCCGCGTAAAAAGTGTGCAGCGCCCGCAACTCCGTAGCTTCCAACGCGCGCATGAGAATTCGGTTGTCGAGCGTCGACAGGACGGTCGAGTGGATGACTGCCGCGTCTCCGGCCAAGTCTCGGTAGACGGACGGCAGATGAATCTTGACCATCTTAACCAGTTGTAGGCCATCCACGATTGTGAGGCTGTGGCGCCTCAAGTCGGATTCGCCATCGAATCGAGTCTTAAGCGTAGGTATATCGATCACGTAGGGTGTCACAAAGCAGACACACGATGGATGCGCTCGGCGCCCACCTCCGATTGGAAGCTCTTTCTCTCCCGCCGCGGCAAGCTGCCGAACCAGTTCGTAATAACTTCTGGAGTCTGCGGCCCGTTTGGATGGTTTGTACCTCTTTACTTGAACAACTGTTACGCTGGGGACACCCCAATCGTCATCTTTGACGCAGACAAGGTCGATCCCTTCCTCGCCGGGGCCGTGGGTGTTATCTATTCGTTCATATCCCATTGCTCCCAGAAGCGGTTCAAGTATGTGCTTCGTAAACGCGGACTCCTTCATACGCTGAATCTTGCCTAGCACCGTGTGAAAGGTTGAGGCTTCCGGTTCATTAGGGCGTGCGCTCATGCAAAGTTCACCAAGTGTGCGGGTATGCGAGGGCGTCTAATGGGGCGCCAGGAATCGCGGCGATCGTCGATTCTATGGCGTCGCAAGTGCGCCTCGCGTGACGCGGAGGTAGCGGATCGAAGCCGGCGTGCGGAATCTCGGCGTCCAGCGCGGGGATTACGCGCGTTCACGCTGCGGCAAACATCGCACGCCTGCGACCATTAGCGCGGTTGCTCTCGTACCGCACGCCTCGCGGTTCGTCAACGCTATGAGTCCGAGTTTGACTGCTTGGGTGCGGAGAGCGACAGGGCGGAAGGGACGCCCCGGTCGGCGGCGAGCTCGTCGTGGCCGTTCCGCGCCCGTTGCATTCGGGGGCGAATGTAACGGGGGTCTGAACTGGAGGCATTCGTTTAACAGAGAATCCGAGAGTCCCCGTCCCGATCGGGGCGTCGTCTGCGGCACGCGACCGCCAATCGAGCCGAACACCGCGCTCTCTCGCCGATCGCACCACCCGCCGCCTTCACGTAAACCGTTGGAAACGCTCGCGTTAAACAAAGATCCCGGCGAACTCTCTCCACCGGGGTTCGGCCGCTAACTGGTGGGTCGCCAGATTGGCAACCCAGTCCCAATCTCCCCGAATGTAACACTGCTCGAACTGCGACGGCGGGCCGCCAGACGCGTCGCCGGCGGCCGGGATGGGCCGAGCCGGAGGTCGTTTTCCGGATCGTCCACATCGCGGACCCGGACCAGACGCCGGCTGCGCACCGCGACCAAGCGGTAGAGGTGGCCCTGGGGCCGAACCCGGCGTTCCCGACGGGCCGGGTGGGCGCTTTTACGCGCCGCGTGGCCGCCGACCGCGTCGTGATCGGCGCGCCACCGCGCCGGGCAAAGCCCAGACCTCTGAGGGAGCTCCGACCGCCTCGCGTCGCAGAGCTGCTTCGCAAGGCCCAAGCCTGGAGGGCCATGTTGGAGTCGTGCGAGGTTGCCAGCCAGGCCGAGATCGCCCGGCGCGAAGGCGTCAGCCGGGCCCGCGTCACGCAGATCATGGGCCTGCTACGGCTTGCGCCCGAGATTCACGAGGCGATCCTCTCCATGCCCGCCACGACGCACCGGTCGATTCCTGCAGAGCCGGCGCTGCGTAGCGTTGCTCGACTTGCCGACCGGAACGAACAGTTGCGCGAGTTCTCCGCCCTCGCGACGGTGGCCACGGTCCCGCGTTGATCGCGCCGACTCTTTGCCCGTGAGCGCTTGAGGGTTACGATGCTGGCAGGTTATCCCGCGCCGGTACGGGTCTTGTTGGTCGCGTAGACCGCTTAGGTCCGAACCGCGAGCCGCTCGCTTTTTGAGAACTGGCGGAGCAATCGGCATGACCGGGTTCCTCATCTTCTTGACGATCGTCGTCATCGTCTGCGTGATCGTCGCGTCTCGCGCTTCCGGGCGTCGGTCCGGGCAGAGCAGCATGCCCAGGGACGTTGCTGTACGTCGCGAGCGCCGAGGGGCAGACGGAGGATCCGACACGGGGCCATCGGGGCCCTTCTCTGTGAGCGTGTCCGTCCAGCCGAGTAGGGCCAAGGCCGAGCCCCGCATCGCCGCACCTACGGAGCCGTTTCGGTGGTGCGGGCGGGGCGAGGTTGTCGGTGTCCACGGCTTCGAGGTCCGCGATCCCCTGACGTACTTCGGCGCCCCCGACCGCAGGGAGCGAACGGGCCAGGCTATCGACCCATCGCAGGTCGATCGGTCGCTACGGGCCGCCGCCGCGGCGGATGCTCCGCCGCTTCCGTATTGGCCCTGGTACGCGCAGATGACGCCGGAGCAGCGTTACGTTTACCTGAAATGGCTCGCGTCCGATCGCAAGGCGCTTCCACCCAGCGACGGTTACTTGTTCGTCTACTACTACGGCCTGGAGCGCCGCACGCTGGTTGACGACACCGATCATGACCTCGTATTCGCGGAAGTCCAGCGCCTGCGCTCGATGCATGCTGCGCAATCGCAAACGCGCAGTCGCAGCTTCCAGAACTACAGCTCCGCTTTCCTCTGGTACCTCGTGGCGGTTCGGCCTACGAAGCTCGATCGCGGGCACGTGAAGGCGCTCGTGCAATCCACGACAACCTGGTCCGAGGACTCGCTCGCGGCCGCGCTGGCCTGGTTTGTCGATCGACAGGAAGCGCTGCGGCCGTGGATGGCGTACGTGATTGCGCAGGAATCGCCGCTATCGCAACGCAGTGTCGTCGTGCGGCGGCTGAACGAACAGTTCCGGACGCTTTTCACGCGGCGTGTCGAGGCTGAATTCGAGAAGGGGATGATCCTGAAATCATCCAAACGCGCTCGACAGGTGACCTACAGGCCGGCGAGTGCAGCGCTTCAGCCCGTGACGGCGGTAATCTCGAATCCCCTGGGAATTCCGAGCCAGTTTCAGCGGCTTTCCGAGATTTGGAACGACTGCGTCGCCGAGCTGCGCAAGCTCAGTAGCGTCGCCCGCGAAGGGATGCCCGAAACGCTCACTGCGGAAGCCTGGGAGGCGATGCCCCCCGAGCTCCGCGCGGGTATTGACCACCCACAGTCACCCGCAATCTGCGCCCTGGTGGCCAAGAACACGGACGAGACTGGGCATACATTCGTGCGAGCGAGCGATCTTGCGACGGCGCTCGGCTTCGAACAGCGCGCCAAGTTGACCGCCAGGCAGAGTCAGAGCGTATCTGCGACGGCAGAGCACGCTGGATTCGCAGTCGAGCCCGATGTTCGGCTCACGGGACGAAACTACGCCTGGGACGATCTCCTGGCCGTGTTCCCGCACGCGTACGAAGGCGAACCCGACTACCGGCGGTATGGCGGCGCCGCATGCATCCTTCGTTTGGGCATCGAGATCGCGGAAGCCGACGGTCGAATTGATGACGCGGAGCTTGGGCGCGTGATGGGACAGATCGAAACGGGCTTTCAGCTCAACGAGCATGAGCGTCGCCGGCTGGAAGCGCTTCGAGAGCTGCTTCTGAAAACCGGGTCGGATGTCGGCGGGCTGGGGAAGCGACTTCAGGCAGTCCTGGACGTCGATGGACGGCGTGCGATTGGTCGCTTGCTCGTGGCCGTGGCCGGAATCGATGGCGTCATCAGCAAAGGCGAATTGGCGGCGCTACGTCGCTGTTTTCGCGCATTGGACCTGCCGCCCGACCTGCTGGAAGCGATCATCGGGGAACTCGCGCCGTCTGTGGCTGAAACTCCCGTGCCGGTTATCACCGGACGACCAGCTCCAGTTGGCGAGAGAATCCCCGCAGCGCGGGCCGCGGAAGGCGTCATCACCCTGGATCGCGCGCGCATCATGAGCATCATGGAGGAGACGCGCGAGGTCAGCGTGCTGCTGGCTGAGGCCATGAGAGCGGAGGCGGAGCATGCCGATGGGGAGCCTATAGGCGAATCGGTCGAGCCACGTCGGCCGCCGTCGCCCCATTCTCCCGTCGCGGTAGCGACGATGCCGATTGCCGCGCGTACGGCGCGCGGGTCGGAGGTCGCCGCCGCGGCGCCCGCAGCCGGTCCGCCAGCGAGGTATGCCTCTTTCTACGCAGAACTGGTCGCGATGGAGCGCTGGCCGCACGGCGAGGCCGATGCGCTCGCCCGCCGGCACGGCCACATGCTGTCGGGGGCGCTGGAGGCGATCAACGACTGGGCCTTCGAGCGTGTCGCCAGCCAATTGGTCTACGAGGATGGCGACGTCGTGGTCGTCGAGCGGAGCGTGCTGGAGAGCGTTGGCAAATGACACCGAGGATCACCGAACGAGAACGATCTGCAATCCTGAGCTCGCTGGCGGCAGGCGTTGTCCCCAGCATCGGGTTGCACCACATTCAGGTCGGCAGAAAGCAGGAAGTCGAAGCTCTTCTTAACGATCTTCGGCGGATCGAAGAAGGCGGCGCCGCGCTCCGCTTTGTGGTGGGACGGTATGGTGCTGGAAAGAGCTTCTTCCTGAATCTGGTCAAGATCGTCGCACTCGAACGGAAGTTCGTCGTCGCTCGCGCCGACATCACGACCGAGCGACGGTTGCACGGAACCGGCGGACAAGCGCGCTCGCTCTTCAGCGAGCTCATGCGCAACCTAGCGACGCGCAGCCGGCCTGAGGGCGGAGCGCTTGCAAACCTGGTGGAACGCTGGATCGCCGACCTGGCGCACGACGTTAGGTCAGCGGGCGGAGCGGACGAGGACGTGGGAAAGCGGGTGAGCGAGCTGTGCAGGCCGCTCCAGGAGTACGTCAGCGGTTATGACTTCGCGACGGTGCTTCAGCAGTACTACCGTAGCCATCTGGAGCACAACGAGGCGCTGCAGCAGGCCGCTATTCGCTGGCTGCGCGCCGAGTTTTCGACGAAGACAGAGGCACGCCAGCAGCTCGCCGTGCGAACGATCATCGACGACGAGTCGCTTTACGATTACCTGAAGCTGATGTCGGCCTTCGTGCGCATCGCAGGCTATTCCGGCCTGCTGGTCTGCGTCGACGAGCTGGTCGTGCTGTCGCACCGGCTCAACAACCGGGTGGCGCGAAACAACAACTACGAAGCTCTGCTGCGGATTCTGAACGACGCACTCCAGGGGGCGGTGCAGGGGCTTGGCTTTCTGTTTGCCGCGACGGACGACTGTATGCTCGACAAGCGCCGCGGCCTGTTCAGCTACGAGGCCCTGGCAACGCGCTTGGCGCCGAATCGGTTCGCGAGCGGCGAATTCACGGATCTGACGGGCCCGTCGCTGACGCTTCCCAGCCTCACGCCAGAGGACTGTTTCGTCCTGCTGCACAACGTGCGCCGCGTTCATGCGCGCGGAGACGAAACCAAATCGGTGCTGCCCGACGATGCGATCGTCAAGTACCTGGAGGACTGCCAGCGCCGGATGGGCGCCGCATATTTCCAGACGCCGCGCGACACCGTCAAGGATTTCGTCGGGTTGCTGAGCGTGCTGGAACAGAACCCGGACGCGCGCTGGCACGATCTGCTTGGAGAGATCAAGACGACCAACGTGCCCACGCAGGATCCGAGCGTCTCGGCGGCCGCGGACGACGATGACGACGTGGGTACGAGCCAGCCGAGTCCCGTGTCGCCTGATCGTCGCGACGATGACCTCGCCAGCTTCAAGCTATAGATGGGCGTTGCACCCGACCATCCTGGGACTCCCGACGAGTCGGCGCCCAGCGTCGAGCAAGCATTCTCGTTGCTCGCGACTGGGGTACAGCGCCAGCTCTGGCGAATGAGCTGGACGCACCTGCGACCGATCCAGGTCGAAGCCATCCGGACGATTACGGAGTCCGATCGCCACTGCGTGATCGCCGCCGAGACGGCATCTGGGAAGACCGAGGCGGCGTTCCTTCCCATCCTCTCGAAGATCTGCGACGAGCCCACCGGCTCGGTGCGGGCCATGTATGTCGGTCCACTTCGGGCGCTGATCAACGACCAGTTTCGCCGCGTCGAGGACCTCTGCGGCTATCTGGAAATGCCGGTCTACCGCTGGCACGGAGACGTGGAAGCCAGCAGCAAGAACAAGCTGCTTCGCGTGCCGGCGGGCGTACTTCTCATCACACCGGAGTCGCTGGAATCGCTCTTCGTGAACCGCTCGGCGCAACTGCCCGCGCTTTTCGGCGGGCTGCGGTACGTCGTCATTGACGAACTCCATGCGTTTCTCGGCAGCGAGCGCGGCCTGCACCTGCAATCGCTGCTGGCACGCTTGCGCTATGCTCCGTCGGCCGGCCGGCCGAGTTTTCGTGTCGTGGGGCTCTCCGCGACGATCGGCGACATGAACGTGGCGTGCGCGTTTGTCGAGCGTGACGGGCCCGGCAAAGTCGTTGTCATCCAGAGTCCAGTCGAGGGGAAGGAGCTTCGCTACCGGCTGCACGCTTACGTCGGTTCGGCGGGTGACGTGCAGCCGGAAGGCGGCACCGATGAAGCTGATCATGTCGAGTTGGCGACGATGCGGCAGGTCGCGCAGGACCTCGTCGAGCACTGCCGCGGGTCAAGCAACCTCGTCTTCACAAATGCGAAGGGCGACCTCGAAATCTACGCGGACCTGTGCCGCGACGTTTGCCGCACCGAAGGCCTGCCAGATTCCTTTCTCGTGCATCACGGCTCGCTCTCGAAGGAGATTCGCGAGGACGCCGAGGCAGAAATGAAGAGCGGGCGTCCCCGCACGACGCTCTGCTCCAGCACGCTCGAACTCGGGATCGACATCGGGAGCGTGCGAATGGTGGGCCAGATCGGGCCGCCTTGGTCCGTAGCAGGCTTCAAGCAACGTCTCGGACGTAGCGGTCGGCGCGACGACGAGCCGCGGATCGGCCGGATGTATATCGTCTGTCGCGACCTGGGTGCCGAGGCGGAACTGCTCGACCGGCTGCACCTCGAGCTGATCCAGGCCATCGCGATCACGGAACTGCTGCTGGAGGGCTGGGTTGAGCCCCTTCGCCCGGCTTCATGCGACCTGAGTACTCTCACTCACCAGATCATCAGCAACATTGCGGAGACAGGAGGGTTGGGCGCGGCGGAGCTCTATGAACGGCTGTGCAAGGTGGGGCCGTTCCGAGAGGCTGATCCGGCACTCTTCGCGCGACTGCTGCGTTGCCTGGGCAGCCGCGATGTCGTCGAACAGACGGCGCAGGGCGATCTGATCCTGGGCCTTCTAGGTGAACGCCTCCGCAGCGAGCGAGATTTCTATGCGGCATTTCTGACACCGGACGAGTTCACCGTCCTCCACGGCGAACGGAACATTGGCACTTTGCCGCTGCGGATCGTCCCCAAGCCAGGAGAGCACATCATCCTCGCCGGGCGCCGTTGGAAGGTCACATTGGTCGATCTCGACCGCGCAGAAGTGCATGTCGCCCCCGCTATTGGACGCAAGCGTCCCCTCTTCCTCGGCGGTCCCGGTGAGATTCACGACCGGGTTCGCGAGCGCATGCGGGAGGTTCTGATCGACTCGCGCGCGTATCCGTATCTGAACTCTGTTGGTGCGCAGCTCCTCGGTCACGCCCGCGCCGCGGCCGCAGAGGCGGGCGTCACCGATCGTCCGCTGATAACAGTGTCGGATCGCCGGACGCTCTGGTTCACGTGGGCAGGAACGCGAAAACAGACGACACTCGTCGCCATGTTCGCCGCGGCGGGCGTTGCCGCGACGGACCGGGGCGTCGCGGTCGAGGTTGAGGCACCGTTTGACGACGTCCGTGCGTGCATCGGTTCGTTTGTGAACGCGCCTGCGGCCGCGGAGTCAATCGCGGCGCACGTGCAACCGAAGCACCGCCGAAAGTACGACCGACTGTTCAGCGATGATTTGCTCGACGTGGCGATTGCGCGAGACGTCCTTGATTGCGCAGGTGCGATTGCGACCTGCGCGAGATATTTCGACGAATTGCGATAGCTGTCAACGCGCCCGAGTGATCGATCGTCACACGGCAGCAGCTTCGCCGAGGCGTTGCGCTGTAGCGATCGGAAGAGCCTTCGTCGTCTGATCGGCAGACTCGGGCAGCTCCATCCCACCGATCTCGGGCAGCGATGCGCCAATGATGCCCTGAAAATCGCCGTACATCCCCATCACTCCCTGCATGGCTTGACCGATCTGCTTCTCGCGCTTCGCCCAGACGCGTTCGAACGACCGCTTCTCCACCTGGAGCTCTTCCTGCATCGCAATGAGGGGCTCAACGATGGCAGCTGCGCGGTTTCGGAACTGCGGGCTGACCAGGTAGTTGTAGACCTGTTCCATCTTGTCGCGTTGTCCCTCAAGCGCGCGGCGGGCGCCACCCACGTCGAGCATGCCGATTCGAATCGCGCTTGCCAGGTGCATTGCGCACGACCGGCTACACACCCAGACACCGTCCACGAGCGCAAAGTGCGTGACGCCAGGGGGCAACACTTCACTAACAAGGATGGCAGCGGCGGCACCCGCATCGCGCTGGTCTTGGCGCAGCTTGGGCAGCCACGAGTCTGACCAGTTCTTGGTTCGCTTCGCCTCCCAGAGGATGGTCCCGCAATCCAGCCCGGCGGGCGACACAACGCGCTGGAGCGCGTCACCGCCCCGAATCCCCTTCGGCACTTCCTCGATTCGGTCCGCCGGGAACGCTTCGCGGAGCATGTCTTCCAGAGTCAGCTCAAGTGCCTCGCCCTGGGCCTGCGGGGAACCCTGCTCGGCGCGGCGCTTGAGCTCGTCAATCTGCTTGCGCAACGCCTCGTTCCTCTCCTGCTCATCGCGGAGTTTCAGCTCGTATTCCTCGCCGGTTTTCTTGCAGGCCGCTTCTCGAATCTGTTGGCGCTCGGCATCCAGCCTGCGGTCAACTTCGAGCTGCATCTGCTCGGCGCGCTCCTCCAGCTCGCGCTGGCGCTTGCGGAGCGCAAGCTCCTGCTCGGTCGCCGTCTTAAGCCGTTCCCGCAGCCCGGTCACCTCCTCATCACGCTCGCGAACTTGCGCCGCAAGTTCGTCCGCTGCTTTCCGACGACCTTCCTCAATGAGCTTCTGGCGATCGGCCGCGAGCTGCTGTCGTGCCTGCTCTTCGAGCTCCGCGCGCTCAATCCGGAGACTCTCCTCTCGGTCTTCCAGCTCGCGCTGGCGCTTTCGCAGGGCGAGTTCCTGCTCGGTGGCCGACTTGAGCTTCTCGCGCAGCCCGGCCAGTTCGTCGTCACGCTCGCGAACTTGCGCCACGAGTTCGTCCGCAGCCTTCTTTCGCCCCTCCTCAATGAGCTTCTGACGTTCGAGTGCGATCTGCTGGCGGCTCTGTTCCAGCAGTCCGTTGCGTTCAGTCTGAAGCGCAGCCTCGCGCGCCTCAAGATCGCGCTCCCTCTTGCGCCAGGCGAGTTCCCGATCGTCAGCCGCGTTGATCCTGGCCTGAGCCTCGCGGAGTTGCTCGTCGCGGTCGCGCAGCTCGACCGCCAGCTCCGCGGTGGCCTTTTCCCTGGCCTGCGCAGTCAGCTTCTGGCGCTCAACTTCGAGTTGCTGCCGCACCTGCTCGTCCAGTGCGTCACGCTGCATCTCAAGCGCCTTGCGCTCATCAGCCAGCGTGGAGGCCTGCTTGGCCAATCGCGCACGCTCGGGTGCCAGTTCGGCATCGACCTCGCCCCGCAGCCGGTCCCGAAGCTGGCTGGTCATCACCTCGGTGATCTCAATCGGCGTGTTGCACTTCGGACAAGCGAACGTCGTGGTCATTGAATTCCTCACTTTCTCTTCGCCCCAGCCGTCACTTGCACGCCGCGTTCCAGGCGTGAAGCCGTCCAGCGAGCCCAATCCAGGGCATTCAGTGCACGCCACCCACAAACGTGTTTGTAGGATATATGCACCGCATTGTGCCTCGCCCATGGCGTTACACAACGTTCCAGAGCAACGCGATCTCCTCGCAGGCCGCCTCGATGTCGGCCTGACGGCGCTGGACGGCGCGTGGGGCCGTGAACACGTGCTGCCCGAACACGTCCACGACGACGCACAGGCGGTAGTCACCCGTCGCGCCGCCTGCGAGGTACTCTTCCGCGAACCGCGTAAGCACGGCTCCGATGTATGCGCCGGCCACGCCGTTGAGCGGGAACGACTTAGACAGGTAGAGCTTGACGCACCCCACCGTCCCGCCGTTGCGATTCTGACCGGTGACGACGATCTCCGGCCGGACGCTGACGGACACGCCGCCGATGAGCAGC
Organism: Phycisphaerae bacterium; assembly: GCA_022072445.1. Taxonomy (GTDB): domain Bacteria; phylum Planctomycetota; class Phycisphaerae; order UBA1845; family Fen-1342; genus JAJVHV01. The sequence goes on along the minus strand of JAJVHV010000002.1, from coordinate 185,518 downwards.
GGCGGGGCATCGGAATCGCCGGGCCGGACCGTCACTCCGCGAAGGTCAAGCTGGTCGACGGTATCGAGGAAGCTCTCCAGCGCCTCAATGCAGAGATCGCGATCCTGTGACTGGAAGTCCGTCGAAACCGCCCTGGCCTCCAGGTTGGCGATGGCCCGCGTGATGACGCGGTCGTCCCTTGCGCCGGCGGCGAGAAACTCCAGCATCGCCCCGACGGCGTCGCGGTAGCGGGTCACGATGAACTCGCGCGGCCGCTTCTGGTCTGCGACGATTCGGCGGCGCCTCGCCGGCGAGGCGATCATGTACTCACCCAGCTTGTTCACCGAAATCCGTGGCCCTGGTCGCTCGCTCATCTGCTTTTCTCCCATGCGTGCGTGACGATACGCATTCGGCGTGCCGCGCGACCAATCTGCCCGAGAGGTTCATGGAATCCAGCCGAACGGCATGCTGGCGGCACAATCCTATGTGTCCTACCACCACGTGGCTTGTGATACTGAAAGAGCGATGCAGAAGAGGACGCCGCTCAGCGAAGGCCAATCTCGCCCTCAAGCCTCAATTGGGCAAACTCCGATTCCACCAGGCGGGCGGACTCCTCGGGGAGGATTGCAACGTTCTCCGTCTGACGCGCTGACGTGCCTGGAAACAGATCGAAACCCTTTCCGAGCTTCAGTGCGACGATCTCAGAAAGCAGGAAGCGATTGCGCTGAAAATAGCGACCGGTCGTGCTCGACCAGACGCGGATCAAGACGCGCGATGCATCTGCGGGAAGAGCATAGCGCAGAGCGGATCGCCACGGGTGAAAAGCGGACGCACACCGCGCGAGCGTCTCGTTGCGCGGCAGCTCCGTGTGGATGACGAACTCGGTTCGTGGCCGTCGGTCCCGCCCCCAATAGTGGATGCATTGGCCAATGGCGTCGCGGAAGCGAGCAGCTGAAGGTGATCGCCGCGGGTTGAGTAGAGCCCGAGCGATAACGTAATCCACAACGTGAACCTTCCGGCTCCGCTCCAGAACCGGAGCCAGCAGCGGTAGGACACAGCCTCGACATCGCGGTACCTGTTGCGCGTGAGTCCGACCATTCCACAGCGTGTTCGTACCAGCGCCTTCAACGGGAACACAGACACCGGACGCGATTGCCGGGGGTGACGCGCTCAACACCGCATCCCGCGCGATGATCGCAAAGAGGGCACAACGGCTGTGTGAGAGCAAAGCTTCGTCAAGCCACTCTGGATTGCTTCGTGGCATTCGCCCGCCTGCTGGTGGGCGTGGGTGGATGCGCCGAAGGTCGCGTAGTCGATCGAGAAGGCGACGCAGGGTGTCGGCGGTTCCGTGGTCCAGGGACTTGAGTCGCCGACTTACTTCGTTCAGAAGTTCGCCGCTCCAGAGGTTCGCGAACACGCAGTTCGCGAACATGCCCTGAAGAATGTGCGCCACACTGTTCCAGTACACTCGGTCGGTGCACCGATCGAACACGCTAGGGTGCAGCGTCACTTCGTAGAGCATGGGAGTTACTCCCCAAATCGCTCTGCGAAGTCCTCCTCAAAAAATCCCTCGGGCCAACGATCGATGAACTCGCCTTGCTCGTCCAGTCTTAGCTCGGTCGCGACAGAGCCCGCGTCCGTCTTCTGAACGTGAATGACTCCGACCTGGTCGGGCTTCAACTCGCCTCGACGGACAAGCCGCTGCAGGCGCAGAATCAGGTGTTCGCTGTGGGTTTCAATGAGAAACTGATTTGGCACGCGCTGCTTGATCGCGTCCGCGAGCAGGCTACCGAACTCGGCCTGGAGTCGCGGATGCAAGTGGATTTCCGGCTGCTCGACACAGATCACACGGCCTTCCGCAAGCAAGCTCTGAACGACGATCGGAAGGATCTGACTGATTCCGAAGCCGACGTCGAGCGGGCTCACCGTGACGTTCGTCCTTTTGTCCGTGAGGCGCAGCGTGAACACGTCTTCCACGTCTGGGTCTTTCACGGTGCGCACGTCGATGCTGTAATCCACGCCGAAGCGATTAAGCCACTCGTTGACGCGCCTTACGAGGGATCGATCGCGAAAAAGCAGATCGGGCATTCCCTTCCCGGACTTGCCTACTTCTTTCACGAGGTTACCAGAGAAGATGTAATGGCGCTCCGGGTACTCGCGCAGCGGACCGAGATATAGTAGGCGCTCCAGGATCTCCCGCAGCTCCGCGCAGCGGAGCAAGCAGGCGCCGATCATCGGTGACTCCGGGCCAAATCGCGTCGTCCACGGTGGGCGGCCAAACCGGTGCATAAACCAAGCATCTTCGTCCTCAGACTTCGCGATGATGCCGCCACCGGTCGGAAGGAAGTTCGCGACCATTAACAGGAGCGATTCGTGAGCCTTGGCGGTGTCGGCGATGAAGTTCTCGATCGTGTAGCTTTGAAGTCGGTCGCGCTCTGCCATCAGCGCCCTGAGATCGCGCTCCATGTCCTCGCGCGATGCTCGTGGTGACCGGCGTTCATCGCGCTTACGAAAGGGCGAACCGGGCGCTCTCGTCGGAAAGAGGGGTGACTCCTCAGAAGGACTCTCGGCGCTTGCGGCCTCCAGGTGTCGCTGCAGGACCTGAATCTGGCGCTCCGTATCGCGCCTCATGCGCGGTACCATCTCGTTCACCTCGTGCCATTGGTCCGCGTAGTATTGCGGGTCGCGTGACACGTGAGTAACTCTGAAGCAGTTTGCCGCGAAGCGTTCGCTCGACGGGAATGGGCCATAAATGAACATCGGATGAAAGTCGGGGAGGGCGTCGCGGGCCGCTGGTTGAGCCTGTAGGATCGACTCATCGGTGCTAGGCGCGAGCCACCGAAATGTCGCGAGACGTAGAGCGTCGCGTTCGTGAACTGTAAAAGTGAACGAGGATCGGGCAAGGGCCAGGGGTGTCGGAATCTCGGTTTTGTGAAATCGAGGATGCCGTCGCCTAGGCTCGCGCAGGCCATATCCCAACGTCAGCGTGAGGGGACGGGCAGTGTCGTGACGAAAAACCATCTCCTTAAAGCTGCCGAGGTTCACCAGTTTGCCTTTGGGCAGAAGCGGGATGTCCGGATTCTCTGCTTCCTCAAGCGTCTGCTTTAGCAGAAGCAGGGATTGGATGATCGACGACTTGCCCGAGCTATTTGCACCGAAGAGAAGGGTAATCGGTCTAAGCGGCAGCCTCTGACGCTCGCCGAAAGCCTTGAAGTTCTCGATCTCGATTGTGTTCAGCATGCGATAATCTCACCCAACAGCAAGCAGTGTGCGCTCTTCTTCGCCGAATGCCCGCCACTACTGAGCCACGGCAAACAGTTCGATCACACCCTCGATCCAATCCTTCAACGACCGTCTCGCCAGCGCCGCGTCGGTCAACTGCGCGTTAACATGGGCAACGTACGTGTTGCGGAAGTCGTACATGGACTGGGCGCGTTGGAGCAGCTGGCCATCGATCGTCACCATGTTCCGGACGATGGATGCCAGCACGCCCGGCGGCGGTGCCTTCGTCTTGGCGGCGTACTCCAGGCAGAAGATGAGCAAGCCAACCTGCATCAAGGGCGTGCGAAACACGAGCAACTTTCTCAGCTGTCGCCCGCGATCTAGCAGTCGCTTCGCATCGCGCGGGTCGAGCGACGACAGGTCCGGCTCGAAATACACGCGCTGGTCCGCCGGCACCGTGGGGACGTCGCCCTCAAGGCGCTTGATCATGATCGCCTCAGCCAACTCATCCATCGGCCCGAGTAACGGCTGAAACACCGAGCCAAACGTCGCCGATTCCTTGCGTTCAAGGAACCGGAAGAGAAGAATCGCCTGCTCGATTTGGTCGCGAAAGCGCTTCGGGAGCTTCTCCAGATCGGCCGCGCTGATGAACTCCTCGACCTGCTGCTTCCGTTCGCGTTCCGCGACCTCGGCAAACGGCAGCACGAGTTGGGGACTCTCGGCTTGTTCCACGAGTTCGGCCAGCGCCGGGGCGCACGCACGCGCCAGTTCGTCGATCGTGTCGCGGGTGATCCGAGCGAAGATGTCCTGTGGGACGTAGAGGTAGTCCCACTTCACCTTTCTGGTTGAAGCCGACTTGCACCACTCGACTGCGGCTCGCGCGCGAGCGGCCATGTCGCGATCCGCCCGTCCCTTCGTCTCGACGAGGTGGTAGTGGCCGTCCTGTCGCCGTACGATGAAGTCCGGCGTATAGAACGCCAACCGCCCGCCCGCCGCCAGGTAGTCGATTCGGAGGCACTGCGGGCCGGTATTCTTGCAGAACGCCCCCACGTCCGGTGCCCGATCTGCGAACTCCGTCATCGCCACTTCGAGGCCTCGGTCGCACGGCACGAGATTGAACGGCGTCTTCCGTGCCGGGACCGTCGGGTGGCGCTCCGAATGTGTCACCTGGAACGGTCGCCATGTGCACACCGAGATCGGCTCGGCCGACTTGAGGCGCTCCTCGGCCTTGGTGGTTCTCGCCCGAATCAGCGGCACGAACACGGCGCGGATGTGCTCGCGCACGTCCGCGTCTGCCAGCCGACTTACGAGCCGCGCATCGAAAATGGACGACTTCTCTTCGAACAGCACGTCTTCGATGAACTGCTGGATCAGCGGCGCGAGAATTGGGTGCGTGCCACGAATACTCGTGATGCGCTCCAGCTCGTCGCGAAAGAACGAGATCGCCCCGACACCGTTCTCGAGCAGGGGCAGACTGACCTTCATCTGCTCGACGATCTCTCCGGTGATAAGGTGCTTACCCTCCCAGTCCAACTCGGCCGCCGTTGTGCCACCGAGCGGAAGCGGCTTGAACCCCTTCTTTTGGAACGCGTCGCGCACGTCGTCGGACGTCAGGTTCTCCAACTTCGACACGATCCGATACTGCGCGGTGAGCCTCGAAATGAGCAGGTCGAGCTGATCGAAGTTCTGTTTCGTGCGATCCGGGAAGATCGTCACTGTCGTGCTGGGCACCTTATCCACGTCCGTGACGAGGATGTCGAGACCTTCCTGCCGCAGCTCCTCCTGATAGAGCCGGCTGAATGCCGGATGCTCGACAATGGTCACGATCTCGGCTGTGTCGCCGGGAAACGTCATGCGCCGCAGCCCGCGCCCGAGCGTCTGTTCCGGCAGGATGTTCGCCTTCGACGTGTACGGCCGCAGCGGCACGATGGTCGTCACATTGCGAACGTCCCAACCTTCACGCAGCATCAACACCGAGACGATGCACCGATAGGGGCTGCTGCTGTCGTCGAGTTCGCGCGACAGCTTCCGCAGTTCCTCCAGATCCTGGTCGCTGATCTGTTTCTCATCCTCGATGAACTCGTACCACTCTCGGCCGCCAGCCCGGCGTTTCTTCAGCTTCCCCTTCAGATTCGTGTGCAGGTTGATCGTCTTGCCATTGAGCTCGGCGAACAGCGGGTCGCTGTTCAGGCGTTTGGCGATGCCGTTCGCCGCCTCGGTGCTCTCCGTCATCACAAACAGCAGCGCCTTCTTGCCGCTCTTTTCCCATTCCTCCTTGGATTGCAGCCAGCGACGATAGCCCAGCAGCAGGTGCTGTTCGTAGCGGTACCCCGCGTCGTCGTGCGTTCGCTCGGTCAGGTTTTCAGTCTGGCCGATCACCGGCGTCTTCACGATCCCCGCATCGACCGCCTCGCCAAGCGGCGTATCGCAGACAATGTGCTTGAACACGTTGCCGCGATCGTCCTTCGGCGTGGCAGAGAAATCGAGCTGCGCGACCAGTCCGTTGCCCGTCTTCTGTCGGACCGAGTCGTGGAGGTACCGAATCGCCTCGTTCCATGCCGAGTCCGGGTCCCAAACGTGATGCGCTTCGTCGTTGAGCACCATCACGCGCGGATGCGACGTGATCCGTTTCCGCAGCTCCTCGCCCGTATCGAGCGCCGTCGCCCGTGAGACCTTCGGCCCCATCCAGTCGTAGTAGTCTGCCTCGCTGCTGCGCTTGCGGCCTGACGTGTCGTAGAGGCGGTGAATGTTCGTCAGGTACAGGACGCCGCCGGTCGCAGCGCCGCTGGCCTCGTCCTGCAGAACGACCGACAGGTTCCAGTCGCCGCGCCACGGCGTCGGGATGAGCGGATCGGCGTCGAAGATGCGACCGTGCCCGAAGTCCTCCTTCAGCCGCTCGAATACCGTCAGGTTCGGCGCGATGACGACGAAGCGCCGCGCCATCGACGAGTCGCTCTCGCGCAGCGCGTGGAAGTAGCTCCACACGATCGCCATGCTCATGATCTTCGTCTTGCCGGCCCCCGTGGCGACCTTGAAGGCGTACTTCGGCCAGATGTCCTCGTCGGGGTCGATACCCAGCGCCGCCCGCTCGGCGTCCGGCCCGCCGTACTCGGCCGTCAGCGCCGACAACGATCGAATCCCGCGCACCTCGTAGAGGTAGACGAATGTCTCGATCGCCTCGCGCTGGCAGAAGTAGTAGCGGAAGGGAACCTCCTGCCCGTTCGGCGCCTTCACGCGGTGATCGCGCTCGAACCAGTGCTCGAACAGCTCCCGCGTCGTGTCTGACGCGCCGGCATAGCTCGACTCGCGCCACTGCGTGACCAGCTCGCGGAGGTTCTGAGCGAAGGCGATCGGGCTGGGGCGGCGACCGGTCTTGATGATCGCCGGATCGCCCGCCCGGTCGGCCCGCACGCGGTGCCGGTCCGGCAGGTCCCAGGGCTTGAACAGCGGCTCGATCGCGTCCAGGTTGATGAACGGCCCGCCCCCGGCCGCGGCACCACGGCTAGGCATAGTCCACCCCCACGGTGATCGACGTGTCGCAGCCGAAGATGTCCACGACCTTCACGCACGCCGTGTACTTGCCCGGTCTGGCGTAGGCGTAGTGCTGGTCGGACACGGTCTTGAGCGAGCGGCCCTTCCGCGTGCGATAGTCCTGCCAGTGGTGGCTGAACGGCCGTCCGTCGTGGTAATCGAAATCGACCGCCCAGAAGTCGATGAAGTCGAACCCGCTCTTGACGGCCCGCTCCTTCAGCGCTTCCAGCTCCTTGCTCGGCACCTCCGCCAGCGACGGCATAAACTTCGTGAGCTTGATGTCGACGGTCCGCCTGCCGTTCTGCTTGCGGTAGACCGGCTCGGCCTCCAGCACGGCCATCTCGAGGAACGGCGGCGGCTCCTTGCGGTTGCGCTCCATGATCTCACGCGGGATCGGGATGAGCTTGAGCTTGACGCCCAGCTCGCTTTCCAGCGCCTGCGTGTGCAGCCGCAGGTCCATCTCGAATTCCCACGACAGGCATGCGACTTCCTTCGCCCCGGCCTCCTTGGCGGCCTTCGCGACAGCCGTCGCCTCGTCGCGCGTAAACATGGTGTCGATCGAATCCACATGGACGAGCGCGGGACCCTTGCGCCCGTGGATCAGCGGTGACGCGCTCTTGATCGGCTCGGCGCGGTAGAATTCCAAAACAAGCCGTCGGTGCTCATCGTCCGCTCCTTGCAGCCGCTCCTTTTGCCACCACTGGCGCTCGTACCGGCCGAGGTTATGGACATCGAAAGCCCGATAGGGCTTGCCCTCTTCGTGCAACGCCCGTTGCGTATCGATCAGGCGCTTTCGCGCGACGTGGATACCGAACCGACCGAGGTCGCACATTAACCACCGCCGACCAAGCGATTCAGCGATGACGCCGGTCGTTCCAGAACCACAGAAGAAGTCCGCAACGAGCTGATCCCCCTCGCTTGCGAACTCGATGATCCGAGTTAGCAATTCCCGATGTTTCTGCGTTGGAAAATCCTTCTGATTCTCGTACGCCTTTACGTCCTCCCAAATCGTATCGGCAATCTTCTCATCCTGTGGTGGGTAGTAATTCTCCGCGGTGCCAGTTGCTGATTTCCGAATGAACTCAAGTTGCTCGCCCGTGTCGCGCCAGTATTGTGCGAGAGTGCGACCTCTTCCATCGCGGAGGTACTGCTCGTAGTTCTCCACTGCTTTCAGGGCACGCTCTTTCTTCCACTTCCACTGCCCGTGCGTCGGGGTCTCTCCAAGTAACTCGTAGCGCATTGTGGGGCGATCAGCTCCGCTCCAGAAACGGTGCCAGTAGCCCTCCTCACGGACCTCCTGAGATACGTAAAGAGACTGAAACCGCGTATTCGAAGTGCGGCTGTACCAGAGAATCGCGTCGTGACCCTGAGGCAGCGCTTTGATTGACGTAAATTGCCGCTGCAGGTTCTTCGATATTGGGCGGTGAACGATAATCTCGTTGCGAAAGTTGTCGGTCGTAAACACCTCGTCCATCACGAGCTTGAGCAAGTGGCTTACTGTCGGGGCAAGATGCACGAAGATGCTGCCGGTCTCGCTGATGAGGTCGCGCATCAGGATGAGCCGCTCATACATCATGTGTAAGTACGAGTCGGTTCCGCGCCCCCACGTATCTCGGTACGCGACCATTTCCAGCGTAGACTGATCCTTGCCGATTTTCTCATTCTCTTCGCCGATAGGAACGTCTAACGTGAAATCGGCGCCAACATCGAACGGCGGGTCGATATATATGAGATCGATCTCTCCGCGAAAGTCCTTCAAGAGTGACGCAAGTACGAGCTTATTGTCGCCCCGGATGAGCATGTTGCGGAAATCGTCGAGCCGCTTCGTCTGCTTCTCGAATAGGGCGAGCTGGCCGGCGGCGGCGGCTTCGCTACGCGGTTGATCGATGGTCTCGATCTTCTGGAGCGGCATGGCACAACCAGCCACGTCGACCTCGCGGCGATTGCCGTACTCGTCGTACTTGCCCTCCCAGACCAGCTCCGTCTTCAGCGTCGAGAGCGGATGCGGGTTGTCCGGCCCCCACGGCAGTGGGGATCTGCCCGCGGGCATCCCAGGCGCGCGACTGCTTGCGGCGGCGGCGCCGCCGACGGGCGTGCCCGGTTGGCGGGTTCCTGCCGGGCCTTGGTTCGTCGCCGAGGTCTGTTCGTTCATGCGTCGATCCGTCTTCGAGTTGGCCTGCCCACCGCGACCACGCGCCAGCAGGCCGTTGCCGAGTATCCGTTCGGTCAACGTCCGCTTGTCGCGCCCGTCGTCGGGCAGCCCAAGCCGAACGCACGCGGCCCTCAGCTCATCACGCGTCAGGGCCGCCAGGAGCGCTTCCAGCGTGGCGCCACGGCAGCGTACCAGGCGGCTCACGAATTCGGTCTTGGCCGCGCCGGCCCGCGCGGAACCGCCGTCAAACCGCCGAACGAGGTCGGCCAGCCGCGGCCGCGTGAGCGCTTCGAGAACCGTCTGCTTGACCGCCATTATCCGTCTCCACACGCCTGCCGCCAGCCTGCAGCAGCTCACGCCGCGAAATAGACGCTCCGAATCAGAAGGGACGTGAGGTCCAGCAAATCCCGCGCCTCTTGGGGAGAAGCCCGCCGCACCTCATGGTTCTCCAGGTTGCCGGCGTCCTTGATGCGGGTCAGCAAGCCGTGCTGCGGCTTGCCGACGACGCCCTCGTCCTTCAGGTGCTCGACGTATTGCACGAACTTCAAGCCGGGTTTGGCGCCCTGCTCAACCGCGACGTGCATGAGCAGCTTGCGGAACATGAGTGTCGCGCAGCTCGCGGCGCCGTCACGCAGTGCAAACCTGGCTTCGTTGTACAGCGTTGCGATGAGTTCAACGTGCTCGCCCTTGCCCTTGGCTTCGAAGTGTTCGCCCGGCAACGGACCTGGAAGCTGGTTGTGCTCGATGAACGTCGTGGCGCAGGCACAGTGGGTGCAAACCCGGACATCCCGGCTGAACTGGTTCGGGACGCCAAGCGGCGCCAGCGGGCTCGATTCAATCCGGAGCTCGCTCTTTCCCATTCCGAGCTGCGAGGAAACTGTGCGACCGCACCAACCGCACACGTACGACCGAGCCTCTTGCGGTGGGAGCCAGCCCTGTTCGGCGAATTCGTAGTAGCGATCTTCAGGGCCTCTTGCCATGTGGTGCTCCTTGGGTTTGCGCCCCGTTCAGCGCGGACCCGCGTTTGCTTTCCGTGTCGCGCTGACCAGTGAGCTCGCCCCAGCGCCGAACGGCCTCCCCCAGCGTGATTGAGTCGTCAGCTCGAAGGGCATCGAGTTCCCGCAGGGCACGCTCTAGATCAGGGTCGGCGAGCGAGTTGATCGCTTCGCGCTTCAGTTCGATGCCGGGCACGTACTTGAAAACGAGGCCGTTCGCCCGCGGAAAGCGCATGACGCCTGCGTACGTCTGGCCTGGGGTGTAGGTCGTGTAGGCCGTGGCTTGACCGGACGCGTAGTTGCCGTAGCTGTACGCGGAACCGTACACGTTCGTCTTGGCGTGACCGGGCGTGCTGTAGACGAACGGGCGCTCCTCAACCCCGGTACTGAAAATCAGCACAACGTCGCCGCCTCGGTTTGCCGCCTTCTTGGCGAACGCTGCTTTCAGCGTCTCCAGGGTCGAATACGCATTCCCTCCGCCAAAGACTTCGCCGATAACGAGGTAGTCTTGTGATCCGAGCTGCGCGCGAAGCAGCTTGCCGGCTTCGCGCTCAAGCTCATAGCGCTGCCTCGGCGTGTTATGCGGAAGCTGGGCCTGTTCGGTGAGCCGCTTGGACTCATCGATCGTACCGTGAACGACTGTGGCATGATCGACCGGCTCGATCTTGTTCTTCACGAACGTGTTGTAACCGACGTTGTGCAAGGCGCAGCCGGACGTGAGCGCCACGAGAAGGCCTGCAATTGACAGTCGCATTGTCATCCGAGGTCGCTCCGTCAGCCCGGCGGTCACCTTCGCTTCTGCGTGCCGTACGTATCCAGATGATCACCGCAGTGCCCGACGACGATGAGTTTCCGGTCGCCATTCCGGTACGCGTGGAAGTGGACGCGCAGGCACTTGGGCTCCTTGCTTCCGTACTTGACGTGCGGCGTGATGTTGATCTCCTCGCCGTTGAACGCGTCCTTCCGCAGGGCCATCAGTTTGTTGTCCCGCTTCGTCTGCTTGGTCTCCGTAAGTGCGATGTCGAACCCCGTGCGCGATCTGAACGTGTCGATCAGTCGCCCCGGCTCGTTATCGTCGCCGAAGCACAGGTCGTGGAGGTCCGTGGCCACGGCCCAGAGGCACCGCCAGGCCTCGAACATCTCGCCGCGCTCCTCATTGATCCGTGCGTCGGCGGCCGATTTCCGGGCGCGGTCGGTGAAGGCGACTCGGTCCGCATGGATGCGCTCGATCAGCTCGATGATCTCTGGCAGCGATTCCGGCAGCGACTTTAACGCGTCGGCGAAGTCCCGCTGGCGCTCCAGCGTGCGAACGCGCGACTCGGCTTGAAACCGGAACTGCATCTCCTGCTGCTGACGGGCCTTCGCATCGGAGAGTTCGTCCACGACCTCCGCCTTCTCCACCTCGGCGAACTCGACGCGGTCGCTCAGCTGCTCGATCCGGCTCTTGAAAGTCCTGCTCTCCTCGATCAGGCGGGCGTTGTCAGCCTCCAGAAGACTGATCCACTCCCGAGTGGAGTCGTCGACGGTCGTCGGTCGCAGCTCCGCAAGCCGCGCCTCGCGCTGTTTCGCGACCACGTCTTCCACCGTCGTCACGGCATCGGAGATCGCGGTGCCGACGCGACGGGTGATCGCCTCGATGATCTGGTTCTCGACCTGCTCGGCGCCGCGCTCGCCAATCGCGTCCCGCGTAAAGAACCGGTGCCGCCGGAAATCGCCAGCGCGATCGACGTGAACGCTCGGCTGGTAGACCCGCACCATCCCTCCGCGACACTGAAACTCGGAGGGCATCAACCAACCAAGCTCGTCGTTCAGCTCGCGGGATGCGGCCTCGTAGACGACGGCTGTGCCGGCGAGCTGCCGGGCGAGCCGCGCCGCATCGACCTTGGGCGCGTCCGTATCGTTCTCACGGCTCACGTAGATGAGCGGGCAGAGACGCTGCGGATCGGTGATGCGCTCGACGAGCAGATTACCTTCTCCAACGCGGACCGTATTCGGCCGGGCACGCAGTAGCTCGGACCCGGCGGCGGCTGTCCAGACCTGCGAGGAAACCAGATTCGACACAATCCGTGGCGCCGATGGCAAGGGCATAGTCGTCCGCGCGAGCGAGAAATCGTCGAGCAGCCAATGTGCGGTGACGAGCGAAAGACGGTATCGCCCATCACCGGTGGCGCCGATACCGATGTCAGTCCGCCACTGCCTGAACGGAACGTCGCTGCATGGGTGCTCGTACCGGATCGACCAGAATTGCGGCGCGGTCTCGGTGCCGTCGCCGACGAATCGCTCGGTATTTACGAACACGCGCGGCTGGCCCGGCGGCTTCCATTCGCCCCCGGCGAAGAACCACCGGCTGAAGAAGGCTTCGTTCGTGGCCTCCTTGCCCGCGATCCAGGCGCGGATGGACTTTGCTAGGTCGGACCAGATGGCCGCCGCCTCGCCTGGCGCCGTCACGTCAAACACGCAGCGGTAGTGCAACTGCATGCCCAGTTGAACCGCCATCGCACCGCACTCCTCGAGGTCGTAGGCCACCCATCGCCCAAACTGGCGGCCGACCTCGTCCGCTGCATGCCGCGTGCCAGTCCCGATCACGCCGCGCGAACTACGGCGACTTCCAGTCAACGCCCAGCCGTTTGAGCTGCGCGTCGAGCGTCTGGTAGTTCCGCATCCCGAGCAGCTTCGCGGCCCGGGCCTTCACGCCGCCCGCCTCCTGCATTGCCCGGGCGAGGTACCGCCGGTGAAGCTCCTCAAGGTGTTTTTCCACGTCAAAGCCGTCACCGAGCGGGTGCTCGGACCAATCCCGCGTTGCGACTTCCGCTGGCCCTTCGGCGAGCGCCGCCTCGATCTCAGCCCGTTCGATCCTGTCGCTGGCCGACATTACGGCCGCCTGGAGCAACGCACTATTCAGCTGCCGCACGTTGCCGGGCCAGGCGTAGGTCCTCACAAACTGCATGGCGGCGGCAGAAAGGGATTTGTGGCGGTAGCCCGGCTCGTCGTGGGCGAACTGCTCGTTGATCCTGGCGAGCAGGGCCCCCGCGATTGCTGGAATGTCGGTTTTCCGGTGTCGAAGCGGCGGCAGCTTCAGCGTGACCACCGCCAGCCGGTAGTAGAGATCGCGACGAAAGCGGTTCTCGTTCATACGGGCCAGCAGGTCCTGATTCGTGGCCGCGATGATGCGGACGTTCACCTTCCTATCCTTCGTCTCGCCGACACGCTGGAGAACCAGATCACTCGGCCGCCCGCCCGGCACCGGCTGAAGGACGCGCAGCAGTTTCGACTGGAGGGCAGGATCGAATTCGGCGATCTCGTCCAGAAAGAGCGTCCCGCCGTCGGCCTCTTCGAAACGCCCGGCGTGTTCATGTGTCGCGCCGGTGAACGCGCCCTTCTTATGGCCGAAAAGGTCGGATTCGAGCAGGTCCTTCGGAACTGCGGCGCAGTTGATCGCGACGAATGGCTTGTCGCGCCGCCTACTGGCAGCGTGGATCGCACGAGCAAAGAGCTCCTTACCCACGCCGCTTTCGCCGACGAGTAGTACCGGCACGTCGCGAACGGCCGCCTTGTGCGCTCGACCTACGGCGATCCGAATCGGCTTGCTGTCACCAACGATCTGTTCGAACCCGGCGACGTCCTGCGGCCCGCGCACGGCGAGATGCTGGAAGAGCTGGTCGGATTCCCTGAGCAACTCGGGCACGTAGTCGAGCACAAGATCGAACGGGATTTCGGTCCGGCGGGCCTGGCCGGCGTAGGTCTGGTAGAACGTGGCCGGATACTTGCTCTTGCCGAGCAGCACCCAGATCGCGGCCATCGTCGGCGTACCGGAGCTCAGGTGGATGCTAAGGTCGAGACGCCCGCCGGCCGGTGCCTTCGCGACCTCCCCGAGGAACGCGTCCGCTACGCGGAACACCGCCGGATAGTCGGTTGGGTCAACCAGCTCCACCGAGCGTACGGCGGCGTCATGGCCCAACCACTCGGCGAACCATCGATTCAACTTCGCCGGATAATTGCTGATCAGGTGGATGCCGTCGAATAACTCGAGTTCAACGAGCGTGCGGAGCGGCCCAGGCTGCTTCGCCTTCGCTGGTTTCTCGCCGAGCAGCCGAAAGGTCTCGACCTGCTGCGCCTCCGAGAGATCGGGCGTCATGCACAGCAGATCGGTCTTGCCGACCCATGAAACTAGAATGCGGATCGTCTTCATGTCACAAAGAATTTGGTATAATAACAACGCGCATTGTACCAACGCGGCATCGGCGTACAAGACGGCTCAGAACGCGGGAGCCGGCGACTTCGAAAAGCGGAGCGGCGGAATGGCTGCACAGCCCCAGACGGACGAGCGTTCCTGCCGGAACAGCCTCGAACGCTTCTTCGGCGATCACCCTGACACGGCAACACAGAGACGTGCCCTTAAGGCCCTTCGATTGCTGGCGGCTTGTGAGACACCGCTCCGGGGCAAGCCGGAAGGCTGGGCCGCCGGCATCATCTACAGCTTGGCCAACCAGGACCGGCGAGCTTGCGGTGTTCCTGGTCTGCTCAACAGCGAGGTCGAGGCGCTCTTCGGCGTCTCGATGGGGACGATCCGCAAGCGGGCAGCGCAGATCGAGCGACTACTGGCCGTGTGAGCCCGGTTGGCTTGCTGGGCCGCGCACAATCCTCGCGTGGGCTGACCACACTATTTCCCGCAATCCTTGCAGCCCGCAGCGCCGACAGCGCGCTCAGCGCCACGCGGCGGGACGCCCCTACCTTGGAGTGCGCCCATCAGCACCGCTGCGGACGAGCATGCGGCGGATGTGAATATCCAGCCGGCCAGGTCGCCGACGCCGCGCGTGAAGGTGAAGACCACCACGGCCGTCCAGAAGGGAAGATAGGCACCCCCCAGGTACACGTGGCGTAGCTCGGTCTCAATGTTGTCGGTGCCGCCGAACAGGAGCGGTTCGCGCAGCGCAGCAACGAGTTCCTCTGGATTCACGCCGATCAGCTCCGCCTCGCGGTCGGACAGCATCACATCGTCGCACTCAGGAGGGTGGTTGCCGCATATCGCGACGATTCGACCATCCCGACGCACGCGGATATGTCGTGGGCATCCCGCGCCGCCGGGCTTCGGGCACGGGTAGACAGGCGATTGCCGTTCGAAGCGGAATAGAGCGGATTGCTCAAGCGCCTCAACCAGCGACTCGCTCAAAAGGTCATTCAACGACTTCCGAACTCCCGCAAGCGGGAAATTCGTTTCCAGAGCCTCCCAAAACGGCCGCAACGAGGTCGGGCTATTTTCCATCGGCGCGCTTCACTCTCAGGAAGCCGTTCTCCTGGATGAACCGCTCGGTCGCCGCGGTGTCCCGGTCGCGATCGTAGACTGCGACATTGGAAGGGCGCAGTTCCACTTTCCGCTCACGACCCCCGCTGGAGTACTTGATCATGAACGCGCCCCGGATTACGTCGCCTTCCTGCAGATTCGGGTGACCGCGTCGTCGCGCGCTCGTCAATACGTCGTAGGCCGAGCATCGCATCAGTAAGTGTTGCTCGTCGTGGACCACGGTCCATACCTCTGACATTCGCGCAGACTCAATGCCGGGCGTGATCTTCAACTTGAAGTTACGCTTCTGAATCGGCTTCAGGAAGTAGATGTCGGAGTCCGGGAAGTTCACCGGGTTGCCGAACAAGACCTCACCGAAGCAGCGCCGATACGAGTCCTTTTCGTTCGAGAATTGGGCATGCAGTTTTAGGATGCGCGTCTGCGTGTTGAACACCACGGTGTCGTGCTTTTGCGGTCGGTATGTCACGCGCGATCGACGTCGGTCTTTCTCGACGGCGCCGACGCTGCGGTAGTTTCGCCCATGCGTGATGACGAAGACGATCTCCGCTTCCTCGGAGTAGACATATATCTCGCAAAGGCCGCCTCGGCCCCGGCCCATGAACCACTTCGATAGCGCGCGTTCGAGCTCGCCTCTCTTCCTCCTGGCGAGGGCAAGCGTGAGCCTCCGATTGCTGAGGGACTGATACTCGTCGTACTGTTTGACCTGCTCGCTGATCGTTTGGTCATAGCAGTTCTGGATTACCTCCGGGCTCCGCAGATAGACGGCGATGGCGAACTCCCCCGGAGTGGCGTCGTTGAGGCCGCTGACCCGGCGGCGCGTTCGATCCAGTTCGGCCTGTATTCGATCGCGGCCCACTTCATCGGACACGTTGTCGAGCATATGGAGCGCTTCGCGCAGATCAGTTGGCGTGTCCTCCTTCGGCTGAGTGAACACTTCCAGGAGTTTGCGATCGGTCGCGTCGTCGTTGTCCAGTGCGGCGACGTCAACCCCGTGCCGTTTGAAGTACCTGACGTGGCGCTTGAGCAGCGGAGTAAGGAACTTGGGCTTGTCAATGCCTTGCAGGAACGTGAGACTGCCGAAATTGCGGAATCCGTGTTGTGCCATCTGCTGTCAACCTGCTTGATCACGACTCCATCACGCGATGGACCCCAACGACCTTGCCTTGAACGCGGAAGTCGTCGTTTCGCACCCAGATGGGTCGCAAGGCTCTGTTGGCCGGTTCCAACCACACCCCATCGCGTTCGCGGAAGATTCGCTTCAACGTCGCCTCGTCGCCGATCAGCGCGACGACGATGTCCCCGTCGTCCGCCGTCTCCTGCTTACGGACGACGACGTAATCGCCGTTTAGGATGCCGGCGTCGATCATGCTGTCGCCGACGACCTGGAGCGCGTATCCGGGTTGCCCACGAAGCAGGTCGCGCCTGACGCTCACGGTGCCACGATCGCCTTCAATGGCCTCGATGGGTCGCCCAGCAGCGATGCGACCGATGATCGACACCTCCACCACGCCGTCCCGGCCGCGCCGACGTGCGTCGTGGATGATCAGGGACCTCGCGCCGAGCTCGCCGCGCTGAAGAGCGCCCTTCCTTTCGAGCGCTTTCAGTAATGCGAAGACGCTCGAACTCTTGATGTCGAATGCGGCGCCGATTTCGCGCACGGTCGGCGGCATGGCGTGGGTGCGAATGAACTGCTTGATCCAGTCCAGGATCGCCAGTTGATGCGCCGTCAGCGGGGTCTGGCCGCCTCCAGGCATAGATGCTCCTCGGGTTCGCCAATACCGGAGGCATTGTATCTAACGCGCGTTAGATGTGACAGAGCCGACCGAGTCTCCATCGACCGATGGTGGGCGGGCTTCTGCGGTGTCACACACCCACCCGAGGCTTCATAACTTCAGGAAAGAGAAGGGGTTGTGACTCTGAGCAGAGCGGCCTGGCCTCCCGGCGCACTTTCCGGGCGCGCAGCTATGGACTGAGGCCAATCGGAAACACGAACCCGCCGCCGCTACCCACCGCGGGTGCGCTGGCGATATACTTTGGCCGTCGCGCGCAGGCGCGAGCCCGTCGTTCCTCTCGTGCAGCGCCTAGCGACTGAGCATAGCGGATGAGCGCCGAGCAGAATTCTGATGAGCTGCGGCCTAGACCGCCGTTCGACGAGCACCTTGCTGTAGCCCTGCGTGCTCGCGGCGCGGTGGCCCTTTTCCCGACCGGTGCGCTAGCCGGTCGGAAGAGTCCCGCGCAGCCGGCCATGTTCTTGGTCTACCTCTGTGGCACCTGGCTAGCCGTCCGTTACGCCATCCTCATCGTTCAGTTCTTCGGTGCAGCCCCCAATCCCGGCTTTCCCTGGGGATTCCTGCGTCCCATACAACCCGGTGCTACGCTGGAGTTTATGCAGGTTCTCCTCGCGCTTACTCTCACCTTTGTCGTGTATGCGCGTTTTTTTTATCGTTACAACGACTATCTTTATCACGTGAGTCCTTCGACTGGTCCGGTCGACCTGCTCCTCGATTGCTTCGTCGCGGCCTGCGGTGTGGCAGTGATCGTTGGAGTGGAAAACCTCCGGATTCTCGGCCTCTCACTTTCCGCCCTCTTTCTCTCTGCGGCATTAAAGTACGCACAGGGATACCGTGCCTGTCGTCGTTCCGCTCGCAGTAATCCTGGCGTGGGAGACGACGAGCGTTGTCTGTGGGACGTGAACGCGGCTGTCATGTCTCGAAAGGTCATCTATGACCTCGCGTGGTGTACGGCGTTTCTAGCCCTGCCCATTTCCGCACGAGCTCCTGCTTTGTTCGTGATCGTCGTGATGACCATCCTGATCGTGGCGCAATTCGGATACATGCATTATGCGGACCCGGCACAGGTCGCACTTCGCTATCTGCGCGCCAGATCGCCGCGTCCTGTCTCCTTATTGGTTCGGTCGGCGGTGGTGAAATTCGCGAACCTCTCCAGACCCTATAGTATTCCCTACGTAGCTTTGGTCGGCGTATGCGGGGTAATGACGGGACAACGGTCTCCAACCGCCGCTGACTTCGCATTGTCGCTTCTGCTCGGACCGTTGGTTTGGATATCGATGCTCGCTCTTCATGACTTCGTCCATCAGGAGCGGGATGCTCGTGCCGACCGTGGTCGAGGCCGTGCCTCATGGATTCTGATTCCACTTAGCCTTTCTCTCCTTGCCTTTGCAATTGGCCTTGCTGCTACTGCTAGCGCCCTCACCCCAGCAATCGTCCTGGTGAGTACTCTGTTTGGATGCCTCTACGGAATCCTCAAGAGCAGCCCAGTTGTGGCCAACCTGCTTCGTGGGTGTGTAACGGCTACCGGGGCAGTCGCCACTGCCTCGATTTGTGGAACGACGAGCGCAAGCGCGCTATTGGCTGCGGGCGTGGGTCTCCTCGATGCCGCAGGTAACATTCTGGGCGACGTCAGGGATGCGCACGTCGACAGAAAAGCAGGAACGAGCACGCTCGCGCTCATCTCCCTGCGCTGGGCGCGGGCACTCGTGACTATCCTGTCCGTTTTGTCGATCGTTGCGCTATCCGTGGTCGTCACAAGTGCGGTAGCCCTACTCCCCCTTGGACTTGCGGCAACGTTCCTGAGTCGGAAGCGCGAGTCGCATTTGTGGTTTCTGGGAGTCAAGTACGCTTGTCTCGTGACTGTCGGAGTTGGACTCCCTGGTAGCGCCTCTAAGGATGTACTTGTGTGCGCTCTGGGTTTGTTGGCTATTCCAGCCGCTGGGGCGTATGCGAAGTTACACGGCCTGCGCAGACACGGCAGCGGGCGTGTCTCACTGAGCCGAGGCAGAGATGTCGCGGATGTGCCGCCGGAAGATCGCCGCTCCGTGCCCGGAGGACGGCAGCTGTGATCCGTATCGGGCAAGCTTCAGGTCGCGACCGCGTGTGGCGTCGCCGAGGCGCCCACCCTCTGTCTAACAACCGTTAGATGCGATAGCGGGGTTTCGGTCCCCATCGATGCTCGCCGACCGGCCTTTCTCAATTCGTGGAACCCGCGAAAAATGGACTTGATTCCCGGCCGGAACCGAGCAAGGGTGTCGCTCGTGCCGGCGCGCGTAAATCATGCGGCGGCAAGACGATAGGAGCGATGCGAACCGTGCCGCGGGTCGCCTTCTACACCCGGATCAGCACCGACGAGGACCATCAGAAGTTCTCGCTCGACGCCCAGAAGGACCGGCTGGAGGCGTACTGCAAGTCCCAGTACGGCGACGACTGGACGCTCCACAAGCTCTTTCGCGACACCGAGTCCGGCACGCATATGAACCGGCCCGGCCTCGAGGAGATGCTCTTCGACGCCGAGTCCCGCGCGTTCGACGTGCTGCTGGTCTTTCGTGTGGATCGCCTCTCCCGCAAGGTCCGCGAGCTCGCCCAGATGGTGGACGACCTCACGAAGAGCGGCGTCACGCTAAAGAGCATCACCGAGCCGTTCGATACGTCGAACGCCGCCGGCAAGATGATGCTCCAGATGCTCGGCGTCTTCGCCGAATTCGAGCACGCGACGATCGTCGAGCGGACTCGGGTCGGCCTGGAGCGGAAGGCGAAGACCGGCAGTTACGTCGGCGGCAACGTCCCGTACGGCTACCGGCTCGACGACGACAAGCGCCTGGTGATCCACGAGGAAGAGGCGCTGATCGTCCGCAAGATGTTCACGATGTACGCGCTGGGCCGGGAAGGTGCGTCCACAATCTGCACGAAGCTCAACGACGCGGGCCTGCGAAACCGCAACGGCCGAAAGTGGGGCCGGCGCGTCGTCCTCTACATGCTCAAAAACCCGGTCTACGTCGGCAAGATTCGCTGGCGCGACGTGCTCTACCAGGGTCAGCACGACCCGGTCGTCTCGGACGTGCTGTTCGAGAAGGCGCGGGAGGTTCTCGACGATCGGCACGAAGATCTGAAGGGCCGCCAGTGGCACAACGGCGACGAGCGACTGCTTTCGGGCGTCATCAAGTGTGCCCTGTGCAACTCGCACATGTTCGGCGGCGGCGGCCAGAAGAACGGCCGCTACATCCCGTACTACGTCTGCTCGAAGCGCTTCAATGACCACGTGTGCAAACAGGACTACGTGCGGGCCGAGCTTCTGGAGGCGGCGATCGTGCAGGACATCAAGGCGATGTTCCGCGACGATGACTTCATGGCCCGCGTCTGGGAGGAGGCGAACCGCCGCCTGGGCGCCGAGAAGCCGGACGTCGAGAAGGAGATCGCACGGGTCGAGGCCGAGGTTGCCAAGGTCAGGGCGTCGATCGAGCGTTACTTCGAGGCGTTCGAGGCCGGGACGCTCAAGGCCGAACTCTGCAACCAGAAGGTCGCGGACCTCCACGGCCGGGTCGAACAATTGGACGCCGAGAAGCGTGACCTGGAGGCCCGGCGGGAGCGGCTGGAACTGCCCTCGATCGACCGGGAGATGCTCGCGGCCCTGGTCGACAACTTCGAGGAGGTTTTGGCCGCCGGCCCGGTTCCACAAAAGAAGCACCTCCTCCACCGGCTGGTGAAGAAGGTGCTCATCCACGACCGCCGAACCGTCGAGGTCTGGTACGCGTTACCGAACGCGCGACGGTTCGAGGACTGGAACAAAAAGCTCCCCGAGCAGGACTCGAACCTGCAACAACCCGGTTAACAGCCGGGTGCTCTACCATTGAGCTATCGGGGACCGCATCGGCGACGCTCCCGGCCGCCGGCCGGCGCGTCGCCCCACTTAGCATAACCTATCGGGCGCCGCGGCAAAGTCAATCCAGCCGCCGGTTTTTGCGGCGAGTCGCCGGTCGATCCCGATAATCGCTCACGCCACGCCCCCCACGCAGAAAGCGCCCGAACCGCGTCGTCGCTCGCGTCGGCGTGAGACCGACATGCGTGCGCCCATGTCGGCGGTGGAAGCGGCGCTCCGCGCGACATGCGTCCGAATCGTACGCGCCATTTCGGCAGTGGCGCGACGCTCGCCGCGGCGCGAGACCGACCCGGCCGGCGGATGTCGCCGCGCGCCGCCGCCCATGTCGGCAGTGGGCGCGGCGGGCGACGCGACTGTCGACCGATCCGCCCGGCGGATGGTGTCGGCAAGTGTCGGCGCTCGCCGCGGCGCGAGACCGACCCGGCCGGCGGATGTCGCCGCGCGCCGCCGCCCATGTCGGCAGTGGGCGCGGCGGGCGACGCGACTGTCGACCGATCCGCCCGGCGGATGTTGCCGGCAAGTGTCGGCGCACGCCGCGGCGTGAGACCGACCTGTCCGGCGCGTCTCGGCGGTCGGTCGGCATGAGAACAGCCAGTCCGGCGAAGGTCGGCGGTAGGTGCGGCGGCACGCGGCGCAGCGTCGGGCGGCACAATTCCATTCTCGACCAGAAATCTGCTGCCGCCGCGCCTTGCGCGCCGCGTATACTTCCATGCGTCGGGCGACGGATCGCCCGCGTCATCGTCCCGCGTCCGCTCTGCTCACGGAGGAGCAGCCCATGGACTACCGCGTCCACCTCAATGTCGCCACCACCGCCACCATCGTCGTCATCGGCCTGGGCGTCAGCCTCGTCACCAGCACGCTCGTCGCCTCGCGCGCCTATCAGCATCGCGGCGACACCGCCGCGCAGCGCGAGCAGACCATCACCGTCAAGGGCTCGACCCGCCGGCGCGTTCAATCGGACCGCGCCGTGTGGTACGTGACGATCCGCGGCGAAAACCGCGACCTGCAGCAGGCGCTGACGGCGCTGGACAGCGGCGTGCAGCGCGTGCGCGAGTTTCTGACGCAGCGCGGCTTCCAGCCCGACGAGGTGCGGCTGGGCGCGATCGATACGAATACGCACTACGTCCGCGACGCGAAGGGAAACGAGACGCGCGAGCTGATGGGTTATACGCTGGCCCGCAGCTTCGTCCTGAGCACGACCGACGTGTCCCGCGTCGCGACCTCCGCCGGCGACGTGACGCAGCTCATGCAGGAGGGGCTGGTGATCGTCTCGCTGACGCCCGAGTATTACATCACGCGCCTGCCCGACCTGCGGGCCGACCTGCTGGGCGAGGCGGCCAAAGACGCCCGCCGCCGAGCCGACGAAATCGCCCGCAACGTCGGCGGACGCGTGGCGGACGTGCGCTCGGTGCAGATGGGAGTGTTGCAGGTAACCCGGCCCGACTCGACCGAAGTCAGCGACTACGGCCGATACGAGACCGAAACGGTCGACAAAGACGTGCAGGCCGTCGTGACCGTGGCGTTCCGCATCGAAAGCACGTGATGTCCTGCGCGGCGCGCCAATCCACGGTAGGGCTGGCATTCTGCCGGCCCGCCTTTTGCCGTGGAAGCCGACGCGGCCCCTGATGGATGGACACGTCAGCGACAGTGTGGCACAGGCTATCAGCCTGTGCAGGCACAGGCTATCAGCCTGTGCAGGCACGGGCTATCAGCCTCTGCCGGCACGGGCTATCAGCCTGTGCCGCGATGGCCGACGCGGCCCTGATGGATGGACACGTCAGCGACAGTGTGGCACAGGCTATCAGCCTCTGCCGGCACGGGCTATCAGCCTGTGCCGCGGAGGCCGACGCGGCCCTGCTCCGTCGCTCCGTGCCTTCGTCGCTCCGTCGCTTCGTCGCTCGTTTTTCAATTGACTCAGCCATCCCCGGAGGTATCCTGCCGGAAGCGGTTTGCGCAATTCGGGCGCGCCGCTTGTCAGAAGTTGTTGGAACTTCGACCGAAATAACGCGCCGAAATATCGGAATCTTCACACAGCACGCTTACACCTTTAGAGCTGTCAGGTTTGCAGCGGCGTCCGAGCCATGGGGACGCCCAGACGCATGGCCACGATGGGTTGTATCGGTTGCGGCGACCAGACCCTTGCGCCCGGCGGAAAACCAATGAACGACCTGCTCTCGCCGATGCTGGAATACTCGATCCATCCGGACGACGGCCCGCGCGCCGCCGGTGCGGCGGCACACGTCCGGATCGACATGCACTGCCACAGCACCTTTTCCGACGAGCGCATCAAGTACGCGCCCGGCATCGTCTACCACCCGCTGCTCGAACCCGAAGAAAGCTACGACCTCGCCAAGTCGCGCGGCATGGACTTCGTCACGCTCACCGATCACGACACGATCGACGGCTGCCGCGCGCTGCTCGACCGCCGCGGTCCGCTGCCGGATTTCATCATCGGCGAGGAAGTATCCGTCGTCTTCCCGCATGATGGGACCATCATCCACAGCAACGTCTATGACATCGACGAGGAGCAGCATCGCGAATTGCAGCGCGTCCGCCACAACATTTTCGACTTCGTCGCCTACTGCCGCAGCATCGACAAGCTCTACGTCCTGAACCACATGACCTGGAACGAACAGCATCGCGTGCTGACGCGGCGGCACATCGAGGTGATGCTCGAGCATTTTCCGGTCTTCGAGGGGCTCAACGGCACGCGCAGCTACGCGCATAACGCGTTCGCCTGGTATGCGACCCGCGAGCACGGAAAAGTGCTCGTCGGCGGCAGCGATTCCCACACCCATCGCGTTGGAACCACCTATACGCTCTCGCACGGCGGATCGGCCGACGAGCTGATCGCCAACATCCGCGGCGGCGACGCGGCCATCAGCGGGGAGTTCGGCACGCCCGAAAAACTCAGCGAAGACGTGTGGATCATCATCCAGCGAAACTTCGAGCGCCGCATGGCGGACGCATCCAGCATGTGGGAACGTTTATTCTGCCGCGCGGCCCGGCGGCTGGGCGCGACGATCTATCCGCTCGTATGCTTCGGCTACCATAAGCACCAGAACGTCCTGATTCGCGATTTCGTCCGCGCGCTGCCCGCCTAGGGACCATTTCCGATAATCAGCGTCCTCCCTCCCGCGCCGCGCGGTCCCGCGCCGCGCGCCCCGCGCCACAGCCGATTGACCTCGCGCGCCGCGTTCGAGTATCATCACTGATCGCTGGGACGCTGTGATTTCACGCCGGGACAACACAGCTTGCGGCAACAGTTTTCGTTCGGTCGGCAGCGCGACGCAGCGCTGCGCGGCCGGCGTTGCGTGAGGGAGGATGGGCGCACGCCCAGAAAGGTCCAGGGATGTTCCGCCGCTTCGCCGTTTCCGCTGGGAATCTATCGGTCGGGGGATGTTTGTTCATGGCACTGCTCGGCGCCGCCTCGCCGCAAGTGACGCCGCCCGCCGCGGACCTTCAGCAGGCCGCCGCCGAGGCGTTTCACGTCCGCGCCATATCGGTCCAGGAGCTGAATCTGCCCTCCGACGAAGGTCCATTTGCGGCCGTCGTCGATCTCGGCGGCGAGGGCGTGACTCTCGATCTCCACAAACACAGCATCCGGTCCGACCGCTTTGTGCTGGAGGTATCGGACGAGCAGGGCAACCTCCACGGAGTCGAAGCTCCGCCCATCCGGACCTACCGCGGCACCGTGCTCGAACGTCCGGGTTCGATCGTAGCCGCGTCCTATCGCGACGGGCAGTTGACCGCGACGATTCTCGATGGCGACGGCGTGGTCTGGACGATCCAGCCGCTGGCCGATGCCGTCGCCGGCGCGCCGCCGCACACACACGTCGTCTACCGCAGCGAGGACGTGCTGCCTGGCCCGTGGCAGTGCGGAACGCAGGACATGCCGGATCACGCGTCGCACGATCATTCCGGCGACGCGGGGGACGGCAGTCTGGCGCTAACGCCCTACAAAGTGTGCGACCTGGCGGTCGAGGCGGACTTCGAGTTCTATCAGAAGAACGGCAGCAGCGTCGCGAACACCGTGTTCGACATGGAGAACGTGCTGAACGCGGTGGAGACGGTCTACGAGCGCGACGTGGCGATCACGTACGAAATCACGCGCGTCACGGTCTGGACGACCAGCTCCGACCCGTACACGACGTCCGACTCATCGGCGCTGCTCGGCCAGTTCCGCTCCTGGTGGAACGCGAACCGCCGCGACGTGCAGCGCGACCTGGCGCAGCTGATGACCGGGCGCAACATCGACAGCAGCGTGATCGGAATCGCGTATCTGTCGGTCGTCTGCTCGTCCATCACCGCCGGAAACGGCTACAGCGTCGTCGAATCGCGCTTCACCACGAACTTCAACAGCCGCGTGGCGCTCTCCGCACACGAACTCGCCCATAACTGGAGCGCCCAGCACTGCTCCGGAAGCAGTTGTCACATCATGTGCGCGACGCTGGGCGGCTGCGGCGGCATCGGCGGAAGCAACCTGAAATTCGAGGCGTCGTCGATCACGTCGATCACGAATCACAAGAACTCGCGCACCTGTCTGAACGACCTGGCCGACCCGATCGCGCCGCCGTTCTTCGACAACTTCCCCAACATGTCGATCGACACCGCCAAGTGGTCGTACAACAATGGGGCCGCGATCAGCACGCAGGCCGTGGGCGAGCCCAGCGGCAATAATTCCGTCAATCTGGACACCGCCGCCGCCAACCAGGGCTTCGACGACGATCTGCGAACGAATTTTATCCTGCTGGGCGGTACCGGCAGCGCCGTGCTGAGCTACTACACCGAGGCCCGCACGGTCGAATCGGGCGAGGCGCTGACGGTCGAATACTGGAACAACAACCTGACCTGGATCGAGCTGAATCGCATCATCTCGAACGGCGCCACGGAGAACAGCTTCACATTCTGGACGCACAACCTGCCGTCCGACGCGCTGCACAACGAGTTCCGCGTTCGATTCCGCACCGAAGTCAACGCGACCGACGACGACTGGTACATCGACGACGTGCAGGTCGCCGCTGACGTTCTGACGTTTCACGAGCTGTCGGTCGACGTGCCCGGTCTCTTCTTCGTCAACATCGGTGTTTCGCCCGACGATTACAACGGCGATGGCGACGGCGTCGCCCCGTTCGTCCGCACATTTGTCGACGCCACCAGCGTCACGCTCACCGCGCCCGCCACGGTCGGGGCCGTCTTCTTCAAGGAGTGGCAGTTCAACGGCCTCGGGCAGCCCGGCGGGAACGTGATCACTTTCTCCATCACGCAGGACATCCAGGCGGACGCGATCTACGAAGCGCATTACGACCTCAACATCACCAGCAGCCCCAACAGCGGCGTGCTGATCGACGTTTCGCCAGCGGACAACGGCGGCCTGACCGACGGCAGCACGCCTTTCGCGCGGAACTACGACGGCGGGCAGACGGTGACGCTGACCGCGCCGGCGGCAGACGGCGTCGGGCTGACGTTTGAGCGCTGGCTGGTCGATGGTTCGCCGCAGCCCGCCGGTCAGACGACGATCTCGGTCGACATGTTCGGCAACCGCAGCGCAATGGCGACGTATGTCGCGTCGGCCTGCGAGCCGTGCGACACCAACTGCGACGGCTCGGTGAACGGCTTTGACGTCGACCCGATGGTGGCGCTGCTGTCCGGCTCGGGAACGCCGTGCTCGCCCTGCGCGGGCGACGTGGATGGCGACGGCAGCGTGAACGGCTTCGACGTCGACGGATTCGTTGCCTGCCTCGCCGGGCCATAGGCGTCCTCGCTGGCGCTTCGTGCCCTGATGTCGCGAACCACGGCCGCCTCGTACGGCTCAAGTCGGGCGGCGTGCTCTCGCCCGGCGGCATGCTCTCGCCGTCAGGCGTGAGCATGCCGAACTCGTAGCACGCAGGCATGCTTGCGCCGACGGCGAATGCATGCCACGAAACCACGCCACACTGTTGGGCAGGCTCGCCACCGCAACGTTCGCGCGGTACGCTCTCCCCCCGAAGCCGGTTGAGCCGATCGTCGGCTCGCTGTCGCAGTTCTGCCGCTCACACAGGAGTCGACGAGTGTCCGCGGTTCACCCATCGTCCCAGTCCACGTCCGCCGTCGCCGAGCATCAGCCCTTCGTCCGCGCCGATCAGTCCCCCCCGGAGCTCACGTTTCAGGCCGTGCTCGTCGGCACCATCCTGGGGATTGTCTTCGGCGCCTCGTCGCTCTACCTCGTCCTCAAAGCCGGCATGACCGTCTCGGCCTCGATCCCCATCGCGGTGCTCTCGATCACGCTCTTCCGCGCCTTCTCAAAGATACCGGGCGTGCGCAGGGCGACCATCCTCGAGAACAACATCGTGCAGACGTCCGGCTCGGCCGGCGAGTCCATCGCCTTCGGCGTGGGCGTGACCATGCCCGCCCTGATGGTCCTGGGATACGACCTCGAGCTGACGCGCGTCATGCTCGTCGCCTGCCTGGGCGGACTGCTCGGCATCCTGATGATGATCCCGCTGCGCCGCGCGTTCATCGTCAAACAGCACGGTCGCCTCGCCTATCCCGAGGGAACCGCCTGCGCCGATGTGCTGATCGTCGGCGAAAAAGGCGGCACCTCGGCGGCGACGGTCTTCACCGGCTTCGGCGTCGGCTTCATCTTCTGGTTCTGCACCGAAGGCCTCAAGCTCTTCCTCACATACCCCGCCCGGGCACTCAACTTCTTCAAAGGCGCCGTCCTCACCACCGAAGTCTCGCCGCACCTCCTGGGCGTCGGCTACATCATCGGCACGCGCGTTTCCTGCATCATGGTCGCGGGCGGCGTGCTGGCCGCCTGGGTCTTCACACCCGCGATCGTCTTCTTCGGCGAGGGGCTGACCGCGCCGCTCTACCCCGGTCAAAAGCTCATCAGCCAGATGTCGCCCGGAGACATCCGCAGCAGCTATGTGCTCTACATCGGCGCCGGGGCCGTCGCCACCGGCGGCATCATCAGCATGATCCAGGCCATGCCGCTCATCCTCGCCTCGATCGTCAGCGGTCTGGGAGACATCGCGCAGCGCGCCGGCGCAAACGGCGGTGGCGCGGCGCAACGGACCGATCGCGACTTGCCCCTGTCCGTGGTCCTCTTCGGCAGCCTCGGCATCGTCGCCGCCGTCTGGGCCGCGCCCATGCTGCACATGAATCTGATCGGCGCCGTGCTCATCGTCCTCTTCGGCTTCCTGTTCGTCACCGTCTCGTCGCGCCTCACCGGCGAGATCGGCTCATCGTCCAACCCGATCTCCGGCATGACCGTCGCCACGCTGCTCATGACCTGCCTCATCTTCCTGTGGCTCGGCTGGGAGAGCGACTTTCACAAGCTGACCGCGCTGTCGATCGCCGGAATCGTCTGCATCGCGGCTTCCAACGGCGGCACCACCTCGCAGGACCTCAAGACCGGCTATCTGGTCGGCGGAACACCCAAGTCGCAGCAGATCAGCATCCTGGTCGGGGCGCTCACCTCAGCGCTGGTCATCGGCGGGACGCTGCTCGTGCTCAACGAGGGCGGGACGGTCTATTCAAAGAAGGAACTGCCGAGCGCGACGATCCCACTGAAGGGCGGCGAGAAGCTCGAACAGGTCCGTGGCCCGCTGGCCGCCTCCGACACGAAGGAGTATCACGCCGTTCACGTGCGCACGGGCCAGATCCCCGGCGTCCAGGCCGGCAAGTATCTGGTCGATGACGGGGGAAGGGCCCAGTATCTGGTCGATCCGGCAGTCAATGGTCGCCTGACGGCGCACGACGACGGCACGCCCGCGACCAAGTATGACGCGCCGAAGGCCGTGCTGATGGCTTTCATCATCGACGGCATCCTGTCGCGCAACATGCCCTGGGAGCTCGTCCTGCTCGGCGCCGCCATCGCGCTGGTGCTCGAGCTGGCGGGCGTTCCGTCGCTGCCCTTCGCCGTCGGCGTCTACCTGCCGCTCACCACGTCGATGCCGATCTTCATCGGCGGCATGGTCCGCTGGGTCGCAGACCGGCTGGCGCGGCGCTCCGCGGCGGAGAGCGAGATGAGCCCGGGCGTGCTGCTTTCGAGTGGCCTGATCGCCGGCGGAACGATCGCCGGCGTCGTCGCGGCACTGATCGGTTTGAAGTGGAATCTCGCCATTGGCGAGCAGGTGCTCGGTGGCTGGGCGACGAGCAATGGCTTCGCCCTGGCGCTCTTTGCCGTTATGGTCGTTTTCCTGCTGATCGTTGGCGCCAAGCGCGAGCGCCCCGCCGCTGCGTAGCACTCAGGTGAGGAGGCCTGATACGCCGACCGCCTTGGCCGGAACCGGTAGCGGTGCTGCAAGCACGGCACGTGGAATCCCGCCGCCGGCGCTCCGCCCCGCCCGCCGGCGAACGCTGGCGTCACCCTGCCCGCCGGGATAGCATGACCCCATCGTGGATCAGGTCACGGTGGACACGCCGAACCATAGCGCCGCCGACGACGACAGGAGCGCCAACGGCCCCGCAGGCGGCCTGCCGCCGACTGCGGAGCCGGCGGCGAGCGAGTCCAGCCCAGCCGCCGCTGCCCCTATCGCCGACGTCTGGTCGCGCACGGCACCCAAGTATCGCATCCGGGCCGCGGTCTTCCTGAGCGCCAGCTACCTTCTGTTCTGCGGCCTGTGCGTCTTCACCTTCTGGCTGCGCTCGGCGCGGCCCTTCGATTTCTCCATCGCCAGCTATGCCGCCCCCTACCGTTTCTGGGGCGACCACACGCAATCGCTCAACGACTATCTGCGCTTTCCCATCAGCGTCGAAGAGACGCCCGTGCACGGCGTCGTACTGGGCCTGCTCTTCGCGTCCATCTGTTCCATGCCGATCTGCGTCGCGATTCTCTATCGCTTCCCGACTGCCCTGCCCTTCCTGGCGGCCGTGCTGCTGCTGGCGCACTTGCCTTGGATGTCGGTGACGTTGCTGATCGGCTGCGCGCTTGCGTCGCTGCGGCCGTTTCGCATGAAGTTTCGCTTCGGCTCGGCGCTCGTCGGGTTGCTCCCGGTGCTCTGCTATCTCTACCTCGCGACCTGGGATTCGTCGGGCGCCAGCGACCTGGCGGCGTCGCCGACGCAGTACTCGCTCATCATCGCGCCTTGGGTTCTGGCGCTGCTCTCCGCCTGCGCCATGATGGGAGTCGTCCTGCTGATCGCGCGGCTCGTGAATTACCGCCCCGGCGCCATCACGCCCGTCATGGCCGTCACGTTCGCCGCCCCCGTGATTCTCTTCCACCGCTACATCGGCGTCGACGAACTGGCCTATCGCGTGCTCGAAGCCGAATACGGGCCGCGCTCGGCGCGCTTCGAGCAGGGCCGCGACCAGCGCGACGTCATCCGCCGGATGATCAACCAGTGGTCGACGCCCGGCGACGAGCTTCCCAGCGATGACGAGCTGCTGGCGGTCTGGTCCGGCCGGATGGAAAGCCTGCACGAGCGCGTCCTGCAACGCACGCTGCGGGCCTTTTTCGAGGAGCGGGCCGAAGCCAGCGACGCCTGCCGGCTGTTTCTCGACGACCAGATCCGCAGCCGCTACGTGCCCAACGTCCTCTACATCCAGGCTCGCGCCCTGGACACGCGAATCGACGAGCGGCGGCTGCTCGAGAACGCCCGCCGCGAGCTCTACTTCGATTTCCCCAGCGCGTCGTCGCGCCAGGTCTGGCAGACGCTGCTGACGCGTTTTCCGCGGGCGCGCGGCAGCGTCGCCGCCGGCGTCCGGCTGGCGCAGCTCGCGCTGCGCGACGCCGACGTGGACCAGGCCGAGGCACTGCTGGCGCCGCTCTGCGGCCGTTCGCTGCGGCCCGCCGTACCCCCGCCAACGTCGCAGACCGCGGAGAGCATCTGGCGGTCGCCCGATCCGGAGCGCACGCTCGATTTCGACCCGCAGCCCTACTTCTTTGAGGCCGAGCGGCTGCGCGAACTGATCCGCGCCAACCGGGACGACCCGCGCTTCGGCAACCAGCCGCTCGCCGAGCTGCTGAAGCTGGATCGCCGCCGGCCGGGCTACCCGGATCGCCTGCTGGAACTCGCCGGGCGCTACGCCGACGGCCTCCTGCATGACAATCTGCTGACGCAGTGGTCGATCGCCCAGCGCGAACCGGCCCGACGCCACGCCATGCTCTCCGCCTGCGCGGCGCGCTTCCCCGACGGCGACGCACTGCCCGAAATTCTCTTCGCGCTCGCGGACCTGGAGATTCAGATTCTGGCGGAACACGAGCCCGCGCGGCGGGCGGCGGGAATCGAGCGGCTGCGGGCGATCGCCGGCACCTACGGCTCCACCATCTGGGGCCGCGCCGCCGCCGAACGCCTGCGAATCCTTCAGCCGGAGGCGGCCGAAGTGGCGGGAATCCGATGAGCACGCAACGACAGATCGTACTGGCGATCACGGGTGCCAGCGGTGCGCCCTACGCCCGCCGGCTGGCGCAATGCCTGGTCGAGAACGACCTGCACCTGCACCTCGTGATTTCGCACCACGGGCAGCAGTTGCTGGCCGACGAATTGGGCCTGCGTCAGCTCAGTGTCGCCGATCTGCTCGGGCGGCGCGTGGCCAACGCGACGCTCCACAACTACCGCGACGTGGGCGCGCGGATCGCGAGCGGATCGTTCCTCACGCACGGCATGGTCATCTGCCCGTGCAGCAGCCACACGCTTGGCGCCGTCGCGGCGGGCCTGGCCGACAACCTCATCACGCGCGCCGCCCTCGTCACACTCAAGGAGTCCCGCCGCCTCATCCTCGTGCCGCGCGAGATGCCCGTCAGCCAGATCGAGCTCGCCAACATGCTGCGGCTCAGCCAGGCCGGCGCGATCATCTGCCCGGCGGCGCCGGGGTTCTACCTTCTGCCGACGACAGTGGCCGAACTGATCGATTTCGTGGTGGGAAAGGTGCTCGACCTGCTGGACGTGCCGCATAGTCTGAACACCCGCTGGAGCGGCGCTGCCCCGCGGCCGGCGCTGGTGCAGAGCGATGCCGACTGACGTGCTGCGTTCGGCGCGCCACGCCACCGCCGTCTGGGCGGAGATGATCAAGTTCGCGCACTCGGTGTTCGCTTTGCCGTATGCATTGCTGGCCACATTTCTCGCGGCCCGGCCCGGCCTGCCGACCGCGACCCAACTGCTGCTCATCCTCATCTGCATGGTCGGGGCGCGCAGCGCCGCCATGACCTTCAACCGCCTCGTCGATCAGCGGATCGACGCCGAAAACCCGCGGACGCGCGGCCGGCCGCTCCCTTCGGGCACCATCTCCCGCACCGCGGCTTGGAGCTTTTTCGCCGCGTCCGGCGGATTGTTCCTGCTGGGCTGTGCCGGTTTCTGGCTGCTCTGCGACAACCCCTGGCCATTCGGGCTGTCATTGCCCGTGCTGGCCCTGCTCTGCGCGTACTCGCTGGCCAAGTACGTCACGCGCTGGTCGCATCTCATCCTCGGCGCCGCCATCGCCCTGTCGCCCGTGGCTGCCTGGATCGCGATCAACCCGCACACGCTCTCCTGGCGCGCCGCGCTGCTGATGCTCGCCGTCACCTGCTGGATCGCCGGCTTCGACCTGATCTACGCCTGCCAGGACGAACGGTTCGACCGCCGCCGCGGACTCTTCAGCCTGCCGGCCACGATGGGCGTGGCGGCGGCGTTACGCCTGGCGCGCGTCCTCCACCTGCTGACCGCCCTCGCGCTCATCAGCGTCGGACTCGCGCATCAGCTCGGCTGGCTCTACTACCTCGGCGTCGCGTGCGTCGCCGCGCTTCTGGCGTATGAAAACGCCATCGTCTCGCCGCGCGATCTGAGCCGCGTCGACGTCGCGTTCTTCACGATTAACGGCGTCGTGGGCGTCGTCCTGGGCGTGCTGGGGGTGCTCGACATCGTGCTGACGTGACCCGCGCCGCGCGCTCCAGACCGGCCCATCGCCGCCGACGCTCCCTCGCGCTGGGTGCGCTGGCGCTCTGGGCGGCGCTGATGCTCCCGCTGCTGCGCTGGGGCCTGCCCGACCGGACACGCGACGAGCTGCTCTTCGCCGGCGGCAGCACCTGGCCCGCCGAACGCTACCAGACCGCGCAGGCGCTCGAGCAACGCGGCAGCCGCGCCGGCGGGGCCGATACCGACCTCAATCCGCTCGCCGCGCCCGACCAGCTCATCGATCTGACGTCGGATGAAGCCGGCCGCGCCGAAATTCTCCGCCGCTTCCGGCTCTTCTCGCGCCAGCCCGACGAGATGATCACGTTCATGGCCCTCCAACGCATGAGCCCGCGGCAGTTCGACTTCGACCCGAAACTCTATCAATACGGCGGTGCGTACATCTACGTCGTCGGTGCCCTGCTCGCGGCCGGGAAAGCCTGCGGCCTGCTGACGGTCACGTCCGATGCCGGCGTCTACCTGACGCAGCCGGAACTTTTCGGCCGTTTCTATCTGGCGGCACGTGGCCTGTCCCTGGCGGCCGGCGCGCTGACACTGGTCGGCGTCGCCCGCCTCGCGGCCCGCGTCGGGG
Source organism: Phycisphaerae bacterium (assembly GCA_022072445.1). Classification (GTDB taxonomy): domain Bacteria; phylum Planctomycetota; class Phycisphaerae; order UBA1845; family Fen-1342; genus JAJVHV01. The sequence continues at coordinate 152,223 of JAJVHV010000002.1, read as the reverse complement.
GCCGGCGCGGCGGCTGGGTCGCGGCGCTGCTCGCGGCGTGCAGTCCGGTGTTCGTGACAGCCTGCCTCGAGGCCAAGCCGCACCTGATCTCAACCGCCGCGCTGGTCTGGGCCGCGCTGGCCGCGCTGCGCTTCGATGCCTCGCCGGCACGCCGCACCGCCATCGTGCTGGGCGCGCTGTGCGGAGCGGCGTTCGGACTCGTCCTCACCGGTCTGTGCGCCATCGCGTTGCTTCCGTGCCTTGCGCTCCGCGTGCCGCGCGCCGCCGACTCGCGATTTCGTTCGCTCGCGCTGGCCGTCGGCTGCGCCGCGGCGGTGTATGCCGTCACGAATCCGTATGTCATCCTTCACCTGCTGACCGGTCACGCCTCGTTCAGCAGCAACCTCGCCAATTCGACCGCGATGTACACCGTCGGACGCTTCGCCGAAGGGGCGTCGCGCGTCGCTCGGTTGCTGGTCGAATCGGTCGGCCTCGGGACACTGCTTCTCGGACTTTGCGGGTCTCTGGCCATCGTCGCCCGCTGGCCGCGCCGCACGCTGCTCGTCGCCGCCCCTGCTGTCTTCATGCTGCTGGTCGCCACCGCCATCGGCGCCGGAAAGCCGGCTGAGTTCGCCCGCTTCCTGCTGCTCCCCTCGCTGCTCGCGGCCGGCGCCGCCGGCGCCTGGCTCGCACGGCTCGCCGTGCCCTACCGTCGAACCGCGGCGATCCTCTTTCTCGCGGCACTCGCTGTTTCGCGGACGTGGAGCTATGTGCACGCATTCGCGACGGACGCGCTCGGAATCGACGAATCGCGCCGCGTCGCGGCCCTCGCGCTGCGCGGCGCGCTGGTTGATAACGAGCCGCTCGCCCTCACGCAGGTTCCCGCCCCTTATGCCACCCCGCCGATTGATTTTGACCGCCGCCAGGTGCTCCTGCTGCCGCGCCAACCCGGTCCCGAGTTACCGGTCGCTCGACTCCCGCGCCTGCTCGTATGCACCGCCGACAACGAGCAATCGACCGCGTCCGCTTGGTGGCGCCGGCACTACGAACTCCGCCGCGCGATCCCGCCGCACGGCCGCGCAACCAGTCCGATTTCCTGGGCCAATAAGCCGGTTTTCATTTTCGAGCGCCGATAAGTGTTCGCTTCGCCGCGCATCCGCAGCGTCAACTCCCGCGACGCGCGAAAATTGCCCGGGAGCGGTTTGACCCTGCGCGCCAACGGTGCATAGCATTTCGCAAACCCGGCGGGAAGTTTGCCGCTGGTCCGTCAACGTCGCCAAACGTGATACGGGGGGTGACGAAGATGGCGTTCCCTGACAGGACGGCATAGAGCAAGGTCTCCGCGTAAGGAAGTTGAATCACTTCTAACGCGACCGGGAGGGACTCGCGCGGACATCGACGAATGTCCGCGGACGGTCGGCTTCCGCGGCGCGGAGGCTCGGGATGGGCGACCAAGGAGTCTGCGTCATGCGTTTCGTAATCAGCATTGCGTGCGTCGTCGGCTTTTGCACAGCGGCATCGGCCGAGATCATCTGGGACAACTACCAGCAACCCGAAGGCTACGACGGCCAGACGGCGCTGGCCTCCGAGCGCGACACGGTCATCCTGGATGCCTGGGTGATCGATGACGCCGTCTTCGACGAAGAGGTCAACGTCAACGGCATCTCCTGGATCGGCATGCGCGACCGGACCGCCGACTACCCGCTCGCCGATTTCATCATTCTCACCGACAGCTTCTCCGTCGTCGCCGAAGTGCACGACCTGGAATACCTCTCGGCGGACGTCGGCGACCGCTTCGGCCTGAACGTCTACGAGGGACACGTCGACTTCGCCGAGCTCACGCTCGATCCCGGCCGCTACTACGTCGGCACACGGCTCGTCGGCGAGGGCGCGGGCCGCAATTTCGCGGCGACGACCGGCGGCGGCGCGATGCGCGGCGCGACGCACGGTTACTTCCGCAGCCCGGATTTCGGCCGCATCAACTGGACGCCGGTCGACCAGGTGCTGAGCAGCGGGGCGCACGACTTCGCCTTCCGCGTGCACGGCGAGGCGGTTCCGGAGCCCGCCAGTGTGGCGCTGATCGTCCTGGGCGGCCTGGGTCTCCTGCGGCGCCGCGGCTAGGCAAGGCGACGAAACTGGGGGCGCTCTGGGCTGAATCTGCCGGGGCGGACAGGCGCCACCCAAACAGGAAAAGAAGCGGGCCCGCGCTCATGAAAGCGCGGGCCGCTTCGCGTTCGACAGACTCCAACCGCCGCCGCCCCTGGCCTACTTCTTGTCCGCCTTGTATTCCAGCAGCGATCCTTCATTCTTCATCGCGACCTGGCCGCTGGTTTCCGACGTCATCTTCACGACCTGGCCTGGCACTTCCTGGCACGTCCAGACCTTGGCACGCGTCGTCATCTCGCCCGACTTGATCTCCGTCTGAATCCACTTGCACGCCCACTTCTTGCCGCCGGCTTCAACGTCTTCCTTGCCTTCCCCGACCTTGCCCTCCGGATTGTCCTGCTTGTCCGCCTCGCCCTTGGCCACCTTGGCCGGCAGATCACGCTTCTGCGGCGGCATCTTCATTTCCTGCCCGTTGACCACCGTGACGCTCTCGATCTCGACCACGGCCTTCTCCGCCGTGACTTCCTTCAGCGTCTGAGACAGCGTCGTTTCGGTCTTCTGCCCGCCCATGTCGCCGACCAGCTTGAGTTTGGAAAAGCTGCCGGGCTTGAAGGCCGACCAGTGCTTGTATTCGGGGTTGTCGACCATCTCGCCGGCGGGCTTCTTGGCGTCCTGAGCGGTCGCGGACGCGGCGGCGAAAGCGACGATCGAAACGAGGCCCCACTGCCAGACTTTGCGCATTCCAATAGCTCCAGTGAAACGCCGACCCGCGCTTCGCACACGCGTCGAAGGTCGCCGGGCGGCGTCAGAACGAAACCATGATCATCGGCAGGCCGGCCGTGTCAACTTCTGTCTCACCCGCCCCTGGGTGCCGGCACCGCTCGCTAGATCCGCTCCAGCGCCTGCGGCTCAATCGTGTACGCGTGGTCCACGTTTCCGGTATTGCGCGTCGCCGCCGGCTCAAAGAGCAGGACGCTCGCGAGCTGGCGCGCGACCGGCTTGTGCTCGACGCCGCGCGGCACGATGCAGAACTCGCCCGCGGCCAGTTCGACAACTCGATCGCGAAAGTGGATCTCGATGCGGCCGTCGAGGACGAGGAACAGTTCGTCCTCGTTGGCGTGATGGTGCCAGACGTATTCACCTTGAAACTTGACGAGCTTGACGTACTGCCCGTTCAATTCGCCGACAACCTTGGGCACCCACGTCTCGTCAAAGCCGGCCAGTTTCTCCCTGAGACTGACGCGCTGCATCGCTGGCTCACTCCTTCCGCGACCCGCCCGGGAATAATCATCTGAACGTGCCACTCGCCACTTCCCACTTCCCACTTGCCACTTGCAACGTGACGCTTGTTACGTCGCGCGCGCCACTTGCCGCACCTCCCGCACCAGCCCCGCCACCGCCTCAGCCGACGTCGCCCCATCCGCCGCCTCCCGGCAGGCACTGTGCACCTGCCGCACCCCCGTCGCGCGGATCAACGCAGCGACGTTCTCCGCCCGAATCCCGCCCGCCGGCAGAATCTCGATCCGCCCCGCCGCCGCCCTCACCAGCCGCGCCAGACCGTCGGCGTTCGCCAGGTCCGGCGGCAGCGTCGTCGCGTTCGCCGCCGAAGATGCGCCCCGATCCGCGGAGAATGAGCAACCGGTCGTCAGCACGCGCGAGAAACGCAGCTCGATCAACCGCTCCAGCGACGCCGCTGCGTCGCGAACGACGTCGAACGCGCGGTGAAACACGCACGGGCCGCGCCGCCCCACCAGATCGACGAGTTCGCCGCAGCGCTCGACGTCCACGCGCCCGTCGGCCGTGAGAATTCCGAACACGACGCCCGCGGCGCCGTTGGCCAACAGCAGTTCCGCGTCGTCGCACATCGCCTCGAACTCGGCCCGGCTGTAAACAAAGTCCCCGCCGCGCGGCCGCACCATCGCCATCACCGGCAACGCCGCGCATCGCCGCACCTGCCGCAGCAGCCCGACCGTCGGCGTCAGCCCGTCCAGCTCCAGGGCGGCGGCCAGCTCGATCCGATCGGCACCGCCCCGCGCCGCGGCAACAGCCCCAGCCAGCGAATCGACGGCGATTTCCACCACCGGCGGCCGGCGGCCGTCGACGGGTTGCGAGACTCCGCCGCCCGCTCGCACGCTCATTCGGCCAGCAACTCGCGCAGCTCGGCGACGTGTTCCGACTCGATCGCGATCTGGGCGCGGACGAACTCGTCCAGCGAAACATCGCCGGAGACCCGCCGCAGCACGTCATGATACGCCTCGAGCGCCGCTTCCTCGACCGTCAGCGCCTGTCGAATAGCGTCGCGGCCGGTCAGCGGTTCGGCCGGGCAGGATACCTGAATGTCGGTCTGCGGCACGCCGCCCAGCGAGCGGATCTTCCGCGCGATGATCTCGGCGTGCTGGATGGTCTCCTGGAAACCCGCCTTGAGCACCGGCTCCACGCTCAGCCGTTCCAGCCCGCGGACCGCGTTGGCCAGGTGCAGGTAGCGCACCGCGGCCTCGATCTCCTCGGCGAAGAGGCGATTCAACTCGGCGATCACCTCCTCGGACGTGGGCGGGGCTGAGGACTGTTCTTCGTCGGATTCGCGGCGATGCACGATCGGGGCTCCTCGCGCGGCGCTACTTGGAAAGGGACTCGGCCAGGCAGGACGATTCACAGGCGGCACAGGTCTGCGGCTGACCGGCGCAGCTCGGGTCGAAGGCGCGGAGCGCGTCGCGGAACTGTGCGACGGCCGGCGCGTTGCTGTCGATGAACTTCAGCAGGCTGATGATGTGCCGGGCGGTTTCGCTGCTGACCAGGTGCTCCATCTTGCACGCGTCGATCTCGGCCTGCGCCCCGTCGACGCCCAGCACCTCGGTGAACAGCCGCTTGACCAGCAGGCGCTTGGCCTTGATCTGGTCGACCAACCGCTGCCCGGCTTCCGAAAGTCGCAGGTGCCGGTTTTCGTCCTGGTTGATCAGGCCGGCCTCCTTGAGCGACTTGAGCGTGATCGAAACGCTGCCGCGCGTGATGTTCAGCTCGCGGGCCACGTCGGAGACGCGGGCATAGCCGTGCGTGCCGATCAGGTCGTCGATCGACATGAGATGGTGCGCGGCGCTGTGCGTGATGATGTTGTGGTCGAATTCCTTCCAGACGTCCACGTCGCGTCCCCAAAAGTTGCGCTCTTCCTGGATTATACGCCAAGGCTCGGGATTCGTGCGCGCTTGGCTGTGGAGAGCAGCCGCGCCCGGCTGCATTCCCGCCCCCGGGCCGTTCTGACCGGGCGCAGCGCTGCCAGCCGAGCCCCGAGCGTCAGCGAGGGGTCCGACCGCGAAGTGCCGCCGAGGGCGGCGCGCCCAGCCGAGCCCCGAGCGTCAGCGAGGGGTCCGACCGCGGGAACCCCGCGACACGCGCGGAATCACTCCGGCTCCGACGAAGTTCAGCCGAGGGCGGTGTGCCGCCGAGGGCGGCGCGCCCAGCCGAGCCCCGAGCGTCAGCGAGGGGTCCGACCGCGGGAACGCCGCGACACGCGCGGAATCACTCCGGCTCCGACGAAGTTCAGCCGAGGGGCGGGAGTGCCGCCGAGGGCGGCGCGCCCAGCCGAGCCCCGAGCGTCAGCGAGGGGTCCGACCGCGGGAACGCCGCGACACGCGCGGAATCACTCCGGCTCCGACGAAGTTCAGCCGATGGGCGGGAGTGCCGCCGAGGGCGGGTGCTCTCCATCGCTCTCCATGTCGCCTCGCCATCCGCGTCCGCGCCGGCGACCATCCGACCGCCAGCCACTATCATGCTGCCAACGCGAAATCCACACGCGACCTGCTTCGGAGCCACTCATGAGCGGCACACTGCGCGAATGCTTCATCCACCTCGACTGGGCGCGCGACAAGCTTTTGGCCATCGCCGCCACCTTGACCGATTCCCAGCTCGACCAGCGCTTCGAAATGGGACCCGGCACGCTGCGGGCCACCCTCCACCACCTCTGGGCCGCCGAGCACATCTGGCTCGAACGCTGGAAGGGAGTGCCCAGGCCGCCGCTGCGCGAACTCGAGCCCGGCGAAACCGTCGCCTCCCTCACGCAGCGCTTCCGCGACACCGCCGCCCAGCGCGCCCAATACCTCGCCAGCGTCGGCGATGCCGGCGAGCGCCAGCGCATCACCTACACCAACATCCGCGGCGAAACATACACCTACCCGCTCGGCGATCTGATGCTCCATGTCTGCAATCACGGCACGCACCACCGCGCGCAGGCGGTCAACATGCTTCGCCGGCTCGGCGCCCCGCTGCCCAAACCCGGCCTCGATTACATCTTCATGCGCCTGGAAATGGGTGAGACAGCCGCCGCCCCAGCGCTCGAAGTCGACACGCTCTGTGAGTATTTCCGCTACGGCGACTGGGCCATGGCGCGCGTCTTCGACGCCGCCGAAAAGCTCGACGACGACGCCCTCGACCGCCCGTTCGAGATCGGCTGCGGCTCCATCCGCGCGAATCTGCTGCACGTCCGCGCCGCCGAGGAATGGTGGTACACGAACTGGACCCGCGGTTCGGGGGAGAATTTTCCGGCGCCGCCGCCCGGTACGCCCATCGCCTCGGTGCGCCGGGACTTTTCCGAGACGGCCGCTCGGCGTAGCGCGTACTTCGAAAAGCTCTCCGACACCGACCTGCCGCGGATCGTCGAAGCGATCCCCCGGCCGGGCGTGCGACGGGCATTTCCGCTGGGTTGCACGATGCTGCAGCTCTGCCACCACGGCACGCACCATCGCGCCCAGACGCTCAACATGCTCCGCCAGGCCGGCGGCCAATCCCCGCCGCTCGACTACGCCCTCTGGCTGCGCGAAGCCTGACATGCAACCTAGCCGCCGGCGCCGGCGGAGATTCAACCGCCAGGAGTCCCGGCTTTCATAGCTTCTCACTTCCGGGCTCGGATGGGGGCGCAGCTTGATTCGCTCCTGACGCGCCTGACGCGCGATTGCCCCCCACGCGCCGCGCACGTATAACCCGCTGCGCGCATGGTCATCGACATCCACTTCCACTACACACTCAGCGCGCTGCCAGCCACAGCCGCCCAGCGTTTCTCATTCGAATCCGCCACGACCCACGCGGCCACGTCGCCCGAGCTTCAGTGGGACTCCTACATCTCCCCGCGCGAACAGCGACGGCTTTCATTCTGGCTGATGCGCCGGCTGCTCGGCTTGCCGCCGCGGATTCCAGCCGGCCGCGCGCTGGACGCGGCGGCGGACGCCATTTACCGCCGGCACTTCGCCGACGGCGGCTTGATCGAAAAGACCGTGCTGCTCGCCTTCGATGCCTATCATGACGACGAAGGCCGAACGCTCCCACCCTCGCCGCGGCGCGGCGAGCTCGGCGGCGACATCTACACGTCGAACAGCCTGATTCGGGCGCTCTGCCGGTCGGCTGGCGGGCGGCTGCTCTTCGGTGCGTCGGTCCACCCTTATCGCCCCGACGCGCCCGCGCTGATCGACGAAGTGTTCGCCGGCGGCGCCTGCCTGCTGAAGTGGATTCCGCTGCACCAGAATATCGACATCGCCGACCCGCGCACGATCTCCGTTTTGCGGCGCTGCGCGCAGCTCGGTCTCCCGCTGCTGCTCCACTATGGCGAAGAATTCACGCTCACCACGCAGCACCGCGAGCACCGCGACGTCTCGGCCCTGCTCGACGTGCTGCGTGCCCTGCACCACCAGGGCTGCATGCCCCCCACCATCGTCGCGCACGCCGCCACCCCCGTCGGACCCTGGGGGCAGCGCCACGACTTCGAGAATCTGCTGGCGGCCATGCGCGGCGATCTGGCAGCGGCGCCGCTCTTCGCCGACATTTCCGCCCTGACGACGCCCGGTAAAGTCGGATTCCTGCGCAAGCTGCGCGACATGCAGGATCTCCACGGCCACCTGCTGTTCGGCAGCGACTTCCCGGTGCCGCCCGCCATGTGGCGGTTGAGGCGCGATCTGGGCGGCGAATACGGCAAGATCGCAGGCCGGCACTCGTGGCCGGAACGCTGTTTGCTTGCGTACAGAAGTATGGGATTCAACGACATCGTGTTTCACCGGGCGGCCGAGCTGCTGCCCAACGTGCGATTCTTTGACACCCCACCCGACGGCAAGTCGCCGTAAACCGGCGTGCATTCCGTCGCGGGAAATGCAGCCCGAAGGCAGCGGCGCGGCCGCCGCGGGCAGCGCGGTTGTTTTACGTGGTCCCCGGCTTTCGCCTGGCGAAGCCGCCGATAGAATACGCGGCCCCAATCGCGGACTGCGTTCCGGGAGCGGTCTCCGGAAGACGAACGCCGCGGGACGGAGAAATCCATGAAGATCGCGGTACCGAAGGAAATCTTCGCCGGCGAGACGCGCGTCGCGCTCGTGCCTGAATCGGTGAAAAAACTGGTCAAGGCCGGCGTGTCGATCGTGGTCCAGTCCGGCGCGGGCGAGTCGTCGCTCTTCTCCGACAAGGACTACGTCGACGCTGGCGCCGAGATCGCTGCCGATGCCGCCGGGCTTTACGGTGCGGGAGAGTTCGTGTTGAAAGTGCAGGCCCCGGCTTCGGCCGGCGGACGGCACGAAATCGACCTGATGCGCCCCGGCGCCATGCTGCTGGGCAGCCTCTATCCGACGCGCGCCGCCGACGTCGTCAAACGCCTCGCCGAGCGGCGCATCACCGCCTTCTCCACCGACTGCATCCCGCGCACCACGCGCGCCCAGAGCATGGACACGCTCTCATCGCAGGCCAACATCGTCGGATACAAGGGTGTGTTGCTCGGCGCGGTTCAGTTGGCCAAGTATTTCCCGATGCTGATGACCGCCGCCGGCACGGTCTTCGCCGCCAAGGTCTTTGTGATCGGCGCCGGCGTCGCCGGCCTTCAGGCCATCGCCACCGCGCGACGCCTCGGCGCCCAGGTTTCGGCCACCGACGTGCGGCCCGAAGTGAAGGAGCAGATCGAGAGCGTCGGGGCGCGCTACGTCGGCATCGAGCTGGCGCAGAGCGCCGCGGGGGGCGGCGGATACGCCAAGGAACTCTCCGAAGACGACAAGCGCAAGCAACGCGAACTGCTCGTCGCGCACTGCGCGACCGTCGACGTGATCGTCACGACCGCGCTCATCGGCGGCGTCTTCGCGCCCAGGCTGATCACCGCCGAAATGGTCGCCAACATGAAACCGGGCACCGTGGTCGTCGACCTGGCGGCCGACGGCGGCGGCAACTGCGAGCTGAGCAAGCCCGGGCAGACCGTCGTGCACAATGGCGTCACCATTCTGGCGCCGCTCAATCTGCCCGCCAGCGCGCCGCACCACGCCAGCATCCTCTTCTCGCGCAATCTGACGAATTTCATCACCGCATTCTGGAAGGACCAGCAGTTCAACCTCGACCTCAACGACGAGATCATCAAAGGCGCGCTCATCACGCACCAGGGCGAAATCGTCAACGCCCGCGTGCGCGATGCGCTTCAGGCGGCCACCGGCAAAACCGCCTGACCACCGCCCCGACCGAAAGGAGTTGTTAGCGCGATGCCGCATTCTTGCCTCGTTGGGCTGTGCCGAGTGGCCCTGATCGTCGCTCTCGTCTCCGGCGCGGCGGCCCAGGACCATTCCGCCGCTCCTCCGAACCCGGCCGCCGCGACGCCAACCTTGACCGGCGCGCCCGACACCGGCGGCCACGCCGAGCCGGCACTCGACTACGGCTCGATGCTGTTCGTCTTCATGCTGGCGACGTTCATCGGCGTGGGCGTCATCCGGCGCGTCTCGCGCCTGCTGCACACGCCGCTGATGTCGCTGACGAACGCCATTTCGGCCATCGCCGTCGTCGGCGCGATCATCGTCGCCGGCGGACAGGGCTACCCGCTCTGGATTCGCGTGCTGGGGGCCTGCGCCATGTTCGCTTCGATGACCAACATCATCAGCGGCTTCCTCATCACCGATCGCATGCTCAAGATGTTCAAGACACGCGAAAGGGGTAAGGCATGAGCCGCTACGTCATCGAAGTCGCCTACCTCCTTTCCACCGCGCTGTTCATTCTCTCCCTGCACTGGATGAGCGATCCGAAGACGGCGCGGCGCGGCGTGCATGGCGGCGTCGCTGCGATGCTCGTCGCCGTACTGGCCACCTGGGGCAAGCCCGAGGTCGTCAATCACCTCTGGGTCATCATTCCCATCGCCTTGGCGATCATCCCGGGCGTGTGGCTCTCGATGGTGCCGCTGACCGCCGTCCCGCAACGAACCGCCCTCTCGCACGCGTTCGGCGGCCTGGCGGCCGGACTGGTGGGCACGGCCAAGTATTTCTACTGGATCAGCCACGAACCCGAGATGCTGACGGCGTTCCGCATGACGGCGATCATCCTCGAAGTCATCCTCGGCTACCTGACGCTGACCGGAAGTCTGATCGCGGCCGGCAAGCTTCAGGAAGTGAAGTGGATTCCGCAGCGTCCCTGGGTTTACAAGGGACAGAATTTCGTCAATTTCTCGGCCTTCGGCCTGGCGATCATCCTGGGCACCGTGCTGGTCTGCGCGCCCAGCATGTCGTTCCTTTCGCCGTTCCTCTTTGTCGTCATCATTCTGATGTCGCTGGCCTTCGGCGGCATGCTGGTGCTGCCGATCGGCGGCGCGGACATGCCGACGGTCATCTCGATTCTGAATTCGTACGCGGGGTTGTCCGCCGTCGCGATGGGCTTCGTGCTGGACAACAAGCTGCTGATCACGGCCGGCGCGCTGGACGGATCGAGCGGCCTGATTCTCTCGATCATCATGTGCAAGGCGATGAACCGCTCGTTCTTCAACGTGCTGTTCGGCGCCTTCGGGCAGGTGCAGCAGAAGAAGGCCGAAGGCGAGCAGCAGAGCTACAAGCCCGAGACGGTCGAGGGCGCCGCCCAGATCATCGAGCAAGCCAGCATGGTGGTGATCGTCCCCGGCTACGGCATGGCCGTCGCCCAGGCTCAGCACAAGGTGCGCGAGCTTTACGACCAGCTCAAGAAACGCGGCATCGCCTGCAAGTTCGCCATTCACCCCGTCGCCGGCCGCATGCCCGGTCACATGAACGTGCTCCTGGCGGAAGCCGAGATTCCCTACGACGACCTCGTCGAGATGGACTCGATCAACCCGGACATGCCGCAGGCCGACGTCTGCCTCGTGCTCGGCGCCAACGACGTCGTCAACCCCGCCGCCCGACATGACAAGGGCAGCCCGATCTATGGCATGCCGATCATCGACGCCGACCGCGCCAAGGCCGTCTTCGCCATCAAGCGCAGCAAGAACCCCGGCTTTGCCGGCATCGACAACGAGCTGTACTTCATGGACAAGACGTTCATGCTCTTCGGCGACGCCAAGGCCGTCGTGGGAGAACTGGTCAAACAGCTTTCCGGCAGCGGGATGCACTGACGCCGCTCCCAGAGCGCAAGAAACGCCCCCAGCCGAGCCCCGACCGTCAGGGAGGGGTTCGACAAGAGCGGACTCCCGTCGGCGGCAATGACACGCACCGGCTGACGCCGACCATGCGGGCGAACGAGAACGGAGCCCGTCCGGATGGGTCCAGCACCGAACCGGACTCCCCAGCGATCGCGCTTATCGTCGTGACTTGTCGCGTGCCGGCGTGCGCAGTCTGGCCGACGCCACAATCTCGCGAATCAATTCGACGTACGGCATGCCGACGGCCGTGCAGATGATCGGCAGGTCGGAGTGCTCCGGATGCAGCCCCGGCAGCGGATTCAGCTCCATGACGAACAGGCTGCCGGCCGCGTCCGCGCGCAGATCGACGCGGCCGCCGTCGCGGCAGTCGAGCGCCTGCCAGGCGTGCAGCGCGATCAGCTCGCAGCGCGCCGCCCACGGAGCATCCGCCAGCCGGTAGCGACAGAGCTCCTCGCACTTCTCCTTGTTCACGTACGTGTAGGCGTGCGGCTCCGCCCCCGCCAGCAGCTCGATCTCCAGCGTGCCCACAGCCCGCGCACGACGACCGGTCCCCACAATCCCGACCGTGAATTCGCGACCGGCCAGAAACGGCTCGACCAGCGCCGGCTGCTCAAATCGCGCGATCAGCTCGAGGCAGATTTCACGCAGCGCCCCGGCCGAATCCGCACGCGAGCGGGCATCGATGCCCTTGGCCGTCCCCTCGGCAACCGGCTTGACAAAAAGCGGGAACGGCAGGTTCACCGCCGCCAGATCGCCCTCGTCGGCCACCAGCCGGAAATCGGTCGTCGGTACGCCCGCGTCGCGCAGCACGCGCTTGGTCATCGCCTTGTGCAGCGTCAGCGACGCAGAGAGCGGATCGGCGAACGTGTAGGGTATGTTGAACACGTCCAATATCGCCGGGACCTGCGCTTCGCGGCCATACCCGCGCAGTCCCTCGGCGATGTTGAACACCAGCTCCCAGTGCTCATCCGCCGTCAGCCGCGCCATCAGCTTCCGGGCGTGGCCGATCCGATCGACCTCGTGCCCGAGCTGGGTGAGCGCGGCTGCGATCGCGTCGATCGTCTCGCCGCGATCGAATTCGGCCGTCTCCTGCTCGCCGTACCCCATCGCGAGGTAGTCGGCCCGGAGGTCAAACGTGATTCCGACGTGCATCGCGCGTTGTTTCCGATCCGCGACGCTATCGCTTCGTCAGCGGGTCCGGGTAGCGGTACTGCCGCCCCTCGTAATTCCGCAGAATCACGAAATCGCCCTCGCGGCCGACGATTGCGTCCGGGAAAAGCGGGATCTTCCCGCCACCGCCGGGAGCGTCGATCACGAACGTCGGCGTCGCGTAGCCCGTCGTGTGCCCGCGCAAGCCCGAAATGATCTCCAGCCCTTTTTCAATCGGCGTACGAAAGTGGCTCGATCCCGAGATCGGGTCACACTGGTAGATGTAGTACGGCCGCACGCGGGCCCGCAGCAGCCCCTGCATCAGCCGCTTCATCACCTCGACCGTGTCGTTCACGCCGGCGGTCAGCACCGTCTGCGAGCCCAGCGGGATGCCGGCGTCCGCCAGCCGGCCGCACGCCTGCACGACTTCCGGCGTCAGCTCCGCCGGGTGCATGAAGTGGATGCTCATCCACAGCGGATGGTGCTTGCGCAGCATGGAGCACAGCGCGGCGGTAATGCGCTGCGGGAGGACGGCCGGTACTTTCGTGCCGATCCGCAGGAACTCGACGTGCGGAATCGCCCGCAGACGCGTCAGCAGCCAGTCCAGCCGGTCGTTGGTCATCGTCAGCGGATCGCCGCCCGACAGCAGCACGTCGCGGATTTCCGGGTGCGCCGCGATGTAGTCGATCGCCTGCTGGTACTGCTGCGTGTTGAAGTGATACTCGCCGGTCTGGCCGACCATGCGGGCGCGCGTGCAGTACCGGCAGTACGTCGCGCAGAAGTTCGTCACGAGGAACAGGACGCGATCGGGATAGCGATGGACCAGCCCGGGCGTCGGCATGAAATCGTCTTCCGCCAGTGGGTCATCCGCCTCCCCCGGCGTCCGCGAAAGTTCGTCCACCACCGGAACCATCGTCCGCCGGATCGGCTCGAACGGATCGTCCGGATCCATCAGGGCGGCGTAGACCGGGGTGATGCCGACCGGCAGATGCCCCCCCAGCCGGCGAACCGCCTCGTGCTCCGCCGCGCTCAGATTCAGAACACGGCTCAGACCATCCAGGTCACGGATGCGCATGCGGAGCTGCCAGCGCCAGTCGTTCCACTCGCGGTGCGTCGCCGTCGGGAAGTGACGCCGCCAGAATCGTTCGGCGAGCGGGCCGACGGCCAGCTCGTCCGACTCGGCCAGCGCCGCCAGACGCCCCGAGCCGCGCGTGGCGAGATTGGATTCATGTTCGTCGTCGCCCCGCGGCGCGGCGGCGAGAAAGTCGAGCGAGCGATTCAGGACGGGAAGGTCAACGCATTGGCGGGTACTGCCAGGCTCCGGATCGGAGCCTAGAAGTGAGCTTTCCATTTTTGGGTTTGGAAAACCTCGTTGGGAGTTGCGCCGAATGACTCATCCGAGTTCCACACGGATATACCCGAGCGACCGCGCCAAACTCCTCAGCGGCCTAACCTAGCTTTGATTTCACCTAAGTCAAGAAACTTGTCCGCGACTTTCTCATTTCTCGTGCGAATTTTTTCATGTGGCACGGCCGCCCTCGGCTGTGCGATTCATGTGGCACGGCCACCCTCGGTTGTGCAGCCCCGTCATCTGCACACGCACGCCACGCCCCACGCCCTCCCTTTCAACTCCGCCCCCCATTTCGTCGAAAAACAATGCGCCGCACCGCCTCACGGGGATTCGCATGTTATTTGCACTGGGCATCCTTCTGCGCCTCGCGCTGCAATTGCCCCCGGCCAGCACGCCCCCCCTGCCCGCTGACATGATCGGACCCGACGCGGTCCAACGCGCCTTCGAATCGATGGTCCGTGACGTTGCCCCCAGCGTCGTCAGCCTGCGCGTCCGCCGCCGCGTCCTTCTGCCCGACACCGCCGCGGACCGCGCCGAGCAGCATCTCATCGTCAACGGCACTGGCATGGTCATCGACGCCGACGGACTGATCCTGACCAACGAGCACGTGGTGCAGGCGGCCGCAGGTATCGATGTGACGCTATCGGACGGCGAGCAGCTCGAGGGCCGGCTCGTCGCCTCCGACGCCCGCAGCGACCTGGCGGTGGTCCGCATCGACCGCCACGCGTTATCGCCCGTCCGATTCTGCCGCGCCGACCACGTCCGCCGCGGACAGTGGGCCGTCGCGCTGGGTAATCCTTATGGGATCGGCGGCGACGGCCAGTCCTGCTTCTCGGTCGGTGTCATCGCCAACCTCGGCCGCCGCTTACCCGGCCTGGGCGACGACGACGACCGCTTCTACGGCGACATGATCCAGACCAGCGCCGCCATCAATCCCGGGAATTCCGGCGGACCACTCTTCAACATCGGCGGCGAAGTGATCGGCGTTATCACCGCGATGCACGTGCGCTCGGGGCAATCGGACGGCGTTGGGTTTGCTTTGCCGATCAACGAGCGCCGCCGGCGACTGATCGAACGGCTGGCGCGCGGCGAAGCGATCGAATACGGGTTCGTCGGCATGAGCGTGCGAACAGCCGACGCCCGCGAGCGCCGCGCCGCCGGCGTCGAATCGGACGCGGGCGTGGTTGTTTCGGACGTTGAGCCTGGCGGGCCAGCCGCCGCCGGCGGCGTCCAGGTCGGCGACGTGGTCACCGAACTCGACGGACAACCCATCACGTCAACGGCAGAGCTGGTCGAGACCATCGGTACCGCCGAGATCGGCCGGGCAGCGACGCTGGCGGTTCGGCGAGCCGGACGGATGGTCTTACTGGACGTGCAGATCGCCCGGCGCGACGCGATCGAGGTAGCGTGGATTCGCGGCGGGGCGATCCTGTGGCGTGGCCTGCGACTGATTGACCGCTCGCGGCCGGACACAGCCACGCCCACGGTCCCCCAGGCCGGGGTCGTCGTCGTCGACGTGGCGCCCAACAGTCCGGGCGCGCGGGCCGGATTCGCCATCGGCGACATCATCGAGCGGATTGGCGATCAACGGCTCACCGCAGTAGCCACACTCCGCCGCATGAGCGAAACCCTCGCGGACACCGTGGAGGTGCGACTTGCGAACGGCACGCGTCGATCGATCGGGGTGCGTTGACTGCGCGCCAGGACCTTGACGGTCCAGGCTCGGTCGGGGTGGCGCCCGGCCGCGGACACGACTGGGAGCTCGGCCCCCTTCCCACTTTCCCACCTTCCCACTTTCCCACTCCCCCGTGTTTCCGGACGCGGCTCCGCCAAAACCGCCTTTTTGACTTGACGAAGCTGCGAAGCGCGCGAACACTTATAAGGTCGAGTTCCAGGTCTCGTGCCGCACCGTCGTGTGCGTACCTGCGGGTTCGTCTCGTCCGACGAGCGTCGATTTCCGCAGGCCCCAGTCCGAATCAGGCTTGTCGCTGCGGAGTCGATCATGCAGACCGTCCACACCATCCTCGAAAAGAAGAACGGTATTCCGGTCGCCTGCATTTCCGCCGACGCGACGGTCGTCGATGCGGCTCGCATGATGAATACCCGGCGCATCGGCTCGGTCGTCGTCACCAGCGGCGAGAAGGTCATCGGCATCTTCACCGAACGTGACATCCTGAACCGGGTGGTCGCCGAGAATCGCGTGCCCATCGACACCACGGTCCGCGAGGTGATGACCTCGCCCGTCGCCTGCTGCCGCGAGGATACGACGCTGGCGGAGTGCCGCCGCGTGATGCGGACGCAGCGCATCCGCCATCTGCCAGTGGTCGAGAAGGACCGCCTCGTCGGAATGGTGTCCATCGGCGACGTGCTGCAGACCGAGGTGGCCGAGCAGACCGAAACCATCCGCCACCTGCACGAATATCTGTACGGCGAAGGGTCGCGCTGAATCGCCGAGCTGTCGCCCGTCCGGCTCCCTGCGAAACGCCGTCCGCACTGGCCGGAGGCCGATGCGGACCGGCCGGAGGCCAATGCTCCGCTTCGGAATACCGCACGGCGTTTCTGAGGCACTACACTCGCTCATTCGACGGTGGAGTGCTCGCTGCTCGTCAGCATTTCCCGCCTACGGTCAGCACCACCACGAACGGGTCAACGTCGAACCCATTGACTGAACCATCGCCGTCAACATCGCCCGAGCACGGAGCGCACGGAGTGCCGGCGCCCGTCAGCAGGCCGACGAACGGATCGACGTCAAAGCCGTTGACCGACCCGTCGCAGTTCGTATCGCACGCCACGCACGGCCCGGCCTCGCAATCGTCGGCGACGCCGTTCTGATCGTTGTCCAGACAGTCCGTCGCCGGTCCGATCCACGTCCCGCCGGCGATACCGCAGTCGCCCTGAGTCAGGTCGAGGCAGAACGCTCCTCCGCCGAAGCAGCACGCCCC
The DNA here is from genome assembly GCA_022072445.1 of Phycisphaerae bacterium. Lineage (GTDB taxonomy): Bacteria > Planctomycetota > Phycisphaerae > UBA1845 > Fen-1342 > JAJVHV01. Next base: position 135,323 of record JAJVHV010000002.1, on the reverse strand, counting down.
GACCGGCTCGGGGCAGTTCGTGGTGGCGCAGGTCGTGTCATCGCCCTGAAACAGGCCGCTCAGCGCTTCGCACTCTTCGGGGCTCACGTCGTCCACGCACGAGCCGTCGGGCAGGCAGCAGGCCCCGCGCGGGAAGCAGACGATGGTGCCGCACGTCGTGCTCGGGCCCTGCCAGACGCCGCCCGCTCCGGTGCACTGCGCGCTGGTCAGATTATTCAGGCATCCGCCGGTCGATGGGAAGCAGCAGGCACCGGTCGGTTGCGGGCAGTTCACGCCGCCGCAGGTTGTGTTGTTGCCCTGGTACGTCCCGCCCAAAGCGCTGCAATTGGCCGGCGTCGTTTCAACGCACGTACCGTCGGGCTTGCAGCAGGCGCCGCTCGGCTGCGGGCAGTTGGCCTGGCCACACGTCACACCATTGCCCTGATACGTGCCGCCCAAGCTGCCGCACTCGGCCGACGTGACCACCACGCACGACCCGTCCGTCTTGCAGCACGCGCCGGTCGGCGCCGCCCCGCAGTCGATCACGGCGCGAATGACCAGGTCGCCCTGCAGGAACGAGCAGAAATTCAGCCACCCGCCCGGAATCGCAAACAGCGCGTTCTTGCCGGCCTTGCAGCCGTTCGTGTCGCGAAAGACGCTCGGCGTACCGCCCAAGACGTCGGTCGGGTTCTCAAACTCCAGCGCGACGTAGAACTTCTGATTGGTCACGACCGGCACTTCGATCGGCACCGTGTTGTTCTCGTCCGTATATCGGAACTCATTCAGAAACCCCGGCGTCAGCAGCGGCGCATCCAGCGTCAGCAACGCCGGCCCGGGCGAGGGAAAGCTCCCATCGTCCTCATAGATGTGGATGAACCGCTCGACGGTCGGGTCGGCTGCCCCGCCTGCCAGCCAGCCGATTTGCACCGCCACAATGTTCCCGTCGCAGGGCGACGTCAGCACCACCGCCGCCCGCTCTCCCGCCACAAAGTTACCGACGATCACCGCCGACCCGCCGCTCTCGAACGAGTCGTTCAGCACGGTGACCTCGTTGGCCAGGGAAAGCCCGCCAGTCAGCAAGATGAGCATACACAGCACGGACCGTCGAACTCGGGTTTCGATCATGGACTTTCCTGGATCAGGCTCTTGAGCAACGCGTGTTGATCGACCTGCGACCGCGCGACCTCCGCCGGAATCCGATAATCCCGGACGCGCTCACGTCATTATACCAAGCCCCGTCCAGCCGCGGACAGTCCGGTGAATAGCTCCGCGTCCCACGCCGTCCATAGCACGTCCGGAGCAACGCATCGGGCGGCGGCGGCGGCCCGGATTTCCGGACGCGGTCCGGTGTGACGCGGCGTTGGACGCCGCCCGATTCCCGCGCTAACCTTCGCCGCCGGCTGGTGTCTGTATGGGAGCAGAGACGCCCGTGAACGCGACAGACCCGTTACCTGAGTCGCCGAGCGATGCAGAATGCGTTCGGCAGACGCTGCGCGGGGCGACGCGTGCGTTCGACGAGTTGATCGGACGTTATCAGCAGCGGTCAACGTCGATCGCTTATCGGCTGCTGGGTAATCTGCATGACGCGCTGGAGGTGTGCCAGGAATCGTTCGTCCGGGCGTTCGGACGGCTCGACCAGCTCGACGATCCGGCCCGCTTCCGTCCGTGGCTTCTGCGGATCGTCACGAATCTGTCGCTGAACTATCGCCGGCAGCGCGCCGTGTCCGGCGCTACGGTGTCGCTCGACGCGGTCGCCGTCGAGCGCGACGCAAGTCCGGACGCAGCGTTCGAACCGCCGTCCGCCGCCACCAGCCGGCCCGACGAGGACGTAGCGGCCGACGAACTGTCGGCGGGAATCCGTCAGGCGCTCGACGAGTTGACGGCGCAGCAGCGATCGGCGCTGGTGCTGTTCAGTATCGAGCAACTGCCGCAGCGTGAGGTTGCCGAGATCATGGATTGCAGCGTTGAGGCTGTGAAATGGCACGTGTTTCAGGCCCGAAAGCAGATGCGCGAAAAGCTCGCGGCTTATCTTTAGACGGAGTGCGACCGGCCGTTACGAGGGTGATGCGCCCCGGCGTCCGGCCCGAAATACCATGACGCCACGCGACGAGTCATTCGAGCAGTTGCTGAGCACGTGGCTCGACGCGCGCGGCGATGCCGCCCTGCACCGGGCCGTGCACGACGCCGCCACCGACGCCCGCCGCGTCGCCGAGCTGGCGCGCTGGCAGCGCATCGACGACGCGCTGCGTGCCATCACGGCGCTGCCGTCAGGCGTCGACTGGGCTCGGCTGCAGCGGTCGATTCGCGCCCGCATCGAACAGGATCTGAATGGCGCCATGGTCGACGACGACCGGCTGACCCGCCTTTTGCGGCGAGAGACGGCCGCGTCGCAGGACGTGGACTGGCCGGGCATGCGCGAGCGGCTGGCGCGGGCCGCGCACGGACCCGCCCAGCCGCGCATCGTGCGCTATCGCCGCTGGACCGCCGGCCTGGCGCTGGTGGCGGCGGCCGCGATCATCATCGTCGCCCTGCTGTCGCGGCTCGGCTCACCGCGGCCGGCTGACACTGCGAGCGGCGGCGCGGCGTCCGCGCGGCCGGCGTTCGTATCCGCCAGCCTGACGCGCCGCACGCCCAGCCGGCCCACGACCGACTGCGTCGTTCTGGCCTCGTACACTCGGATGGAGATCGCGGCAACCGCCGATGACACGCCGGCCGGCGACGACCCGTCGGGCGAGGATGATCTCTTCGTCATGATCGACGCGCTCGATCCGACCGCGAACCGCGAGGGGCTGACCGGAACATGAGCGTCGCGGTCCGAATGCCACAGCCGTCAACCACCCGCGCCGTCGCGGGTCCTGCACGAAAGGTGCGTCCCATGCGAGCTGACTGCCTCCGAGCACTGCTCACGCTGGCACTGCTGTTGCCAGCCGCCCTTGCCGCGACGCCGCGGGCCCGCGCCGATCAGGAAATCGGCGAACTGCTCGAAGAGGCCCTCGACCAGCAGGTGCGCGAGATCGCCATTCGCGACCAGCCCATCCCCGACGCCCTGAAACACATCGAGCAGCAGACCGGCGTGCGCTTTGAAGTCGACGAGCGGGTCTTCGAACTGATGCCCTATGGCCCGCGGACGCGCGTCTCGATCCAAGTGAAGGACGCCCCGCTGCGGACCGCGCTGCGCCAGATGCTCGATCGGCTGGCACTCGCGATGCGCGTCGCCGATGAGAAGCTGCGCATCGAGCCAGCTCCGGTGCTGCTGCGGCTCGGTCGGCGGGCCACGTGGGAGGAGATGACCACCATCCAGACGCTGGCCTCCGACACCTGGACGTCCGATCCGGTGAAGGCGCTGAAGTTCCGCTACCTGTTCCCGCCCGAAGCCGGCGCGCCCGAACGGCTCGACGCCACCATCCGGCAGGTCGCCAGCGGTGCGGCGCTAGCCGACCTCGAAGCTGCCGCACGTACGCTCGGCTGGGTCTGGCGGCCGGCCGAGACGTCGATCGCCATCTGCTCCTCGGCCGACTACTTCAGCGAGCGTCTCGCTCAGCCGATGGAGTTCAGCTTTCAGCGCCGGCCGCTTGACGAAGTCTTCGTGGAAATCGGCAAGAAGGCCGGCGTGCCGATGCTCTTCGAGCCCGGCTCGTTGCAGCGCGTCGCGGCCCCGCAGCGCCATGTCGACCTCATTCAGCGCAAGAGCAGCGCCCGCCAGGCGCTCGAACTGCTCTGCGGCCGCACCGGGCTGCAATACGCCGTCGTCGCCGATGGCGTCCGAATCTCAGGTCCCGTCGCGGACTCCACGCCGAGCGGCGCCGGCGACACGCGTTCGCCGCCCGGCGCTCTCGGTGCCGGCACCCAATCGCCATCCGGCGCTGGAGCACGACTATCCGGCGCTGACGCCGCCGCGCCGCTCTCCGCCAGCGCGATGGCGGTGCGCATCAGCATCCCGCTCGGCGCCGGCGGCGCATCGGTCGATTTCTTCATTCCCGAAGAATGCCTGCCACCCGAGCTGCGCGGCCTGCGCGATCAGAAGCTCAACGAGCTGATCGCCCTGCTCCGCAGCGAGCGCGCCGCAAAACCGTAGTCTGTCGATGTTCGACAATCTGCCCCTGCAAGCGCGGATCGCCGGTGCGGCTTTCGGCCAGTTCGTCGAACCGCAGTCGCGCCGCGAGTAGCCGCGCATCGACTTCGCCTCGCACGACCAGGCAGCGTGGCGCCCGCGTCCCCGCCGGAAAACTGTCCGACGGCACGTTGACCCGACACCGACGTTTGCAAGTCGGACGATGACCCGTGACACGGCGGTGCAAGCGAAGCTCGCGGATCGCGGTGCGATCCGTGCCGCCAGCGCGGCACCCGCCGCGTCAAGGGCTGTGCGTTCGACGCGCAGTCCACATGCGAGCCGGCCGCGCCGTCCCGCCCCTTAGCGGCCGGCCGGCGGCCGAAATAGACCGCGTTCGGGGTCGAACATCGGCGACTGCGAAAACTCCGCCGGGCGCTCTTCCGGGATGTTCACGGCCGACGTGCAATCCGGCCGCTTGCCATGCCACTCCGCCAGCGGCGTCAGGTCGGGCAGTTCCGCCGCGTCCCATGCATCGGCCGCCAATTCCTGCACACTGAAGCGCCGATTCGCCGAGCGCGAGCGTTGCTCCTGTTTCTCAACGTCCACGACGCGAATATGACGGAAGTGCCGCGCAACGTCTTCATGCAAGCGTCGCAGGAGCTGCGCACGCGCTACCGCATCGGTGACGCCGAGCAATTCGAACACCGCATCGTCCAGCGCCGGCCGATCGTCCTGCCGCAGTTCGTCCGACAGCACGAGCGGCCCGGCCGCGATCCGCCGCGCGCGCTGGGGCGGATGGCAGTCCATCAGCTGTTCTTCGATCAGGCGCCCAACCGTGCGGCACGATAGGATTGCGGCAATCTCGTCGTGCAGACCGCGCTCATTACAATTCAGCGACTTGGTGCTCGCGCGCCAACCGAATGAGCATCTCACGTTCAATCAGCGTGACCCGCTTGCCGCCTGCAAACGCGCGCGCCTCGCCGGAACAACTCGCACTCGTCACGAGGTCGGCGCGGGTAAAACTCAGATCTGCGCTGACCACTCCCCAACGTTGTTGGAGCACCGGGCGTCCGACGTTGTCCTTTGGGTGCTTGCACTGCACCGCAATCCGGCTTCGCGCGCCTCCGCTCTCGCGCGAGGCAATCACGTCGATGCCTCCGTGGTGGCTTGCTCCGGTTCGTTGCACCGAATACCCCTGCGCTTCATACACCCGCGCACCGAGTTCCTCGAATTGCGTGGAGTCAATTGCATCGAGGCGACGGAAAAGCGAGTCGCAGGGCTCGCTAATCGCGAAGCCACGCGGCCGCGCAGCGAACCGGGCCGCCTTGAGAATCAGTCGCCGGAACTCGCTCAACCCCATGCGTCAACGCGTTCGCGGGCGCACGTGCATGCGGCACCACATTCAGGACACCTACCACTGACGTTTCCGGTAAGATTATAACCGCACTGCACACAACAGTGTACGTTGCGTGTTGTGACTGTCCACTGTGATACGTGTCCCAATGCACACAGAGACACGAGGGGCATCCAGACGACCGCATCCCGCAGAAGCCACAAGAGTGCATCCTGCGCATCACGTCCCGGCCAGTTAAGAACCGCACAAGAATATACATAGAACGAAGGTCGACAGACTGCGAAGTGCACGCCATATGCGAGCACGAGGCCAGTGGAGTATAGCAGCGACCACCGTAACGCGCTACGACAGACGCGCGCCACGTACCTTCGGGATCCCGAGCCGCACACCGCGACCATCGCTACATAACACGGCACTCCATGCAGCACGCCCGCGACAATCCAGTAGTGAATCCAGAACAGAATACCATCCGGTACGGCGAGAACGAACCCGCCTCTCGCCAAGGACGTCTGATCGAGCCTATGCAACCCGCACTCCGACCACACACAGCGCAGCCAGAGGTCCACGAGAGTAACCCTATAGTGAAAGAACTTGGCGAGACAATAAACGGGCCCATTCAGCGCCGCCAGGCCGGCCGCCAGGAGAACGAACAGGCTCAGACAGATGAAAGTACGGCCGATTCTACCAACCGAACCGGTAGGCATTGAGGATGGTTCCATATGCACTGCTACTGCCCGGTGTTCGTGACGACCTTGCTGGCGCGGCGATTCGTGCCGTCGTAGGCGTACGTCGCGAAGGTCGTCTGCGTGGTGCCGGCGGCGTAGCGGCTCTTGACGCTGACCAAGCGATTCCAGGCGTCGTAGGCGAACTTGAAGATGCCGTCGTCGGTGAGGTTGCCGTTGTCGTCGTAGGTGAGCGATGTGGCGTTCGAGGCGAAGTCGTCGTTGATCACGATCGAGTCGCCGGCGTCGTCCAAGTCCAGATCAGCATTCGGGCTTCCGCCTTGGGCGCCCTCATTATCGAACCCGATCGTCACATCGTCGAAATCCTGCGCCGCCGTGCTGGCGACGTGGCCGTGGAACAGGCCCACGTAGCCGGCGGACCAGTCGTCGTCGACCGCGGTCGTGTCGAGCAAGGCGGTCTCGTCGCTCCAGGTGTGGGTGGGGCGGGCGTCCTCGCCCGCCAGCCGTCGGCGTCGATCCTGCTCGCGGGCTGGAAGCCCACGCCACCCCAGCCGCTGCCAGGCCGAGTTGCCCTTCGGGCTCCCGCCTTGGTCGCCCTCAGCGTCGCAGACCACAACCTAGCCAGTATACCAGTTCCCATTCGTCAATGACACCGTGCTGCCCGACGAGAGCGGGCTTTGCAGGATGCCGTCGTTCACGCGCTTGTACACCCACGCCTCGCCGCCGACAGAGTGGGAGCCACTGGCGGACCACCTTCGGTTGGTCGCCGAGGGACACGAGCTTTTCCCTGGCGCCGCGGGTTTCGCCGCCGCCTTCGGCGCTGCCGAATGGGGGCGTCTTGCCGGCCTCTGGCACGATATCGGAAAGTACTCGGCGGAGTTTCAGGCCTACTTGCGCTCGGCCAGCGAGCTCGACGCTCATCAGGAGTCGCGGCCGGGAACCCGGCTCGATCATTCGACCGCCGGGGCGTTGCACGCCGGCACCGAGCAGGCTCATGCCGGGCTGTGAATCGCCGCGCATGCTGTTGACCGACGTATTCGGTAGATGTTAGGATGGGCACACTCTCCGAACCCAGCGAGTCAGCGGCGAAGGCAGGCGCGCGTGTCAGAATACTGGGGTCACAGCGAAAACGACAACGGCGCAGGGCCGCGTGAGTTGCTCCGAAGACACATCGATTCCGTCACCGAACTTGCGGCGCGTTTCGCGGCGGCGTTCGGCGCCGAAGGCCAAGCGCGCGTCGCGGGACTGCTTCACGACCTCGGAAAGTACGCGGACCAGTTCCAGCGAAGGCTGACGGACCCCGGAGAGCGCGGGCGGGACCACTCGTCAGTGGGCGCGCGTTTCGCGGCATGCTCACACGCAGACCTGGGCGTGGCACCAGCGCTTGCGATTGAGGGGCACCACACGGGCCTCACGCTGGTTCAGTCATCGGCCGAGTTGGCCGAGCGATTCAGAAGGGCGATGGAGCAGGACCCAGACCGCTTCACTTCGCTCGACGTGGCGGGCTTGTTTGCTCGGTTCCGTGCGGATGGATTCGACATCCCTCCTGTTGGCGGCGGACTGCCGATGTGCGGCCTGCCAGCCGCCGACATGCTCGACGTTCGGTTGCTCTTCTCGGCGCTCGTCGATGCCGATTTCCTGGCGACGGAAGAGCATTTCAACGGCGACGCGATCACGCTGCGCCGGCCGCGGCCCGAGGGACCTACGCTGGACGCCGTGAAGGCGCTGAGTGTCCTCGAAGCCCGGATTGAATCGCTGGGCCGCGACAACGAAATCGACTCGGCTGTGCGCGAGATGCGGGACACACTTGCCGCGGCGTGCCTGAAGGCGGCGACGATGCGGCGGGGCGTGTTCACGCTCTCGGCGCCGACCGGGTCGGGCAAGACGCTGGCGATGCTGGCTTTCGCGTTGCGTCACGCGATCGAGCACGGCCTGTGCCGCATCGTGCTGGTCATGCCGTTCCTGAACATCATCGAGCAGACGGCCGCCATCTACCGGAGCTTGTTCAATCCCGAGCACGGCTTTCCAGAGCATTTCGTCATCGAGGACCACAGCAACGTTCAGGCGCAGGAGCGGCACGGCGCCCCGATTCCCGAACCGATCGACGCGGCCCAAGGCAGGGTCCCTCTCGGCCGGCTCCTGGCGGAGAACTGGGACGCGCCGATCGTGCTCACCACGAGCGTCCAGTGCCTCGAATCGCTTATGGCGCACCGACCCTCCGCGTGCCGCAAACTGCATCGACTGGCCAACAGCGTCATCCTGTTCGACGAAGTTCAGACGTTGCCCGCGCATTTGGCCGTGCCGACGCTGGCGACGCTGTCGCGACTGTGCGAGCGCTTCGGAGCGAGCGTCCTGTTCGCGACGGCGACGCAGCCCGCGTTTGACCACCTGGATTCGGAAGTTCGCAAGCTCGCCGCAGGTGGCTGGACGCCGCACGAGATCACCTCATGCATCCAGGAACGGCAGTTCGCCGTCGCCGCAAGGAGAATCCACGTGAGCTGGCGAACGGAGAAGCCGACCTCCTGGGACGCCATCGCCGACGAGTTGGCGAATGAGACACAGGTTCTCTGCATCGTCAATCTCAAGCGCCACGCCAGTAATCTGGCGCGGCTTCTTGCCGACCGAGGCTCGCCGGGCGTTTGTCACCTGTCTACGAACATGTGTCCGGTGCATCGTGGCGACGTGCTTGCTTGCGCGCAGCTCGCGCTGAAGAGCGGCCGTGCCGTGCAACTGGTCGCCACGCAGTGCGTCGAGGCCGGCGTCGATATCGACTTCCCGGTCGTCTATCGCGCGCTGGGGCCGCTGGAAGCGATCGCCCAGGCCGCCGGGCGGTGCAACCGGCACGGCGCGCGGCCGGCGTCCGGTGTCGTACGCGTCTTCGTGCCCGAGCCGGACGGGAAGCGCCAGTATCCCGGCGGGGCGTATCAGCAGGCGGCGGAGTCAACGACGACGTTCCTTCGCAGCCTCGCCGAGTCGGCGGGCGAGTTGGACGGCATCGAAATCCTGAACGACCCGGCCCGGCTGCGGACGTACTACCGGCAGCTCTACCGGCTGACGGGAGCCACCTGCGTTCGGCGTGAACTCGACGAGGCGCTGACCGCCGGCGATTTCGCCAAAGTGGCGCGCCATTACCGGCTGATTGAGGCGAACACGATCAACATCGTTGTTCCCTACGACGCGAGCGTTCTCGCCCGTCTTCGCGCCCAGGCCGAATCCGGGTTCGGCTCACTGGCCGCGATCCGCGACTGGATTCGGCGAGCCCGGCCGCACGCGGTCAGCCCGTATCGCCCGCAGCGCGACGCGGCGATTTGGAGCCACTTGGCGCCGGTGCAATTCAGCCGACGTGAGCGAGTTGACAACGATGAAGCGGAGTGGTTCGTGCTGTTGGATAAGACGCGCTACGACAGCGGGCTTCTCGGGTTGTGCGAGGGGGAAGAACAATGGGTCGTTTGATGAAGAGCGGGCGGGCCCTTTCGGACCCGCCCGCCGGTGCTCCGCACGCGTTAAGTGACAGCCACAGTACCGTTTCAAGCCCCGCCTTCTGGAGCGAAGGCGACATTGACGCAAAAAACACACGCGAAAGCGGTGGAGAGCCTTGACTGCGGCATCGTCATACTTTATCATTTGGTACTGTGGCTGTCAAACCGATCAGGAGAAAGCCGCAGTGAAGAACTGGAAGCCCACCGCCCGGCAGCTCAGGACCGCCGCCGAACTGGCGAGAACCGCACCTCCGCTCGATCGGCTCCCGTACACGCCCGCGTTCGACCTCTTGCACGAGCAACTCAGCGCCACGGTCGGCCCGCTGCGCAAGGATCAGAGTTGGCACTGCTTCCTCAGCGCGCGCAAGCGCGGCTGGGTCGGAGCGCGACACAAGGAGAGCAAGCCATGAGCACGACACACGTCATCGAGGTATGGGGCGATTTCGCGTGCTATAGCCGACCGGAGCTCAAGGTCGAGCGCTGGTCCTTCCAAATTCCGCCGCACAGCGGCGCCCGCGGCCTGCTCGACGCAATCTACTGTCATCCGCCCGAATTCCGCTGGCAGGTCACGCGGGTCGAATTGCTGGCGATGCCGACGTACATCGCGCTGCGCCGCAACGAGGTGGGCGACGTGGCCAGCGTGACCAACATCGGCAAGTGGATCAAGGGCGCCCAGGCGGTCGCCCTGATGGCCGACGACAGCGGCACACGCCAGCAGCGGCAGACGATGGCGATCCGCAATCCGCGCTATCGCATTCACGCCCGCATCGTACCCTGGCCTGGCTTCGAGCGCCAGCAGACGGCGTTCGACGAACAGTTTCGCCGGCGCGCATCGCAGGGGAAGTGCTTCCAGCAGCCGTACCTGGGCTGCCGCGAGTTCGTCGCGTTCTTTCGCCTGGTCGAAGACGTCGAACGCGAACAGCGGGAGAAGCCGCCTGTGCCGCTGGATCAGGATGTCGGCTTCATGGTCTACGACGTGTTCGACCTGTCGCGGCCGGGCGGCAGCAACGACCAGCCGTCTATCAGCCTGTTTCACGCGGTGATCCGCAGCGGTGTGCTGAATTTTCCGGCGTACGAGAGCAAGGAAGTGCGCAAACCCGCGCGGAGGGCCGGCTGATGTTGCACGCATTGGTTCAATATGCGCGGCGCAAGGGTCTGGACGCCGAAGCCGGCTTCACCCGCAAGACGGTCCGCTGGCTGGTCGTGTTCAACGCCAAGGGGCGCTTCCTGAACGTGCTGGACCTGACCGACCCCAACACGAGAGGCAGCAAGGGCCGGACGTTCGCCAAGGCGCCGCACCTGAAATTCTCCGGTGATACGCCGATGCGGCAATTCTTGATCGACACCGCGGAGTATGCGCTGCTGTACGAGGCCGACAAGTCGGATAAGAAGCTGCGCGCCAAGCACGAGTACTTCCTCCGGTTGCTGAACGAGGCCGGCGAGGCGGATCGCCGGTTTCGAATGCTCTTCAATGCGCTCTCGGACACCGAAACGCGTGAGAAGGTGTGCGCTGATCTGGCATCGCATTCGAAGCCGGCCAAGCCGTCAGAAAACGTGACCTTCGCGGTGATTGACGAGGGCGAGCCGCAAATCCTGGTCGAGGACGATGGCTGGCACGAGTGGTGGCGCGGCTACTTCCCGACGCTCTTCAAGAGCGATGACGAGCCCGCCGAGCCGACTCCCTGCCTGCTGACGGGCGAGTTGCTCGAACCGGCGCGGACACACCCGAAGATCAAGGGACTGGGCGGCGTCGGCGGCAAGGTGGAGACAACGCTGATCGGGTTCAATCAGGACGCCTTCTGTTCGTACGGACTTGAGCAGTCGCGCAATGCGGCGGTCGGTAAGGAGCCGGCCGAGCAGTACGCGGCGGCGCTGAACGACCTGATCGAGCACCGGAGCGTCACACTGGCCGGAACGAAGGTGATCTACTGGTTCATCGGCCGGAAGCATGAGGTGAGCCCGGAAGAGGATCCGGTCCAGCTTCTGCTTCGCGGCGCCGGAGTGACGTCGTCGCGAGACGACGATGAGCAGCACGGGTCCACAACCGACCGACGGGGAGAGACGCAGGCGCTCCACCTCGCTCGCGACCTGCTGGAGGCAATCCGGACCGGCCAGCGCGCTGATCTTGCTACCCTGCGCTTCAACGCGATGACGATGTCCGGCAACTCGGCGCGCGTCGTCGTGCGAGACTGGATGGAAGGATCGTTCGAGCAGTTGGCGCGAACTGTGGATCAGTGGTTCAGCGATCTACGCATCGTCGCTCGTGGCGGCGACGGGACGGCGCCGGATCCCAAGTTCCTGGCGGTTCTGGCGGCGACCGTGCGTGACCTGGACGAGCTCACCCCTCCTGCCGTGAACGCGCTTTGGCACGCGGCGCTGACAGGAACGCCAATCCCCGCAGACATTGCGGCCCGCGCGCTCGCGCGGGCGCGCCTGGACGTAACTACCGGTCAAACGCCCCGCCACGCGCAGTATGGCCTGTTGCGCGCATACCTGGGTCGAAAGGAGATTCACGTGTCCGAGAAGCTAGATTCACTCGCCCACCCGGCCTATCTCTCGGGTCGAGTCATGGCGCTCGTCGCGCGCATCCAGCGTACGGCGCTCCCGAATGTCGACGCGGGAGTGGTCGAACGTTGCTACGCCGCGACCAGCATTTGTCCCGCGCTGCATCTGGGTCGCCTCGTCCGACTGTCCGAAATCGCGCACATACCCACGATCCGAAAGGACAGGCCCGGACTCGCGCACTGGTTCCAGCAGCAGCTCGCCGGAGTGTGGCAGCAGATGCGCGCGGCGCCGCCCAAGACGCTTACGCTCGAAGAGCAGACGCTCTTCGCGATGGGCTACTACCACCAATTGGCGGCGCGGGGCGGCTCCGCCGACGACAACTCGATGTCAGCTTGAAACGAAACCAAACATCGATGTGGAAAGGACGAACGCAATCATGTCAACGGTCATCAGTAATCGTTACGAATTCCTCTTTCTGTTCGACTGCGAAAACGGCAACCCCAACGGCGATCCCGACGCCGGCAACTCGCCACGCATCGATCCGCAGGACATGCGCGGACTGGTCTCGGATGTCGCGATCAAGCGCCGCATTCGCAACTACGTACAGGCAGCGCGCGGGAACAAGATGCCGAACGCGATCTTCGTCGAGCACGCCTCGAATCTGAACACGGAGATCACACGGGCGCATGAGAAGACCGGCGGCGTCCCGCAGGGAGACAAGGGCGCCAACAAGGACCAGGTTGAGAAGGCCCGTCGTTGGATGTGCGAGAACTTCTACGACGTCCGCACGTTCGGGGCCGTGATGTCCACCGGACCGAATGCGGGGCAGGTGCGCGGACCGGTGCAGATCGCCTTTGCGCGCTCAATCGATGCCATCCTTCCGCTGGACCTGTCGATCACTCGCATGGCGGTGGCCGAGGAGATCAAGGGCGCGAAGGGCGCGGCAGACTACGAAAAGTGGGAAGCCGAGCAACCCGAGGACAAGCTCCGCACGATGGGCCGCAAGTCGCTCATCCCGTACGGCCTCTTCGTCGGCAAGGGCTTCATCAGCGCCCACTTGGCACAGCAGACTGGCTTCTCGAAGGACGACCTCAAGCTGCTCTTCGAGGCCGTCCTCAACATGTACGAGCACGATCGCTCGGCCAGCAAGGGCGTCATGACGGTGCGCCAGCCGATCTACGTCTTCAAGCACGTCGGCACCGACAGCGATCCCGAACAGCGCACGCGACAGGCCATGCTCGGCTGCTGCCCGGCACAGGTGCTGTTCGAGGATGTCGTGAAGATCACGCAGTTCGGCACCGACGGCGCGCCACGCCGCTGGTCCGACTATTGGCCTGGCCGCATCGAGATTGTGCGCGACAACGTCCCCAACGGCGTCGAGTTGCTGGAATTGCCGCGCGACATGGGCAAGCTGTAGTTGCACTTCGGCGGTCGAATCGTCGGCCTTCTGCCCGAGAGTGCTGTGAGGAAGGCCGACTGGGTTGAGGGATGGCCATGTACTCCGAATCCGACCTATTGCCCATCTCCGCCCTGCAACACCTGCTCTTCTGCGAGCGGCAATGCGCGCTCATTCACATCGAGCGCCTCTGGGTCGAGAATCGCCTGACCATCGAAGGACGCCATCTGCACGAGAAAGCCCACGGCCAGCGCGCCGGCCCGCGCGGCGGCGGCTTGGACGGGGCTCGCCGCAACAGCCATGGCACGGAAGTGCACATCGTGCGCGGCATGCATCTGCGCAGCCTCACGTTGGGGCTATTCGGCGTCGCGGATGTGGTTGAATTCCACGAGCAAGCTGTCGTCGGAAACGCCGCCGCGGGTGCCGATCGCACGAACAGCGTCGCGCTGCCATTCCCGGTCGAATACAAACGTGGTCGGCCGAAGAAACATGACGCCGACCGCGTACAGCTCTGTGCGCAAGCGCTTTGCCTGGAGGAATCGCTGCACGTCGCGGTGCCGGCCGGGGCGCTCTTCTACGGCCGCACGCGCCACAGGGAGAGCGTCGTGTTCGATACGGCGTTGCGGCAGTCGACTGAACAGGCCGCGTCGCGGCTGCACGAGCTCATCGCCAGCCGTCGCTCGCCACGGGCAGTTTACGACAAGGCGAAGTGCGAGCGCTGCTCGCTCATACACCTCTGCCTGCCGGACGTACCCGCCTCGCCGCGAGCCGCCTCGCGCTATCTCGACCGCGCGCTGGCGGATGCGGCGGCCGACTCCGCTTCAGGGAAGCCCAATCGATGAAGCAACACCTCAACACCCTCTTTGTCACGACGCCGCGGGCCTTCCTGCGCAAGGACGGACAGACGATCGCCGTGCGTGTCCAGAACCAGACCAAGCTCCGCGTTCCGTTGCACAATCTTGGCGGCGTCGTCACTTTCGGCGCCATCGGCTTCAGCCCGGCCCTGCTCGGCGCCTGCGCGCAGGCCGGCGTCGCGGTTTCGTTTCTGACCGAGCAGGGCCGTTTCATCGCCGCAACAACCGGCTTCACTCCCGGAAATGTGGTCCTCCGCCGCGAGCAGTACCGCCGCGCCGACAGTGTGGCGCAGGCACTGCGGATTGCCAGGCCGATTGTGCTGGCCAAGATCGCCAACGCGCGGACGGTGATGCTCCGCGCCGCCCGCGACCATCCGGATGTTCCTGGCCGGGAGCTGCTCGACCGCGCCTCGGCCCGCCTGCTGGCGACGCTCGATGATGTGCGGCGGTGCGAGAATCTCGAAGTGCTCCGCGGATTCGAGGGTGACGCGGCCAAGTCGTACTTTGCCGCGTTCAACGCCATGATCACGGCTCAGAGCAAGGAGTTCGTCTTGAACGGACGCACGCGCCGGCCGCCGATGGACCGGGTAAACGCGCTGCTCTCGTTTCTCTATGCCATTCTGGCGCACGACGCCCGCGCAGCATGCGAAGCGGCGGGGCTCGACGCGGCGGTCGGGTTCCTTCACGAGGATCGCCCGGGTCGGCCCGGACTCGCCCTCGACCTCATGGAAGAGCTTCGTGCGTTTCTTGTGGATCGGCTCGTTTTGTCCTTGATCAATCGACGACAGGTTCAGGCGCCCGGCTTTCGCGTCGAGGAGGCCGGCGGCGTCGCGATGGATGAAGCTACGCGAAAGGCGGTCCTAGTCGCATATCAGAAGCGCAAGCAGGACACCGTCGAGCATCCGTTTCTCGGCGAGACGACCACGATTGGGCTGTTGATCCACCTACAGGCGCGGCTGCTGGCGCGCTATCTGCGCGGTGACTTGGATGCCTATCCCGCATTCATCATGAAATAGAAGCAGTTGAGACAAGCTGACGAGGCTGCGATATGATGGTACTGGTCACCTATGACGTTTCCACCACGACCAAAGCCGGCCGGCGGCGGCTGCACTTGGTTGCGAAGGCTTGTCTCGACTATGGTCAGCGCGCGCAGAACTCGGTCTTCGAGTGTCAGGTCGATCCGGCGCGCTTCGCCGAACTCAGGCACCGGCTGCTTGCGCTCATCGAGCCCGCTCAGGACAGCCTTCGCTTTTATTTTCTGGGAAAGAACTGGCAGCGGCGAGTCGAGCACTACGGGATCGAAACCAGCACCGGCTTGGATGAGCCGCTCATTGTCTGAGCGGAGTATCGCGAACCGTGAGCGAGGGGCGAAACCCGGCTCGGTCCGCGATTCTCGTAACTGGTTCTTTGACAATCGGATAGAGGATTTGCTGTTGTTGCGACCGCGAACCGCGGCCACACCCACGCCGTGGTTCGCGGATTCACTGTTCTCGACGAAGGTAGCGGCAGACGTTATGTAAACACCATCGCCCCCCGCCCGGGGGCGCGGATTGAAACACACTTGCAGCAATGGATGCTCGCCCCGTCGGGATCGCCCCCCGCCCGGGGGCGCGGATTGAAACGCGTCGCAGATAGTGCCGATTTCGAAGGTCATCGATCGCCCCCCGCCCGGGGGCGCGGATTGAAACGGCGGCGCGACAAGGGCATATGCGCTCTATGCGGCATCGCCCCCCGCCCGGGGGCGCGGATTGAAACCTCTACTTGCCGCTGAATGCCGCCCATATGCCACATCGCCCCCCGCCCGGGGGCGCGGATTGAAACTGAACGCGCACCGCATCGGCCGGCCGCCCGCACCATCGCCCCCCGCCCGGGGGCGCGGATTGAAACTGAAAGGAAAAGCAGATGGTGACCGAGCAGTACATCGCCCCCCGCCCGGGGGCGCGGATTGAAACTCCGCTGAATTCATGTTCGCCGTAACGCCGCTCCATCGCCCCCCGCCCGGGGGCGCGGATTGAAACAAGCCGACGCCTATCCGCTGAGCGAGTGGGTGGATCGC
Source organism: Phycisphaerae bacterium (assembly GCA_022072445.1). Classification (GTDB taxonomy): domain Bacteria; phylum Planctomycetota; class Phycisphaerae; order UBA1845; family Fen-1342; genus JAJVHV01. Next base: position 118,966 of record JAJVHV010000002.1, on the reverse strand, counting down.
CCCCCGCCCGGGGGCGCGGATTGAAACAGGTCGGGCTCGACGCCCTGCCCGACGCCCCAACATCGCCCCCCGCCCGGGGGCGCGGATTGAAACATCGGACGCGACGTGTAGAGAGCCAGGAAGCCTTATCGCCCCCCGCCCGGGGGCGCGGATTGAAACGAGTGCCCTGTGATTTGAAAACACAACCTCTGTTATCGCCCCCCGCCCGGGGGCGCGGATTGAAACGCCGGAGTCATCCTCGGCAACACGGCGAGCCCGCATCGCCCCCCGCCCGGGGGCGCGGATTGAAACAGTACGAACGACGTGGACGCGCGTCAGGGGTCGCTATCGCCCCCCGCCCGGGGGCGCGGATTGAAACAAGCCGGACCAGCCAGGCATTCAAGATGCGCTCCATCGCCCCCCGCCCGGGGGCGCGGATTGAAACATCCGCCTCAGCGACAACACGCTGCACTGTGCCATCGCCCCCCGCCCGGGGGCGCGGATTGAAACGTCCCACTCCAGCGCCGCGTCCTCGGCGTTGGTCGATCGCCCCCCGCCCGGGGGCGCGGATTGAAACAGCACGCGGCAGCAGGCCGAGGAGATGCAGCCGAATCGCCCCCCGCCCGGGGGCGCGGATTGAAACAAGGGCGAGTGCGTCGTGATCTTCGGTACCGGCCATCGCCCCCCGCCCGGGGGCGCGGATTGAAACTCGAGCAGCACGCGGACAGGATCGACTTGCAGCATCGCCCCCCGCCCGGGGGCGCGGATTGAAACAGTGAAACCCGCGTGGTCGTGCGGGCCGGCGACTGCCATCGCCCCCCGCCCGGGGGCGCGGATTGAAACGCTTCAGCCGCTCCGTCGTTGAAGCGGTAGAAGATCGCCCCCCGCCCGGGGGCGCGGATTGAAACTAGAGTGACCGCGGGGAGGGGGGGGCGCAGCGCCATCGCCCCCCGCCCGGGGGCGCGGATTGAAACGGTATGTTGGTTGGGATGTTCATGGCATCAGAGATCGCCCCCCGCCCGGGGGCGCGGATTGAAACGATTTCTCGGCACTGCATCCTGACAGCGCACGGGCATCGCCCCCCGCCCGGGGGCGCGGATTGAAACACGCTGCTGCAATCGGACGAGAGGCTGTGTCGCGATCGCCCCCCGCCCGGGGGCGCGGATTGAAACGTGAGGGACGTACCAAACCTCAAACGGAACTCGACATCGCCCCCCGCCCGGGGGCGCGGATTGAAACTATCCGGGTCCTGCCGAGTGGCGATGCAGAGCGGATCGCCCCCCGCCCGGGGGCGCGGATTGAAACTATCGCTTGCGGATGCGCGGACGAGGATGGGAATGATCGCCCCCCGCCCGGGGGCGCGGATTGAAACGGTTGCGGCGTTCATTGTCCACGGCCGCTTTTGACATCGCCCCCCGCCCGGGGGCGCGGATTGAAACTCTCGGTGCTACGCCGCGGAGGCGTGGGGCACAGATCGCCCCCCGCCCGGGGGCGCGGATTGAAACCACTGATCGAGGAAAATGTAGACGACGTTGCCCGCATCGCCCCCCGCCCGGGGGCGCGGATTGAAACTCGCGGCGCTTGTCGATCGGGTCGGAACCAAGGGCATCGCCCCCCGCCCGGGGGCGCGGATTGAAACATCGGCTTGACGCTGGACGGCTATTGCGGCGTGTATCGCCCCCCGCCCGGGGGCGCGGATTGAAACCTAGCGCGGCGTGGCACTGGCACACGCCGCCGCCCATCGCCCCCCGCCCGGGGGCGCGGATTGAAACCGCCATGAGCCTTCCATCGCAGGCATTCCCAATCCGATCGCCCCCCGCCCGGGGGCGCGGATTGAAACCCGCCGAGCAACAGTTGCGCCTGCAACGTGGAAAAATCGCCCCCCGCCCGGGGGCGCGGATTGAAACAGCGCCGTATTCGTCGCGAGCACTGCCTGCGCGGTATCGCCCCCCGCCCGGGGGCGCGGATTGAAACTGCACGGGATCCTTACGTCATCGAACGTGGACGGATCGCCCCCCGCCCGGGGGCGCGGATTGAAACTCGATCGCCCGCAGCCGATGCACGTCCAGCGCGATCGCCCCCCGCCCGGGGGCGCGGATTGAAACGCGTTCACCGTCTCGAGGAAAACTCGGCCGGCCCCATCGCCCCCCGCCCGGGGGCGCGGATTGAAACGCGTCGGGCTGCTGGTGCGGCGCGACGTGGTGGATCGCCCCCCGCCCGGGGGCGCGGATTGAAACCTTCACCCACCTGCATTGCCCATCAAACCCGGAAATCGCCCCCCGCCCGGGGGCGCGGATTGAAACGCCAATGCGCTCGCCACGATTGGCGGCCACGCGTATCGCCCCCCGCCCGGGGGCGCGGATTGAAACTGGCTCAAGCACGCCGGCTTGCTGACGGAGCAGATCGCCCCCCGCCCGGGGGCGCGGATTGAAACAAAGGCGGTGATGAATCCGTCGGGATCGTCGATGATCGCCCCCCGCCCGGGGGCGCGGATTGAAACAAGATGACTGGTGCTCGGATGAATTTGTGGATCGCATCGCCCCCCGCCCGGGGGCGCGGATTGAAACTACGAGTACTCCGACTTGTCCGACGGACCGGACCATCGCCCCCCGCCCGGGGGCGCGGATTGAAACAGTTTGAGAGTCCGCCGACCTATGCGACCGCTCGATCGCCCCCCGCCCGGGGGCGCGGATTGAAACCGATCATCGCCTCACTGCGGCGGAAGCAGCCGCGATCGCCCCCCGCCCGGGGGCGCGGATTGAAACGCGTACACGCCGACGGACGGGATTCGCGGCGTCATCGCCCCCCGCCCGGGGGCGCGGATTGAAACCTGATCCACAAACGAGATTCGCGGCTGCCAGCCGATCGCCCCCCGCCCGGGGGCGCGGATTGAAACAGTTGACGAGCCCGCCGACGATGATGCAATGGACATCGCCCCCCGCCCGGGGGCGCGGATTGAAACGAGTTTACCGCCGGCGGATTCCGGCGAGCCTCATATCGCCCCCCGCCCGGGGGCGCGGATTGAAACCCGAATCCCCGATCCCCAATCCCCCGCCGTCAGGATCGCCCCCCGCCCGGGGGCGCGGATTGAAACCCTTTCCCTTGCCGCCGGTTGCAAACGATCCGGCATCGCCCCCCGCCCGGGGGCGCGGATTGAAACGTCGAAAGCGGCCGTGGACAATGAACGCCGCAATCATCGCCCCCCGCCCGGGGGCGCGGATTGAAACCAAGTCGCCAGATCATCGTGCGTCATCGCCGGCCATCGCCCCCCGCCCGGGGGCGCGGATTGAAACAGGGGCAGCGTGATGGTCTTGAGGCTGCCATACCATCGCCCCCCGCCCGGGGGCGCGGATTGAAACTCGACGCGTGTGAGCGCGCCACGGTCGGCGATCATCGCCCCCCGCCCGGGGGCGCGGATTGAAACGAACGGCAACGGTCACACCGCCCAGGGCGACGCCGATCGCCCCCCGCCCGGGGGCGCGGATTGAAACGGTTCCGATGCCGTCAGCCTGGGCCTCGCGGACGATCGCCCCCCGCCCGGGGGCGCGGATTGAAACGCAGACGATCGATGGATTGTACGGCGGCACGGGTAATCGCCCCCCGCCCGGGGGCGCGGATTGAAACGCGAGCGGCAATGATCTCGGCCAGATCGCGGCCAAAATCGCCCCCCGCCCGGGGGCGCGGATTGAAACGCGCCAATCAGCAATGGGTCGGCGATCACCACGATCGCCCCCCGCCCGGGGGCGCGGATTGAAACCTTGACGGGGGCGGCGCGACGATCCGTGTCGCGCCCATCGCCCCCCGCCCGGGGGCGCGGATTGAAACTGCTCGGCCGGCACGTCGGCGTCGAATGCCAGGTATCGCCCCCCGCCCGGGGGCGCGGATTGAAACGAGAATCGCTATTCCCGCCTCCACCTTGGCCTTGATCGCCCCCCGCCCGGGGGCGCGGATTGAAACTCCGTACGAAGAGTCTTCTTTACTCGACTCCCACATCGCCCCCCGCCCGGGGGCGCGGATTGAAACAAAGGCACCATCATCGGCGAGGCAAGCGGCTCCATCGCCCCCCGCCCGGGGGCGCGGATTGAAACAGGGACTGCCGCCTGAGAGCGCACGAGCTCCGCTATCGCCCCCCGCCCGGGGGCGCAGATTGAAACCACGCCGCCGAGTGCGTCACGAGCGTGGTCAGACTATCGCCCCCCGCCCGGGGGCGCGGATTGAAACGATCCAGCCGGATTCGACCGGCCCCAGGTAATCCATCGCCCCCCGCCCGGGGGCGCGGATTGAAACGTGTACATGACGACCGTGGCAGCGCGCAGCAGCGATCGCCCCCCGCCCGGGGGCGCGGATTGAAACCGCCTTCGGGTAGAGCAGCGCGAACAGCCGCCGCATCGCCCCCCGCCCGGGGGCGCGGATTGAAACGAACGAGCCGGTTTCATACGTGGCGTGGGGAGGATCGCCCCCCGCCCGGGGGCGCGGATTGAAACTCTCGCGCGCACTCCACCCCCACCCCATTCCCCGAATCGCCCCCCGCCCGGGGGCGCGGATTGAAACTATCCGGGCCTGCCGATGCTCACCGTGACGGTATCATCGCCCCCCGCCCGGGGGCGCGGATTGAAACTAGTCGACGCCGCTGGCGGTCGGGTCGAAGTTGATCGCCCCCCGCCCGGGGGCGCGGATTGAAACTGGACCCGCCCCAGGTGTGGCACGGCCTGCCCAGATCGCCCCCCGCCCGGGGGCGCGGATTGAAACAGGCCCGGAATCACGCCCTCGTCGATCACGCGGATCATCGCCCCCCGCCCGGGGGCGCGGATTGAAACCGATGATGCCAGCCGGAATTTACGAGACCGCGGCATCGCCCCCCGCCCGGGGGCGCGGATTGAAACTCGGAATGATCCCGACAGGCCGAGTAGCGCTGTCGGATCGCCCCCCGTCCGGGGGCGCGGATTGAAACATGAGGGTGAGGACCGCGTTGACGCACGCCTTGAGGATCGCCCCCCGCCCGGGGGCGCGGATTGAAACTAGAGATGCTTGGCTATCCGAACATCAGCACGGGCATCGCCCCCCGCCCGGGGGCGCGGATTGAAACGCCTTGGTAAAGCGGCTCTCATGTCCCCGCTGCTATCGCCCCCCGCCCGGGGGCGCGGATTGAAACATTGGCACGGGTGATTACATCTCGGGCAGCGCTATCGCCCCCCGCCCGGGGGCGCGGATTGAAACAATTTGTATCCTGCACAGTGCAAGGTCGTGCTGGATCGCCCCCCGCCCGGGGGCGCGGATTGAAACAGTTAGGCTTGTGTCACGCCCGATCTCGCCCGCAATCGCCCCCCGCCCGGGGGCGCGGATTGAAACAACCTGTACCCTGCACAGTGCAAGGTCGTGCTGGCATCGCCCCCCGCCCGGGGGCGCGGATTGAAACACCAACACGGACCTTTGGGCGGAGGAGGACGAAATCGCCCCCCGCCCGGGGGCGCGGATTGAAACGAAGTGGGTGATTTGTCCCAGCAGCAATTGATGCGATCGCCCCCCGCCCGGGGGCGCGGATTGAAACGAATATCACCTGGCACTAGAGCAGATGAAAGAGATCGCCCCCCGCCCGGGGGCGCGGATTGAAACATCGCCGGCTCGGGGAAGACCAGCGCGTCGAAGCATCGCCCCCCGCCCGGGGGCGCGGATTGAAACAGACCGCGCTCGCGCGTGTTGCTCGCATAGGCCGTATCGCCCCCCGCCCGGGGGCGCGGATTGAAACATGCCCACAAACCCCTCGCTTTGGTGAGCTGAACATCGCCCCCCGCCCGGGGGCGCGGATTGAAACGTTGCCCGGCTCCTGGGCAGCGCCCAGCCGCGCCATCGCCCCCCACCCGGGGGCGCGGATTGAAACGGTTTGCAGCGCCGCGGGCTGGATCAGGCCCGCGACATCGCCCCCCGCCCGGGGGCGCGGATTGAAACAGGCGGTGGGAGGGCTCGGCAAATCCGATCACCACATCGCCCCCCGCCCGGGGGCGCGGATTGAAACGATCAGACGCGCGCGGGCCTCCACCACCTCAGCATCGCCCCCCGCCCGGGGGCGCGGATTGAAACAATTATGCGACGCGGCAGGAGACGGTCTACGACATCGCCCCCCGCCCGGGGGCGCGGATTGAAACGAGCTGGTCCGCGAGCGCTACGGCGACGAGTTCCTGATCGCCCCCCGCCCGGGGGCGCGGATTGAAACAGCACGCGCGAGGACGCGCTGCGCTGGGGCTTGGCATCGCCCCCCGCCCGGGGGCGCGGATTGAAACGAAATCGCCTACGAGCATGGAATCCGTGATTTCTCATCGCCCCCCGCCCGGGGGCGCGGATTGAAACCCAATCTCAAGAGGAACTCAACGTCGACGCACGGCATCGCCCCCCGCCCGGGGGCGCGGATTGAAACTCCCTCCCGTTCATCGCCCAAACAGATTGCATCACATCGCCCCCCGCCCGGGGGCGCGGATTGAAACACCGCGTCCGTGAGTTCTGAGCCGCATGACCGCGATCGCCCCCCGCCCGGGGGCGCGGATTGAAACGGGGCCGATGGCGGCGCGGCGAAGAAGGGGTTGCCATCGCCCCCCGCCCGGGGGCGCGGATTGAAACGCGTGACGCTCGCGGCGGCGATGAACGTACCGGGATCGCCCCCCGCCCGGGGGCGCGGATTGAAACGCGAACACGTCGCCATCCTGCACTTGGCTCCACAATCGCCCCCCGCCCGGGGGCGCGGATTGAAACCGCGGCTGGTCCGGCTCGGCCGACGCGCTCACCACATCGCCCCCCGCCCGGGGGCGCGGATTGAAACGCGAACACGTCGCCATCCTGCACTTGGCTCCACAATCGCCCCCCGCCCGGGGGCGCGGATTGAAACCGCGGCTGGTCCGGCTCGGCCGACGCGCTCACCACATCGCCCCCCGCCCGGGGGCGCGGATTGAAACGGACTCCAACTGTCCTCATGCGCGGCGGCGTCTGCATCGCCCCCCGCCCGGGGGCGCGGATTGAAACTCCCGCTGGCCAAGGGATTCGCGAACACGTCGCTATACCGCCCCCCGCCCGGGGGCGCGGATTGAAACCCAATCCGCCGGCATGTCGTGCTCGCCCTCGTAATCGCCCCCCGCCCGGGGGCGCGGATTGAAACCCAATCCGCCGGCATGTCGTGCTCGCCCTCGTATCGCCCCCCGCCCGGGGGCGCGGATTGAAACTGGACCCGCCCTATGCTCGCGATCTTCAGCGGGTAGATCGCCCCCCGCCCGGGGGCGCGGATTGAAACACCGACAAAAAGAAATCCCCGCACCTAGTTAGGATCGCCCCCCGCCCGGGGGCGCGGATTGAAACTGTGGTTTTAGAGGGCCGTGTCCCGCAGCCATTCATCGCCCCCCGCCCGGGGGCGCGGATTGAAACACTGTTTGCTGTGGGTTTTGATCTATGTAGTTAAGATCGCCCCCCGCCCGGGGGCGCGGATTGAAACGCCGTCATTCCGGTCAACGCCGGCGGATTCTCGCATCGCCCCCCGCCCGGGGGCGCGGATTGAAACATTATGGATCACTGCGCGTGAAGCGGGCGCGGCATCGCCCCCCGCCCGGGGGCGCGGATTGAAACTTCGGCGTGCCGCGCGAGACCATGATTGCGATCGGCATCGCCCCCCGCCCGGGGGCGCGGATTGAAACCGTAACTGATACAGATACCCAGCCTGAGTAGCGAGATCGCCCCCCGCCCGGGGGCGCGGATTGAAACTGGATGCGCGTCTCGCGCGTCAGGCCGCGCAGCAGCATCGCCCCCCGCCCGGGGGCGCGGATTGAAACTAGAGCGCGTATCCGTCAAACCCAGAGCCTGAGCATCGCCCCCCGCCCGGGGGCGCGGATTGAAACTCTGCGAGATTGCGGCAACGATGGCTGAATTGTCATCGCCCCCCGCCCGGGGGCGCGGATTGAAACTGCCCTGCTCATGTTCTTGTCCTTGTGCTCAGGGATATCGCCCCCCGCCCGGGGGCGCGGATTGAAACGCTCACCAGTTGGGCGTCGTAGTCCGGGTCAACCGATCGCCCCCCGCCCGGGGGCGCGGATTGAAACGCGAACAGGGCCTGCACGTGCCGCCGGGCCTCGACATCGCCCCCCGCCCGGGGGCGCGGATTGAAACCTTCCCGCTCCTGCATTGCCCATCAAACCCGGAACCATCGCCCCCCGCCCGGGGGCGCGGATTGAAACAGCTTGTTCGTGTGCCACTCAATCGCATATCGCGATCGCCCCCCGCCCGGGGGCGCGGATTGAAACCATTTCGCAATCAAGCGGCGCTGTTGCTGCTCCATCGCCCCCCGCCCGGGGGCGCGGATTGAAACACCGACCGCGGGCGTGCAGGATTCATCCACAACATATCGCCCCCCGCCCGGGGGCGCGGATTGAAACACGTCGCGTCGGGTCGAGTCGTGTCGAGTCAGGTGATCGCCCCCCGCCCGGGGGCGCGGATTGAAACGAGCGGCACGCCCGCCTGGCGCGCGATCCGCGTCATCGCCCCCCGCCCGGGGGCGCGGATTGAAACGAACGATGCATTGCGGCAATTCGCATGTACGAATGATCGCCCCCCGCCCGGGGGCGCGGATTGAAACCGCTGCCGTTTTCGCAGATATCGCCCATGCGTCCCATCGCCCCCCGCCCGGGGGCGCGGATTGAAACAGCCGCGCATAGAGCCGCCCTTGCTCGCGCTGGCTATCGCCCCCCGCCCGGGGGCGCGGATTGAAACAGTGCCGACGGCAGCCCGCACGCGTGTGGCAAAAATCGCCCCCCGCCCGGGGGCGCGGATTGAAACTAGAAAAACCAGCGAAGAAAGGACCGGCCCGGCACATCGCCCCCCGCCCGGGGGCGCGGATTGAAACGCCGATTGCGCCAACGGCGTGCAGCTCGTCGGCCGCATCGCCCCCCGCCCGGGGGCGCGGATTGAAACAGGAACATGGCGGCACCCCGTGTGACACACAGGCATCGCCCCCCGCCCGGGGGCGCGGATTGAAACTCGCTGCAGGCCGTCAACGCCGCCGAGACGCGCGATCGCCCACCGCCCGGGGGCGCGGATTGAAACCTCAGTTCCACGCCGGCTGTAGCGGATGGTGCGGCATCGCCCCCCGCCCGGGGGCGCGGATTGAAACAGTTCGGCTACGTCGGTGTCGCCGCCCTGTTCAAGATCGCCCCCCGCCCGGGGGCGCGGATTGAAACCTCCGGCCGTGCGGCACGCGCTGGTGTGGCCCCGCTATCGCCCCCCGCCCGGGGGCGCGGATTGAAACTCGCGCACAGGCTGATAGCCTGCGCCACACTTGGATCGCCCCCCGTCCGGGGGCGCGGATTGAAACCTTCAAATTAACGTACACGTCATCCTGCGCCTTGATTGCGCGTCGCGCGTCGGGCGCGAAATCAGCATGTCAAGTGCCTGGAGTTTGTTCGACAGCTTTCGACCCCCGGACAATCCCTGATCGCTGCAGCCCAGACGGAGACTCGCTGCGGACTGTGGGTTCGCCACGCTGGCCGATTTGGAGCGGACCAAGCTCGAGAGTTGGCTGGCGGGGCCAGGTGCGACTCGGGCGGCGCGAACGCGAAATGGCTACGTGTCGGCGCTAACGAGCGTCTGCAACTGGGCAATCAACGCGGGGCGGTTGACGGCGAACCCGTTTGCTCGCATGCACCGGGCAAACGAACTGGCCGGTGCAGTGCGCCCGCGACGTACGCTCAGCGCCGACCAGCTCAGCCGGCTGCTCGTTGCAGCGCGTTGCCGACCGCTTGCAGAACTCGGGCGGATTGCGGTCCCCCGCGACGGCGAGCCGAGCAGAGGCAAACGATGCCACTGGACGTACGAGCCGGTGACTCCGGCGAACATTGCGGAGTGCTACCAGCGCGGGAAGTCACGGCTTGCGCGGACGCACCCCGAGCGCGTCGCTGCCGCAGAAGCCGCCGGCCGGCTGCGGGCGCTTGTCTACAAATGCCTGACATTGACGGGGCTGAGGTTGGGTGAGCTACGCTCGCTCAGCATCGGGCAGGTCGAGCTCAGCGGGCTCGCGCCGTACGCAACACTGAAGCCTACCGCGACGTGCAGAAGCACTGACAGCCCCCGCGTCGGTTTATGCTCCAGTTTACTCGGCGCCTGACTCACACAGCCACCGCCAGACGATTCCCGGCACACGGGAGATACAACAGGAGTCGCGTCAGACGCGCGCAACCGTCTCGCATGGCAGCTCTTGCACACGACTGTCAACACGAGGCTCGATGAGGGCGGTGGGACTCGAACCCACGACCAACGGCTTAAAAGGCCGTTGCTCTACCTGCTGAGCTACACCCTCGCGGCGTCGCCGCCGGCCGCGGCCTGGCGACGCCACGCCGCGGAACGCCGTATTCTATCGCGAGCGGCGCGCTTGTGCGAACGCGCCGTGGCCTGGGTGCGGTGCCACCCGTGGCTCATACCCGCGGGCGCCCGGCAGCATGGCGACGCAGACTGCCGTCGCCATGGCACCCGGCGGTGCCACCCGTGGCTCATACCCGCAGGCGCCTCGCAGCATGGCGACGCAGACTGCCGTCGCCATGGCACCCGGCGCGTCCGATCCACGCGTGCCACGGATTCACAGTGTCACGGGTCCCGGTGCGCGGCAGCCTTGCGGCGCGACTGGGCCACGGTGCCGCCGACCGAGCGAGCTCACTCGTCGTCCTGCGTCGAGCGAAACGTGGCAGCGATCTCGGGGCGAGTCCAGTCTTCGTAGAGCGCCGCCGCCGCACGCCGGGCCTCGAGCGTGCGCGAATGCCAACCGCCGAAGAGCGCCTCCAGCTCGTCCAGTCCGCGCAGCAGCGGCTCCTCGGCCTCGTCGCGGCAGCCCGCGCGTGCCAGGCAGATTCCCAGCGCGGCGCGCGTCGTGGCGATGGCGCGCGGGTCGAGGGGCGCGGCGCGCGATTGCAGGCCGAGCGCCTCGTGCAGGTAGCCGGCGGCACGGAGGAACTCGCCCCGGCTGCGCAGCAGCTCGCCGAGGTTGTAGAGCGGCAGGGCGAGATCGCCTTCGTGCCCCGGGCCGAGACGCCGACGGATGGCGATGGACTCGAGGAAGCAGGTCTCCGCCCGCTGCGGCTGGTCGGTGTGCATCAACATGGCGGCGAAATTGTTCAACGTTGTGCCGGCGAGCGGGTGCGCCGGGCCCAACGCCGCGCGAATGGTTTCGAGCCCGGCTTCGTAGAGCCGTGCGGCCTCGTCGAACTGTCCGAGCGCCGCCAGGCAGGCGGCGAGGTTGTTGCCGTAGTTGGCCACGCTGGGATCGGCGGCGCCGAACTGGGCACGAGCGGCCTCGTACGCCTGCCGCATCAGCGGTGCCGCCTCGGCGTATTGCTGCCGCGCGTAGTAGAGAATGCCGAGGTTGTTCTGCACGGCGACGAGGTGCGGATGGGCCGGATCGAGCACGGCCGAATAGAGCCCGATGACACGCTTCATCATCCGCTCGGCCTCGTCAAAGCGGCGTTGAGCCTTCAGGACCATGGAAAGCGACGCGAGTCCATGAGCGAATTCCAGGCTGTCTTCGCCGAACAGTTCGCGCCGGATCGCCAGTGCTTCGTCCAAGGCCTCGGCCGCGGCGTCGAGGCGCCCGAGCGCGTTCAGCAGGTCGGCCCAGTTGTTCAGAACCGTTGCCAGCTCACGGCGCTGGTCGCCCGGAATCCGCCGATAGGCGGCGAGGGCCTCGGTGAAGAGCGCTTCGGCACGCGGAAAGTCGCCGCGCGTCCGCTCCAGGTCGGCGAGGTTGTGCAGGCCGCGGGCGACGAGCAGCTCGGCGTCGGGGTCGGGCAACCGGCGGCAGATCTGCAGTGCTTCCTCGAAGAGCGGCGCGGCCTGGTCGGTTCGGCCGCGCAGCAACAGCAGCATGGCCAGGCTGTTGACGCTCTCCGCCGTCCGGACGTGCCAGCTCCCGAGTTCCGCGCGGCGGAGCTTCAGCGCGGCGCGCAGATGCGGCTCGGCCTGGTCGTAGAGGCCCAGACTGCGATACGCGTTGCCGATCGTGTGACGGATCGACGCCAGCACCTGCGGGTGCTCGTTCAGCTCGTGCGCGACGCGTTGCGACGCGAGGTCGAGCAACTCGCGGACGGTGACGTCGGCGCGCTGCGTCTGCATCGGGTTCGCCGACGCGAGCATCTCCTGCAACAGCTCCTGCGTATCCAGCGCCTTGCGGGCCTCCTGCTCCGCCGATCGGCGCGCCAGGCTCTCGGCGTCGCGCGACGCGGCGGCGGACGCCTCGGCCCGCAGGGCGCGCTGGTAGAGGAACGAGACCGTCACGGCGTAGCCGACCGTCAGCAGCAGGACGGCGGCGCCGGCCGTCGCCAGTGCGCGATATCGGCGGAGCGCCTTGCGTAGTACGTACCAGGTGCTGTCGCGCTTCGCGTCGATCGGCGCGCCGCCGAGATAGTTGAGCAGGTCGCGGCCCAATGCGGCGACGGACTCATATCGCCGGGCGCGATCCTTGGCCAGGGCGGTGAGCACGATGGTCGCCAGCTCGTGATCGACGCGCAGCCCGTCGGGCCCACCTCCCGGCGGCGGCGGAACCGCTTCGAGAATGTTGCGCACGACCTCGGCCACGGGTCCATGAACCGCGTAGGGCCGGCGGCCGCTGAGCGCTTCGTAGAGCATCACGCCCAGGGCGTACACGTCGGTTCGTATGTCGATCATCTCCGGATCGCCGCCGACCTGCTCGGGCGATGCATAGGCCAGCGTGCCGACGAAGTCACCCGTCTGGGTCAGCGCGCCGGCGGTCTGCGTGGGTTCGGAGACTGCCTTGGCCAGGCCGAAATCGACGACGTGGGGCTCTTCTCCAGCGTCGACCAGCACGTTTCCTGGCTTCAGATCGCGGTGGATCACGCCGTTCTGATGCGCGAACTTCAGCGCGTTGCACACCTTCTCGAACAGCATGACGATCCGCCGGACGCGTGTCGCTTCGTCGGTCGAGAGGGCTCGGAGCTCCGCGGCGCGCAGGTCGAGCGGGCAGCCGTCGATGAATTCCATGACCAGGAAGTGGCGGCCGTCGGCGGTCTCGCCGCTGTCATGCACGGTGACGATGTGCGGATGTCGCAGGCGCGCGACCAGGTCGACTTCGCGCTCGAAGCGCATGCGCTGACGTGAAGTCGCGAGCGCGCCGGCCAGCAGCACCTTGATCGCAACCTTGCGGTGCGTCGAGCTCTGCACAGCTTCGTAGACGACGCCCTGCCCGCCGCGATGGATTTCACGCGCGCGTTCGTACCCGGGTATGGCCAGCGCCGGGTCGGCCGAGCCGTCGTGGGCGGAGTGAGCGCTTTGGCGCCAGCGGCGGCTGACGGTTTGCAGTTCATCAAGGAGTCGTGCGTTCGCCCGCAGCGCCGTGAGACGCGCGCTGCACTCGTCGCAACTTGAAACGTGCGCGCGAAGCGGCTCCGGCGCGTCGCCCGACAGCAGCGCCTCCATTTCCACGTCACTGAGACAGGACCCCGCGCGATTGGTCACTCGGGCGAAACCTCATACGCGGCGTGCAGCCGGGCGAGAATCGTGCGAAGTTGGGCCAGGCAGCGGTTCTTGGCGGCGTAGACCGAGTCGACGCTGATACCCAGGGCAGCGGCGGCGGTGGCGGGCGTGGCCTCCTCCAGGGCGACCATCTCGAACGCGCGAATCGTGTTTGGGTCGAGGCGCGTCTCACGCAGTTCCCGCAGGCCGGCCCGCAGGATCTCCTCGCGACACTCGGCCTCCCAGAGCGCGCTGAGCTCGCCCTCGGCGGGCAGCTCGACGATCGCCGACTCGCCCCGCCGCTCGCGCTGCGCAGCGCGGCGGCGCTGGAGGTCGATCAGCCGGTTCCGCGCGATGCCGACGATCCAGGCGTGCAGCCGGCCGCGCGAACGGTCGTATTTCCCCGCCCGAAAGTCGCGGACGAATTGAGCGAGTGTCTCCTGCGCCACGTCCGCCGCATCTTCCGCCTGGGCGCCGAGCCGCCGCGCGAACGCAACGATGATCGGACGGAAGCGGTCGTCGAATGCCCGCCACGCCTGCTCGTTGGCCGGATCGTGCAACCCGGCGAGCATCGCGGTCGTCGTCTGCGTGTGGTCGAACGGTGGCATCGTGGGCGAAGCGTCGGATAACGGTGGCGGCGCCGCCGGCGCCCGAACCGGCGGCGGATCCCGCGGAAAATATTATCCGCGAACTGTCAGAAGCCTGCCACCGCGCCCGCAGGCAGATTGAGGGCAGGGTGCCACGGCCGTCGTGAGCGCTGCCCGCGGAGGCGGCCCGCCGCCCCGCACGATGAATCGGGATGGGCTCAACGGGAGTTCGAACATGGCAACGACACGTTCTTTCATCTTCGGCGCCTTGCTGGCAGTCGGGGTCCTGGCCGGCGCTTCCATCGCCCGTGCTGACACGCACTGCGTCGATTTCGACGACCTGCCGACCGGCGACACGTATCCGTGCTGCGCGCCGGCGGTTTTCACCAGCGACGGCATCCGCTGGAACACGCACGAGTTTTTCTGGCCCGCCAACGGCATCTGGTTCCCGGGAGGCTGGGCGCGGACCGTCGCCGCCGGCTGGGGGTCGCCGCCGAACCAGCTTTGGACCAATAACGTCAACGTCGAGCCGAACATGAACGACATCGAGGGCAAGCTCGGCGGCCCGGTGCACGTGATCGAATTCGACTTTCGCGACTGGGGCGGCTTCACCAACATCCGCGTGAACGGCGTCTTCCTGACGCCCGACGACCTGGACATGATTCCGTTTGGGGCGGTCATTGGCGGGATCGAGTTCCAGATCGTGGCCGGACACGCCGTGATCATCGCGCGGACGGCTCCGTCAATCTCAACCTTCTGGGTTGGCGGGCAGGAGCTCGAAATCGACAACTTCTGCGCCCACGGACACTGCCTGGCGTGCGACACAAACTGCGACGGGTCGGTCAACGGCTTCGACATCGACCCGCTCGTGGACCTGCTCTCCGGCGGCGGATCGCCGTGCTCGCCGTGCGCCGGCGACATGAATGGCGACGGCTCGATCAACGGTTTTGACATCGACCAGTTTGTCGAGGCGCTCAAGACCGGTGGCTGCTGGTAGGCGCCAAGCGGCCAAGCGACGCAAGCGATTGATGGATCGGCCGGGCCGGGCGCGGGAGGGCGCCTGGCCCGGTCGTTTGTTTTGTCCGGGCGCGCGACCGGTGCGCGGCCCGGTGCGCGTCGTGCCGTTCCGAAGCTATGATGCCCACACGTCGACTCGATTCGCCGCGGCGCCGGCATGGAGCGTGTAACAATGACGACGGGTGAGATACTCGCCGAGCAGATGGACGAGACCCGGCTTTGGACGAACAGGCTGCTGGCCGACGTCGCCGGCAACGACTGGACGTGGCAGCCTGCGCCCGGGCTGGCGCACGCGTTGTGGCTGGCCGGCCACCTGGCGGTCTCGCAGCACGTGCTCGTGCACGTGCGCTGCCTGGGACGCGGCATCCTCGACGACGCGTTCTGCGCTCACTTCGCGATCGGCGGACCCGTGCCATCGGCGCGCGAGCACGCCTATCCCGACGTCGCTGAGGTCCGCCGCGTCATGGACGACGTGCACGCGACCACGCTGGCGGAAGTGCGGCGAATGAGCGACGCGCTGCTGAACGAGCCGGCGACGGGGAAGGACGGCGCGCCGCACCCGCATTATCACGACAAGCGCGGCGCGGTGACGCACGCGTTCCGGCACGAGGCGTTTCACGCGGGGCAGCTTGCACTGATCCGGCGATTGCTGGGGAAGAGTTTTCTGCGGTGAATGTGGCACAGCCGCCCCGGCTGTGCCGTCCGCGTCCCGCGCCCCATCGCGCACCGCGCTTCTGCATTCTTCATTCTGCATTGTTCATTGCTGCTCGCGCAGCGCGCGCTTCAGCACCTTGCCCGTCGGGCCGCGCGGAAACTCGCTCACGAAGTTGATTCGTCGCGGGACCTTGAATCCGGCCAGCACCGTGCGGCAGTGCGCGCGCAGCTCGCGCTCGCTGACCGCCTGCCCCTCGCGCAGCCGCACGAACGCCACGGGCAGCTCGCCGCGCAACGCGTCGCGCACACCGACCACCGCCGACTCGGCGACCGCCGGGTGCGCGTCGAGCACGCGCTCGATCTCGCGCGGATAGACGTTCTCGCCGCCGACGATGATCAGGTCTTTCGCCCGGCCGGTAATGTGAACGAAACTGTCCGCATCGACGCGCCCCACGTCGCCGGTCCGCAGCGCTTCGCCGAGCATGACGGCGGCCGTCTCGGCCGGCCGCTGATAATAGCCCTTCATCACGCAGTGGCCTTCGACCACCAGCTCGCCCTCGGCATCGGGGGGCAGCCTTGTCCCGTCTTCGCCGACGACACGCACGGCGACGCCCGGAATCGGGCGTCCGACCGACCCGGCCTTGAACGCCGCTGGCGTATTGACCGAGACGACGGGCGACGCCTCGGTCAGACCGTAGCCTTCGAGGATTCTCTTGCCGAAGCGGTGCGCAAAACCCTCCGCGACCTGCGCCGGCAGCGGCTCGCCGCCTGAGATCGCAAACTCGAGCGAGTCGAGCGCCGCGGCATTGGCGGACTTGAGCTGCGTCAGCGCGCCGAACATGCTGGCGACCGCGAGGAACACCGACGCCCGGTTCTGGCGGATGGTCTCGGCGATCGCGGCCGCGTTGAAGCGCGGCAGGTAGTGGACCGGCGCCGCCAGCAGCAGCGGCAGCACGGTGAGCGTCGTAAGGCCGAAGCTGTGAAACTGCGGCAACACGCTGACGAACGTGTGCTCGTGCCGCAGGCCGATGTGCGCGACCGAAGCCCGCGCGTTGCTCACCAGATTCGAAAACGTCAGGCACACGCCCTTCGGGTCGCCCGACGTGCCCGACGTGTACAGAATCACCGCGAGATCGTCGGGCCGCGCAACCGGCGCGCTGCCATCGCGCGGGCGAATCTGGTCGGGCCGCAGCGGGATCACGCGGACCGGCAAGCCGGCGGCGCTGGGCGCGAACACGTCGGCGGCCAGAATCGTCTCTAGCTGTGCATCGGCCACGACGCGGCGCAACTCGTCGGGCGGCAGCAGATAGTTCAGCGGAACGGGGATGCGGCCCGCGTACCAGGCGGCGACGATCGCGGCGGCGGTCGCGGCGGACGTCGGCGCGAGAATCCCGATTCGCGGGCAGGCGTCGACGGCGGCGAGCGTCGCCGCCAGGCCACACGCTCGGCCGCGAAACTCGTCGCAGGTCCACGACACGGCCGCGTCGGCTGCAATGCCGGCGCGCGAATTCTCGGCCCACGCGCGTTCGAATGCATCAAGCAACGGGTGCATCTCGCGACTCCTCGGCAACACAGATACGTGCCGGGCCGCGACGCTGCAAGGACGAGCGCGGGTCGTGTCGATGGCCAGGCGGCTTCCTGGAGTCGCACTGGCAGGGCGCGCCGTTCGCGATTGCACCGAGTCCGATGGCCATATCCTTGCGAACCCCTCCCTCACGGTCGGGGCTCGGCTGGGGGGCAGTTCGCGCGCGGGGGCAGTTCGCGCGCGCGGGGGCAGTTCGCGCGCGCGGAGGCAGTTTCGCGCGCGGAGGCAGTTTCGCGCGCGGAGGCAGTTTCGCGCGCGCGGGGGCAGTTTCGCGCGGGGCGAGCGGTTTCGTGCCCCGGGGGCATCGGCGGTGCGAGCGAAGACTTGCCGCGCCGTGCGCGGGTCCTTAGACTTGCCGTGCTTCGGTATGCCGACCCGAGAGCGATTTCAGCATTCAGCTCGCCCTGTGCAACGGCCGATAAGTCCCGACGACGGAGAATAACCATGCCGCCGCGCGCTTCCTGGAAGGGTCAGATCCGCCTGTCGCTGGTGTCGTTTCCGGTCTGCCTCTACAACGCAACCAGCGGCGCGGCGCGGATTTCGATGAACCAGCTTCATCGGGACTGCCATCGGCGGCTCAAGCAGCAGATGACCTGTCCGGAGCATGGGCCGGTCGAGCGGGCCGACATCGTCAAGGGGTATGAGTACGAGAAGGACCGCTACGTCATTGTCGAAGAGTCCGATCTGGAGAGCATCAAGCTCGAGACGACCAAGTGCATCGAGATGACGCAATTCATCGACGAGGACGAGCTCGACCCGATCTATTCCGAGACGCCCTACTTTGTCGCGCCCGACGGACCGATGGCACAGGACGCGTTCCGCGTCATTCGCGAGGCCATGCGCCGCAACGGCAAGATCGGCATCGGCCGTGTGGTCATGGCCGGCCGCGAGAACATCGTTTCGCTGAAGGTCCACGAGCGCGGCTTCATGCTCACGACCCTGCGCGCCGCCGACGAAGTGCGGCACGCCGCGCCCTATATGGAAGACATCCGCGACGGCGAGGTCGACAAGGACCAGCTCAAGCTGGCTGAACAGCTCATCGAGAGCCGCGAGGCGCCCTACGACCCGTCGCAGCTCCGCGATCGCTACCAGGACGCGCTGCTGGCGATGATTAAGGCCAAGATCGAGGGTTCCGCGCCGGTGGTCGTGCAGGAGGCCGAAGCGGGCCGCGTCATCAACCTGATGGAAGCGCTCAAGCAGAGCCTGGCCGACGCGCCGCTGCGCAAGAAGCCGGCGGCCCGAAGCGTGAAAACGGTCGGCGCCCGCAAGGAGCGCAAGAGCAAGCGGGCGTAGCGCCGCGCCATGCCCCGCCCGCGCTCGCGCAACCCGAAAAAGAAAAGACCCGCCGTCCCAGCCTCGCGCCGCACACGCCGCCCGCGACCATGTAGAGCAGCCGCCCCGGGCGGCACTCCGGGCGTCCCCGCTGCGACCGCCCGGCCCCCGACCACCCGGCTGCCGGACCGGATCGAGCCGATGCTGGCCCAGATGGGTGAGCCGTTCGATTCGCCCGAGTTTCTCTTCGAGGTGAAATGGGATGGCACGCGCTGCATCGCCCTGATCGACGCCGACCGCATCCGTTTGCAGAACCGCCGCTATATCGAGATGCGCGAGCGCTATCCCGAATTCGCCTGCCTGGGCCAACTCCCCCCGGGCACGGTGCTCGACGGCGAGATCGTCGTGCTCGAAGCCGGTAAACCCTCTTTTCCAAAGCTCCAGCAACGCGAGCACCTCGTCGATCCCAACCGCATCGCCATCGTCGCGCGACGCCTGCCGGCTACGCTGATCGCGTTTGACCTGTTGTACGACGCGGGCGAGTGCCTCCTCCGTCTTCCGCTCGAGCAGCGCAAGGCGCGGCTCGCCGCCGTCATCCGGCGGTTGGCCAACCCGCACGTCATCGCCTCCGACTACGTCGTTGCCGCCGGCGTCCGCTACTTCCAGGCCGCCGAACGCCACGGACTCGAGGGCATCATGGCCAAGCGGCTGAGCAGCCCGTATGTCCTGGGCGCCCGCTCGCCGCATTGGCTCAAGATCAAGGTCGCTCAGACCGGCGAATACGAGATCATCGGCTACACGCCGCACGAGAAGGATCGCGACGCGATCGGCGCGTTGATCATCGGCGAGCGTCACGGGGCGCGCTGGTCCTACAAGGGCAAGGTGGGCAGCGGTTTCACCGACCAGGAGCGTCGCGAGTTCATGAAACTGCTGCGTGCCGCCGCCGTCCTTGAGCGAGCGCCGCGCGACGGACCCAAGGACGGCGTCTGGCGGCTCGGCGGGCTGCGTTGCGTGGTGCGTTATTTCGAGAAGACCAAGATCGGCATGCTCCGCGCGCCGGTGTACAAGGGGATCGTACGAACGGGTTGAGCCCGCCTCCGGTTGGCCCCTTCCGGTTGAAGCCGGCATCCTCTTGTTGCAGTTGCCTTCCCGTTTGCCCCCTCGGCCCCTCGGCCCCCTCGACCCCTCGCCACCTCTCAGCCTCTCGGCCGACGGTACACTGCCCCAATGAAATCGATCTGCGTCTTCTGCGGCTCCTGCACCGGAAACGACCCGCGCTTCGCCGAACACGCGGCACGGCTCGGGACCCTGCTCGCGCGGCGACAGTTGACGCTCGTCTACGGCGGAGGCAGCGTCGGCCTGATGGGGCGTCTCGCCGACGCCACCCTCGCGGCCGGCGGCCGGGCCGTCGGCGTCATTCCGCACGCGCTCTGGGTGCGCGAGGTCGGGCACAGCCGCCTGACCGAGAATCACGTCGTCGAGACCATGCACGAGCGCAAGGCGCTCATGCATGACCTCTCTGATGCCTTCGTCGCTCTGCCCGGCGCGCTCGGCACGCTCGACGAACTCTTCGAAACCTGGACCTGGGGACTGCTCGGCGTGCACACCAAGCCGTTTGGATTGCTGAATGTCGCCGGCTATTACGACCCGTTGCTGGAGTTCCTCGACTCGGTCGTGCGGCAGGGCTTTCTGCGGGCCGAGCCACGGCAGATGCTGCTGGTCGATGACGACGCCGAGCGCCTCGTCGACCTCCTTGCGACGCACCGGCCGCCCCGCGTCGAAAAGTGGATCACGCGCCAGGATGTGTAAGCAACTCCGCCCCTCGGCCGCCGCGGATCCCTAAGAACTGCAAACAGAACCCACCACCCGGGTGCCGAGTTCAGCCGCCCGGCACTCGCGTGCGGGGTTCTGATAGGCGCTCTAAACTATGCATCCGGATTCCGCGCCGGGCTGTTCGCGAACCTCAGGGCTTCGACGTGCCGACCAGAACGACGATCGCCGCCGGCTCACTCGCGCTGCTTCTCTTCGGATCGCTCTCCGGCACGCTCGGCTACGCGCTATATCTGCGCTCCGGCGCGTACCTGCGCGAAAGCGAACGCAAGCTCGCCGCCTATCTCGACCTGCCCGTCCGACTCGGCGGCGTCACGCCGCGCTCGCTCCGCGCGCGGCAGTACGACCAGATCGTCGTCTACCTGCCCGACGGGCAGACGCTGGCGCTCGAATGCCGGCGCGCCGTTCTCCGCCTGACGCCGACCCGCGAGTCGCCCGAGGCGTACGAACTCGCACTGTCGGGCGGCAGGTGCGAGCTTTCGGCCCGGACCTGGTTCCGCCGCGAATACCGCCGCGCTCTCGAATCCGGTCTGCGGCCCAGCTTCGACGCCGGCGGCCCCAGCCGGATCGAATTTGCCGACATGGACGTCGCGCTGGTGCGCGAGCCGCTGCGGCTGGCCCTGTATGACGCTGGCGGTGTCATCGCGTTCGAAACGGCCGCGACCGCGCATGCCGCCGCCCTGTGCCGCAATCTCAACGGCCACGTGGTCCGCGACGACGTGCGGCTCTTCGCGCGCTTCTCGCCGCGCGGGTCCGGCGCGGTGCGCGTCGACCAGGCCGAACTGATCGTCCCGCGCCTGCCGCTCGCCTCGCTGCGCGCCAGCAACGGCCCCGAGCCCAGCGGCGAATTCGAGGGCCGCATCACCTACAGCGAGCTTGACGAGCAGCGCGTCACGCGGATCGCCGGCTCGTGCTATGGCGTCAACCTGGCTGACTGGACCGCGGGTGTTACTCCCGTGACGTGGAGCGGCCGCTGCAACGCCTTGGAAGTGGTCGAGTGCCGCTTTCGCGACCAGACCCTCGACCGACTCGTGCTGCGCGGGAACCTCGCCGACGCGCGCCTGGCCGATCCGCTCGCCTCGCTCGGTTTTGCCGACCTGGGCGGCGACCTGACCCTCGACCTCGGCTGGCTCGAGTTTTCGCGCGCCAGCGGCATCGAGCGGCTGATCGCCGCCGGCCGCTGCACCAACCTCTCGCTCGAAGCCCTGACGCGGCAGTTGGGATGGGGCGAGATGACCGGCATGCTGCGCGTCGTGATCAGCGACCTGGAGATTCGCGATAACCGCGTCTCCCGGTTTGTGGCCGATATCCGCATCGACGACCAGTCGGCCGGCCCCCACCGCGTCTCCGGGCAACTCATCCGCGAGCTGGTCAGCCGCGTCCTCAAGATCAATCTGCCGCCCTTCCTGCCCGAGAGCGTCGAGTTCAGCCGGCTCGGCTTCCGCCTCGACGTGCAGGACGAAATCCTGCACGTCTTCGGCTCGCACGGCCCGCGCGAAAAGACCATCCTGACCGCACGGCTGTTCGGACGCGACGTGCCCCTGATCACCGAGCCGGAGCAATCGTTCGACCTCGCGCCCTGGCTCGACCAGGTCCGGAAACAACTCCTGACCACCACGCAGCCCGTGTCGCAGCCGAGCACCGCGACGGCTGTCGTCCGCTAGCGAAGCGGGCGGCCCTCCAGCGGAAATCAGCCCCGCCCGCGGCTAGAATGGAATTATCTGCTACCGTTGCACTGCCACCGGAGGGGCAGTCACATGGTCCGTCGCGCCGCAGCCGCCGCCATCGCGATTCTCATCATTCGCGCCGCCATCGGAGCGGCGCCGAGCGACGTGCTGCAATACCGATATTTCAAATGGCCGCAGACGCTGGCGCTCGATCTGCGCCGCATCGGCCTGTACCGACCCGCCGGTGCTGATTCTCTCGGACCCCGTACCGCGTTGCCGCTGCGCGGTTGGACAACCGTGACGCTCGCCGCGCCACCGGCCGACGGCGCCGCGCTCGGCGCGCTGTTAAAGGACCTGGTGGGCTCGGGCGGCGCGGAGTTTGCGTCGCCGGTGCTTACCGGACCGGGCGGCAATGACGTGATCGTGACGCGCGACATTCTGGTCCGATTCGAGCCGGGCGTGCCGTCCGATCACATCGATCGGCTGCTGCGCGAGCTGGCGCCCGGCGCGGTGCTGGAGCGCGCGTGGGGCGGAATGAGCAACGCGCTGCGTGTGCGCTCAGCGCGGCGGAACGGCATCGACGTGCTGCGCGACGCCAACGCGCTGGCGGTCCGGCCGGAGGTCCGATTCGCCGAACCGAACATGATCTTCACCGGCCGCGCCTGTCTGATGCCCAACGATCCCGGATTTCAGGACGGTTCGCTGTGGGGGCTGCACAACACCGGGCAGGACGGCGGCACGCCCGATATCGACGTGGACGCGCCGGAGGCGTGGGACATCAGCGTCGGCGACAGCGACGTGATTGTCGCGGTCTTGGACGTGGGTGTGCAGCAGGATCATCCCGATCTGAATCTCGGGCCTGGCGCCGACTTCACGAGCGAGGGGCCGGGCGACGGCGGGCCGGTCAACAGTTGCGATAACCACGGAACGGTAGTGGCGGGCTGCATTTCGGCGGTGATCGACAACGCGCTGGGGACGGTGGGCGTGGCGCCCGGCTGCCGGGTGGCGTCGGCGCGGGTGTTCATCAGCCAGCCGGCGTGTAACGGAAGCTGGATCACGGACACGTCGGCGACGGTGCTGGCGCTGGATTGGGCCGTGTCGATTGGGGCGCGGGTTACGAACAACAGCAATTCGTACGGCTTCTCGTCGTCGGCGATCGACGACAAGTACGCCGAGCTGCACGCACTGGGCGTCGTGCATTTTGCCGCATCGGGCAATGACGGCTCCAGCACGATTTCGTACCCGGCGAGCGTCGCGACGGTGAACGCGGTGGGGGCGGTGAACCGCAGCGGCGCGCGGCCGGCCTTCAGCAACTACGGCACAGGGCTGGCCTTTGCGGCGCCGGGCGTGGACATCTACACGACTGACCGAACCGGCAGCGACGGCTATGCGGCGGGCGACTACACGTCGCAGTCGGGCACGTCGTTGTCGTGTCCGTACGCCGCGGGCGTGGCGGCGCTGCTGATCTCGACTCAGGCGTGCCTCGAAGCGACCGACGCGGAAAGACGACTGCAACTGACCAGCGCCGATCTGGGATCGGCCGGGTATGACACGACCTTCGGCTGGGGTCTGCCCAGCGCGTACGACGCGATTCGTGCGCAGCCGACGGTGCTCTACGTGGACGCGGCGGCGAGCGGGGCGGCGACCGGGCTGAGCTGGGCCGACGCGTTTACCGACATCCACGACGCATTGGCCGTCGCGATCCCCTCGTGCGAGACGGGCGGCACGGAAATCTGGGTGCGGGCCGGGACGTATCGTCCCGACGGCGGCAGCGGCGACCGCGACATCAGCTACCGGCTGATCAACAACATTGCAGTTTACGGCGGGTTTGCGGGCAACGAGACCAGCCGTTCGCAGCGCGACCCGCAGACCAACGTGACGATTCTGAGCGGCGACCTGGCCGCAAACGACGGCCCGAACTTCACGAATATCGGCGAGAACTCGTATCACGTAGTCTTGGCCGAGGGCGTCGGCCCCACGGCGCGGCTCGACGGATTCACGATCCGCGGCGGCAATGCCAGCTCGTCGCTGACGGATGACGACGAGGGCGCCGGTCTGCTGGTGCTGGGCGGAGCGCCGACGATCGCCGGCTGCCGTTTCGAAGCGTGCAGCGCCGCGAGTGGAGGCGGCGCGGCGTGCATGAACGGAGCGGCCGCGACGTTCTCCCAGTGCGTCTTCGACCAGAACAAGGCCAACAACGGCGGCGGATTGGCGAACATCAGCTCCGACTCGTCCATCGACGCCTGCACTTTCACCGGCAACACCGCGGTCGTCAGTGGCGGCGCGATGTTCAACAACCCGTCGGCCAGCAGCGTCAGCGCCTGCACGTTTGAGGCGAACTTCGCCAGCAGCCGCGGCGGCGCGATCAGCAGCAACTCTTCCGACGCGACCTTCGTCGCATGCAGCTTCAGCGACAACGAGTCGGACCAGGGCGGGGCCTGCGCCAACGTCGGCGTCGGCAGCCCGCTTTTTGTCCAATGCTCGTTCGAGCAGAACACGGCGTTCACGCTGGGCGGCGCGATGCGCAACCGGCTCGACGCCCGGCCCGTGATCTGGCACTGCACCTTCGTCGCCAACGCCGCCAGCAGCGTCGGCGGGGCGACGACGCGCGGCGGGGCGATTCAGAATCAGACCCGGGGCGATCCGACGATCGTCAACTGCCTGTTCGCGAACAACTTGTCCGACGACAGCGGCGGGGCAATCAACAACGCGTCCGACAGCAACCCCGCCATTTACAGTTGCACGTTTGTCGGGAACAGCGCGACGAGCGTGGGAGGCCTCGAGAGCACCGACAGCGGGCCGATCGTGGTCAATTGCATTCTGTGGGGCAACGCCGACACCGGCGGCAGCGACGAGGACGCGCAGATTTCCAACGTGAACGGCACGCTGGACATCAACTACTGCTGCATCCAGGGGCTGACGGGCGGGCTGGGCGGAACCGGTAACATCGGCGACGATCCGCTGTTCGTCAACGCGGGCGGCGGAGACTACCGCCTGAGCGATCCGTCGCCCTGCATCGACGCGGGCGACAACCCGATGCTGCCGTATGACGATTTCGACGTCGACGGGGATGGGACGGTGGGCGAGCACGTGCCATTCGACCTCAGCGTGCTTCCGAGGCTGGTCAATCCGCCGTGCAGGCCGGACACGGGCGTCGGCCCGGCGCCGGTCGTGGACATCGGCGCGTATGAGAATCAGATCTGCGCTGGATTCATCCACTGCGATCTGAATTGCGATGGGCAGGCCGACGGATTCGACATCGATCCGTTCGTGCTGCTGCTGACCGATCCGCAGGCCTACGCCAGCGCGTTTCCGGGCTGCGACCCGATCTGCACGGGCGACGCCAACTGCGACGGCGTGGTCGATGGCTTCGACATTGACGCGTTCGTGGCGTGCATCGGCGGCGGTTGAATTGCAAAGTCGCGCGGCATGCGTCAAACTCCGCGTGATGAAACCGGAGTTGCCTCGCCCATGAACACGTCGAATCAGGCCCCGGCCCCGATTCTGGTGGCCGATGATAATCCACAGATTCTCGAACTACTCGAGGCCTATCTGGAGGAGCTCGACGTCCCGGTCGAGCGCGCCCGCGACGGTCATGAGGTGCTGGCCGCCGTCGAGCGCCGCCCGCCGCGAATGATCCTGCTGGACGTGATGATGCCACGGATGAGCGGCTTCGAGGTGTGCCGGACGCTGAAGGCTGATCCGCGTTTTCGCGACATCCCGATCATCATGGTGACGGCGCTGAACGAATCGGGCGACGTGGAGCGGGCACGCGAGTCGGGGGCCGATGACTTCATCAGCAAGCCGGTCAACAAGATGGACCTGCTGGCGCGGGTGCGGCGACTGGCGGTGTAGCGGCCCGGCGCGGGAAAGCGGGGCTGCGACGGCAATGCAAGCTTGATCGTCCGTGTCCCCAACAGGAGGGCGCCGGGAGGGCGCCGGCAGGGCGAGGCTCCCGCCGAGCCGATCGAACCGCGCCGACGCCTGCCAGAGCCGCGACCGTAAGGGAGCGGTTTCTTA
Organism: Phycisphaerae bacterium; assembly: GCA_022072445.1. Classification (GTDB taxonomy): domain Bacteria; phylum Planctomycetota; class Phycisphaerae; order UBA1845; family Fen-1342; genus JAJVHV01. The sequence goes on along the minus strand of JAJVHV010000002.1, from coordinate 92,873 downwards.
GCCCCGCGCGCGAACCCTCGACCGCCGCTCGCACTCCCGCTTGGCCAGGAAACCGCTTGCTGACGCGCGCGGCTCGGTTCCAACGCCCGCAGCTCGGTTCCAACGCCCGCGCCGGCCAGCGCCGCGACCGCGATCTGAGCCGCGACCGCGATCCGAGCCGCGACCGCGATCCGAGCCGCGACCGTAAGGGAGCGGTTTCTTAGCCCCGCGCGAGAATCCCTCGACCGCCGCTCGCACTCCGGCTTGGCCAGGAATCCGCTTGCTGACGCGCGCGGCTCGGTTCCAACGCGCGCCGCTCGCGTCCAACGCGCGCGCCGGCCAGCGCCGCGACCGCGATCCGAGCCGCGACCGCGATCCGAGCCGCGACCGTCAGGGAGCGGTTTCTTAGCCCCGCGCGAGAATCCCTCGACCGCCGCTCGCACTCCGGCTTGGCCAGGAAACCGCTTGCTGACGCGCGCGGCTCGGTTCCAACGCGCGCGGCTCGGTTCCAACGCCCGCAGCTCGGTTCCAACGCCCGCGGCTCGGTTCCAACGCCCGCAGCTCGGTTCCAACGCCCGCAGCTCGGTTCCAACGCCCGCAGCTCGGTTCCAACGCCCGCAGCTCGGTTCCAACGCGCGCGGCTCCGTTCCAACGCGCGCCGCTCGGTTCCAACGCGCGCCGCTCGCGTCCAACGCGCGCCGCTCGCGTCCAACGCGCGCGCCGGCCAGCGCCGCGATCGCGATCCGCCGTGGTGGCTGTTGAGATACCAGGCGAACGTCTTCTTGCCGACGCGGAACGCGACATGGCCGTCGCCGACCGGTTCGTGGGCGACGTGCGGCAGTGTCGCGGCGAGCTTGAGGAGCTTGTCGAGCCGGGCGCGCTGCGTGCGGCCGGGCCATGCGTGACCGCGCGCCGACGTGGCGCGCTTCAGCGAAGAACCTCCCGTACCGCCTCGGCCGCCGTGCTTCGTCGAAGCGACCCGCTCGCTTCCTGCTACGCGACCGCTGCCGCGCTTCACGGCGCGTCGCCAAGCTCGTAGAGCCCTTGTCCGGCGCGGCGGAGCTTGCCGATACGGGCCAGCTCTTCCCAGACTTCGCGCGGGTACTGGGCGGGCGGCGTGATGGCGACGAGGTCGGATCGGCCGCCGGAGCTCATCGGGCCGTGTCCGACGCGTGACTCGTCGTCGAGCCGCGCCAGCTTGAGCCGTTTCTTGAAGGCCTTCATGGCGGCCTTGAGGCGGGCGGGGTCGAACGCGCCGGGCTCGGTCGGGCTCGTACCGGCCGAGGCGGGGCTCTCGCCGGGCGCGGCGGGGCTCACGCCAGCCGCCGGGCTGGCGCCGGGTGCGCGTGGTGCGTCGGGGCGGGGAGTATCCGGCGAGTGCGGGGAAGGCGTCGTATTCATGCCGCCATTGTCGCTGCCGCGCGGGCGAGCGTCTACTGGGAACTGGCGACCCATGCCTCGCCGCGCGCGGGTCCTGGTTGAACTAACGCGGGCCGACCGACATTCACGGCGCTGACTGGTTCGCTGCACCCCTGCCGCCAGAACGGCGCGAAGTCCGCGGCTGATGAGGGCGGCGCGGCTGACGCGTTTCTTCTTCGCCAGGCGATCCGCCCGGGCGCGCAGCCACCGCTCGATGCTGACCGAGTCCACCTATGCTCCCGCGCCGAAGGCCAGCATGAACCAGTGCGCAATCCTCTTGGTCCGTAAACGCATGGCGAGCCCCCCATCAGGCGAATCTTCCGTTCACTGGGCCGCCCGCCCCTCCGCCGCCAATACAGCGCGCAATCCGCGGCTGATCAATGCCGCTCGGCTGACGCGTTTCTTCTTCGCCAGGCGATCGGCCCGGGCCAGCAGCCGCCGCTCAATGCTGACCGACACAACCTTGGCGCCCTCGCCGACCGTCGGCCGGCCGCGCTTGCGCCGGGCCCGCTGCCAACGGCGGCGCGCCGCGGGGTCCGGCTCCGCGAAGGAGTTGATGACGAATTCGCGGTCGAATTCGGCTGTGTCGAGGGAATCGGCTGTCGAGTTGTCTGATGAATCTCGCGGCTTCGCGGCCTTGCGTGCCATGATCAGCGTCTCCTGCGCCGGAACCGAATCTTCTCGCGCTCTGTCAGCGGCCGGGCGTGAATGATGTACACGGCCTCGTCTGCATCCAGCACAAACACGACCTGCACCATTCGGCCGCCCTCGGCCTGGCCCCAAGCGAGCCACTTGTCATCCGCTCGGTGCAACGGATACAGACGCCCCGTATTCGATACGACGTATTCGGCCTCACCGGGCGTCACGCCATGACTCGGAACGTGCTCGAGGTTCCGATCGTCCCATCGGAAAACCACGGGATCTCGCTGATTTAATTATATAATAAACTCGTCGTCCGTCAACCGTGGCCGCATTCCGGACAGATTCCGCTCACATCACCAGTCAGGTTGTAGCGGCAGTTCGCACAATGCCCCGGGGACGGACGCGAATTGCATTGAAGCAGTGCTGCCAGTGTCGTAAGAAAAACCAGCGGTATCCACAGGGGCAGCCGAAAGTAGTCCCTGCCCCACATGTAGTTGCCCAATTCGAGCCACCAGGAGAGCACCAACGGTTCGTCGGCGCGAAACCACGCGTGAACCAGACCTTCTCGGAAGGAGGCTGAATATCGATCGCGCCAGTCGTCCGGCCAAATCACCCACTCGATGCAAGCCCCCGAGATCAGCAGGCTACACCGATCCGAATAGCGCGACACAACCGTCCACCGCAGCGAAATAGCCGTTGCGATCAGAAGCATGCTGCTGAGGACAAACAGCGCCGCGCTGGCGCAACGGCGCGACCGCCGACTCAATCCAGCCACTGCTTCTGGTCCTTCAGCTTCATCGGCACGTACTCTTCCGTCAGATACGTCAGGCGCTTGTTGATCATGGCTTCGACTTCCATCTTGAAGCCGTTCTTCAGCATCTTGCCGATTTCTTTCTCCCACGGCTTCTTGCCCACGAACCACGGGTATTCGAGGATCTGCTTGGCGCGTTTGCGGTCCTGGTCGTCCAGCTCGATCTGCACGTCGTCCGATAGCCCGCAGCGCTCGTAGTCGAACGCCGATACGCCGATGAACTTCGCGTCGGGCACGGCCATGCGGCGGCTTTCGTAGGCCAGGTTGATCGAGCCCTGCTTGACGACGCTGTAGATGTAGTAGCCCCACGGGTCGTTATCGAGCACGCAATAGACCGGCAGCTTCAGCTCGTCGTGCATCCGCCGCAGCAGCCGCCGGACGCCGCGCGGCGGTTGGCCGCCGCCGTGGATCAGGATGCAGCGGTGCTTTTCCCAGAAGCGGTCTTCGACGAAGCGCCGCCAGACGGTGCCCTTCTCGACGTGCAGGATGAACTTCGCGGTGCACTTCTTGAACTGGATGATATCGGGCTCGACGATGCTGGGGATTCCGTAGCCGCCGGTGCCCATGCGCGTGCAGTCGATGGTGTCGCCCGCGTCGGTGAGCGTGATCTCGCCGACCATGGCGCCGCGGCTGTCGGCGAAGACGTGCAGTTCTTCGCGCAGCGCGTCGATGCCGACTTCGAGGTCTTCGATGATGCCGTCGCTCTCGGCCTGCTCGTCGAATGTTTTTTCGCTCTTGCTGCCCTTAATCGTGTGCTTGCTCATGTAATAGAGCTGGCGGATGCTGGCGGTCTTGCCGGCGTCGATGAGCTGCTTGCTGGCCGAGGCGATCAGCAGCGTCTGCATGTATTTCTTGGCCATGTTCAGGTTGAACAGGTTGCGCGTCTGCCGCGCGTCGCCCATTTCGAGAATGGCCCGCTTGGCGTTGAAGCTGACGTTCGATAATGAGCGGATGGGGATGTCGAGCGACGGATCGCCCTTCTTCCGCGCGGCGGAAACAACGCCGTCGGCGAGGTTTTCGATCTTGCGGGCCGTGGTTCTGTCGCGTTCCGAGCGGGCGGCGGACTTTGAACCGCCCGCGGCGGTCGGGGCTGAATCGGCGGTGGTTGATTTCTTTCGGGCCATCCGTGGCGAAGCTCCTGTTACGGGACGGATATCGAAGGCGGATTGTAATGGCGCGGGCGACGCCGTGCGAAGTGGGCCGCTGCTGCGAAGCGCCGGTTTGCCGCCGTTGGCCGGCGCTGCGGCGGGGTTTTCGCGGACGCTGGGATCTGGCATGTGGCGGGCGGCTGGTTTTTCGGGACGCAGACGGCTGCGCAGGGTGCTGCGACAGGTATGGTAACGGCAGGCGATCTGGCTCAGGTTTCTCATGCTCATAGTGTAGCATGAAAAACTAGGAAAGCAAGCACGGCGCGCCGGAATCTGGCGAGGGGGTCGTCGTGGGTCAACGTGCGCCCGCCGGGCGAGCCGCGGGCTGGGGGGGCATCTCTGGCGGCGCTTGTCCGATCGGTTGAGAAGGCTCGTCGTGGTCGGGGGAGACCCACCACTGGCGTGGTGGGTTCGGATGGGCGTTGCGGCGGTGAATGCTGGCATCCAGGGATTGAAATCAGTGGCTCCAGCGATTGGAACCCCTGGCAACGGACGTGCGCCCTTCGGGCGAGCTGTGGTTGGCGGACGCGCCGGAGCGCAACCAGACCCGATCCTGCGTGTACCATTGTCAGCGTCTGATTTCTGCGCGTCCGGCGATCGGTGACTGCGGAGGTCGGTTTCGGCGATGAGGCGTGAACTGAGGCGCGTCTGTCCGACCTGCCGGTATGACCTTGCCGGGCTGACCGAGCCGCGCTGCCCGGAATGCGGCCGAACATACTCACCCGTCGAGTGGGCGGACTCGATGCTGCTGCGCCCGATGCCGGCGTGGGAGTGTCTGGGGCACGTACGCATTCTGTCGGCGTTCGGGCTGACGCTGCTGATGATGCTCTTTCGACCGGCGCGGTTCCTGCGGCTGCTGCGGGTAGAAGAGGGGCTGCTTCGAACATGCGCGTTTTTCGTGCTGCTCATCCCGACGGCGTTCGTCGTCGCCGTGATCCTTTCCATCACGGCGGCCGCGGTCGGGTATCCGTTCAGAAGCCTGGTGCCTAACTACGACTGGTGGCAAGCCAACCTGATCGGCCCACGGTTCAGGCTGAGCCATTTTGCGCCGAATGCAATGCGAGTCGCGCTCCACTGCGGCGCATTCCTGGGGACGATCGTCGCCGTGTGGCTCCCGGCGCTTGCGGTCATGGACCTGATGCTGCGTCGCAATCGAGCACCGTTCCGGCTCTTTGCCAAGGCTCTGCTGTACTCCATGACTTGGGCGTGCCTTGCCGCCGCGATTTGCTCGACGCTTGGTCGCGCCATCCTCGAGCAGATCGACAGGGAGTGGGCCTGGTCGCCGATCGGCCGTTCGATCCGAGGTGGCGCGTTACCTTGGGTGTGCTGGGTAGCGCTGGCAGTCGTCACGATGCAGTGCGCGACGCTCACATGGTTCGTCGGCTCGCCCAAGTGCGCGTATCGCGAAGCCGGGGACTTCGCCGTCGGGTGCGCCTATGGGCTGATCGCTGCTACGTGGCTGCTTGCGGCGTATCTGCTGTTAGGTGATTACCACGTTCATCTGCGGTTTCACCTGCTTTTCTGCAATCAGGAGTTGCGACCGTGGCAATGGTTCCGCGGATATCACTGACGCACCTCGTGGTCTTGTGGACACTGCGTTGTGCGACTTGGGCGGTGCTGCTCGCGACTATTTACCGGCTCGCGATTGATCCGCATTCCGCGCGGCTCAACGGCCGGATCACTCAGATGGAAATCCGCTTTGAATCGCAGCGCGCCGCTGATGCGTTGTTTATCGAGCTTGAGTTAGATCGGTACTTCGATCCAGCGCGCTTTCGGCTGCTCAAGCGGTATGCCCGGGACTATCGCCCGCCGGTCTGGCTTCAATTGGTGGAACGGACACCCGAGGCGCGCGGCGTATCGGCGCCGGGGAAACGACCCCGGCTGCCCGCCTCAGACCCCTGGGGCCCCTATCTCTGGCTGGACGAGAGCGGCGTCTGCCTGCGTCCGCCGCTCGCTGCCTATCCGGTCAGCTCGGAGGACGATGTGCCGCCTCGGGCGCTGCGGCTGACCGGCCGCAATGGCCAGTCGCTCGTTGGCGCGATTGTCGGCAGCCCATGGACCAGCACGAGCGAACGTTCGGTCTGGATCCACCGCGCCGACCGCTGGGTCAACGTCCTGCGCGTCATGTGCGACACGCTCGACCCGGGCGCGCCCGTCCACGGCGCGATCGTCGAGAGTTTGTTGTGCCAGACTGGCCGTACCGCGATGACGCTGCGCTGGGACACGGGCGCGGAACTGTTCGAAATCCCGGCGACAGCCGAGCCGCACATTTTCCTCGCGCGCCTGCCCGATCAGGTCGGGTATCGACCGCCGCCGAACGTACGCTTTGACGCCGACGTGGTCTACGCGTTTGTGGAGGCGGCCGATCTCCCGGGTCTCGATCACTACGTCACCGCTGTGGCCAAGGCGTACGGCCGCGACATCACGCTGCCGCAGCGGATGTACAAACAGATGGGAGACAACGCGATCGCAGCCGGTCGGTTGGACGACGCGGTGCGTATCTATCAGCGCGCCGTCGAGCTCTACCCGGCGACGGCCAATGCGTACGACGGCCTGGCCAAAACATACGAGAAGCGCGGGCAACGCGAGTTGGCCCTGACGAACTACCGGCTCGCGGTTGAGACAGGACAGCGCGGCGGCGATCCGGACACGTGGAATTACGATCGCAATCTCAAGCGGCTTGCGGGCAGCGTGAACGATGACGCTTCAAACGCGGGCGGCGACGATCGACAGCCGCCGCGACGATCCCGAGGACCGTCACACCCGCGAAAGCGGGGGTCCAGTCTGCGACCACCACCCTCGTGCTGGAAACCCGTCCACACAGGCTGATAGCCTGTGCCACACAAGCTAAAGAGCCTGTGCGGGCGGGTTGGAAACCCGCCCCACCCTCGGGTTGGAAACCCGTCCACACAGGCTGATAGCCTGTGCCACACAAGCCAAAGAGCCTGTGCCACACAAGCTAAAGAGCCTGTGCCACACAAGCTAAAGAGCCTGTGCGGGCGGGTTGGAAACCCGCCCCACCCTCGGGTTGGAAACCCGTCCACACAGGCTGATAGCCTGTGCCACACAAGCCAAAGAGCCTGTGCCACACAAGCTAAAGAGCCTGTGCGGGCGGGTTGGAAACCGGCGCCATGCTCTCTAGCCGGGAATTCTCTCTCGCCCGCACTGTAATCGCCGCAACCGAATCGCTAAGATGGCCGCGCGTATGAGCGAGAGCGCCGCCGCGTCGCGATCGGCCGATCATCGGCCGGCACAGGAATACAATGTCGAGCTGGACGTGTTCACCGGTCCGCTCGACCTGCTTCTTTTTCTGATCCGGCGCGACGAGCTCGACATTCAGGACATATCGATTTCGCGCGTTACCGAGCAATACGTCGCCTACGTGCGGCTGCTCGAACAAATCGACCCGAACGTCGCCGGCGAGTTTCTGGTCATGGCGGCGACGCTGATCGAGCTGAAATCGCGGGCACTGCTGCCCACGCCGCCGCTGGAAGCGGTCGACGCACCCGACGATCCGCGTGCGGTGCTGGTGCGGCAACTGCTGGAGTACAAGCGTTTCAAGGACGCCGCCCGCAGCCTGGGCAGTGCCGCCGACGAGCGGGCGCGGCGCTACGTGCGGCGGCCGTGCGACCTGCCGGCCGAGCTTCAGGGAGTCGAGCTGGAGGAAGTGCAGGTCTGGGACCTGCTGGTGGCGTTCAACCGCGTGATGAGCGCAGTCGGCCGCGGTCCGCTGACGCACGACGTGACGTATGACGACACGCCCATCGCGCTGCACGCGGCGGAGATCATCGCGGTTCTGGAGCGCGACGGGCCGACGACGTTTTGCAAGCTTTTCGATGGGCGGACGCGGCGTGTCGAGGTGGTCGGGTTGTTTCTGGCGATCCTGGAGCTGATCCGGCAGCGGCAGATTCGCGCCGAGCAGGAGCGCTCGTTCGGCGAGATTTACCTCTTCCTGCTGCAAGAGGTGGACCCGGATGCGCCCTTCGCTGACCGCGCCGACGCGAGCCCGGATGGCGATGCGGCTCGGATTCACGTGGTCGAAGAGGCGCGCGGCGCCGTGCACGCCGCCGAGCGCGGGACGCTGCAATTCACGACGCGCGTGCTGCACCCCGGGCGCGCCGCGGAGATGATGGAGAGGGGCAGACGCACGATGGATGCGTCCGGGGCGGCGCCGAGCTTGGCTGATGGTGGAGACGAGCGAGGCGTCGCCGATCAAACCGTTGAGCCGCCGCCCATGGGCGAGGCACCAGCCAGCGAGGAGGGCGACGATGCCGACGGCGTCTGAGCGATTGAAGCAATCAGGCATCGTGCTGCCGGCGGTGACGAGCCCGGTCGGGGCCTATGTGCCGGCGGTGCGGCATGGGTCACTGCTGCTGCTGAGCGGGCAGATTCCGCTGCGGGACGGAAAAGTGGCCTACACGGGCAAGGTGGGCGGGCCGCGAACGCTCGAGGACGCCATCGCCGCGGCACGGCTGTGCGCGATCAACGCGCTGGCGATCGCGGCGGACACGGCGGGCGGAATCGACCGCGTGGCGCGCGTTTTGAAGCTGGTGGTCTACGTGGCGTCGGCCGCCGGTTTCACCGAGCAGCACAAGGCGGCCAACGGGGCCAGTCAACTGATGGTGGAGGTGTTCGGCGATGCCGGGCGACACGCGCGGGCCGCGGTCGGTGTGGCCGAACTGCCGCTCGACGCGACCGTCGAGGTTGACGTCACGTTTGAGCTGGCGTGAGCGGCTGAGAGACTCTGGGCGAAGCGGGCATCTCGCGCGGCGGCGGCAGGTCGCCCAACTGCGACCTGCCCTACCAGGCATACCGGTTCAGGCGGCTTCTGCGGGGATGTGCTTCCGGACGGATTCGAGCAGTTTGTCGAACGCCTTGGGATCGTGAATCGCGATCTCGCTGAGCATCTTGCGATTGAGCACGACATTCGCCTTGCGCAGCGCGCCCAGAAAGCGGCTGTAATTCACGCCGCGCTCCTCGCAAGCCGCTGCGACGCGGATGATCCAGAGCGAGCGGAAGTTGCGTTTCTTGGCGCGGCGGTCGCGGAAGGCGTAGACGCCGGCCTTGTAGACGGTCTGCTTGGCGTTCTTGTAATGCGTGCGGTGGGTGCCGCGAAAGCCTTTCGCGTCCTTGAGAATGCGCTTGCGGCGATGCCGCGTGGCAAACCCGCCTTTGACCCGTGCCATGGCCGACGACTCCTTACGATTTGTTGCACAGTGCCAGCAGGATCGATTCAGCCAAGCGTCCGCCGGCGGTTCCGCGGCGCCGCAAGCGCTGCTTGCGGCGGCCGGACTTGTTACTCATGAGGTGGCCGGTGTGCGAACGGCGGTAGCTGATTTTGCCGTTGGCGCTCACGCGGACGCGCTTTCGCAAACCCTTGTGCGGCTTGAGCTTAGGCATCGATTCGATCCTCAAAGTCAGATTCGAAGCCACGTAGGATACCCGAGGGGGTGACCGACTGCAAGGTGTGATTTTTCACGGTGGTGGCCGTCGGGCGCCGATAGTCACTCAGCCGGCGGCCGTTTGCGGAGGTTTACAATCAATCGTCGCATCTATAGTCCCACCACGGGGTTGGCGCGATTACACTTCTAGTGTGGCGATGCGCGGGAGTCGCGCCGCCGCGGCAGGAGTGAGGCGATGGCTGGTCCGAAGCGCTGTCCGCGCTGTGAAGCGTCGAACGTGCCGGCGGCGCGTTTCTGCGCCCGCTGCGGGATGACGCTGAGCGCCGACGCGGCGTTGCTGAAAGCGGGGCAGGTGCGTGATCCGACGGCGGCGGCGGCGCCCAGCGGCTATCGGGCCGTCGGTGACGCGGCGAATCTGAGCTACCGGCTGGAGAGTGCGTGGGGCGGGCAGCGCGTGCTGGGGACGGAGAATCTGGGGCTGGTGCTGCGGAATGACGGCTACGCGCTGTGCGACGTCGTGCTGCGTCTGCGGCTGCTGGACAGCCGGGGCGCGGAGATGGCGCGCCTGGAGCATACGGTGCGCGAGCTCGGCCGCGGCGTGGAGGTTCGCGAGGAGATTCCTTCCTACGATCTTCCGGACGCGGTCCATGAAGTCGAGCTGGATCTGATATCGGCGGAATTCGTGAAACCGTAGGGTGAGAATGGCCCGTTGGATGAAAACGGGAGAAAGGGCAGTGCCATGGGACCGATCATCGTCGTCGGCGTGCTCTGCGTCGTGGGACTCATCATCCTGGCGAGCGGAGCGTTCACCGTCCAGCAGCAGACGCGGGCGATTGTCGAGCGCTTCGGCAAATTTGTGCGGATCGCGGGGCCGGGGCTGAACTTCAAGGTGCCGGTGGTGGACTCGATCGCCGGCCGGGTGACGCATCGCGTCCGGGAGTTGGAGATCAAGGTCGAGAGCAAGACCAAGGACGACGTGTTCGTCGACCTTCTGGTGGCGGTGCAGTTTTACGTGGATGAGAACGATGAAGCGGTCCGCGCGGCGTTCTACAAGCTGACGAACCCGCAGGCGCAGATCAGCTCGTACGTGTTCGACACGGTGCGGGCGCTGGTGCCGGAGATGCCGGTCGACAACGTGTTCAGCGAGAAGGACAAGATCGCGTACGCGGTGAAGGAGCGTTTGCAGGACACCATGGTGCAGTTCGGGTACACGATCCTGAATGCGCTGGTGAATGACATTCAGCCGGATCACAAAGTCAAGGAGGCGATGAACCAGGTCAACGCGAGCGCCCGGCTGCGCGACGCGGCCCGCAACGAGGCCGAGGCCAAGAAGATTCGCGTCATCGCCGAAGCCGAGGCCGAGGCCCGCGCCAAGGAGCTGCAGGGCGTGGGTATCGCGCGGCAGCGGCTCGCGATCGCCAACGGTCTCAAGGAATCGGTGGCGGCCTGCGCCGAGGCCGGCATCTCAGCCGAAGAGGCCAGCCGCATGGTGCTGCTCACGCAGCACTACGACATGCTGACGAGCGTCGGCTCGCACAGCCGTGCGACGATCGTCATGATGCCCTACACGCCTTCCGGCATGAACCAGGTCGGCGACCAGATCACGCAGGCGCTGCTGGCCACGCACGAACTCGAGACCGGCCCGCTGCCTGAGATGCCGAAGCCGTCGCAACCCAAGCGGCCGGCGCCCAGCCCGGTACCGCACTCCTGAGGAGGCGGGCGCGTCTGAAAGTGTCGGCACAGCCGAGACCCGGCTGTGATGCGAAGTGAGTAACCAAGCCGGCGTGAGCTCACGCCGGCTTTCTTGCTTCTGGGTCGGTGGGCGGTTTGGGACGGCGCGGGGTGCGTTGGTGGGGCGCACCTGCTGGCGCTTCGTGCGCTGATGGTGGTGTTCGGGGAGTGCAGCCGGGGAGGCCGTGCTGCACAACTGGCGTGAGGACACGCCGGCTCGGACGGAGTGCAGCCGGGGCGGCTGCTCTACACAGCCGGGGGCGGCTGTGCTACATGGCGGGTGCTCGGACGGTCGTTTGCCCGCGGGTCGGCCCGTCACTAGAATCGCGACGCCGGTTCGGCACGCCGATTGCTTCGTCAACGTGCGCTTGGAGCGAGTGGGACCCGTGTAACCCCGTCGGGTGAGTCTGGATGAAGTCGATACAAGTCAGCGCGCAGCAGATCGAGCAGCGTACGCAGCAGCTCGGCCGCGAGATGTTCGAGCGGATGGGGGGCGCCCAACCGTGGATCTTCCAATCCGACTGGTGGTATGAGCGGCTCATGCAGCAGTGCATGCGCAACGAGTGGCTCAAGGTCCAGGCGTTCCGCTTCATCGACGTGCTGCCGACCATGGGCGATTCGCAGGACGTGGCGCGGCACCTCAAGGAATACTTCGTTCGAAACGGCCGCAGCGGCAGCGGCCACGACGGCAACGACCACGCACCCGCCGCGCATGCGACGGGCGGCCACGAACACGAGAGTTCGTCGACGGCGCTGGCGGAGCTGGAGCCGGATCGGGACGACCTGCTGGTGCGCTGGGTTTCGCGTGCGATGGACTTCGAGCGGCTGGATGCGGCCTGGCCGCGGCTGATCGCGTGGGTGGCGCGCAAGTCGTCTTACGGCATGGCGCAGCGTTTCATCGCCGGCTCGACGCCGGAGGAGACGGCCCGCACGATCCGGCGATTGCGCGACCAGCGGATGGCGTTCACGGTGGACGTGCTGGGCGAGACGGCGCTGTCGGAAAGGGAGTCCGAGCATTATCAGGCGGTGTATCTGTCGCTGATCGACAATCTGTCGCGGCTCTCGCGCACCTGGCCGGCGGTGCCGCAGATCGACCGTGCGGATGGGCGCGAGCTGCCGCGCGTCAACGTGTCGGTGAAGCTCACGTCGCTCTATTCGCAGTTCGATCCGATCGACCCCGAGACGTGCAAGCGGGCCGTCAAGGAGCGGCTGCGGCCGCTGCTGCGGCGCGGCCGCGACGCTGGCTGTCACGTTCACGTCGACATGGAGCACTCGGCGATCAAGAGGCTGACGCTGGCGATCTGCCGCGAGCTTTTCATGGAGGAGGAGTTCCGCGACTACCCGCATTTCGGCCTGGTGCTTCAGGCGTATCTGAAAGACTGCGAGCGCGACGTCGGCGAGCTGCTGGAGTGGGTGCGGCAACGCGGGACGCCGATCGGCGTGCGGCTGGTGAAAGGCGCGTACTGGGACACCGAGACGGTGCTTTCGCGGCAGCGCGGCTGGGCGTGCCCGGTGTGGGAGCAGAAGTGGCAGTCGGACGCGTGCTACGAGCGTATCACGCGGACGCTGCTGGCCAACCATGATCTGGTGCACACGGCCTTCGGCAGCCACAACGTGCGCAGCCTGTCGCACGCCATGGCGCTGCGCGAGCTGTGGGAAGTGCCCGGAGAAGCGTTCGAATTGCAGATGCTTTACGGCATGGGCGATCCGATCAAGCGCGCCGCGGTCGACATGGGCCAGCGCTGCCGAATCTACACGCCGTACGGCGACCTGCTGCCGGGCATGGCGTACCTGATCCGGCGCTTGCTCGAGAACACGGCGAACGAGTCGTTTTTGGCGCACACCGAGAGCCACGACGTGCCGGTGGAGGCGCTGCTGCGCGATCCGGAGGAGATCGGACGCGAGACGCCCCCGCCCGAGGAGGAGCCGCTGCTGCGGTTTGAGTTTGAGGACGTGATCATGCCGCCGTTTGAAAACGTGAACGACACGGACTTTACGCTGGATCCGAACCGCGCCCGGATCATCGGGGCGTTGGAGGGCGTGCGGAAGCGCTACAACGAAGTATACCCGCTGGTGATCGACGGGCAGCGGATCCGCACGGACGCGCTGCGCGACTCGCTGAATCCGTCGCGGCCGGCCGAAGTCGTCGGGCGCGTGGCGCAGGCCGACGCAGCCCTGGCCGAGAAGGCGGTTGCGGCGGCGGCCCGGGCGTTTCGCACCTGGCGCGGGGTGGCGCCGGAGGAACGCGCCGAGTTTCTGTTCCGCGTCGCCGACATCATGAAGGAGCGGCGTTTCGACCTGGCGGCGCTCATGACGATCGAGTGCGGCAAGCCGTGGCGCGAGGCCGACGCGGACGTATCGGAAGCGATCGACTTCTGCGTCTTCTACGGGCGCGAAATGATCCGCATGGCCGAGAACGTCCGCCGGCGCGACAATGCGGGCGAGACCAACGAGTATTTCTACGCGCCGCGCGGCGTGGTGACAGCGATCAGTCCGTGGAATTTTCCGCTGGCGATTCTGACCGGCATGACCGCCGCCGCGCTGGTGACCGGCAACACGGTCATCATGAAGCCCGCGGCGCCGGCGATGGTGATCGCCTATCGGCTGATGGAGATGTTCGAGGCGGCCGGCCTGCCCAAAGGCGTGCTGAACTACCTGCCCGGTCCGGGCGCGACGGTCGGCGAGTTGCTCGTGAAGCACCCGCAGGTGTCCATGGTCGCGTTCACCGGTTCGCGGGAGGTCGGCTGCCGCATCAACCGGATGGCGGCTGAATCCGCGACGTCGCAGCCGGCGCTCAAGAAGGTCATCGCCGAAATGGGCGGCAAGAACGCGATCATCGTCGACTCGGACGCCGACCTGGACGAGGCCATCAAGGGCGTGCTGGCCAGCGCGTTCGGCTACGCGGGGCAGAAGTGCTCGGCGTGCTCGCGGGCGATCGTCATCGGTCCGCTCTACGAGCGTTTTGTGCAGCGGCTGGTGGACGCGGCCCGGTCGATCCGCGTCGGACCGGCGGACGAGCCGGGGACGATGATTCCGCCGGTGATCGACAAGGCGGCGTTCAACGCGATTCGCGAATACGTCGAGGTCGGCCGGGGCGAGGCGCGCTGTGTGCTGGAGTCGGACACCGACGCGTTGATTCGAGCGACGGCTGGGGGCTACTACATCGGCCCGACGGTTTTCGCCGACGTGCCGCCGACGGCGCGGATTGCACGGGAGGAAATCTTCGGACCGGTGCTGGCACTGCTCCGGGCGGCGAGCATCGAAGCGGCGATCGAGATCTTCAACGGCACGGATTTCGCGCTCACCGGCGGGATCTTCAGCCGCAGCCCGGCGCACATCGCGCTGGCGCGGCGCGAATGCGAGTGCGGCAATTTCTACATCAACCGCAAGATCACGGGCGCGCTGGTCGACGTGCAGCCGTTCGGCGGGTTCAAGATGTCGGGTATCGGGAGCAAGGCTGGCGGACCGGACTATCTGATCCAGTTCTGCGAGCCGCGCTGCATTACGGAGAACACGCTGCGGCGCGGCTTCGCGCCGAGCGAGGAAGTGGTCGAGGCGCTCTGATCGGCGGCTCGCTGGCGATGCTCACTCCGGCTGCATCCAGAGGATGGAGTGCGTCAGGCCAAAACGGCTGACTTTCTCGCCGTCGTTGAAGTCGCGCATCGGCTCGCCGGAAATTCCCAGCCCGCGGTAGCACATCAGCAGCGTGTTGTTCCTGGTCCAGCCGTCGGCGTCCCAGCGAAAGGCGTAGATCGCGCCTTGCGGGCCGTTGGCGAACGCGACCGGGCAGCGCGTCGCGGTCCACACGTCGTACAGCAGACACGTCAGCCAGCCTTCGTCGAGCTCCTGGTTGCCGATGCGGCGCGTGCGCCAGGCCGTCATCAGGCCGTTGGCGGACGGCATGGCCGTGTGGACGATGTTCAGCTCGCCGCCGTCGGTGAAGAATACGACCGGCCGGGTGACGCAACTGTTCCCGCTGGGCTCGCCGCGCGTCCAAAGCGTCTCGCGCTCGACGAGGATTTCTCCGGCGAGGTCGAAGTATGACACGCGCATGCAGAGCGGCGCGCCGCGCGAGTTGGTGAACGAGCTCGCCAGCACGATCCGCTTGTCAACCGGACTCTGGGCAATGCCGACCGGCGTCTGTGAACGCAGCTCCAGCTCGCGGCCGCGTGTCAGCACGAACTTGTCGCTGTACTCCAGCCAGAACGTCTCGAGCCGGTCGTCGTCGCGCCGGGCGACGAGCAGGATACGGTCCCTGGTTGCGCCGTCGGCGCCCGCGACCGTCACGCGTCCGGCGCTCAGCTCCACACGCGGCAGGTCGGCGAGGTGGAATGGAGCCTCGATCGTGACGTGGGCGTTGCCGGTTCCCTCCGCGGGCGGATCGGGGGCGGCGAAGCGCGTCACGAACCAGCCCTGCGGCGCGCGGTGAAATACGTAGCCATGCGTCGCGGTCCCGACCAGCAGCGGCTCGTGCGTCGTGGCGGCGCCGGCAATCGCCTTTTTGTCGGTCCACTTCTGCGCGCCCAGATACTGCTGGATCGACAAGATTGACTGCGATTGGTCGAGCGTCACCAGGCAGCAGCGCGCCCCAACGTAAGCGAGCGCCGGCCCCGCACCGATCTGCTCCAGCGGGATGCGCTCGCCGCAATCGGTCGAGCCGCCGTAGTTGATGTCCGCCGACACCGGTCCGTTGTCGAACGTGCCGTTGTGATTCCAGTCGATCAGCGTGCCGCCGGCGCCGTCGTCGGCGAGCTTGTATCGGAAAGGCGGCGCGGCGAGATAGCGCAGCGCTTCGAACGGGTAGGGCAGCTTTTCGCTGAGCTGCTCCTCGTTCAGTACGGTTTCGCGGAAGCGCCCGTCGGAGAACCGGATGGCGTTTGCGTCGCCATTGAGTGAGTAGCTGAACGCGTAGCTCATCAGCGACGGGTAGAGCGGGCACCAGGCCGGGGCCGAGTCGCCGGTATGCGAGAGGCCGAGCTGATGTCCGAACTCGTGTGCGAAGACGGCGTATCCGGCGCCGCAGCCGCCCATGTCCCCGGTTTGCATGGCCTGTCCGCCGCCCCAGGGTGTCACCTGCATCCAGTGCAGCATGCCGCGCTGCGCCAGCGGAAAGCGGGCCGCGCCGACCTCGGCCCAGCCGCCGTTGAGCTGCTGCTCCTTGAGCACGGGCGGGTCGAATCGGAAGTGGACCTCGACGCCCGGCGAGCCGTCCGGGTTGGAGCATGCCAGCCCGCGGTAGAGGTCCTTGATACGCGGCAATTCACGTTCGAAGGCAGCCCGATCGACCTGCTCGTAGAGCGCCACCGCGACGATCACGTCCTGACGGATCGGGCTGAGTTGCGTGGTCGCGCCGGCGTCGACGTTTCGCGGCAGGCCGAGCACCTCCCATCCGTCAGGAAGACCGTCGTCGTCGGTGTCGCGATCGAGCGGGTTACTCCGCAGCGCCATTTCGCGCTCGTCGGTCAATCCATCACCGTCCGAGTCGCCCGAGCCCGTGTGCGGCGTCACGGCGACGCGCAGTTCGAGCTGGTCGCCGTAGCGCGACGCGCGGAACACGCCGATCGCGTCGGGAATTCCATCTCCCGAGATGTCGCCGGCGAACTGGCGCACGAGCGGGGCATCCGGCTGGTATGGCGGCGGCGCGACGACTGGAAGCGTCCACGCGGGAGCACTGGCCGCCGATGCAGCGGCGTCCGGCGCCGAGGTCGGCTGAGTCGTGGATGTCGAAGCAGCGGCGCTCGCGCTGGCCGATGGCGCGTGCGGCGCGAACTCGCCGATCGTCGTAACTTCTCCATTTTCAAGTTCGGCGCGAATCTCGCTCCCGCTCAGCCGCAGCGCGCGGATGTGCCGGCCGCCGGGCGCTTCGATCTCGCGCTCGACAGCGAGCTGCGGCCCGCGCAGGATCTGCACGCGCGACGCCGTTGCCAACAACACCGCCCCCCCACCGCTCTCGAACGCCACCACCCCCTCGGGCGTCAGCTCGTCGCGCGCCGGCTTCCAGGGTGCCGCCTTCCAGCCGCCGACGGTCTGCGTCCAATACAGCTTGCGGTCGCCGCCGATGGTCACGATGTCGTCCATTCGATCGCCGTTCAAATCGGCAGAGGCGAAATGCAGGTGTTCGACGCCCGCGGTGGCCCAGTCGTTGGATGCGGGCTCGGCGTGGTAGGAAATGGACGGCGCGCTGGTCGACTGCGTCGTGCTGGTGCTGGGCGGCGGCGTGGTGGCCTGTCCGGCGATGAGCAGGCCCACGGCAACAAACGTGGTCATGGATGCGGTCGGAGACCTCGATGGGCGCGAGATAGCCACATGTTTCGGCGTACCGATCTTACTCGAACGCTCTCCGAGTCAACAGGCGGCCGCCGGCGGCCCTGATCGGCCGGTTTGTGCGGCCTGCTCAAGGCGCTTCCGGTCCGCTGGCGGCGCCGCGCGTCGTCGGTCCGGCGTCATCCCCGCCCAGGTAGCCCATGGCCTTCAGCCGTCGCATGGTGTCGTCGCGGAGACTCGCGTCGAAGTGCGACGGCAGCGGGTTTGCCGCGGCACCCCAGGCGGCGAGCTGCGAGCGCAGCGCCGCGGCTGTCGCGGTCAGTTCGGCGGTGGCAGCAGGCAGCAGATCGGTCTGCTCAAGCGGATCGGCCGCGACGTCGTAAAGCGCCTCGCGTTCGCTGATCGGCGATTGGACGAGCTTGTAACGCCCGGCGCGAGCGCTGCGCATTTTTCGCGCGTTGGCCCAGCGCGACTCTCCCGGCGGAATCCACGGCTCGGTCGCTTCGGCCAACAGTGCCCGATCGCCGCGCGGCGCGGCCGGTGCGTCCAGATCGAGCGCCTCGCCTTCGACCCGCGCGGGTGAGGGCAGTCCCAGGAAGCGAAGGATGGTCGGCAGGATGTCGATGCTGGCGACCGGCGCGTCGAGCCGCGTTCCCCCATGCCGGCCCTTGGGCAGGCGTATCATGCCGACGCCGCGCAGCGTCGTCTCGTAGACGGCCGAGCCGTGATCGAAGTAGTCGGCGTGCTCCCAGTGATTCTCGCCGTGGTCGCTGGCGACGATCAGCAGCGCATCATCCAGGATGCCGCGGTGCTCGAGGTCGTCGAGCAGTCGCCCGACGTGCTCGTCCATGTAGGAGACTTCGCCCGCGTAGCGCTGCGCCCAGCGCGTTGCCTCGGGGAATTCGCGCCCGCCCGACGCGCCGCACATCTGCCGAACCTGGCCAATGGGCGTCAAGCCCGCGCCGCCCGTGCGATCGTAGAGCCGGTCGTAGGGCGGCGGCGGCTGGTAGGGTGTGTGCGGGTCGAAGTAGTGCACGAAGAGGAACAGGTTGCGCGGCGTTCCGAGCTGATCGAGGTACGCAATCGCCGCGTTGGTCACCGACTCGGCCGAACGCTCGTCCTGCTCGTAGCCGTGCGTTCCGAACAGCCGATCGAACTTTTCATCGTAGTGATCGAAGCCCTGATCGAACTCGAACCGGCTGTCGAGTGCGAATGAACCGAGAAAGCCCGCGGTGTGGAAACCGGCCTCCTTGAGAATTTCGGTCAGCATGACGTTGTCCGCATTGACGACGAAGCCGTTGCTGGGCGTGCCGTGCGTGTGCGGATATGTGCCGGTGAAAAGCGTCGCGTGCGACGGCAGGGTCGTCGGCACGACGGTCATGTAATTCGACAGCAGGATCGACTGCCGCGCGAGGCGATCAAGCCGCGGCGTCTGAATCCACTTGTTGCCATAGCAACCGAAAAAATCCGCGCGCGTCGTGTCGAGCGAGATGATGATCACGTGCCGCGCCGCCAGACGCGGCCCGCCGGATTGACAGCTTGTGATCGCGGCCGTGAGCGCCATCACCGCCGCCGCCATCTGCCAGATTCGCACGCGCATGCGGTATTTCCCGGGGGTGGACTGACGATCGCGGACCGGTCCGAATCGCGAGCCATGCGGTCCCAACGGCGCAGCATGCTATCGAACCGGCGGTCCTCGAACCAGCAGCCCGGACGCCTCGCACGCACCGCCGAAATCACCTAACATGCCGGCGGCCGCCAACCACCCAGTTCACCGGAGCCAGCCATGCCCCATGATCTACTTCTTCCGCTTCTGTGCGCCTGTCTCTCGCAGTCGGCCGGCACCCCGCCGGGCGGCGAGCGATACTGGCACCAGTGGCGCGGCCCGCTGGCCAATGGCACGGCACTGCATGGCGACCCGCCGACGGAGTGGAGCGAGTCGAAGAACGTCCGCTGGAAAGTCGCCATCCCCGGCCGGGGTCACTCCAGCCCGATCGTCTGGAAAGACCGCATTTATCTTCTGACGGCGATCAAGACCGAGCAGGTCGCGTCGACGACCGGCAACACGGAGCGCTCCGGCGGCTGGGCCGAGCGCCCGGCGGACACGTCGGCTGCTGCGATGGCGTTCAACGGCCTGCCCCAGGAGCAGGACGCCCCGCCGCCCGAGCGTCGCCGGCGCGGCGGTGGGGGCGGGCGCGGCGGTGGCGAGAAGCCGAAGAACGTACACGAATTTGCTGTGCTGTGCCTGAACCGCGCCGACGGCAAGACCATCTGGCAGAAGGCGGCGTACCGCGGCGTGCCGCATGACGGAACCCACCCCGACGGCACGTTCGCCTCTGCTTCGCCGATCACCGACGGCGACCGCGTTTACGCCTCGTTCGGCTCGGCTGGGCTGTTCTGCGTCGACATGCAAGGCAACCCAGCGTGGAACGTGGATCTCGGCGACATGCGGACTCGCAGCAGCTTTGGCGAAGGGAGCTCGCCCGCGCTGTTTGGCGACACGCTCGTCGTCAACTGGGACCACGAAGGCGACGACTTCATCGTCGCGCTCGACGCCCGTACCGGGCGGGAGCGCTGGCGCAAACCGCGCGATGAGCCGACAACGTGGTCTACGCCGCTGATCGTCGACGTGAAGGGCAAGCCGCAGGTCATCACCACGGGCACCAACCGCGTCATCAGCTACGACCTGGCCAGCGGCGACGTCGTGTGGGAAGACGCCGGCCTGACCGCGAACGTCATTCCGTCGGCCGTCTATCAGGACGGCATGCTGGTCGTCATGAGCGGCTTTCGCGGCGCGGCGCTGCGCGCCATCCGGCTGGCGGAGGCCCGCGGCGATCTATCCAAGGACGGCGGCGCCATCGCCTGGAAGTACGATCAGGACACGCCCTATGTGCCTTCGCCACTGCTCTACGACGGCGGGCTCTACTTCCTCGAGAACAACCGGGCCATGCTGACGTGCCTCAACGCGCGCAGCGGCGAGAAACGCTTTGGCCCGCAGCGCATCGAGGGCGTTCAGGGCGTCTACGCCTCGCCCGTCGCCGCGGCCGGCCGCGTCTATGTGGTCGGACGGGACGGCAAGACGGCGGTTCTCAAGCACGGAGGCGATTACAGCGTGCTGGCGGTCAACACGCTGGACGACGGCTTCGACGCCTCGCCGGCGATCGTGGATCACGAGCTGTATCTGCGTGGCCGCGAACACCTCTATTGCATCGCGGCCCCATAGCCGCGTGTCAGCTTGCGAGAGCCCCGGAATTAGCTGAGCGGCTCTCGACATCGGAGTATCACCGGCTTCAGAGCCGCGGATCGACCGGCTCGCTCTCCAGCGCCAGGATGCCGAAGACGCATTCGTGCGTGCGGCGGAGGGGTTCGCGTCGGACGAAGCGATCCAGGGCCTCGATACCCAGCGCGAACTCGGACAGGGCGAGAGCGCGCTTGCGGTTGAGCGCGCGGGCGCGGAGCCGCTCGAGATGCTCGGGCAGCGTGTATTCGGGGCCGTAGATGATGCGCAGGTATTCGCGGCCGCGGCACTTGATGGCCGGCTGAATCAGGCCGCGCGGGCCGCGGGCGACGAAATCGTACGGCTTGACGACCATGCCCTCGCCGCCGCGGGCGGTCACTTCGGTCCACCATTCGACGCCGGCGCCTTCGCTGCGCGCGTCGGTTACGTCGACGACCCGGAACGGCGTCGCGAGCAGCACGCCGTCGCCCGCCGCACAGAGCTGCGCGAGCGTGTTCATGTGCCAGGCGTGGTCGCGGTCGGCGTAGACGCGGCCCTCGGTCGCGAGGATGTGAAATGGCGCGACCTTCAGGTCTGCGATCGAAGCGACGCTCCAGCAGTACTGCTGGTAAGCCAGGACGTAGCGGTCGACCAACAGGGCGCGCTGGCGGATCCGATCCCTCAAAGCGCTCAACGGGGCAGGCCGGTCTGAGCCCGGCGGGGCTTCGCCCGCAGAACCTGCCAGGCCGGGACAAGCGGAACTCGCGCCGGCGGGGCCCGCCGAGTCGGGGCACGGGCCGCGCACCGGCTCGGTGGTTGGCGGGGTGGCGCCTGCGTGAGCGCGGTCCAGCAGCAGCGCCGCGTCGGCCAGCGCGGCGCGGGACGCGGCACCGACGGCGGCGTACTGCTCCTGCAAGAGGGCTTTGGCTTTCGCCGACCAGGGCATCAACTCACAGTCGAGGCAGATCCAATCGGTCTGCAAATCGTCCCAAAGTCCGGACGCGATCAACGCGGCGTCGACCCGGTTCAGGAGCTCGGTTTCATGCGCCGGGTCGTCGAAGAAGCGCCGGCCGGTGCGCGTGTAGACGATGCCGCGCCCGTCTTCGACGACGCCGAAGCGGCGGCGCGCGACGCTCGCCTGGCGGCAGACGATCACGACGGCGCGCGAGCCCATGTGTTTCTCCTGGCACACGACGCGCGGCTGGCCGTGATCGCGGTAGTAGGCAAACGCGTCGCGCGGATGCTCCAGCCGATCGGGCTCCTGCGAGGTCTCGCACGGCGACATCGTGGGCGGGAGGTAGATCAGCCACTTGGGGTTGGCGGCGAAGCGGCTCATGACTTCGAGCGCCGCCGCGCCGCGCTCGGCACTGATGATCACGCTGCGGTGCAGGCGCGTGGAGATGATCCGCTTGCCAAGCAGGTCGGCGAGGTCCAAGACGTCGTCGTAGGCATGCTGGACGGGGAGGCCGGCATTGGAGCATGCGCCGGTCGGCACGGGCGAGACGGGATTCGTCACTTCGCGAATCGCCCACGCGTGAGATTCATGCGCCATGCCGCGTGCGGCGTCGACCGCGTCGAGCCACACGAGCTGATGATCGGGCTCGGATGGCTGCCGAATACGCTCGCCCAGGGCGGCTTCAAAGAACGCAATCTGCTTGCGGACCGGACCGGCGTCGCGCGAATCGACGTACTCCGCTGCCTGGCCTATCTCGCGCCCTATCCGCACGTCGCAGCCGCACTCTTCGAGCACTTCGCGGCGGAGCGTCTGTTCGGCCGTCTCGCCGGGATCAGCGCCGCCGCCGGGCAGGAAATCCCCCATGGGCGTCCGCATGATCGCGACGCGCCCATCGTCAGCGCGAATCACGGCACACGCACCCGTCCGGGGCGCATACGTGATTCCATCGCGGCGCGTGCCGAACTCGCGGCCAAGAAACGGCTTCCGCGGTTCGGCGTAGACGCGCCGCGCCGAGACCGACACCCGCTCAAGCTCCGGATAGCGCAGCGCCGTCAGCCGTCCGCCGAAGACGCAGCCCGTGTCGATGTTGATTGTACGGTTCAGCCATTCGGGCTCGGGC
Organism: Phycisphaerae bacterium; assembly: GCA_022072445.1. Classification (GTDB taxonomy): domain Bacteria; phylum Planctomycetota; class Phycisphaerae; order UBA1845; family Fen-1342; genus JAJVHV01. Next base: position 70,185 of record JAJVHV010000002.1, on the reverse strand, counting down.
ACGGGCGTGTGGCCGTAGACAACGGTTGCCTGGCCGCGGTACTCGGCGGCCCAGTTGTAGCGGACCGGCAGGCCGAACTCGTCGGTCTCGCCGGTGGTCTCGCCGTAGAGCGCGAACTCGCGCACTTTTCCCGAGCCGCGGCCCTGCATCTCGGCTTTCATGCCGGCGTGGGCGACGACGAGGCGGCCGTCGTCGAGGACGTAGTGGCTGACCAGTTCGTCGATGAAGTCCGCCGCCTGCTGCCGGAACTCGGGCGACTCCGCCTCGAGCTGCGCGAGGCTCTCGGCCAGGCCGTGCGTGATCTGCACGTCCTTGCCGCGGAGCTTGCGCATCAGCTTGACGTCGTGGTTGCCCGGGACGCAGAGCGCGACGCCGTCGGCGACCATGCTCATCACAAGCCGCAGCACCTGCGGAATTCCTGGGCCGCGGTCGACGAGATCGCCGAGAAACACCGCCTTGCGTCCCGGCGGCGGCGTGATGTGAAATCCGGCGTGGCCACGGAGGGCCGACGCTACAGGCGGTGTTTGTGCGTCGTCAGGGCGGGCCGAAGGCGCGTGGCCACGGAGGGCCGACGCTACAGGCGGTGTTTGTGCGTCGTCAGGGCGGGCCGAAGGCGCGTGGCCACGAAGGGCCGACGCTACTGCGGCTCCCGTTGGCGCGTCTCCCTCTCCGAGGCTTCGTGGCTGCGTGGCTTCGTGGCTCTCTTCGTGGCTGCGTGGCTGCGCAGCTTCGTGTCTCTCTGCAACCGCATACCCCAAACGCCCGAGCAGCTCCACCAGTTCGTCAAAACAGCCGTGCACGTCGCCGATGATGTCGAACGGGCCGTGGTCATGTCTGAGATTGTTCCACAGCGGCTCACGCTGAATGATCGCCGCATCCACCTCCTCTGGCGTTTCAAGGCGGTAGACGTGGCGAAAGCCCTCCTTACGCAGGAAGCGAAGTCCGCGCCGCATCGCGCTCTGCTGATTGCGAATCAACTCGCTGCGCAGGTTGCTCCGATCCTGCCGCTGGGCGTTGCGCTCCGCGCAGATTCCAGCGCCGACGTCGAACACGATCGCGACCGGCAGGCAGTGATAGTCGCGTGCGAGCTGCACCAGCGGCTTGCGGTCCTCCGGCTTGACGCTGGTCGCGTCGATGACGGTGAGCCTTCCGGCGGCGAGCCGTTTGGCGGCGACGTAGTGCAAGATGTCGAAGGCGTCGCCGGTGGCCGACAGGTCGTTTTCGTCATCGCTGACCAGCGCCCGGCAGTTGTCGCTGCTGAGCACCTCGGTCGGCTTGAAGTGCCTGCGCGCGAAGGTCGACTTGCCGGAGCCGGAGGGGCCGACGAGGACGACGAGCGCGAGTTCGGGGATTGCGATTGTCAACGCTGGAAGACCCCCATCTGCGTCGGCGCTCCCACCACCGCGTCCTGAGGCCCGATCGGCAAAAACCGCACCGCGTAGCCGAATCGTCCGGCGACACGGCGCGCCCAGTTCTCACACTCCGCCCGCGTCCACTCGAAGCGGTGATCGCGGTGCCGGAACTGACCCGCAGGCAGTGATTCCCATTTCACGTTGTACTCGCGGTTTGGCGTGGTGACGATCACCACGCGCGGGTGGGCAAACTCGAAGATCACGCGCTCAAACGCGGCCAGGCGCGGCGGATCCAGGTGTTCGATCACTTCGACGCACGTCGCCGCGTCAAACGGGGTCGCGGCATCGATCCGCAGTCGTCCGTCGCGGTACATCAGCGAACCGTGGATCAGTTCGATCCGCGCGCGCTTCAACGGCGGCATACGATCAAGCCGTAACCGTTCCGCCGCGGCCTTAAGCGATCGCAGAGATACGTCCATGCCGACGATGCGCTGGAAGCGCGGGGTGCGTGTCGCCGCCGCGCGGGCTGAGGCGCGCGGCTCGTCCACCATGTCTTCCAGGAGCAGCCGAAGGAGTCTGCCTTCGCCGCAGCCGACGTCGAGCACGGAGGTCGCGCCGCATCCGCGCAGCACGGCGAGGACGGTTGCGAGGCGCTGGGAATTCAACGTCGGAGCGCTCTCGGCACCGTCGCTGAGCGTCGCTTCGGCGGTGAACGAGTCGGGTGACGCGTCGCCATCGCGGGTCACACCCGAGGGCGGCACAGCCGAGGGCGGCTGTGCTACATTGGACGTCGGCGCCTCGCTGCAACAAATCGACGCTTCGAGGGCGGCCTCCTGCAGCGCGTGTTCCAGCAGCTCCTCGTCAGGGTCGGGATGATCTTCCTCGGCGAGGCGGGTGAGCGCTTCGCGCGCCAGGCTCCATTGATGCTTGAGGTATCGCCGCGTAATCGCGTCGCGCTCGGGATGCGATGCCAGCCAGCCTGCGCCCCGGCGGAGCAGCTTGTCCACCTCGTCGTCGCCGACCCAATAGTGCTTGTCGTTGTCGAGAACAGGAATCAGCACGTACAGATGCGTGAGCAGGTCGCAGAGCCGCTGGTTGCCGCGCAGCGTCACGGTGAAGTAGGGGCTTTCGCCCCAATCGACGAACTTCGGGTCGAGGGCATGGCGCTGAACCTCAACGGCGTATCCGAGCGGCTCGAACAGCCGGCGGAGAAAAGCGTCGCCGCCACGGCACGGCAGAACGGCGATGCGCGCCTCCAGCGGCAGGACCTCCTCAGCCAATTCGGGCCGGTCCTTGCATCGCCCGCCCAGCGCCGAGCCGAACACCTGCGCGATGGCGACGCTCATGAAGCTGCTGGCGACGTATGGGCGGTCGTTCACGTATTGCCGCAGCGAGAACCCCTCGCCAGCCGGGCCGCCGCGGCGGCGCACCAGCCCGACCGGATCGACATCCAGCAGGAGCGCCGCGGTGCAGCGCTGTGCGTTCGCCTCGGCGTAGAACACGTGCGCGCGTCCGAACGCCAACTCGAACGACTGGACTTTGGCCGGGTGCTTGTGCAGCAGCCAACCGAGGTCGGTTGCTGGTGAGCGCGTCGTTGTGAGCGTCAGGAGCACGAGAGCACGCTGAACCGCGCGAAGCAGGTAGGGTGGGCCGTGCCCACCGCCGTCATCTCACTTCACCGCGAACGTCAACACTGACGGGCGGGGCAGCCGTCCAATCCGGCGTCAGCCAGCCGTCGCGCAGATGGCGGTGAACGCTGGACCATTTCCAATCGTGTGGGTGGCTCACCAGGCCATGCTTGACCGAGTTGAGGTGAACATAGTCGCGATAGGCAAACAACTCACGCTCGTCACGGATGACGTGTTCCCAGAATCGCCGCTGCCAGACTCCGGACTCACGGTGTTTCGCTTGGCTGGGTGTCAGGCGGCGCCGGCGCCCTTCCGCCGCCAGCCAGTCTTGGCTGAATCGCCGCTTGAGCATTGACCAGCGCGTGGAGAAATCCGCATCTGCAGGCGGCAAGACCCAGATGCAGTGTAGGTGGTCCGGGAGCAAGACGGTCGCCCAGAGCTCGAATGGCATTCGTCGGCGCGTTTGGACGAATGCCTCGTGGAGCAGCGCCCGCGCCCGCGCATTATTGAACAGCGGCATTCGCCGTTCGGTGACGACGGTGAAGAAGTATGCCGCGCCAGGTTCGTAGCGCCGGCGGTATTCAGGCATTGATTTAGGATATCGGGAAAGGTGGGCACGGCCCACCCTACGTCACGTCGAGGCAGGTGGGCACGGCCCACCCTGCGTCACGCTACGTCACCCTGCGTCACCCTGCGTCACCCTGCGTCACCCTGCGTCACCCTGCAGCGTCAGGAGCATACGAGCACGCAGAACTCCGCCGAGTTCGAGGCGCGGGCTACGATGCGACCGACGGCAGCAGATACGGCGCGCGGTAGGTGCGCGAGCACAGGGCGTCGGCCGCCGGGTTGTCGCGGAAGCGCTCGGACGCCGGGTCCATCGCCAGCGCTCCCCCCAGCGCGATTCTGACGGCGGACGGATCGACGCGCGGCAGGTCGACGGCGGCGCCGAACTGCCCGGCATGATCGGTGAAGCGGGCCGCAACGTGTTGTGCCAGGCGCTCGAGCGCTTCCGCGGCCAGTGCCGCATGCTGCCCATGCGACGCGACCGCCGCGCGGGTCTCGTCGAGCGTCGCGGTTCGGCCGAGCTGATACGAAATGTTCGCCGTGTGGCACAGCGCGCTGGAGAGGTGTCCTTCGAGGATGCTGGCGTTCAACTTCGAAGCGTCGCGCGCGCGTACGGCGTCGATGAAATTGGCGCGATGCAGCGCGCCGGCGTCGTCGTGCGACTCGAACTTGCAGATTTCGCCGCCGTCGCGGTCCAATGCCTTTCCGCCATCCGTGTCCAGCACGACGTATCCATTCTCGCACTCGATCACGTTGCCGATCTTCGCCCCGCGGTAGCCGTCGGTGGGCAGGCCGCGCACCTCGAAAACGAGCGGAGCCGCGGCAGCGGGCGCGTCGAATTCGTGAATCGCGACTTGCGTGTTGGGCGTCTCGGCATCGTCGATGTAGCCGTAGCGCCCGCCGACGCTCAGCACGCGGCTCGAAAGGCGGTCGACGCCCAGCGCCCAGCGGGCGATGTCCATCTGGTGAATGCCCTGGTTGCCCACGTCGCCGTTGCCCGTGTTCCACACCCAGTGCCAATCGTAGTGCAGACTTTTGCGGCGGAGCGGAAGCAGCGCCGCGGGCCCGGTCCAGAGGTCGTAGTCGACGCTGGCGGGGATCGTCTGGTCGCCGGTGGTGCGGCCGATCGAGCCGCGCGGTTTGTAGCAGAAGCCGCGCGAGACGAGCGATTTGCCGAGTTTGCCGGCGTGAACAAATGCGATCGCGTCGCGGATGCCGGGCGCCGAGCGGCTCTGTGTGCCGGTTTGCACGATGCGGCTGTGGCGGGCGGCGGCCTCGACGGCTCGGCGGCCCTCGGAGACGTTGTGCGAGACTGGCTTCTCGCAATACACGTCCTTGCCGGCCTGGCAGGCCCAGACGGTCATCAGCGCGTGCCAATGGTTCGGCGTGGCGATGGTGATGATGTCGACGTCCTTGCGCTCCAGCAGCTTGCGCACGTCGCGGACGAGGTCGATCGGCCGCTTGCGCTCGGCGAAGAACTTGGCGCGCTCGTCGAGGACCTGCGCATCGGCATCGCACAGCGCGACGACGCGGACGCCGGGGATGTTCGAGAAACCGGCGATGTGCGTCTGTCCCTGTCCGTGGACGCCGACGCAGGCGACGCGCAAGTCTTCGTTGGCGCCGCGAATGCGCCCAAGGGCCGGCATGGGGAATGCAGTGGTCGCGGCCGCGGCGAGCGACGATTTCAGAAATCCGCGCCGATCAATGACGCTCATGTCGAATCCCTCGTCAGTGTCGCAAGCCGATCGACGGCGACGTCGCTGGGCGTGATGCAGCCGGCGGCAAGCGCCAGCTCCGCCACGCGACGATCATACGCGATGCCGGGCACGCGTTCCTCATGATTGACGAGCATGCGATTCGTTTGCCAGCCGTTCAGCCACGCGATCAGCGCCAGCCCGGCCTTATAGCGCCAGGTGGGCGGCTCGAAGATCGCGGCGGCGAGGCGCGCGCAGGGCGCCATCAGGTCGAGGTAACGGTCGTGTCGGGCGTGTGCCAGAAACTGAAGCGCCAGACTGGCCGGCTCGGAAATGGCGTCGAGGATGCCGAGCAGCGCGTGGCCGAAATCGCCCAGCGCCAGCGGCCGCGCGCCGCGGCCGTCGTCGATCGAACTCCAACGCAGGTCGGCGCCCGCGTCGCCGGCGATCAGCTCCGGAAAGTGAAGGTCGTCGCCGGTCAGGACGATCTGGTCGCGCGCCAGCAGGCGCTGGCGAATGTCGATTTCGCGAGCCGGGTCGAGCAGTGAGAGCTTGACGCCGCGCACCTTCGCGGGGTCCAGTTCCATGATTCGTTCGAAGCTGTCGGCGGGAAAATAGCCGCGCAGTTCCGGCATGAAGGCTTCGCCGAGCCAATGCACGAAGAGCGGGCCCGGCACGGCTCGAATGATCGCGGCGTAGACTTCGAAGAATTCCGGCGGCGTCGCGGCGCTGCGGACCAGCGTGGGAAGCGGCAGGATGATCGGCAGTCCGCCGGCAGACCGTATGAAGTGGGCCTGGCGGATGACCTCGTCGATCAGCGGAGTCCAGCGGCGACGCGCCGGCGGCGCGGCGGCGGGCGGCGCCACGCCGTCGGCACCGGCCCCGGCGATGAATGGGACCGGCGGCGACAGGTCGCCCGTCTGAGTGATGAGCCGCGCGGCATTCTCCCAACCGATCGCGAAACGCTGGGCGGTGTCCATCGCCTCGGCGATGCCGAAGCCGCGCAACGCCAAACGCCGGCGGATGTCGAGCGTCGCGTCCCAGTCGATGTACGGCTCGAGTGTGGCCGCGTCGGCGGGATGATCCGGAGTGTGGGTACAGTTCGCGTATTCGTCGCGCATGACGACATGTGCCGCGGCGTAGGCCAAGCGCACGGATGCAGCCGCGGGCAGCGCGGTCAGTTCCGCGCGGGCACGCTCGATCAGCTCATTGGGTGCGACGAGCATCCCGTACTCCGCGGATGGGCAATGACCCGGTTCCCGAGAACTTTGGCCGGGGCGTCAGGTGCTCCACAGCGGCCGCAGCGCCTGCCACGCCTGCCACGCGAGAAAGCCCGTCAGCAGCGCCGTGCTGAGGATCATCGCGGCCAGTGCCGCGGCGCCGCGCAGGCCGCGCGGGCGATCGTCGCCCAGGTACTTTCGGCTGACTTGCAGCCTGACGAACGCCAAGTATGCCAGCGGCAGCAGAAATCCGCAGATGATGTTCGTCGGTACGGCGACCCAGACGGCCATCTTCGCCCAGAAGACCGTGCCGAGCACGCCCGGCGTCGGCAGCAGCATGGCCAGCCGGTAGCGCCAGTCGCCGATCTTCCAGCCGAAAAGTTCGCTGCACACGAAACCGCAGGCGACCATGTGCAGGCTGATGGTGCTGAGCGCCATGGCCAGGAGCCCGAGGTTGAAGATCACACGCCCAAGTGTCGGACCGATCACCGCCGCCAGGATGCGCGAGGCCTCGATCGGTGACAGGCTGGCAGCCTTGAACGACGGATCGAGGTAGATCGTGTTGGCGGTAGCGATCAGCATCAGGCTGGTCGCCAGCACATAGGGCACGAACATGCCCGACCACAAGTCGAATCGCGCCAGGCGGCGATGCTCGCGCCCCCAGCCGCGCGACAGCAGGCTATACGGGTAGAGAAACGTCATGTTCACACCCACTGCCGCGGCCAGCCCGCTGACCACCAGCGTGGTGCCGCTGACGCCGTTGCGCGGGGCGGGCACCTCGAACGCGAGGAATCCGCGCACCAGAGCTCCCCAGTCGCTGATTCCGGTGCGCACGACGACGGCGAGAAAGCAGGCGATGATCAGCCAGACCAAGTACTTGAGCAGCCGCTCGTACCAGCGGATGAGTGCGTTCGACGTGCCGTACATCATGGACAGAATGATGGCCCAGACGAGCACCAGCGCGCCGGCCGCTGGGCGCGGCAGGTTCAGGCCCGCGGCGGTGCCGATGTCTGAGAGCGTCGCGCCCGCCAGCGAATACTGCGGAAAATGCCAGATGACCGAACTGAGCAGCGCGGCCGCGGCCCAGCCGTACGCAAACGGCGCGCCGGCAAACCGCCGCACCGCGTCGAACGGGCGCACGCCGGTCGAGAGCGTCTGGTGCGCGATGGCCATGAACATGATCACGCCCAGCAGCATTCCGACCGGCGCGACCCAGAGCAGCTTGTAGCCGAACACTGCGCCGGCGAAGAGCGTCGAGGCGGCGGTGCCCGCCCCGAGCGTCAGGGCGCTCTGCATGTAGCCCGGGCCGATCAGCTTCAGATAGCCGACGACGCGCTCGCCAAAGGGCCGAGTTTCGAGGTCAGCCAGAAAGCGGCGCTCGCGCTCGAGGTCGCTGTTCTCCGCGCTTCGCGGCGCGATCGACTTGTCGGGAGAGCCTTGTGCGTCGTGCGAGTCTCGGTTCACGGGCGCTCCGCGGCCTGTTTTTTGAGTGTGTGCATGATCGTGGCACTCGGCGCGGCGCGGTAGTGCGGATCGAGGGGGTAGCAACCGCTGACAAGCCCGGCCCGTGGCGCGCTGGTGCAGTCGCTCAGTGTGCGGCAGATGCGCTTGTGCTGCAACGGCCGCTCCCGCAGCACGTCCAGCGGCAGCTCCGGATAGCTCAGCGCCATCCGCCCGATACCCACGAAATCGACGTGCCCGCCGCCGACCTCGTGCTGTGCGACGTGCGGCAGGTACTCCTGAAGATAGCTGTAGCCCGAGCCGACGAACAGCATTTCCGGCAGCGCCGTCTTGCAGCGCCGCACCGCCGACAGATGCAACGCCACGCCCGCCAGCGGGTCTTCGGGCGGCAGGTAGCCGTCGGAGGGCGGATAGGCGGCCGGGCGCTGCAGGTGCGGGCAGTAGTAGGGCGACCCGATGCTCAGGTTGACGAGCCGGACGCAATGTGCGTGCAGAATTCGCAGGAAAGCGAGCGGCTCGTCGAAATCCGGTCGTTGCGGGTTGCGGGCGTCGACACCGAATCCATAGCGATAAGGCGTGTCGTTCGGCCAGTCGGCGGCGCGGCCGCGGCGCGTCTGCACATCAGCGACGTGCGGGATGGCGTCGCAGATCGAGACGCGCACGCCGACGTGCAGTCCCGGGCAGGCGCGGTGCATTTCGTCGATGATCGACGTGATCAAGCGGATTCGATTATCGAGCGGGCCGCCGTAGCGGCCGTCGCGTGTGTGCGCCGAGAGCAGCTCGTGTAGCAGATACCCGTGGCAACATTTGACGTCGACGAAATCGAAGCCGACGTTCCAGGCGAGACGGCCGGCGGCGATGAAGGCCTCGGCGATGCCCTCCAGCTCGGCATCCGTGAGCAGGGTGCCGCGCGCGTCGGCGCCGAAGCGCTGGTCGAGCAGGGGGTGAGCATGGACGATGCGCGGCGCGGCCCGTGACACGCAGCGGACGCCGTCGTCGTGCTCGATCCACGGCCGGGCGAAGCGGCCGGAGTGCGTCAGTTGCAGACCGATGAACAGGTCGTCGGACGACTCGCCCTGCTCGCGATGGCCGGAGATGATCTCAGCGCGCAGCGCGGCCAGTCCGCCGGCCGTATCGGCGCTCGGATTGTGGAAGAGCTGGCGCGGGTTGGCGCGGCCTTCTGCGCAAACGGCGAAGGCCTCGCCGCCCCAGATCAGCTTGGCGCCGCTGCGGCCGAAGTTTCGCCAGCGACGCAGCGTCAGCTCGCTGGGCAGGCCGTCGTGCGTGCCGTCCCAGCCCTCCATCGGGTGAATCGCCCAGCGGTTGCCGATTCTCCGTTCGTGCACGAACACCGGCTGCCCGAGCGGGCCGGCGCCGCCGAGCAATCGATCGTCGCAGCCCAGCGCAGCGTCAATCGACGCCAGATGCTGGCGAAACGCGTCGACGCTGCGATGTTGTCCGGGCGTCGTGTATTTCACGCGTCGTGTTCCGGAAATGACCACGCCGCCAGCGGCGTGCGCTGCTCGACTCGAATCGGCAGATCGTAGCCGTACCCCGCGCGTTGAAGCGAATCGAGCGCCACGCAGCCGTTCTCGATTCGCAGGAAAGCGCCGCGCGCGTCGGCCCGGTAAAGGTCGGGATGCGCCGCGGCGGCGTCGCGGGCCTCGTCCGAAGGGAGATGATCGAGGCCGCGGAAGTAGTGCTGTCCGTTCCGCTCGACGTGTGAAAGCCCGAGCGTCGCCACCGTCGCCAGATCCTGCTGAAGCGCCAGCACGGGCAGGTTGGTCAGGTCCTCGGCGCTCTGGAAGAACGCCGTGCCCCGCCGCCGCGAGTAAAGCTCGCACAATCCGCGATTCAGCAGCGCGCGAATGACGCCCTTGCAGTTCTTCACCGAGACGCCGCGATAGCCGCACGCGACGGCGCGCGGAAAGCTCTCCAGCCGATCGTCGGCTTCGTCGATCAGCAGCGGCGCGAATCGCTCGATCGACGCGACCATGGCCGCCTCGAGCGGATTCATCGCGTCGCGCGGCAGCGGCTGCTCGATGAAACTCACGCGGCCGAGCAATCGCCGCCCGCGCTCGTCGGCCGCCAGTCGCTCGAGCAATGCCAGGACTGCGGCAAGCTGCCTGAATTGTTCGTTGCCGTCCAGCGTGATCAGCGGCGCGGCACCGACGTTTCGCTCGATCACGTCCCACGCACTCCGCAGCCGCTCCGCGTCATGATCGACGTCGCCGCTGAGCTTGAGCTTGAAGGACGTCAGCCCATAGGCGCGAATCGCTTCGTCCAGCGCCTGCGGCAGTCCGTCGCTCAGGCGCTCGGCCGCCGAAATGTCCGCGGCCCGCAGCGCGTCGCTCAGTCCGAGGGTGTGCCGGACGCGCACGCTCCGCAGCGGCTGAGTCGGCAGCGACGCCGCCAGGCTCCAGCCGCGCAGCTCCGGGTGGACCGCGCCGGCGTCGAAGCCGAGCAGGTCGCGGCGCAGTGCCTGGAAGAACGTGCAGACGTGTGACCGGCACACCGCGTCGATCAGCGCACGCTCGACGAGCGCCACGCCGAAACCTCGCGCCAACCGCGATAGGCCGTCGGCATTCTGGCTCTCCTCATCGCTCCGCCCGACACAGGTGGCGTGGGCGCGCTGCCACAGCTCAAAGAGCGCCATCGGCGGGACGTCATGGGCCGTGACCGCGGCGGCGGCGTTCCGCGCCGCCGACGTCAGATCGTTCACGTCGTCGCGAAACGTCCGCCCGCTCCGCTTGTCAAACCACTTCGGCACGAGCAGATCGGCGGAGTGGCCGACGGCCGCCGCGCCGTCCTGCACGTCGATCCGCACGCGGCACGTCAGCATGGGCGCCCAGCGCATCGTCGCACCCCCGAAGCGGAACGGCAGCCGCGCCAAGCAATCACTCATGCAAAACTCGATCTGTCGAACGCGGATGCGCGGCGGAGGCATTCTGCCGGGCGTTTGTAACCCGTCCGCGGGCTCGGTACAACACGGCGTCATCATCTTCAGCGTTTTGCGCGGCCGCGGTCCGCTGAGGCCGAGCGCCGCCTATCCAAGGACACGTTCGATGCGATTCCACGGCTGGCCGATTGCGTGCGTTGCTCTGACGGGTGGACTGCTCATCGCCGGCGGTTGTGACTCTGCCCGCCGCGAGCCGGCCGTCTCTGCGAATCAACCGTCGCACGCGCAAGACGGCCGAAAGTTGCCGCCTGCCGACCAGCATCTCGACGACGTCTGGGCGCTCGCCGCGCAGAACGCCCGGCAGGCCGCCGAGTGCTTCAGTCGCAGCCGCCGCGTGATGCAGGCCTGGTACACGCGCCGCGGAAGCGGCAACGCACTCCTGCCGCAGAATCTCAACGGACGCATCTGGTCGCCGGAGAACTCGGCGGCGGACCTTTGGTCGTTCTTTGTCATCACGTCGTACCTGCTGGACCGGGAGGCTTATGAAGGGCCCGTCCGCCAGACGCTGATCGACGAAATCCGCCTCACGACGCGGCTCGGCCGGCTGCCGGATCACTACGACATCGACCGCGGCGCGTTCGCCGTCCCCGGGCGCTGGACGGTCGGGGTCGACGACGTCGCGCGGCTCGCGGAGAGCGGACCTTGGGAGCCGCTGCGCGCCACCGGCCCGCTCCCCGGCGACGTCAGCCGCGTGATCTTCGGCGCCAGCGAGTACGTCAAGGACGGCCTGCTGCCCATCGCCGAGCTGACCGGCCACAACGCCTGGTTTGAGCGCGCTCGCGGCCTGACCGATGACATCTGCGCCGCGGCCCCGGTGACGACCCGCTTCGGCCGCATCCCCAGCGAGCTGGCCGAAGTCAACGGAAACATGCTCCAACAGCTCTGCCGGCTTTACACCGCGACCGGCGACCCGCGCTACAAGCAGTGGGCCGAACGCATCGGCGACGCGTACTTTATCGACATGCTGCCGAAATCCGGCGGCCTGCCGTGCCACTCATGGGACTTTGACGCCGGCAAGCCGCGACAGGATGTACTCTCCCTGATCGACCACGGAAATGAGATCATCGCCGGACTCTCGGAGTTGGCGGCCCTGGAGCACCTGCACGACCGCGCCAAGGCCGACGTTTATCTGCCCGCCATGCGGCGAATGATCGACAGACTGCTGTCGGTCGCGGTTAACGACGACGGTCTGTGGTTCATGTCGATTCGCCCCAGCGACGGCGCCGTGCTGAACCGCGCCACGCCCGACACGTGGGGCTACGCGCTCAACGCGGTGTACACGCTTCACCTGCTGACCGGCGACGCGCGCTACCGCGACGCGGTCCTCCGTGCCATGCGCGGCATCAATGCGATGAGCAGCGACACATCTGCCGCGGCACCGGCATACAAATACGACCAGTGGGACGGCGCCGACGCGTTCGCCGATGCGATCGAGAGCGGCGTCGTGCTGCTGAATCGCGTCGACGAACCGCAGACGCGCGCCTGGCTCGAACGCGTCGTGCCCCTCTTCCTGAGCAAGCAGGCGGCCGACGGGTTCGTCGAACGCTGGCATGGCGACGGCAACTACAACCGCACCGCGCTGATGGTTGCCCTGATGAAGACTGCCGGCACCCGCATCAGCGCTTGGCGCGACGATCTCGAATTCGGCGCCGTGGTCGTGGGCGATTCGCTGTACGGGCTGGTTCAACGCGGCGTTTCGGACAAATCAGCCAGCCAAGTCTCGCCGGCCGACAAACCCTGGCGCGGCCGCCTGAATCTGGATTATCCCCGGCATCGCGAGCACATGGGCCTGTCGCTGAACTACCCCCGGCTCAACGAGTTCCCCGAGTGGTACACCGTGCAGCGCGACAGGCTCTACGACGTCACCATCGACGGCGTCCGGCGGCCAGCGATGCTCGGCGACGATCTCGTCACGGGCCTGCCGCTCGAGGTCGACCAGCAACCGGTCAAGATCGTCATCCGTCCAGCCGGCGAACCGCCCTATGGGTCCCGGGTCGTCAGCATGCAGGCGCCGCCCGAGCAAACGGCGGCCGGCGCGTTCCTCGTTCCGATCGAGTTGACCAATGACACCGGCCGGCCGGTGTCGTTGCGCCTCGCGACCGACTTCGGCGACATCTCGCCGCGCGAGGCCGACCTGCCCCGTGGGGCAAGGCTCGCCGCGCGGCTCTCCGGCGACCTGGCGCGCGACGGCAGCGCGACCATCTCGGCGCACACGGCCGACGGCGCGCTGCTCGCTTCGCGGACCATCGCGCTGACTCACGGGTCCGGGCCGGCGGCGCGCATCACGTTCAATGACGAGTCGTTCGCCGGCCGCGGCTATCGCTGGTGCGGCAACCGGCCGATCGAGTTCGCTCTTCCCGCGCCCGCCGCACAACCCGGGCGGCTTCGCCTGCTCTGGGGCAGCAAGAGCGACCAGCGCGCCGCCATCGTCTCGGTCAACGGCCACGAACACCGCGTCGCGAAGGGCGGCTACTCCGGATTCGAATGGCTGGACGTGGAAATCCCCGCAGCGGAGCTTTCGGCAGACCAGGTCTCGATCCGCATCGCGCCCGACGCGCCGCACGGCCGGCCGGCCTTCATCGCCGAAGCGCGGCTCATAACCAGCGGCCCACCCGCCAGCGCGCCTGCGACTGCCGTGGCAGTCGCGACGCCGCGCGACGCCCGGATGAGCACATTCCGCCACACGGAAACGTCGTTCGACATGCCGGAGTACCGCGACCGAAGCGCCTGGCAGCGCCGCGCCGCCGAGCTGCGCGAGCACATTCTGGCATGCTGCGGTCTGTTGCCCATGCCGCCCCGAACGCCCCTCAACGCGCAGATCTTCGGCGAGGTCGACCGCGGCGACTATCGCATTGCCAAGGTGTATTTCGAGAGCCTCCCCGGCTTCTTCGTCGCCGGCAACCTCTATCGGCCGAGCGGCGAATCTGCGGACTCAGGCGAATCGCCCGGCACCGCCGCCCCGCCCTGGCCCGCCGTCCTCTGCCCGCATGGCCACTGGCGGCACGGCCGCCTGGAGGATTCCGAGCTGGGTTCGATCCCCGGCCGCTGCATCAGCCTGGCGCGGCAGGGCTACGTCGTCTTCAGCCACGACATGATCGGCTTCAACGACAGCCTGCAACTGAGCCACGAGTTCGGCGGGCCGCGCGAGGAGCTGTGGGGCATCAGCCTCATGGGCCTGCAACTCTGGAACAGCATCCGCGCCGTCGATTTTCTCGTCAGCCTGCCCGACGTCGACCCGGCACGCATCGGCTGCACCGGTGAATCGGGCGGCGGGACGCAGACGTTCATGCTGGCAGCCGTCGAAGACCGCATCGCCTGCGCGGCACCGGTCAACATGATCTCCGCGACGTTCCAGGGCGGCTGCTTGTGCGAGAATGCGCCGGGGTTGCGGGTCGACACGTTTAATGTCGAGATCGCGGCCTGCATGGCGCCGCGCCCGCTGCTGCTGGTCTCCTGCACGCAGGATTGGACGAAACACACGCCGACGCGCGAATTCCCCATGCTCGAGCGGATTTATGGCCTCCACGGAGCCACGCCAAACCTCGCCCAGGTCCAATTCGACGCGCCGCACAACTACAACCGCGACAGCCGAGAGGCGGTCTATCGCTGGTTCGCACAGCATCTGAAGCACGATCCGAACGCCGTGCAGATCCGCGAAGCGCCGTTTCAGTGCGAGCCGGCGGAGTCGATGCGCGTCTTTCCGGACGCAGGCAGCCTGCCGACGTCGGCGCTAGCGCCCACCGCGGTCGCCGAGTCGCTCATCGCGCGGGCCCGCGCGATGATTTCCGACGTCCGCGGCCGCCCGCCCGGTAAGTCTTCCGACGACGCGTCCGCGACCTTGGCCGAACTCGCCGCGGCTCTACGCCACAGCCTGCACGTCCTTCTGCCGCGACCCGGCGAGATCGAAACCGAAGTGCTGCTGTCGAAGAACATGGCGATAGGCGGTGGCGATGCGCCGCTCGCGCCCCTCCGCCGGACGGAACTGGTGTTGACCCGCCGCACCGTCGGCGATCGCGTGCCCGGCACGCTGCTGGTACCGGAATCGACGCGCGCCTCCGCCGTTCTGGTAGTCCATGCCGAGGGCCGCGGCGTGCTGCTGGACGAGCCCGCCGAGACTCTCACACCCCTGCTCCGCGAACTATTGCGCGACGGCCATCCGCTCCTGCTGATCGACGCATTCGCCACCGGCGAAGCCGCCCGCAGCGACGCCGAGCGTCAGGCCGCCGGCCGCATCCGCTACTTCAACACGTTCAATCTCACGCCGCTGGCAAGCCAAGTTCAGGACGTGCTCACGGCGGCGGCATTTCTCGCTCAAAGCGGGTTGACCGACGACGAATCGCGCGTGGACATGATCGGGATCGGTGCGGCGGGTCCGTGGGTGCTGCTGGCGCGCTCGCAGTCCGATCTCCGCGGCGCGACCGTCGCCGACGTGAATCAGATCGACGTCGGCGACGACGACGTTTTCCTCGCGCACTACTTCGCCCCCGGGCTACGCCGCGCCGGCGATTTCGTCACGGCCGTCGCCCTGTGCGCTCCGCGTCCCCTGCTGCTTCATCAGCTTCGCGCTGGATTTGACACCGACTGGGTTAGCGCCGTGTACGCGGCGCGCGGCGCCGCCGCGCGTCTGACACTCGCGTCACAGCGTACGCCGGACGCCGCGATCGCCGCCTACTTGCGCCGGCCGTGAGTCGCGCACCCCAGCCGAGCCCCAAGCGTCAGCGCGGGGTTCGACGCGAGTGTGCCCCCGAACTCGCTCCATCGCACCCCCTCACTGGTGCTGCGGGGTCGGACCGCGTGCTCACCCGCGCGTCGGACGTTCCGCGAGCCGAACCGATGGATCGCGCGTCGCCAGGATGAAAAAGAAAAACGCCGCCCCGAGCGTATTGGTGATGACGCCGACGGGGATCTCGAAAAGCAGCATCCGCGCCAGCCCGTCGCACAGCGCGAGAAACCCCGCGCCGATCGCGATCGAGCTGAGCGCCAACGGCATGATCCGTGGTCCGACCAGCGCCCGGCCCATGTGCGGCACCATCAGGCCCACGAAGCCGATCGGCCCGCAATTCGCAACAATGACCGCCGTCAGCACGCCGATCAACACGAAACCCGTCCACACCGTGCGTTCGACGGCCACGCCGCGCCCCGCCGCGACAGCCTCGCCCATCGCGATCAGGTCCAGCGCGCGATGCGACACGAGCGTGAAAGCCAGCGCCGGCAGCAGGCCGACCAGCACTTCGAGCGCTCCGCTGCGCTTGAAGCGCGACAGAGTGCCCATCGTCCAGATCAGGATGTCGCTGCTCACGCTCCGCTCGGCCAGCGTGTGCGCCAGCATGATGCCGGCGGCGGTTAGATAGCTCATGCACACGCCCGCCAGCAGCAGGCGGGCCATGTCACGTCCGCCGCGCGTCCGCGCCACGAGAAAGACCATGCCCAGGGCGGCAAGGCTGCCTGCAAACGCCGCAAGCGGAACGCTGGGCAGGCCGGCGAGACGCACCGCGCCCCAGCCGGACAGAATCGTCAGCGCGGCCGCCAGCGACGCGCCGCTCGCGATGCCCAGCGTGTAGGGCGTCGCCAGCGGATTTCGGAAGAGCGATTGAAATACGACGCCCCCCAGCGCCAAGCCGGCGCCCGCGACCGCGGCCAGCAGCGTCCGCGGCAGGCGATAGGTCCAGAACATGCGGCTCTGCGCCGGGTTCAGCACCTCGTCCCACGTCAGCCGACTCGGCCCCAGCGCCGCCGACGCCGCCACCAGCAGCAACGCGCCGCAAGCGATCAGGCAGAGTCGCGTGGGGATGGAAGTACGGGACATGGCGCACCAGGCTGCGCGCCGCTCACGGCTCGCGCGGGGTCTTCTCTTCGAGATCGACGTCGTGGAAGAATTGCGCCACCAGCACGGCGGCGTCACGGCCGAGCTTGGCGGCGACGGTGTCGATTTGCGTGCTCGTACCCGCTTCCTGCACCGGACGCTCCACCTCGACGTCGCGCCATTCGTCCTTTTCCGGCCACAGCCGCGCTCTGCTCTCCGGCTCGTGGACGCCGACAACTTTGACGCGCAGCCGCGCAAACGGGTTCACCAGCGGATGATCCGGCGCGTCCTTGATCCGCAGCTCGTCGACGCGGACGTAGAGCACCTGCTCGCCATCCAGCTCACGCCCGATGCGTTGCAGGCTCCACGAGCGGAACTCGGCGTTCGCCTGACGCAAGGCCATCAGCTCGGCGGCTGGTGCCACCTGCGTGTTGACCTTCTTCGCCTCAAACACCTCGACCAGCTTCTCATACAGCGCCCGCTCAAAGACCGGGTTCTCGTCGCCGGTGCCCAGATCCTCGATCAGGATGACGAGCCGGCCCTTGGTGAGTTTGTACTCGGCTTTCTGAATGCGGCGCGGGCCGAGGTAATAGGCCATGGCGCCAACCGTCGGACCGCAGCCGCCCACCGGAAGCAGCACTGCGAGCACGAGCACCGCCACGAGGATGGTCCGCATCGGCCTCATTTCACCGATACCTCGTGATCGCAGAACCGCTTCGACAGCTCGGCCGCGAACGCCTCCATCATCCCGCGGCGAACTTCGCGGTCGTTCGTGCCCCAGTGCCCGATCGAGTCGGGCGGGTACGACGCCTCCACCAGCGTCTGATACGCCGGCTGCGAGTTTTCGTATTCGACGTCATAGACCTTGACGTTGCCCTGGAGCTGGCCGCGAAACAGGTGCGGGCTCTCCGGGTCGCGCGTGCTGTACTGCGTCACCTCGATCAGCACCAGCCGCTCGCACTCCAGCCGCCGCGCGAGCAGCGCCGGGTCGGCCCGGTCCCAGTTGGCGTCGGCCCGCTGCATGTCGACGGCCCGCCGCGATGGGACGAACTTCGCGCCCTTAACGTTGCCGTCCAGCGCGCTGATCACGAACTCCGACATCTCGAACTGCACCTGCGGGTACTCGAACGCCGTCACCGGCTCCACCCAGATCAGCACGCCGACCTTTTTTTGGGCCAGGTGCGGATATTCGGCTTTGACGCGTTTCTTGGGCTCCTGCCCCCACATCAGCATCTGCGCCACCAGCGCCTTGCACCCCGGCAGCGCCGGCCAGCACGCGGCCAGCCCCAGCAGCAGCAGAACGCCCCGCCGACGCATCGTCGGCCGAGCCGCCGCTTCGCGCCCGCGGTCCCGCCCGCTCACGTTGCTTCTCCCAGCCGGCGCTCCAGTTCGGCCAGGCGTTTGTCGAGCTGCTTGACGGTCTCCGTGGTCTCGGGCAGCCGCATCAGGCAGGCGACTTGGCGGCGCATCTCGCGCACCGGGATCGCCGGCGCGCCCAGCACCGTCTCTCCGTCGGCGACGCTGTTGGTGACGCCCGCTTTGGCGCCGATGGTAGCCTTGTCGCCGATGCGGATGTGCCCCACCACGCCGGCCTGCCCGGCCATCGTCACGCGATCGCCCACTTCGACCGAGCCAGCCAGCCCGACCTGCGCGACGAACATGCAATGCTCGCCGACGTGCGTGCCATGTCCGATCGCGATCAGATTGCTCATCTTGGTCCCGTTGCCGATCCGCGTCCGCCCCAGGGTGGCACGGTCGATCGAGCAGTTCGCACCGATCTCAACGTCGTCGCCGAGCTCGACGATTCCTATTTGCGGAATCTTGACCCATTTCCCGCCGATCGGCGCATACCCCAGACCGTCGTTTCCGATCACCGTTCCCGCGTGGATGGTGACGCGGTTTCCGAGAACTGTGTCGTCGTACAGGACGACGTTGGGATAGAGAGTCACGTCGTCGCCGATGCGGCAGCGCGGCCCAACGTAGACGCCCGGGTAAACCGTCGCGTTGCGGCCGACGGTGGCGTGCTCGTCGATCGTCGCGCCGGGATGGATGTTCGCGTTCTCGCCGACGACCGCCGACGGCGCCACGTGCGCCGCCCCACCCACGATCCGCGGTCGCGGGTGCCGCCGGTAACCGTGCAGCTCGGCAATCAGCACCGTGATCGCGGCGTACGGGTCGGCAACGCGCACGACGTTGAGATGCGGCGGCGCGGCGATCTCGGGCTTGCAGACCACCGCAGCGGCGCGCGTTCCGGCCAGCATCTTTTCGTACTTGGGATTGGACAGAAAGCTGATCTGCTCTTCGCTCGCTTCCTCAAGCGTCGCCACGCCCGCGATGCTGCGCCGGCCGTCGCCCGCCAGCGTCGGCTGCATGGCGTAGCGCTCCAGGATTTCACAAACCTGCGAAAGCGTGTGCGGCATCAGACCCTCGTGCCGGGCGGAACGGCCGCCGGCGCCCTAAACCGCGCTAGTCTAGACGCCCGCGCCGCACCGGTCAAAAACGCGGCGGCCAGCTCGCGTGGGCGAACGTGCGCCCCGCGCCGCTCACGGCCGCGCCTGGCGGACCTCGCCCGAAACGTCGCCCTGCACGGTATTGTTGATCAGGTCGATTGACAGCCGCTTCCCCGCATACGGCCGATCGACGATCCCCGTCGCTTGATTGAAGCGATAGACGCGGGCGTCGCTCTGCGGCGTGCCAAAAACCGTCACGCGCCCCGTCGAATGATCGAAATTCAGCCGGTCGGCGTATACCTCGGTCCGCATCTCGTCCTGACGATCCGTCAGTTGCACGTCGCCGCCCGCGTTCAGCCACGTCAGCCTCGCGCCCGGTGCAAGCGCTCCGCCGGCCGGTGCCGCTCGCTTCGCGTCGTCGCGGCGGCCAAAGGCGCACTCGAGCCGATCGCAGTCCAGCGTGGTGTAGCGCGCCCGCAGTTTGGCGAGCTGTTCCGTGTCGTGCCCGGCGAACGCACCGGCCTCGGCCGGCGGCACAACTTCGCGCCCCGCCAGATGCACCAACTTGACCCCGCCCTCCAGCAGCACCGAATCGCGCCGCCCACCGGCTTCCTCGCCCAACAGGTACGTCAGCCCGCGATCGCACTTCAGCACCGTCTGGCTCGGCCCGCCGCTCATCAGGTCCGACGGCACCATCTCCGACTCTGGCCGATCTCCGGCCCGCCGCGCCTCGATGCGGTAATCCGTCAGCAGCAGTGTGGTGTAGCCGACGGTTTGAATCTGCCGCTGCACGAGATCGATGTCGAGATGCGGCGCCTCGAGGCTCGAGTGCACGATCGGTTCGCTGGCGCCGGATTCGAACGACTCGGTCTTGGCCAGCGCGTTGATCGCTGTCAGCCGGATCGGCTCCTTGCGGCCCCCGCCCTCGCCCTCGAACGGGTCGGTCGCCCGTGCCGCGCCGTCCGCCTGCAGCAGCCCGCTCAGGTCGCTCACCCATTGCCCCAGCGCCCCACCCGCCGGCGCCGTTGCCGGCGGCGGATCGGCGTCACGCAGCGTCAGCGTGATCTCGTCGGCATTCAGCGACTCGCTGCCCGAGCGCGCCTCGACTCCGCCCACCATCCGGATCACGTTCTGCCGGCCGTCGATGTGCAGCGTCTGCCGCGCCGCCACCGTCACCTTCGTCGGCCGGTCGCGACGCTCGCCTTGCAGGCCGTTGCGCGACAGGAACGCCAGCCGCGACGCGCCATCCACGTGCAACGTCTGCTCCCGCATCCGCAACTCGATGCTCTCGCCGCGCACCGTGTACGGCCGCGCATGCACGATCGCCAGCTCCCCGCGCCCGCCGCGCACGTTTGCCCGCGCCAGCCGATTCTCGCCTTCCATCCACGCCAGGATCGTCGCGCCGCGCGCCCCGATCTTCCGCTCCGGATCGATCAGCTCGGCCCCGCCCTCCACCCGCACCGTCCGCAGCGCCAGCCGCTCCCCAC
The DNA here is from genome assembly GCA_022072445.1 of Phycisphaerae bacterium. Taxonomy (GTDB): domain Bacteria; phylum Planctomycetota; class Phycisphaerae; order UBA1845; family Fen-1342; genus JAJVHV01. Next base: position 49,567 of record JAJVHV010000002.1, on the reverse strand, counting down.
GCGAACGCGGCTCGCCCGTCGCCGGCTCCAGCGCCGCCACCACGCGCCGACCCGTCAGCCGCGACGAGCCGCGCGTGATGCGCACGGCGCCGCGGCCGTCGAACTCCGACGGATAGATGTCCCCGGCCGTGTCCACGGCGAACGTCAGGTCGAGCCACGCGCACTCGACGGCATCATGTTCAGCGCTCAGGTACACGCCCCCCGAAGCCTGCGCGCCGCGCAACCGCTGCTCGAACGTGTCACCGTCCGCGGCCCGATCAAACGTCATCGTCAGCTCATGCGCGTTGAGCGTCTGCTTTCCGAAATCCACGTGCACGTCGCCCACGAACCGGGCCGTCCGCAGCGCGCCGCCCAAGCCCGCCGACGCGGCGCCGTCACCTTCCCAGTCGTGCAGCGTGATCTCGGCAATCTGCGCACAGGCGATCGTCATGTCCGCCGCCGGCAAGCCAGCCGCATCTGGCGGCACAACGTCAGGCCGCTTCCGCCGCGCGCGCAGCCGCACGTCGCCGATCAGCGTGATCAGATCGCGCTTCCGGTCAATGAACACGCCTGACGCCGTCAGCGACCGCTCGGCACCCGCGTCCAGCGTCACACACGCGTGCTCCCCGCGCCGCAGCCAGACACGCCCCGATTCGTCGTGATACTCCAGCCCCCCACAGTGGATCCGCGCCTCGCCTCGCGTCAGCACCACGTCTGTCCCCAGCGCCTCCACCCGTCGCCGCGGCGGAAGCACGATCAGCCCCGCACCCGGAGCACCCGACTTCGGCTCCGGCGGCGGCAGCGGACTCATCGTCAGCGGACCGCTCCATTGCACCTCAATGTGCCCGTCGCCGCGCCGCGCCGGGCGCGACGTGCCGCGCGCCAGGTTGAGCCCGCCGCCCGCCCCCAGGTCGAACATCAGGCGGAGCATCTCGGCGTCCAGCGATGACACAACCTCGTCGCCGCGCAACTGCCGGACGCGCACATCGCCCGTCAGCGCGCAGAGGTATCCCGTTTGGACCTTCTCCGGCCGCTGCCGGTGCGATTTCAGCTTGCGCACCGCCGGCTGCGTCGTCACGTCGCCCGCCGGCGCCGCGTCGCGGCCCGCCGCCACGCCGTTCGCCGCCACAGCCTCCGGCGTCACCGGCTGCGTCGTCGGTGAAACGTCGAAGAAATCCGCCATCGAATAGAGCACCAGCTTGTCGCCGTGCGCGATCGTGAGTTGCTCCACGCGATTGGCCGCCTGGTTCCAGACCAGGTCAAGCCCGCTCCCGGCGATGTCGAAGTCCGCCGACGACACCGCGACGCGCTCATCGCACCGCAGTTGACCCAGATCAAGGTCGAAGAACACCTCGCTCATGCGCACCGTAATCACGTCGTCGTCGTGCGGCTGCGTGCTGCTGCGAATCCGCCTCGCCCCACGGTCGAGGATGATCGTCGCGTCGCCGCGCAGCCAGCCGAACTTCCAGCCGGCGCGCGACTTCTGCAAACGATCCACCGTGATCTCCCCTTCGTCCGCCGACACCGTCGCCACCATCCCGCTCGGCAGGAGAAACGTCAGCACCGGCGACTTCACCCACACCTCGTCGCGGCTGCCCTCGCTCCCCGGCCGCCACTCCTCATACCGCAGATTGTGCGTCGCCTCGCCCGTCCGCTCGTCGTAAAGCGTGATGCCCGCCCCACCGCCCGGCGGAATGACCACGTTCTGATCGCCCGCCGCGCCCTGCATCGACTGCTGCGGGCTGATCTCCGCGGCGGTCGGCACCGTCTCGATGATGTCCTGCCGCTGCGAGGACTCGATCGCCGGATCGCGCACCAACTTGGAATAGGCGACGAACAGCGCGATCAGCACGCCGGCGCTGCACGCCGTCAGCAGCAGGTTGCGCTTCATCTCAGCGTCTCTCGCCAGTCCACGTCGCGTTTCCCATCATCCTTCCCTTCGCGCCTCCGTCCCTTCGACCCTTCGTCCCTCGGTGCCTCCGTCCCTTCGTCCGTCCGTCCCTTGCCGCCGATAGTGCTCGACCACTTCCTCCCAGCGCCCGCTCGCACGCATGATGAGCTCCACCACCTCGCGCACCGCCCCCGCGCCGCCCGTTCGAATCGTCACATACTGCGCCGCGGCCCGCACCTCCTCCACCGCGTTCGCCACCGCCAGCGGCAATCCGACGCTCAGCAGCAGCGGCAGATCGGGCAGGTCGTCGCCCAGCACGGCGGTCTGCCGCGGTTCAATGCCGGTTGCCTCCAGCACGCGCTGCAAGTCGCGCAGCTTGTCCTCGCTGCCCTGCACGACGTGCTCAATGCCCAGCTCCGTGGCCCGGTGTACCAGCCCGCGCGACGATTTCCCCGTCACGATCGCGACGACACCCCCGCTTCGCTGAAACCAGCGCAGCGCGAAGCCGTCTTGCACGTCGAACGCGCGCAACGGCCGGCCGTCATCATCAACGAACAGCCGCCCGTCCGTCAGCACGCCGTCGACGTCCAGACACAGGCAGCGAATGTCGGCCGGCACCACGCCGGCCTCATCCTCGCCAACGACCGCCCTGCTACCTGCCGGCGTGCGATTCCTCGAATGACCCATGGCCGGCATCTTACCCGCCCGACCGAAACTGTGGCACAGCCGCCCTCGGCTGTGGCTGTGGAGAGCAGCCGCCCCCGGCTGCGGAGAACTGTGGAGAGCAGCCGCCGCGGCTGCACTCCCCCGCGCATCGTGTAGCCCCCCGGCTCGACGATATCAAGTCCCCACACCGCGCAGACACGCTGCGTTCCCTACCCCAACCGCTGACAGCGCGGACACACGTGCGTTCCGCGCTGCCCCACGCGCAAATACTCGATCGTCGCTCCGCAGGTCACACACGCCTGCCCCGCGCGGCCATACACCCGAAACGACTCCTGCATGTTCCCACCCGGATACACCCAGTCGATCGACGCGCCGTTCCGCCGGATGCCCTCTTTCAGCACCGTGCGAATCGCCGCGTGCAGGCGTTTCACCCGTGCACCGTCGATGCGATCCGAAGGCTCCAGGGGATGAATCCCCGCCCGGAACAGCGCCTCATCCGTGTAGATGTTGCCCAGCCCGGCGATCACGCGCTGATCCAGCAGCAGTGGCTTGACCTGCCGCCGCCGCCCCGCCAGCAGCCGCCCCAGTCGCAACGCACTGAACCCGTCCGACAGCGGCTCAGGGCCCAGCCCGCCCGTCCCGCTCTCCACGTCGCGCGCCAGCACGATCCGGCCGAACCGCCGCGCGTCGCAGAAGTGCAGCCGCAGTCCGTCGTCGAACTCGAACACCGCCCGCGTGTGCCGCGGCTCGCCGGCGTCGCCCGCGGCCGCCTCCAGCCGTCCGCTCATCCGCAGGTGAATCAGCAGCGCGCCGCTCGCCTCGAGCTGCATCACGATATACTTCCCCCGCCGCCACACTCGCGCGATCCGCCGGCCCATGATGCCGCGCCGCACCGCCGTCGCACTGGGCAGCACCTGCCGTGGTCCGCGCGCGTCGAACCGCCTGAAGCGCCGGCCAACGAGGCGACCGCTCCACGTTCGCACTACCGATTCAACTTCGGGAAGCTCGGGCATCGTCGGCATTCTACGCCCGCCGCCGCCCCGCGAGATGGCGCGACTTTCCAACCCGCACCGTCGACTTTGGCCTTTCCAGTGAATTGTGGAGCTCGCAGAGCTGTTCCTTGCGGAGCCCCGATAGGGGCGCCGGACTGTAGCCACGGGTGGAGCGAGCCCGCCGTCAGGCGGGCGAAGCGCAACCCGTGGATGCGGGCTGCCCTCTCGAACCGCCGCCCCGCGAGGGGCGGAGGAATCGCCCGCGCCCGCGCCGGTGCTCAGTCGGATACGTCGCGCCAGCTTACGAGGGCGTCTCGTGCACCGCGCACTTCCTCTGCTCCTCCGGAGCAGAATTACATCGACCGCCTTGTCCACGGGTTCCGCTCGGCCCGTCACGGGCCTCGCTCCACCCGTGGCTACACACCGTCGTCCCTTCGGGACGATCACGTTCGCTCGGGACGATCACGTTCGCTCGGGACGATCACGTTCGCTCGGGACGATCACGTTCGCTCGGGACGATTACATCCGCTCGCGACGATCATGTTCGCTCGGGACGATCTCGTCCGTTCGGCACGATCTGGACCGCTGGTGTGAGAATCCCCGCCCGCAACGCACGTCGAGTTCCCGCGTCCCCCCGCTGTGCATCTCGCACACCCGCTGCCCGCCGGATACGATTCCCAAGTGCGCTTCGCCGCACACTGGAGGCCGCTCATGCCGCGCTTCAAGTACCTTCCCGCGCTGCTGCTCGCCCTGCTGGCCGTGCTGCCCGCTTCGCACGCCGACGCCCAGTCGCGCCCGGCCGACTCGCCGAAGATCAAGGTTGGCCGCGAGCTGCTCGCGCTCTGGTCGGGCGGAAAAGCCGACGAAGTCGTCGCCCGCTCCGAAGAAAAGATGCGCGCCGCCATGACCGCCCAGCAGCTCGCCCAGGCCTGGGCCGCGGTCCTCTTCCAGCACGGCAAGTTCGTCGGCGAGGACGCCGTCGAGGAAATTCCCGCCGGGGATTTGACCGCCGTCCGCTTCACGCTCCGTTTCGAGCGCAGCCTGTTGAAAATCCGGTTCGTGCTCACCAAGGACGACAAGCTCACCGGCCTGTGGTTCGACGCGGTCGAATCCATCAAGGACAACCGCTGCCCGCCCTACGCCAAACCCGACGCGTTCCGCGAGGAAAAGCTCACGCTGCGCTGCGGCGAGTTCGAGCTCCCCGCCGTCCTCACGCTTCCTGCCGGCGACGCCAAGGAACTTCCCGGCGTGGTGTTCGTGCACGGCTCAGGCGCCCACGACGCCGACGAGACGCTCGGCCCTAACCGCGTCTTCCGCGACCTCGCCTGGGGCCTGGCCGGCCGCGGCGTCGCCAGCATCCGCTATGTCAAACGCACGCAGCAGTATCCCGCCACGCTCAAACCCGAGGACATCACGCTGGAGTGGGAGACGATCGACGACGCCGTCGCCGCCGCCGAACTGCTCCGCGGCCGGCCCGAGCTCGATCCAGCCCGCGTCTTCATCCTCGGCCACAGCCTGGGCGGATTTGCCGCCCCGTTCATCGCGCAGCGCGATCGGAGGCTGGCCGGCCTGATCATGATGGCGGCCAACGCCCGCCCACTCTGCGACCTCGTCGAGGACCAGCTCAACTACATCTTCAATCTCGATGACGTGATTTCCGACGACGAGCAGCTTCAGCTTGAGCAGGTGAGAAAAGGCACGGCCGCCATCCGCGCCGGCCGGCCCGACGACGTCAAGGAGCCGCTCCTCGGCGCCCCGCCGCGCTATTGGGCCGAGTTGCAGAAGCGCGACAACGTCGCGGCGGCGTTGGAGCTCAAACTGCCGCTGCTCTTTCTTCAGGGCGGCCGCGATTACCAGGTGACGCTCAAGGACTTCGAAATCTGGAAGTCGAAGTTCCAGGGCAAACCACACGCCAAACTCTGCCTCTTCGACGACCTGAACCACCTGATGATCGCCGGGGCGGGCAAGTCCTCTCCGGCCGAATACGCCAAGCCCGACTACGTTTCCGAAAAAGTCGTGGCCGAAGTGGCGGAGTGGATCAAGTTGGCGGGCCGGCACGCTCCACCCTGATCGCGTCCGGCCGTCCGGTATTGAGTCGCTTCCTGGGAACTGGAGAAGCGGGAGAAGTTATACAACTTCACGAGCAAACGGCCGATGAGAGCATCCGGCCCGGGCCGCTAACGCCGGGCCAGCGAGGGCGGACGAATCACAAACTCACACTCGAGATAACGGCAGCCAAAACGCGTGCAGGCAAACTCCGTCGGCATGAAAATATCGACCGTGTTCTTCCGAAAACGCGGCGCGGTGCGGTCCGTCACGATAAACGTGCGATCCAGCTCCGGAATGTAAACCTCCGTCCCGAACGGAATGTCCTCCGGCGCCGCGCAGTGCCCGACGCGCGTCCACTTTCCCGACGCCGTCACGCCGTTGTCGCAGTAGGCCGTCACGCGGCAGACCCGGTAAATTGTGCGCCCAGCCTCGGGCTCGAAAGGTGACTCAGGTAACGGCATGGCGGGCAGACTCAGGCACGATAACGACAGCCATTGCGCGCAGACGCCAAGCGTCATCCGGTGGTCCTCCAGAGGTTCCGAAAATGGCTGCAGACCGCCCACGACCCACAGCCGGGAAGTTACGAGGTACGGGAGTATAGGCGCGGGCCGGCGTGGTCTTCAAGATCGGGATTCTGGTTATCAGACTTGAGCAGAGATTGAAAATGCGAATGCAAACATCGTGTGTTTCTTCATTCCGGTGTGCTGCGCTGCTGCCCATCGCCGCCGCCGGGCTGATTGGCTGCCCGCGCGTCGAAACGCCGGCCGATGAGCCCGTCAACACGATCACGTTGACCGTCATCGCCGAGGGGCTGACCGCGCCGGTGGCGCTGGCGACCGCGCGTGAGGGGCACGACTGGAAGTACATCGTCGAGCAGATCGGCCGCGTGCGGATCATCGACGAGAACGACACGCTGCTGGACGGCGCATTCCTCGACATCCGCGGAAAGCTCGCCGATCTGAACGAAGCATTCGACGAGCGCGGGCTGCTGGGGCTGGCGTTCCATCCGAACTACGACGACAACGGCCGTTTCTTCGTCTACTACAACGCTCCGCTGGGCGCCGACGGACCGGCCGGATTCGACAGCGAGATTCACCTCTCCGAGTTCCGCGTCACCTCGGACCCGACGCGCGCCGACGCCGACAGCGAGCGACTGCTCCTCCGAATCTTCAAACCGCAGGCGAATCACAACGGCGGACAGCTCGCGTTCGGCGACGACGGCTTCTTGTACGTCTCGGTCGGCGACGGAGGCAACGCCAACGACGAGGGACTCGGGCACACCGCCGACCTCGGCAACGCGCAGGACCTTACGACGCTGCTGGGGAAGATTCTGCGGATCGACGTCGACGGCGGCGACCCCTACGGCATACCGGCGGATAACCCGCTGACCGACACCAGCGGCGCGCGGGCGGAAATCTTCGCCTGGGGGCTGCGAAACGTGTGGCGGTTCTCGATCGACACGGATGGCCGGCTGTTCGCGGCAGACGTCGGGCAGGGGCAACGCGAAGAAATCAACCTGGTGACCGCCGGCGGCAACTACGGCTGGCGCATCCGCGAGGGCACGCCGTGCCGCGTCGGCGGCACGTGTGCTGAGAGCGGTGCAGGCGGCGAACCGCTCACGGCGCCGATCATCGAGTATCTGCACACCGACACCAGCGGCGCGCCGTTCGGATTCGCGGTCGTGGGAGGATACGTTTACGATGGTGACGCGCTACCCGGGCTGCGCGGGCAATACGTTTTTGCAGACTGGAGCCGCAGCTTTCTCATCGGCGACGGAACGATCTTCGCCGCGGAGGAGGACGACGCCGGTAACTGGTCATTTCGCGAACTGACAGTGGACGGGCGCGCCGACGGGCGCGCCGGGCGATTTGTGCTGGCGCTGGGGCGCGACGAGAACGGCGAGCTGTACGTCCTGGGCAGCGCGCGGCTTGGGCCGGATGGCAGCGACGGGACGGTGGAGCGCATCGCACCGGCGAGTGAGTGAGCGGAACACGAACGCTCGGAACGATAGCAGAGTGAGGAATTCCCATGCGGAAACGATCGAATGCGGTGACGTGCGGCGTGGCGGCGGCGGTGATCGCGCTCTGTTCGGGCGGGTGCCCGCAGAACACGGACGGTAGCGGAAACGAGAATGTTAATGACAACGAGAGCGTGGCGCTGGTGGCGGAAGTGTTCATCAACGGGTTCGCGTTCGTGCCGAAAGAGGTGACCATCAAGAAAGGCGGCACGGTTCACTGGCGCAACCAAGATCCCGCCGCGCACACCGTGACGAGCGGCAACCCGGGCGACGCCGACGCGGGCGCGACGTTTGATTCGGGCGAGATTCAGCCGGGTGATTCGTTTCCGCTGACGTTCGACAGCGCGGGCGAATACACGTATTTCTGCGAGCTGCACCCGGGGCTGGCGGCGATGCGCGACGCGAAGGTGATCGTGGTGGAGTAGTCGCGTTGGATTGGGCGCGCGTCGCGCCGAGACCGAGCGCGAGCGCCGGCCGGCCCTCGTGTCACGGCAGGGACTCGGAGCCGGCGGGTCGCGGCTCAGCTTCATTTCTGGCGACGAGCGGGACCCGATCAGGAACGCAGGCAAGGGGCGAGCCTGAATCGACGGGCCCCGCCTGAGTTCTCCCAGAACTCGGCGCGGCCTGGCCCTAACCCCGGTCATTCCCGTCCGGCTGGCACTGTGGCACGGCGCGTGCATGTCGATCTCTGGCGGGGGTGACGCAGGGGGGCGCAGGAGGAACGGCATGGCGATGGTGGCGCGATGTAGAGCGTAAGTGGTTGCTGACCAGCGTCGTATGGCTCGTTTCACAGGAGGATATGAGCCATGTGTAGCGGGTTCTTGCACCGTTTCAGCACGGGGGCGATTACACTGGGGGTCATGGGTGCGTGTCTTTTCACAACTCCGCGCGCCTTCGCGCAGCCGGCAGTCGATTTCAAGACGCCGGTGGTCTTCAACACACTCGACGATCCGCAGGAAGTCGCCATCGGCAATTTCCTGGGCGGCGACGACTATCCCGACGTGGCGGTTGCCAACAAGGCCACCCACACCGAGGACTGGTCGATCACGGTGTATCAGAACACGCAGGACTGGTCGCCGGTTTCGGATGGCCTGACGGAGATCGACGACTCGCCCTTCCTGCTGAACCAGGCGCCCACGCGGATCGAGCTGGCCGACATGGGCGAGGCGTCGGACGATCCCGCGCCGGACGGGAAGTTGGATATCGTGGTCCTCATGCCGTACGACGTGTACGGTTCAGACCCGCAGGTGGCGATTCTCTATCAAACCGCCGGCGGCAGCTTCAGCAGCCCGCACTACGTCGCGCTGGACGGCGACACGACCGACGCGATGGGGCTGGCGCTCAACGACCTGGACCGCGATGGGCGCGTCGTCATCGCGCTGGCGGCGATGCATACCTCCGGCCTGTGCTACACGCAGAGCCCCGATTTTGGACACGGCGGCATCGCGGTGTACGTCGGCAACAACGACGCCACGTTCGACGAGCCGCCGTACTATTTCTGCACCCGTGACCCGACGAATAACTCATCGCCCAAGCCGTGCTTTGTGGCGATCGACGACATGGACCAGGACGGACTGAAGGACGTCGTCTGCTCCAACACGGACGATGACCAGATTGCGGTGCTGATCAATGAATCCCCGGCGCCGTAATCCAACGCGTCGAGGCTACTGGGCGCCGACACTGGTCGGCGCCCTCTGCTTCGGACTCTTCGCTCTGGGGGGCGAGCCACGAACGCTGTACCGTGCGCAGGGCATGGGGAAGTTCCCGGCGGTGTACGGTGGCGATTCGCTGCCAGAGGCCATCAATGACGCTGGAGAGGCCACGGGCGACTCGCTCAATTGGGACTTCCACCTCCATGCGTTCTACTGGCGACCTGGCGAGCAAATGCGTGACCTCGGCGATCTTCCGGGCGGCAGATCGTCCAGCCATGGCTACGACATCAACGAGCTGGGTCACATCTGTGGCACCTCAAGTTCGTCACAGGGCGGCGAGGCATTTTTGTGGACACCGGAAGCTGGGATGATTGGCTTGGGCGACCTCCCCGGCGAGTCGTTCAGCAGCCGCGGCTTGGGGATGAACGATAACGATGACGTTGTTGGCTACAGCCAGACGTTTGGCGGCGAGCGCCCCTTTCTCTGGACTGAAGCCCACGGCATGGAAATGCTACCGACACTAACAGTCGGCGGCACCAACACCTCAGCCTGGGCAATCAATAACAAGGGTGAAGTCGTCGGTACGGGCGAATCGGAGCGCGCCCTGATGGAGGGTTTCATCTGGGACCGCGAGAACGGCATCCGCCCGCTGGGCTTTGCCTCCAAGAACCAACTGATCATCGGCGCGATCGCGATTAACGAACACTCGCAAGTGGCCTGCCAGACCAGTGACTTGCAAGGTTGCCTCTGGGACCCGGTCGAAGGCCCCACGCTCACCGGCTTCCTGCCCGGCAATCACCAGCGCATCGTGCCGTACGGCCTGAACGACCACGGCGTCATGGTCGGCGGCGGCCAGACCGACCTGGACGTGTTCATCGCCTTCATCTGGGACAAGCAGCACGGCCTGCGCAACCTGAGCGAGTTGATCGACGCCGGCACGCACCCGGACTACCGGCGGCTGGGGAGCGCACGTGACATCAACAACAATGGGTGGATCGTCGCCCGCGGCTACGACGCCGACGACGCGATCCTGCTGACGCCTTTCGTCCTGGGCGACATGAACTGCGACGGCAGCGTGAACGTCTTCGACATCGAGCCGTTCGTGCTGGCGCTGATCGACCTCGAAGCCCACGCCGCCGCCTATCCCGGCTGCCACGCCGACTGGGCCGGCGACATCAACCAGGACGGCAGCTTCAACGGCTTCGACGTCGACGCGTTCGTCGAACTGCTGGCGGAGCCGTGATCGACAAAGTCTGAACGATGAACGCAATCAGAGCCGGGCTGTCCACAGCCCGATCGACGCGCGGGGTGCGCCGATTTGCGCGAAGGATCATCGTTCGCAATCAACCGGCGTGGGGACACGCCGGCTCGGATGAGCGAACGGCAGCGCTGAACGATGAACCGTAAACACTGAAGCGCGCGAATACCGCATCCGTGCCGCCGTCTTTCTTACCGGCCAGCGGGGCGTGGATCGGAACCGGGTTGGGCGTCGAGCGGGCCGCGGGCGGTGCGGATCCAGCCCTTGCGCCAGAAGAAGATCAGCAGGGACGCCGCGACGAGGAACATGAGCGTGAGTGCGAAGGGGTAGCCCCAGTACCAGCTCAGCTCGGGCATGTTGAGCGGGGAGGATTCGGGGCGGAAGTTCATGCCGTAGATTCCGGCGATGAACGTGAGCGGATTGAAGATGGTCGAGAAGATCGTGAGAACCTTCATGATCTCGTTCATGCGGTTGCTGACGGACGAGAGATAGAGATCGATCAGGTCGGCGCTCAACTCGCGGTAGATCTCGACCAGGTCGAGGATGCGCACGCAGTGATCGTAGCAGTCGCGCAGATAGACGCGGGCCTCGTCGCCGATGAGCGCGCTCTCGTCGCGGATCAGGCCGTTCAGCGCGTCGCGGAGCGGCCAGATGGTGCGCCGCAGGCAGAGCAGGTCGCGTTTCAGCTCGTGCAGGTGATGAACGGGGCGGGCCGCGGGCCGGGCGATGATCTCGTCCTCGATCGCATCGAGCCGGTCGCCGAGTTTCTCGAGCAGCGGGAAGTATCCGTCGACGACGCCGTCGAGCAGCGCATACGTCAGGAGGTCGGCGCCGCCGCGGCGGAGCCGACCGCGTGCTTCGCGAATACGCTGGCGGACGGATTCGAAGCAGTCGCCGGGCTTTCCTTCCTGAAACGTCAGGACGAAACCGCGGCCGAGGAAGATGCTGACCTGCTCGGTGCTGACGAACTCGGCCAGCGAGGCGATGTGCGAGACGATAAAGCAGTGATCCTGATAATCCTCGACTTTGGCGCGCTGGTGCAGGTTGACGACGTCCTCGAGCGCCAGAGCGTGCAGGCCGAAGATGCGGCCGATGCGGGCGATGAGATCGACGTCGCCGACGCCTTCGACGTCGACCCAGGTGACGGCCCACTGCCGCAGCAGCGGCTCAAGCTCGGCTGCGTCGCGCACGGTCTGCTCGACAAACGCGTCGGGCCCGTAGGCGATGACCCGGACGACGCAGGGAGCGGCGTGCGGGCGGGCGAGCAGTGTTCCGGGCGGGTGGCCGACGGGCGCGGCGCGTACGCGGAAGCGATGGCGTTGTCGGCGTTGCGGCTTGCGCGCCATCAGGTTTCCTCGACGACTGGGCGGCGCAGGTCGAGCGCGGTCTGGGCCGAGGGCGAAAGGTGGACGTGGACGTCGCGCTGCGGGAAGGCGATCGCGATGCCGGCTTCGGCAAACTGGCGGTTGATCTCGTAGTTGATCGTGTCGCGGACGGCGAGCGAGTTGTCGACATGGTTGACGAACACGCGCAGCTCGAGGTTCAGCGTGCTCTCGCCGAAGCCGACAAAGACCGCGTAGGGCGCGGGTTTCTCGAGCACGTTGGGGGTGGCGGCGGCGATGCGATTCAGGATGGTGCGGGCCAGCGCGATGTCGGCGCCGTAAGCGACACCCACCGGAACGATCAGCCGCGCGAGCGGGTCGGTCAGCGTCCAGTTGATGACCTGACCGGTGATCAGGTCCTTATTGGGGATGATCAGCTCGCGGCGGTCCCAGTCGGTGATGGTGGTGGCGCGGATGCGGATGCGCGAGACGGTACCCGTGATGGCGCCGACGGTGACGGTGTCGCCGACGCGGATCGGGCGCTCGAAGAGGATGATCAGGCCGCTGACGAAATTCGCGAAGATTTCCTGAAGGCCGAAGCCCAGTCCGACGGTGACGGCGGCGGCCAGCCACTGCACCTTGGACCAGCCGACGCCGACGGCGGCGAAGGCCAGAATGATGCCGATGATCGAAATGACGTAGCTTGAGATGGTGGTGATCGCGTAGCGCGCCGAGGGCTCGAGCGGCAGCTTCTGAAGCACGGCGATTTCGAGCAAGCCGGGAATGTTGCGGCTGAGAATGACCGTGACGACCGCGATGAAAGCGGCAGCCACGAGGTCGGCCAGCGTCAGGGCACCCCGGGCGCTGGGCGCGACGGCGGGCGAACCGTCCGCGGGCGGCGCGACCGCCATGGGGGCACCGGGCGCGGGCTGAACCACGTCGGGAGCCGCGGCAACCTCCGCCGTTCCCGCGCTGATCAACTCGAAATTGCGCAGGAAACCCAGAGCGGGCAGCACGTCGGACCAGATCAGCCAGCCGCCGATCAGCAGTCCGAAGAAAAAGGCGCTGCGGAGCAGCTTGCGGGTTTGGACGTCGATCATCGAGAGGTCGACTTCGGGCTCCTCGACAACGACCTGCGTTTCGCCCGCCTCGGAGACGCGGCCGGCTTCGCGGGCTTCGGCTTTCAGCGCGTCGCGCCGGCGGCGGAATTGCTCGATGGCCAGCCGGCGGTGCTCGATGAAAATCAGCCGCAGCATCAGCGCGTGCGCGATCAGCGTGCCGGCGATCAGCCAGATGGAGAAAGCGATGCGGCGGTGAATCTGAAGCGCGCCGTAGTAGTAGCCCAGGGCGGCGAGCGTTCCGAGGAAGAGCGGCAGCAGAACAACGGCCGGGAACCAGACGTAGCGCAGCCGGTTCAGCCAGCCGTTCTCGAATCGTCGCAGCGTGTCGCGCAGCAGGCCGCGCCGCGGGCTGAGCACGCGAAACATGAAAACCGCCGTCGCGATTGTCGTGACGAGAAAGGCGGCCCGCGCGATCGCCGAGAGCTCGTCGCCACGGAGCGTCTCGGCCATCGTGGTCAGCAGGATGGACGGTGCGGCGACGACAATGATCCAGAGAAAATTGACGCGGACCACGCGCAGGTTGTGCGCGGGCCAGCGGAAGTGCGCGTCGCACAGTCCGCTCGGGCGACAGGCGTAGCGGATCAGCTCGAATATGAAGACGGCGCGGGCAAACTGAGCCAGGCCGGCGGAGACGGAGAAAGCGAAGGCTGTGTCGGCGGATGCTGCCCGCGCGAGCTCGGCGGCGAGCGGGTCGCCCGCCGCGGAGACGAGCCGCCACGCGAGAATTCCGAGGGCGGCGGGAACCGGTCCGGCGATCGCTGCCGTGCAGAACAGGGCGCGGATCGTGAGCGTGAAGCGGTCGGTGCGCATGCGGCCGACGTCGTCGCTGATCCGCCGCAGCCGGCGGGTGAAGAACGGACGGCCGGCGGCCAGCGCGACGAGGGCGGCGATGGAGAACCCGACGGTGAGCGGCTGAAGGGTGAAGTCGGCCCGCAGCAGGCGGACCGCGGCCTGCCAGCGGAATGGGTCGGCGAGCCAGACCACGCCGTCGCGCAGGCGGGCGGTGTCCTGCCACTTGAGCGGCTCGTTGCTGCGAACCCACAGAATGTGCTCGTCGATGTAGGCCCGCAGCGCGGTGCTCAGGTCAATCAGCGTCTTCTCGCCGAAACGGACGCGCGCCAGGGCACCGCGATAGGCGCCGTAGCGCATCGCGAGTTCGTCGAGAATCTGCTGCCGCTTCGAGAGCTCGTTCTGCACGGTCGCGGACAGACTCTGGCGCTGCGCCTCGCTCGGCGCGGGCACCAGGCGGTTCAGAAAATCGTTGACGGCGACGGCAACCACGCCCAGGGCACGGCGTTGCTCGGCGTAACGCTTCTGCTCCAGCGCCGCGCGACCGAATTCCTCGTCGACGTCGCCCATGCGTCGGCGATGGACACGCAGATCGGGAAGCGCGTTGCGGCTCTCGCGCAGCAAAGTGGCGATCAGATCAGTGGCGCCGACCGCGGCGACGTTGGTCTGGATGTCGCTCTGCTCGGCCTTCAGGCGGGCACTGACCGCCTCGATCGTCGCGGCTTCGGCCTCGAGCTGCTTGATGCGCTCGGCCACCTCGGCCGAGGCGCGGCTCAGCTCGGCGTTCCGGTCGAAGAGCTGCGCCAACTGCGGGTCGCGCCGCAGTGCCTCCTCGCGTGCCAGCTCGGCGTCGCGCTGCGCGCGTGCCGCGGCCGCGGCACGCTGCTCGTCGACGAACGATTGCCAGATGTCGAGCGATTCCTGCGCCACGACGACGTCGCGCGCCGCCAGATCGCGGCGCTTCGCCAGCAGCTCGCCCTGCGCCGTCAGGCAGGTATGCTCCTGCCGCAGCGTTTCGAGCCGCGACTCGATCGCGCGTTTCTGTGCCAGCAGCAGCAGCCGGCGGGCCGAAGCCAGCTCGGCCGACTCGGACTCGGACTCGGCCGGGCCGGCCTGCGCGGTCAACTGCTGCGTAAGCGCCGCAAGCTGCTCCTGGCCGCGGGTGCGCTGCTCTGGAATTTTGATCAGACGCTCGGCGCGCTGCGAAATCTCGATGTCCCAGTTCGCCAATGCCTGCTGCGCGGCGGCGAGGCGGTCACGCTGCGCGGCGAGTTCGGCCTCGAGCTTCGAAAGGATGCTCGCGACCGCCGGCTGCGACGACGGCGGCTCGACTTCGCCGGCGGGAAGCGACGAAACCAGCGGCCGCGAAAGCTCCTGATTGACCTGGTCGAGCTGGTCGGGAGTGCCGGCGACCATCTCCGCGAAGCCGGCGGCCTTGGCCGAATTCTGCTCGGCCGCCGCGAGCTGAGCGATGGCGTCTTCGCAGAGTTTCAGCGCGGCAGCGCGGGCCGTGTCGGAGAGCGTCGTGTCCGCCTGGATCCGCGCCATCTCCTCACGCACGCGCTCGGCGCTGATCTCCGCCGCCGACGGCTCGACGCGTCGTGGCGTGGCGGCGGGTTCCGACGCCGCCGAGGTGCTGGCCGGCTGCGAGGCGGGCGCGGTTTGCGGATCGGCCGGCTGCGAGGCTGCGCTGGTCTGCGCGCTCGCTGGTCTGGCGAGCAGCGCGGCCGCGATGAGCACGGTCGCCGCGCGGCAGCCCGCGCGCCGCTTGCTGGCGCGCCGCCACGCATTCGCCGAATAGCCCGTCAGCCGGAAGGTCATTTCGGCCGACATCTTAGTTCGGTCGGCCGGCCGATCCAATCGGGCTGCGCAAGTCCGCGGTGGTGTTGCGGCGCGGGCGCGTCAGGAAATACGGCAGGTAGCAGACGTGCATGATGAGCAGCGCCGCGGCTTCCAGCGACAGGATCGACCAGGGCCACGGACCAAAATAGTCGTACAGCGACGGCTTGGCGGGTTTGCCGCGCACGTACATGTAGTTGCCGCCGGTCAGCGCGTTCACGACGAGCATCGGCGGCACAAAGCAGCTCGTCAGCAGCCAGACGCGCAGCGCCGACCCCGGGCGCGGCGGCCGGCGCAGCCCGACCGTGAGCAGCAGCGCCGCCGCCAGCGTCAAACCGTGGCTGACGAAGAACACGAAGAAGCGCGGACTGCCGAGCGGCGCGTCGAGCTCGGGCGTCAGCAGCGCCTGCGTCCCGCCGCCCAGACCCCAGTAGTAGGTCAGTTCAGCCAGGAACTGCGGCGTGGACGCGCGGCGCGCCGCCTCGCCGGCGACGGCCTCGCGCAGCAGCGCGAGGGAAGCCACAAACGCCGCCAGATCGCACAAGTGCAGCGGCAGCGAGCTGCGCGCGCTCCATGTCCCGGAGCTCAGCGGTTCGCCGCGGGCCCAAAGCTCGGCGGCCAGCAGCGTGATGCCGACCAGCAACAGAACGGGACGGCGAAGCCGCGCTGCCCCGCCGCGCACCAGCCAGCAGAGTCCGACGGCCACGGCCGCGCAGATCAGCAGAGTGACTACGTGGGCGGTGCTGAACGCGCGGAACGCTGCGCCGCCGTCCTGGACGAGCGCGAGCGGACCTTCCGCCGCGATGTGCGGTTGCGGCTCCATGCCTTCAGGCCGACTGCCGGCGAATCGTCATGTCAAAGCCGCGCACCAGATGGTTGTACATGGCGGCGACGATGCCGGCGTAGACGCCGGCGGAGATCAGACTCATGAAAGCGCGCAGCGTGCGGGCGCGGAGCGCTTCACCCGGGCTGCCGCTGGCGGCGCCGCAGGCGCTCTGATAGTCGATCAGCGCGTGCAGACTGGGGAACGGGGAGAACGGGACAAAGATCGCCGCGATTTCCGACCCCGCCGGAATGATCGCCATCACGCAGCCCCACAGCACCACCGAGGCCATGAGCACCAGTCCGGTCGCGGTCATCACGGCCTGCGTCGTCTTCTTCGAATTCAGCGAACGGGAAAGTCCGATCATGGCGGCGGCGGCGGCGAAGGCCACGATCAGCAGCGGCGTCAGCACCACAGCCTCGGGCGTCGTCACCCATCGCGATGGCACGGCGTTGGCTCCGGCGGCCGCCACAGCCGCGGCCTCGCCGGGCGGAATGCGGCCCGACGCAGCGCGGAGCGCGTCGGCGACGAAGAACAGCGCCACCGTCAGCGTCGGCGCCGCGATCAGCGGAATCACAAAGCTGACCAGCCCGCGCAGCATGCCGGCCCCGATGTACTTGCTCGTCAGCGGGGTCGCGAGCAGCAGGTCGATCGTGCCGGCGTCGCGCTCGCGCGTCAACGTCGAAGCCGCCGTGTTGGTCACGACCAGCAGGATGATGGCGAGTTCGATCCAAACCAGCGCGGTAAGCGCCGCGCGAATCTGTGTCGTACTCCAGCTCTGCCAGCCGGTCTCGAAAGCGATCAGCAGCCCGAACGCCGCAGCCACCGCGACGACCAGGAATGCCCAGCGCAGACGCGAGCGACCGGCGGCCGAGCCGCGCGTCGCGGCCTCGCGCCAGGCGATCGGGTTGTTCCAGACGCGGCGCGGCTTGCGGCGCACTTCGCCGATCGGAGCGTGCGTGAACCGCGCCAAGACGCGCTGCACCAGACTGCTGTCAGACTGCGACGCCGTCCGCCGAACATTGAAGTGACTGCCGATGATCAGCGCGATCGAGCCCAGCGTCGTGGCCAGCATGTAGGCGTAATGCGGGCTGGAAAGCAGCCACGGCCAGGGCCACGTGTAGTGCTGCACCTCGGCGTAGCTGGGCGCGGGCGTCTGGCCGGTGACGACCAGAAGGCTCAGGAACGGGTGGAAGGGCGCGAGCCAGCTCATCTTGACGTTCAGGGTCGTGCCGACCTTGGCCTCGGCGATCCACGTCACGGGGGCACGTGCCAGCGCGCCGACGACCAGCAGATACAGCGCGATGCCCAGGAAAAAGGAGAAGATCGTGCGTTGCGTGCCGACCTTCATCATGCTGATCGCGATCGCCAGCGAGCCGGTGATGAAGGCAGTCGTCGCCGCCAATCCGAAGCTCTCGAACACCTCGGGCATCGTCACGCCGCCATAGATCATGGTGATGCAGAAGATCGGCAGGCCGGAGAGCAGCAGCATCCAGACGAAATAGAGCCGGCTGAGGAGCGTGCCGAGGACGATCTGGCCGTCGCTGAGCGGCGTGGAGAGCAGGATGTTAAAGGTGTTCGAATCTTTTTCCTGCGTGATGGCGCCGGCCGTGAAGACGGGCGCGATCAGGCACATGAGCGCGAGCTGCACGAAGCTGACCTGCATGAAGACGCGGCTGGAGTGCTTGGCCAGCGCGGCTAGCGACGGGGTGCCGGGCTCGCCGATGGTCTGACTGAGGACGAGAAAGACGAAGAGGATGCCGAGATAGGCGGTGCGCACGGCGAGGTGCCGCTTGCGCTTCCCCCCGGCCGAGACGACACGAACCAGGATGGGATTGGCTGGCAGGAGCTTCCAGAACCAACGGGCGAGGTCGTGAAGAAAGGTCATGGGGTTCGGGGTTCAGGGTTCAGGGTTCGGGTTTCAGGGTTCAGGTCTGCACCCGCCTCTCGATTGTATGGTTCGACACATCGGGCCAGCGTTGATCAGTGGGCGATATGTGCCGCTCCAGCGTCCGCTCCATCCCGTTCAGCATCCGCACACATTCGAGATACTGCGCGCGCAGGTGGGTGTACATCTCCTCCGAGACGTACGTCTTTAGTTTGGCGATGTACAGGTGGTGAATCGTCTCGAGGGCCTCACCGCGAGCGCGGTTGATTCCTTCGATCTTGTTACGGACGTGCCGATCGCTGTGTTTCTCCGCCAGGTTCGCGGGCGAGCTGTTCGACGAGCGCCGAATCTGCGACCCCAGCTCGTAGCGCTCTTCAGCGGGCCAGCCCCGCGCCAGTTCACAGATTTGCAGGTGCAGTTGGCAGAGTCTCTGATAGACGACCAGATCCTCGACTCGCATGAACTCTGCCACTTCTGCCTCGCTGTCTGAGCCTGGAAAA
The DNA here is from genome assembly GCA_022072445.1 of Phycisphaerae bacterium. Taxonomy (GTDB): domain Bacteria; phylum Planctomycetota; class Phycisphaerae; order UBA1845; family Fen-1342; genus JAJVHV01. Next base: position 30,781 of record JAJVHV010000002.1, on the reverse strand, counting down.
GTACCCGCTGTCTTCCTGAACCCCGAACCCTGAACCCTGAACGCTCTACTGCACAATCCCCTTCGTCAGCCGCATGAACGCCGTCTCCAGGTTGATCTCCTCCTGCTTGATCTCGTGGATGCGCAGGTTGTTGGCCAGCATGGCCTGCGCGATGAAGCTGAAGTCCGACGTCTGGCTGTTCAGGTTCAGCACGATCGAGCCGTTCCGCAGCTCGGCGCTCTCGACGTGCTCGAGATTGCTCAGCACCTGCCGGGCGCGCTCGTGGTCGTCGGGCGTCATGACGTGCACCACCGTGCCGGTCCGCGCCCGGCGCAGCGCGTCGACCACCGAGCCCTGGTAGATGAGCTGCCCCTGCTCCAGGATGCCGATGCTGGTACACAGGTCGGCTAGTTCGGGCAGAATGTGCGAGCTGATCAGGATCGTCTTGCCCATCCGCCGCAGCTCCTTGAGCAACTCGCGGATTTCGATGCGTGCCCGCGGATCGAGGCCGCTGGCCGGCTCATCGAGCAACAGCAGCTTGGGGTCGTGCAGCAGGACGCGGGCGATGCTGAGCCGCTGCTTCATGCCGCGGGAAAGCGAGTCCACCAGCGCGTCGCGCTTGTAAGTCAGGTCGGTCAGCTCCAGCACGTCGCCGACGATCTGGGCGCGCTTCTTGCCCGTGATGTTGTAGGCGCTGGCGAAGAACTCCAGGTATTCCTGAACGACCATGTCTTCATACGCGCCAAAATAGTCGGGCACATAGCCGATCAGCGGGCGGATCTTGCGGCTCTCGTAGCCCACCACCAGACCGCAGATCCGCGCCTCGCCCCAGGTCGGCTGCATGAGCGTCGCCAGAATCTTGATCGTCGTCGTCTTGCCCGCCCCGTTCGGGCCGATGTAGCCGAAGCACTCCCCTTCCTCAATGTTGAGGTGCAGGTTGTTCAGCGCCACCAGCTTGCCGTAACGCTTCGTCAGGTTGATCGTCTGCACTATCACTCGTCGCCCGCCTCCGGTTGCGGCGCCCCGCTCGTCTCCGGCATGCCGGTTTCCGCAGGGCGTCGCGCCCCCGACCACTTGCCCTTCTGCACGACCGGAATGCGCACGCGGTAAACCGTGTACCCGCGGTCCGTCGGCCGCGGCGCGCCGTTGCGCAGCAACCGCGCCGGACCGGGCGACTCGGTGAATGCAATCAGAGCCGCTTCGTTCCGCGTCAGCCAGTGGCTGATGTCGATGTCATTCATGCCGTCGCTGCTCAGCTCGATCCCCATCCGCCGGATCGCTTCATCCATGTGAAGATAGAGACTGCGCGTCGACGCCAGCAGCACGCCCCCGAAGCGAGGGTCGGCCGTGGCGCTGGGCACAACCGTGGCAAACTGCCGCACCCACTCGAGCTGCCGCCGGCGCAGCGTCGGAAGAAACGGCTCGCTCTCCGGCTTCGGGTCGGCCTGCCAGGCGGCGTAGTCGCGCTCGAACTGCGCGTACTCGCGCGCCCCGATGGCGGCGGCCGTGCGCTCGCCGGGCTTGAGCGGGCCGACGCCGGCCACCAGCACGTTCATGGCGGAGATCGCCGGATCGCCGCGATAGTTCAGCACGCCGCGATAGTCCGTAGCACTCGGCGCGGCCCGAAAGACGCTGCTGGGGTCGAGGCGCGGATCGAGGTAGAGCAGGTAAGCCTGCACGATCTCGGCCCCCAGCTCGTTGCGCAGCCAGCTCTCGTCGGAAACGCGCCCGGTCTGGCCGTCGATGACGATCTGCCCGCTTACCGTCCCGTCCAGCTCGCCACTCCAGAATCCTTCGAGCTGCTTGAGCGACGCCCGCATCGTCGCGCGGTGCAGCGTCGCCCGCGCCGGCAAAACCTCGTACTGTGTCGGCGTCGAGTATTCGCTTTCGCTCACCATTCGTGGCTGCGTCATCGGCCGCAGAAAGCAGCCCGCGCCGTCGAGCGACAAGTCGATCGTCTGCCGCACCGGGCTGGCGTAGCCAAACCAGCACGGCCCCGCCCCACGCCGCTGTCCGGCCTCAAGGTCGACAATCTGCACGGCATTCAGTCCGGTCGACAGCCCGCGCGTCAGGTTGACCATCGCCACGCCGAGCACGCTGGCGACGATCGCGCACAGAGCGAACACCGTCCAACTGAAGTGCGAAAGCGCCTGCCGCGACAGCCACCACCACGAGCCGAGCGTGGCGACAAAGATGTACGCGACGACGAACGCGAAGACCGAAAAGCGCAGCACGGCGCCCACCCCGCCGAACTCGGTCGGCCGCGTGATGTGCTGGGCGAGATTGCTGTTAGCGAGCGGCCCGAGAAACGACTCGCGCCCGGCCTGAAGCCACGAGGCGGCGACCGGCTGGAGGTCGAGTAGCTGGTGATAGAAGTCATTGCGGACATTCACGCTCAGCAGGTCGCTGATGGCCGTGGCCACGGCCGTCACGCGCCCCGCGCCAACCGGATTCATGACGATCAGGTTGACCGTGCGCCCGTCGGGCAGCCGGTCCCACCAGGTCCGCATCTCGTTCCCGCCGGCCAGCGCCGCCATGCAAACCGAAATCGGGTGCGGGAATTCGTCGTCGGGCGTGGCGCCGGTCTTGAACGTGTCAAGAAAACGGCCCAGCCGGCGGGCTTCGACGTTCGGCTCATCGCCCTTGTAGGGCAGCAGCGGCTCCAGCGCCGTCCCGCGGATGGCCGCCCAGGACTCGCCGACGCCGACGATGAGTTGTCCTCCGAATCGCACCCACGTGGCGAGGGCTTCGAGCTGGGCGTTGCTGAGCCGCGCGGGCGCGGGCTTGTCCCAGATGACGACGTCGACGGCTTCGAGGCCATACCACCGGTCGGGCAACTGCTCGCAGGGCATGTTGCTGACGACGCAGTCGCGGAGATAGTTGCGATCGTTGAAGCGGTCGTGGGAAAACGCGTTGGAACTCTGAATCCGCCCTTGCAGGCGCGCCAGCGGCCGGTCGCTCACGTCGAGCACCAGCATCGTGCAATCATCGAGGAACTCGATCTCCGCCGACGCCGTGTTCAGCGAGGTGATCAGCGCGCCATCGTCCGACACGACGTTGACGCCGCGCGGCACGTCGCCTGTTTTGCCCAGCGAGGCGGCGTAGACCCAGGCACGCTTGTCCGCTCCGCCGCCGGTGACCACCAGCGGCGCTTCGACGTAGGCGACGCGGTCGCCGTCGAGGTCGCGCTGCTCGCAGACCAGCCGCCCCTGGAAATGGTCGCTCTGATTGGCCCGCAGCTCGCAGACGATCGGAATCCACTGCCCCAGCCGCGCCACGTAGCCGGTCTGATTGTCGGCCCGAAAACCGGCCGCCACCACCTTGCCCGAGACCGGCTGCGCCAACCCGCAGGGCACACAACTCAGCGCCAGCGCCAGCGTGAGCGCGGCGCGCGCCGCACCGCGGATCGGCGCAGTCGGCGATTCGCGATTCGACAGGCGGGCGCGGTTCGCGAGGCGGCGCATCGGGGTCAATTCGGTCAGGATTGCACCCACCTGCCGGCTGCGTTCCTACCGCCGGCATCCGGCACGTCAGCGTTTGCCGCGCGGCCGGCCACGGTCGCGCGAATCTCTCGAAGACCTTACGGCGAATTGTAGGAGCGCGTTCGCGCCGAGTCACGTCCGGAAAACCGCGGCGTATCATGTGCGCATGCCGGAGAAACTGGGCCCGTCCGTTCCCGACGTCGCCGCGCTTGTCCAGCGCTCGCCTCCGGCCCCACTGCTGGTTCCGGCCGTCGCGTTTGCGGCCGGCATCGCCATCGCCGACGGTGCGGCGGCGAATATCGCCCTACCGGCCTGGGCGCTGATCTCCGTCGGCGGTGCGACGTGGCTGGCTGTCATGCTCGGTCGAAAGTCAAGGCCGGCGCTGGCCACGATCGTGGAAGTGGCGGCTGGCTTGATCTGCCTGCTGGCCGGTTACGGCCGGCAGATCGCCGAGCGGCCGCCTCCCCACCACATCGTTCACGCCGCGACCTATGCAGGCACGCTCACACGCTTGACGTGTCGGGTCGTATCGGCACCGCTGACGCGCGCCCCTGAGCGGCGGAATCCGTTCCTGGCGGCCGATCCTCCGGCAAGTACACGTTTTCTGGTCGAGGTGCTCGCCGTTGACACCACCCATCCGCCCACGCCCGCCACCGGCCTGATGCGCGTCTCCGTCGACGGCGGACCGCTGGCGCTCGAACCGGGGGACGTCGTCACGCTGACCGGCCGGCTCTTTCGAATTCGCCCGCCGGCGACCCCCGGCGAGACCGACTGGGCTCGCGTCATGGCACGCCAGGGCATCCTGGCCGGCCTGTCCTTGGAGGGACCGCAGTACGTGCGGGTCGGCGGCGCCGCCGCGGCACAATCCGGCGGTGCGCCGGCCAACGGGTACTTGCGGCTCGTCAACCGCGGACGCGCGCTGGCCCGTCGCGCCATGCTGGAGTGCGAGACGCTCGCGGAAGATGAGCAGGCCCGCAGCCTGCTCGACGGCATCGTACTCGGCCAGCGCTCCGCGATCTCGCGCAGCCTCAACGACGCATTCACGCGAACCGGCGCCGTTCACATTCTGTCCGTGAGCGGGTTTCACGTCGGAGTCGTCGCCGCGGCCGGCTGGTTCCTGCTGCGCCGGGTGGCGGGGCTGCGCCGGCGGCCGACCGCGGTGATCGTCGTCCTGCTGTTGCTGGCCTACGTCGTCCTTGCCGAGCAGAACGCGCCCATTGTGCGATCGGCGGTGATGGCGGTGATCATCTGTCTCGCGCAGCTTCGGCGCCGCCCGGTCAGCGCGCTCAACAGCGTTTGCCTCGCGGGCGTGCTCATCCTGCTGTGGAATCCACAGAACCTCTTCCAGGCCGGATTTCAGCTCTCCTTCACGCAGGTCATCGCGCTGATCACGCTCGCCGGCCCTCTGGTGCGGCGGCTCAACGCGCGGCTCACCGGCGAGACGATCGTCGAGCCCGAGCAATCTCCGCCGCGCTGGCTCCGCCGCCGCGCCGCGTTCGTCCTCATCGCCAGCGCGACCGCTTCGGTCGTGGCCTGGGCCGTCTCGGTGCCGCTGAGCGCGCTGCACTTCGGCCGGGTGGCACCGCTCGGCGCGCTGCAATCGCTGCTGATTCTCCCGCTGGCCAGCATGGTCATCCTCGTGGGATTCGCGACGCTCCTGGCGGGATTGGTGGCCGAGTGGGCCGGTGCGGCGCTGGGGCACGCCCTGCACGGGCTGACCGACCTGTTGATCCTTCTGGTGGACTGGCTCGCTCGGATTCCGCTCACCTCGATCGAGATTCATCCGCCGCCAGCCCTGCTGGTCGCCGCCACGTACCTCCTGCCGCTCGTCGCCCATGCGCTTGTTCGGCTCTGGCGGCGCGCCGCATACCGCGACGTATCCGAAGCACCCATCCGCCGCGGCCGCCACGTGATTTCCGCCGCGACGGCCGCGGCCGTGCTGCTCTCATGGAGCGCGTGGGCCGCGGCGCAAGCGCGCCCCGCACGCGAATGCTCGCTGAATGTCCTGGCGGTCGGAAACGGCAACGCCGCATTCCTGGTCGTGCCAGGAGGCGACGCCCTGGTCTTCGACGCGGGAACGACGTTCAACTCGGACGCTGGCGCGACCGTCGCCCGCGCCCTGCACGCGCGCGGGGCGCGGCGCATCGCGTCTGCCTTCGTTTCACACGCCGACATGGACCACTACGGCGGAGTCCCCACGCTGCTCGGGCACTATCCGCACACGCGCGTGCTGACCTGCCCCGACTTCTTCGATTCGATCGAAAGCGAGGCCGGCCTGCGCCACCTGCGTGAGATGCTGCCCGACGCCGCCGATCGCTTCGAAACGCTCGCGGCACACGACGCGGTCCAACTGGACGAGAGCCTGACCCGCGCCGGCGCCGCGCTCGAAGTGCTCTGGCCGCCGCGCGAAATGCGCCGCCTCCTCAGCGACAACGACTCGTCGCTCGTTCTGCGGCTCTCGGTCGCGGGGCAGTCGGTGCTGCTGCCCGGCGATATTCAGCACGCCGCGATCGATGGCCTCCTCCAGGCCGAGCAGGCCGGCCGCATCCGCCTGAAAACCGCTATTCTGATCGCCCCGCATCACGGCAGCGTGACCGCCACGAACACGCGCGCCTTCTACCGCGCCGTCGACCCCGACGTCGTCATCGCCTCGACGTCGCGCGAGATCGACCGCCTCCGCGACGTCGTCGGCAGCGTCTGCCGGCCAGGAACGCGCGTCATCTCAACCGGCGAATCCGGTTCGGTCGGCGTCCGGTTCCGCAATGGCGCCGCCCCCGCAATCGAAACGCCCTTCCGTACCAAATGAACGCACCGCCCGCCTCCCAGACGGACAGATCGACGTCCCCTTGCGCCGCCGACCGCGCGCCGGCTTGTCCGCAGCGCACCTCCTGCCGATAATCCCGCCTCATGAACCCCGATCGTCACGCCGTCATCATCGACGCGCTGCGCACCCCGATCGGCCGCTACGGCGGCTGCCTGGCACGCGTCCGGCCGGACGATCTCGCGGCGCTGGCGATCCGCACGCTGGTCGCGCGCAGCGGCCTCGACCCCGCCCTCGTCGACGACGTCTACCTCGGCGCCGCGAACCAGGCCGGCGAAGACAATCGCAACGTCGCGCGCATGGCCGCCCTGCTCGCCGGGCTGCCCGAGACCGTCCCCGGCTGCACCGTCAACCGCCTCTGCGCCAGCGGGCTCGAAGCCGTCAACATCGCCGCACGCATGATCGAGGCCGGCTGCGGGGACGTGTTCGTCGCCGGCGGCGTCGAGAGCATGACGCGCGCACCGTTTGTGATGGCCAAGGCGGAAGAGAGCTTCTCGCGCGCCGTCGAAGTTTTCGACACCACCATCGGCTGGCGATTCACCAACCCGCGCCTCGCGAAACTTCACCAGCCCTACAGCATGGGTGAAACCGCCGAAAACGTCGCCGCCCGCTGGAGCATCACACGCGAAGACCAGGACCGCTTCGCACTCGCCAGCCAGCGCAAGTGCGCGGCGGCGGCGGCTTCCGGCAGGCTGGGCGAGGAGATCATCCCGGTCGAGCTGCCCGTCCGCAAAGGTGCCGCGCCCGAAGTCGTGACGCACGACGAACACCCGCGCCCCGACGCCACGCTCGAATCGCTCGCGCGCCTGAAACCGGCATTCCGCGACGGCGGCAGCGTCACGGCCGGCAACGCCTCCGGCGTCAATGACGGCGCCTGCGCCCTGCTGCTGGTCGAAGCACAGCGCGCCCGCCAGCTCAGCCTGCGCCCGCTGGCGCGCGTCGGCCCGAGCGCCACGGCCGGCGTCGACCCCGGCTGCATGGGCATCGGCCCCGTTCCGGCCGTTGGCAAGCTCCTGCAGCGCGCCAACCTCACGCTCGCACAGATCGACCTCATCGAGCTCAACGAAGCGTTCGCCGCTCAGGCCCTCGCCTGCATGCACGAATGGAATCTCCCGCCCGAAGCGGCCGATGCAGACTGGAGCGGCCGCCCGCGCTTCAACCCCAACGGCGGCGCGATCGCCCTGGGTCATCCGCTCGGAATGACGGGTGCCCGGCTCGTGACTACGATTGTGCATGAGATGCGCCGCGACCGGTCCATTCGCCGGGCCCTGGCGACGCTGTGCGTCGGCGTCGGACAGGGCGTCGCGACGCTGATCGAGCGCGCCAATTGAGCCGCACTTGCGTGCCGACCGCCGCGCGCCGCCGGCCGTGGACCGTCTGCGGCGCTGGCGAGACGCGCTGACGAAAGCGCACCATCAGGAGAACCGTCGATGTCGGGCAAACTGGCTGTACTGATCTCCTTCACGCCCGCCGCGGGCATGACACTCAGCCAGGTCTTCTGCTGAGGCCACCCCCTTTCGCCGCTCGGTCCGAGCGTCATGCTTCTCGGCGTACCCGCGACGCTGATCGCGGCCCACTCCGCCGTCAGCGGGCCGCAACGCGCGTGGGGCCTCGCCGCCTACGCGATTCTCCTGGCGCAGGTGCTGATGCTCGTCGCGACCATCGCCTGGCAGATGCTCAGGTAGCCATGTGGGACAGCCGCCCTCGGCTGTGCCGCCGGTCCTGCCACGCTGGTGCGAGAATCCTTCCACGCTGGTGCGAGAAGGGATTCTCGCACCCGCATAGACAATGGGGATTCTCGCACTTCACGCTCTCACGTCTTCCCGCTCCCACGCCGTTCCTCCCCCGTAATCAGCCGTGCCGCCCGGTTCCGCGTGAAATAATTCCACGCCCACTGAATCAGCACCAGCAGGCGATTCTGAAACTCGATCAGGTGCACCAGGTGCACGAACAGCCACAGCAGCCAGGCCGGGTAACCCGAGAACTGAAATCGCCCGATCCGAGCCACCGCCGCGGCGCGCCCGATCGTCGCCATGATGCCCGGGTCGCGATAGCGAAACGCGCCTGCGGCGGCCGCCTGCCCGGCGAGCGTCCCGCCCGTCTCGGTAGACACATCCGTCGCCGCCCCGCTTTCGCGCTGCCGCAGCCGCTCCGCAATCCGCCGCGCTACGTACCGCCCCTGCTGCATCGCCACGGTCGCGACACCGGGCAGCGGCTGCCGGTCGGCGCCGACCACGTGCGCCATGTCGCCGATCACGAAAATCTCCGGATAGCCGGGCACCGTCAGATCCGGCCCGACGACGACTCGCCCGGCCCGATCGAGCGACACGCCCGTCTCCTCGGCCAAGGCCCGCGCCAGCGGCGACGCCGCCACCCCCGCCGCCCACAGCACGGTTCGCGCCGCGACGCGCCGCTCGCCGCCGTCGCCCGTCCGAAGCAGGACTGACTCCGCCGTCACGTCCGCGACCGACGTCCCGGTCTCAACACCGACGCCCAGCCGCCGGAGTGCGTCCGCGGCGCGGGTGGAGAGCTCCGGCGGAAACCCCGCCAGAATGCGATCGCCTGCTTCCACCAGCCGAATGCGCGCCCGCGACGGATCGATCGCCCGGAAATCGCGGCGCAGCGTGCCGCGGGCCGTCTCCGCGATGGCGCCCGCCAGCTCGACACCCGTCGGCCCGCCGCCGACGATGACGAACGTCAGCGTCGCCTCGAGTTCCACCGGATCTCTGAGCCGCTCGGCGCGCTCGAACGCCAGCAGGATCCGCCGGCGAATTTCCGTGGCGTCCTCGATCGTCTTCAAGCCCGGCGCGTCGCGCTCCCACGCGTCATGCCCGAAGTAGTGGTGCCGCGCCCCCGCCGCCAGGATCAACGTGTCAAACCCGATCTCGCCGTCGCGCAGGATCACCACTCGGCGCCGCGCGGCGACGCCGACCACCTCGGCCAGCAGCACGCGCGCGTTCGCCTGCTTCTTGAGGATGGCACGCAGCGGCGCCGCCACGTTGGCCGGCGAGAGCCCGCCGATCGCCACCTGGTACAGCAGCGGCTGGAACAGGTGGAAATTCCGCCGATCGACCAGCGTCACGCGCACGGGCGCCCGCCGCAGCGACTGCGCCGCGTACAGCCCGCCGAACCCGCCACCCACGATGACAACTTCGTGCCCCATGACCCGCCTGCCCAGCCGGGATTCCCACGGCCCACGCGGCCCACACAGCGTGCGTCAGTGGTTCAGCCGCGATTCGAGCACCGCGAGCCGGCGGCGCAGCTCGGCGAACGCCTCGTGAAACTCCGCCAACTCCCCGTCGATCCGCTCGATCTCGCCGCGCAGCGCTTCCGTCACGACGCCCTCAGCCTCGGCCGCCGCGCGTGGCCCAGGCCGCGGACCTGCCGCTGCTAGCGGCGCGCCGGCGGAATCGCTGGTCGCTTGCGAGGTCGGCGGCGCCTCGTCGGGCGGATAGAGCAGGTGCGTATAGCGCACCGTGCGTTCGCCGGTCGCGCGCGAAACCTGCGCCACCAGCGGCGGATCGAGCGCCGCCAGCGACTCGAGCACTGTCACGACAGCCTCAGGCGACTCGATCGGCGTCATCCGCGACGCCCGCGCGCGCAGCTCGGCGACCGTCTGCGGACCGCGCAGCAGCAGCTCGGCCATGACGGCTTGCTGGCGGTTTCCCCAGCCCCACTTGCCCAGAATCTCGTGCTTGAACCGGTCGGAGCGCGCCCCCGGCGCCGGCAGAATGCGCGACACCAGCCCGCGATTGCGAAGATCATCGAGCGTCCGCCAGACGGATGAATCGTCTATCGCCATTTCCGGTTCGCGATTCGACTTCTGGTTGCAGCCAGCCAGAACCGCATTGAGCGTCATCGGGTAGTACTCGGGCTGCGAAAGAGCCTTCTCGATCAGCACGCCGAGCACGCGCCGTTCGATTGTGTTGAGCTGAAAGTCCGCGCTGTTCATGGTGGCGTGGTTATCGTCGCGTTCGCCGCCGCGGTCAATCGCCCCGCGCGTCGCTTACGATCGCGAGCTGCGCTCGATCCGCTCTTCGCGCTGCCGGCGCATCCGCGTGGCCCGCTCCAGCGTCTGCTGCTCGACGTACGTCAGAGTGTGCATCCCCTCGCTGTGGACCTTCGCCAGGATGCGGTCCACCTCCCGCTCCAGCCGCTCCTCTTCTTCCAGCTTCCGCTCCCACCCGCCCGGATTCGGATTCACGCTCGGCCGCACGGCTGGCGGCGGCGCCGCGGGCTTCCGGCGTCGCCCGAAGATCCGCGACCAGAAGCCGCCGCGCGCCCCGCGCTCCAGGCGCCGCGCGCTCTCGTCCAGGCTCGTGTGGCCCCGCGAAAAGTCATACCCCAGGTTGGAGTCCTCGCGAATCATCCCGTAACGCAGCATCTGCAAGCGCTGCACGCACGTCATGACACCCAGGATGCCGATCGCGACCCGTGTCGACGCCCCGTCCATCAGCCCCCACGCCGCCAGCACGATTCCGCCGCCCACGCCCACTTTGCAGGTGATGTCCGTGGCACGGTGCAGCCCGACGAACGGCCACAGCAGGCACTGAAAAAGCTGCCCGCCGTCCATCGGGTAAATCGGCAGCAGGTTGAACAGCAGCAGCGCGTAATTCAGCTTGAAGAAAACGTGCACGTACGTCAGCCAGTCGGTCGGATCCCAGATGAAGCCCGAAAACGGCGCCAGCGGCAGCACGGCGAATGTTCCCGTGACGGCAACCAGCACGACGCCGCTGACCAGGCAGAAAACGACGTTGACCAGCGGGCCGCAGGCCACGGTCACAAACTGCGCCCAGACCGTCATCGGCGCGTCGGCGAATGCCAGGCCGCCGAGCGGCCACATCAGGATGTTGTGTGCCGAGCCGCCCACCGACCGCGCTCCGAAACAGTGCCCGAACTCGTGGATCAGCACGCACAAGAACAGCATCGTGCCGATCAGCAGCACCCAGTCGAAATCGCCCTTCGCGTCGATCAGTTGAAACGCCCACCAGATCAGAAAGAGAATGTGGACGCGCACGTCGATCGCGAACCAGCGTCCGATCCGGAATGACGAATTCAGAAAGTCCATCAACCTGCTCCGCCGTGCGCCGGCAGACGATCATAGTACAGCAGCGTGACCAGCGTCTTGCCGTCGCGGATCCGCCCGTCGGCGATCGCCCGCCACACCTCCGCCCACGACACCACCACGACCTCGATCCGCTCCATCGGTTCGTGCCGCGTCGCCTGCGCCGAAAGTTCGCGCGCCACGAACGCGTGCATCCGCTCGTTGCAGATTCCCGGACTCGAATAAAACGCCAGCAACGGCTCCATCCGCCCGGCCCGATAGCCCGTCTCCTCCTCGATCTCCCGCCGGGCGCACTCCGGCGGCGACTCGGGTGGATCGATCGTGCCCGCCGGCAGCTCCAGCAACGTCTCCCCCGTCGCCGGCCGAACGTTGCGGATCATCACGATCCGCTCCCCATCCAGAATTGGCAGGATCACCGCCGCGCCGCTGTGCACAATGTAATCAAAGTCGCGCAAGTCGCCCGTCGCATCCGCGATGTGCGTGCGCCGCACCGAGAATTTCGGCCCTTGGTAGAGCCAGCGGTCGTGCGGCGATGGGTCTCGCCAGTCGGCCGGAGTGCTCATCGGCTGTTGATCAGCGAACGGGCGATGACGTAGCGTTGAATCTCGCTGGTGCCCTCGTAGATCGTCGTCACGCGTGCGTCGCGGTACAGCCGCTCGACGCGGAACTCGTGGCAGAAGCCGTATCCACCGTGCGCCTGCACCGCGCGATACGCGACGCGGTTGGCCGTCTCGCTGGCGTGCAGCTTGGCCATCGCCGCCTCGCTCGTGAAGGGCTGCCCCGCGTCCTTCAGTCCGGCGGCATGGTCGATCAGCCCCTGCGACGCCGCCAGTTCCACCGCACTGTCCGCGATCATCCACTGGATCGCCTGAAAGTCGGCGATCTTGCGGCCGAACTGCTCCCGTTGCCGCGCGTAGTCCGTCATCAGGTCCAGGCAAGCCTGCCCGATGCCCAGCGCCTGCGATGCAATCCCGATCCGACCCCCATCCAGCGCCGCCAGCGCCACTTTCAGCCCATCCCCCACCTCCGCCAGAAGGTGCGACCGCGGCACGACCACGCCGTCGAACGTCATCTCCGCTGTCTCGCTGCCGCGGATGCCCATCTTGCCCTTGATCGGCGTGCGGCTGAGTCCCGCGGCGTTCGCGTCGACCAGGAACATGCAATGCCGGCCGAGCCCGCCATTCTCCACCATCCGCGCCAGCGTGATGAACCACCGTCCGACCAGACCGTTCGTCACCCACATCTTGCTGCCCGTCAGCCGCCAGCCCTGCGGCGTCGGCTCGGCGCGGGTCTTGGCCGAGGCCGGGTCGCTGCCCGCGTCCGGTTCGCTGATCGCGAACGCCGACAGGTTCCCGCCCGTCGTCAGACTCGGCAGAATCTCCCGCTGCAACGCGTCGTCGGCAAACCGCCGGATCGACTCCGCCACCATGTTGTGCACGGCCACCGTGACCGCCACCGAGGGCGAGGCATACGCCAGCTCGCGGATGATCGCCGCGTAGCACGGCATCGGCAGCTCGAATCCGCCGAACTCCTCCGGCACGCGCAGCCCCATCAGCCCCATCTCGTACAGCACACCCAGCTCGCTGCAGCACGACGTCTCCGTACGATCCCAGTGAGCGTCGCGCTCGATCAGCTCGCCGCGGGCGAAGTCGCGGACCGTGTTGATCAGCAGGCCGTGTTCGTCCGAAGGAACGTAGTTCATGAGTGCCTGTACCGGCGGAGCCTGGAAGCTATCCCCGAACCTGGGGGACCGGCCTCTGGCCGGTCTGGCCGGCCTTGGGGGACCGGCCTCTGGCCGATCTCTTGGCGGTTCTGGGAGAGCCTCTACTCAATCCACACTTTCTCGAATCGGAATATCTGCATCGGGTGCAGCACAAATCCCTTCACGCTGCGGCGATAGGCCGCCGTCGCAGGCATGTACGCCACGATCATGATCGGCGTCTCGCGATGGATCAGTTCCTGCGCTTCGTGATACAGCCGCGTCCGCTCCGGCTGGTCGAATGCCACCCGCGCTGCCGCGATCAGCCGGTTGTACTCCGGATGGTCCCACCACGTCAGGTTGAGCTGGCCGATCGAATTGCGTCCCAGAATGGCGTCGAGAAAATTATCGGGATCGCCGTTGTCGCTCGTCCAGCCCATCAGAAACAGGTGATGCTGCCCGTTCTTCGTCTCGCGCAGATACGTGCCCCACTCCTTCTGCACGATCGTAACGTTCAGACCAACCTCCGTCAGACACGCTTTGATCACCTGTGCAACTTCGTCGGGTTGCGGCATGTACGGCCGCGGGGCCGTCATGGCCCATAACTCGATCGCCGCGCTCAGATCGGCACCGCTCTCCTTGAGCATCGCCCGCGCCCGCACCGGGTCGTACGCGTAGTCCTCCACTTTATCGTTATACGACCACATCGACGGCGGGACCGGATTCGGGCCCGTCGTCGCCAGCTCGCGATACGCCAGCTTCAGAATCTTCGGTTTGTCGATCGCGTGCGCGATCGCCTGGCGGACGCGCAGGTCGTCCATCGGCGGTTTGCGGACGTTGAAGCCCAGGTATCCGAAGTTGATGCCAGGAATCACGTCCACGACCACGTTCGCGTTGCCACGCAGACCGGTCAGATCGACCGGCGACAGGTTATCGGTCAGGTGAATCTCACCTTTTTCGAGCTGCTGCCGACGGGCGGCGTTGTCGGGCACTTCGGTGAAGATCACCTGTTCAAGCCGCGGCGCGCCGCCCCAGTAGTCCTTATTGGCACGCAGCGCGAGCCGCTTGTGCCGCTGCCACTTGTGCAGCATGAACGGACCGGTGCCCGACGGTTCCTGCTCGAAATTCACGCCGTGTTTACGGACGGCCGTCGGCGAGACAATCGCGGCGGGGAACATGGCCAGGTTGGCGAGCGTGACGACGCTCGGAGATTTCGTTCGCACGCGGACGGTCATGGCGTCGGCGGCCTCGACCGAAGCGATGTCGCTGTACAACTCGCCGAACGCACTCACGCGGCCAAATCGAAACTCGTTCTTGGGATCGAGGATACGGTTGAGCGAAAAAACCACCGCGTCCGCGTTCAGGGGCGTGCCGTCGTGGAATTTCACGCCCTCGCGGATATGAAACGTCCAGGTCAGCTTGTCGTCCGATATCTCCCAGCGCGTCGCCAGACAGGGGCGAATCTCGGTCGACGCTTCGGCGAAGGTTACCAGCGGCTCGTAAATGCAATCCACAACCTTGACCGACTCGCCCTCCTCGGCGAAGTACGGGTCCAGCGAGGTCGCGTCCGAACCGCGAGCGAAGATCAGGGTCTGGCGGGTCTGGGCAGCCGCGGGAGCCAGGGCCAGCAGCACGGCGAGCAGCGCGGGCGCCGGTCGAAGCGTCCCGCGGGCACCGGACCCGGGATTCCGTCGATCGGCTGGTCTGGTCTGACGCATGCGGTGACTCGCGCGATTACGTATTGAAACTGCGGACCGGCTACCGGGGCACGGCTGCATCGCCGCCTTCGGCCGAAATGTTTCTACCACTGGACGCGACGCCGGGCAATACGGGGGCGCCGACCGATGGTCACGGTTGTCCGCCACGCTTCTCGCGTGCCTTGCGGGCGATGAGATCGAACGTGTTGGCGGCCGGAGACTCCGGGCGCGCCGTGCGCGCGTCGGCCGGATCGGCGGCGCCGCGGCAGGCCACCACGATGGCCGAGAGCCGGGTCTTGAGCAGGTCGTCGCGCTGCCCTCCGGGTTCGAGCTGCTCCAGGGCGCGCAGCAGGTGGCCCGCCGACTTGTAGCGCATGATTCGCGTCTTGTGCATCGCACGCTCGATCAGCTCCTCGAGACCCTCCGGCGCGGGCAGCCCGTCAAGAACGTGAACCGGCGGCGGTGCCTCGACGTGGCAGCGCTTCATCTCGGTCCACGAGTCCGCGCTGAACGGCGTCCGGCCGGTCAGCATTTCGAAGAGCATCACGCCGAGGGCGTAAACATCCCCCTGCGGCGAGACCACGCTTTCGAACGTCTCGGGCGCCATGTAGAGCGGCGTGCCGGAGATTCCCTCGCGCCCCGCCACCGCCGACGCCGACGTCAACTGGCACGCCAGGCCGAAGTCGCAGACGTGCGTGCCGCCGTCGAGATCGAACATGACGTTGGCCGGCTTCAGGTCGCGGTGGACGACGCGCTGCTCATGCAGGGCCTCGACGCCGGCGGCGATGCAGCGCGTCACATAGGTGGCCAGCGGGAGGTCGAACGCGCCGTGAAAACGGAGCAGATCGCGCAGCGACACGCCGTCGATGTACTCCATGACGATCATGGGCAACCCATCGACGCTGTCGACGTTATGCACCATGACGATGTTGGGGTGCTTGATGCGGGCGGCCGAACGCACGCCCTCGATGAAGCGCGTCAGCTCGGCGTCGTTCTGCGAGGCCGGCAAGCGCTGCATGAACTTGACCGCGACCCGCCGATTCAGCATCTCGTCGTGCGCCGCAAAGACGACCCCGCTGGCGCCCTTGCCCAGCGACTCGCCCAGCTTGACGTGACCGATGCGGCGCGGAACGGTCACCGTCTGGCCCGTCGTATGGCCGGGCGAACTCATCATCACGGTGACGGTTTCTTCAACCACGCTGGGCCTCGCGCTCCGACGGCCGCGGCACGAACGAACCGGCCACGGTAGTATGCGCGTCGATGTGCCGATTGTTGACTACAAGTTGCTGCGTATTTTTCACTACGGGCGGGCGGTTTGCCGGTTCGGAATCGACGCCGAGAGCCCCGGGCGCCAGCAACGACACGTAGGACGCGAGCATGGTGTCGCCCCAATCCCTGGAGGCCCGCTGCCCGGCCTCGCCGTCGTACCTGACACTGCGGCGCTGGCTGGACGTCTACGTCGCACTGCTCGCACTCGTCACCGTCGGACCGCTCATGCTCCTGATCGCCTGGCTCATCCGGCGCGAGAGCGACGGGCCGGCCGTCTTTCGCCAGACGCGCGCCGGCCTGCACGGCCGACCATTCATATTGTACAAATTCCGAACAATGCGGACCAGCGCCGATCCCTACGGCGACTCGCCGCAGTCAGCGATCGACCCGCGCATCACGCGCGTCGGCCGCTGGCTCCGCGAATACAGCCTCGACGAACTTCCGCAGCTCCTGAACGTGCTGCGCGGCGACATGACGCTGGTCGGGCCGCGGCCGCTCTACGTGCAGCAGATGGCCGAATGGAGCGCGAGGCATCGTACCCGCCTGCTGGTGAAGCCGGGGTTGACGGGCCTGGCGCAGATCAACGGCCGCGCGGCGCTGACCATCGAAGAGAAGTTGGAGTGGGACGTGCGCTACGTCCAGAACCTCTCGCCGCGGCTCGACGCCGCCATTCTCTGTCAGACGCTCCGCGGCCTGACCTCGCCGGCCGGAATCTACGAAGTGCGGTACTCGCAGGCGACGTCGCGCCGCTCGGAACACCCGCGGCCGTCATCCGAACCGTGACGGGACCATAGCCAGTGTGACATGCTCTCTGTTTTGCGGCATGCTCTCTCCTCGCCCTGCCGACGGATTCTTCGCGCCGGCAGGGCTCGCGTGCCCCCCTCGCACCCACGCCACACGTGCCTGCGTTGCTATTGAATCGCACCGATCTTCGGCGTATGAATGAAGCGGCGCGCCATTCGCAGGTTGGCGCGTATTGCCAGGAGCGCCGCATGCCGGGAGCCGCCGCTGCCGCCGACGCCGAGCTGCTCAGCGCCGATTTCATGGCGCGGCTGGAGCAGCTTGAGATCCTGTCGCGCAAGATCTTCGCTGGCCGCATGAAGGGCGAACGCCGCAGCAAGCGCCGCGGCGAGAGCGTCGAATTCGCCGACTACCGCAATTACGTGGTGGGCGACGACCTGCGCTTCCTCGACTGGAACGTCTACGCCCGGCTCGAAAAGCTCTTTCTCAAGCTGTTCATGGAAGAGGAAGACCTGAACGTCTCTGTCCTGCTCGACTGCTCGCGCAGCATGGACTGGGGCGATCCGCACAAGGGGCTTTACGTCAAGCGCGTCGCCGCCGCCCTCGCCTACATCGGCCTGGTGAACTACGACCGCGTCAGCCTGTACGCCTTCGCCGACCGGCTGGTGCACGAGATGCGCGGCGTGCGCGGGCGGCGGATGGCCTCGCAGGTGATGGGCTTCCTTCAGGGAATCGGGCTCGACGGCCGCTCGAACATGGCCAACGCCTGCAAGCAATTCGCCATCCGCCACCGCGGCAAGGGCGTCGTCCTGCTGATCAGCGACTTCATGGACAAGACAGGATTCGCCGACGGCCTGCGCTACCTCGTCGGCCGTAACCTCGACCTCTACGCCATCCACGTTCTCTCGCCGCAGGAGATCGACCCGCAGCTCGCCGGCGATCTGAAGCTCAAGGACGTCGAGGACGACGAGGTGGCCGAAGTGACCATCGGCAAGGCCCTGCTCGACCGCTACCGGGCCAACCTGCAGTCATTCTGTCTTGACCTGAAGAACTACTGCACGCAACGCGGCGTGACATACCTGTTCACGAACACGCGCGTCGCGTTCGACGTGCTGGTGATGTCGTATCTCCGGCAACGCGGCCTGCTGCGCTGATTTCGGCCACCGATTCGTGAGTGTTGCCCCCGCCCGCACCATTCGCCACCGCGTGCCGAAGCTTGCGTAGCTTCGGCTCATCGTACTCGACGACGTGCAGCCGAACGATGTGCGTCACGCGCGAACTCCGTGGATCAGCACAGCGAGCACCACCGCAACCAGCACCAGCCAGCGCCGATGTAACTAAACAAGAACGCTATTTGTAGCGCGCGCCATCGGGACGGCCCTCGTGTTGGTTGTATCCTATGAACGCCGAATCCCCGTCGGTCCGAATCCCCCCGACGGTTCGAAGCGATAGCGCGTCACGTCGCTCGCAACCGGCGCCTCGTCGTCGTGGGTGAGCGGCCCGAAATTCACCCGCCGCGCTTCGGTCCAGTAGCGCCCGCCATTGAATTCGTGCGCCGCGCGCATCGCCACCTCGGCCACCAGCCCGAGCATGATGGCGAAAAAGCCGAGCACGAAGAAGAGCAGGCCGACCAGCGGCGCCTTGCCCCAGAAGGCGACCCACGCGTTCTGCGCGTAGATCGCCTGCACGATGGCGAATGCCAGGCACGCCGCACCCACCAGCCACGACCACTGTGTGATCTTGCCGAAAAAATGCAGCGGCTTGGCGCCGTAACGTTGGAGCATCCGCACCAGCATCAGGTCCAGCAGCACCTTGACGATCCGTCCCATGCCATACTTGCTGGTGCCGGCGACGCGCGGATGATGCCGCACGACCATCTCGGTGATCCGCGCGCCGTGCATCGACGTGTAGACCGGTATGAAGCGGTGCATCTCGCCAAAGAGCCGCGCGTCCTGCACCATGTGGGCGCGATAGGCCTTCAGCGTGCAGCCGTAATCATGCAGCCGCACCCCCGTCACCACGCCGATCAGCCGGTTCGCGACGCGCGAGACGAACGACCGCAGCCAGTGGTCCTTGCGGTCTTTGCGCCAGCCACTGACGACGTCGTAGCCCTCGTCCAGTGTGTCGACCAGCCGCTCGACGTCGTCCGGCTCGTTCTGTCCATCCCCATCCAGCGCCACGATCACCGGCGCGCGGCACGCCAGGAATCCGGCCATCATGGCGGCGGTCTGGCCGTAGTTCCGCGCCAGGTGAATGACGCGCAGCCGCGGCTCGCTCCGCGCGATCTCGTCCAGCAGGGCTCCGGTCTGGTCGCGGCTGCCGTCGTTGACACACACCAGCTCAAAACTGCGCCGCTGCCGAGCGAGCGAGTCGCAGATGCGCGCGAGCACGGTGCGCACGTTCTGCTCCTCTTGAAACATCGGGACGACGACCGAGACCTCGGGCCGGCCTGCCTGCATGGAATCCTCGCGTTGCGTTCGCGCGGGCCGCCCTCGGGCCCGAATGTGGCATTGTAACGTCCGCCGGCCCGCGCCGAGCCGCGCGGGCCCACCGCGACCGTCGCAGCGACCGCGACCACCCGCCCCACAGCGATCGCCCGCGCGGCAACAACGCGCCCATTAGAACCCCGTACGCGGGTGCGGGGCGGCCAAACTCACCACGCGCGTGACGGGTCCTGTTCGCGGGTCTTAACCCTTAACCGCCCCCAACGTCAGCCCGCTCACAAACTGCCTCTGCGCGACGAAGAACAGCACGATGCACGGGATCATCGTCACGATGCTCGCCGCCATCAGCAGGTTCATGTCGCTGAAGTCGCCATACTGGTTTTGAAACTGGTTCAGCGCCACCGCCAGCGTCATCTTCTCTTCGCTCTGGAGGTAGATCAGCGGTCCCAGAAAGTCGTTCCAAGTGCTGATGAACGTGAACACCGCCGTGATCGCGATCACCGGCTTGCACAGTGGCAGCATGATCCGCCACCACACGCCCGCGTGTCCGCAACCGTCGATCCGGGCCGCCTCGACTAGGGCTTCGGGAATCTGCGCGAAGAACTGGCGGAACATGAAGATGAAGAATGGCGTTCCAAAGAACGCCGGCACCACGAGCGGCCAGATCGTGTCCACCCAGCCCAGCGTGCGGAACAGCAGAAATAGTGGGATCATCGTGACCTGCTGCGGCAGCATCATGGTCGCGATCATGATCACAAAGAGCGTGTCGCGGCCGCGGAATCGCAGCCGGGCGAAGGCATAGCCGCACAGGCTGCACGACAGCACCTGCCCCACCACGCACAGCGTCGTGATGACAATCGTGTTCGAAAGCGCGTCGGCAAACCCCACCCACGGCTTGCTGCCGACCTTTCGCAAGGCCGCCGGGTAGTTTGAGAAACGCATGTCCCGCGGAATCCACTGAAACGTCGCCGCCGACGCCGATTCCGCCGCGCGTGCCGCGCTGACCAGGCTGGTGACGGTCATCCAGTAGAAGGGGAAAAGCATCACGAGGGTGCCGAGCAAGAGTGCCAGAATGGTGGCGACACGAGTCATGGAATGGCGTCCTGGTGCGACGCGGCATGATTACGACCGGGTTGATCGGCGGATCTCATGCCTTGAGCCCCTCGTAGTAAACAAACCGCCGCGTCCCGCGCATCAGCGCCAGCGTCAGCCCCAGCACGATCAGCAGCAGAATCCACGCCATCGCGCTGGCATATCCCATCGCCCCCAGGTCGAATGCCTTCTTGTAAAGATAGTACACGTAGAAGTGCGTCGCCGTGCCCGGCCCGCCGCCGGTCATCACGAACACCTGCGTGAAAATCTGAAAACTCGCGATGACCGCCATGATCGTGTTGAAGAAAATCACCGGGCTGAGCATCGGCAGCGTCACGTGCGTCAACCTCCCCCAGCCGCCCGCCCCGTCGATCTCCGCCGCCTCGTAAAGGTCCCGCGGGATGCCCTTCAAGCCCGCCAGATAGATCATCATCGTCCCGCCGATCAGCCACAGATTCACCAGCGCGAACGCCGGCGTGCCCCAGCGCTCCGCGTCTTTCTCGAACCAGGCGGGCGCGGAGGCGCCGAAGCCAGCCAGAAGCGGATCGAGCAGCGCGTTGAGCAGACCGTGCTCGTGATGAAACACCCATTTCCACATGATCGCCATGCCCACGCCCGCCAGCACGCTGGGCAGATACCAGATGGCACGGAACACGCCCACGCCGCGATATTCGCCGCTCATCAGCAGCGCCGCGATCAGCGCCGCCACCTGGCTCGACGGCACGGCCAGCAGCGCGTACCACGCCGTCACCCACACCGCCTTGCGAAACGTGGGGTCAAACGTCAGCAGCTCGCGAAAGTTGTCTCCGCCGACCCATTCCGCCTCGCCCAGCGTTTGCATCGGATTCCAGCGGGCAAATCCCAGCACCAGCGACATCGCGATCGGAAAGGCGCAGAACAGCACAAAGCCCGCCACCCACGGCGACACCATCGCCAGTCCGGCCAGCTCCTCGCGCGCCGCCACGCGGCCCGGTCGCGTCCGCCAGCAGTGGATCAGTCCCAGAGCCGCCAGCGGCGCGAGCATCATCCCGCTCCACCCCGCGATCCGCCCCCACGGCACCGGCGGAGCCGCGGCCCGAAACCGGGCGAGTTGTTCGAGTGTGGCCTCGACGCGCGCCAGCTCCGGCCGTGTCGGCCGCCCGAGCTTGAAGATGTTCTCGAAGCACAGCTTCAGTTCGTCCATGAAGCGCGTATCGGCCGGCCACTCGATCGGCCGCGCCACCCGCGCTCCGCTCAGAAAAACGTCGTCGCTCTCCGGCTTGGCGTTCGGATCGGAAAAGCACCGGCTCTGCGCCACGCTCTGCAACACCGGAATGGCCAGCCCCGTGTCGCATACCAGCTCCTGACCCTCCCGCCCCAACAGGAATTTCATCAGCCGCCAGCTCTCCGCCTTGTGCCGGCCACCCCGCGCCATCGCCCACGCCACCGTCAGCACGCCGTTTGCCGGCGGCGCATCGGCGGCGTGCGGCAGCGGCGCGAAGTCCCAGTCGAATTTCTCCTTCGGAATCAGCCGATAGAGGGGAACCTGCCAGCGCCCGAACGGACCCGCCATGCCGATCTTGCCCGTCAGAAACGGCGCCTGCCCCGTCTCAAGCTGCGTCTTGGCGCTCAGCAGCGTCCGTTCTTCGTCGTGAAACCAGCCGCGCAGCTTGTCGAGTGTCGCCACCACGCCCGGATCGGTCAGGTGAAACCTCTGAAACCCCGGCTCCGCAAGATCCAGCCCGTGCGAATACAGAAAAATGCGGACCATCGACTCCCACGTCACCACCTCCGCCCCGTAACAGCCCGGCAGCCGCCCGATCCGCCGCGCCGCATCGATGAACTCGTCCCACGTCCAGCCATCCGCCGGCGGATACCGCACGCCCGCCTGGTCAAACAGCTTGCGGTTGTAGTAGAAGCCCACGCACGTGAAGTCCTTAGGCAATCCCACCAGCAAGCCCCGCCCGACTCCCCGCGTCGCCGGGTCGTAACGGAATGCGTCCAGCGTCGCCGGGAAAAAATCCGCCAGATCGGGCGCGTCCGCCGCACCCGCCGCCGCGTCGCGCTCCAGATACGGCTCGATCGGCTCCAGCACGTCCTTCGATGCAAATGCCGCGACTTTCTCGAAGATCAGATAGAACAGGTCCGGCGGGTCGCCCGCCGCCAGCATCGTCTGCAGCTTGGTCTGAAGCTGCGCCGGCGAGCCGACGTTCGTCCGCACAACGCGGATGTCGGGGTTCTGCCGCTCGAATGCCTCGACCAGCCGCCGCACGATCTCGTCTTCGGTTTTGTCGCCCCAGTGCAGCACGGTCAGCCGCGTCTGCCCGGCGCGCAGCTCGGCCGTACGCAGCGGCCGCGTCATGACCCAGCCAAAAGAAAGCAGCACGAGCAGCGCCGCGGCCAGCGCGGCCAGGCCGCGGGCCGCCAGCGCGACGCGTTGTAGGAGTCGCGTGATCATCGAACCGGGGCTATCGTACGGGCCCTATGGCAACACGCAATCTCCCTTCAGCCGCTCAATGCCACGCGCGCCGCACGGTCCGCCCCGTACAATCCCCGCGCACGCGCGCCGCCCTGGTGCTTGTTCTCGCGCCCGTGCTCGCAGCGATCAGCGCGTGCGGCGGCGCCGATCGTCGCTGGGTCGGAGCCGATCCGCTCACGCCCACCGCCGTCGGCGACCCCGGCTCGCTGCCGCCCTCCGTCACCGCCGCGTCCGCCGAAGCCGGTCAGTGGGCCTGCACGTTTCGCTTCACGCCTCAGCACCCCGCGCGCTCCGTCGCGCTGGCCGGTACGTTCAATGGCTGGAGCCCCACCGCGACGCCCTGCACCGGTCCCGCCGCCGACGGCTCGTACGCCGCAACCGTCCGCCTCCCAGCCGGCACGCACGCCTACAAGTTCGTAGTCGACGGCGGCCAGTGGATCGCCGACCCGCTCAATCCCGATCGCGTCGGTGATAACCACGGCGGCGACAACTCCGTGCTCTTCCTTGGACGCCTCGCACGGCTGACCGCGTCGCCCGCCGCCATTGGCGACGGCCGCATCGACCTGGACGGCTTCGAGCACCTTCCGCACGTGGCACGCTATTTCCAGCGCGCCTTGCCGCGCTCCGCACTCGTCCGTTGCCGACTGCTCAGCGGCGACGTGCAGCGCGTCAGCGTCGTCGTCCGCGGCGGGGCGGCCGTGCCGATGCACGTGGCAGCCGCCGGCCCGCTCTATACAATGTATGAAACGCTGCTTGCGACGCCGGCGGACGTGGCCGATCGCCCGCTGCAATACACCTTTATTCTGGAAGATGGAGCCTTGCGCGCCGCCCACCCCGCGACCTTCACCGTCAAGCCGTCCGCCCAACCGACGCTCGTCACGCCCGCGTGGGCACGCCACGCCGTCTGGTATCAGATCATGCTCGATCGCTTCCGCAACGGCGATCCGGCTAACGACCCCGACGGCGCCATCCCCTGGACGCACGACTGGTTCTCCACCGCCCCCGGCGAGGCCACGCGCGGTCATGGCTCGGAATTCTACAAATTCTACGTATTCAAACGCATGTACGGCGGCGACCTCGCCGGCCTCCGTCAGAAACTCGACTACCTGCGCGACCTCGGCGTCAACGCGCTCTACCTGAACCCGATCTTCAAGGCCCCCTCGCACCACAAGTACGACGCCACCAGTTACATCCACGTCGACGACCACTTCGGCGTCAAAGGCGACTATGCCGCCGCCGAAGCCGCCGAGGACGTCGCCGACCCGCGCACGTGGACCTGGACACCCACCGATCGCCTGTTCCTCGACTTCCTCCGCGACGCCAAGGCGCGCGGCTTCCGCGTCATCATCGACGGCGTCTTCAACCACGTCGGCGTCGCCCACCCGGCGTTTCAGGACGTGCGCCGCAACGGAAAGAACTCGCGCTTCGCCGACTGGTTCAACGTCACGAGCTGGGAACCGTTCGAATATCGCGGCTGGGCCGGCTACGGCGAATTGCCCGAATTCCGAAAAGACGCCCACGGCCTCGCCAGCCGTGCCGCCGCCGAGCACATCTTCGCCGTCACGCGCCGCTGGATGGATCCGAACGGCGACGGCGATCCCAGCGACGGCATCGACGGCTGGCGGCTCGACGTGCCCACCGAGATTCCCGCCGGCTTCTGGGTCGAGTGGAGCAAGCTCGTCAAGTCCATCAACCCCGACGCGTACATCACCGGCGAAATCTGGGACCGCGCCGACGCCTGGCTCGACGGGACGAAGTTCGACGCGGTCATGAACTACCAGTTCGCTCGTCCCGTCGTCGCCTGGATCTGCCACAAGACCAAGCGCCTCAAGCCCAGCGAGGTCGACGCCCGCCTGGCCGAGCTCCGCCTCACCTATCCGCCGGCGGCGACCGCCGTCATGCAGAACCTCGTCGACAGCCACGATACCGACCGCGTCGTCTCGATGGCGCAGAACCCCGACCGCGAGTACGACATTGGAAATCGCGTCCAGGACAGCAACCCCTCCTACGACAACTCGAAACCCGGACCGGCCGAATACCAGCGCGCCCGCCTCGTCGCCCTGCTCCAGATGACCTACGTGGGCGCGCCGATGATTTACTACGGCGACGAGGTCGGCATGTGGGGTGCCGACGACCCGACCAACCGCAAGCCGATGCTCTGGCGCGACCTCGAGCCCTTCGCTCAGCCGCAGGAGAACTTCGTCATGACCGAGCACCTCGCCTGCTACCGCGAGTTGATCGCCCTGCGACGCCGGCTGGAAGTGCTCCGCACCGGCGACTTCGAGAGCGTGCTGGCCGACGACGCAAAAGACGTCTGGGCCTTCGCTCGCCGGAACGCACGCGAGACCGCGCTGGTCTTTCTGAACGCGTCCGATCAGTTGCAGCGCGTCATCGTCAAACGACGCGGTGATTGGCCCGCGCACTTCTCGCAGGTCTTCGGTCCGCAAACGTCCGCCCCCGCCACCGCCGACACCATCGACCTCACGCTTTCACCCATCTCCGGCGTGGTCCTTCACGGTACTTCCGCCCCTTAGGTGCGGCCACCGGGCCGAAGGGGGGCACGGGCGCGGTAATTTCGGTAAGATAATGGCCGGGATTCGGGTTCGGCTTCGTACGTTTATTGCCGGAACCGCGAGAGGCGGTACGGCACAGGTCGATTTCCAGGAGCGTGCCATGCGGGCCAGGGATGTTGCGTCACGGAATTTGCGCGCGCTGGCGCTGACGCTTGCGGTGACAGGACTTCCGGCCGCCGGGCTGGCTCAACTCTGGGATGGCGGCGGCACGAACGATAATTGGACGACGGCCAATAACTGGAATCCGAACGCCGTGCCGGCCAACAACGGAACGGCGAATATCGGCTTCCGCGGAACCGTTCGATTGACCCCGCTGGTCAATACGCCGCAGTCGATTCTATCGCTGACGTTCGTCAGTCCGGCGGGGTCGTTCGACGTTACGAATGGCGGGCTGCACAACTTTCTCGACATTGGCGCGGGCGGCATCAGCAATAACGACAACAGCTTGCAGACCGTCACATGCCCGATTCGACTGACGGCGTCGCAAACGTGGGACGCGAACAGCGGCGATCTGGCCATCAACGCCGCAGATGGCGGCGGCTTCGCGCTGACGATCGACGGGAGCTTCAACACGGCCATCAGCCGCGTGACGGGAACATGCGCGGCGTTCACGAAGACCGGCTCGGGCACGCTGACGCTGACGGGAAACAGCTCGTTTCTCGGTCCGATCATCATCGACGAGGGCACGCTGGCGATCGACGCCGACGCGCGGCTCGGCAGTAGCGGCAACGCGGTCACGATCAACGGCGGCACACTGGCGATGACCGCCGACCTGACGACTTCCCGCACGATCACGCTGACCGCTGCCGGCGCCATGATCGACGGCGCGACGCATCAATTCGTGCTGGAAAACGGCGCGCTGACGGTAAACGGTGGAGCGGTGGCGACGGGGTCGGGCTTTGTCGGACTTTCAGCAGGCACGAGCGGCAGCGCCGACGTCGACGGTTCCGGGTCGAGCTGGACGATGACCGGCAGCTTTGGCGTCGGCTATCAGGGGAACGGGACGCTGTCGGTGCTGGCCGGAGGCAGTGTGCAGAGCGGCATCGCCCACGTCGGAAGTGTCGCCGGCTCGACGGGCAGCGCCACGGTGAGCGGCGCGGGCTCGACGTGGACGAACACCGGCTTCCTGGGCATTGGCTATTCCGGCACCGGCACGCTGAACATCGACGCCGGCGGCAGCGTCTCGACCGACAGCAGCTTTGTGGGGACGGACCCCGGCGCAGTGGGTGTGGTCGACGTCAGCGGACCGACGTCGCTCTGGCACGTGAATGGCGCGCCCGTCATCGGCGAGGACGGCGACGGCGAGCTGACCATCTCTGACGGCGCCAGCCTCACGTGCAGCGGAGCATTTGTCGGACGCATGCCGACGGGAACCGGCCGCGCGACGATCACCGGCCCCGACTCCACGCTGATCTGCGGCAGCACGCTCATCGTCGGAAGTTCCGGAAACGGAACAATGACCATCGAAGCCGCCGGCAACGTCCAGAACACCAGCTACGCGCAAATCGGCGGAAGCACCGGCTCGGTCGGATCCGTCACCGTCACCGGTGCCGGCTCGACGTGGGAGAACGGCGCCGAGCTCTACGTCGGTTTCCAGGGCATGGGAACGCTCCAGATTCTCGCCGGCGGCGCGGTGACCAACACCGATGCCTCCATCGCCGGCGGGACGGGCGCTGACGGCAGCGCGGTCCAGATCGGCGGCGGCGCGACCTGGACCAACACGGGTGAACTGATCGTTGGTGACGGCGGCGAGGGCGCGCTGACCATCGACGCGGGTGGCACCGTCACCAGCTCGCTCGCCCGCGTCGGCAGTTTCAACACCGGCGACGGCACCGCAACCGTCTCCGGAACGGGCGCGACCTGGACGAACAACAACCTCGCGGTCGGCTACCTGGGCGGATCGGGCGAGCTGGACGTGCTGAATGGCGGCGTGGTGACCAGCGGAAACGCCACCGTCGGGAACACGTTTGGCTTCGGCGTCGCCAACATCTCGGGCAGCGGCTCGGCCTGGAACGTCTCCGGCACGTTGTCGGTCGGATTCGACGCGACCGGCGTCCTGATGGTTCAGGAGGGTGCCAGCGTGTCGAGCCTCTTCGGTTCGCTGGGCTTCAACAACTCGGCAGCGGCGACCGCGACGATTGTCGACTCCGGCTCGACCTGGACGATCGCCAACGCCCTTGAGATGAGCGTCAATGGCGCGACCAGTACGCTGAACCTCAACGGCGGCACGCTGACACTGGGCGCCGACATCACCGACGGCGGCAGCGGCGTCAGCACGATCGTCCTCGAGGGCGGCACGCTCAACATGCAGAGCCACGCGATCGGCGGCGCCACGCCGATCGACAATCTCGATATTCGCAGCGGTGTGCTCAAGAACGTGTCGCAGATCAACAATGGCGGCGGCTATACCAAGACAACCGCCGGCACACTGATTCTGGACGGCACCAACACGTACGGCGGTACGACGATGGTCGCCGATGGAACGCTGCGGCTGGCCAAGACGCAGAATCTGGGCGGCGGAGCGAACATCGCCGCGCCGGGCCGCTACAGGGTCGAGATCACCGGCGTTGGAGCCGGGACGGGCTATCCGCAACTGAAGCTCAGCGGGCAAGCGACGCTGGCGGGCGCGCTGGACATTTCGCGGCCGAACGGCTTTGAGCCTCAGATCGGGCAGTCGTTTGTCATCATGACGTTTGGCTCGCGGACAGGGACGTTCAGCCAGGTGACCGGCCGCGTGATCGGCAAGGGCAAGATGTTCGACGTGGTCTATAACGCCGGCAACGTCACGCTGGTGGTGGTTCCGGCGGACTCGACGCCGCTGGAAGCGCTGCTTGACTTTGTCGGTCTGCCGGAATCGCTGACTGGCGGGCCGTAGGATGCGGTCGTAGTCGCGTCAGTGGCCTCGTCGTTCCGGGCTCGAGCCACGCGCCCGTGTCGAGGCGCACGAGAGCGCGCTTCGCACAGCCAAAAGAGAGCGGGCGTCGCACAGCCCGACGAGAGCGGGCTTTGCACAGCCGGACGAGAGCGGGCCCCCCAAAGCCGGACGAAGACCGGCATTGCAGAGCGCGCGGCGACAGCGGGCTTTGCAGGATGCCGTCGTTCACCCGCTTGTACACCCAGGCCTTGCTGTCGGCGGCCTTCACCATCACCGCCAGCCAGTCGCCGGGGTTCACCCAGCGCACCAGAAACCCCGGCGACGGGCCGGGCGCCCACTTGAAGCGGAACGTCGCCACGTATTTGCCGGCCCGAAACCCGCGGCGGACGATGCAGGTGTCGTAATACTCCGTGCTGGTCGCCGAGCTGCTGCGGAGCAGGTTGTTGTTCGAATCGTCGATCTGCACCTCGGCCTTGTCGCTGAACCAGCGGCCGTCGGCTTCGTACGGGCCGACCAGGTCTCTCACTTTGAAATTATCGAACGAATTGGCGCTGGCGTGGCTGCACCACAGGCCGACCTGGCCAGCCGGCACGGTCGCGGCGTAGCCATGCGCGGCGCCGCTGCGGGCCTCGGCCTCGATGCCGAAGGCGACGCCGTTGGTGATGGTGAAGCTGCCGTTGCTCTGTTGGACCTCCCCCACGCGGTCGCATCGCTCTGTCACGCCGGCTGCGGTTCGATACGTAACTCTGCACCGCACTCGGGACAACGTCCCGTCGGATTGCCAGTTAAGTCATAGCCGCATTCCGTGCACTCTCTGTTCGATCGCCCGCAACGCCGGCGCAGCAACAGCAACGGGCCGGCAGCGACAGCCAAGGTCATCCCTGCTAGCGCCCAAACAGGAACCTGCAGAAGAAACGCACCCGGGCCGGCTCGCCAAGCAAACGTCTGTCTGCCAAACGAGAACCCTGTCGTCCATCGCAAGATCTTGAAGCCTGCGGCTCGACTCAGAGCGCTCCGCGAGTATCCGAACTGCACAACACCGTCCCCTACGCACAACATCCCGCTCCCCCATTGAACAATAAGCTGGCACCAGAAACTGCATACTAGTAACAACAGTACCGTGCCAACACTGCCGGCTATTGAGGCACCGAACAACCTGCGAGTGAGCGAGCGGCTCATTACTTGCACGGCCCTATGTCACATAACTGGGGTTGCCCATAATCAACATTGAGGAGACAATCGACAATCGCGTGGAGGCACGTGCACGCACTAGCGTCGCCAGGAGTGCAGGGAGGATCACTCTTCCCACAATTCTTGAGGGAATTGTCGTTGTAAGCAATTAGATTCAGCAGGCAATCATTGTCCCCGGCACAACGGCCGTAGTTTCCAAGTACGCAACCCATGCTGGCCATGGCTGCACCACAATGCGGAATGTGTTCGTCTGGGTCGCACAAATTCTCCTCGCATATGTGGTTGTGCTCATGCAGCGCGTTGCAACCCTCAACGATTCTCTGTGCGTAGGGAAAGTTCGCACGTATGTTTCCCTCGCATACGCAATAGCACTCTACGCCACAGCAGCATTCGGCAAATCCAAGGGGTGGGCCTTCACCGTCTTTGCCCGGATCCGCACAACCAAACAGGCAATCTAGAGAGCAGGATGGGCTCGTCGGGGGATCGATACCACATCTTGGCGTATCACACAACCCGCTTGGATCGTGGGATGCCGTCGCTCGTTCACGAACAAAACTGTACGCGTTGGCCCCGAGCCGATCTACGGTGCCTGGAAGAGCGCGATCAAGTAACATGCGGAGCGGATCTCGCGTAGAGAATCGCTGAAGCCCTGGATCACGAGTACGATTGCGGTGGAACACGCCCGATATCTCTTGATCAGTGGAGAGGCCCTGGGAATGCAACGTCGCGCCTATAGTAGATGACGGCGATGAATTGCCAGCTTCACGCACCCCGCCCTGCAACGCTTGGGTGTCGCCGTATGGCGTATAAGTGTATCGCTCAACCAGCGTGCCGCCGACATCGATGCCATGATCGGTCAGCGCAACGACATTCCAATTCCGATCCTGATGCGCGAAGTACCGGTGATCGGCTGGACTCTCGGCGCCCTCGCCAGCGGTGCCGTCTGGGTCGGTATCATTGCCGATGGTCGGGTCGCCGTTGCGCTCCAGCCAGATCAGCTCGTCGATGTACTGCGTGCCCCACAGATGCTGCCAGGTCGCTTGATTGGAGCCGTTGCGCGTTTCGACGATGCGCCATTGATCGTCGTAATAGAAGTTGACCGTCGTCTCGCCACCGTCGTTGGGATAGACCTCGACGCCATTGTTGGTGACGACCTTGCTCGTCCGGCGATTCGCGCCGTCGTAGGCGTAGGTGGCAAACGTGGTCTGCGTGGTGCCCGACGAGTAGCGCGACTTCACCGCGACGAGGCGGTTCCAGGCGTCGTACGTGAACTTGAAGATGCCGTCATCCGTCAGATTGCCGTTGTCGTCGTACGTGAGCGTCATGGCGCTGCTGGCGAAGTCGTCGTCGATCTGGATGTCGTCGCCAGCGTCGGCGATGTCATCATCCGCGTTG
>JAJVHV010000007.1:214125-252434 GCA_022072445.1 Phycisphaerae bacterium | reverse complement strand
GGCTCCTTGAGCCGACCGTCGCCCGGCGGCGGCTATCTAGTTATATAACTAGATAACCGATCCGCGCAATCTCCACCAGCCGAAGCGAAATCACTTCGCGAAATCTAGAAAGGGCCAAAGTCGAGACGCCGGGGCTCCGGAGGTCCGAGAGGTCCGAGAGGTCCGAAAGGCTCCGGAGGTCCGCGAGGCTCCGGAGGTTCGAAAGGTTCGGGAAGTTCAGGAGGTTCCGGCGGTCCGGGAGGCGCGCGCAGCGCGGGGGAAAGCTGTGTCGGCCAGGGCAACCGGGGGGACATACTTGCTGACGTGGACGACGTACGGCACTTGGCTGCCGGGCGACGAGCGCGGGTTTGTCAGCCGGATTCCGGATGGGCGCGGGGGCTGGGTGATCCACAACACGCCGGGCGAACCGTACGACTTCGACATGCCGGCGCTTCGTCACATGGCGCGGCGCCGGCAGGCGGGCGAAACTGTTCGCCTGACGGCAGAGCAAGCACGCGTGGTCGCGGAAGCCGTGCGCGAGGTGGCCGATCGTCATGACGTCGGGATTCACGCGTGTGCGATCATGGACGACCACGTGCACGTCGTGGCGATGTCTGAGGAAGCGGACGGCGCGCGGCTGCTCAATCTGTTCAAGGGCGTGTCGTCGCGGCGGCTCGGGCAGGCGATTGGAGCGCCCGGCCCGAACGCCGGGGTTCCGAAGGATGCGACCACTACGCCCGGCCCGAACGCCCGGGTTCCGAAGGATGCGACCAACGCGCCCGGCCCGACGCCCCGGGTTCCGAAGGATGCGACCACTACGCCCGGCCCGACGCCCCGGGTTCCGAAGGATGCGACCACTACGCCCGGCCCGAACGCCGGGGTTCCGAAGGATGCGACCAACGCGCCCGGCGTAAACGGCGGGGTTCCGAAGGATGCGACCACTACGCCCGGCCCGAACGCCCGGGTCCCGAAGGATGCGACCACTACGCCCGGCCCGAACGCCGGGGTCCCGAAGGATGCGACCACTACGCCCGGCCCGAACGCCCGGGTCCCGAAGGATGCGACCACTACGCCCGGCCCGAACGCCCGGGTCCCGAAGGATGCGACCACTACGCCCGGCGTAAACGCCGGGGCTCGGAAGTCCGCGGGCGGGCGCTGGTGGACCGAGCACGGCTCGCGCCGCATGCTGCCCAACGACGACGCGATTCGCTCGGCCGAGCGCTATGTGGAGAACCAGCCGGGGGCTCTGATTGTGTTCAGCTACGCGCCCGGCGAGGGCGCGACCACACAGGCTTCGCGGTCGCAGACTTCCGAGCCCCGCCCTTCAGGGCGGGAACGCCCGGCGTAAACGCTGGGGGCCCGGCGTAAACGCCGGGGCTCAGGAGTTTGAGCATTATCAGCGGATTGCCGACGCCCGCGGGAGTTGAACGAACAGCGCGAGCGCCGGCGAGGAGCGAGAGGTGGAGCGGATTCTCGCCGGCGGGGTGCGAAAAGGGGACTTCTCGCAGCAGCGCGACGGCACAGCGCTCAAGGCCGGCAGGGACGGTGGCTCCACTGGTTCCCGGCAGGGACGGCGGCTCCACTGGTCCCCGTCAGTGCCGAACCTCGGCTCGTGGCGGGGCGCCGGCGGGCGCGGGCACGTGCAGTTCAAACACGTTCTTGTCGAATTCCCCGTCGATCGCGATCGGGTAGCGCCCGGAAAAGCACGCCGTGCAGAAATGCTCGGCGGGCGGGCGAACGCAGGCCAGCATGGCGTCGAGCGTGAGATACGCGAGCGAGTCGACGCCGAGGAACTCGCGCACCTGTTCGACGGTGCGCTCGTGCGCGATGAGTTCGGCGCGGCTGGGAAAGTCGATCCCGTAGTGGCAGGGGTGACGGATCGGCGGGCTGGCGACGCGCAGGTGGATTTCGCGGGCGCCCGCGTTTCGCAGCGACTGCATCTTGCCGCGCGTCGTCGTGCCGCGCACGACCGAGTCCTCGACGACCACCAGCCGCTTACCCGCCACGCTCGCGCGGATCGGGTTCAGCTTCAGCCGCACCGCCATGTCGCGCATGCCCTGCGACGGCAGAATGAACGAGCGGCCCACGTAGTGATTGGTCGTGAAACCACGCCCCAGCGGAAGCCCCGACTCCTCGTGATAGCCGATCGCCGCACAGCGGGCGCAGTTCGGCACGGCGATGACGAGGTCGGCGCTGGCCGGCGATTGGCGCGCCAGGCTGGCGCCGAAGCGCTTGCGGACCTCGTGCACGCTCTGGCCGAAGATCATGCTCGACGGGTCGGCGAAATAGACGTGCTCGAAGATGCACTGCGCCCGCGGCGTGTCGGGCACGCTGTACCGCCGCGAGCGGATGCCATCGAGCGACAGCGTCACAATCTCGCCCGGCTCGATCTCGCGGACGTACTCGGCGTCGACGATGTCCAGCGCGCACGTCTCGCTGGCAACGATCCAGGCGTCGCCCGCGCGGCCCAGGCACAGCGGCCGATTGCCCGACGGGTCGCGCACCGCCTCGATGCGGTCGGGGAACATCACCAGCAGGCAGTACGAGCCGCGCAGCTGCCGCAGCACCGCGACGAGCGGATCGTCCATGTCGCGGTAGGCCGCGTCCGCCAGCATGTGCAGGATGACTTCGGTGTCCGAGGTGGTGTTGAAAATGTGCCCCGTCGCTTCGTACGTCTCGCGGATCGCGCGGGCGTTGACGAGGTTGCCGTTGTGGCAGATCGCGACCTGTCCGGCGGCGCAGTTCACCAGCAGCGGCTGCGCGTTGGCGGTCGAGCACGAGCCGGTCGTCGAGTAACGCACGTGCCCGATCGCCATCGGATTGCGCAGCTCGACCAAATCGCGCTCGTTCAGCGCGTCGGTGACGAGCCCTATCGCTGCCCGCCGGTCGATCGTGCGCCCGTCCGACGTGCAGATTCCGGCCGCCTCCTGCCCGCGGTGCTGCTGGGCGTAGAGCCCGAAATAGGCGAACTCGGCCGCGTCGGGGTGGTTCACCACGCCGCACAGCCCGCAATAATGCCGAATCGACGTCATGAATTTCTCGTCCGCACTCCCGCCGCGATGCGCTGCGCCGCACGTCCTGGCGGCAGCGCAGCGCCGGGGCAGGCGGGCACGAGGCCGCATCCGCAGCCCGGATTCCCGCGTGCCCTGCCGTCCATAGCGTAGCACATCCTGGCCGCCGCGCCATTGACCCCGCGCGGGTCTGGCCAATAATGGCCTGCGTTCGAGCGGTCATTCGGTTGGGTTCGGCGAGACGGCCTTGGCGCGGTCATGCTCATATCAGTGCAGTGCGCCGCGCCCGGCTGGGCGGTGGCCGCGCGGGGGCTGCCGATGGACCGCCGGGTTGTTCGGCGTGCTGCTGGCGGCGGGGATGGTGCCGGTGGTCGCGGCTCAGGAGGCCGCGTCCGAGGAAGAGCCTCTGCTGCCGACTTGGATCAGCGAAACCGACATCGAGGTCGCGGGCCGCTACGTGCGGCAGTGGAAGCGCGACGACGGCACGCTCGTCCTGCTCTTTCAGGGCAGTTTCCAGCTCGACGCGGGCCGGCGGCGGATGTCGGCCGAAGACGCGGTAGTGTGGATTACGCAAGGCCGGGTCGAGTCCGATCCGCGGCCGTTTTTTGATCTGACCGTCTACCTGTGGCACAACGCCGAGGTCCGGGAATCGGCCGGCACGACGCTGCACGACGACGTCCTGCTGGTGACGAATCTGCGGACATATGGCCGCGTGCTGAAGTCGCACGACGCGCACTCGCCCGAGTCCGTCGAAGACTCTCCGCTCTATCAGCAGGCGCTGCGCGATCGAATGGCGCTCGAAGCCCTGCGCGGCGAACCGCCGCCCGACGAAGCCGAGATGAAAGTCGAGCGTCCGACCGACGTGCTGGCGCGGATCGAGTCGGAAAAGCCGCCGACGGTGATTCGCTACCGGGCCGATCTCGAACCCGTGCTGACGCCCGCGGGCGAACGCGTCATCGTGGCGCGCGGCCGCGTCTACTTCTCACAGTCGGGCGACGATCAGTCGGCGCTGGTCGAAATTCAGGCCGATAGCGCCGTCGTCTTCCCAACTTCGCCCGACCAGAAGCCGGGCGAGCAGGCGATTCCGGCGTCGCAGCCGGCGGGCGAACAGCCGGCCGCGGCCGCGACGGATGAACCATCGGCGGCGGAGGCGGCACAGGGCCGGCAGGCGGCTTCGCAGCCGGCCTCGCAGCCGGACGGCGGTCTGCGGGCCGCGTTGCTCGAACGGATTGCCGGCGTCTATCTCGAAGGCGACGTGATCCTCTCGGCCGGTCCGCGCTTCATCCGCGCCGACCGCCTGTACTACGACTTTCAGCACCGTCGCGCACTGATCCTCGATGCGGTCCTGCGCGCCCAGATTCCGGGCCGCGAGGTGCCGCTCTATCTGCGGGCCGCGGAAATCCGGCAGCTTTCGGCGACGGAATTCCGCGCCGACCACGCCCGCATCAGCACCAGCGAGTTCTTCACGCCGCACTATCACGTCGGCGCCGAGCGCGTCTACCTGCGCGACCGGACGCAGCGCGACGCGTCGGGCCGGCAGCTTTCGCCGCTCCGTGGTCAGTTCGAGGTCTACGACGCGACGCTGAACGTCGAGAACACGCCGGTGCTCTGGTGGCCGCACTCGAAGGGCGATGTCGAAGCCACCGAAACATCGCTCAAGCGCTTCCAGACCGGATACTCCGACGACTTCGGCTACACCCTCCGCACCGTCTGGAATTTCTTCGCGCTGGCGGGCGTCGAAACGCCGCCCGGTTTCGACGCCGACCTGAAGCTCGACTATTTCTCGGAGCGCGGCCCGGGCGTCGGGCTCAACATGGACTACGAGCGACCCGACGCGTTCGGTTTCCTGCGCAGCTACGCCATGTACGACGATGGGCAGGACAACCTCGGCCGCTTCCGCAACACGACGCCCGACGAGACCGAGCGCGGGCGCGTCACCTGGCGGCACCGGCAGTTTCTCCCGCAGGACTGGCAGGCCACGTTCGAAGTCAGCTATCTGAGCGATTCCGGCTGGCTCGAAGAATACGAGAACGCCGAGTTCAACGAGGGCAAGGAGCAGGAGACCGCGTTCTACCTGAAGCGCGCCCGCGACACCGAAGCGTTCAGCATGCTCGTCAACGGCCGCCTGCTCGACTTCTACACGCAGACCGAGCACCTGCCCGATCTGACCTATCGCCGCATCGGCGACACGCTGTTCGATTCGCTGGTGTCGTATCACGAGTCGCGTGCCGGCGTGGTGCGCTATCGCCCGGACGATCGGCAGTTCTTCCGCCTGCACCGGCGTGACAATCTCAACGAGACCAGCGCCATCTTCCGGCAGGACTCGCGGCAGGAGTTTGAGCTGCCGCTCAAGCTCGACGCGCTCAACGTGTCGCCGTTCGTGAGCCTCCGCAGCACCTACTGGAGCAAAATCCCGCGCCACGACAGTTTCTGGCGCGGACTGATGACCTACGGCCTCCGCGGCGGCACCATGCTCTCGCGCGTCTATCCGAGCGCGGTCAGCGAGTTGCTCGACATCAACCGCATCCGCCACATCATCCGCCCGGAGTTCGCCCTCTGGAGCGGCCACGGCAATCAGGACAGTGCCACGCTGCCGCCCTTCGACGAGGGCATTGAAACCGTCGACGACATCTACGGCGGAGCCGTCGCGCTGCGCCAAACGTGGCAGACGAAGCGCGGCGTCGGCGACAAGCAGCGCACCGTCGACCTGCTCTCGCTCGACCTCTCCAGCGGCTTCTTCGGCCGACAGCAGGAAGGCGAAATCTCCAACGGCTACGCCAATCCCCTGCGCCCCGAAGACAGCCGCACGCGCAACTACGCCGCCCTCGACCTCACCTATCGCATCAGCGACACCACCAGCCTGCTCTACGAAGCCAACTACGACTGGAACGACGGCCAGCTCGATCGCAACAACATCTCCATCGCCATCGAACGC
This sequence comes from Phycisphaerae bacterium, assembly GCA_022072445.1. Lineage (GTDB taxonomy): Bacteria > Planctomycetota > Phycisphaerae > UBA1845 > Fen-1342 > JAJVHV01. Next base: position 246,509 of record JAJVHV010000007.1, on the reverse strand, counting down.
CTCCCGCGCCTCGCCTACGTCCTCGGCTTCCGCAACGCCGCCGACATCGACATGCACCTCATCGGCGGCGGCTTCAACTACAAGCTCACCGAAAAGCACATCATCGCCGTCCGCGAGTGGTACGACCTCGATCAGGGCCGCAACGGCGAGTTCGCCATCGGCTACATCCGCAAGCTGCCCCGCTGGTACTTCGCCGTCAATCTCGAAATCGACCGCATCGAGGACGACTACAGCCTCACCGTCTCCCTCTGGCCCGAGGGCATCCCCGAGTGGACGCTCGGTTCGCGGCGCTTCACCGGCGTGGCGACGTCGACGGGTATTCGGCCATAATGTGATACGCTGGACAATCCGACTCGCGGGCGTCGCCGCCGCATTTCGCCACATCATCCGCCCGTCAGGCACTCGACGAACGTCTGGATGTCGAAGCCATTGACCGAGCCGTCGCCGTTGGCATCGCCGGCACAGGGAGAGCAGGGCGAGCTCTGCCCCGAAAGCAGAGCGACCAGCGGCTGAATGTCGAATCCGTTCACCGATCCGTCGCAATCGACGTCGCACGGCTGGCACGTCGCCTGGCGCTCATAAGCTCCCATGTCGACGATCGGCACCGGACCGCGGCCGCTGTCGGCGACAGCGGGATCGTCGACCATGCGCGCCGCACCGTCACGGTCGACAACCACGCCCGCCGGCACGGAAAGGCTGTCGCCGGCATCGATGCACGGCGATCCAGCCGCGAGCCGCAGGCTTCCATGGGCGGCATCAGCGAAGAGCGGGTCCGAAGCGATGTTGCCCGCGCCGCCCCACGCACCATCCCAGCCCTCGACGCAGGAGTAGGAGACCTGCGGCGTGCCGTTCAACATGGCGATCTGCTGGGCCTGAACCGTGCCGCTCGCCGTATCCCGGTTCGCCCACAGGATCGCGCTGACGACACCCAGCGTGGAGTCGAGGCATGCCAGGCCGCCGCCGGTCTGGCCGTTGTTACCGTGCAGCGTGCAGTTGATCAGGTTGACCGACGAGTTTGTCAACATCCAGACGGCGCCGCCAAGACCGTCGGCGACGTTGCCGGCGAAGACCGCGTTGACCGCGTCGACGGTGGTCGACCAGCAGTCGAGCGCGCCGCCGTTGTAGGGCGTCGCGCGGTTCGCCGTGAAGTCGATCCGCTCGAGTGTCAGCAGCGCGCCGTTGCAGGCGATCGCGCCGCCCCAGGCCCCGAGGTTGTCCTCCAGCACGCAATCGGTCAGCGCCAGGTCGCTGCCCCAGGCCGCCAGCGCCCCGCCGCCAAACGTCGCCAGGTTGGTTCGGAAGTTCGATGCGCGAACGTCGAGCTGCGAGCTGTCGGCCCGCACGGCGCCGCCGTCGCCATCGGCAGCCGTGTTGCCCTCGAAGTCGCAGCCGGTGACGATCACGACGGCGTCCCAGATGTCGAGTGCGCCGGCCCCCTGGGCGGCGTCGTTGCCGTTGACGGTTGAATCCTCGATTGCCGCCATCACGCCGCTGCTGGCGCCGATCGCCCCGCCGAACGCGGAGCTGTTTCCGCTCAGCGTACCGCGTTGGACGAAGAGCAGTGCGTCGAAAGCATAGATCGCGCCGCCGGCGCCGGTGCAGGTGTTGGCGAGAAACGTACAATCGACGAAATCCGCGCTGCAACCGGCGCCAATACCGGCCCCGCCGCCGCCGCCGTCGGCGACGGTGTTGCTCTCGAAGCTCGATTCGCTGAGGCTGACGCTCGCGCCCGCGTAGGCGTCCAGGCCGCCGGAGCCGAAGTTGGCGGCGTTGGCCACGAATGTCGCGCGCGTGAACGTCGGCTGAGCCGCGCCGTCGACCCAGGCACCGCCGCCGTAGTTGGCGGAATTGCCCTGAATGGCACAATCGGTGAGCGTCGGAGCGCTGTCGATGACGCCGACGCCTCCGCCGCTCCAGGCGGCCTGATTGTCGCGGATCGTGCAGCGTACGAGCGCGGGAGCGCTGCCCGCGTCCATCAGGATTCCGCCGCCGTACTGCGCGACGACGTTGTCCGCGAGAATGCAGTCACGAATGACCGGGTCGGCGTCGCTGCACCAGATCCCACCGCCACTGTAGTCGCCGTACGCGTCCTGAATCGTGAATCCGTCCAGGATGGCGGTGTTGTCGGTGCCGACGGCCTCGACGACCGAGTGCACGTTGTCGGTGGCCACGCCCGTCGCGCCGATGTCGCCGCTCAGCACCGTCACGTGCGCCGCCGGATCGCGTTCCAGCAGCGACGTTTCGCCGCCGCCCGGGTGCGACTGCCCCTGAAACCCGCCATACACGCCCACCCCCGACGTCAGTACGAAGCGCGCCCAGCGATCGCCGCTGCCGTCGTCGGGCGTGTAGACCCCGTCGGCCACCCAGACTTCCGAAATGTCGGAGCAGGGAATCCGCGCCAGGTCCAGCGCCGCCGCGAGATTGCGCCGCGCCGTCGCCCAGCTCAGGCCGTCGCCATCGTCGGCGGCGCTCGCATCGACGTAGAGGCGGCGTTCGCACTCGTCGGGCCGGCAGTTGCCGTTGGCGTCGAGGCTGGTGCCGCTGGAAATGTCCGTCGCGTCGTCGATGCCGTTGCCGTTGCAGTCGGTGATACGCGTGCTGTCGCGGAAATTCGCGAGCGCCCAGCGCGTCAGCTCGATGCCGAGGGCGTTATAGGCCGCCTGCGGATGGCTGATCGGGCGGCCGAGTGGCGAGCCGTTGTACGTCAGGTCGGGGTTCGAGAACACCGGCGCGTAAATGTCGATCCCGTTGACCGCCATGATCGTGCCGATCTCGTCGCCCGCGTCGTTGAAGCGGTAGCCGTACATGAATGGGAAGGCCGGCGTGGCCGCGTTGGCATGATCGTGCACACAGCCGAAGTTGTGCCCGAATTCGTGCGCCAGCGTCAGGTTCCCGCCGCCCGCGGCGCGCCAATTGACGCAACTGAAGCCACTCGTGCTCGACCAGATGTAGTTCAGCGCCGCGCCGCCGGTGAAGCGCGTGTCGTCCACGACCAGTGCCACCAGGTCAGCCCGCGCCGCGTCGCGCTGCGCGTGCACGTCGTCCATGTAGCCGTCCGCAAGCTCGGCGACGCGATACAGATGATCGAGCCATTCCGGACTCACCTCGTCGTAGTCGACTTCGTAAAAACCGACGACGTTCATCTGTACCGCCGGCAACGCGCTGTCCAGCAGTGCCACGTTTGCATCCGCGATCGCGTCAGCGATTCGCAGCTCGATCGCCGCCGCACCGCCCGCCGCGGCGCGGGCCAGCGCCGTGTAGACGCACAGCACGTCGATCGTGCTGCCATCGTCGCCGCAATTGCAGGCGTCCGAGCGCTCGCGTGTGTCGTGGCGCTCGTGGCGCGCTGCAGGCGCGCCCGACGCCGCGGGCGTGCCGCGCACGTCCGCAAAATGTGGGCTGTGGGCGCGGGTATCCGACGGCGCGAGGTCGCAGGTCACCAGCACTTCGGGGTCCCACTGAATCGCGAGCGCCGCGCTGCTCGACCGGCTCGCATGCTGCGCCGTGCTCCGCTCTGTGGCGGTCGTCGCGGGCAGCAGGCCGAACGCGCCATTCCGCGTCCAGATTCCGCCGCTGATCTGCCCGCCGCGGACCGTCAGCGCCGCGCGGCCTTCCGCCGGCGGCAGCGTGTCGGCCAGCAACGTGACACTATCGGGCGTAACGCGCGTCATGCCGCTGACGCGCGCGACCACCGTGACGTCCTCAAACAGCGCGAGTTCGACGACGTCCCCGACGCGGCGCGTGGCAAGTGCTGCCGCATCGATCTCGATGGCGCGCGTCCGAAGTGCGCCCCCAAGCGACGCAGCAGGCGCGGCAGGCTGGGTGTATGCGGAAATCGCCGTCGCGCCCCACGTCGCCGCTCCGCAATTCAGCGTCACAAGCACGGCCGAAAGTGCGTGTGTGCAGGCTCTCACGATTGGCTCCGTTCACGGAAAGATGCCGCGAGGGGCGGCGCAAGCGCGCCGCTTCGCCCTCGAAAGAGATATTCGGACGCGCGAATCAGAACCGACGCGCGCGATCCCTCCTGCCGGACTATAGGCGCGCCGCCGGCGAAGTCAGCAGCACGTCGACCGATTTGTACGCCGGCGTCCGCGATTCGGGGTCGGCGCTCATCGGGACCAGCACGTTGCACTCCGGAAAGTACATCGCCGCGTTTCCGGACCGGATGTCGAACGGGCGCACGCGGACTCCGTGCATCGCGCCGGCGGCGCTGCGGACGCTGACCGGCTGGTCGGGCCGCAGCCCGAGCCGCGCGACATCGGCCGGATTCATCAGGATCACGTCGCGGCGATCCTGGCCGCGATAGACATCCTGGTCTTCGTAGACGACCGTGTTGAACTGCCCCTCGCTGCGAATGGTCATCAGCCGCAAGTGATGCGCGCCGGTATCTGGTTGGCCCGTCGCGGGGTCCGGCCGTTCCGACGGTTCGTGGCCGGGAATTCGCACGACCGAGAACTTCGCCCGGCCGCTGGGCGTCCTGAACTTGGGCTCATGCAGTATGCGCCCACCGATGTGAAATTCGCGCCGCGTTTCGTCGATGCGCGCCATCTCCTCGAAGCCCGGGACGACGGCGGCGATTGCCCGGCGAATGGTGCCATGCTCGCGCATGCCGCGCCAGTTGATTGGCCCGGCGCTGCCAAGCACCTCATGCGCCAGGTGGGCCACCAACTCCACCTCGCTGCGCGGGCCGGGCAGCCGCGCCGGCCCCCCGTCGCTGAGGCGCACGTAGTTGAACATCGACTCCTGAGTGGTGGGCTGCGACTCTTCGTCGCGGGCTCTGACCGGCAGGATGAGCGTTTCACGCGCCCGGCCCCAGGCGTGGCCGGTGTTCAGCGTCGTGCTCAGATAGACGATCGATTCCAGACGCGAGAACGCATCCGCGGTCCGCGGCGAATCCGGCGTGGCGCCGAACAGGTTGCCGCCCAGGCACCAGCCGCTTGACAGCCGTCCGTCGCGCATCGCCTCGACGCATGCCAGCGTGTCGAGTCCGGGCGTCGCCGGCAGGGTCACGCCGAAGTGCGACTGAAGCCGCTCGAAGATGTCGTGGCGCAGTTTCGGCATGACGCCAACCGATCCGACGCCTTGCACGTTGCTGTGGCCGCGGATGGGCAGGAGCCCGGCGCCGAGCCGGCCGACCATGCCGCGCAGCAGCGCGAGATTCACGATCGCTCGCACGTTGTCGGTACCGTGCAGATGATGCGTGATGCCCATCGTCCAGGCGAAGATCGTGCCTTCCGACGCGGCGTACAGATCGGCGATTTCGTCGATTTCCGCGCCGTCAACGCCGGAAGCCTCTTCGATCTGCTCCCACGACAGGGAATCCAAATGTTCGAGGAACGCGCCCGAGTTTTCCGTAACGTCGTCGAAGGCGCTGTGCAGTTCGGCAGGGCACCCGGCGATCTCCACCACCCGTTTCGCAATGCCCGTCAGCAGCGCGATGTCCCCGCCGATGTGCGGCTGCACATAACGGCTTGCAATCTTCGAGCCGAACAAAAGGCTGCCCAGCCGCGACGGCACGCGAAACTTGACCAGCCCTACTTCGCGCAGCGGGTTGACGACGACGACGTGCCCGCCGCGGCGGCGCAGGTCGGCCAGCATGGTCATGAGGCGCGGATGGTTGCTGGCCGGGTTACCGCCGATGAGAAAGAACAGGTCGCAGCGCTCGATGTCGTCGAGCATGACGGTGGCGGTGCTGGTGCCGAGCGTGTCGCGCAGGGCGACGCCGCTGGCCTGGTGGCAGTAATAGCTGCAATTATTGACGTTGTTCGTGCCGTAGAGCCGGGCGAAGAGCTGCCAGAGGAAGGCGGCCTCGTTGCTGGCCCGCCCGCTGAAGTAGAAGAAATTGCGATCGGCCGGCGTACGCTTCAATCGGTCGGCGCACATTGCCAGCGCCGCGTCCCACGAAATCGGGCGATAGTGCGTGTCGTCGGCGCCGGCGTAGACGGGCTCATCCAGCCGTCCCATCGCCTCCAACTCGCGCGGCGACAAGCTGCGCAGCTCGGTGAAGCCGTAACGCGCGAAAAACTCAGGGCGGACGCGGCCCTGCATGTCGGCAGCCATGGCCTGCATCGACTTCTTGCAGACCTCGGGGAAGCGGCCGCGCTCGTTGACCATTCCGCCAGCCTGCCCGCCCATACCCAGCGCGCAGGTCTTGCACGCGTTCTTGCTGCGGAGCGCGCGATAGAACTTGAGGATGCCGCCGGCCTGACGGGCCTTGCGGAGCGAGTAGAGGATCGAATGCCACCCGCCGGCGGAGGATGGGGTCTTCATGCGGACTCCGTGCCGCCGCGGCGCGGCTATGCCGGGAGTGTTTGTTCCAGCTCGTCCGCGTTGCGGAGTTGTGCCATGATCTGTTCGGAATCGTACTTCGGCTTCAGCTCGTGAACGCGTTTCACGATTGGATCGCGATCGGTGATCTGCTCGCGAATCTTCACCCAGAGACAGGTCGCGATCAGCTCAAGGTCCTGGCTCGGCCGACTTCCGAGCTTGTGCGCCACACGTTCAATGGCGCTACGATTCGACTGATCGAGCGCGCCCATCCGATCGACACCGAGCGCGGTCAGCTCATACTTCGGCCCGTAGCCGGCTTTCGGATAGCAGCGACTCACGAGCCCGAAGAGTTCGAGATCGACCATTTCGCGGTCGACGTCGAACGAGTACGGACCCCAGTCGTAAAACACGAACTCGGTGGGCGGCCGAGCCACGCCCAGAATCTGCGAAATGAACAGGTGCTTCTGGACGTGAATGCGACCAGTCCAACTGCCCGACTTGTTCAACTCGTGGATCGCCCCGAGGATCCAAGGCGATAGTGCGCCTTCTCCCTGACGCATGCGGTTCTCCCTCACCTGTTTGGGTGCGTCTCCAACCACTCTTCGCAGTGGCGTCTCACCTCCTGGCAGTGCGATCTGTCGCAGTAAATGCGGCCACGCCAGATTTTATCGGGCATGCCCGACACGATTTCCGACAATTCATCAAGATATCGTGTTCGTTCATTCAGGTACACCCATATCTTGTCCTTCGCTCAGAAGAACTTCGCGGCATGGTGGCTTGCCTGATCGGGCAGAACATATGCGTGACTTCCAAACTTATCCCTAACAAAAGTATTGGCTGCCTGGACGAGTTTGTCAAAGCGGCTTTTGTTCCAGACCCGGGGAGTGCGCCGTTTCAAGAGGCGCTCCAGCGCCCGCGCGTATGCGTCGTGCATGCGTTCCTGGGGATCGACAATGCGCTCGTCCAGCAGCGAATACGCGTCCTTCATCAGTTGACCGAGGGTCTCCGCCGTGTTCGCCGCGTCGATGTTGTCCACCGGGAGCAGTTCGAACGCGAGGCGGAAGTGGGTACGATCCACGAATGGTCGCGCGAGCGTCCGCATTCTGCGATCGTCTGAGCATGCAGCCTCGTAGATTCCGGCCCAGACGAGACTGTCTGTCAGCTTCACGTACTCGTCTGGCTTGTCGACCGGGAAGAACGGTTCCTTGAAGCGCGCCTCCAGCCAGCGTGCGAGGAACCGTTCCAGATGAATCTCGTAGATGCGCTTGGTCTTGTGGAAGTACAGCGCGACATACATCAGGTAGCGCGCGGCGACCATCTGCTCGGCAACCAACCAACCGGCACCGTCGAGACCGAGTCGATACTCGTCACCGGCCTCTTGGGGCGGTGGCACGATCGTCATCGAGTCGATCAGTTTGCGGTAATCGAAAAGCCCGGCACTTTGGCCCGAGTGCGTAGCGTCGCGCAGGAGGTAATCCATCCGGTCGGCACCGAGTTCGCCGGTTAGGATGTCGTTTAGAAACCGAAACCACGATGAGTTCGATCTCTCTGGCAGTCTCGACTGCTCAGGCGAAGTGGCTACGGCGATTACTTCTTCGGTTGTTCCGGGGCGGAGCGACTCGAGTTTGTCGCGAATCTCCGTCTCGCGAATGAGTTTTTCGGTCATGTCCTCGTGTTTGACCTTGCGCGGTCCGCCGGCCAGTTGGCGCTCCGGCATCAAGTGCTCGCCTGAATGCGAAAATGGTGTGTGCCCTAGGTCGTGCAGCAGCGCGGCAAGGCGAAGGACCTCGAGCCCGCGCTGCTCTTGCTCGTCATTTGCACGAAAGGCTTGAGCGAAGTTGGGACACGTCTCCTGGGCAACCTGTCTGCGGAGTGCGGAGTAGATCCGGTCTGACAGATGGACACACCCGAGCGAATGTTCAAAACGTGCATGCGTCGCGCCGGGGTAGACCAGATGCGCCATCGCGAGCTGTCGGATGTCACGTAGACGCTGGTAGGTCGGGCAGTCGACGATCGCCCATTCCGCTTCGCTCAGGTAGACAAACCCGTGAACCGCGTCTCGGCACTCGAGGTTGTAGCGGGCACCGCCGCGTGACATCGCCCCCTCAGTATTCAATCACCTACGGATTCCCCGGCCCACCCTGGCGCTGGCCGCCGCTGCGCACGTCGGTCGCGTCGGTGATCCAGATTTCATCGGCGCCGATGTCGACGCGGTTGTTGAACACGCGCGGCTGGCCGTCGATGTCGGCCTCGCCGTCGTATGAGCCGCCCGGGTCGCCGGCGTTGAAACATGGCGAGAAGATGCGCAGGTGCTCGCGGGCCTGGTCCTTGAAAAGCGGATCAAGCTCGAGGTTGCCATCACCCCACCGCAGGTCGAAGCCGGTGTCGGCCGCCACGCCCGCCTGACCGCCGGCGACGTCGCAGAAGCTGATGGTTACGGAGGCCTCGCCTTCGCTGGTTGTGACGCTGCCAAATCCGACCGAGATCTGCCGGCCAAGCGGCGCGTCGTTTCCCCAGAAGATCGTGTTAACCGCGGTGGGAGCACCGACGTCGGTGGTCACGTTCAATCCGCCGCCGCGCGCCGCCGCGACGTTGTCGACGATGTTGCAGTTGCGCAGCGTCACGTCGACCGTGCAGTACACCCCGCCGCCGCCCTCGCCCGCCAGGTTTCCGGAAATGAGGCAGTTCTCGACAATGGCGAATGAATCTTCGACGTAGAGCCCGCCGCCGGAGACATCGGCGACATTGGCGCTGATCGTGGTGGTCGAGACGTGGGGCATGCCGCTGACGATGCTGATGCCGCCGCCGTTGCCCGTGAACGGGTTGCCAGTCGCCGAGTTGCCCCGCACCTGCGAAGCGATGATGACGGCGTCGGAAGCGAACAGCCGAATGCCCGCGCCGGCGTTCAGATTCGAATTGTTGTCGACGTTGCAGCACGAGATCAACGGCGTGCCGCCGTCGACCCCGATCCCGCCGCCGATGTTGGCGACCACGCGGCAGTGCCGAATGGTCGGGCTGCCGCCGTCGCAGCGGATTCCGCCGCCGTCGGGGTGGCTGCCGTGCGTGATGGTGAAGCCCTGCACCCAGGTGTTGCGGGTGTCGCAGGCGTCGAAGATGAAGCCGGAGCCCAGATACTCGCAGTCGATGATGCAGTTGTCGGGGCCGCCGGCGCTGTAGAGCAGGAGTTGTTTGCATTTGAAGTTGAGATCGCGGTTCCCCACGCCGCTGTAGGTCCCATCTTCGACGATGATCGTGTCGCCATCCGCCGCCGCGTCGATCGCCGCCTGGATCGTGCTCTTGGGCCCGCCGCTCTCGCCATCCCACCACGCCTCGGTTCCGCTCCATGCGTCGTTACCGCTCACAGCGCTGACGTAAAACGTGCGGCTGGCGGTCGAAACGGAAAGCAGCGTTACGGCAGCCAGAATGGGGGCGGCGATCATCGTCTTCTCCGGCTCGAGCGGTAAAATATGCGGCGACATTATAAACGGACCGGCGGTAGAGATTCCAGAGACTCCCGACGTGTTCGAGGAGTTCGGAGCTACCGTTAGCGGTTCCGGCGGGGAGACTGGCGATTCGTCGCGTCCGGTCCAGCGCGGACCGCGGACGGGGTAGGCCGGCGCGGGATTGCACTTGTCGGCGTTCGCGCGCCCAATTCGCCAGCATGTCGCGCCATCCGGGCCCCTTACGCCGCGTGCACCTGTTCGCCATCATCGTCGTGCCCGCGATGTTGCTGACCTACATCCTGCTCTGCCGCTCGAACGCGTCGTCGTCGTCCGACACGTACGATGAGCAATCGCATCTCCTGGCCGGATACGTGAAGCTGACGCGCGGCGATCACCGATTCGTACCCGAGCATCCGCACCTGGGCCAGTGTTGGGCGGCGCTGCCACTACTGGCGATCGACGCCCGCGCGCCGCGCGACATCGCGACGCCCGAGGAATGGCGCGAAAGCGCCACTTGGCACATCGCGTACCGCTGGCTGTACCAGCACAATCAGCCGTTGCGCCTGCTGCTTCCAGCCCGCGGCATGATCACGATCCTCGCTGCGCTGCTGCTGATCGCCATTGTCGTCGCGGCATGGCGAACTGCCGGCGGGCAGCGCGAAAGCGCAAACTCACCCTTGGGAGCGGGCGCCGCCGATTCCCGACGGCCGGTCGCGGCGATCGCCGCCGCGACGCTCGCGGCGCTTTCGCCCGCCATGATCGCACATGGCAGCCTCGTAACCACCGACATGGCGGGTGCGCTGGGCATCTTCGTGGCGACGGCCGCGGCCGCACGCTTCATCGCGCGGCCCACGTTCGGCAGCGCGGCACTCGCCGGCGCCGTCGGCGGAGTCGCCAGCGTCATGAAATTCTCGTTCGTTCTCGTCATCCCCGGCTTGCTGGCAGCGTGGCTGCTGAGGCGCTGGGCCGACCATGCCGACGGCCCGGCCAGCGAGAAAGGCGATCCCGAGCCCGCCTCCGCCAGCAACAGAGGCGATCCCGTCGCCGCGCATCCACGCCGCGTCGCGCCCGCGGCGCTGCTGCTGACGATCGCGGCGATCACAGGCGTCGCGTCGATCTGGGCGTGCTACGGCTTCCGCTTCCGCATCGTCCCCGCCGCCGACGCCGCGGGCTTTCGCCCTTTCGTACCGTACCGCGATCCGGCCCGCGGCGACTGGGAGTGGGCGCTCGCCGGCGGCGGCGTGACGGCGCGGGCCGCGACGCTGCTGCGCGCGGCACGCGCGCTGCCCGAACCGATGATCTGGGGATTGGCATACAACGCGCGCGTCGCGCGAGACCGCGGGTCGTACTTCATGGGCAAGACCGTCTTCGGCGGCTCGTGGCTCTACTTTCCAGTCCTTCTGGCGGTCAAGACGCCGCTGCCGCTGCTCGTCCTGCTGCTGCTGGCACTGCTGCGCCGCCCGTCGCGAAGCGCGTCGCCGCGCTCGTCGAACTGGCGTGCGGCGCTCGCGCGCTGCGACCCGTGGGTGCTCGCCGCGAGCGGCGCCGTCGCCAGCTACGGGCTGTCCGCCGTCCTGAGCGGCTACAACCTCGGCCACCGCCACCTTCTGCCGATCGAGCCGTTCATGATCGTGGCGGCGGCGGGGGCCGCAGCCCGGCTCGCGCACGGAGCGCGCGGCGACCGCGTCGGGCTGGCGGCGCTGGCGCTGTGGCTGGTCATCGGCGCAGGGCGCGCGCACCCGAACGAGCTGGCGTACTTCAACGAGATCTGCGAGTCGCCCGAGCGGGCCGCCTACGTCGCGGTCGACAGCAACCTCGACTGGGGACAGGACATGCTCAAGCTCGCCGCGCTGCAGCGCGCGCACGCCGACGAGCCCGCCTGGCGCGAGCTGAAGCTCTCCTACTTCGGCATGGGCGATCCGGCGGCGTATGGCGTCAGCGCCCGCTACCTGCCCAGCGCCAACGCCCCGCCCGACAGTTCGACCGCGGCGCTCACCCCCGGTGTTTACGCCTTCAGCGCGAGCTGTCTGCGGCTGTTCGTGGTCGATCTGGCGCCGCTGCCGCAGGCGAACAACTGGACGGCGGCGCTGAATCGCGACTACGCCGACCTGTTACGACGCATGAAGTCGGGCGGCAACGAGACGTTGAGCCCGCCGGACATTCGGCGGCTTGAGATGCTGACGTTCATGCGACTGACGACCGCGCTGCGCCGGTCGCCGCCCGACGCGCTGGCGGGCCGGTCGGTCTTCGTCTACGAGATTGACCAGACGCGGCTCGACGCGCTGCTCGCGCCCGACTGAGCCGTAGCGTCAGCCCGCCGCGGCCACGGTGAATAGCGAGTGTCGAATAGCGAATACCGAATTGGGCGGCTTGCCGAACAAGGCGGCGTCGCAGTTCAATTGGTTTTCTGAACTCGCTATTCGCTCTTCACGGTGCGGTTGCTCAGCCGCGCTAACTGCCGCACCGTCGCCCTGAAATCCTTCGGCGGATCAGCCGAGAACGTCATCTCCCGACCGTCGTGCGGATGCAGAAATGAAATCCGCGCCGCGTGCAGCGTCAGCCGCGCGATCAGCGGGAATTCATCGTGTCGCTGGCTCGGACGATAGGTCGGTTTGAAATCCGACAGCATCAGTGCCGCCGCCCCGCCGTAGAGCGGATCGACCGCCAGCGGATGCCCGATCGCCGCCAGGTGCACGCGAATCTGATGCGTCCGGCCTGTGACCGGCCGGCACTCCAGCAGCGTGTGCCCGACGAGCCTCTGAATGACGCGGTAGACCGTCCGGCTGGGCTTGCCGTTGCCGGCGACGCGCATCCGCATGCTCCGCCGGCTCGGCGCGATTTTCAGGTCAACCTCGCCGTCGCCCGCGACGTACCCGCGCACGATCGCCAGATACACCTTTTCGACCGTGCCCGCGGCGAACTGGCGGATCAGCGCCCGCTGCGCCGGCAGCGTGCGCGCCCCGATCATCACGCCGCTCGCCTCCTGGTCCAGCCGATGCACCAGCCGCAGACTCTCGTCCGCGCCGATCGGTGCGTGTCCGCGCAGCAGCGTGAAGATCGTCTCCGGCTGATCGCGCCCCGGCGCCGAGAGCACTCCGGCCGGCTTGTCCACGACGAACAGTTGCTCGTCGCAGTAGATCAGAGCTGGCTGTCGTTGAGGGGCGCGGCTCATGGTTGCCCGGCGCGCTCTTCGAGGCGCAATTGCAGCCGCGGTCGGTTCAGCATGCTGACTCCCGCCGGCAGCGTCAGTTGCACTTCGACCGTCTGCCAGGCGCTGGCCCCCGGCACGTACATGTCCCCGGTGATCTGCACATAGGCCACCACCGCCTGCGGATCAAGCGCGTCAACCGCCGACTTGTCCCCCTCGACGTCCACGTCCACCAGCAGATCGGCCACGTCCCTCGGCACCACGCGATAGCGGGCTTCCAGCGCCTCCGGAATCAGCCAGCTCACCGGCACGCCGCGCAGCGTCCGCCCCACCGTCCGCCCGATGACGCGAAAGCTCACGTCGACCGTCGCCGGCTCCACCGCCGTCGCCGTGAACGCCCCCACCCGCCGCGCCAGCGTCACGCCCGAGCGCTGCGTCACTTTGCCGCTCCCAAACGCTTCGCGCGGCACTTCGACCGGCGCCGCGATCGAGCGCTGCCCCGGAGCGAGTTGCGCCCACTCGCGGCTCCGCAGCGTGACGCGCGCCTCCGCCGGGTTCACCTGAGCATCCGCCACGTTCACCTCTCCCGTCTCCAGCCGCACCGGCACCGCAATCGTCTCCAACCGGTCAACGATGAACTGCAGATTCGCCGGCGTCACCGACTGCACCTGCAAGCCGCGCTTCTGCACCGCCGCCGACGCGTCGATCACCGCCGCCGCCGGAATCGAGTTCGATTTCGCGTTCGGCCAGCTCTCGTCCACGCGCCAATCGACGACCAGCGGCCCCGCGTTCGACTCGATCAGCTCGCGCATCGAACTCGTCGAACCGCGGAAGACCACCGTGAACGTCGCCCGCTCCGGCGCCACAATGTCCACCATGTGCGTCGGCGCCGCCGCGCTCGCCCGCACCTCGACTTTCACGCCCGGCGATTCAACCTGACTGGCCTGGTCCGCCACGTACCAGATCACGATCGTCAGCGGCACCACCACCAGCGCACGCCGCGCCAGCCGCCACGCATCCGAAAGCGTGCGAATCCGCAGCGCCCCGCGCTGCGCCGTGTCGCGCACTCCCGCCAGCCGCTCGGTCAGCTCGGCGCCCAGCTCGTCGATGCTCAGAAAACGCGTCAGCCGGCCCCCGTCCGCCAGCGAGATCGTCCCCGTCTCCTCCGAAACCACGACCACCAGCGCGTCCGACTCCAGGCTCAGCCCCACCGCCGCCCGATGCCGGCTCCCCAGCCGGACGTCCAGCTCGTCGCTCTCGGCCGCCGGAAACTGGCAATTCGCCGCCACCACCTTCGAACCGTGGATGATCACGCCCAGGTCGTGCAGCGGCGAATTCGGAAAGAAAATCGTACTGATCAGATTCGCCGAAACGTCCGCCCAGATCGGCGTGCCGTTCTCCGCCCAGTTCCCCAACCCCACGTCACGCTGAATCGCGATCAGCGCCCCGTGCCGCTGCCGCGAGAGATGCCCCGCCGACTCCACCAGCGCCGCAATCGTCTTCGACTGCGGCGAACCCCGCCGCCGCAGCCGCACGTCGCCCGCCCGGATGAACGCCCGCCGCAACTCGGGCTGAAACGCGACCAGCGCCATGAAACCCAGTCCGATCACGAAATTGCGATACAGCAGCTCGAGCCGCGTCCACCCGAATTGCACTGACAGGATGCGCACGCCCAGCGTCGCCACGATCAGCACGATCAGCAGCCCCTTGAACAGCCGCGTCCCGCGCGTCCCGTGCAGCAGATTGACGCACCAGTTGATCGTCAGCGCGATCAGCGTCAGCTCCACGACCACCGCGTACGGGTCGTCGCTGACCAGCCGGCGATAAAGGATGTTCAGGATGTCGAGCATGCCGCGCACAGTATAGAATGCCGCCCGCGCTCCCTCCATCCGGAGCGTCGTCGCGAGACACGCTCATGCCCCTCCCGCACGCCGCCGCGCGCCGCCTCCGCGACAACCTGGCGCACGTCCAGCAGCAGATCGCCGCCGCCGCGGCCCGCGCCGGACGCAGCCGCGACGAAGTCCGGCTGATCGCCGTCACCAAGTACGTCAGTTGCGACGTGATCGCCGAGCTGCTCGCCGCCGGCCTGCGCGACCTGGGCGAGAGCCGCGTGACCCAGCTCGTGCAGCGCGCCGCCGTCTTCGAAGCCCCGCCCAGCCCCCTGGACGAAGAGCCGCAAGCCGCCCGCTGGCACATGATCGGCCACTTGCAGCGCAACAAGGTCAAACCTCTGCTCGCCCGCTGCCGAATCGTGCACTCCGTCGATTCGCTCCGGCTCGCGCAGGAAATCGACGCCCGCGCCACGGCCGCGTTCCCAATCGACGTGCTGATCGAAGTCAGCGTCGCCGGCGAGACCGCCAAACAGGGCGTCACCCCCGAAGAGCTTCCCGCGCTGGCCGACGAGATCGCCGCCTTCCGACGCCTCCGCCTCCGCGGCCTGATGACCATGGCCCCGCTGCACCCCGACCCGCAGCGCGCCCGCCCGCACTTCGCCCGCCTGCGCACCCTGTTACAGGATCTGCACGCCCGGCGACGCGTCACCGCCGCCTGCCGTCATCTCTCCATGGGCATGAGCCAGGACTTCACCGTCGCCATCGAGGAGGGCGCCACGCTGGTCCGCGTCGGCTCCGTGCTCTTCGAGGGCGTCGCCGACGAAGCCCTGCGCTCGACAAGCGGCGCCGCGCCGGAGACACCGGAGGTTTGATCGCCGCGCCCCGCCACGCCGGCCACGCCCGCGTGGGCGACGCCGGTTCAGGGCGTCGTGCGCTCCGCAGGCTGGGTCGCCGGCAGCCCGTCGAGCGCGTCGCGCAGCGCCTGCTCCGCGGCTGCGTCCGCGCGCTGCCGGGCGTTCTCGACGGCTTCGCGCAGCAGCGCCACCGCCTCGTCATGCCGGCCAAGCAGACCCAGACACCGCGCTAGCGCCACGCGCGCCTGCAGCGCCTGGCGGTCGCCGGGGCCGCGCTCCTGCGTCCAGATCTGCAGCGCTTCGCGCCACGCCGGCTCCGCCGCCGCATGCTCGCCGCGGGCACTGAGCACAGTCGCATGACCGCTCAGCCCCTCGGCCAGCAGCCCGCGGCGATCCGCCGCACCGCGCGCCTGCTCGACAACCGCGCGAAAGAGGACATCGGCCTCGTCGTGCCGGCCCAGCGCCACCAGCGCCGCGGCCAGCGCCGACATGCTGCCCAGCGTCATCGCGTGCGTCTCACCCATCACGCGCCGCCGCACCGACAGCACCTCGCGCTGAATCTGCTCGCACTCGGCGAGGTCGCCGCGCCGCGCGCACAGCGTCGCCAGCCCCTGCAGGCTCGCCAGAGTCTGCGGATGCTCCGCACCTTGCGCCGAACGCCGCCGCTCGACCACCTCGCGTAGCAACGGCTCGGCGGCGGCCATCTCGCCACGCTCCATCAGCACCCACCCCAGACTTTCGAGCGTCAGCAGCGTCGACGGATGCGCGACGCCCAACAGCCCCTGTTGCCGCGCCAGCACGTCGCGGAATATCGCCTGCGCCTCTTCGAGCCGGCCCATCGCACGCCGCAACGCCCCGCTGCTCCACATTGCGTCGAGCGTCCGGAGGTCATCCTCGCCGAACGCGCGCCGCAGAATCTCCACCGCCCGCGCCAAGTGCGACTGCGCCTCTTCGAACCGCCCGCGCTGGCAGAGCGTGTTCCCCAGCGCGATCATCGCGGCCGCCGTCTCCGGATGTTCTTCACCCAGCGCCTGCCGTCGTTCAGCCAGCGCGCCGCGCAGATGCTGCTCGGCCGGCTCGTATAGTCCGAGCGACTCGTACGACTTGCCCAGCGTCGCGCGTATCTGCGCCAGCACCGCCGGATTCCCGGCCAGCTCGCGGTCGACCTGCCCGCTGGCCCGATCGAGCAGCTCGCGGATCGACACGTCACGCCGGCCCGCGGCCTGCGGATCGGCGGATTGCAGCATCGCCTCCAGAAACCGCGCCACCGCCTCCGCCCGCGCCGACTCTTCGCGCGCCCGGGCCGCCAGCTTCTCGACCTCCTGCCGCTGAGCCGCCTCTGCCGCACGGGCCTGCTCCGCCGCGTCGCGCGCCGCCTGCGCCGCGCGCTCGGCCTGCATGGCGCGATCCCGCTCGCGCTGCGCCAGCCGCCATTGCAGCGTGATCGCGACGCTTCCCAGCAAGATCAGCCCCACGACCAGCACGCCGCTCGCAACCATCGCACGATACCGATACGCAAACTTCCTCAACATGTACCACCCGCTTTCTCGTTTGGCCTCGATCGGATCGCCCGCCAAATACCGTCGCAAGTCCCGAGCCACCTCGCCGGCGTTCTGATACCGCCGCTCCGGCGACTTCGACAAGCACTTGTGGACGATGGTCTCCAGCTCGTCGTCGATCCGGCCGCGCAGCGATCCGGCGCGGGCCGGCTCGGCATGCACGATCGCCTCCAGCCGCGCGCGCAACGTCCCCGACAGGTCATATGGAAATCGACCCGTCAGGGCCTGATAGAGCATCACTCCCAGCGCGTAGACGTCGCTCCGCACGTCCACCGCATCCAGCCGCCCCTCCGCCTGCTCCGGACTCGCCCACGGCAGCGACCCCACAAACTGCCCCGTCCGCGTCATCGCCGAACCCTCCGGCCCGTCGCCGTCCACGAACTTCGCCAGGCCGAAGTCGAGAACGAGAGGCGTCGCACCCCGATCGACCAGGACGTTGGTCGGCTTCAGATCGCGATGAATCACGCCGCGCACGTGCGCCGCTCCCACCGCCTCGCAGATCTCCGCAAACAGCGCCGCCAGCCGGCGCGGCTCGACCGCACCGCCCTGATCGGCGATCCAGGCGTCCAGCGGCACGCCGTCGATCAGGTCCATCACGAAGTAGAGTTGCCCGCGGACTACGCCCGTATCGTGGATCGCGACGATCGACGGATGCCGCAGCCGCGCCAGCGCCCGCACCTCGCGCTCGAATCGCGCCGCGTTCTCACCCGCCGCGCACGACTCACGCCGCATGATCTTGATCGCGACCGTTCGCTCCGTGATCTCCTGCACCGCCCGATAAACGACCCCTTGCGCACCGCGGTGAAGTTCGCCCACCAGCCGATAGCCCGCGATGGGTGGACTGCAGGCGTCGGCCGTAGGCCAACCGTCGTCCGGCAGCGCCGCCGCCTCGCGCCACACCTGCTCTGCGTCGCGCCGCGCCGCCGCGATCAGCTCCAGCTCCGGACCGTTCATGCCGCAGGCTTCCTCAGCTCGCCGCGACCCGCCGCGCGCCGCAGCGCAGCGCCTCGCTCGGCTGTCTATGAAGCGGACCGGCCGGTCCGGATTCACGCAAATTGTCGCCGATACGCCCCCGATCCCCCCAGAATTTCGCGCAGCCAGCGATGCGCCCGCGCGCGAAGCATGTACACCGCGCCGCGCGTGCGACCCACCCGGCCGGCCACCGCACCCACCTCCTCCCCCTCCAGATCAACCCGCTCGACGACCTCGCGATGCAATGCCGGCAATTGCGACACCGCACCACGCAGCATGACCTGCAACTCCTGCGCCGCCACCAGCCGGCTCGGCGTCAGCGAGCCGTCGCTCACCAGACCGAACAGACGCTCATACTCCGACCCACTCACCGCGTCCACGCGCAGCCCGCCGCCGCGCTTCTCCGCCTCCAGCAGCCGCACCGCGTCGTGCAGATTCCGTCGCGCGATCGTCACCACCCACGCCTCAAACGCCGTTCCCCCGCCCGGCTCAAACCGCCGAATCGCCAGAAACACGTCCAGATAAGTCTGCTGCATCAGATCATCCAGCGTCAGCACCGCCCGCCACCGCTCCGGCATCAGCGGAGCCATCTGGGCGCGCACCCCACCACCGGTCGCCTCCAGCAGCCGCTCCAACGCCGCGCCGTCGCCCGCGATGGCTCGCTGAATATCCCCGCTTTCAGCTTCAGACATGATGACTCCCGGCCCGGACCGATCCACAATACCGCTCCGGCCGCCGGACGTGCAATCGCTGCCCGCCCGCCACGCGACCGCCGGACACACATGCGCCAACTCCCGGAACAGTGTGATGAAAACAGCGATCGTGCTTCTCTCCGGCGGACTCGACAGCGCCACGACGCTCGCCGTCGCGCGCGACGAAGACTTCGACGTCGTCGCACTGAGCTTCCGCTACGGCCAGCGCCACGCCCTCGAGATCGATGCCGCCCGTGCCATCGCCCGCCACTTTGGAGTGCGCGAACACCGCGTGGTTGACATCGACCTGCGCGCGTTCGGCGGCTCGGCACTGACCGACGACATCCCCGTGCCGAAGGACCGCCCGCTCGAAACGGGTCCGGAAATCCCGATCACCTACGTCCCCGCCCGCAACACCATCTTCCTCGCCTTCGCGCTGGCCGTCGCCGAAGTGAGCAGCGCCCGCGACATTTTCATCGGCGTCAACGCCGTCGACTACAGCGGCTATCCCGACTGCCGACCGCAGTACATCGCCGCCTTCGAGCAGCTTGCGGCCCTGGCGACGCGCGCTGCCGTCGAGGGCCGCCCGACACGGATTCGCGCCCCGCTCATCGCGCTTCCCAAGCATGAGATTGTCGCGCTGGGGCTGCGCCTCGGCGTGCCGTTCGGGCTGACGCGAAGCTGCTACGACCCCGACCCCGCCGGCCGCGCCTGCGGACGCTGCGACAGTTGCCGAATTCGCCTCGCCGCCTTCCAAACGCTTGGCCGCCCCGACCCGGCCTCCTACGCCGACCGGTAGCCGGCCACTTCCATGCGAACTATGAGAAGCAGCCGCCCTCGGCTGTGTGGGACTGTGTAGAGCAGCCGCCCTCGGCTGCACTCCTCGCCACCCCGGCTGCACTCCCCTGCACTCACTGGCGCTTGATGCAATACCTGAACCCCGAACCCTGAACCCCGAACCCTGCTAACTCAACGGCACCCGCTGCCCCGCCTGCACCAGGACGTGATTTCGCGCCGAAATTCCCACGACCATCAGAATTGCCGCCAGCCAGAGCGACGCTCCCATCAGCAGCAGCAGCCCCGGCAGCACAATCCCCGCCAGCACCGCGACCCCCCAGAACGTCGACGCGAGCGCACCCCGCCTCACCTCTCGAGCCGCCAGCTCCGCGTGCCGCGTCATGTGCCGCGGAAGCTGCTCGGCCACCACGATCAATCCCAGCAGCACTACGGCAACACCCAACCCCGCGCGCGCCACGTCGCCCGCCGCACTCACCTGCCCCAGCACCACGGCGGCCGCCAGCCCCGCCACCAGCGCATCCACGACCATCGACACCACCAGCAGTGGGTTCTGCCAGTAGTCGCGCCCTTTGGCCTGCGCCAGCAGCAATGCCGTATACGCCGCCACGCTCACCGCCAACGCCGCACCAACGCATCCAACCGTCGCCTGCACTCCGCGGCCTGCTCCGGCCAGCCCCGCGATCCACAACACCGGCAGTACCAGCGCATATGCCACAATCAGATATGCCCCGCGCACCAGCCAGCTCCGCCACTGCGGCCGCAGCAGCACCCACAAGAACCGCTGCGGCTGTTTCAGATCCAGCGCCAGCAGCGCCCCCGTCACGCCCAGAAACACCACAGCCGTAGCAAACGCCAGCGTCGGTAGCGCCGCCCCGTTCAGATTGAACAGATACAGAATAAACGTGATCAACGGCAGCCCCGCCGCCACCGCTTTCGTCGTGATGTACGCCGACACCATCCAGCCCCACGGCGCCGGCTTGCTCCGCGCGTCATACGTCCGCCGCGCCCGCGCCTCAAGCTCCGCCTCGTCCGCCGCGCGCCGCAGCACCGGCAGGCTGATCCGCCCGTCGTTGCCGCTCCACAGATACGCCTCCATCGGCGGCGCCGCGGTCGCGTCCAGCGCCGCCGCCTCGCCGCCGACGTAGAACAGCTTCGGGTTCGTCCCCTTCTCCGGCTTGGGATATTGGACCTTCTGCAATCGGTCGAGCTGCGAGATCCGGCTGCCTGGATCGTCCAGATCGCCCGAGACGATCGCCTCCACCGGACACACCACCACGCACGCCGGCTCGTATCCGGCGTCGACGCGATGCGTGCAATAGTTGCATTTTGCCGCCGTCTGCGTCGCCGGATCGAGATACAACGCGTCGTACGGACAGGCCTGCATGCACGCCTTGCAGCCGATGCAGCGCGAATTGTCAAAATCCACAATGCCGTCCGGCCGTTGATAGAGCGACGTCACCGGGCAGATCTCGACGCACGGCGCATCGGCGCAATGATTGCATCGCTGCACGCTGAAAAACCGCTTGGCGGCCGGAAACTCGCCCTTCTCGACGTACTTCACCCACGTCCGGTTCACGCCCAGCGGAACCTCGTGCTCGCTCTTGCACGCCACCGTGCAGGCGTGACAGCCAATGCACGCCCGGTTGTCGATCGCGAACCCGAAACGTGGCATCCCTCGCCCTTTCAGTGCAGCCTTGGAACCGGCGTCGCTGCCCGCCATCCCAGCAAAGGCGGGCTGAGACTTCGAAGCCCAGCCTCGTTCGCCATCCCGGGCCTCTCCGCCCGCCATCCGCAGCAACTGTGCATCCGTGGGGCAGGCGCCTCTGCCTGACCCAAACTGCCCGCACCCAAATGCCGCCACAGTCTAACCGCGACACCCAGCCCGCCGCGCGGCCATCCTTGATTCACCCCCCCGGGCCGGCGTACATTAGTTCTCGTAATCGTTGTCCGCTGTCCGCCCGCTCAACGCTCCCTGCAATCCGGGCAGCACCCGATTCGAGGGCCATCCCATGGGGACCTGTCTCACCGACTTCCTCGCCGAGCTCGACCACCTCGCAGCGCCGCCGCCCCTTGACCTGCTCGTCGAACGCATGCAGCGGCTCTCGCTCTCATTCGCCGAAATCGAGCACGTCGCCCGCTTCGCCCGCGATCACTACCAGCGAAACCTGCTCCACCGCGGCCCGCACTACCACGCCCTCGTCCTCTGCTGGGAAAACGGCCAACGCAGCCCCATTCACGACCACCGCGGCTCCGCCTGCGGCGTGCGCGTCCTCAAAGGCGCCGCCACCGAGACATTCTTCGAACGCGTCGGCGACGGCTTCATCCGCGCCGCCGGCTCACGCGAATTGCACGAGGGCCAGGTCTGCGGCTCCTTCGACGCCGACATCCACCAGGTCTCAAACCTCCAGCCCGGCGGGGCGCGCCTCGTCACGCTGCACGTCTATTCGCCACCGCTGGTCAACATGCGAACCTACCGTCTCGAAGACAACCGCGTCAGCGAGTTCGTCGATCCCATCCTCGAATTCGCCTACGGCGCCGGCATCTGATCCCCGAGCGGCAGCGAGCGGCCCTGCCCGCCGGAGCCGCGCCCGTCAGGAAGCGGTGGCCGGCGATGTCACCCCTTCGCGAAAACGCGCCATCCGAATGGTGTGGAATTTCCCACAGAAGGACCGCGCACCGGCGCAGCTCCGCGCAGTGCCACGCACCACGTCACACCACGCGCGGCGCGGCACCACTCCGCGCACACGGCCGCGAGCGCAAAGCGCGCAGAATCACCCGTCGTGGCACACGTTTTGCTTGACGCGGTGCACCGAAGGCGGGGACCGTGCGCGCGTTGCGAACCCTGTAGGAAATTTTTCGATCGTTTGCGGCGGCTGCCGCTGACGTGCGACCAGCGTTTCGGGTAGCTTTTCGCACTCAGTTCACGGCGCGGTATCGGTCCATCTCGGCGACAAGGGAGACATCGGCGTGGATCCATCGTCGAAGGCAGCGGAGCTCGCGTCGCTGCGCGAGCGCATCGAGCAACTGGAAGCTGAAATCCTGAGTGCCGGACCGACGCACGTCTGGACGCCCCCGCCCTACTACACGGCGTATGAGCTGATGAGCGGCATGGTGCTCGGGCTGATCGCCGCCGGGGCCAGCCTGCTGTTCAACATCGTCGGCGCGCTGATGGTCGGCAAGCACCCGCTCGAGCTGATCCGCGTCTATCTCACGTTCCCGCTCGGCGAAAGCGCGCTGGCGCTCGAACAGGGCTTCGCGCTGGCGGCCGGCATCTGCCTGTACCTGGGGACCGGGATGTTCGGCGGGATTCCGATTCACATGATTCTGGGCCGGTTCTTCAAGCAGGCCACCATGCCGACGCGCTTCGCCGTGGCCACCGTCCTGGGCCTGGGCGTCTGGATCGTCAACTACTACGCGTTGATCTCGTGGATTCAGCCGTGGCTCATCGGCGGAAACTGGATTCTCGAGCGGATTCCGATGCCGGTCGCGATCGCGACGCACCTCGTGTTCGCCTGGACGATGCTGCTGACGCATCGCTGGGGACAGTTCGTGCCGTACAAGGCGAGCGCCGGAGTCGCAGCCGGGGCGCGGCCGGCGCGGTGAGCGGAAGCAGAGGCGGATTGGCGGAGAGCGAGTGATGAAACTGTCTCACCGGCGGTGGTGGCTCCTGGCGAACATGCTGTTCGTCTGCGGCTGCGGCGACAAGCAGTTGCAGGAGCCCGAAATCGACACTTCCAAGAGCAAGGCCGAGTTCGGCTATCAGACCAGCGCGCAAACGGCGCTGCTGCTCGAAGGAAAGAAGGCCTACGAGCAGTATTGCGTCGGCTGCCACGGCGTGAACGGCGACGGCAAGGGCGAAGGCTCCTACGCGCTGAGTCCCAAGCCGCGCGACTTTGTGATGGCAAAGTTCAAGTTCTCCAGCACGCGCAGCGGTCAGCTCCCCACCGACGAAGACCTGCTGCGCACCATCACGCTCGGACTGCGCGGCAGCGCCATGCCGTCGTGGAACTTCGTGCCCGAACAGACCCGCATCGCGATGGTCCAGTACATCAAGACCTTCAGCCCCAAGTGGAAACAGTTCGGCGAGGGGGCGCGCATCCCGCTTTACAACGATCCGTACAAACAGGAGGCCGACAAGACCGCCGCCATCGAGCGCGGCCGCGCCGCCTATCATGGCTTTTTCCGCTGCTGGACCTGCCACCCAGCCTACGTCGAACCGGCGAAAATCAGCGAATACATCGCCACGTTCGGCGGCGCGCCGGCCGAGACCTACCGGCCCGACCTGCATCTGGCCGACATCAAGGCCACCGAAGCAGGCGAGTCGATCTTCGCGCCCGACTTTCTGCGCGACTTCGTCCGCGCCGGCTCCACCATCCCCGATCTGTACCGCTCGATCGCCGCCGGCATCACCGGCACGGCGATGCCGACCTGGGTGGACATCATGGACTCGCCGCCGACCGACGCGGCCGGCAAGCCGCTGGTTCAGCCGGCCGATCTGTGGGCGATGTCCTACTACGTGCAGGATTTGATCAAGCAGCGGCCGGCGCGGCTCGCCGCGGGAAAGGTCGCCGTCCGACCGCTGCGTGAGATCACGTTCAAGATGGGCGGCGCCGAGTACGTCGCCAAGGTGCCGCAGCTCGATTCGGCTGAAGAGGAAGAGTAACCCGTTCGGTTCCGGCCACCCGCGCTGTCGAATCAACCGGCAAGCGGACGCGCCCCCGAACCGTGAAGGAAGAGACGTCGATGGCAAGTCAAGCGCACGCCGTACCGGCCTCCGAGTCGCATGAGATCCGCGGCCTGGTGGACACCCGCATCGTCGCGTTCTACCTGGTGACCGGGCTCATCTTCCTGCTGATCTCGATGCTGGCGGGATTCCTCTTCTCGATGCAGTTTCTTCAGCACTATCCGCTGAAGGGCATCGCGCTCTTCTCGCCGGGCAAGTGGCGGCTGATTCACACGAATGGCGTGGCCTACGGCTTCATCGCGAACATATTCCTCGGCATGATGCATTGGGCCATCCCGCGCATGACGCTGCGGCCCGTCTTCGACAAGCGTCTGAGCTGGTTCATCTATGTCGCCTGGCAGGCGATCGTGCTCGCCACGGTCGTCGGCCTGCTGGCCGGTCAGGCGCAGGCCCTGGAGTGGGGCGAGACGCCGATCTGGGTCGATCCGGTGGCGCAGCTCGGGCTGATCCTGGTCGCCATCAACTTCCTGCCGCCCATCATCCGCGCGCCAGGGCCGATGTACGTCACCAACTGGTACTTCATCGCCGCCCTGGTCTGGACGCCGCTGGTCTACGCGATGGGCAGCTTCATCCCGCAATATTTCTTCGCCGGCGCGCCGGCCGGGGCCATCGGCGGGATGTTCATTCACGACCTGGTCGGGTTGTTCGTCACGCCGCTGGGTTGGGGCATGATGTACTACTCGGTTCCGATCCTGCTGAAGAAACCGGTCTGGAGCCACGGTTTGTCGCTGATCGGGTTCTGGGGGCTGGCGTTCTTTTACCCGCTGACGGGCATTCACCATTTTCTGTTCAGCCCGATCCCGATGTTCCTGCAGTATGGCGCGGTGATCTCGACCATCGCGATCGAGTTCGTCGTCACGACCGTGATCATCAACTTCTTCATGACGCTGCGCGGCTCGGGCGACATGCTGCGGAGCAACATTCCGATCCGCTGGTACTACGTCGGCATGGTGAACTACTTCATCACCTGTCTGCAATGCTCGTTTCAAACCACGCTGACGTTCCAGAAAATCATCCACTTCACCGACTGGGTCGTCGGCCACGCGCACCTGGTCATGTTCGGCGTGTTCGGCTTCTGGCTGATCGGCTTCGTCGTCCAGATTCTGCCGCGGGCCTGCGGCAAGGCCGGCTGGTACAGCAATTCGATCAACGAGTGGGTCTTCTGGCTGACATCCAGCTCAATGGCGGTAATGTTCGTCGACCTGATGATCGCCGGTCTGGTGCAGGGCTATCAGTGGCGCGACCTGGCCCCGTGGGAAGCGTCGCTCAAGGCGTCCACGCCCTTCTGGCTGGTGCGCACGGTCGCGGGAACGGCCATGATCGTGGCGCAGTTCATGTTCGCCTACAACATCGTCAAGACGCTGGCCGCCAAGCCCGTCGCCGCGGGCGCAGCGGCCCGACCGGCGGCGGGCGGCGCACAGCCGGGCCTGGCGCCGGCCTGATGGTTAGCGGGAGTCTGAGGCGATTGCCGCGGATGCGGTGCAGATAAGGACGAGCCGAAGAACATGTTCGAATCCAAAACAGGTATCTTTCTGGTCGCCGGCCTGGGGTTCTTCGCCCTGGCTTTTCTGGTCATGGGCCTGCTGCCCTGGCTGATCTACCGCGGCGAGCCGATCCTCACCGTCGACGACATGGTGCAGAAGGGGATCGTGCCGGAATTCGTCGAGCTGGCCGAGCGCTTCCCCAAGCAGTTCGCTCAGTACTTTGGCAAGCCCGACGAGAAGAGCTTCGCCGCCGCCATCCGCCGCGGACATCAGCTCTACGTCGGCGAAGCCTGCTGGCACTGCCACAGCCAGCAGGTGCGGCCCGTGTCGAACGAGACGCTGCGCTGGGGCCCGGTCTCGCACGCCCGCGAATATCAGAACGAGCTCCAGATGCCAGTGCTCTTCGGCACCCGCCGCGTCGGACCCGACCTGGCCCGCGAGGCCGGCCGCCGCACGAATGACTGGCACATCGCGCACTTCTTCAAGCCGCGGGCCGTCGCGCCGCTCTCCGTCATGCCCGAGTACACCTGGTTCTTCGACGCCAACGGCGTGCCGAATCGCGACGGCATGGCGCTGATTACGTACATGCAGTGGCTCGGAAGCTGGCTGGATCACTATCCGTACTACCAGGGCGAAGGACCGGCCGGTCCGGGGCCGGCCGAAAAGGTGAACATGCGCGGCATATGATCTGACAAGGCCGCGATCGGAGGTCTTCAGCGATGGTTCAGGTGCACAGGCTGTCGCGCGGGCACAAGATTCTGCTGTGGGTGTTCGTACTGGGGCTGTTCGTCCCCGGCATGATCGGGTTCATCGAGAAGTTCGCCATCTTCGTCCGCATGCTCTACACCGCCGAGCAGGGCGGCTTCACCATCGTCCCCGTGCTGACGTACCTGCTGGTCGCATGCGGAATGCTCTGCCTGTTCGCCTGGGCGGTGACACACGGCATGTTCCGCGACATCGAGCGCCCCAAGTACGACATGCTGGAGCGCGAGAAAGAACTCGACCACGACGAGGGCATTGAGTGGGAGCAAGAGCGATGAGTGAGCCCGTCGGCCCATCCGCCGAGCAGGAAAAGCAGTTCCACACCTACACCACCCACGCCATTCCGTGGTTCATCCGGCTCATCTGGGTCGCTTTCTGGATCGCGTGCATCTGGTACGTCATCCGCCTGGCGATACCATCGGCGCGAAACTATTTCTGATCGTGCCGGCTGGCTGCCAGTGGCGCGGGCCGCGCGCAGGATGGTTCTCGACCGATGCACACCGCGAACGCCGGATTCTGTGATTACTGCGGCCTGCCGCTCGCACGCGCCGCCGCCCGCTCCACTGCCGCCCACGCCCAGCCCGCCTATTGCTGCTACGGTTGCACCCTCGCCGCCGCCATCACGCGCGGCCGCGGCGAAGCCGGCCAGGCCACCCTCACCCTCACGCGCCTCGGCGCCGCGATCTTGCTGGCCATGAACGTCTCGGCCTTCAGCACCTTCATCTACAGCCAGCAGGCCTATGCCGGCGGCGCACCGCCCGCCGACTCCGCCGCCCACGCCACCGAGCTGATCTTCCGCTACCTGTCGCTGTTCTTCTCCATCGGCGTGATGCTGCTGCTGGGCTGGCCGATTCTGGCCAACGCGCTGCGCGAACTGCGCGGCCGGCGCTTCAACACCGACCTGCTGATCGCCATCGGCGTCCTCGCCGCGTTCGTTTATTCATACGTGGCGGTGCTGCGTGGCGCGGGGGCGCTCTATTTCGAAGTCGCCTGCATGACGCTCGTGCTCGTGACGCTGGGGCGCTATCTCGAAGCCACCGGAAAGATCCGCACCACCGCGGCGCTCAGCGAACTCGAGGCGCTACTGCCCGACACGGTCGTGCGAGTGGTCGAAGGCGCGCGGCAGACGATTCGCATCGGCGAGATTCGCATCGGCGACCTCGTCCTCGTCCAGGCCGGCGCGCGAATTCCCGTCGACGGACAGGTCGCCGACGGACAGGCCAGCGTCGACCAGCAGACGCTCACCGGCGAAAGCGAGCCGCAATTCCGCGGCCCCGGCGATCGCGTCCTGGCCGGCACGCTCAACCTCGACGGGCTGCTCACCATCCGCGCCACCGCCGCCGGCGATCACAGCGTCATGTCCGGAGTCATCGCGCTTCTGCACGAAGCGCGGCTTTCGCGCGGCTTCTATCAGCGCATCGCCGACCGCATCAGCACCATCTTCGTGCCGCTGGTCGTCGTCATCGCGGCGGTCTCGGCCGGATTCGCCGCTTCGGCTGGCGTCGACGTCGCGATCATGCGCGGGCTTTCGGTGCTGTTGATTTCGTGCCCCTGCGCGCTGGGCGTCGCGACGCCGATGGCGCTCTGGATCGCCCTGGGCCGCGCCGCGCGCCGCGGCCTGTTGTTTCGCGACATGCTGGCGCTCGAACGCCTCGCGCTCGTGCGACGCGTCGTCTTCGACAAGACCGGCACGCTCACCACCGGACAGCCGCAGGTCGCCGAGTTCCGCGTGCTGCCGGGCCGACTGTCGACCCAGCACACACTCGCGCTCGCCGGCAGCCTGGCGCAGTCGGTCACGCATCCGCTCTGCGCCGGAGTCAGCCGCTACGTCGCGGCGCGCGACATCGCGCTGCCGCCACTCGCCGACGTCCGCGCCGTCGCCGGCATGGGCGTCGTCGGCCGCTCGCCCGCGGACGCCGCCCTCGGCCTGGGTAGTCCGGCACTCATGGACGCGTGCGGATTCCGCTTCGACCCCGGACTGCGTCAGTTCGTCGATCAGCTCGTCACGTCCGGCCAAACCGTCGTCTGCATCGGCGCCGAAACCAGCGTCGAAGCCGTCTTCGGCTTCAGCGAACACCTCCGCCCCGAAACGCCGGCGATGATCCGGCAACTGCGCCGCGAGGGAATCGACCTGCTGGTGCTCACCGGCGACCACGCCGGCCGGGCCACGCGCCTCGCCGCCGAACTCGACGTGCCCGTCGAAGCCGGCCTGCTTCCCCAGGACAAGATCCGCCGCATCCGCGAACTGCGCCGTGACGGCCGCGTCGTCGCCATGGTCGGCGACGGCGTCAACGACGCCCCCGCCCTCGCCGCCGCCGACGTCGGCATCGCCATGGGACAGGGCGCCGAGGTCAGCCGCGAATCGTCCGACGTCTGCCTCGTACGCGACGACCTGTCGGCCGTGCCCTGGGCGATCGACCTGGCACGCCGAACCGTCAGCACCATCCGCCAGAATCTCTTCTGGGCGTTCATCTATAATGTCGTCGGCATCGGACTGGCCGCCACCGGCCGGCTCAACCCCATCTTCGCCGCCGCCGCCATGGTCGTCAGCAGCCTCTGCGTCGTCGGGAACTCGCTACGCCTCGGCCGCACGCGCCCCGGAGACGATTCGTGACGCTCGAACTACTGCCGATGTTCGCCGGCGGACTCCTCGGATCGAGCCACTGCCTGGGAATGTGCGGCGGCTTCGCGGCATCGCTCGGCGCGCTGCGCCCCGCCTGGCGGGCGCTGCTCCCCTCGCAACTGATCTATGCGGCCGGCCGCGTCTTCACATACTCGGTCCTGGGATTGATCGCCGGCGGCGCCGCGGCGCGGCTCGCGCTGCTCGACCTGCCGCTCGTCGGCGCCCAGCGGGCGTTCTCCATCACGACCGGACTCATCATGCTCCTCGCCGGGCTCGCCACGGTCGGCGCGTTCCCGCGCCGCGCCGTCGGCGCCGTCACCGATCTGTTCGCGCCCTTCTTCCGCCACATGCTCGGCCTGCGCGGCACAGGCGGCCTGTTCGTCGCAGGCGTCTTTAACGGCCTGCTGCCCTGCGGGCTGGTCTACGCGTTTCTCGCCCTGGCCGTCAACGCTTCCACGCCCTTGCACGCCGGCCTGCGCATGCTCGCGTTCGGACTGGGAACCGTGCCGGCCATGGTGCTGATCGGCTGCGGCGCGCACGTCGTGACACCCTCAGCCCGCGCCACAGCCAACCGCGTCGCCGCCGCCCTCGTCATCGTCATGGGACTCGTCACGATTTATCGGGGCCTGCCGCTCGGCGCCCAGCACTGCCACACCGCCGCATCGACCGAAGCGGCCTGCTGCGAGCACAAATAGACCACCCCCGGGTTATCAGCCCGTCCACGCCGAGCACCGCGCCGCGCTCGTCATGCCGCCTGCGGCACTTACCGATAACTCCAGTGTGTGGTGCGCACTCCGCGCGCCGCGGAGGCTCCCGATGTCACCCGAACTCGTCGCCCTGCTCCAACGATCGCCCGCCGTCCCCTCCGCACCCGAAGTCGTGCGGCACCTGGTCAAGATCGCCAACGACCCCGACTACAAGCAGGCCGACCTCGTCCGCGTCGTCTCCGCGGACGCCGGAATCGCCGCCGACATCCTCCGACTCGCCAACTCCGCGCTCCTCGGCGGCCAGCACCGCATCGCCACCCTCTCCGACGCCATCGTCCGCCTCGGCATCCGGCGAATTCGGACGCTGGTGATCAGCCGCTGCATGATTCACGGCGTCAGCGCCGCCAGCCGCGGACAGATCGACCCCAGCTACTTCTTCCGCCGCTCGCTCGCCACCGCCGCCCTCGCCGCACGGATTGCCGAACGCAGCACCGGCGTCGATCGCGACGCGGCGTTTGTCGGCGGCCTCCTGTGCGACGTAGGCGTGATGATCCTTTCGGGCGCCATGCCGCAGCGCTACCGGCCCGCCGCCGAATGCTACGCGCCCCTGCACGCCGACGACCTCGTCAGCCGCGAGCGCGAGATTCTCCAGACCACGCACCCCGAAATCAGCGCCTGGCTGCTCGACCGCTGGATGCTCCCGTCGCTGGTCGTCGAAGCCGTGCGCCACCACCACGACCTCACGCCGCACGTCGCCAGCGAACCCGTCGCGCATCTCGCCGGTATCCTGAACGGCTCGTCCGAAGTCGCCCGCGCCCTCTGCGAAGCCCCCAACCGCACGCAGATTCGCGGCATGTGCGTCTGGGCCATGGAGCACGCCCGGCTCGACCTCGAGCAGCTCGTCCCCATCCTGCGAACCGTCGAGTCCGACATCGCCGAACTGGCGACAACGCTCCAGGTCGAAATCATCTCCAGCAGAATCTACGGCATCATCGCCGACGCCATCGCCGAACAACTCGCCCCCAGCCCCGCCTGACACCGCGCGTATGGAGCATGTGGAGCATGTGGAGAGCAGCCGCCCCGGCTGCACTCATCACAGCCGGTGTGGAGAACACCCGGGACGGCGGATCTCCACGGGCGCCGGACTGAAGTGAGTGTGTCAGTCCAGAACGGCGTCGTGATCGAGTTCGCCCAGTTCGACCAGCGCGAGTTGAGCGGCCTTCTGCTCAGCCTCTTTCTTGCTCGGGCCCCAGGCACTGCCAAAACGCCGCGCGCCGAGCGAGACGGCGACCTCAAAGCACTTGCTGTGATCCGGGCCTTTCTCGTCGAGCAATTCGTAGTAAGGCGTCTCGCTGAAGGTCTGTTGGGCGAACTGCTGAAGCTGCGACTTGTAGTTGTAGCGGTGCTGCGAATCGGCCGCGGCGTTTATTTCGCCTTCGAGTTGCGCCAGGATGAACGCTCGGGCCGCGTCGATTCCGCCGTCCAGGTACACGGCCGCGATAACGGCCTCCAGTGCCCCCGCCGCCATCGAGCTGGGCATGTGCTCGCCGCCGTCCATCCCCTTGCCGAGCGTGAGATAGTGTTGCAGGCCGAGCCGCCGCGCAACCACCGCGCAGATTCGCCGCGACACGACCGCCGACTTGATCTTCGTCAGCTCGCCTTCCTGAAAGTGCGGATAACGCTCGAAGAGCGATTGGCACACAACCAGTCCGAGCACGGCGTCGCCGAGAAACTCGAGCCGCTCATTGCTCAGCGAACGCTGATCGGCCGACGACGCATGCGTCAGCGCGAACCGCAACACGTTCGGATCCGTAAACTGATACCCCAGTGCCTGCTGACAGGCTTGCAGCGACTGCGACGTGTCGTTCACTCTCGACTCCGCGACACACTACCCGCGGCGGAAGCCGCCCGACGACAGCGGGCAGCTTCCGGCAAGGGCCATGCATCGAAATCGCCGGCCGCGACGTGCCAACCGGCCGAAACTCCATTGAAATCCGGAACGCACCCGGATTCAAGCGAATACTGCTCCATTCGCGCATTTGCATTATCGGCCGCTCCGCCCCACGCATTGACCGTGCTCGCGCACGACCACCCAGCCTGATCGCCGCATGCCACGCTGGCAGTGACTCGCTTTCCGCGATATACTGCCCGATTCGCAGCTTGAATCGACAGCATCACCAGCACCGGAGTAGGCACAACATGGCGATCGACTCATCGCTCCGACGGCAGTCGGGTCTCTCGCGACATCGCAACGTCCTCTCGCGCCCGGAACGGATCGCAAAGCTCAAGGAGCGCGAGTCGTGGACCGAGGAGGACGGCGTACTCGGCCTGCCCAAGGTCGGCAACCGCAAACCCAAGGCCGGCAAGAAGAAGGCCAAGGAAGCTGAAGGCGAAGCCGCCGCCACCGCCGCTCCGGGAACACCCGCTCCGGCGACCGCTGCCGCCGCCCCGGCCAAGAAGTAGTCGCGATTTCTCGCTCAGCACACGCATTCCGGC
>JAJVHV010000007.1:118321-214025 GCA_022072445.1 Phycisphaerae bacterium | reverse complement strand
TTCCGGCATTTGACAACCTGCGCGCCGCGTTCTAGATTGTCTGTCTGGGTATTGGCGCGGGACTCGCGGCGACCGCGCCTGCTGCGAGGACAATTTTGAAGACAGCCTTCCACGTCGTCTGCGTGGCGGCGTATCTGCTGCTCACGGTCATTCCGGCGATTTACGGCGTACACATGTACGTCCTGCTGTACCTCTCCGCGCGCAAGGCGTCGCGCGTCCGGACGCGCCAGCGCCGCACCACGCGCACCTTTCAGCGCCACACCGCCGACCAGGCCTGGCCGATCGTCACGACGCAGATTCCGCTTTACAACGAAATGGCCGTCGCGCGCCGCGTCATCGAGGCCGCCGCGCGCATGGACTACCCCGCCGGCCGTCACGAAATCCAGGTCCTCGACGACAGCAGCGATGGAACCTGCCAAATCGTCGACGACGTCTGCCGCGAGCTTCAGGCCCAAGGCGTGGACATCCGCGCCGTCCGGCGGCCGACGCGCGAGCACTTCAAGGCCGGCGCCTTGGCGCACGGCCTGACCACGGCCCGCGGCGAATTCATCGCCATCTTCGACGCCGACTTCGTCCCCAAACCGAGCTTTCTGCGAACACTCATCCCGCTCATCGCGACCAGCCCCGACGCCGGTTGCGTGCAGGGACGCTGGGGCCACCTCAACGCCGACGAATGCTGGATGACCGAGGCGCTGGCCCTCGGCATCGACGGCCATTTCGGCGTCGAGCAGAGTGCCCGCGGCTGGAACAACCTCCTGCTGAATTTCAACGGAACCGCCGGCGTCTGGCGACGCGCCGCGATCGAGGATTCCCGCGTCGGCGGCTGGCAGGGCGACACGCTCACCGAAGACCTCGATCTGTCCTACCGCGCCCAACTCGCCGGCTGGAGAGTCGTCTACTGCGTCGACGAGGTCTGCCCCGCCGAAGTCCCCGCCGACGTCAACGCCATTAAGACCCAGCAGCGCCGCTGGGCCATGGGCTCGATCCAGACCGCCCGCAAGCTGCTTCCCGCCGTCTGGCGATCCGACCTCTCGCTCCTCCAGAAGCTCGAAGCGTCGGTCCACCTCACACAATACAGCGTCGCGCTCTTCATGGTGCTTTTGCCGCTGCTCGCCCGCCCGCTGGTCATGCTCATCCCGCAGGAGCGCTACACCGACTGGCTCCTGGGCGGATGGCTGCTCGTGCTGCTCTCGTGCGCCGCGCCCTCCGCCGCCTACGTCTACGCGCGCTGGTCGCTCGGCGGCGGCATCACCGGCGTCGGCCGCATCCTCAAGCTCATCGTGCTCGGCCTCGGCCTGTCCGTGAACAACTGCGCCGCCGTCATCACCGGCGCCGTCCGCCGCGGCGGCGAGTTCATCCGCACGCCGAAAACGGGCAGTCAGAGCGGCGTTCGCCAGGCAACCAGCTACGCCGCCCTGCGCTCGAACCTCTGGATTTGCGAACTGGCACTGGGTCTCTTCTGCTTCGTCCAGTGGCTCTATTTTCTCCGTTCCGATGGATTCTTCGGCATGTTCCTGCTGCTCTACGCCATCGGCCTGACCTACTTCGGCTGGCACTCGCGCCCCGAAAGCCTCATGCCCGCCGCGCGCCCCACCGCCGGATAGCGAGCTACGGCCCGGTCAGCAGCTCCACAAAGCCGTCGACGTCAAAGCCGTTCACGCTGCCGTCGCCGCTGACGTCCGCGTTTGCATAGTGGCATTCCGGGTAGGCCGCCTCATACGCCGCTTGGCCGCCCAGCGCGATCACAAACGGCTCAACATCAAAACCGTTCACGCTGCCGTCGCAGTTCATATCCCCCGGCGACAGCGTCGGTGCCAGCGTCAGCATCTGATCGGCCGCGAACGGCCCCTCGAAAACCTCGTCGCGCAGCGCGAGCGCTCCGAGCCGTGGCCACTGCACTTCGATCTGATCGACCACGTCCGCCGCACCCAGCCCGAAATGCAGCCGCAGATCCTCCGTCGCCGTCGTGCTCGATCCGCTGACCAGTTCGCGCACCTGCGTCACGCCGCCCGCGGTAAGCCGCACGAACGCGCCGACCGCGTTGCGATTCACCCGCACGCCGTCGCCGCGAAGCTGCAACGCCAGCCAGTGCCCCCCGGTCGTCGATACGTTCTCATACACGCTGACCGAGTGCGTCGGGTTGATCGCGATCAGGTCGCGCCGCCCGTCATTGTTGAAGTCCACCTGCGCCGAGTACTGCGTCGCCCGCGAGGCCGTGTTCAGCGTCGCCGAAATATCCTGAAACGCCCCGCCTCCCAGGTTTCGCTGCAAGTTGTCGAAATTCGCCGTCGACCAGCTTCCCGCCGTGTAGAAGTCAACGTCGCCGTCATTGTCCACGTCCAGCCAGTCAACACCCCAGCCGAACATGGTGCTGAACGGCGTGATGTGCGCGAACGACCCGCCGTCATTGCGAAAATACGTGCCCACCAGCGCGTCGCTGATCCCCAGATCGAGGTCGCCGTCGCCGTCGTAGTCGCCCGCCGCAATCCCCATCGGCGCCGGTCCCAGGTTGGTGAACCCCAGCGCGTCGGCCACATTGACGAACTTGCGGCCCCCGGCGCCGTCCGGAACATTGTGCAGCACGACGTCGTGGCCGGCACCCGACGCAGTGATCGGAAAACAATCCGGCCAGCCGTCGCGGTCATAGTCCAGCCACGAGTGCGAATACACGTGCCCGAATCCCGCTACCGCGGGCAGCAGGCTCGACGCGTCGGCAAACGTCCCATTGCCATTGTTGCGGAATAGGAACATGTACGGCGGCGCCAGGTTGCAGCAGACCAGCAGGTCAAGGTCCCCGTCGACGTCGTAATCGCACCAACTGGCCGATTCGGGGTTCGTCGTCGTGCTGACGCGCACACCCGCCGCGTCGCTGACGTTGATGAACGTCCCACCGTCGTTGCGATAGAGCAACCCGAACGACGTGGCCGGGTTGCTCCGCCCGATGACGTACACGTCGTCGTCGCCGTCATTGTCGTAATCGCCGACGACGATCCCGACCGCGGAGCGCGCATTGCCATCCGCGTCGTTGAGCCCGCTGCCCACGGTCACGTCCAAAAACGTGCGCGCCCCGGGCCGCATCGTGTCGCTCACGTTGCGAAACAGCCGCGTCGGAAGCCCGAAGTTGTCGCCGATGATCAGATCCATCCACCCATCACGGTCGTAATCGATTACGGCGACGCCGCCTCGATACGCCCCCAGCACAACTTCCCCGCTCAGGTTGCGATCGACAAAGCTGATGCCGTCAATGCTCGTCTGGCCCGAAGCGCTCAGCGCCGCCAGCGCCATCATCGGGTAGAAAGTCACGTTGCGCCGCATTGCTTGCACAGTTCAGTCTCCTCGGGGCAAAACCCCTTCTGATGCTCTCGTATGGACCGGCGCGGTTCGGTCGCGGCCCGACCGCTACTCTTGGATGCGCGAAAGCTCGCAACGATACGCGCCGCCCACGATTCTGCCGCCCTCCATCGGCCGTGCATGGCGTCATGTACCGCTCCGCGGCGTCACCTGCCAGTCGTCGCGGGTCACTTCCTACCCGACCGTCGCCACTCTCGCTTTTGACTATCGGCCGGCGTACCATTGCCGTAGGGCTCGTCCCCTGCGAACAGCCATGGCCCACGAACCTGAATCGCCGCCGCCGACCCCACAGCCGTCGCGCCCGACTCCATTGCCGCCGTCTCCGACGGCGTCGCCACCTGGCAACGTCAGGCTGCCAGCCGCCGACTCGCCGCTGATGACGTTCATTTCCGCGGCCCTTTTTCTCTACATCGGCTTCGTCGCCGGTCTCGAGGGCATCTCCAACTCGGCGCTCTACAACGGCTCGGTTACCGCCTTCACCTGGGGAGCACGCTTCGTCGGTGTCGGCCTGGTCGTCATCGGCGCTCTGAGCGCGGCGCGAATCGCCGCCGTCGCCTACCTCGACGTGCTCGTCTCGTTCGTCGCGGCCGCCGGCTGCCTGGCCGTCGGCCTCATCTGGCTGCTCTATGGCGACATGCAGGGCCTGCTTGTGTTGCTCTTCGGCGCCCTGAACGGCAGCGCGCTCAGCGCTGCCTGGACGCGCGCGCAATGGCTGCGTCGCACCGGGTAGCGAAATGGCAGCTCGCACTCGGGAGGCACGCTCTCGCCCGGTGCCATGCTCTCGCCGTCAGGCGTGAGCACGCTCATGCTGGGGTGACATGCTCCTCCTTGGGTGGCAAGCTCTCGCCACCAGGCGTGAGCATGCAGAGACTCGGGGGCCGCGCTCTCACCACCCAGCGTGAGCATGTTCAGCCCTGTAAGGGCGATCGTATCCCACCCAGCCGCACTCCGCCGACGTGCCGGCCAACGCCCGTCGCCCGGCGAAGCGCTGAGCGCTGCCGGGCGATCGGTGAACTGCCGGGCTGTCGACCAACCCGCGTATTACGGCTTCAGCTGCGCGACACTGCGAACAACCGCTTCGGTCGCATCACCGCCGATCTGCGGCGCCTTCACGATCACGGTCGTCTGCACCGCGTCGTTGAAACGCATCGGGCTGATCTCGGGCAGAGCACCAGGCGCCGGCGTCATTAGCAGCGCCACGTCGTCGCCGGCCGAAAGCGGCAGATCGCTCCACACAACCTGCGCCTCGTCGCTCACGCACGCACAGAACTGCAAACCGGCCGCATTCTCAACATAGCCGCAGTCGATCACGCGCGGCGATCCATCGCAGTAAATCGTTCCGCAATTCGAGTCGCAGATCCCGCCGCACGCGCCGGGCGCCAGCAGCCAATCGCCGCAGGCGTCATACGCCGGCCCGAACGCCGAGCCATTCACGAACAGCATGATCTGCGAACGGATGTCGCTGGGACCGGGGTGATTGCTGGAGGCGAACTGGTACGTGCCGATCACGTCGTAGTGCCCGTTGGAGCGCCGCCGCAACTCGACGCGCTTCAGCAGCCGGTCCCAGAAACTCGCGTCGCCGTTGAACGTCCGCGCCAACACGTCGTCGCCCGGGCTCGTCTCCGGCTGAGCGCCGGCGGCGGGCAGCAGAAAGACGCTGATCTCGTCGCCAGGCTTCAGATCGAGTCCGACGAAATCGGCGGTCAGCCCGAGCGGACCGCAATCACACTCCGACGCGTCGCAGAACAGGTCGTTGGCCAGACCGTCGATCGTCGAATTGCCGCAGGAGGTGCCGCACGGGCCGCCGCCTCCGCCGCAAAACCCCGCGTTGCTGAAGACGATCACCGGGCGGGTGACGACGCCGCGCGTTTCGCCGTTGACGTCGACGCGGATCATCGTGCCCAGGTTGGTGGTGGAGAGAATCGAGTCCACCGTCAGGCCCCAGGCGACGTGCAGGTCATACTTTCCCGCGCTGCGCGACTCGGTGACGGCCACGTCGCTGACGAAGCGATTCCACGACGGCGGCGAAGCGACCGCCGCCGTGCCTGCCGCCATCGTCGATACCGCCGCCAGAAGCAGAGATGCGTTTTTCATGTCTCATTCCTCGTAAGAAGTTGGCCCGTTTTTTTCTCGGCCGACGCCCCGCGGCGTCAGGTGCCAGGCCGTCAAGCGATCGGGCCGGCGATCACTCACGCGCGGCGGGAAAAATCACGAGAATGGGGTGCGGCGGCGGGCTACGTCGTGTGTCCGAATTGCGCGTCAGGGCTGGCGCAGCACGCCGCCGCGGCGAATCGACGGTAGACTCTCGGGGCATGTCCCCGGAACACGACCAACTCACGCAGCGTGCGATCGTCGAAGTGCCGCCGGAAGATGGTGTCGTCATCAACCCCCCGACACAGCCGCAGGATTCTCAGATCAGTTTCCCACCTGGAACTACCGTGGCAAATCACATCACGGGGGAGACCTTTGTGATTGACCGAGCTGGGGACCCCGTTCTGGTCACGCTGGATCCCTGTTTAGAATTGGCGACCAAACCGGAGCAGCGACCGCCGTTGAACGAGCAGACTAGCGCAACCGAACGACTCACGGAAATGGCCGTACTCGGCCAGCAGGAGACAAGACATGATACCGTGGCCGCGCCGCGCACGAATCTGTCCCCACCGGCCTCTGCGGTTCGCGAATTGGCCCGCCGTCGAGGTGAGCAGAAGAGCATCGACACCCGGGAGGCCGCCGACGCTGCCGTGGCGCCACCTTCAGCGCTTGATGGGACTCAAGAGGATCGCTCCTGGACGCTCCCGTCCGCGCTACTCGTTCTCCTTGGGCTCGGATTGGGAATCGGTTGGCTGAAGCGGCGGCCGGAGCAGTAAGGCCATTCTTGTTGCGTAATGACAAGCCGGTTGTCAGCGGCACGGTGGCGGAGTTCTTGGACGTCCTCGGGCGTGCCATTGGGGCTCCGTTGATCAAGGAGGTTTCACCAGACCCGGATACAATTTGTACTTTGGCGGGATAACTCGGCCGCATATCATCAATTGGACCACGGCATACGCCCCGCCATGGTGACAGCGATGATTAGCGACATCTCGCGAGACTTGAACTTGACGTTCATTGAGTCGAAGCAGCCAGCGACCATCTGGCGGGTCCAGAATCACTGAATCCACGAGGGCCGGCAGGAAGCCCTCAGCGGTCGTCAGCGTGCGAAGGGCGACGGTCCATTCGCCCGGGTCGTCGCAGAGGTTCAGCCCAACCACATCGGTGTCGAGGGCGGCGTGGCTGCGGGCGGTTCGGGGCCGCGGGGAAAATCACGAGGCTTCGCTGCCGCCGCGGGCTACGTCGTGTGTCGGAATTGCGCGTCAGGGACGGCGCGGCACCAGCGGCCAGCCCGATCGGCGGTAAACTGTGGGGTCATGTCAGGCGTCCATGACGAACAGACGCGTCGCGCGATTGCCGGCGACCACGACGCACTCTCCGCATTGCTGGCCGAGCATGGGCCGCGCGTGCGCGGGCGGCTGGCCGATCAGATCAACCCGATCCACCGCTCGGCGCTGGACATCGATGACGTCATGCAGGTGACGTATCTGGAAGCCTTCCTGACCATCGCGCGCTTCGAGCCACGCGAGGACGACGGGGCCTTCACCGCCTGGTTGACGCGGATCGCGCGCAACAACCTGCACGACGCGATCCGCGCGCTCGAGTCGGCCAAGCGCTTCCCCGCCGAACGGCGCGTCACGCCGCCGAACGGGGCGGATTCAACCGTCGTCCTCTACGATCGGCTCTGGAAAACGACAACCACCCCCAGCCGCGTCGTCGCCGGCCGCGAGATTCAGGCCGCGGTGCTCGCGGCGCTGGCACAACTGCCGCCCGAGTACCAGCGCGTCCTCCGGCTCTACGACCTGGAGAACCAGCCCATCGAGCGCGTCTCGGAGCTGATGGAGCGCCGCGCCGGCGCGGTCTACATGCTGCGCGCCCGCGCGCTCGACCGGCTCCGCGAGATTCTCTGCCGCGGAGCGTGACGTTTTTCCCGCCGTCCGTGCGTGAGCGGACGGCAATTCGTACGCTTGATCGCTCTGGCCGCGCCACCAGACGGCGACGAAATCCAGAAACCATGAGCAGCGCACCACAACCGCAGGACAGCATTTCAACCGACCGCGACGCCGCGCTGATCGCCGGCGTACGCCGCCAGATCGAACAGGTCGTATCGCGCCGCAGCGACGAGCCGGGCCCGTCGGCGGCACACGCCATCGCACCCGCGTCCATCCTGCCGGGCGGAGACATCGGCGGTTACGAGATCGTCCGGGAACTGCATCGCGGCGGCCAGGGCGTCGTCTACCTCGCCGTCCAGCGGGCAACCAAGCGCGACGTGGCTCTGAAAATGGTCGCGGCCGGCCCATTTCTCGGCGGGGCGGAGCGGGCCCGCTTCCAGCGCGAAATCGAGGTGCTCGCCGCCCTGCGCCATCCCAACATCGTCACGATCCACGACAGCGGCGACGCGTACGGCTGCGTGTATTTCGCGATGGACTACATCGCCGGTGTCTCATTCGGCGAGCACATGGAGCAGCGCCGCACGCGGGCGCTGCAGGGCGGCTCGAACGCTTGGCGGCAGTTCGTCTGGGAAGCCGTCGCGCTGTTCGCGCAGATCGCCGACGCCGTCAACGCGGCACACCAGCGCGGCTTCATTCACCGCGACCTCAAGCCCGGAAATATCCGCATCGACGAATCCGGCCGGCCACACGTGCTGGACTTCGGTCTGGCCAAGCTCGCGCAGGAGCCGCGCGGCGGCTCGTCCGCCGCCGACCCGCTCACCCTCACCGGCCAGTTCGTCGGCACGCTGCCCTATGCCAGCCCCGAGCAGGCGGCCGGCGATGCATCCGCCGTCGACATCCGCACCGACGTTTACGCGCTCGGCGTTATGCTCTACGAAGCCGTGACCGGCCGGCTGCCGCACGATCCGCGCGGAACCTGGCGCGAGGTGGTCGCGCGCATCGTCGAAGAGCCACCCGCGCGGCCCGGCGCGGCCGCGCGGCGCTTCGCCGCCGGCAGCCACGCACGGCCCATCATTCCGGGCGATCTCGAACGCGTCATCCTGACCGCGCTCCAGAAGTCGCCCGAGCGCCGTTATCAGTCGGCCGGCGAATTCGCCGAAGACCTGCGCCGCTGCCACGAGGGGCGCCCAATCGCCGCGCGCGCCGATTCGCCGGCCTACATCCTGCGAATGCTGCTGCGGCGTTATCGGGTGGCAGTCGGGACGGCGGCGGCCGTGTTCGTGCTGCTGACCGCCGCGGCCCTCACGCTGGCACAGCTCTACCGCCAGACGCTGCACCTGCTCGCGCAAGTCAAGCAGGAGCGCGACCGAGCTGCCGAGGCCCGTGCCCTGGCCGACCGCCGCGGCGAACTCTATCGGGCCGTCGCGGACTTTCAGATGGCGATGCTGTCGGCGGCCGATCCGCTGCGAACCGGCCAGCGCGACGTGTCGGTCCGCGAGGTGATGGAGCGCGGCGTGGCCCGGCTCGACGCCGGCGAGACCCGCGGCAAACCGGAAGTGGAAGCGGCGCTGCGGACGACGATCGGGCGGACCTTTCGCGGGCTGGGGCTGTATCAGCGGGCCGAATCGCAGCTCAGGGTCGCGCTGGAGCTGTATGAGCGCGTCTTCGCGTCCGAAAGTTTCGAGCTCGCCGCTTGCCTGACCGAACTGGCCTCGTGCCTGACCGACGCCGGGCAAAACCCGGAGGCCGAGACGCTGGCGCGGCGCGCACTGGAGATTCACGCCGACGAACAGCCGGCGGCCGGCGACGCCACGCCGGACGCGGGTGACGAGCGGAATCAGAACGACGCGCTCAGCGTGCTGGCGACCATTCTGCACAAACGCGGCGCCGTGCAGGAAGCGCAGGATCTGATGGTCGAGGTGCTCGCCGAACGACGGACGCGGCTCGGAGTGAACCATCCGGCGGTGGCGGGCGTGCTGGTGAATCTGGCGGAGACGCTGCGCGTCCGCGGACAGTTGAAAGACGCCGAGCGGGCGGCGCGCGAGGCGCTGGCGATCCGCAAGGCGCATTTTGGCGACGAGCACGTCGCCGTGGCGCGCAGCCTCAACGCGCTGGGCATGGTGCTGCAAAGCCAGGAGCGGGCCGGCGAGGCGGCGGAAGCGTATCGCGAGGCCTTGCGGATCGAGGAGCGCGTGCTCGAGCCGACGCATCCGCTGCTGGGCAGCACGCGCGGCAATCTGGCGGCGAGCCTGCTCGCGACCGGCGACCTGCCCGCCGCGCGGCAGGCGATCGAGGCGCTGCTGGAAACCGAGGCGCGCATTCTGCCGGAGTATGATCGGCGGGTGATCGCGAATTGGGGGAATCTGGGTGTGGTGCGCGTGGAGCTGGGCGATCTGGAGGGCGGCGAGGCTGCGCAGCGTCAGGCGCTGCGCGGCGCGCGGGCCGCGTTTCCCGGAGACCACCCGACGCTGGCCAACGCGATCGGCAACCTGGGCGGAACGTTGCTGCTGAAAGGCGAATACGCCGAGGCCGAGCAGCACTTGCAGGACGCCATCGACATGTTGACGCGGCTTTACGGCGCGGCGAACGCGCGGGTGATTTCCGACAAGCTGCGGCTGTGCAAGCTGCTGGTGCTGACCGAGCGGCTGGAGGAGATGGAGGTGCTGCTGGACGAATGCGTGCTGGCGGCCGCCGGCCTGTCGGAGGTTCCGCGTCCGCTGCGCGGCGCGCTGAACCTGGCGATCGCGGCGTTGGCGGAGCGGCTGGAGCAGTGCGGGCGGACCGATGACGCGCAGGCCTGGCGGCTGCGGGTGATCGATTCGGACCGGCCGTGATCTCGAACGCCGGGGCGCGTTTGCTGGGCGCGTTTCCGGACGTGGCGGCGTGCTGGACCGGTGGGAGCGGGTGGTGCGATAACGGCGGGCGATGGCGTTCAGGTTTCTCATACTGGTAGTGTAACACGAAAATCTAGAAAAGCAAGGATCGCAGCGCGAAAATATTCTTTGGGGGGAAGGGGGGCGCAAAAAGGGCGCCCCTCAAGGGGCGCATTGGGGAGGTTAGGTGTCGGATTCGAGGCGGGAAACGTCATGCTGTTGGGGCGCTGAGTGTATCTCACTGGATTGGAGGCGGAATTGGAGGGGAATTGGAGTCGAATTGGAGGTCACATCGAGTGCGTCTTCGTCCCGTTATGGCGCGCCTGCCACCGGCGCCAGCGCCGTTTCCAGCTTCGCCCAATCGCGATCCACAACGCGGACAAACACGCATCGCCCGCGGGACCGCGATTCCCACAGTTTGCCGACGGCTTCCTTGTGCAGCTCTTCGGGATTCTTCGCCAGGTGTCCGCCCTTGTATTCGACGATCCCGATACGCCCGTCGCGTAGCTCCACGATGAAATCGGGAAAGAAACGGCCCGGCGATAGCGGCAAGCTGAATCCGCCGGCGCTCTCATGAATGAGGTTTCGAACCCAGCGGTGGACGTTCGGGTGGCCGTCGACATGGCTGGCGCACTGACTTTCTTCATCTCCCATCGCGCCGATCTTCGTAAACGCGTGCCGGCCAAAACTCAACATGCCCCGGTACTCCTGATAGGGGCAATAGTCCTGCTCCTCGAGAAGCCGCGGATCGTCCCCGCTTGTTTCGAGCCGCCGGCGGGACCGGCCGTCGACGAGCATCTGCGCGGCCTGGCGAACCTGTTGCCGGCCGTGCGCGGCAACTCGGCGTACGACTACGATTGCAAGCTCGTGCCGTTTACGCACGAGTATCCGGGGATCCGCCCCGCGGTCCGTCAGCAGAAAATCCACGACGCGCAGCAGCCACGCTTGGCTTTGCGCCTTCGGCAGCCCGGCGAACGCCCCGCCGTGATGAAGCTCGGCGTCCAGCCAGCGCACCAATTCGGCCTTGCTCCAATCGTCGCTCTCGGCCACGAATGACAGTTGCCGAACGATGACTTCCTCGACGCCGCCAACCCGCACGCCGCCGCGGTCCGTCACGCCCACGGTAACACGGTCGCCGATGTTCAACTCAACCGACAATTCTGCATCGCCTATCGCCGCGTCGCAGCGGTCCAGGTCCCACGCAAATTCGTCCAATTCTTCCGGCTCGAACAAGTAGCTTCGTTCGCCGTCGCGGACGATCAATTGCGGCACTCGCACGGGCGGCGCGTATTCGTCCAGATTCTTCGCCGCGGTCCCCACGCCCCGTTCGGATTGCCAATACTCTTCCACCGCAGCCCGGTCGGTCAGCGTTCCGAGCGAATCGCGCAGCGCCACGGTTTCTTCGCGCGTCAGCGGCTCGCGAACATGCAGCGTCCCCGAATCCGCGTCGTACTCCACCTTGCCGCGGACCGCCGCCGGAAACTGCGCCGGGTCCGGGGCCGCCGAAACCGGGATCGTCGCGACGGGTAACAGCCGTTGCGCGTCAACGTGACGATGCACGCGGAAAACGTCGCCGACCGATTCAGGGTCGAATCCGCAGCGGCTCACCAAGCTGTCGCACAGGTTCTTTGCAGTCTTCACCACGTCGGGGCTTTGCACGACGGCGTACGCGCGGTCCAGCTCGGGAACGCCCGTCGGCACGGCGTCGGGCATCCGCAGCACGCGCCCCAGCAGTTGTTCCACCGCGGTTTCCGTCGCTACGTTACCGACGGAGCCGAGCACGTATGCGAAGGGACAGTCCCATCCCTCGCGGAGCTTGTCCACCGTGATGATGTATTCCACCGTGCAATCGGGCGCGCG
Organism: Phycisphaerae bacterium; assembly: GCA_022072445.1. Taxonomy (GTDB): domain Bacteria; phylum Planctomycetota; class Phycisphaerae; order UBA1845; family Fen-1342; genus JAJVHV01. The sequence goes on along the minus strand of JAJVHV010000007.1, from coordinate 201,961 downwards.
CAAGTCTTCGTCCCCGAGTTCGTCTGTGTCGCCCGTCGCAATCCGGATGCGATCGGCCGGCACTTTCAATTGATCCACCAGCGCCGTTTTGATCGCGTCAACGGTGTGCGTCTCGCGCGCTTTACTGCGCGGCTGGGCCTGAATCAGCGCGATCGGCCGGACGAATCGCCCGCTCAGCGGTCCCCAAGTCCGCGCGCGGTGTTCCAAGGTCTCGCGGCGTTGCTTCGTAAGTGCCAGCACGTCAAGCCAGTTGTCCCGCGATTCAAGTTCCACGGGCAGCTTTATCATTCCCTCACGCTTCAGTTGCAGCGCCGACACCGCGTGAAGCACGTTGCTCGCGTACTGTTCCTTGTCGGGGTCGTGGTCCTGTTGCGGCGTCGCCGTCAGTTCCAGCACGCCGAGCGGCCCGAACCGCGCCAGCGAATCGAACGAAACCCGCGTCCGCGCGTTGTGCGCTTCGTCCATGATGACGATGGGGCCGCGCAGCTTCATCACGTTTGCCAGCGAAAGCGAAACGCGGCTCGCGCCGCCGTTGCCGTTGCCCGCTTCGGCCAGTTGCTCGCGGACCCACGCGGGCAGGTTCGCGAAATGGTCCATCAGGTAGCCGTTGTCTTCGTAGACCTTGCGCGTCGCTTCGTCGCGCTCCCCCCGGTCATTCTGAATCCGGTAACTCTGGATGGTCGTCACGACGATGACGGCGCTGGAAGACAGCATCGACCGATTGACCGATAGCGCCTCTTCCACCGTCAGCACTTCGACCGGCACGCCCAGCGCAGCGCGCAGCGCCGCATGGTAGGCGTGCTCACGGTCGCGCAGCCCGCGTAGCGTCTGGTCGCGGATCGTGGTCGAAGGCGTTACCCACAGACATAACGGCCGGTCCTGATGCCCGAGCCGCTTCGCGATGACGCCCACCGCGTGCGCGGCGATCAGCGTCTTCCCGCCGCCCGTCGGCACGCGCAGACAAACGTACGGCACGTTCGGAAGCTGCGGCACTTCGATGAAGTCGCGGCCCGTTTCCGAGTAATAGGCGTCATGCACGGGCCGCAGCGCGGCGCGGCCGACGGCAGCCCTTACGGCGTCGCAAAACCGCCCGATGGCGTCCAGCGACTCCCGTTGATACTCGCGCAGCACCAGGCTCATTCAGCGCTTCCGCTGTTTCGACCCGCGCTTCGCCCGACCCAGCCCAAGGTCGCGCAGCACGTCCTCAAGCGGCCGCCCGGCGGCGCCGCGATCGGTCCGCTCCGCCTCGCGCAGCAGCGCCAGGTCCTCCAGGTCATCCAGCCGCTCTCGCAGCGCTTCGTACTCCTCGATGGGCAGCACGGCGAAGGCCGGCTTGCCGTCACGCACCAGAATGTGTGCTCGTCGGCGCATCAATCGTATGCCTCCCGTCGATGAACGATCCGGAACACCTGTATCGTATTCTCCGCGACCTTGAACAGCACGCGATAATCGCCCACTCGCAGGCGGAAGCGCGGAGGCTGCCCCGTCAGCCGCTTCACGTCACCCACCACCCGCCCCGCCGATTCGATGGCCCGCAGCTTCGCCGCCACGCGCCGCGCCACGACCACGTCCATGTCGCGCAAGTCGCGTTCGGCCGATGGCATGATCAGTACGCGGATGCCCATGCTTCAATCCACTTTCAATTCAAAGGGAATCTGCCGAAACGTGATGCCGTAGTGATGCAGCGATTTCGGCCCGAGCCGGCACGCTTCGCCGTAAACCACGCGCTCGCCGCCCTTGGATCGGCCGTTCGCGCCCGGATGCGCGGGCAGCTCGTGCGCCACGTCATGCGTGAGCACGTTTCCGCCGCCCGGCCGCCGATCGCCGAGCACGCCGTTGAATAGCAGATAGACGGCCTTTCCTTGATGCACGCCGAGTAGCGGCGTGCGGCCGTCAGCACGCTTCGGGATCGGGCTTCCTGTTTCGGTAAAGAAAACGTGCGCGCCCAGATCGGAGAAACGTACTTCGCCGGCGATGTTCCCCACTTCGTCGAATAGCGGCTTTCCAAGCTTGCAGAATCGGTAGCCGCCGCCCATCGCCGGGACCGACTCGCCTTTTCCTTGCACGACGTTTGTCAACCGTCGCGCCGTTACGTTCGTTCCGATGCTTTCGTCGATTTCGACCAAGATGAATCGCCGACTGCCGCCGTCAGCCTGATTCAGTGCCAGCACAGCTTGACCGGTCGTGCCGCTTCCCGCGAAGGAATCGAGTATCACCGAATCGCGGTCCGTCGCGATTTCCAGAATGCGCCGAATGAGCCGCGTCGGTTTGGGTGTAATGAAAACCGAAGGTGAATCGGTGAAGTCACATGCGGCCAACAGCTCTTTCTTTGCCTCTTGCGTGTTCCCAACTTCAGTGTGCAGCCAAATCGTGTCGGGCGTGATGCCTTGTTTGACTTCTGACAAGAAGCGCTTCAGCCGCGGCACGTTGTTGCGTCCCTTGCCCCACCACACGCGCCCGTCGGCGTCCAACTCTTTGAACGTCTGCTGTGATACTCGCCAGTACATGCCTTTTGGCGGACCGCTAATTACGCGCCCGCCGGGACAAGTAATCGCGTACGTGCCAGCTCCATAGAAGTTACGTGCGGAAAGATCGCCCGAAGTCCACGGGCCGCGGGGATCGTCGTCGGAGTTTCGGTATCGCGCGTCCTGTGCTTCCTGCCGGGGGATCAGCTTCGGAGTCCAGACCGTCGCATTACGGGCATAGACCACGATGTAATCGTGACTGGCGGAAAGGTGTCGCGCCGTGTTCTTTGGTGAGAAGATTTTTTGCCAAATGACTGTCGCGATGAAGTTGCGTGCGCCGAACAGTCCGTCCATCAATGCGCGAAGGTTCTGCACTTCGTTATCGTCGATGCTGACAAAGATCGCTCCATCTTCGGTGAGGAAGTCCCGCAGCAGCGCCACGCGCGGGTACATCATGCAAAGCCATTTGTCGTGTCGCGACAGGTCTTCGGCCTCGGCCCCGACCACCTTTCCCAGCCAGTCGCGCATTTCGGGGCTGTTCACGGCATCGTTGTAAACCCATTTTTCGTTCCCCGTGTTGTACGGCGGGTCGATGTAGATGCACTTCACCTTGCCGGCGTAGTAGGGCAGCAGCGCTTTGAGCGCCTCCAGGTTGTCGCCTTGAACGAGCAGATTCCCGGCGTCCGCGTCGCCGGCCGACAGCTCGCGGTTGCAATGCAGCAGCCGGTACGGCACTTGCCGATGATGATTCAGAACCGCCTGTTTGCCGATCCAGTCGAGTGTGGGCATTGGGCAAAGTGTATGCGCCGAGAGTCGAACCGCCAGCCGGCGGATGGCGGTGATTTCAAGATAGGGCGGAGCGGGCCATTGTCAGACGGAGGGACGGAGTGCATCAGAGCGACGTTTGCCCGCCAATCACAGCTGGCCAACGCCGAGAATCGAGCATCCGAAAAGTGTATCAGAGCGACGTTTCCCCGCCAATCACAGCGAACGATTCATCCGGTCGGGAGGTGAGCGGAGTGTATCAGAGCGACGTTTCCCCGCCAATCACAGCAGGGCATGGAGTCGGCCGGCGTTGAAGCCTAGTGTATCAGAGCGACGTTTCCCCGCCAATCACAGCCAAAAATGACACGCAAAGAATTTGAAATCAGTGTATCAGAGCGACGTTTCCCCGCCAATCACAGCATCACGGGGATGGAGCCGCGGCGGCCAGGGAGTGTATCAGAGCGACGTTTCCCCGCCAATCACAGCGACAGGCCAAGCCGGTGCGGATGTGGAGCAAGTGTATCAGAGCGACGTTTCCCCGCCAATCACAGCAGTGGGTGTGCCGGAGGGCTCGGAGGCCGAAGTGTATCAGAGCGACGTTTCCCCGCCAATCACAGCGCCCGCGCCAGCACAAACAGGGCCCCTTGTAGTGTATCAGAGCGACGTTTCCCCGCCAATCACAGCGTAGGCCCACGGGTAGCGCGTGAAGGCCTGAGTGTATCAGAGCGACGTTTCCCCGCCAATCACAGCGCCAGAGCGGAACGCGTGCGACGCGTCGCCAGTGTATCAGAGCGACGTTTCCCCGCCAATCACAGCGCGGCAGTTCGCGGGCCACGCGGCGATAGAAGTGTATCAGAGCGACGTTTCCCCGCCAATCACAGCTTGTAGAGCGCGGCGCCGCTGTCGTCGCGAGTGTATCAGAGCGACGTTTCCCCGCCAATCACAGCGCTCGCGATGCTGGATGCTGCTGCACCTGCAGTGTATCAGAGCGACGTTTCCCCGCCAATCACAGCGTGAGGGGCGGAGGGACAGAGGGAAAGAGTGCATCAAGCGACGTTTGCCCGCACAGCCACACAGGCTGATAGCCTGTGCCACACAGTGCATCAGAGCGACGTTTGCCCGCCAATCACAGCGTGAGGGGTGGAGGGACGAAGGGACAGAGGGACGAAGGGACGAAGTGCATCAAGCGACGATTGCCCGCACAGCCACACAGGCTGATAGCCTGTGCCACACAGTGTATCAGAGCGACGTTTGCCCGCCAATCACAGCGTGACGGGCGGAGGGACGAAGGGACAAAGGGACGAAGGGACAGAGTGCATCAAGCGACGATTGCCCGCACAGCCACACAGGCTGATAGCCTGTGCCACACAGTGCATCAGAGCGACGTTTGCCCGCCAATCACAGCGTGAGGGGCGGAGGGACGAAGGGACAGAGGGACGAAGGGACAGAGGGACGAAGGGACAGAGTGCATCAAGCGACGTTTGCCCGCACAGCCACACAGGCTGATAGCCTGTGCCACACAGTGTATCAGAGCGACGTTTCCCCGCCAATCACAGCGTGAGGGGCGGAGGGACGAAGGGACAGAGGGACGAAGGGACGAAGTGCATCAAGCGACGTTTGCCCGCACAGCCACACAGGCTGATAGCCTGTGCCACACGGTGCATCAGAGCGACGTTTCCCCGCCAATCACAGCGTGAGGGGCGGAGGGACGAAGGGACAGAGGGACGGAGGGACAGAGTGCATCAAGCGACGTTTGCCCGCACAGCCACACAGGCTGATAGCCTGTGCCACACGGTGCATCAGAGCGACGTTTGCCCGCCAATCACAGCGTGAGGGGCGGAGGGACGAAGGGACAGAGGGACGAAGGGACAGAGGGACGAAGGGACAGAGGGACGAAGGGACGGAGGGCATCAAGCGACGAACCGGCGATATTTCAGTGCGACGGTGCGGCGATATTTCAGTACGACGGCGCGCGCTAATTCATGGCGACGGCGCGCGCTATTTCATGGCGACGGCGCGGCGATGTTTCAGTGCGACGGCGCGGCGATATTTTCAGGGCGACGGTGCGGCGGTATTTCAGTGCGACGGCGCGCGCTAATTCATGGCGACGGCCATGAGCTTTTTGCGGTCGCGGAGGTAGAGCGTGTCGCCGACGAGGGTCGGGGCGGTCCAGGCGGTGGCTTCGAGCAGCTTGTGCTTGCTGAGCACCTTGGCGCCGTCGGGCGAGGCGGTGGCGATCATGAGGTTTCCGTCCTCATCGAGGATGACGAGCTTGCCGTCGGCCAGCAGGAGGCTGGAGCGCTTGTAGCCGCGCTCGCGCCAGGCGAGCTTTCCGGTCTTGACGTTGATGGCCGAGAAGAACACCGGCCCGTCGTCGCCGCTCATGCCGTAGACGAATTCGCCGTCGCGGACGGTGTTGCTGAAATTGACGCGCATCTTCGGGTTGGACCAGAGCACTTCGAGCCTGGTCGCGCCGCCCGCGCGCGTCAGCTTCAGCCCGCTCGAGCCGATGTCGTAGGCCGAGCCGACGAAGAGCACGCCGTCATCCGCCCAGCTTGGCGTGCTGACGTTGCACTTGAAGCGGTTCTCCTGCGGGTGCCGCCAGAGGATTTCGCCATTCTCGGCGTTCAGCCCGACCACCTCGGTGGCCATGAAGGCGACGACCTGGTCCTGCCCGCCGACGTTGATGACGATCGGCGAGGAGTAGCTGTTTTCGAGCTCGGCGCTCTTCCACACGGTGTCGCCGGTCTTGAGGTCGAAGGCGATCACGCCGGCCTGCTTGCCGCCGCAGAACGTGATGAGGTTGTTTTTGTAGCGCATCGGGCTGGTCGAGTATCCGAAATCGAGCTGGGTGGCGCCGAATTCGCTGTCGAGCTCGTGCGACCAGAGGGGTTTTCCGCTGGCGCGGTCGAGGCAGAGCATCAGGCCGGTGCAGCCGATGGTGTAGACGCGGTCGTCGACGATCAGCGGGGCGGCGCGAGGGCCGACGCCGAAGTCCTTGTTCATCTTGGGCCAGACGGTCGGCGTGTAGCGGTGCTGCCAGAGGTCTTTGCCGTCGGCGGCGTTGATGGCCAGGACGATTTCGTCGTCGGCGGCCTGGGCCATGGTGTAGAGGACGCCGTCGGCGGCGGAGATGGCGGAGTATCCGTCGCCGAGCTCGCGTGACCAAAGGGTGCGTGGTCCGGTGTCGGGGAAGGCGTCGGGGAGGTGCGCGGCTGCGACGCGGAAGTCGCGATTGGGTCCGCCCCATTGGGGCCATTGGGCGTGCGCGGCGGGTGCCAGGGCGGCCGCGCTTGCCAGCGCGAGCAGGACGTGCGTGCCGGTTCGCGGCAGTGGGTAGATTGCGGCGTTACGGAGTGATGGTGAGGTCATGAATGTCGATCCTGGTGTGCGTGTGGGGCGCGGCCCGCTCGGCCGTTGGCATTGTAGTGGCGGACGGGGCGGCGGGGGCGTTGGGCGGGTGGGAAAGTGGGAACCGAGTCCGCGCCGGTTCTGGCGCTCCGCGCGGGTGTGGCCGGCGGCGACATTCACCGCGCGCGACAACGCGCGTGTGCGATCGAGCTTCGCCCGGAGCCGATTCGCTCATCAACGTTGAACTCCGCCGCCAACGCCGCTGGCGACTTTCATCGTCGCCGCGTGGCCGGTGGTGCCGAAGCGCGAACGGTGGGCGCCCGCGGTCTGCCGCGGAGGCAAGGAAAGCGGTCGGGCCCGATCGGCGGCAACGCGTCGCCCGCCGTACAATGCCGCGCAGCGCGGCCCGCCGGCCGCGAGGTGGTTCGAATGGCTCGCAAGTCCGGCAAGCCCCGAAAGATCCGCGTCGACTTTCGCCCCAATCGCAACGCGCCGGGGCGTAGTGGCGACGTGACGCGGCAATACCGCGAAAGCGCCGACGACCTGATCGACGGACAGAGCTCCGAGTCCGTGCGCGCCAAGGGCGAGCTGTCGCGCAAGCGAACCGTGATCGTGGACGAGCACGGCGCGCCGCTCGTCGACCCGTCGCAATTGCAGCCCGGCGTCGTCACGCGCGTCCTGGGGCAGGTCTGCCAGGTCGACGACGCGCGCGGCGACACGTGGGAATGCACCGTCCGCCGCGTGCTGCGCACCATGCAGATCGACAAGCGCTCGGGCGTCACGGTGGGCGACCGCGTCTGGTTTGCGCCGGTCGCCGACAGCTCGGGTCAGCGCGGGGGTGTGATCGAGCGCGTCGAGGAGCGCCGCACGCACCTCTCGCGCCGGGATCGGCGGCAGCGGGCGCACACGATTGTGGCGAACGCCGATCAGCTTCTGATCGTGGCGAGCGTGGCGGAGCCGCGGATCAAGCCGCACCTGATCGACCGGTATATTGTGGCGGGCGTGAAGGGCGGGCTGCGGCCGGCGATCTGTCTGAACAAGTTCGACCTGCACGACAGCGCCGGCGACCGGGCCGACTGTGAGGACCGGACGGACGCGGTGACGGTTGACGACATGGTGGCGGAGTTTGGCGCGCTGGGCTATCCGGTCGTGTGCGCCAGTGCCCGCAGCGGCCAGGGTCTCGACGCGCTCTGCGCCGTGCTGAAGGACCGCGTCAGCGTGCTCTCAGGCCAGAGCGGCGTCGGTAAGACGTCGCTGATCAACGCCATCCAGCCCGGGCTCGAACTGGCGACGGCCGAGGTGAGCGACGCGAACGAGAAGGGCCGGCACACGACGACCAACGCGCGGCTGCTGCGGCTGTCGTTCGGCGGCTACGTGGTGGACACGCCGGGAATTCGCCAGTTCGATCTGTGGGATCTCGATGCGTTCGAGTTTGAGGCCTGTTTTGTGGAGTTCCTGCCGCATCTGCCGCAATGCCGCTTCAAGGACTGCCTGCACGAGGATGGGGCCGAGGGCTGCGCCGTGATCGCGGCGGTGGAAGACGGCCGCATCTCGCCGCGGCGCTACTTCAGCTATCTCAAGATGATCGACGACGCACGGGCGGGGCGGCGCTGACAATTGAGACATGGGCGTCGAAAGCTGGGAAAGCCGATGGAGGGATTTGAACCCTCAACCCCGGCTTTACGAAAGCCGTGCTCTGCCGTTGAGCTACATCGGCGCGGTCGGGGACGCAGCCCCGGCTCGGGTATGTGAGCATAGGCCGTGCGGCGACGTGAATCAAGCCAGCAGCCGGGCGCAGAGCGGATTGCCGCCGGTCGCGGCGGCGCGGGCGGCGCTGCGAGCGATGATTATCGACCGTTGGATCGCGGGCGGCGGCGGGCGGGGTGCGCCTGTTCGGCGATGATGACCGAGCGCATTCCGCCGCGCGGCGTCCAGTGCGTCTCGACGCGGATTCGGCGGGGCCGCAGGGCGGCGACGAGGTCGTCGAGAATCTGGTTGGTGACGGCTTCGTAGAAAATGCCGCGATTGCGATACGACTGCAAATAGAGCTTCAGGCTTTTGAGCTCGACGCAGAGTCGATCGGCCACGTATTCGATGACGACCGTGCCGAAGTCGGGCTGGCCGGTCTTCGGACAGACGCTGGTGAACTCGGGTGCCTCGTGGCGGATGACGTAGTCGCGCTGGGGCCGGGGGTTCTCGAATGTCTCAAGCCGCATGCGATCGGCTCTCCGCGCTGCTGCGTCCGGTCTCATGCCAGGGCTCCGCGTTGCCGGTCATCCCGCGCCGAGCGCGGACGGCGCGCGGGCTGCGACGCCGCCCGTCGCCGGATAGCTCTCGGCCAGCGACATCGGCGAGGGAATGAGCGTACCGGCGGACATCATCATCTTGATGGCGTCCTCGATCGACCAGTCGACGTCGATCAGGTCGGCGCGTTTCATGACCACGACGTAGCCCGTGGTCGGATTCGGGACCGTGAAGAAGAAGACCGAGCAGAGCTCTTCGCCGGTGACGGCGTCGCGAAACGTGTTCGTCAGAAAACCGGGCGTCCGCACGTCCTTGTTGGGAAACGGCGCCAGCACGACCTTCTGAAACGCCTGCGTCTGGCCGCCGCTGAACTGCTGAAGAATCTGCTTGCTGGAGCGGTAGACGGTTTTAATGAGCGGCAGGCGGTCGACGATGCTCTCGAGCCATTGCAGGATGCGGCGGCCGACGATGTTCGCGGTGAACAGCCCGATCACGTAGAGAATGAAGACCGTCAGCAGCACGGAGAAGATCGCGATGGTCCACTGCACGACGGCTGTCGCCAGCTCGGCGTCGCCCAGGCTCACCCACGTCCGCAATCCGGTCGGAATGGACGGGACCAGCGACTCGCGCACGCGGGCGACCAGCCGCTCGTTCGACACGAACAGGTGCACCACCCATTCGGACGAGCCGCGCATCACGCCGAAAATGAACTTCACCAGCAGGATCGTGATCCAGATCGGCAGGATGGTGAACAGCCCGGACGTGATGCGATTCCGCAGCAGCGCCTTGACGGTGCCGAACAGGCGGTTGGGCGCGGCGGTTTTCAGTTGCGGAGCGGCCATGGCAGTCCACGGGGGAGCGGAACGCCTGCGGATGATATGCGAGATCGACGCCGCACGCATGACGGGCCTGGCCGGCCGGCTTGCCGCCCGTGGCGACGCCGCGTACGCTCCGGCATTCGGAGATCGCCGGCCCGCTCGATGCGCATCAACATCCCCAATCAGATTACGCTCGGCCGCCTGGTGCTGGCGCTGGTGTTCTTCGGGCTGCTCAGCGTATTCCGCGTCAATGACCTGTATACGTGGTTTCTGCTGAAGATCGCGTTCTGGGTGTTTCTGATCGCGGTGGTCAGCGACATTCTCGACGGCTACCTGGCGCGGACGCTCAAGCAGGTGACGGTTTTCGGGCGGATCGTCGATCCGGTCGTCGACAAGGTGATCGTCTGCGGGGCGTTCGTCTTTTTCACCAGCGAGCAGTTTTTCGATTATCAGGCCGGAAACGTCACCGGCGTGCAGCCTTGGATGGTCGTGCTGATCCTGGTGCGCGAGCTGCTCGTCAGCGCCCTGCGCGGCCACAGCGAGTCGGTCGGCCGCGACTTCGCCGCAAACTGGGTCGGCAAAGTCAAGATGTTCGTGCAGTCCGCCACGGCCGCCGTCATCCTCGGGCAGCTCGCCTGGTTCCCGCTCAGCGCCGGAATGATTCGCTTCCGTGACGCGTGCATCTACGTCACGGTCATCGTCACGGCGCTCTCCATCGTCAGCTACGTCCGTCGCTCGGCCTCGTTCCTCGCCATGTCGGCGCCGCGGCGCGAGCCCGGCGCGGGCCCGCCCACAGGGCAGACGCCGTGAGCGGCGGATCGCGCGGGGTGCCCGGCACATGACCTATCTCGACGCCGTCATCATGGGGCTGGTCGAGGGCTTCACCGAGTTTCTGCCCGTCTCCAGCACGGGGCACATGATCATCGTCGCCCCGCTCATCCGCGTCGATCAGAGCACTTCGACGTGGAGCGTCTTTCTCTTCGTCAGCCAGTTCGGCGCCATCCTGGCCGTCATCCTCTACTTCTGGCCCGACCTGTGGCGCCGCTTCCGCAGCTTCACGCCGCGGAGCGCCTCGTCGCACCTGTTCACCAAGCTGATCGTCGCGATGCTGCCGTCGGTGGTCGTCGGGCTGGCGGCCAACGACTTCATGGAGGAATACCTGGAGACGAACCCGGTCGCCGTCGCCGGAGCGCTGATCGTCGGCGCGGTGGCGATGGAGCTGATCGAGCGCCGCTTCCGCCGCCAGACCGGCCCGACGCTGGACGACGTCACCTATCGCCAGGCGCTGATCATCGGTCTCGGCCAGGTGCTCAGCATCTGGCCCGGCACCTCCCGATCGATGGCCACCATCATGGCCGGCATGCTGGCCGGCCTGCCGGTCCGCACCGCCGCCGAGTTCTCGTTCTTCATCGCCATCCCCACCATGCTGCTGGCTTCGGCCTACAAGCTGCTGAAGCACTTCGGCGAAATCGACGGCGACGCAGCCGGGGTGATTGGCGTGGGCATGGTGACGGCGTTTGTGACGGCGCTAATCGTCGTCGCGGGTTTCATGCAGTTCATCCGCTCCAATCGCTTCACGCCGTTTGCGGTGTATCGCGTCGCGCTGGGTGTGGCGGTGTTGTGGTATTGCTGGTGAAGCCCGCGGAGCGAAGCCCGCGCTGAAGGGAGTTCAGAGTGGCAGGTTCAACGTGCGCGGGTGCCCTGCGCGGGTGCCCTGCCGACGGCCGTTCGCGTCGGCAGGACCGAAGGCGCGTCTCTGCTCGGCTCTGTGAGCACTGCGCGGGTGCCCTGCCGACGGCCGTTCGCGTCGGCAGGACCGAAGGCGCGTCTCTGCTCGGCTCTGTGAGCACTGCCGGAATTCGTCGCGCCGCGGCGCGTGGCATGGCCACCGCGAAGCGTGGGGGCGCGACAGCCCGAAGGGCTGCTCGCGAGCAGCCGGGGGTCGTCGCGCAGCGGCACCCCCGGACCACGCCCGCGCCGCGCAATAGCAACCCGCAGGGCTGCTCGTTCGTACGCAGGCGGCGCCCCTCACATCGACTCGATCACTTCAATCCCCAGCAGATGCAGACCGAGCTTCAGCGCGCGGGCCGTCAGGTCGCACAGCCGCAGCCGGCTCAGCCGCGTCGCCTCGTCGGCGGCCTGCACCACCGGGCAGTTCTCGTAAAAGCGCATGAAATCCGCCGCCAGCTCGTACAGATAGCTGCACAGCACGTGCGGCAGCAGGTTCGACGCCAGCTCGTCGATCGTCTCATGCAGCCGCGCCAGCCGCAGGGCCAGCGCCCGCTCCGCCGCGTGATCCAGCGCCAGCCGCACGCTTGGGTCGTACACAGCCCGCGTCAGATCGGCGTCCGACAGCCCCTGCCCGGTCGCGGCCTTCCGGTAAATCGAGCGAATGCGGGCATACGCGTACATCAGGTACGGCGCCGTGTTGCCCTGCATCGCCAGCATCTTGTCCCAACTGAAGACGTAATCGCTGTTGCGATCGCGACACAGGTCGGCGTACTTCACCGCCGCGACGCCGACTGTGTTGGCCACCAGTTCATAGAGCCGGTAGCCGACGGTCCGTCGTTCCTTGACAACCGCTTCGAGCTCAGCGTCAAGCGCTTCGTCTTGGTTGGCGTCTTCGTCAATTTGAAAGTCTTTGGCGATTTCATCGTCGACAAACCGCTTCTGAAGTACTGCTTTCGCCCGTTCGATCGCTTCGTTGAGAAGAAGCTGTAGCTTTACGTTCTCCCCGCTGCGCGTCTTGAGCGGCTTCTTGTCGTCCCCCAGCACGCTGCCGAACGTGACGTGCTCCAGCCGCACTCGGTCCGGCGGCGCCCAGCCCACCGCCCGCGCCGCGGCGAAGAGCATCTCGAAGTGCAGCTTCTGCCGCGCATCGGTCACATAGATCAGCCGCGTCGCCCCGCGCAACACGCCCGTCGGCGCTCCTGCGTGGCTTGTTGGCTCCGTCGCTCCGTGGCCGTTTTCCCCTTCGTCGCTTCGTCGCTCCGTCGCCCCCTCGCTGCCCTCCGTGGCTCCGTGGCTTCGTGGCTCCGTGGCTGCCTCCACAAACTCAATCTCCCGCGTCCGATAGCGCAGCGCCGCCAGGTCGGTCGTCGCATAGAGAAACGCACCGTCCGACTTGCGGATGATCATCGGCAGCTCGCTGCCGTCGGGTCCCTTGAAGCGCGGCTCGTCCTGCGCGTCATAGAAAAACAGACACAGCGCGCCTTGGTCATCGCGGCATTCGACGCGTCCGACTGGCAACGGCGGCGGTTGATCCTCCGGCGAGCGCGGCGGCAACTTCGCCCGCAGCTCCTCGACCACCGGCGTCAGACGATCTTCGTCGCGCTGGTAAAAGCTCTCGCCGCAGTTGTCCATTTTCCGGAGCTTGACGCCGAGCTGTACGTAAAGGCCGGCGAACCCGGCCTCGCTGGTCAGGCAGATCGCCTCCCAACTTAATCGGGCTGCCACATCACCCTGTTGCAGCTTGGTGACCGCCAGGCGTGCTGCACTGGCGAACTCGGGGTCCGACTCGAACCGCGAGCGGGCGGCGCGATAGTCCGCCTCGAGCGCGGCCATCACGTCGCCGCCGCAAACGTCCGGCATGGGATGGTCCGCGTAATATGCGATCAACATCCCAAACTGCGTGCCCCAGTCGCCGACGTGATTCTGCCGCCGCACCGCGTGCCCCTCAAACTCCAGCACGCGCACAAACACGTCCCCGATGATCGTGCTCCGCAAATGCCCCACGTGCATCTGCTTGGCGATGTTCGGCGACGAATAATCCACCACCACACGCTGCCGATGAGCCGCATTCACAGGCGGAATGCCGAAGCGATCGGCCCACGGCTCATCAGGAGCAACGCTGTCCCACCGCTCCGCGAAGTTCGGCGCTGGCGCCGGCGACGCGTCCGCCGCCGGAATCTCCGCCAGATAGCGCGACAGAAACTCGTCCGTCAGCCGGATGTTGATGAACCCCGGCCCCGCGATCTCCAGCGGCTCAAAGATCGTCGCCGCCTCCCCCTTCGTCGCTTCGTCGCTCCGTCGCTCCGTCGCTCCTGCTCCCTTCGTCGCTTCGTCGACAATCCGCTCCGCCACCTCGCGCGGCTTGAGCTTCAGCGTCCGAGCCAGCGACATGGCGACGTTACACTGGTAGTCGCCGAACCGCGCGTCCGCCGCCGCCCGCACCTGCGGGTCGACGCTCTGCGGCGCGACGCCCGCGACGCGCGCGATGGCTTCGGCGAAACGCGACGAAAGCAGTTCCTGGACGCTGACACGCTCGGCACTCATGGTCGCGTGCGAGACTATCGGCGCCGGTTGCGGCTGGCAAGCAAAGGCGGCGTGGCGACGCTGCGATGAATGGCGAAGAGCGAGTTACGAATAACGAATTGAACTGCGACGGCGGAATTGGTCACGGCGACGGCTGAATTCGTTATTCGCTATTCGACATTCGCTATTCCTCGTGGCCACGGCGGGCCGACGCTACGGGCCGTAGCGCACGGCCCCCGTGCCCGCGTGCGCGCGTGGCCCCGGAGAAACCATGAAACTGTCCCGCCGGCGATCGCAAGCGGTACCGAGTCCCATGGTCGCCGAGCGGGCTGGTCGCAGGGGCCGCCCGGGAAGGTAAGGAAGGTAAGGAAGGCGTGCGGCTTGACAGCCCAGCGGTGCGTTCGTAGCCTAACGAACTTGCCCGTGACCGGCTGGGATGCCGGCGGGCGCCGCGGTTCAACGCTCCGTCCGTCGGGCGGGCATGCTCCGGGAGTTGTCGTCGATGTTACCGGTACATAAGAAGACCAAGATGCGCAAACGGACCCGGCGATCGCACCACGCGCTGGTTCCGGTGGCGCTGATCGCCTGCCCGCAGTGTAATCAGGCCAAGCTTCCGCACGCCGCCTGTGGCAACTGCGGCTACGTCAACACGCACACGCGAATCGAGCTCGGAGCCGAGGAGTCCTGATCCCGATGCGCATCGCCCTCGACGCGATGGGCGGCGATCACGCGCCGCGCGAGATCATCCTGGGTGCCGCCGAAGGGCTGAACAAAGCTCCCGACGCCGAGATTGTGCTCTACGGCCCCAAGGAGCGGATCGAGGCGGAGTGCAGCGCGGTCGGGCTGCGCGACGACCGGATCAGCATTCGCGACTGCCGCGAAATCGTCGAGATGGACGATTCACCGGTGGACGCCATCCGCCAGAAGCGCGACTCGTCGATGGTGCGGATGGCGGTCGACGCCGGCAAGGGCGAGGTCGACGCCGTCATCAGCGCCGGTAACACCGGGGCGTTCGCGGCGGCGTGTCATTTCAAGGTGGGGGTGCTGAAGGGTGTTTCGCGGCCGGGCATCGCCGTCACGCTGCCGAGTTTTCACGGGCCGGTGGTGGTGTGCGACGTGGGGGCGAATGTGGCCCCGAAGCCGCACCATCTGCACGAATACGCGCACATGAGCGTGTCCTACGCGCGGCTCATTCTGGGGGTGCAGGAGCCCAAGATCGGGCTGGTCTCGATCGGCGAGGAGGACGTGAAGGGCAATTCGCTGGTCAAGGACGCGCACAATCTGCTGCGGCGTGATCCGGCGCTGAAGTTTCACGGTAACGTCGAGGGGCGGGATATTTTCGCGGGCGAGTGCGACGTGTTCGTCTGCGACGGGTTTGTCGGCAACGTCATCTTGAAGCTGACCGAGGGGCTCGCCGACGGGATATTCAACACGATCCGCAAGGAAATCTCCGAGGACAGCCCGCACCTGGTCAAGCAGTTCGAGCCGGTCGTCGAGCGAATCTGGGCGCGGCATGACTTTGCCGAATACGGCGGCGCGCCGCTGATGGGGGTCAACGGCGTGGCGATCATCTGCCACGGGCGGAGCGACCGGCGGGCGATCGGGAACGCGGTGCGTGTCTCGGCGGAGCTGGTGCGTGCGCGCCTGAATTCGGTGATCGTCGAGCAGCTCAGCCGCTTCGTCGAGACGCCGGCATGAAGCTCGCGCTGCCGGTCGAGATTCTGGGCACGGGTGCCGCCGTGCCGGCGCGGGTCGTGACCAACGCGGATTTTGCCGCGTATCTCGACACAAACGACGAATGGATCGTGACGCGGACGGGGATTCGCGAGCGCCGGCACGCGTCGGAGGGGGAATCGACGATTCAATTCGCGGTGGCGGCGGCGCGGCTGGCCCTGGAGCGCGCCCGGGTCGACGCGTCGGAGCTGGACCTGATCATCTGCGCGACCGTCACGCCCGAATATCACCTGCCGGCCACCGCCTGCCTGATTCAGGCGGCGATCGGGGCGCGGCAGGTTCCGGCGTATGATCTGTCGGCGTCGTGCGCGGGGTTCATCTACGCGTTTACGGCGGCGTCACAGGCGATCATGGGCGGCACGGCGCGGACGGCGCTGGTCGTCGGCGTGGACGTGCTCAGTCGGTTCACGGAGTTCCAGGATCGGGGGACGGCGATCATCTTCGGCGACGGCGGCGGGGCCGTTGTGCTGCGGCGGAGCGAGTCGGATGGGCCGCGCGTGCTCTCGATCAACACGGGCGCGGACGGGAACCACGCGCGGCTGATCTGGGTGCCGGCGGGCGGGACGAAAGATCCGGCCTCGCCGCGGACGGTCAACGAGCGTCTGCATGCGATCCGCATGAACGGGCGCGAGGTGTACAAGATCGCGGTGGTGCGCTTGCAGCAGCTCATTCAGCAGGCGCTGGACGACGGCGGGGTGACGATCGATCAGATCAAGCTGCTCGTGCCGCACCAGTCGAACCTGCGCATCATCGAGTCCGTGTGCGAGAAGTTGAAGCTGCCGCTCGAGCGCGTCGTCGTGAACATCAACCGCTATGGCAACACCTCGGCCGGTTCGATCCCTCTGGCGCTGCACGAGGCGCTGCTCGCGGGCCGCTGTGGCCCGGGTGACCTGGTGCTGATGGCCGCGATCGGCGCCGGGCTGGCCTGGGGTTCGGTGCTGCTGCGGCTTTGACGGACGAGGTGTCGCGGCCGACGCGGCACGCGGCGCCGGGGTCGGCCATTTCAGAGGGTCAAGACTCATGGGAAACAACGCCGCCATTTTCCCCGGACAGGGTGCCCAGTTCGTCGGCATGGGCAAAGATCTCGTCGCCGCGAGTGGCACCGCCGCCCATGGCACCTCAGGTGGCACCGCCGCCCATGGCACCTCAGGTGGCACAGCCGCTCCCGGCACCTCAGGTGGCACAGCCGCCCCCGGCTGTGACGTCGCCGCCGAGACGTTCGCCCGCGCCGACGAAATCCTCGGTTTCTCGCTCTCAACCCTCTGTTTCGACGGCCCCGCCGAGCGCCTGAACGCGACCGACATTCAACAGCCGGCCATCTTTGTGACCAGCGTCGCGCTGTATCGCGCCGCGCAACAGCGCGGCAAAATCAGCGACGCCGCGTTCAGCGTCATGGCCGGCCTGAGCCTGGGCGAATACACCGCGCTGCACCTGGCCGGCGCGGTTTCGTTCGACGACGCGCTGCGGCTGGTCTACCGCCGCGGCACCCTCATGCAGCAGGCCGCCGAACGCACGCCGGGCGGGATGGCGTCGATCATCGGGCTGGATGAGCCGCAGGTGCTGGCGCTGTGCGAAAGCGTCGCCAAGCACGGCCGCGTCGCACCCGCCAACTACAACGGTCCGGGGCAGATCGTCATCTCGGGCGATAGCGCCGCGTGCGACGCCGCCGTCGCCGCTGCCGAGCAGTTCGGCGGGAAGGCCGTCCCGCTGAAGGTGGCCGGGGCGTTTCACTCGGAGCTGATGCGGCCGGCGGCCGACGGTCTGCGGCCGCACCTGGAGGCGTGCGCCTTCCTCCCGCCGAAGACGCCGGTGATCGCGAATCTCGACGCGCAGTATCACGGTGACGCGGCGGCGATCCGCGCGTCGCTCTATCGGCAGGTGTTCAACCCGGTGCGCTGGCACGCCTGCATGCAGCGGCTGATCGCCGACGGCATGCAGACCGCGACGGAGATCGGGCCGGGCCGCGTGCTGGCGGGGTTGATGCGCAAGATCGACCGCAACGTGAAAGTCGCGAACATCGGCGGCGCGGGCGACCTGTAGCGGCGAAGTCACTGGGTTGAGCCCGACGTTCTGCGTCATCGGCGGGCGGGCAGCGCGGTCGGCCCTCACCGTCGTCGACGGGCTGGCGGCCACGACACATTGGCTTTCAAGCCGATAATTTCCATTCTCGTGCCGCCCGCCGCAACGCGTCGGAATTCGTCCGCGAACCCATTTTTGCGTTGACTTGGCGGAGAATGGTCCGGTACCATGCCGAAATCGGGCTGGAGGGCGCATTTTGCGCACCTCGGCTATGGCTTTTCAAATCGAGGAGGGAGGCAAGATGCACAGGATTCTCGCAGTGTGGGGACTGGCGGTGGGCGCGTCGGTAACGCTCGCCGGGCCGCTCAGCCCTTACTATCTTGTTTCGGGAGACCAATTTCGCGTCGACGTTGTCCAGGGCGCGGCCCACATTAACTCGTGGGCAACGCCGGACTTCGAGTATCCCGTCGCCGTCAACGGAACCGTGCGAACGCTCGGTGCCATCCTCGGCGGTACCGGCCGCGAATATTCGCTGGGCGGCGTGGTGACCGGCCCGGTCTACACCAACGTCGTCGGCACCAGCTATGACAGCACGACGGATGGCCAGCACAACTACGTCATCAGTTGGGACACCGGCGACGTCATCCAGACCGACACCGACTATCAGAATCCGGTCCCGCTGTTCAACGTCGGCGGCCCTGGCACCGGCCTCGGCATTACCTACGACCCGACGAACAACTCGCTCTGGATC
Organism: Phycisphaerae bacterium; assembly: GCA_022072445.1. Classification (GTDB taxonomy): domain Bacteria; phylum Planctomycetota; class Phycisphaerae; order UBA1845; family Fen-1342; genus JAJVHV01. Next base: position 183,560 of record JAJVHV010000007.1, on the reverse strand, counting down.
GCCCAGTTTGGCGGCGGCACGGTCGAGAACCGCACTCTCGCCGGTGGGTTGATCAGTTCGTTCAATACCGGAATCAGCCTTCAGGCCGCGCTCGCCCTCGACCACGCCGACGGCTCGCTCTGGCTGGTCGAGTGGACGCAGAACGGCGACTTCCGCCAGTTCAGCAAGGCCGGCGCGCCGCTCGGCTCGGAGCACTATCCCGCGCTGGTCGGCGTCAATCCGCTCGGCGGCGAATTCGCGCTGCCCGAGCCGACGTCGCTCGCGCTGCTGACGATCGGTGGCCTGTTCCTGTCGCGCCGCCGTCGCTAGGCCGCGCCGCTTCAGCCCTGCGACAGCGGGGCGTCCGAGGTCATCAAGCAACACCGACCCCCGCGAAAGCGGGGGTTATTTTGTTCCCGCCCGCGCGCGAATGACGAGCCCGAATTCCGCGCCCGAATGACGCAGCGACCGAAACCGAGCCGAGCAGTCGTCAGCCCGGTTTTCGCGAACGCGGCCACCCGCCTTATAATCTTCGCTTTCCGACAATTCAGGAGGCCGCTCATGAACGCCGCCGTCGACTTTCTCCGTCAGAATCGCGCCAAGCACCTGCAATGGTCCGTCGATCTCTGCCGCATCCCCAGCATCTCCACCAAACCCGAGCACAAGGACGACGTCCGCAAAGCCGTCGAATGGACCCGCCAGCGCTGCGAAGAAGCCGGCCTGAAGGCCCGCGTCATGGACACCGGCGGCCACCCCGCCGTCTACGCCGAATGGCTCGGCGCGCCCGGCAAGCCCACGCTGCTGGTCTACGGCCACGTCGACGTGCAGCCCACTGGCGACCTGAAGCTGTGGGACGCGCCGCCCTTCGACCCGCAGGTGAAGGGCGACTGGCTGATCGCGCGCGGCAGCGCCGACGACAAAGGCCAGGTGCTGATCCACGTCCGCGCCGCCGCCGCCTGGCTCGCGACCGAGAAGAAGCTGCCGGTGAATCTGAAATTCCTGCTCGAAGGCGAAGAGGAAATCGGCTCGCCGAATCTGGCGCCGTTCGTCCACCAGCATCGCGACCTGCTCAAGTGCGACCAGATCGTCATCTCCGACACCGGCATGCCCGACGACGGCTACCCCGCCGTCACCATCGGCACGCGCGGCCTCGCCTTTCGCGAGCTGCGCCTCACCGGCCCCAAGCAGGACCTACACAGCGGCTCGCACGGCGGCATCGTCGCCAACCCCGTCGTCGTGCTCGCGAAGCTGATCGCCACGCTGCACGACGACAAAGGCCGCATCACCGTCCCCGGCTTCTACGACGACGTGCGCGAGTTTTCCGCCGCCGACCGCAAGGAGATCAACGCGCTGCTGCCCGACGAGAAGAAATACCTCGGCGAGCTGGGCAGCCCCGCGTTCGTCGGCGAAGAAGGCTACACCGTCGCCGAACGCCGCAGCATCCGCCCCACGCTCGAAGTGAACGGCATGTACGGCGGCTACATCGGCGACGGCAGCAGCACGATCGTGCCGTCGAAGGCGGTGGCGAAAGTCACCATGCGGCTGGTGCCGAATCAGTCCGCGGTGAAGATCGGCGCGGCGTTCGAAAAGACTGTCCGCGAGCGCTGCCCCAAGACCGTGTCGCTCGAAATCCCGCACGTCGAGCACGCCTGCGACCCTTACGTCTCCGACCGCGGCGCCCCGATCATGAAGGCGGCGGCCAAGGCGCTGAAGGAATCGTTCGACCGCGAGCCGGCGTATCTCTACGAAGGCGGCTCGCTGCCCATTTTGCCCATGTTCAAGAAGGAGCTCGGCGCCGATTCGTTGATGCTCGGCTTCGCCAGCCCGCGCTGCAACGCGCATGGCCCGAACGAGTGCGCGAACATCCGCGACCTCGACCGCGGGGCGGAAGCGGTGGCGCGGTTCCTGGCGTACGCGGGGGGGTAGAACGTTGCCGCGTCTCGTTTGCCCGTACGACAAGTGTGACCACGAGAACAGTGCGAAGGCTGCCTTCTGCGGCGGCTGTGGTCGGCGGTTGCCTAATCGTCCTACGCTCGATGCGGCGATTGCGACCCTTGAAGCGAGTGGTGACGCGAAGCGAGCCGCGTTCTTAAAGCGATGGCAGTTTCAGCGTGAGAGCTTCGAAGGCGCGTCGCGAGATTAGGGGTTGACAGTGAGCTGCGGTGTCTGGAGACACCGTACGCGTAGTTGGGTGCGACACAAGAATGGGAAGGGTCACTCTCTGAAAGATGGCGGTGTGGCATGGCTATCGCGCCAGCATAGCCATGTCGGCGTGTCGGCGGAGTGGCTTGGCGCCGAGCGCGGCTTCGTCAAGATCAGGCGCGGCTCCCGCGGGCAGCGCCATGGCTGTGCTTCGCGACAGCCATGCCACGCGGTCGTATAGGAACGTGAGGCCGAAGAGCGATGTTTCATGCCCTGGCACATGTGCTTGCCAAAGCGCTCACGGCAAGCTCTTCTCGAACGGGCGGCACGATCAAGCGCGTCACGTGTGAGCACTGCGGATGCGCGTATCAATACCACGTCACTCGTACGGTCGAAGTCGCCGTCATGGTCGGCTTGACGAATCGCGGGACGCAGGCACGCCTTGACGCCGCCGGGCGGCGGGAGCTGGAGCGCGCCCTGGCGGACCCGGCTGATCCCGTCGCGTGTCCGAAGTGCGGCTTGTATTCGTCGGCCATGCAGCGCAGTCTGCGGCGTCGCACGGCCGGGTGGGTGGCGCTGGTGCTGGGGTGCGTACTGGTTGGTGGGCATCTGGTCGTCGCGGCGTGTGCAGCGGCCCCTGGCGCGGGGCGGGTCAGCTTTCTGTCAGCATTGGCAGCGCCGCCCATGCCATACACACTGGCGGCTTCGGTGCTGCTGCTGGTGATTGGCGCCATCCGCTACTACACCTATCATCCGAAACCACCCGCACCGCAGGAGGCGAGCCGAGCTCCCGCCGCGCCGTCCGCGAACGCCTCGGCTGGGCACTCAGCTTCATCACGAGTCGCGACCAGACCCACGGTCCGCGAGACGCCAGCCGATTTTGACGTTCGCTGACTGCGGTCGGCTTCGGCCTCGACGCCACAGGGAACGAGAGCCTCTTCCTCGGCCGCGCAACAGGGATTTGCTGGTCGGTCGTGTCGCATGGCTATCGCGCCAGCACAGCTCTGCTGGCGGGCTGGCGGCGACTGCGGGCTAACCTGTCAAGTCGCGCGCTGCGTGCGCCAGCGCCATGGCTGTGCTTCGCGACAGCCATGCCACGCTGCCAGAGCCGCGCCCGTAAGGAAGCGGCGAACGGAGGCAGCCTGCGAACCTCGCGCCGCCCCCCGACCCCGAGCTCATGATTTCCAAACCGAGAACCCTGAACCCCGACCTCTGAACGCTGAGCTCTGAACGCTGAGCTCTGAACGCTCAACCCCGAAACCTGAACCTGGAGACTCACGCGCCCCGAACCCCGAGCCCATGAACCCTGAACCCTGAACCCTGAACCCTGAACCCTGAACCCTGAACCCCAAACCCTGAACCCCGTACCCGCCGGCTACTCCACCGTCACCGACTTCGCCAGATTCCGCGGCTTGTCCACGTCGCAGCCCCGCGCCACCGCCGCGTGGTAGGCCAGCAGTTGCAGCGGCACCACGGTCACCAGCGGCTGGAGCGCCTCGGGCACGTCGGGCACATACAGCACGTGCTCGGCCATCTTCGCGATCTGACGGTCGCCTTCGGTCGCCACCGCGATGATCCGCCCGCCGCGGCTGCGCACTTCTTCGATGTTGCCGAGCGTCTTTTCGTACCAGTGCCCGCGCGGCACGATGATCACCACCGGCATTCCGGGGTTGATCAGCGCGATCGGCCCGTGCTTCATCTCCGCCGCCGGCAGACCCTCGGCGTGGATGTAGCTGATTTCCTTGAGCTTCAGGGCGCCTTCGAGTGCCACCGGATACTGCGCTCCGCGGCCCAGGTAGAGCCAGTTGCCCGCGTCCTGAAACTCCTCGGCGACGCGGCGGGCCGCTCCGTCGCTCTCCAGCGCGCGTTTGATCGAATCAGTGATGCCGTCGAGCGAAGTCAGGAATTCGTTGCATTCTCCGGCGCTGAGGTGCCGGCGGCGGCCGAGGTATGCGGCGAGCATGGCGAGCACGGTCACCTGGCCGGTGAAGGCCTTGGTGGATGCGACGCCGATCTCAGGGCCGACGTGCAGATACACGCCGGCGTCGGTCTCGCGGGCGATGGTCGATCCGACCACGTTGACGATGCCCAGCGCCAGGGCGCCCTTGTCTCTCGCCTCGCGCAGCGCCGCCAGCGTGTCGGCGGTCTCGCCGGACTGCGAAATCGCCACGACGGCCGTGTTGTCTTCGAGGATCGGGTTTCGATAGCGGAATTCGCTGGCGTATTCGACTTCGCACGGAATTCGCGCCAGGTCCTCGATCAGGTATTCGCCGATCAGGGCGGCGTGCCAGGCCGTTCCGCAGCCCGTCAGGATGATCCGCTTGGTGTGCAGCAGCTCCTTGTTCACCGACGTCAGCCCGCCCAGCACGACGCGGCCGGTGTCGTGGTCGATTCGCCCGCGCATGCACGTGCGGATCGAATCGGGCTGCTCGAATATCTCCTTCATCATGAAGTGGCTGTGCCCGCCCAGCTCGATCTGCTCGAGCGTCATCTCCAGCTCTTCCACTTTCTTGCTGACCGGGGCGGCGTCGAGCGTCGTGGTGTGGAAACCGTTGCGAGACACGACGGCGACTTCGTTGTCCGACAGGTAGATGGCCTGCGTCGTGTGCTGCACGATCGCCGCCGCGTCCGACGCGACCAGGTATTCGTCCTTGCCGATGCCCACGATCAGCGGGCTGCCGCGCCGCGCCGCCACGATCACGTCGGGCTCGTTGGCGTGCATGACCGCGATGCCGAACGTGCCGCGCACCTCGCGCAGCGCCTGGCGGACGGCGTCGCCCAGAGAGCCCTCGTAGAAGTGCCCGACCAGTTGCGCGAGCACCTCGGTGTCCGTATCGCTCTCCATCGTGACGCCCTTGGCTTCCAGGAACGTCTTGAGCACGCGATAGTTCTCGATGATCCCATTGTGCACCAGCGCCAGCCGCTTGCCGTCGCCGAAGTGCGGGTGCGCGTTCAACTCGGTCGGCGCGCCGTGCGTCGCCCAGCGCGTGTGCGCCATGCCGGCGTTCGGCCCGCTCATCCGCGCGTCGAGCTTCTGCTCCAGCGCCGAGATGCGTCCGACCGCACGCTGCATGAGCAGCGCGCCCCCGCGATTCACCACGATCCCGGCCGAATCGTAGCCCCGATATTCCAGCCGCTTGAGCCCCTCGAGCAGAATCGGACACGCGTCGCGCTGTCCGATATAGGCCACGATTCCACACATGTCCCGCCTCCGCAGAATCACTCGAATTAGACCCCGCCGACTCTCCGTCGGCGGGCCGTATCGCCCAGATCGGTCATCGGACCGCGCGACTCGCAGAGCCGCCGATCTACGTCCGGAAACGTGGGACGTCGATTATAACCCCGGCCGCCTCTCCCGATCGTCAGGCCGCACCATCATTCCCCCACCGGTACGTCCGACTCCGCCGGCGGTGCGGATTTCCGCCGTGAAGTCGCGCCCCGCGCCAGCCGATCAAATCGCCGGAGAGCTGCCCATGCCTGAAAACCCGCCGCGCAAACTGACCTCGCAACTCCTCGCCGACGATCCCGAGATGCACGACCTGGTCCGGGAGTTTGTCGGCGGCCTGCCCGCGCAGCTCGGCGCCCTCGCCGACGCGATCCGGCAGTCGAATTGGGAGCAACTGCGCCTGCTGGCGCATCGGCTGAAGGGCGCGTGCGGGTCGTACGGTTATCCGGACCTCAGCAGCGGCGCCGCCCACATCGAGGCCGCATTCGCTCAGGCCGATGCCGACGCCATGCAACGCGCCCTCGACGAACTCAAGTCGCTGGCGGCGGCGGCGGAAGCGGGTCTGGCGTAGCCGCCGAACTGCCGGCTCCCGCGCGGATTTCGCGCTCGAAGAGCCGCACGTGCATGTCGCCATACGTGCGATGATCGATGCCGCGCAGTCCGACCGCCGCGCTCTCGTCCAGTTTCGCCTCGCGTCCGTGCCGGAGCATCAGCAACCCGTCAGCCGTCAGGCTCGCCGCCAGGCGCGAGATCAGCTCGAGCACGCGGACGGCGTTCTCGCAGTCGCGATAGGGCGGATCGACGAATATCAGACCGTAGGCGTCGCGCGGATGGCGCATGGTCCAGGCGTTTTCTCGGACGGCGCGGCACACGTCCGAAAGCCGCGCGTGCTCGATGTTGTGCCGCAGCGTCCGAAACGCACTCGCATCGCGCTCGACCAAGAGGCAGGAGCGCGCCCCGCGCGAAACCGCTTCGATGCCCAGTCCGCCGCTGCCGGCGAAGAGATCAAGCACCGCGACGTCGGGAATCTCGCCGGGCAGGCCGAGGCGGTGTCCGAGAATGTTGAAGAGCGTTTCCTTGACGCGGTCGGTGATCGGACGGGTGGTGTCGCCTGGGGGTGCGTCGAGGTGCAGTCCGCGAAGTCGGCCGGCGATGATGCGCATGGATGTAGAGCAGCCGCCCTCGGCTGCACTCCAAGGCCGCCGCGCTCGGCTGGACGCCAGCCGTGTCGGGCAGCCGCCCTCGGGCTGCAGGGCCGTTCAAATCATGAGCGCGGCGCGGCGAGCCGATGACGATGGTTGGCATGATACAGGACCTTCGCTCGATCCTCGAAGGCTGGGACTACGAACCCGGCCGCATCTCGGTGCGCAAGATCATCGGGCGCGATCAGCGCGAGAAGATCCAGGCGCGCGTCGATCTCGGACTGATGCAGTTCGAAACCAGCGGGCGCCCGGACGGCGAACGCCCGTTCGGCTGCGACCTGCTGCTGACGCACCACGAGCGGCGGCTGAACGACCACGTCCGCAAGAACGCCAGCGACGAGGGCTTCGAGCTGACGCCCGAGGAGTGCCGCGACCTGCGCCGCGAGGCGTACCTGCTGCACCAGCGGTTCGTCGCGTTGTTTGTGCTGGAGGAATACGACGGCGTGGAGCGCGACACGGCCTCGACGCTGCGCATTATCGACCTGTGCATGTCGCATGCCGCGACGACGCAGGATCGCGACGCGATGCGCGACTATCGCAACTACGTCCACATGATGTACACGCGCGGGCTGGCGCTGCTGGCGTCGAGCCGCGGGGAACACGAGAAAGCACTCAAGCTGGTCGACGAGGGCATCGCCTGGCTCCGCGAACAGGAGACCGACTCACCCGACCACGTCGGACGCCCGGCCAGCGGCGAGATCGGTCTGCTGGACGAACTCCGCCGGGACATTCTGCGCCGCATGCCCGACGACGCCCGGCCCAAGCTCGAAGCCCGGCTCGCCGAGGCCGTAGCCGCCGAGGATTACGAAGCGGCGGCGAAGCTGCGCGACCAGCTCAGCGGGCGGTCGTCGTGAGACGGGCGTCGCGGGCGTGGGGTCTGGGCGCATCGCGCGGGCTGCCGCGCGGGCACGTCACGCGGGTGTCAAGTCGGCGTGGCCTGACCGCCGATAACATGCGCTGACAGCTCGGCCATCCTGCTCGCGAGACAAGCCATGACCGCGACGACGCGTCCGTCCTACGCCGCTCCCTCGATTCATGCCAGCCTGCTGCTCGATCCGCGCCCGCGCGAGCGTCGCTGGTCGCACCGTGCGCCGTGCGTGGTGCGCGTCCTGTCGGGCGAGTCCAGTGCAGCGGAGCACGCTGGCGAGACGGTCAACATCTCGACCGGCGGCATCGCGGTGCAGATTCGCGAGGCGATCCAGCCTGGGACGCGAATCGAGGCGCTCGTCGCGCACGCCGAGCAGCCCATTCTGGTGCGTGGCTATGTGGCGCACTGCCGGCGTGTGCTGGCCGAGACGTTTGAGGTCGGCCTGCGGCTGGCGGGGAGCGCGACGCCGCTGGACTTGCTGGCCGAGACGGTGCGTTAGGGTGGGGCGGAGGCGACGCGCTCGCCACGCATGGCGACGCGGACAGACGTCGCCATGGCACCCGCGCGGCGACGCGCTCGCCGGGCATGGCGACGCGAAAGGCCGTCGCCATGGCACCCGCGCCATGGCACCCGCGGCAGAGGCCGATGCTCCCCGAACCGAATAGGACGCAATACTCCTGAGGCAGTACAGGGTCGGGAAACCGAGCAGCGCGTCTGGCCGCGCGCACTCCTTGCGGCTACACTGCGCATCGCCGCTGGCGCGTTGAACAAGTGCACCGTGGGGATTCGAGAGGATCGATCGTGTTTCGCACGCCTGGAACCGCAAACAGAAGGCATCACGCGCATGGTGGGTTCAGCCGCCCCGCACTCGCGTGCGGGGTTCTGGCAGGCGCTCTTCCGCTGCTGTGCCTGACCATCGCCGCTCCGTTGCTCGGCTGTGCCGCGCTGACGCGTGCGCTGCCGCCCGTGGAGGCTGGCGAGACCGTCGCCGGCCTCGACTACCGCTACTACGAAGGTCGCTGGCGCTCGATCCCCGATCTCGACAAGCTCCAGCCGGCCGCTTCCGGCCACAGTGAAGCGCTTGACATCAGCGCCGGCCGCCGCGGCGACGATTTCGCGCTGCGCTTCAACGGCTTTTTCGAAGCGCCCAAGACGGGCGTCTATACCTTCCGGCTGCGGGCCGACGACGGCGCCTGCGTGCGCATCGGCGACCGCTGCGTCGTGGCCTGCAACTGCGGCCGCTGCGCCTGCTTCTGCACGGGCGACGTGCATCTCAAGCAGGGCACGCACCCGATCGAAGTCACGTACGTCGAGCGCGACGGCCCCGAGGCGCTCGAGCTCTGGTACGAAGGACCGGGCATTTCGCGCCAGCCCGTGCCCGCCAGCGCGCTGACGCGGCCCGACCAGGGCGACGGCGGCGAATGACCGCCCGCAGCACGCTCGCCGCGCTTCGCGCCGCCGTGCTAAGAGCCGTGGTGCTTCCCGCCGTCGCGCTACGCGCCGCCGCGCTGCATATCGTCGCGCTGCAAACCGGCGCGCTAGAAGCCGTCGCGCCACGCGTCGCGCGGCGCGCCGTCGCGCTGCTCGCGCTCGCCGCGGCCGGCGCGCCCGCCACGCTGGCCCTCCAATCCGGCGCGGCGGCGAAGTCCGCCCCGGAGGCGCTCGAGGGCGTGCTGTCGGCGCTGGGCGTCGAGCCGCGCGACGTGGGAATGCGCGAGACCGACCTGGCGTTCATGGTGCACGAGCGGCCGCGCAGCGAGCTGGCCCGACTGCTCATGACCGAGCCGCTGCGGGCCGATGGTCTCACGCGCGTCACCGGCCAGCTCCTTTCCGCCGCCGCGAAGTCGTCGTCGCCCGACCTGCTGGCGGTGGTCTCGCGCTTCAACAACCGCACGGTCCGGCGCGGCCTGATCGGCGACCCGATCGAGAAATTCAAGAAGGCGGCGGAAGCCGACGACGCCTTGGCGTCGGTGCTGCGGGCGCTGGGCGCCGCCGACGCCGACATCCGCGCCGCGGCCGACCTGCCGGCCTCCGTCCGCCGCGCCGCCGCCCTGGTGCTGCTGACGGCGCAGGAAGTGCCGCCGTGGATCAAGCGCGGCACGCGCGGCGCCCCGACCGAGTTCTGGATCAAGTTCGAGAGCAAGCTCCGCGAGCCGCTCAAGACCGGCGAGCAGGAGGAGAAGGAAGAGAAGGAAGCGCCCGACGTCGACTACAACCTGACCTACAAACGCGCCGCCGAGGAGTTCCCCGCTGAGTTTGTCATGGTCGCGGCGCAGGATGTTGTCTTCGCGGTCGAGGAGGCGGTGCGGTCGCTCAAGGCCGACGCGGCCCTGTCGTCGGCGACGTTCTCGTATCGCGCGTCGACGCGCTTCGGCTGGGTGATCCTGGCTGGCAGCGGTGACGACGTACACGCGTTTGACGCGCCGGAAGGACCCGACGCCGCCGCCAAGCCGCGGCCCGAATCGCAGACCGCGCTGTTGATCATCGACACCGGCGGCGGCGACACCTACGCCCAAGCCGGCGCCGCCTTCAGCCGCCAGGCGCCCGTCGGCGTGGCGATCGACCTGGCCGGCGACGACACGTACCGCGCGCCCGCTGCCAACGTCGCCAGCTTCGGGGCCGGCGCGCTGGGCGTCGGCGTGCTGTGGGACGAAGCCGGCGACGACACGTACGAAGCGGATCGCCGCGCGCTGGGCTATGGCGAGTTCGGCCTCGGCTTGCTGATCGACGTCGCCGGCCGCGATGTGTACAAGTCCATCGACTCCGCCCAGGCCAGCGCCACCGCAGGCTACGGCCTGCTGGTCGATCGCGAGGGCGACGACCAGTACGAGGCGTATCGCATGTCGCAGGCCTTCGCCGCGGTGAACGCCGTCGCGGCGCTGGTCGATCTGGCCGGCGCCGACCGCTACGTCGCCAACGACACCGACATCCGATATCCGGCCCCGCAGAGCAAGGAGCACAACGTCTCGCTCGCGCAGGGCGCCGCCTCCGGCTGGCGAGCCGAATACGTCGACGGCGTCAGCGTCAATGGCGGCGTCGCGATCCTGCTCGACGGCGGCGGCGACGACACGTACACCTGCGGCGTCTTTGGGCAGGGCGTCGGTTATTGGTACGGCGCGGGCCTCTTGATCGACCTGGGCGGTGCCGATAGCTATCTCGGACAGTGGTACGTGCAGGGCGCCGCGGCACACTTCGCCGCCGGAGTGCTGGTCGATCGCGACGGCGCCGACCGGTACGACGCGCGGATGAACATGTCGCAGGGCGCGGGCCACGACCTGAGCGTCGGCATCCTGATCGACGACGCCGGCAACGACACGTATCAGGGCTCGACGCTCGGCCTGGGCGCGTCCAACGCGGCGGGCGTCGGCCTGATGATCGATCGCGGCGGCGACGATCGCTACGAGACGCCGGCCGAGCAGTGCCTGGGTTGGGTCAACGCCAACGAAGCGTATCGCTCGCTGTTTCGTTCGTATGGCCTGTTCGTGGACTTTGCCGGGCGTGACGTCTACACCGTCCGGGGTGCTGCGGGGGCGCCGGCCGGATATGCAGGTGGTGCATCCGCCGCGCCGGGCCGCGCCGGTGCGAAAGACGGCGCCACCTGGCCGACGCCGGCGAACGACGGCGGCCCGAACCGCGTCATTTTCGGCTACGGCGTCGATCGGCCGTAGCTGTACTTCAGAGAGGGCAAGCCTCGGCTTGCCGTCTCAAGGTCCTCCGGCGTAGCCTTGTGCTTCGGCCGAACTGCAATGCGAGCGTGCCTACGCGCTCACCTTGACCGGTGTCAGCCGATACACCGGCCCGAACTGTGACGCCGTCACCAAGTCTCGACGCCGCAGCGCCGCCCGTGCCTCGTCCAGCCGCGTGGCGTCCGCAAGCGAGAGATATGGCCCCCAGCCCTCGGGCGAATCGCTCAGCTCGACCTCCACCTCTGACACGAATTCGCCTTCGCGAATCAACTTCGTTGTCCGCCGATTCATGGTTCTCTCACTTGCGACGAGTATCCGAACATGCGCGACCAGGGCGCTCATGGGTCCATTCTACACATCGCGCCAGTTCGTTAACCCCGCTCGACACACGGTTGTCTCGCGGCGTGCGACTCCGCCTGCTCGCGTCGCGCCAGCTCGATTGAACAACGGTCGCATGCGCCACGCGCGCCGCCCGGCCGCGCTCCGCAGGATCGCGCACCCCCGCCGCTTGACAAACCGCGCCCGGCCCGCGACTTCACGCACATGTCGAGCGCCGCCGAACTCGCACAGCGCCTGCTACAGCCGCTCCACGACCTGTCCTGGTCCGATTGGCGCGATTTCTGGCTCGCCGCCGTCCTCGACGATCGCTTTCTCGTCTGCTTCTTCGCCGTGCCGCTGCTCGCGCTGCTGGCCGCCCCGCGCCGTTGGTTTCGTCACGCCATCATCATCACGGGCGCCGCCTGGCTGGCCTTCTGCTTTGGCGCGCTCTACGTCCTGATCTGGTTCGCCGCGTGTCTCGCCTTTCATCGCCTGGCCGAGCGCTACGCGCTCGAATCGCGCCGGGCCGACGTGCTGCCCTGGGCGCCGCACGCCGCCGCCGCGGTCTGCATCGCGGGACTGCTGCTGGTAGTTCAGGCCGCCAAGAACGTCAGCTTGCCCGAATCGGTGTGTCTGTGGCTGTACGAGAACGCCCGCTGGCTGTTTCCATACGGAGCCCGCGGCACCGCGTGGGAGCCGTGGCTGGCGCCCGGCCCGCGACCCGACGGCGCAACCCCGGCAGGCGTCCAGCTCTTCGAAGTCATGCTGGCGAACCCGCACAACATCGGCGTCGCTTATTTCGCCGTCCGCATGCTGCACTATTTCTTCGAGGTGCGCCGCGGCACGATCGCCCCGCAGCGCCGCAGCCTGCTGAATTTTCTGGCGTGGACCTGCTACGCGCCGACGCTCATGCAGGGGCCGATCGAGCGCTTCGACGCCTTTCACGACGAAATGGAGACTTGCTTCACCCGCCGCTCATGGTGGAACGTGCCGCCGGCGCTGGCCCGGGTCGCGCTGGGGATCGCCAAGTCGCTGCTGACCACCGCGTATTTCGCGCCCTGGCTGACCGACGACTTCCGCCGCGCCTATTTCCACGAGCCGCACTCGCTGAGCTACGCGACGCTTTACTTCGGCGTCTATGCGATGATCTTCGCGATCTATCTCGAGTTCAGCGGCTACTGCGACGTCGCCGCCGGCATTGCCCGGCTGCTCGGTTATCGCCAGGTGGAGAATTTCAACTGGCCCTGGCTGGCGACCAGCTTGCGCGACTTCTGGCGCCGCTGGCACATCAGCCTTTCGCTGGTTCTGCGCGATTATCTCTACATTCCTTTCGGCGGCAGCCGGCGGCATCACGTGCGCAATCTGATCCTCACGTTCGGCATCTGCGGCTTGTGGCACGTCCCGACCTTCGGCATGTTTCTGTGGGGCGCGATCATCGGGCTGATGGTCGCGATCAATCACGCCTGGGCGCGGCTGGCGGAGCGGCTCGACACGCTGGCGGCTCCGCGCGATGGCCGCACAGCGCCGACGCCAGCGCGAGCCATCGCGCTGGCGGCCCGCATCCGCGCTGCGTGGCTGGGGCTTCGGCCACTGCCGCAGATCGCCGCCTGGGCCGTCACGATCCACTTCTTTGTGATGTCGCTGCTGTTTTTCTTCGGCGGGCTGCGCGGCGCGCTGGTGCTGCGCGAATTGCTGGTGCGGCCGCTCCGCTATCTTGCGCCGTGAGGTTGAGGGGTGGACGTCCGCGCACGAACCGCATTCGCGCACGAAACGGATCCGAGCGCGAAGCGGCGGCGAGTGCCGCTGCTTCGTGCCTACGTGGCTTCGTGGCTCCGACTTCGCCCGTCAGAACGCGCTGTCGATCAGCTTCCGCCCGCGAAATCCATCGTCGGCGTCGTGCCAGTAGGCGACGTCCGGCTCGCCCAGCTTCCAGCACAGCGCCACGTCGGCTCCGCCGCGCGACGACGGAAAATCGACCAGGCCCTGCGACCAGTCCTTCAGCTCGCAGCCGACTTCGTGCAGCTCGTCTTTGAGCTGGTTGAGCCGGTCGGCGAGATGCTGGGCCCGGCGGCGCACACGTTCAAAGCGATCCTGAAACGTGTGTGATCGATCCGATTCCTCGAGGACGTCGCGCAGCCGCATGAACTCGGCGTAGCTGTCGACGATGTCCTGCACAATCTTGCGAACGTAAACCAGCGCGCGATTCGCCTCACCCGGGGTGAAGCGTTTTCGTTGCGGGTTGAGCGGCCGCCCCTCTTTGGACGCAGTATTATTCTGCGGCTTCATTTCTCCACCGATGCGTGCAAAACCCTTCCTTGCGGGCATTCTACCCGACCGCGCATCCCGATTACCAGCCTCACGCAGCGCGAAGCGCGCATTTTTCCAGCAGCGTCGCTTATCGGAGCAAACACGCGCACGCCGTCACATCAGCACCGACTGCAACACGATGCTCAGCAGCGTCCACGCCACCAGCGCGCCGCAGACCAGCAGACTCAGCCACCCGCGCCAGTTCCCCCGCCGGCAGAGCCGAACGCTCAGCAGCCCGTAAATCGTCCCCACCAACGCGAAAATCGTCGCCCCGCACATCGACGCCATGTACCACGGTCCCTGCGGCGACTGGCTCAGTATCCGACTCAGCTCCTCCGCGTTCGGCTGGCTGGTCGTGTCGGCCAGCCGTTTGAGGACGATCGGCACGGCTAGCAGCAGCGACGTGGAGAACATCACGACCACGAGCACGGCGCAAACCAGCGCGTTGCGGCCGAAAATCTGCCCGCGCGCCGCGGCCATCTGCGTTATCGGGTCGGGCTGCTCGAGCGGCGGGATCGGCGGCAGCCCGCGCGGCGAATCGCCGGCGTCAGTGCCGTCGGTCGCCGGCCGCGCCAGTGGTGCCGCCAGCGGCGCCAACGTCGAGTTTTCCGGGACGTTCACCACCCGCTGACAGTAGGGGCACGCCGCCACGCGGCCGGCATGCTCGTCGTCAACCTCGATCGGCTGCCCACAACTGGCACAATTGAACTGAATCGGCATCCGTGATCCTGGCGTTCGAGACTCGCGGGCGCACGCCGCCGCGCGGCTCGAATCTTACGGCCGCGGCCCCCACCTGTCAGCCGCACGTTTCGCTTGAGACGCCGCGATCCGCGACTTACGATGAAGCGGTACCGCACGGGTCCGCCAACGGCGGACCGAACCACGCGAATCGCCGTGAGTGCAACCATTTCCGGAACGCTGCACTATCCGCTGTGGCGCCGCGGCGATCTGGACGGATTCTTCGGCCTGATGGTCGATAATCTCGTGCAGGTCCTGCTGATCGTGGCGCTGTGCGTCACACAGGCGGGCATTCCCGAATCGGTGGTCCACGAGCGCGTCCTGCCCGGCGTGGCGGTCAGCCTGCTGGTCGGCAACCTCTTTTACGGCCTTCAGGCCCGCGCCGTCGCCCGCCGACACAACAACCCCACGTGCACGGCGCTGCCCTACGGCATCAACACGCCGACCGTCTTCGCCTACGTCTTCTTCATCATGGGACCGGTCAACCGTGCCGCCCTGGCCGACGGGCTCGACCCCGCCGCCGCCGGTCTGCTGGCCTGGAAAGCCGGCCTGGTCGCCTGCCTGGTCAGCGGGGCGATCGAGTTCGGCGGGGCGTTCTTCGCCGAGCAGCTCCGCCGGGTCACGCCCCGCGCCGCACTGCTGGGCGTGCTGGCGGCGGTGGGCGTCACGTTCATCAGCGCCGACTTCGCGTTTCGGATCTACGCCCAGCCGCTCGTCGGAATTCTGCCGCTGGCGATCCTTTTGCTCGCCTACTTCGCCAGCTACCGCTTTCCGCTTGGCTTGCCCGGCGGGTCGCTGGCGATTCTGTCGGGCACGGCGATGGCCTGGCTGGTCTCCATCCCCGCCGTCGCCGACGCCGCCGGCACGCGACCGCTCATGTCGCTCGACGCGCTCCGCGCCGCCGCCGCACAATTGCACGCGATCATTCCTACGTTCGTGGGTGGCGAGATCGCCGCGTTGGTGCGAGATCAGCCCGATCTGCTCCTGCGCTTTCTGACCGTTTCGGTGCCGATGGGGCTACTTAACGTCTTCGGCTCGGTGCAAAACATCGAGTCGGCTGAGGCGGCGGGCGACCGTTTCAACACGGCGCCCTCGCTGGCCGTGAACGGCATCGGTTCGCTGTGCGCCGGCCTCTTCGGCTCGTGTTTCCCCACCACGATCTACATCGGCCACCCGGCCTGGAAATCGCTCGGGGCGGGCTGCGGCTATTCGATCGCCAACGGCCTGTTCTTCACCGCCTGCTTCGCCTGCGGCGCGGGCGCGCTGCTCGGACGACTGATTCCCATCGAGGCTGGCGCCGCGATGGTCGTCTACATCGGCATCATCATCACCGCCCAGGCGTTCCAGGCCACGCCCCGCGCCCACGCGCCCGCCGTCGCCGTGGCGCTCTTTCCGGCGATCGCCGCCCTGCTGATCGTCAACCTGCCGCTCTTCATGGTAGACGCCGGCGCGTCGCGCACGCTGGCCGAGATGCTGACGGGCGCCGACGACGCGCTGGTCCCGGCGCTGACCGGCATGGTGACACTCACCGGGGCGAACTCCGGCTGGCTGGTCGGCTCGGTCGTGCTCGTTGCCGCGGCCACCTCGCTGATTGATCACCGCTACCGCGCCGCTGCCCTGTGGTTTGCGGTCGCCACGGTTCTCACCGCCGCCGGGGTGCTGCACGCCTATCGCGTCGAGGGGAACGACGTCCGGGAATTGTTCATCTGGCAGGCCGCGCCGCCATCGGCCGGTATCGTCGCGTATCGCGCCTACCCGATCGCGCTCGCCTACGCGCTGGCCACGGTCATGCTCGCGCTGGTGGCGTGGCGCAGCCGGACAACCGCCGTTGCGAACCACGAAGAGCGACCAGCGAATCGTGAATAGCGAGTAGCGAATAACGAGTCAGGAATAGCGAATCGCGAATCACGAAAGGCGCGGCGACGCCCATTCGTAGATTGCCATTCGTTGTTCGCTATTCGCCATTCGCTATTTGCGCATGATCGCCCGCAACGCTGCCTCCAGCCGAACGGCGTGGCTGCTGCCGCAGACCATCAGTGTCCGCTCACCCCGCGCCGCCAGGTCTGCGATCACGCCCAGCCAGTGCGCGTTGCGAACGTCGTTGGCACACGCCCCGACGTCACTGAGATAGCCCGGCCACCCGGCGCGATCGTCGCACTCGCGCCAGTCCGGCCCACCGGCGAAATCGCGCGCCCAAAGTCGATCAACGTCCGCCACCGACCGAATCGCCCCGCCCAGCGCCGCGTGCGAGCCGCGCTTGCGGACGTACTCCGCCAAAAACCCCGCCGGATCATCCACCGGTCCGAAACGGCGCTGCCCCAGGTACGGCCGCAGCACGTAGAACAGCGCCACCCGCTCGGCCGGCTCGCGCCGCGCGACGGCTTCGATCTCGCGCGCCAGCGGCATCTCCAGCGTCAGCACCCGCACGCCACGCTCCCGGGCCAGCACGTACGCCGCCCCCGACTCGCCGAACGTCCGCACCGCCGCGCTCGACCCGCCCCACCCGTACCCGAGCCGGCTCTCCACCAGCACCACGCTCGGCCCAAATTCCGCGAACCGCCGCCGCAGCAGCGCCACGTCCGGCGACTCCGGATCGTTTGTGTGCGTCAGCCCCAGACACAGGAGCGCAGCTTTGGCACCGCACAAGTCAAGCACGTATGGCCGCGCATGCTCGCCGAGTTGGGAATATTCCGCCATGGACATGACGGCGGGCAGCGTGCTCAGATCGGCCGTCGGCTCGTGCCATGCGGCCGGCGCGATCCGCCAGCGCCACCCTCCCGCCGCGGCGCCCGCCAGCGGCAGAGCGGCGATCAGCAGCAGGGTTCGCGTTCGTCGGCGGCGCGCCATGCGAGCGCATTCGGCCGCCGGGTCCGAGTATTCTCACGGAATGCTGCGGTTCGGTGGAAAATGAGCGGCGCGGCGCTCCCCCCGGCGGCTCACGAGCTGGCCCGGGCCGACATGCAGAGTTTGACCAGTTCCAGCGTCGCGGTCTGAATCGCCTCTTCGGCGACCTTGTCTCCCACCAGCTTCTCAACTTCGGCCGCCCGATCCGCGATCGGCCCGAACCCGTACGCGCCCGCCTCGCCCCGCAAGGCGCGCACCTCGCGCTCCAGCTCAGCCAGGTTTTTCGCCTGCAGCGCGGCCCGCACGCGCTGCAACCGCTCTGGGATCTCGGCCACGAACGCCTGGATCAGCTCGGTCATCTCATGCTCCTCCACGATCGAGCTGACCAGCCCCGCCGACTGGATCGAATTCACGCAGTCCCACAGCGCCTCGCGCGTGAACGGTTTGGCCAGATGCCCGCTGCAACCGGCGGCGGTGCACTGCTCTTTGAATTCCGGCGTGTTCAGGGCGGTCATCGCCACGATGGTGGCGACATAACCTGCCGCGCGCAACTCACGAACCGCGTCCAGCCCGTTCTTGCCCGGCATCTCCACGTCCATGAGCACGAGGTCGAACGGGTTGGCCATGGCCATCTTGACCGCCTCCTCGGCCGAGGAGAGGTGCGTCACCTGCACCGTGGCGCTCTCCAGAAAGCGCTGCACCAACCGGTGGATGGGCTCGCTGTCGTCGACCACCAGCACGCGGATGCGCACGGCGCGAGCGGCGAAGCGCGTGATGTCGACCGCCTGGTCGAAGTGCACGCCCACCTCG
Organism: Phycisphaerae bacterium; assembly: GCA_022072445.1. Lineage (GTDB taxonomy): Bacteria > Planctomycetota > Phycisphaerae > UBA1845 > Fen-1342 > JAJVHV01. The sequence goes on along the minus strand of JAJVHV010000007.1, from coordinate 165,440 downwards.
TAGACGCGGCCCGAGCCCTCGACGTAGCGGCAACGCACGACCCGCCCCGGAACCGTCTGCCACGAGTTGTACGTCGTCGTCAGGTACACAAAGCAGCGCGTGCCCGGGTAGACGAAATTTCCGACCAGGAACGACACCCCCGTGCTGCTGATATTGCGCGACGGAACGGCGTACGTCACCGTCTGCCCGTTCGCCTGCTCCATCTCCACCTTCATCGACCGCAGCCGATAACTGTAGCGCTCCGCCCGGCGGCAATCGGCTTTGGCCCCCCGTCTGTGGACGGCGACACCCTCGTTCAGAAAGTCGAGCTGCGTCAGCAGCCGCTCGACGTGATCCTCTTCCACGCGCAGTTGGCGATGCTTGCTCACGAATTCGGCTCCCGAGGCATAACGACACTCTCTCTGTTTATCGTTCCATTCGCCCCGCGGGCTCACTCTGCTTCCCAAGCGCGTCGCAACGGCCCATAACACTGCAGGTTGCGACGCCGCCACCGCAACCGTACGATGAGCGCGTCAAGGTGTAACTCCCGACTTCGTCCAGCCGACAGGAGCAGCCGTGCGCGTCCTCATCACCGGTTCGAGCGGTCAGATCGGAACCAACCTGGGCCTGGCGCTGATGGCCCGCGGCGACGATGTGGTCGGCATCGACCGGCGCGAGAATACCTGGACGCGGAGAATCAACGCCGCGAGCTGCGACCTTTCCAAGGTGGTGCCCGGCAAGCTGCCGGTCGAAGGCAAGTTCGACGTGGTGGTGCACCTGGCGGCATACGCCAAGGTTTTCGAGCTGGTGGTGCATCCCGAGCGCGCCATGGAGAACATCACCATGGCCTTCAACGTGCTCGAATTCTGCCGCCAGCAGTCCACGCCGATCATCTTCGGCTCGTCGCGCGAGGTTTATGGCGACATTCACCGCCACATCACCGACGAAGCCCAGGCCGATTTTGTCGTTGCCGAGAGTCCCTACAGCGCCTCGAAAATCTCGGCCGAAGCGCTGATCTACTCCTACGCCGAGTGCTACGATCTGCCGCACCTGGTCTTCCGCTTCAGCAACGTCTACGGCCGCTTCGACTGCGACGGCGACCGCATGGAGCGCGTCATCCCGCTCTTCATCAAGCGCATCGCCGAGCAGCAGCCCATCGTCGTTTTCGGCCGCGAGAAAGTGCTCGACTTCACGTTCGTCGACGACTGCATCGGCGGCATGCTCCGCGGCATCGACGCGCTGACGGCGCGGCGCCTGACGCGTAACACCGTCAACCTGGCCTACGGCCAGGGCTCCACGCTCGTCGACGTCGTCAATCTCATCGCCCTCTCGCTGGGCCGCGAGCCCAACGTCACGTACGAACCCGCCCGTCCGGGCGAGGTCACCCGCTACGTCGCCGACATCAGCAAGGCCCGCACGCTCCTGGGCTACGACCCGCAGACCCCGCTCACGGCGGGTATCCCCCGCAGCATCAAATGGCAGCGTGAAATCGGCGTCATCAAGTGACCGGATGCCCGCCGGCGGCGGACCGGCGGCGACGCTGCTGGCGCCGCTCGCGGCGCTGTACACCCTGGCCACCGATTGCCGCAACGCCATTTACGACCGGCTGCGGTGGGCCTCGTCGCCGCCGCCCATCCCGGTCATCAGCGTCGGCAACATCACCGCCGGCGGCACCGGCAAGACGCCGCTGGTCATCGAGCTTGTCCGCCGGCTGCGCGCGCGCGGCCGAGATCCCGCGATTCTGACGCGCGGCTACCGCGGCGCGCGCGGCCAGCCCGCCGACGAAGTCCGCGAATTCGGCGAGTCGCTGCCGGGCACGGCTGTGGTCGTCGACGCCGACCGGGTTCGCGGGGCGCGCACCGCCCGCGCCGCTCACGGCGCCGACTGCGCCGTGCTCGACGACGGCTTTCAGCATCGCCGTTTGCGGCGGCAGCTCGATCTGGTGCTGATCGACGCGCTCGACCCGTGGGGTGGCGGCCGGCTGCTGCCGGCCGGCCGGCTGCGCGAGCGCCTCGCCGGGCTGGCGCGGGCCGAGCTGCTCGTCATCAGCCGCGCGAATCTGGCGCCGCCCGCGCAGCTCGACGCGATCGAAACACGCCTGGCCCGCATCGCGCCGGCCGTTCCGCGCATCCGCGCCGCGGTGTGGCCCGAGGCGCTGCGCGCCGCGGACGGCGTCGAACACCCGCTCGACGCGCTCGCCGGTCGGCGCGTCGTGCCGCTCTGCGGCATCGGCAACCCCGAGAGCTTTCTCGCGACGCTCCGCGGCCTGGGCGCCGAACCGTGCGCGGTTCAGGTCTTTCCGGATCATCACGCCTACCGCCCGGCCGAGCTGGCCCGCGTCAGCGCCGCCGCCGCCGCGGCCCACGCCGACATCGTGACAACCCGCAAGGATTGGGTGAAACTGTCCGGCATGCTCCGGCCCGGCCCGCATGCACCGCTCATCATGCGCCTCGAGATGCGACTGGAACTCGCCGACCCGGCCGGCGTGCTCAACCTGCTCCTGGATCAAGCCCTTGAACAGCGACTCGCACCGCTCTGAAACTCCCCGGCCACTCGATTTCCGCCGCTTGCGGATGAAGTCGATCGCGCAGCGCGCTCACAAGGTCCGACACGACGCGCTGGCCCGCCTGCCGGCGGCGGGCTGCACGTTTCGGGACTGGTTCGGCTCGCTCCCTGGGTTTCTCGGCGCCGACGAATTCGCCCGCACCGTCGACGCGATCGTCGCCGCCCGCGCCGCGCACCGCCCGTTCGTATTCGCCTTCGGCGGGCACGTGGTGAAGACCGGCTGTTCGCCGCTGATCGTCGATCTGATCGAGCGCGGCGTCATCACCGCGATCGCCACCAACGGTTCGGGCGCGATCCACGATCTCGAGCTGGCCCAGACCGGCAACACGAGCGAGGAAGTCGCCGACACGATCCGCGACGGCAGCTTCGGCATGGTCGCCGAAACGTGCGCTTGGATGAACCAGGCGGTCGCTCGCGCCGCCGCCGCCGGCGGCCTCGGCCGCGCGGTCGGCCAGCTCATCGCCACCGGCGACGGACCATTCCGCCACGCCAGCATTCTCGCCGCCGCCGCCCGCCACCACATCCCCGCCACGGTCCACGTCGCCGTCGGAACCGACACGGTGCACGTCAGCCCCGATCTCGACGGCGCCGCGCTGGGCGCCGCGACGCTGGCGGATTTTCACACCATTTGCGGCGTTGTGGCCGAGCTCGGCGCGGCCGGCGGCGCCGGCAGCACGAGCGGCGCGACGCGCGCGGGCGGCACCGGAATCGCCGGCGGCGCGGGTGGCGTGTGGTTGAACGTCGGGTCAGCGGTGATCATGCCCGAGGTGTTTCTCAAGGCCGTCTCTGTCGCGCGAAATCTCGGCGCCGATCTCGACGCCATGCAGACGGCCAATTTCGACATGTTCCGTCATTATCGCCCGGCACAGAACGTCGTCCTGCGGCCGGTGAGAGCCGGACAAGGGCACTCCGTCATCGGGCATCACGAGATTCTGCTTCCGATGCTGCGACAGGCGATCATCGAGCGTCTTGCCGGCGACTGAACCACGATGGCCCTTGGTACACATGGCCGCCCGCTTGGATTGCCTGGCGAGCGTACGACGCTGCGCCCTCGGCACTCTCTGAGAAGTATTTGATCTCGATCCCGACTGGATTCCGAAACGCGCCGGCATTCGCAGCCAGGTCGGCGAGCTCCGCTGGACTGACAGCGCGAAACAACTGGGTCAGTCCCCGGACTTCCGTGCGAGCCGGAATGATCACCATCCGACAGGACTTTCCGCATCCGGCAACACCGCTCGCCAGCAGTGTGCCGCCAACACCGATTCCCGTATCGATCAGACGCCCGGCGGTCGGTGACCCCGTGGCGTACGTCGCGGCGATCTCAGTCGACGTTGGCTCGATCTCACCCGTGACGAACAGCCCTTCGGCCGATGAGAGGAACTGGTCGATTCCATGCGACAGCGGGATCATGCCAGCCGGTTCTCGCCGTCCCAGACGTACTCCTCCCACACCGCGCCCGAGTTCCCGCCGCTGGTCAGCAGCTCGGTGAACGCGTCGGTGTCGAAGCCGTTCACGCTGCCGTCGCCGTTGATGTCGGCGTTGAGGATGTCACAACTCGGATACTGCACGGCGTATTCCTGCGGGTCGCTGACCGCCAGCGCGAAGGCGTCGGTGTCGAAGGAGTCGAACGCTCCGTCGCAGTTCACGTCGCCCACCACGTACGCCTCGACCAGATTGCCGTCACCATCATAATCCAGGTTCTGCCGCACGCGCGGCTTCGTGCCGGCCGCCGGACCGGAGTCCGTTACGGCAACGTGCTTACATCCGCAGCGACTCGACAAATTCGTCAAACCCCGTCACTGCCTTTGGATCGCGTTCTTCAAGCATTATCCGCATTTGCGCTACGAACCGCAGATACTCCGCACGATCGCCGAGCAAATACGCGATGGCGACAACAGTCTTGGCTCGCAAATCAGCTTGCGTTACAATGCTCGCGAGAGGATCCGTCGAGGTTAGGAATCCAAGCAGCCGGCGCTTGTCGGCGCACATATCACAAAACGCGTACCCAGCTCGTTCCAGGCTGGATACTATGCCACACCCCGTCTCGACGGCGTCATTGTCGGAAGCCACGCGCCAGACTTTGAAGCGCCCACACTCCAGGTTCCCCAGCTCAATGCCGCACGTGTATGTCAGAACTGTGGCCTTGGGTTTGTACCAGCCCGGCAGCACGCGTGGAATCAGATTCTCGACATCCTCGTGGCGCATGCCCAAATGAACATCAATCTCGAGCGCATCGGGCTTATGATTCACGCTAAGGCGCAGTGCACAACGGATGCCATTTACATCCCGGGTAAACTGATGCTGTCTCGCATTGAGTCGGAAGCCGCGCGCCGTCACACTCCGTGACAGTATCGACAGAGTCGTACGAAGCCACTCCTCACGGGACTCGCCAGACGATGGTGTGGATGACACGCAATTGCTCCTGTAATTCCGGTGGCGCCTTCCGCCCGCATATGACTCCACCCGTGCTGGCCAGCTCATAATCCTTACTCAATTGTAGTCCACTTCGGACGCCGGCGCCGTGCAGGCCGGCGGCAGCATCGGAAGACACAGCCGAGGGCGGCTGTGCGACACTTCCAGCCGCCGGTGGCCGGGCCGCATCACGGTCACTCGGCCGCGACGCGCTCGATTCGGAACACAATGTCATCGAAGTCATCGTCGGGGAAGCCGTCATTACAGCGGTATCGCCGACCGTTAGGGATCTCATCGACAATCATCGCCGCACCATTGTGCCACGCGTGAACGACGCCGTCACCGACATCCCAGACGTTGTTGACCGTCACCACTGTGATACCCAAGTCGACAAGCTCGACCGTTACTGTCGTTGGAGCGGTATCGTACCATAGCACAATACCAGTGCGCCGTTGAATAATCGGATCGTTGATCTTGCACGCCCCATCCAGCTTCAGTCGCGCTCCCTGCCTCCACTTACTACCAATGCTCTCATATACCAACCGCACACGGCGCGATTGCAGGGTTGGAAAGTGGTCGAGCATGACAATCGTACGACCCTGATATGACACAGGCTGCCCTCGCGCCGCCTGAAATAGATGCTCAAAAGAAGGCATTCAATCTACCCTCCAAGCCGTCGGTACGGATCAACGTCTGCATGCTGACTCGGCCATAGCGAACACACATCGAACAGCCCAGCCTCGCGAGCCGCCTCGCCGATCGGATCGCGGCTCATCCACCTGCCCAGCCGCGGGCTGTAGTAGCGGTAGCCGTAGTTGGAGAGGCCGTCGGTGCCTTCGCCCGCGAAGTCGGTGTTGGCGTCGGTGTACTTGGTGGAAAAGCGGCTGCGGTTCGAAGTCGCGAATGTGCCCGTCCGCACGAGCTCGTTGCCGAAGGCGTCGTACTCGTACTTCGCCGCCGCGGCGCCGCTTGAGAGGTCGATCAGTTGCGTGACGTTGCCGTTCGCGTCGTAGAAATGCACGAAGTCGCGCGTCGGCTGACCGCCCGGCGCGTCGTGCGTCGCCAGCAACCCGCCCACCCCGCCCGCCGCGTGCAGGCCGGCGGCCGCGTCAGAGGTCAACGCCGCCTGGGTGGGCGAGGCTCCCGCCGAGCCGCCCACAGCCGAGGGCGACTGGGCCATATTCTGACCCGCCAGGTCCAGTCCCCAGGTGTGCTGCCGCACCGCCGGCGAGCCGCTCTGCGTGGCGTCGAGCTCGAGCAAGAGATTCCAGCCGTCGTAGACGTACTGCCGGTCCTGCGTCAGGCTCCAGACGCCGCCGGCGGTCCTGTTATAGACCTTCTTGCCAATCCGGCGTCCCACGAAATCATACGCAAACGTGGTCTTCTTCGAGCCGCTCGGCGGCGACGCCGAGCCCGGCCGCACCTCGCTCAGCCGGTTCTCGCCGTCCCAGACGTACGCCTCCCACACCGCGCCCGAGTTCCCGCCGCTGGTCAAGAGGTCGGTGAACGCGTCGGTGTCAAAGCCGTTCACGCTGCCGTCGCCGTTGATGTCAGCGTTCAGAATGTTGCAGCTCGGGTATTGCTGCGCGTACTCCTGTGGGTCGCTGACCGCCAGCGCGAACGCGTCGGTGTCGAACGAGTCAAACGCTGCATCGCAGTTCACGTCACCCACCACGTACGCCTCGACCAGGTTCCCGTCGCCATCATAATCCAGGTTCTGCCGCACGCGCGGCTTGGTCCCCGCCGCCGGGCGATCCGTCCAATGATACTGATCCGCTTAGTCACTCCCCCATGTCACACGAGAATCGCGAGTACCCGTGCTAAAGAACACGGCGACAGCACGAAACGCTGCCTCCCGGTCAATTAGTCGATCATTCGTAATCTCGGTCCACTGGTCATCATAGTAGTAGACAACCGTCCCGTGTGACGTCTCACTCCCACGACTGGACAAGTACGGTGGATCCGACGACGATTGGTAGATGAGAAGACTGTCGCCGCGTCCAAGTCCGATCACGAGCGCTGCACGGGAAGCGAGGTGAGTAATGCTTACCAGTGTCGGGCGCTGTTCACGCCTTTCAATGTCCAGGAGTAGACTGCGTAATTGTTCCATCGTCCCGCACCGTTCAACGTGTGTACCACGTACGCCGACAGAGCAGCCGCCGTTCATGCGCGCTCCTAATCTGGGAGTCCATAGTAGATTATCTCCTTGCCGTCTGGTCCGAATACCCTCAGGCGGCACCCTTGAGGCAGCATGCGCGGGAGGTTATTGTGGCAGCCCGGCCGCACTCTGCACGGGGACTTGCTCAAATACAGAGTGGCTTCAGCTACGTAGGGTGCATCTCTGATGCACCGCAGGACCTTCGGACGCGTGTCGTGTGGTACGTCGGGGGACACACCCTACGCTACTAACCCGGTGTGCATTTCGGAAAACGATTCAGCCATCTTCCCCAATACTCAGGAAAGAACTTCTCACCATTCCGGTTGATTACCTCTTCGAGCACGACGTCCCCCGTGCGTGAGTCACATATTTCCATGGTGAGCCGATACCGAAAAACGTGATGCTGACCGAGCGAGTCGTCAAAGCCCTGCCCAGAAATCATCGTGAGCATCATCCTAGCAAAGATGTCCATCGCACGCTGGGCAATCGCATATGCTCGCTCACGGTCCTCAGGACGGAGCTGCGCAATCTCATCGAAGTCGGTTCGACATTGCTGGCCGAGTGCGCTTCGCTCCTCAGATGAGTCACCTCGACTGCGTATCGCCTGCATTGTCTGGTGTCGCGCCCAGAACAGGTATTGGCCGAACACGTTTACGAGAGCTTCGTGCCGCTCTTTCGGATCAACAGGTAGTGTGTCACCATCTATCTCAAACCGCGGTGGTCTGGTCATTGGGTCTCCTATTGACGGCCGGGGTTCCAGTAGTCCCATCGGTGTGATTGTTTGTTCAAAAGAATCAACTCCTTCAGTGCCGCGTTGGGCGCGTTCGTGCTGTTGCGGAGAATACGAATCTCGTCGGCGAGCAACTCGCGGGCGCTTGCCGGTACACGGGTCCTTGCGGCTTGAGCCGCGCTGACTGCCTCGTGCTCCCAGCAAGGGAGCCTCATGGCAGGCTCATGACCTGCCGCGTTGGCGGCATTCCAATCTCCGACCAGCAACTCCGCCTGCCGGGACATCGGGACATGGTGGACTTGCGTGCCTTTGATCGGATTGGATCGCAGATCTCTGGCGAATCCAACCTCGTACAGCCCCGACGGAGCGGGAGGCAAGACCCCGGGCTCGAGCGCCGGCTCATTGAGGCGCCAGTGTGCCGGCGGTTCATCCAGTGCGACTCCCACGACGTCGCACTTGAACGTCTTCTCGCAAGCGCCCGTGCGCGGTCGGCATTCCCCCGACACGGCAGCGCCGACAACGCAGCCGAATTCGAGCAACGATGCGATTGGGGCCGCGCATTCGTCGTATGTGTCCGGTAGCACGGCCTCTACCATGATTGTGAAGCCGGCGTTCGTCCGCGTCGGCAGGTTCTCGTGCGCGACGAGATCATACACGGATGTAGTCGTTAGGTCCGCGCCGTATCCAATCGTGAACACCGCTCGAATAGCGCTGATGCGCGCGCCGCACCGAACGAATAGGTAGCCGCCTCGCAGAATGGCGCCGCCTGCAACCACGCCGGCCAGTTGGCCTGCACCGGGCGCGGCGTCAGCGTTGTACTCGATGACGCCGTCCTGAGTGTGACCCTGCATTGGAAGTAACGCGGCAATGGCCGCCGCGATCAGATAGACCAACGGGTGATCGCCTCTTGTATCAATCGCATTCGTCGGCAAGTTGAGCGCAAACCCATACACATTCACCCCGCCGGACTCTGCGATCGGATCGCGGCTCATCCAGCGGCCCAGCCGCGGGCTGTAGTAGCGGTAGCCGTAGTAGCTCAGGCCGTCAGTGCCTTCGCCCGCGAAGTCGGTGTTGGCGTCGGTGTACTTGGTGGAAAAGCGGAAGCGGTTCGAGGCCGCGAACGTGCCCGTCCGCACGAGCTCGTTGCCGAAGGCGTCGTACTCGTACTTCGCCGCCGCGGCGCCGCTTGAGAGGTCGATCAGTTGCGTGACGTTGCCGTTCGCGTCGTAGAAGTGCACAAAGTCGCGCGTCGGCTGACCGCCCGGCGCGTCGTGCGTCGCCAGCAACCCGCCCACCCCGCCCGCCGCGTGCAGGCCGGCGGCCGCGTCAGAGGTCAACGCCGCCTGGGTGGGCGAGGCTCCCGCCGAGCCGCCCACAGCCGAGGGCGACTGGGCCATATTCTGACCCGCCAGGTCCAGTCCCCAGGTGTGCTGCCGCACCGCCGGCGAGCCGCTCTGCGTGGCGTCGAGCTCGAGCAAGAGATTCCAGCCGTCGTAGACGTACTGCCGGTCCTGCGTCAGGCTCCAGACGCCGCCGGCGGTCCTGTTATAGACCTTCTTGCCAATCCGGCGTCCCACGAAATCATACGCAAACGTGGTCTTCTTCGAGCCGCTCGGCGGCGACGCCGAGCCCGGCCGCACCTCGCTCAGCCGGTTCTCGCCGTCCCAGACGTACGCCTCCCACACCGCGCCCGAGTTCCCGCCGCTGGTCAGCAACTCGGTGAACGCGTCGGTGTCGAAGCCGTTCACGCTGCCGTTGCCGTCGATGTCGGCGTTCAGAATGTCGCAGTTCGGATACTGCACGGCGTATTCCTGCGGGTCGCTGACCGCCAGCGCGAACGCGTCGGTGTCGAAGGAGTCGAACGCTCCGTCGCAGTTCACGTCGCCCACCACGTACGCCTCGATCAGGTTGCCGTCACCATCATAATCCAGGTTCTGCCGCACGCGCGGCTTGCTCCCGGCCGCCGGGCGATCCGTCCAATGATACTGGTTGAGGCCGTTGGTCAGGTAGCTGGTCGTCAGCGCCGTGCCCTGGTCCTCGCTCATCTGCACGCGATTCCCGGCCGGATCGTAGCTGTAAGTCCAGCTCGACGTCGCCCCGCCCGTGATGGCACGCGTCGCGTTCAAGCTACGCGTCTACCTTCCACGGCAGTGCTACCCCGTGAAACGCCGTGATGAGCGGGTCTTTTTGCGTGACAAAGTCCCGATCGAAGGGCCACCTCTCCTCTCCAAGGTCTTCGCGCAAGTAGAAATCGATGAAATGCCACAGATCAGATGCCACGATGTAAGTGGGAGCAGTCAGTCCATCGACGTGATCGCAGAAAATGACCGGATAGCCCGGCCCGAAGTCATTCCGGCTCGGCATGAGGTAGTATGACCCGCATCCATCGCCGGCGATTGGGATCCACCCGCGCTGCATCCACACTGGGACGTCTGCGTACATGGCTTCCAAGTCAAGGGAACTCCTGATGAGTCCCGGGCGTATTCCGTACACACCGCCAGCACCAAGCAGTGCACCATTCGAGAACTTCAGCCAACGGCACATATCCTCGGGGACCACTACCTCGGTCCGGCTGGCGAATTCCTGCAGCTGCACAGTTGTCGCAGGACGTCCCAATCGGCGTCCCTGTCGCATCCGTACAGACGCGTGAACAAGATCCAGCACATCGTTCATGTCCACAATGCACTCCCTAGTGAGGAAACGTAACGAACGCGCTGCCAAGCTCCCTGTCGACCCGGCACGCCTGCTCAAGAACTTCGGCGGCGGACGGATCACGGCCCAGCACGGCTTTCCACGTTCGCCATGCATTGTTGACATTAGCGCGGTGGTGGCTCGAGTGGATGCCGACAAGATTCGTCGTCCGGTTGGGATCCAACGTCGGGAACAGGTGAGACCACTCAAGGGGAATACGATGGTGAACGTCGAGATCACGTGTACTCGCAGAACTGCCGCTATATCGTTCCCACAGCTTCCGGGCCTCCGTTCGAAGTCGGCCACGCTCAGTAGCATTCAGTCGGCGCACGATACGACCGCGTGCATCGCAACAGGGATCGGTTCCAGATGAAATGCGTTCCAACAGCGAGGACCCCGGCCCGCCTGCGTGAGGAGAGTGCTTGGACAAGGCGCGCGCGGGTCGCGTACCGCTCCCCACCACTGTGACCGACCGCTCCGCCCCTGTGCCCGCCTCGACCACAACTTCCGACCCCGAGCACGTGGCACGAATGACCGGAAGCTCACTGCAACTGGGGAGTCGCCTCAGCCATGCGACAATCCGCCCGCCTTTTACTACCGCGTAGCGAACGAGCGCTACGCCGGTCGCAACACTATCGACGACCAGCACCGCCTCGGCGCCCACAAGGACGGCATCCTGTTCCGGCCCTTCGTCGAAGACCGGCACGTAGCCCTCTCCAAGCGTATACCTCAGAATTTCCTCACATCCGCGGCGCTTCAGCGCGTCCACGTTGTCGCCCTGCGTGCACAGGCCCGATTGGTTCTCGCGATCCACGGCGCGCATCATGCGCTTCATGTAATCGTCAACCGAATCGTCGAAAAGCCCAAGCGCGTCGACGAGGTTGGTCGGATCACTCCCCACGAACCCATACACATTCACCCCGTCCCATTCCCCAATCGGATCCCGATTCATCCACCTCCCCAGCCGCGGGCTGTAGTATCGGAAGATGTAGCTGTACAGCCCCGTCTCGGCGTCGAAGGGCTTGGTGCTGAAGCGATACGAGTTCATCGTCGCGTACGCACCGGCCTCTTCAGCGGTCACCGTGCCGTCGGCGTCGTCGTCCGGGCCCACCAGGTTCCCGAACGGGTCGTACTCGTAACGCGCCACGATTGCGGTCGGCGCGTCGCTGGCGGTCAGGTCGATGAGCTGGCCGACGTTGCCGTTGCCGTCATACAGATAGACGTAGTCGCCCGCCAGAACCGGAGAACCGCCACCACCGCCGGAGCCGCCCGCGGTGTAAGGAAGTTGCTCGACCGCCAGCAAACCGCCCACGCCGCCCGCGGATTGCAGGTTCACAGCCGAGGGCGGCTGTGCCACACCGTTCAATCCCGCCAGATCGAGCCCCCAGGTAAACTTGCGCACGATCGCATTGTCCGGCGACCCGTCCGGACCGCCGCCCGCAGCACCCGTCAGATCGCGCGCGTCCAGCTCCAGCACCACGTTCCACCCGTCATACACGTATCGCGCCGCCGCCACCGTCACCCAGTCGCCGACGCCGCCGTTCAGCGTCTCGTCCCACTCGCTCTCGCGCTTCTCGATCCGCCGGCTCAGATAATCGTACGCGAACTCGACCTTGCGGTCGCCATCCACCGGCGCACCGCCGCCAGCCAGCGCCGCCGGCTCGACGCGAATCAAGCGATTCTCGCCATCCCAAACGTACACGCGGTGCAGCAACGTCAGACCGTCGCCGCTGCTGCCGTACATCATGTTCGTGAACGCGTCGGCGTCGAAGCCGTTCACGCTGCCGTCGCCGTTGATGTCGGCCTGCAGAATGTCGCAATTGGGATACTGCTGCGCGTAAGCCTGCGGGTCGCTCAGCGCCAGCGTGAACGGGTCGATGTCGAAACTGTCCACGTTCCCGTCGCAGTTCAGATCGCCCGCCAGTGCCGACGTGCTCATGTTGCCGTCAGCGTCATACTCGAAGAACAGTCCATACGCCGGATTGCTCGGCTGGCCAGTACCAAGCGCCTGTGCCCGGTCGTAGGCATTGGTCGCGCTCGTGAAGTAGTTCGTCCAGCCGTTCGGCTTGGCTCGTGATCGCTCGAAACTGCCGATCGGGTCGTACTCGTACTGCCGCCAATCGGTTGTCGTCGTGGAGCCAACGGTGCGGTCAGTCGTCGTCAGCTGGTTGCGCGTGTCGTATTCCAATGCGAGACTCTGATTGCTCGGAAACGCCGAGCCCGTGCTGGACACGCCACTCCGGCGGCGGAGCATGTCGCTGGCGTAGTCATACTTCGAGATGGTGGCCGGCGTGCCGTCGGGGTCCCACTTGTTCTCGATGGTATCGATGATGTTCAGCGCCAACTCATACTGCCGGATCGTCGCCGCTTTCGAAACGTTGTCGTTCTTGAAGTCGATGCGGCTGACCAGGTCGCTACCCGTAACAGCACTGGCGTACGTGTAATAGGCGCCGTACACCGTCCCCGTCTCGGGCAGGCCCGGACCCGTCACGCGGCTCAGCCGGCCGGTGGCAGCCTCGTACTCGTAGCGCGACAGATAGACCGGATCGATCGAAAGGCCGGTGTAGCGCCCCGGCGCATTCGAATCGTCTCGCAGCCGCGTCAGCGTCGCTTCGCCCAAGTAGGACGGAAGCTGCTCGTAGCTTAGATCGAGCGCGTCGGTGTAGCCGAACTGCCGCGTGCCGGCGGCGTCCGTCACCTGGAACAGCCCGCCGTGGCGGTAGTACATGAAGCTCAGATCGGCCGCGCTGGCGTTCGTCGAGTAATCGACGCCAGTCAGTTGACCCGAGTCCGCATCGTACGCGTAATCAGTCGTCAGCGGGTCGCCGTTCGCCAGCCGTGCCCAGGTGCGGCGGGACAGACGCCCGTCCGGCGTGAACAGAAATGCGGTGGCGTGCGACAGCGCATCCGTCTTGGAGCGAGCCAGGCCGGTGGCCGAGTCGATTGCCCAAGTCGTGACGTCGCCGTCACCCACGCCGCCAGGCCAGGTCGTCCCCTCGAAGCCCGTTCCGGCACGAAACGTGTGCAGCTTGAACGGCTGACCGTATGCGTCAAACTCGACCCACGCCGGGTTCGGCACATCGCCCCAAGTCCTTATCGTATGACCCAGAAGATCATACTCGAAGCGCGTGGCGCTGCCGGCCGGTGTGTTCAGCACTTCGACGACTTTCAGCCGGCCGGCGCCGGGAGTGGCGGCCGGGTCGTAGTACGTGAATTGCGTCACGACACCGGCCGGGTCGGTCATACTTGCCACGCGGCCATAGCCGTCATGTGTCCTTGTGGTCGCCAGTCCGGTTCGCGGCTCCGTGATGGAGTCGACACGCCCCAGTCCGTCGTGACCGTAGCTCGTTGCAATACCTGTGTGTCCGCTCGTCTCCACCAGCCGCCCGTTGTACGACACGCTCACGTCGTCGCCGCTGATGTGCGGATATTCGGTCGTCGTCGTGACGAGCTTCTGGGCCGCGTCGATCACAGTCTTGGTCGTCACGACGTTGCCGTTGGCGTCGACCGCCTCGCTCCAGCCGTGCACCGCCGGCGTCTCGGGCAGCCACGCCGGAAAGACGCTGCGCGCGACGACGCTGGTGACGTCGGCGGCGCCGGCGGTGCGATAGACCGATTGCGTCGTCTGTGTCCACCACATGCCGTTCAACTGCACAAATTGCGTCTCGCCCGCGACGATCCGGTCGCTGCCCGCCAGGTTCAGCATGCCGTCGCCGTTGATGTCCAGCCCGCTGCGGATCACCCGCGCCAGCTCGTCGTAGTCGTAGAGCGTGGGCGCGGTCAGCGGCGTTCCGCCGGCGGATGTCGTGACGCGTTTCAGCGCTCCGTGCGGCTTGCCCGCTTCGGGACCGAAATACTCGTATTCGGTGCGCAGCGTGACGGGCGACTGCGGGTCGGCCGAGAATCCCGGCCGCTCGACGCGCTTCGTCCGGCCCGCCATGTCGGTCGTCGTCGCGACGTAGCGCAGCTCGCCGGCGCCGACGTTGGTCGGCCCGCTGATGACGGTCGTCGTCTGCTCGCCGGAAGCGGCGGAATACTCGTAGTGCTGCTCGACCACGCCGGTGCCGGTGACGCTCTTGATGCGCCCATCGCGATAGTGGTCGGTGACGCTGGTCGCGCCGCCGGGATCGATGACAGTGACCAGCGTGCCGCCGGGGCTGTACTGATACTCGGTGACGAGCTCGGCCCCGACCGGACCCTGCCGGACAAACCGAACCCGCCCGGCCAGGTCGTACTCTGTCCGTGTGCGGACGGTGTCGGAACCGCCCGTCGTGACGGCGGTAACGCTGCGCAGGCCGCTTGCGGTGCCGTAGGCGTAGGTGGTGACGATGTTGCCCTGTGGACCGTCGAACTGCGTCTGCGCGATGAGCCGGCCGATGGCGTCATACTCGCTCGACGTGCTGGCGCCGGCTCTGTCGGTTACCGTTGCTGAGCCGCACTGGCAGAGGTCATGCTGCACGGTGCTGACCGTACCGTCGTTATGATACACCGTTTCGCTTGGGTCAACGTCCACCGGCAGTTCGTCGAACCGGCGGACAAGCGAATCCATCAGCGTGAATGTGTCCTCACCAGTGCACGCGAACTCCTGTTGCCAAACGATCCGTCCTACCCGATCAAGTACAATGGCGGATCGGCGCGACTTGCCCGCAACGGGTATTCCGAAGGGCGCAATCTCCTCAGTGACTGTCACGCGCCGCGCTTGCCCGCCGGAACCTGGCACAAAACTCGGCGTGGGTGGCATATTCTCATCGATCTGAAACTCTCCGGCCTCCCACTCATAGTCGATGCTGCGCCCGTCGCCGAAGTTAACGTGCGACACGCGCTCCGCAAATCGCAGCGGATTTTCGGGCGAATCGTACGTGATGACAGTGAGTAGATTCGTTGACGATCCTGCGGTTGCGCTCGGTTCGACTGCCACCTCCACGTCGCGCGTCGGCGGGCCGGAGCCTCCGCCATACTCGAAGAACCGCTTCGCGACGATGCTGTAGCCGCCGCCACTGTCGGGGATAGTCTCGGTGACACTCGTTGGTCGGGGTTCGATGTCAACTCCGAATGCGTACTCGACAAGTGTCGTTTGATGAAAGGCGGGATCGGGATAACCCGGCACCACGCCACCATCCGGCCTGGGGCGTGAGATCATTGTCGGGCGCTCGTCGCCGGGAACGTAATCGTAGGACTCCCACGATCCGTCGGGCAGCGTCACCCACTTCAAGTAGCCGTACTTGCCGTCATGCTGCGGCCCGTCCTCCGTCGCGTTGAAGTACGCGAACTGCGTCACGAGAGGATCCCCGCCGCCAATTGCCACCTCGCGCCGCAGGAGCGATGGAAATCGTGCAGAATTCCCCTGCACCGGACTGTACTGCTCGACGACCTGCTCGGCGATCGTCCCGATGTCGGGTGCGTCCTTCCGCACGTACGTACGTGTGGTGCCCGCCCAGGACTCGGTCTCGACGCGCAGCGGCGTCCAGCCGCCGGAGCCATCCGGGACCGACGTTGTCAGTGTAATCTCGCGAGATTGAACATTGTTGGACGTGTATTCGTATCGCGCAAGCGTAACCGACGTGTCGGGCGTGTGGCGCTTTTTCCAAAGCGTCAGAAAGTGTGGTCCGCTCTGTCCAGCGACCTCCCAATACACAAACGGCGCGGTAAAGGCCTCGTTTATGGGCACTTCCTCGCTGCTCCACTCCTCGGCCGTGAACTGATCGCGGTAGTAGAAACGAATCTGGTACGCGGTCGCGTCTGGGTCGCCTGGGTCGTCTGAATCAATGTCGACCAGGATTCCCGGTGTCTTGATCTGCTTGATCGCCGCGAATGGATCGAATTCCGCGTCCGGTCGATACACGGACACGTCGTCCCGCGCTATGTCGTAGTGCAGGTCACGCACGCGCGGCGTCGGTCCCGAGCTACCGTTGTGCGCCCCGAGCATACGCAGCGCTCCAGCCGGAAGCCCCTCGACGGAATCGCCAAGGCTGAATGCGACCCGGATTCCGCCCAAACTCTCAAGGTTCCCTGTCGTAACGACTCCCGATGTACTCTCCGAACCTGTGCAGACGAACTTGCTGGTTCCGGCCAGATCCGTCCCGAATCCAACCTCAGCGCCGCCCGCGGCACAGGTTTGATCGCAACTTGAACAGGGCCGAATCTCGAGCGGCATCTGCACAAAGCACTGAGTCGCGTTGCAGTCCGAAAAGTCGTCAGCGGCGCGAATCACGATCGTTCCCGGCCGATGCCCTGCGACGACACGCGCAATCCGGTCGGTCACGGGGTCAATCGAGGCGCCAAGAGAGTCGCCGATAATGGTCCAACGCACTTGCCCGCTGCACGGCAGCTCGTCGACCTCGACGAGAGTGTGATCAAATCCGTCCGCCCGAAGCGAGGCGCGATCCGCAGTCAGCCGGTTGAGCCCCGTACAGTAGATGCAGATACTGCCAATGCACTCGCGAATCCACACGTCGCAATAGGGGCACAACAGTGGATCATTGCCTCCGTCGTAGCAATCTGGTACGCAATCCGCGCCGTCGCGAAAGACGTCGCGAATTGCAACAGTATATACACCAGCGCTCAGACTGCTCAGATCAACACCAAACAACTCCTGCGCATAGCATGCTGCGTCACGCACATCTGTAAGCTCGTCACACGCACCATCGAGTTCAAACGAAACCAGGCGCGGTTCACAGCAACAAGCCGGCTCGCCCGGCGGGCCGCACCCAGTCAGGGAGTCGCAACCGTAGTACGGCGCCTCGCAAACGGCAAACCCGATCGCTCCATCCGCCCCGGCGCAGTGGAGAACAAACATCGGGGCGGGCTGTGGACAAACCCAGGCATCGTAGCTCGGGCAATCTACCTTGTGTACGGACTGCGAACGGAGTAGCGAACTTACACACACACACAGCAGTGCGTTGATCATAGTCCACCAGAATCAGCTCGAAGCATTTGTCCTGAAACGCCTATCCTGCACCGGTGCGGAATTGAACATCAGACTGTCGTGTGTCATCATAGGCATCGTGCTCGTCGGCCGCATCGACCCCCGAGTGCGCGGCTGAGCCACTCCAAAGCAACACCGCCCAATCGCCGAGCGCACCGAGCCTCACGCATCGCCGACCACCCTACCTTCGTCCGGCCACGCGCTCAATCCGGCGTTCGCCTTATTCCTGTCGGAATCACGCCGCCTGCCGGTCGGCGCATCCCGACCGCCCGTCCCCCCATGCGAAACCGCGGCCGCAGCGGCTGGCCTTGCCCTCGGAGCACCGCCTCCCCATTCGAACCCGCAGCGGCCGCGACCGGTCCTGGCAACCAACCCGCGTACCATCGCGCGAGCGCTCGCCATCGCACGCCATCCGGCGTACAAGACCCCTCACTTCACAGACCGCAGCGCGGGTCATTCCGATCGGTGCGCGGGATGATCCGATCGGGCCGGGTAAGTGTTCCGGCGATCAGCACGGGCCGCCCTGGGACTGCTACTGCCCGGCCGGGGAGGATTACCGGCCTCTCGAAGCCGCCGCGGGCGATCCGAGCGCCGCTAGCGAGCATGAAAACTCGCGAACCTCGCCATCAAGCGCGCGACTGCCGTGCGCGCGAGTTGTCACGCCTGCCGCCGTAGCGCAGAATGCCGACCATGAAACCTCGCGTCGCGGTGGTCATGGGCTCGCGCTCCGACTGGGAGACGATGCGCGCCGCTTCCGAAACGCTCGACCTGCTCGGCATCGTCCACGACGTCCACGTCATCTCCGCCCATCGCTCGCCCGACCGGTTCCTCGAATTTGCCCGCTCCGCCGTCGAACGCGGCTTGCAGGTGATCATCGGCGGCGCGGGCGGCGCCGCCCACCTCCCCGGCATGCTGGCCGCCGTCACGCCGCTGCCGGTGCTCGGCGTGCCGATGCCATCGAAGGCGCTTGGCGGCGTCGATTCGCTGCTCTCGATCGTGCAGATGCCGGCGGGTGTTCCGGTCGCGACCTTCGCCATCGGCAGAGCCGGTGCGGTGAACGCAGCGCTGTTCGCCGCCGCGATCCTGGCGCGCTCGGACGAGGCCGTCGCCGCGCGGCTCGATCGCTACCGTGCCGAGCAGACGCAGCGCGTCAGCAACGAGCCCGACCCTCGCCACCCGGCTGCCGAACGGCACTGACGAGTTCGGATTGGCCGTCGCGACGGAGCGGGCATCGCGACGTCCCGGCGTCGCAACGGTGTCCGCCGCGCCGCTGTGCTTGTTCCACCCCCACCCCTACCTATAATGCGGTGCTCTGTTCGTAAGGAGACTGCATGGCCGCCGACGAGATGCCGCCGGTATCACAGCTTCGCGGGCGACCGCTGGGCCGCGTGCTGATCAAGATGGGAAAGGTGACGCGCGCCCAGGTCTCCGAAGCGCTGGAAGTGCAGAAGAAGAAGCGTGGCCCGCTCGGCCAGATCCTGATCGAGCTCGGTTTCGTCAACGAGCGCGACGTGCACTTCGCCCTCGCCGCTCAGGCTGGGATGGAGCCTCTCACGCTGGCCAACATCGACATCGACAAGAAAATCATCGAGATGCTCCCCGGCCAGATGGCCAACACCTATCGCGTCGTACCCACCGACTACGACGCCGCCAGCAACACGCTGGGGGTGGCCCTCGACAGCCCGGACAACTTCCATGCCACCGACGATCTGAAAACCCTCATGGGTTTCAATGTCATCGCCCGCATCACCACCCGCGACGACATGACCGACGCCCTCAACCGCTACTACCCGGAAGAGCAGGAAGCCGGCATCTCCGCTCTCATCAACGAAATCTCCAGTGACCCAAACCTGGCCAAGTTCGAAAACCGCGGCGAAAGCATCGATCTCGACGAAATCCGCGAAATGGCGGAGAGCAACCCAGTCAAAAAGCTGCTGAACCTCGTCCTGCTCCAGGCCATTCGCGACAAAAGCTCCGATGTCCATTTCGAACCGTTCGAGACCGAATACAAGATGCGCTATCGCATCGACGGCGTGCTTTTCGAAATGGTTCCGCCGCCCAAGTACATCGCCCTGGCCATCTCGTCGCGCATCAAGGTCATGGCCAACCTCGACATCGCCGAGCGCCGCATGCCGCAGGACGGCCGTATCGAGCTCCTGGTTCAGGGCCGCCCGGTCGATCTGCGCGTCAGCGTGCTGCCGACCATGTTCGGCGAGAGCGTCGTGCTGCGCGTGCTCGACCGCGGGCAGGTCAATCTCGACCTCGAGCGGCTCGGCCTGCGCGACGACGAGCTGCTCGTCTTCCGTCAGCTCATCAACAAGCCGCACGGCATCCTGATCGTGACCGGTCCCACCGGGTCCGGAAAGACAACCACGCTCTATTCGGCCCTCCGCGAGCTGAATTCGCCCGACACGAAAATCCTCACCGCCGAGGACCCGGTCGAATACGACATCGATGGTCTCGTTCAATGTCAGGTGCGGGCAGATATCGGTCTGACGTTCGCCCGCTGCCTGCGCTCGTTCCTGCGGCAAGACCCGGACGTTGTCTTGGTCGGCGAAGTGCGCGACCTGGAGACCGCGCAAATCTCGGTCCAGGCATCACTGACGGGCCACCTTGTCTTCAGTACGCTTCACACCAACGACGCACCCAGTTCGATCGCGCGCCTGCTCGATCTCGGACTCGAGCCCTTCCTGGTGACGGCAACGCTCGAAGGCATTGTGGCACAAAGACTTGTGCGGCGAGTCTGCACGAACTGCAAAGAGGAGTACGTGCCAACCGAAGAGCAGCTCATGGAACTCGGGCTGACGTCCGACGACGTCAAAGGTCGCATTTTCTACTACGGGAAGGGCTGCGAATACTGCAACAACACCGGATATCGCGGCCGCATCGGAATCTACGAGATCATGGTGCTCGACGACGACATGCGCGACCTCATCATGAAGCACGCCTCCACCAACGTGCTCCGCGACGCGGCCCGCAAGCGCGGCATGCGCACCTTGCGCGAGTCCGGGTTGCTGGCGATCTACGACGGCGTCACGACACTCGAAGAAGTGGTGAAGGAGACGCTCTTTGAAGAGTAGCCCACTTCCACCGAGAGCGATTTCGGGCAAGTTCCGCTATTATATTTGATTCCTGCCTGCCCGGTCACGTAGGATCGGGCGGAGTATGGCGGTACATACGTCCGGCCGTGCGCAGTTTCGGCCGCGGCTTGTCGGGCCACTTGGCAGCGGTCGATAATTCTCGCACGGGAAGCTGTGCCGTCTGGGACCGACTGGCGGTTGCCGGAAGTGCGAAGCAGTCGCCGCACGTCTGATAATGCGTGACAGGCGTTCTGGCTGGAGTTGATGCATGTCCACGTTTGCATATGAAGCGCTAAACTCGGGCGGTCAGGAAGTGAAGGCCGAGATCGAGGCGCCCTCGAAAGAAGAGGCCGTCTCGAAGATCCGCGGTCTGGGTTACTTCCCGACCAAGGTGACCGAGAAGGGGGCGCGGAAGAAGGTCTCCGCCAAGGGTGGCGGCTCGGTGGTGAAGAAGAAGGCGGCCGGTGCCGGTTTTGGCTGGGTTTCAACCAAGATTCTGACACAGTTCACGCGGCAGCTCTCGACGCTTCAGGACGCCGGCTTGCCCATACTCCGCAGCATCAAGATTCTGGAGCAGCAGCAGAAGCCCGGGCTCTTCAAGAACGTGCTCAAGCAGGTGGGCGAGGACATCGAAGGCGGTGCCACGCTCTCGGAGGCCATGGCGCGGCATCCGCGCGTGTTCAACCGGCTGTTCTGCAACATGGTGGCGGCGGGCGAGGCGGGCGGCGTGCTCGACGTGATTCTGCAGCGCCTGGCCGACTTCATGGAGAAGGCCCAGAAGCTGGCCCGCAAGGTGAAGGGCGCGATGGTCTACCCGAGCGTCGTGATCACCATCGCGGGGGCGATCGTGACGTTCATCATGGTCATGGTCGTGCCGAAGTTCAAAGAGATCTTCGCCGACTTCGAGGCCAAGCTGCCCACGCCGACGGTCATTCTGATCAGCATCTCGAACTGGTTCGCCAATGGAACGCCTCCCGGCTGGGTGTGGCTGATCCTGACGCCGGCGCTGTTTTTCGGCTTCTTCAAGGTCGTCCGGATGAGCAAGGGCGGCCGCTACGCGGTCGACCTGGTCGTGCTGATGCTGCCGGTGGCCGGCAAGCTCGTGACCAAGTCGTCGATCGCCCGTTTCACGCGCACGCTCGGCACGCTGATTTCCGCCGGTGTGCCGATTCTCGAAGCCATCAACATCACCAAGGACACCACGGGCAACGAAATTCACGCCCGCGCCCTGGGCAAGGTGCACGACTCGATCAAGGAAGGCGACACGTTCGCCAACCCGCTCCGCGCCAGCAAGGTGGTCGACTCGATCGTCATCAACATGGTCGACGTCGGCGAGGAGACCGGCGAGCTGGACAAGATGCTGATCAAGGTGGCCGACAACTACGACGACGAGGTGGACACGCTGGTGGCCTCGCTGGTCAGCCTGCTCGAGCCGATCATGGTCGTCGTGCTCGGTCTGATCGTCGGCTTCATCGTGATTTCGCTCTTCCTGCCGCTGGTGACGCTGATCCAGTCGCTGTCGAAGTAAGGGCTGCTCGAAGCGGCGACGCCGCCGCGAATGGAGAATCGCTCATGACGCTTCTGCGAACGAGACGCCGGCGTGGTTTCACGCTGGTCGAGCTGTTGGCCGTGGTGGCGATCATCGCGCTGCTGCTGGGCATTCTGATTCCGTCGCTGGGCGCCGCCCGCCGGGCCGCCAAGAAGACCAAGTCGCAGGGTCAGGTCAGCGCGCTGCAGAAGGCCTCCGAGATGTTCCACAACGACATGGACCGCTATCCCAAGTCGGCCGGCTCCAACCCGTTCGAATCCGGCACCGGCCACTGGCTCAGCGGCTCGCAGTGGTTCCTGCTCGAGCTGATCGGGGCCGACATGCAGGGCTACGTCAAACCCGACGACACCAACGATTCCGACCGCAACGGCGTGATCGACGAAAAGGACTGGCGCGACTGGTACTCCGCCACGCCCAAGCGCCAGTACCCGCGCCTGCCGCTCTACATCCCGCCCGACGGCGAGACCGCCATGTCGCCCGAGGTCTACGTCACCAAATTCCCGCGCGCCGCGCAACTGCCCGCGGGCTTCGGCTACGGCAGCTCCGAGTGGAAGAACTCGCGCCTCCCGTTCTTCGTCGACGCCTTCGGCTTCCCGATTCTCTACTACGCCGCCAACACCGCCGAAAAGCGCAACGCCGTCTGGAAGGGCGGCGACACCGGCCGCTACGACCAGTCGGACAACTCGATGTTTACGGGCGGCGCGGGCGACGGCCGCTACAACAAGTCCGAGCCCGGCTGGGACCTGACCGGCCTGGGCCAGCCGCACGCGCTCAAGGAGCTGGGCTGGAACGGCCCGAACAACGCGCCGGACAAGCCGTCCTTCACCGGCGAAATCTGTAACGTCGGAATCTTCAACAATACGTCGAGCGGGTCGAACAAGGGCCGCGTCTGGCCGCAGAACCCCGACTCGTTCCTGATCATCACGCCCGGCGCCGACGGCCTCTTCGGGACCGCCGACGACGTGCGGAACTTCACCGTCGGCGGCTGAATCGCCGGCCGCGCCGCGCGACGCCGCGGCGTTTGAAGCGACTGACCGGCAGGCCCGTGGGCTTGCCCGAGCATACTGAGGAGCAGCGACATGTTTCACCGTGGCATGGGTCATCGGCGCGAGCGCGGTTTCACGCTGGTCGAGCTGCTCGCCGTCATCGCGATCATCGCGCTGCTGATCGGCATTCTGATCCCGTCGGTCAGCGCCGTGCGGACGCAGGCCCGCAACACCGCGACGCGTGCCGACCTGGCGTCGTTGCAGACCGGCGTGCAGACCTTTAGCACCGATCAGCGGCTGGGCGGCGGTTTCCCGCCCTCCGATTCGGACCGCGACGATCACAAGGTCCTCAGCCCGTACAGCAAGCAGGGTATCTCCGGCGACATCAGCATCACGGGCGCCGGCCTGCTCGTCTGGGCGCTGGCCGGGGCCGACTTCCTCGGCTGCCCCGGCTTCAAGACCACCAAGCCGGGCAGCACCTTCTGGAGCGAAGACAGCGGCGACGGCGCGAAACAGGCTTATGAGCTCGAATCGACCGGCGTGCCGAAGGTGGCGCGGGTCGATCCGCTGGTGGATCTGGACAAGGTGAAGGCGTCGAAGTTCAGCACCAAGAGCGGCAGCTTCGAGATCGAGGCCGAGGTCGAGTCGCGCGAGGCGCTCAGCAAATCGCTGGTGAAGCGGCAGTATCCGATGTTCCTGGATTCGTTCGGCTACCCGATTCTCTACTGGCGGGCGGACGCGGCCGGCGTCTCGAGCGCCGACAAGGAGTTCAAGCCGAATCAGGCCACCAAGGGCAAGAACGGCATCTATCACTGGAGCGACAACCAGGACATCGTCGAGAACAACAGCGCCAACGTGCTGATCCTCCAGGCGCGGGCCACCAACCGCAAGGAAAACCAGCACCGTCTGCAGTGGATCACCAAGAACCTGGGCAAGGGCGGCGCGGGCGGGCCGGTGCAGTGGGATCCGTTCGATTTCCGCGGCTACATTCAGGACAAGAAGATCACGGCGCGCGACATGCCGCACAACGCCGATTCGTATCTGATGATCAGCGCCGGGGCCGACGGCATCTACGGCAGCGCCGACGACATCGCCAATTTCGAGCACAACGGGCAATGAACGGCCAGCCACGAAGCCACGAAGCCACAAAGCCGCGAAGGGCGCCTGCGGCGTTCACGATGATCGAGCTGCTGGTGGTCATCGTGGTGATCGCGCTGCTGATCGCGATCATCGCGGGCGTCTCGACGCGCGTGATCAACAATCAGCGCGTCGCGCTGACGCAGCAGATCATGAGCAACGTCTCGCTGGGCATCGAGCAGTTCGCCCAGACCGATCCGCTCGCGATCCGCTACAACGACAAGCGCCAGCCGACGTTCGGCGCCTTTCCGCCCTACGAGCTGAACAACCGCATGAAGAAGGGCTCCGTCGCGCAATTGATGGACCCGCTCGCCAAGCAGGTGAACAACCGCCTGGCGCGGCGCTTCGGCGAGGACCTGCTGAATCACATCAACCAGGCCCCGCACCCCGACGACATCTCGGTCGACCCCGACGACGCGCAGCGGCGCTACGACGACAACCGCGCGCTGTACGTCTACCTCAAGCGCTACGTGCCCGAGGCGCTCAGCAGCATCCCGGACAAGTTCCTCCAGCCGCTCTCCAAGGTGCCCGAATTCGTCAAGACGACGCATGAAAAGAAGTCCGAAGACATCTCGTCGCTGACGATCCTCGGCATCCACGATGCCTGGGGCGTGCCACTCAACTACATGCTCTACGCCCGGATCGACGTCGCCCTCGACACCGTCTCCGGCAACCCGGAATTCAAAATCAGCGAGCGCATGCCGGCGGTGATGTCCTACGGCGTGTCGCGCGAGGTCTACGACCGGCGGCTCAGCCTCGGTCAGGACCCGACGCAGTGGCTCTTCAGCGCCGCGTTTCCGGCCCCCGACGCCAACGGGCCCTACAGCGGCATCGACGATTCGTCCCGCCGGCAATTCTGGCTCGACGGCGTGATGGCCGACGCGAACAGCCCCAAGGAGACGCAGGCGGGCTGGGTGCGGATGGTCGAGGAGATCGGCGCAATCAAAGGGTCGGGCGGGGCGCCGCTGACGTACGGCTACCTGCCCGATCCGAAACAGGACAAGTAGCGGCGCCGTAGGATTTGCAGCGGCGGCCCGTGCAGACGACGCGGGCGCCAGATTGGAAGAGCGGCGATGCTGTTCAGGCAGACCACGGAAATCTCGAGCGACGCGAAAGATCGGCTGACGATCCCGGCGGCGCTGCGCGCGACGCCGCGGCCCCGTGCCGCCTTCACGCTGGTCGAGCTGATCGTGGTCATCGTCGTGATCGCCATCATCCTGGCGATCGGCATTCCGGCACTGTCCAACATGATCACCGACGCGCGCTTCAACGCCGCCGTCGAGAACGTCAGCGCCGCCCTGAACCGCGCTCAGATGCAGTCGATCGCCAACATGAACCTGACCGCGGTGCGCTTCGTGCCCAGCGGCTGGGACGTGGACCCCAAAGGCGATGCGGCCAGCGCGCCCGACCGTCAGGCCGCCGTGACCTACGCCTACGGGACCGAGGCGACCGCCAAACAGGGCAAGTCGCTGAGCGGCAAGGACCTGACCTTCTCCGAGCGCTTCGCCCGCGACGCCGAGAGCCGTGCCGTGATCCTGCCCTCGGGCGTGTGGGCCGCTCCGGCCGAAGCGTTGACGCGCGACACGAACGGCCGCGCCATCCTGACCGGCACCATCGGCCAGTTCGAGCTGTCGCCGCTGGGAGGCAGCAGCGAGAAATTCCTGGAAGCCGACGATTTTCTGGTGGTCTTCGAGCCGCAATCCGGCCTGCGTCCGAGCGATCGCGTCAGCGGCTTCCGGCTGAAGGCTCAGGACTTCACCCGGGCCGTGACCGACCCGAAGCGCGTCCGCGAACGCGACGACGTCTATCGCTCGAATTTCACCGGGGTAGTGCTCTACAAACGCGACCCGTTCCTTGCGCTGGGAACGGACGCCAAGGCCGACCTGCGCCAGGAAATCATGCGCCGCGACGGCCGGCCTTATTTCGTCAACCGCTACGGCGGTGGGCTGGTGATGGGAACTCCTTAGGGCGAGGCGTTTATGGTCAAGACACGACGTGTCACACGGAAGCGCGGCGGCCCAGCCGCGCTGCTCGCGTTCAGCCTGGTCGAGATGATGATCGCTCTGCTCATCCTCGGCTTCGGGCTGCTGGTGGTCGGCGCTTCGCTGCCGATCGGGCTGGAGTATTCGCGCAAAAGCGCCGACCTGGCGGTCGGCGAGGCCGCCGCCGAGTACGGCCTCGACGTGATCGCCGGCAGCGCGCGGCTGTCGCCGGACGTCCTGCGCGACAGCTTCTTCCGCCCGCGCTCGACCGACAAGGACGGCGACGGCTTCGTCGACCTGGAGCCGAACATCGAGCCGCTGATCAAGGTGCGGCCGTTTGTCGGCACGAACGTCGACGCGACGCCCGACGCCGCCTACGCGCGCGAATACCGCGACCTGGATTCCGAGGGAATCATCGGAATCTGGGTCACCGGCAACGTACTGCAGTTTGCGGCCGTGATGGGCAACAGCTACTCGTCGGCGGCGCGCGTTTTTCCGCCCATCTCACCCGCGCCCATCCCGCCCTACCGCCCGTTCACAACCGACGATTTCTTCGCCGCGCCGTATCAACCGCGGCCGGTCATCAACGGACAGCAGAACCCCGTCGGCGCCGAGACGATCAAGATCCGCGAGCGCACCATCGGCTGGACGGCATTCTACCGCCGCGTGTCGTACACCGCGAACAGCGATGATGCCTTGTACGAAGTGATCTCGATCGCGACGCGCCGTCCTTCGGCGAATCACCGCTATGCTCGGCAGGATCACAGCCCCAGCAAGGTCGCGACCGCGCTGGTGCAGCCGACACCCTATCTCTGGAACGCCGCCGGAAGCTACACCAAAGGCCAGTCCGGACCGGACCGCGTGAATGCTGAGCCGTGGCTGGTCGTGTTTCAGACGTTGCCACCACTGCCGGTGCCGCCGGCGCAGCTCGTCGGCCCGGACCGCACGCTGCCGGTCGGCGCGATCGACAGCCGCACGCTCGAATTCACCGCGAGCTACGAAGTCGCTCAGCTCCTGCCGCCGGGCAGCATCTTCATCCCGGCAGTGAACGACGCGGCGAACAGTGCCAATGGCGGGCTGCGCGGCTTCGTCCCGCACTCGCCCGACACGCTGCCGATCTATGAAGTCGTCGATCGCCAGGCAGGCGTGGGCACCAGCGCGCCCTGGGTCATCAGCGTGAAGAACAACGGCCTGTACCCGTGGGTCGCGCCCGATCCGACCGCGCCGACCGCCGCCGCGCAGTGGCCCGTGTGGGTCATTCCGCCCGCGGTGCGCGCCGACGGCAGCCGCACGCACGTGTTCGACAACAAGTCGCCGATCATCGGCATCGCCCGGCGGTTCGTCCGCTTTCCGGAGATTCCGTAAATGCCGGTGCGAACGACCCAGCGACGAAGCGACGACCATGCGACCGAGCGACGGAGCGACGTAGCGCCGGAGCGACGAAGCATGCGCACTCACAGCGCGTTTACGCTGGTTGAACTGCTGGTTTCGCTCGCCGTGCTCGGTCTGGCGCTCTCGGTCGTCGGTGTCGTGTTTTCGATCACGACCAAGACCGTCACGCAGGCCGCGGCCCTTTCCGAGTCTCAGGCGCTGCTGCGGCAGTTCGAGCTGCAGCTCGAGGAAGACCTGAAATACTGCGATCCGGCCCGCAGCGTGCTCATCATCCACGGTCGCACGCAGGCCGCCGGCCGCACGCGCGACGACCTCGGCATCAAACGCTTCTGGCGCGTCCTCACCGGCGACCCCGGCAAGGTGAAGGGCAGCTTCAACGCCGAGTTCGACGCGAAGATCGACGCCGAATATTCGAACCCGCGCGCCGACGTCCTCTCGTTCTTCACGATGCGCCCGGCCTCGTCGCAGGCCCCGCCGCTCAAGCCGAGCGACGGCGCGTCGAACATCCTGGTGCGCGGGGCGAAGCTCGCGCCGCTGCACGTCGTCTATGGGCACGCGGCGATCGGCGTGTTCGAGCGGCTGGCCGACGGGACGTATGCGTGGACCGACGATCTGACGCACATCGAGACCGACGACAACGAGAAGCACAGCCCGCTGCCGTTGACCGGCTGGCATCTCTCGCGCCGCGCCACGCTCATTCAGAACCTCGTGAAGTTCTCCACCTACGGCCTGACCGACTTCGTCTACGACAAGGCCGACTGGCAGCGCCTGCTGACCTGCGCCGCCGACGACACGCACGCCGGCGACGTGGCCGAGATTGCCTACGCCGAGCTGATGAACCAGCTCCAGCGCTATGCCGATCTGACGCCCTACGAGCGCTCGCCGAATGCCAAGTCGATCATGAAGGACATCACCGTCCCGCGGATCGTGAACCAGTTGCTCTATCCGAATAACAGCGAGGCGCAGAAGCGGCACCACGTCGCCACGGTCGCCGCCGAGCCGCCCATCGAACTGCGGTCGAATCTGGGCGTGCAGTTGCTGGGCGGGTGCGCGTGGTTCGAGGTCGAGTTCCTGATGCCCGAGGATCCGCGGAACGCCCAGTCCTACTGGGACCCGCGCGAGATTTCGGACCCGACCAACGCCAACCGCCGCACCGATATGCCGCGCTGGACCAAGGTGAAGGACGGCGAAACCTACGTGTTCGTGCCCGATACGCCGGCCAGCCGCGAGGTGATCTCCGGACTCGCCGATCCGAACCGCGTGCCGAATGGCCGATTGCTCGACTTCGGCCGCACCGATTTTCCGATCACGCCGGCCGGAAACACGGTTGCCAACCGCCAGGTCCGCACCTGGCCGTACGCCATCCGCGTCACCGTCAAGGTTTTCGACCGCAACGGTCGCCTTTCAGACCCGATCGAACGCTCGATCGTTCATCGCTTCGACTAGCCGGCGGCGCGGGGGCGCACGCCGGTGTGGGATGGCTGTATACTTGCGGCCGCCGAGAGCACCGTTCTCGGTCGCAAGCTTTTTTGTTACAAGAAGTTGTGGCAGGCCGCTCGCGAGAAACCTGGGGCGCTTGACCGGCCGCTGACAATGCATGCGGACGAGGGTCGTCCGTGCGGTTCCGATAAACGGAATCCGGCGATTCCCCGTGCCGCCGATAGGTGTGTGGTATGTCCAGAATCGCGACCGGCCGAAGCAAGCGTGCGACCATCCTGCTGATGGTCGTCGGCCTGCTGTCGATGCTGTTTATCGTGGTGACCGCGTATATCACGTTGGCGCGGTTCGACCGGCTGACGCTGATGCAGTCGCAGCGCGCCAACACGGTCGAAAGCATCGTCGGAAGCGTAACCGACCTGATCGGCACCGTGCTTCGCGAACAGCTCGCCGACAGCTCCGGCCGCGTCTTCAGCGGCCAGCCCGTCGCGCAAAACGGCTGGCGCAACTTCTCCTCGGAAGACCTGCCCGGTTTCGGCGGCGCTCGCATGCAGGCCGCCCTCGAGCCGTATCTGCCGGCCACGTCGCCGCGCACCGCCAAGTACGCCCGCTGGCCCGCCGTCTCGTCGCTGGATCAGGCCCACAACGGCACCACGCCGCCGTGGAATCCAACCGGCAACGGCGTGGCGATGTATGACCTGGTGGCGGCGCAGGGCCGCGATCTGGCGACGCCGCGCTGGCTGCTCGACCCGAGCAGCAGCAGTGCCACGCAGGACAACGCGGACTTCGGCATTCTGGCACGCGAGCCGTTCATGGACGCCGACGGCGACGGCATGCCCGACGCGTTCTTCGTGCTGAGCACCGCCATCCAGGAACTGGCCAACTCGTTCGCCGGCGACGCCGTGAAAGCCCCGCGCTGCGAAGACACGAACAACGACGGCACGATCGACACCGGCGGCGGCAACCCGTTCATCTACGCCGCCGGCCCGCAGCGCACCGCCGCACTCGAAGAGTGGAAGCGGCACGACCGCTTCTCGCGCTACGACGTCGCGGTGCGGCTGGTGAACCATGGCGGGATGATCACGCTCGATTCTCCCAGCGAGCCGCGCAAGCGTTTGCAGGGCTCGGGGTCGGGCGGGAAGCGTGCGTATCCGTCGAACCGCCGCTTCACGGCCAAGATGTTCAACTTCATCAACGAAGACGGTCAGGACATGGATGCGACCGACAACAAGTTCTTCCGCCAGCTCGACGCCGAGCGTCTGGCGATCGAGCCGATTCTGCGTCGGCGCGGCGGGCTGCTGGCGTCGTCGCGCGAGAAGGACGACGTGGAGACGACGCGGATTCCGACGGCCCTGCGGGTGCTGGAAGACACCTGGCCCAAGACGTTCGTCTCGACGCACGGCCGCAAGAACAACGCCGGCGACCCCGGCGCCTGGCAGCGCTTCAATATTTCGCTGGCTGAAGAGCGCGGCGACACGGGCAACGGCGGCTGGCTGAATGCGATCTATCTCAACCCAAACACGTTGAAGAATCTGGATGCGTCTGACCCGAAATTCCGGGCATACGACAAGCGGCACCTGCTGACGCTGGTGAATAACAGCGACGACTTGGCCCGCAAGCAGGCTCCGCCGCCGGGTGGCGGTGTCGGCGGCAGCGACATCGGAACGTATCAAGGGCAGCTCAAGTTCTACCTGGGCAAGATTCTCGATCCAGATCGTGGCGCATTTGATCCGGTGACGGGACAGTTTCGCGATGCGATCGTTGATCCCGGGTTGAACGGGCTGCGAGGCATCCGGTTGGTCGAGGAACTGGCAGGCTTCTACTACGACATGCTCTCGGGGCACGAGTTCCCCGCGGCACCGGCGATCGGATCGGGTGAGCCGGATTCATCGATCACGCGGCGCGAGCAGGCCATGATGCTGGCGGTGAACACGGTGGCGTTCTGTGCTCCGCGCACCACGCTGCCGGGCATTCCGGGCGCGCAGTCGGTCGACCTGGTGCGTTACGTCGACACGGGCGTGGTGCAGGGCGGCGGCGGCAAGTCGAACCGCATCTACTATGGCTACGCCCCGCAGCCGTTCATCACCGAAGCGGTCGCTTTTGTTGATGATCAGTCGAATGACCTCGCTTTCGCAGTCGAGTACTACAACCCCAATGAACCGCTGGTTCAGGGCGCAACCGACATTCATGCGCTCAATCTCAATCAGTTTGTGATAAGCGTTCATGTGCAAGGCGCCGCTGGGCAGCTAGACTTCGACCCTGACAGTACAACTCAGAATGGGATCGCACTTGGCCAACTCGTGCCAGTGCCGATGGACGGCGGGTCGATTCAGTCGGTTACGTTCAAGGGTGGTGCCAGCTTGAATGACTCCATCGAGAGACTCACAACTCTGCCCCGTGCGAGACTTCGGGGAGTTCCAGCGAAGGCACCGGCAGGCTCGACAATTGTATTTCGACTGTGGCGGCGGGGCACGACCTACGTCGAGTGCGTTGACGAAATGGCAGTCCTAGCGCCGGCGCCGAACACCGGCGATTCCGAATACTATCACCAGTATCGGGATCTGTTCGATGACGATCTCTATGGGCGCGTCGGAAACCAGTCGAGATCGAGGCTTGCGGGGCGCTGGGCGGCGGTTACGGATATCAACCCCACGGATCGGGACGGTCACGGTATCACGACTGGCGTCACCGATATGGCGGAAGTGGTCGGCAACTTCGCTGGATTCGCAGTTGGCCCTGCCGCGTTTGGTCCCGGTGACGGCAGCGGCACACCGGAGCATACGGCACCGGTCGTTCCCCTTTACACGATGAACCCGGACATCGCGAACCTGTCTGAGTTCCAGAAGATCGAAGTGCACGGCGCTTCGCGGCCGGGGCTCTTCCCGACGGTCGGCTTCATGCTGCACGTCCCGCGTTTCTCGCACTCGGTGCCGCTGGGCGGCGCCAAGGGCACGACGCCGGGCACGCCGATTCCGATGTCGCTGGCACTCAAGAACGAGTGGGATTTCGTCGGCGCCGGCCGCGGCTACGTGGCTGGAACCGGTCACTATCCTGCGGATTTCGGGCACATGCCGCTGTTCGAAAACCGGCAGGCGACGGTGGATACGCAGACGACCGGCTACTTCGCCGACAAGCCGAACCGCGCCGGCCCGCTGCCGTGGGGCCTGCTGGTGTTCGACTATTTCACGACGTACGACCCGTATGACGACACGAATTTCGACCCGATGGCGATCCCGGGGCGGATCAACATCAACGTTGCTCCCTGGCCTGTCGTCGCCGGTCTCCCGGTGATTGGTCCGTCGAGCAACGGCGATCTGCTGCCAAACGAATTCGGGCCGAGCGGGCTTCGAGTTTCGCCCGCGTTCTGGGACTACGACGCCGGCGTGCTGGTCGGCAAGAATGGGCCGGCGCTTCCGCCGACAGACCCGAATCGGCTGAATCTCGCGCTGCTGCACTACAACCCGAAAGACCGCTGGTATCGGCTGGGCGGGTCGCTGGCGCTTTCGGCGGTGGCGTACCGTGACCGCGCGCAATTGGTTGTTCCGCAGAACGATCCGTATCCCGGCAGCTACGATCGAAATGCCTTGGGCGGGAAGGTGCAGGACGCCTACCGGAGTATGCCGACGTACGGTCCGGCGCGCGTTGAGAACTTGCTGAAGAATCCGGCCGACCCGGCCAAAGTCGGGTTCGTATCGCTCGGCGAGTTGCTGTTAGTGAAGGGCTTCGACGCATCTGGTCAGTTTATCTACCAGGGCGCTCAGGGCTCATCGGGCCTGTCGCGCACGCTGCATGCCTACGTCGAGACGACGACGGGCGCGACGATCTACCCCGACTTCATGAAGGCCGTCAGCCTGATGACGCTGCTCGACACGCACTTCCTGACGACGCGCAGCAACACGTTCACCGCCTACATCACGGTGACCGACCGCGAGAATCCGCAGAGCAGCATCCGTGCCCAGGTCACGTTCGACCGCGGTAACACGCTGCCCAAGCTCGTGCTCGACGAGAACGTGCCCAAGACCCACCCGAGTTTCGGCAAGCCGAAGTTCGGCGTCGATGGGCAGGCGATCGTCGCTGAGAGCAGCGCGCAGCCCGAGATCGTCGGCCAGCGGCAGATCGGCTACTTCAACGCCGCGTACGACGACTGAGCAGCGAGTTGCGAATCGTAAGCCCAGCCGAGCCCCGACCGTGAGGGACGTTTCCAGCCGAGCCCCGACCGTGAGGGACGTTTCCAGCCGAGCCCCGACCGTGAGGGACGTTTCCAGCCGCGCCCCGACCGTGAGGGACGTTTCCAGCCGAGCCCCGACCGTGAGGGACGTTTCCAGCCGAGCCCCGACCGTGAGGGACGTTTCCAGCCGAGCCCCGACCGTGAGGGAGGGGTTCGAACGCGGGTCGCCAACGGACTCGGCGAAGTCCGGCGCGTGGGCCGACGGTAGGCTACGCGGAGCGACGCAGTTCCGCGCTCGACGGTGACACGCTCAGGTCGAACCCCTCCCTCACGGTCGGGGCTCGGCTGGGGTCGAAACTCGACTCAAGAGCTGCGGGCGCAACTCGACTCGGGAGCTGCGGGCGAAACTCGACTCATTCGTCATTCTGCACTCTGCAGCTTTCATTCTGCATTCTGCATTCTTCATTCTGCATTGTCTCTTCACAGCGTCTTGCCGTTCACCAGCGCCGCCAGCTCCGCCAGCTTCTGCTGCGCCGGTGTCAGCAGCGGTGAGCCGGCGGCGGGGCGAGCTGCATTCGGAGCCGTGCCCGACGTCGAGCCGCTGCCCGTCCCAGCCGCGCTGCCGGCCCCGGCCGATGCTCCATGGCCGCCGCCCGCGGCCGTGCCGGGCGCGATCGCACGGCCGGCCCGGTTGCCCGCTTCGGCGCCCGTGGCGCCCGGCCGCACGTCGCACGCCTGCCGGTTGACCGCCGTGCGATCCTGCCGCCACCAGCGATCGATGATCTGCTCGGTGTTCGGTTCGCCGACGCCCTGCCCCCAGAGCTGGAAGAAGTCCACGTCGCCGCTGCGTGGCAAGCGCGGCGGCATGTCGATCAGCGTGCGCATCGGCATCATGACCGAGTCGCCGATGATGAACCCTTCGCCGGGCCGCATGGCGGGCAGCAGGTCGATCAGGTCGCGGAACTGGTCGCTGACGACGCGTGCGGCGTATTCCTGGTCGTCGGGGTTGTTCATGCGCATCAGCACCATGCTGTTGCACTGGCTCAGCACGGTCTCGCTGATTTCGCTCGGCCGCTGGCTGACGATCATGGCCGAGACGCCATACTTGCGGCCCTCCTTGGCGACCTTCTCGACGGCGTCGCGGGCGAACGTCCGCTTGCCGGGGCGGTCGCCGCGGAACAGGTAGTTGTGGGCCTCCTCGTACACCAGCAGGATGGGCTGGCGTTTCTCGACCGGCGACCAGAAATTGAAGTCGAACAGCGTGCGCGTCAGGACGGCGACCGTGATGTCGACCATCTCGAACGGCAGGCCCGAAAGATCGACGATCGTCAGGTTGCGGCGCTGGTCGAGGTAACCGAGCAACTGGCGGATGACGGCCGAGACCGACTGGCTGAGCTGTCCGGGGCCCATTTCGGCCTGAATCTTGCTCCGCAGCTCCGGGTTCTTGGCGGCCTGGTCGAACGGGTGCAGCAGAAAGTCGTACCGCCGATCGTCCATCCGCGTCTCGAGCATGTTGATCAGCCCCAGCAGCCGGCCATAAAACGTCGAGTGCGGCACTTCGCCCTCGGCGTTGCCGGCGTTGAACTGCATGCGCTGCGTGATCATCAGCTTTTCCTGCTCGTCGTGCGGCAGGCTGCGGAAGGGCAGCCGCGAGAAGGCGTAGCTGTCGCTGCCCAGCACGTAACGCGCGTCGTTCATGTTCTGCGCGAACGTCTTGAGCTGGTCGAGCGAGTAGTACACCGGCGTGTCGATCGTCATCTCGTGGCCGATGGCCAGCTCGTCCGCCGCAAACCGCTTCAGGCGCTCAAAGGCGCTTCGCAGGAAGATGAGCTGCGCGTTGACGTTGCCGGGGTTGTTGGTGTCGACGAAGAGCTGCTCGAACTCCTCGAAGCGCAGCATCCAGTAGGGCAGCACCAGGTTCTTGTCCGACAGGTACGTCACGTTCGCGTCCGGCCGGCCCTGCTCGTCCGAAAACGCCGATAGATACTCGCCGTGCATGTCGAACATCACCACGTGCGCGTGCGGCAAACGCAGCGCCTCGTGCACGATCTTCGCCGTGGTGACCGATTTTCCCGAGCCGCTGTTGCCCATGACGGCCACGTGCTTGGCGAAGAACTCCTTGCCCAAAACCTTGACCTCGAAATCCGGGTCGATCGCGAACTTGCCCATCGAAAACGCGCGCCGCTTGTCTCCGCCGGTCAGCGCCTCGAAGCTGCCGAAGATCAGCTCGAAGTCCTCGTCGACGCCCAGCCGCACGTCGTCGCTCAGCGTCGGATAATCCGATACGCCGCGCTGGAACTTGTCGTTGCGCACCGTCCCCAGCAACTGGACCTTCATCGTCACACGCCGCGGCGCCCCGGGGTCGGGCAGCGGCTCCAGGTCGCCGGCGGCGCCCACCTCGACGATGTAGCCCACCAAGGTCGATTTTCCGACCGGGATGGTCACATAGGAGCCGAGCTTGCCGACGCGGTACTCGGACCCGTGGTATTCGAGCTTCAGATTGTGCGTGGTTATCTGAACCTCGACCGTGTCGCCGCGAACAGCGATAACATGCCCGATCTTGAGCGGATCCATGCGCGCACTCCATGCGTGTTGCACCCAGGTAAGTATCGAATCAATCCGGGGGCGGCATCAGCGCGAAGGGCCGGGCCGGCCCGGCTTTTGACCTGGCCCCGGTCGACGGCATTCACCCCGCCGGGGCGGGAGGCGTGGCGCCGGCCGCCGAAGCTCGAGCCGCGAGGTTCAGCTCGAGGTAAACGGCGCCGGGGATCGGGTTGTGGTAATAGGGGGCGATGCGGCGAAAACCGAGCGACTCATAGAGCGATAGCGCGGCGGTCATGGTGTGCAGCGTGTCGAGCCGCATGGCGGTGTAGCCGATGGTGCGGGCCTGCTCGATGATCGCCAGGGCCAGCGCCCTTCCGACCCCGCTCCGCCGGACACCCGGGCGCACGAACATGCGCTTCATCTCGCAGAAGTCGCCGTTCGCGTTGGGCGGAGGCGCGGATTGACACCCGCCACCGCCATCCGGCGCGGCAAGCGGCCGCAGCGCGACGCAGCCGATCCAGACGTCGGCGTCGCGGGCCAGCAGCAGGCGGCCGCGCGGCGGAGCGTACGCGCCCGGCAACTCGGCCAGCTCGCGCTCGAAACCCTGGAAGCAGAGATCGTGGCCGAGCGTGGCGGCGTATTCGCGGAAGAGCTCGGCGGCGACGGCAATTCGATCGGGCGTGTGGCCGTCAGTGATCAACATCATTCAACGGCAATGCAGAATGAAGAATGCAGAACGCAGAACGAAGGACGCAGGACGCGGCGCCACGAACGCAGGACGCAGGGCCATAGAACGCAGGACGCGGGGCCACGAACGCAGGACGCAGGGCCATAGAACGCAGGACGCGGGGCCACGAACGCAGGACGCAGGGCCATAGAACGCAGGACGCGGGGCCACGAACGCAGGACGCACGACCAGGAATGCGGGACGCAGGACGAAGCACGCAGAAGTCGTCGTTCCGAAAGCTGAATGCCGCCGCTTGCTCGGCGCCGCCCGGTGCCTCACGTTGTCGTTCTGCATTCTGCCTTCTTCATTCTGCATTCCCCCGGCTATGCCGTCTCGCGCGTGACGACGCTAAATGCCTCGCGCTCGCCTTTGCCGCGGAGCGGGTAGTCCTTGCGCAACGGGTGATCGCGGAAGCCTTCGGGCGTGAAGATGCGCCGCAGATCGGGGTGGCCGGGGAACGTGATGCCGAGCAGGTCGAAGACCTCGCGCTCGGGCCAGTTGGCGCCGGCCCACAATCCGGTCACCGATGGAATCGTCGGCTCGGGGTCGTTGACGAACACCTTGACCCACAGTCGGTGGTTGTGCGCGTGGCTGAGCAGCGAGTAGACGACGGCGAAGCGGTCGGTCGCGCCCGGGTACTCGAGATAATCGACGCCCGCCAGGTCGATCAACTGCTCAAAGCGCGTCCGTGGATCGTCGCGCAGGAACGTCATGACCTCGATCAGACGTTCCGGCGGCACGCGCACCCAGGTCTGGTCGCTCGCCCGGCCGTCGATGTGATGACAAAGCGGGCGGCCCTCAACGCCGATCTCCGGAAAAGCCGCCTGCAACGCCGCGATTGCCTCACTCGTCGCCATATCGTACCCGTCCAGGGCCTCCGAATCGCTGCTCCCAGCATACGCCAGCCGCGGATTCCTGTCATTCTCCCGGCGGGTGGCGGCTCGGCTCGGTCCTGCTCTCATCGCCACGGGCCTGCCGAACCGCTGGCCGTGCGCTGGGTTTGCGTCGCGGGCGCTGTCTGGAGTGTAAGTCGAGAATTGGCAGGGTGTTGTATGCGCAATCCGCCGCGGAGTCGCTTGCCGCTCAGTGAAGCTGGGCATGCTGCGGTCGGCGACGGCATAATATCGGAAGTTTGCCGTTGACGGGCGCAAGCGTGCCGGGCTATAGTGAACTCGCGGCGGCGTGACCGAATCCGCCCCGATCGCGACGACGACCGTCGGCGCGTTCGTGAGCAAGCTGCGTCGATGGCTGGACCGGGGCGCTCGGCGGCGCGGTCAACACCGGGAGCGCCCCGCTGTTGATGAGTTCGCCCGGGCTCGACGGAGGTGAACTCGCTCGACATCGACCCGTTCCTGCTTGCCGTGCAGGACACGGCCGCCTACGCCGCGCCTATCCCGGCTGCGAGCGCGCCCGCGCCGACACCAATCAGGACGGCGCGATCGACGGCTTCGACATCGACTCTTTCGTAACGCTGCTCACCGGTCCGTAAACGCGCCGCCGGAGGGTCGGCGCGAATTCGCACATCCGCGCTCCGCCAGGGGCGCGGATGTCGCCTTTCAGGAGCTTCTCAGGCGGATGGACGCGCGCGGCGGGCGCGAAGCGCGGCGAGGGCCGCGGCGACGGCCGACGCGGCGCTGCCCGGTTCCGGAACGAGCGCGACAAAGGTCGGCCCGTCGATTCCGCCATTGCCGGGGCCGATCAGCGTCTCGATGAATGCACCATCCTGCCCGCTGTAGCGAAGGACGCGGTCGTTGCGCCATGACGTGACCAGCAAATCGCCGTCGCGGTCGAAGGTCATGCCCGACGCCCCACGAAGCTGGCCGGCTCCGGTCTGAACGAACTGGTCGAAGAACGATCCGTCGGCGGCGCGGTAGCGTAGCACTGTGTTGCCGGAGTCGCTGCTGACGTACGCCAGCACGTGGCCCTGGCCGTCCTCGCGCCAGAGCAGCGTCCGCGGCTGCGTCAGCCGCCACTACCCGCGGGGATGTAGTCGCCCTCGTACGCGCCGCTGAGGCCGTCGAACCGCAGTACGCGGTGGTTCCAGAAGCTGGGAACGTAGAGGTCGCCGTCCGGGCCGAAGACCGTGCCCACGTCCGGGCCGTTCAGTCCGTTGTCGCCGGGCGCGACCAGCGGGCCGAGAAACGCCCCGGTCTGGCGGTCGTAGCGCAGAACGGAATCGGTCTCGAAGCCGTGAGGACGCCTCTGCGCCCCGACGACGCGTGCGGCGCGTCGGCGGCCGTATCCGAACCCCCGACGCCAGTCGGGGGTCGCACGGTGAGGACGCCTCAGTGCCCTGACGACGTGTGCGGCGCGTCGGCGGCCGTATCCGAACCCCCGACGCCAGTCGGGGGTCGCACGGCGAGGACGCCTCCGCGCCCTGACGACGTGTGCGGCGCGTCGGCGGCCGTATCCGAACCCCCGACGCCAGTCGGGGGTCGCACGGCGAGGACGCCTCCGCGCCCTGACGACGTGTGCGGCGCGTCGGCGGCCGTATCCGAACCCCCGACGCCAGTCGGGGGTCGCACGGCGAGGACGCCTCAGTGCCCTGACGACGTTCCCGACGCCCTACGCCCGCCGCGCCTCCGGCCCCTCACTCGCGTGAGGGGTTCGGATGATTCGCCGCTCGTCGGCAGGGCCAACGTTGCGCCCGCTGGTCCGCTGTGCGAGAATCCCCTGGTGCGAGAATCCCATCCCCCACCCGGCTCGCGGGAATCCCCTCCCGCGTGCGTCGCCGCACGCTCGTTATCAGACCCCGAGGCTGAGCCGCACCAGGGCCGCCGGGGAGAAAACCAAACCACGTACTTGACAATCTAGAAAAGCGACGAATACTAGTAATATGAAAAGCCTGAACGCCATCGCCAGCCGTTATCGCGCCCCGCGCCGCCCGCACCATCGCCGCCATCCGCGAGCCGTCGCCGAATCGAAGCCAGTCGCGCGACAGCCGCTGGACTTTCCGAGCACGCCGCGGAATCTGCGCCGCCGTTGCCCGCGACACGGCCCGGCCGCGCCAATTCGCGTAACGCCAATGAACGCAAGTGGTTGCGGCGTTTCCTCGCGCCCGCGGCCCACGATCGCTCGCACTGCCGATAACGTCGCCAGCAGAGCGAAGTCGCGCCAGCCGGACGATGGAATTGACCGCAAGCCGCGCGCCGGTAGGATTCTCACGTGCCTGTCGCGGAACCCCTTGGCGCGTCCACGTTTGCGAAACGAGTGCCTGATGTACGGAACATTTAACAGCGTCCTCGAAACAATCGGCCGCACGCCCCTCATCCGACTCAACCGCGTCGCCGAGGGGTTGCCGTGTCCAATCTACGCGAAGGTGGAGTTCTTCAACCCGGGTCAGAGCATCAAGGACCGCATTGCGCGGGCCATGATCGAGAAGGCCGAGCGCGACGGCACAATCCGGCCGGGCGTGACGACGATCATCGAGGCGACGTCGGGAAACACGGGCGTCGGGCTGGCGATGGTGGCGGCGGTGAAGGGTTATCGCTGCGTGTTCGTCATGCCCGACAAGATGAGCAGCGAGAAGATCGACCTGCTCAAGGCGTACGGCGGCGAGGTGGTGATCGTTCCGACGAACGTGCCGCCCGATTCGCCGGACAGCTACGCCAGCGTGGCCAAGCGGCTGCGGAACGAGATTCCGAACGCGTGGCAGCCGAACCAATTCACGAACATGAACAACCCCGAGGCGCACTATCTCTCTACGGGGCCGGAGATCTGGGAGCAGACGCAGGGTCGCGTAACCTGCTTTGTGAGCGGCATCGGCACAGGCGGAACGATCTCCGGCGTGGGCAAGTATCTCAAGGAGCGTAATCCGAGAATCCGCATCATCGGGGCCGATCCGGACGGGTCGGTGCTCTCGGGCGGGACACCCAAGCCGTGGAAGGTCGAGGGCATCGGGGAAGACTACGTGCCGCAGACGCTCAACAGCCAGATGGTCGACGAGTGGGTGCGCGTCACGGACGCCGAGTCGTTCCTGACCGCCCGCCGCATCGCCCGGATGGAGGGGCTGCTGATCGGCGGGTCTTGTGGGACGTGCGCGGCGGCGGCGCTGAAGTATGCGGAGCGTCTGACGCGCGACGATCTGCTGGTGGTGGTGATGCCGGACACGGGCCGCAATTATCTGAGCAAGTGCTATAACGACGAGTGGATGCGCGAGAATGGTTATCTGGACGCGGAGCGGGCGCCGAGCACGGCGGCGGACGTTCTGGCGGGATTGGGGGATCGCGAGCTTTTCGCGCTGTCTCCCGAGCACACGATGCAGGACGCGATCAACCTGTTCCGCGAGCAGGCGATCTCGCAGGTTCCGATCATCGAAGACGAGCGCGTCGTGGGCGGGATTCAGGAAGTGACCATCGCCCGGCTGCTACACGAGCGGAGCAATCCGTATCGCGTCAAGCTGCGCGAGATCATGGCCCGCCCGCTGCCCGAGGTGGCCGAGACCGTCACGGTCGACGAGGTGTATCGCATGCTGATGAGCGGTAACACGGGCGTGATCGTGCGGCGCGACGGCAAGATCTGCGGCATCATCACGCGCATCGACCTGGTCAATTTCTGGGACGTCGCCGCACGGCAGCGCGGCGACGCGGCGACGGTGTGAGCGCGGCGGCGCCGGACGGCGAGGGGCGAGCAGAGGCGACCGAGGCCGGCGCGCGTCGCGCAGGCGTCGCGGCGTGGAGCAGCGCGGCGCTGCTGATCATCACTCTGAGTGCGGTGTACGGGACGACGCTGCATCCCGGCGTCGGCGACGGCGACTCGGCCGAGCTGCAGACCATGATTCCGCTCCTGGGGATCGCGCATCGTCCGGGGTATCCGATCGAGATTGTCGCGGGCTGGCTGTTTCAATTCCTGCCGATTCCCGGCGGCGTCGCTTGGCGCGTCAATCTGCTGATGATGCTGTGCGGCATCGTCGGAGCGATCGCGCTGCACTTCAGCGTGCGGCGGATGACGGGCAGCACCGCGGCGGGAATGAGCGCGGCGCTGACGCTGGCGCTGAGCAGCGCGTACTGGCGGCAGTGCCTGATCGCCGAGGTGTACGTCTTCTACGGCATGTTTCTGCTGCTGGCGGTGTACACGACGGTGCGCTTCGCGGCGGGCGGCGCGGCGCGCTGGCTGTATCTGAGCGCGCTGCTGCTGGGGCTGGCGGTGGCGAACCGGCCGCCGGAAGTGTTCGTGCTACCGGCGTTTGCGGGCGCGTGGCTGGCGCTGGAAGCGCGGCCGAGAGTTCGGTTGGGTCAGCTCGCGGTCTGTGTCCTGCTCGCGGTGATGCCGTGGTTCGGTTCGGTCGGCTACATGGCGTGGCGCGAGGACTCGAGGCTCCTCCACGCGCGCGACGATGCGACGCTCGACGCGATTCTCTATCCCGACGCGAAACGCCCGGAGGCACGCCCCGTCGAGGCGCGGCTCGGCGACGCGGCGGCGTATTCGCTGGGGCTGCTGTGGGCGCGGGAGCGGGCCGCGGGGCCGGCCGGGCAACTGGCGTGGGATCTGGACAAGTATTTCTGGACTGCGTCGGGCCTCGACGTGGTCGCGCCGCGGTTCACGGGCAGCGACGCCGTGGCGCAGCAGAAGCGCTCCGAGCTGCGGCATGGCGTCAATATCGGGCTGCTGGGGCTGCTGCTGGCTGTGGGCGGCGTGTGCTGCTGGCGGCGTTTCCGGCCGTGGGTCGTGTTGGGCGGGCTGATGTGGGTGGGCAACCTGGGGTTCTACCTCTGGCACCATCCGGCGGACAATCTGGATTTCGTCGTGCCGGGGCTGGCGGGGCTGGCGATTCTGCTGGGACTGAGTGTGGCGGCGCTCGACGGCCGCGGCGCGGGCGTTGCGGGTGGCGGCCGTGCCCGGCAGCAAATGCTGTGTGGGGTAGCGTGGCTGGTGGCGGTGCTGCCGCCCGTGTTTCTGCTGCTGGCGAACTACGGCGCGCTGGATCGCTCGACGCCGGCGGAAGCGGCGCAGCAGGCCAACGCCCGGCGGCTGGCGGCGGCGGCGCTGCCGCAGGGGGGCACCATCATTGCCCAATACGACTTCGCGACGGTCCTGCGCTATATGTATCACGTCGAAGACAACCGGCCCGATGTGCAGATCATCAACCTCTACGCGACGCATTCGGACGAAGATTGCCTTCGGATTCTGAGTCGCATGGCGTCGCGCGGCGGCAGCGTGTTTCTGCCGGCGGGCGAACTGGGTCCGGAGGAGCAGCGGCAGCTCGCGCTTCGGACGCCGGCGGCGCTGCGCGAGGTGGGGCTGCTGCAGGCGGCGCCGTAGCCGCGCGCGCGTGCTATGCGGCGGCGCTGGTGAGCCGCGTGATCGTGCCACCCCAGATGGATGAATTGGGGATGGTGACGACGTGCTTGTCGGCGTTTTCGACGATGGTTGAGACGAGTGTCATGGCGACGACGCGGCCGTTGACGCCGGCGATGATCACGTGGTCGTTCAGGTCGTAGGGGCGATAGAGCAGGATCATGACGCCGGCGGCGAAATTGCTGAGGGTGCCCTGGAGGGCGAAGCCGATGACGAAGCCGGCGGCGCCCATGGCGGCGAGGAAGGGACCGATGTTGACTTCCAGCATCGAGAGGGCGACGACGAAACCGACGAAGAGGACGCACTTGCGGGTCGTGTTGATGACGAAGTCGGCGAGCAGTTTCGAGACGTTCTTGAAGGCGGTCATGGCGCGCGACATGATCCGCGCCAGCACGGACGCCAGCACCTGGAACACCATCAGTGTGAACACGAACAGCACCGCGTTCTTTCCGTAGCGCAAGCCGCCCTCGCCGCTCTTGAGCCAGTTCATGACGGCGGTCCAGGTCGCGGCGGCGTCGGTGATCTTCATGCTGATGCCGCTGACGGCGTTGACGTAGGCATCGTACTCGTCGCTCTTGCCGCCCTTGGCGCGGAGCGCGGCCAGGATCACGTTGAGCCGGTCGATCCGCCGCGTCCGCTCGTCGCGGGCCTTGGCGGCGACTTCGAGCAAGCGGGTCTTCTCCTCGGCGGCGGTGGCGCGGCCGGCGGCGACTTCGGCGGCGCTGATCTCGCTGACTTTCTCGCGCAGCAGGCCGAGCCAGGCGTCGGCCTCGACGGTCAGCTCGGCCTTGGTCAGCGGTTTGGCGAGCAGCTCGAGATCGGCGGCGCTGACTTCCGCGTCGCTGGTGGTGACGGGTTTGGGTTTGGGCGCGTCCTGCGACTGCGCGACGCTGGCGGCCGCGAGCGCCGCGACGAGCGTCACGGCGTGAGTGGTTCGACGCATGTCTGATGACCTCGCTGCAAGTCGGGAAGCTGGAAGCTATCGCGCGACGACGTGCACGGGACTACCGCACGCCGCGATTATCTGGAAGGTGGACATCCCCGTCCACCGGTCGCCGCGCCGACCCGCGGCGAACGCAGTCCAATGTTCGTTCGAGCGGGTATGATGTGGGGGTCAGCTCATGAGGTGACCCATGCAGAGGATGATCAAAGGACTGCTCGTTCTGGTGATCGTGATCGGGGGCGCGATTGCGGCGATCACGTATTTCCAGAAGCAGGAAAGTGGTAACAGCGGGACCGCGGCGCGGCCGGCGGCGGAGAGCCCGGCGGCCGAGAAGAAGAAAAAAGACGCGCCGATTCGCACGGAGGAGAAGTACGGCTTCACCAGCGAGGGCGTGACGGGCGGCGGCGGGTGAGCCGGGGTCGGTGCGCGGCACCGGGAACGCGCCCCGATGCGTGCGTCGCCGACGCTGTCAGATGCCGGCGGGTGTGCGCGCCGGGGGATAGACGGTGCGGATGGCCATCAGGATGGTGCGCGTGGCGGGGGAGCGATTCAGCGTGTAGAAGTGGATGCCGGGCGCGCCGCGCTGCAGGAGTTCGAGGCATTGCGCGGTGGCGTGCGCCACACCGAGCGAGAGCACGGCCTGCGGGTCGTCGCTGCGCATTCGTAGTTCGCCGAGCAACGGCTCAGGAATGCTGGCGCCGCACATCTGCGTGAAGCGCTCGACTTGCGCCACGTTGGTGATCGGCATGATGCCGGGGATGATCGGCACGCCGATGCCCAGCGCCCGGGCGCGGGCGACGAAATCGAAGAAGCGCTGATTATCGAAGAACAACTGCGAAATCAGGAATTCGCAGCCCGCTTTCACCTTGTCCTTCAGCCGCGCCAGATCGTCCTCCAGGCTGACCGCCTCGACGTGTTTTTCCGGGTAGCAGGCGCCGCCGACGCAGAAATTGAAGCCCGCGCGGATGAACGCCGCCAGCTCGTTGGC
Source organism: Phycisphaerae bacterium (assembly GCA_022072445.1). Classification (GTDB taxonomy): domain Bacteria; phylum Planctomycetota; class Phycisphaerae; order UBA1845; family Fen-1342; genus JAJVHV01. The sequence goes on along the minus strand of JAJVHV010000007.1, from coordinate 120,750 downwards.
ATGTGCGAAACCGGCGGCATGCGGCCGGAACTCGGCTTGGCCCTGCGGCGGATCGCCGCGCAGCGCGAGCACGTTTTCGACTTCCGCGGCGGCGAGACGTTCGAGAACGCCGCGCAACTCGTCGCGTGAGGCGCCGACGCAGGTCAGGTGGGCCATGGCCTCGATGCCATAGTCGCGGCGGAGGTGGGTGACGAGGTCGATGGTCCTGTCGCGGGTGCTTCCGCCGGCGCCGTAGGTGACCGAGACGAAGGTGGGGTGCAGGACGGCGAGCGCGGCGATGGTGGAGCGGAGCTGGTCGAAACCGCCGCCGTTTTTGGGCGGGAAGAATTCGAAGGAGATGCTGGGCCGGCCGCAGGAGAGCAGTTCGCGGATGCGCATGGTGGGGGATTCTAACTTAGAAACCGATTCCTGAATGGTCTCCTGGGCGAGCTGGTGTGTGGGCTGCGGTCGAGGGATTCTCGCGCGGGGCTAAGAAACCCCTCCCTTACGGTCGGGGCTCGGACAGGCGGGGTCGGGGCTCGGATCGCTGGAACCGAGCCGCGCGCGTCAGCAAGCGGTTTCCTGGCCGAGCCGGAGTGCGCGCTGCGGTCGAGGGATTCTCGCGCGGGGCTAAGAAACCCCTCCCTTACGGTCGGGGCTCGGACAGGCGGGGTCGCGGCTCGGATCGCGCGGCGCGGCTCGGATCGCGCGGCGGCGCAGCGCGGACCGCGCGGTGCGGATCGCGCGGCGCTGGAACCGAGCCGCGCGCGTCAGCAAGGGGTTTACTGGCCGAGCCGGAGGGTGGGTTGCGGTCGAGGGATTCTCGCGCGGGGCGAAGAAACCCCTCCCTTACGGTCGGGGCTCGGACAGGCGGGGTCGCGGCTCGGATTGTGCGGCGAGGCTCGGATCGCGCGGCGCGGAGCGGATGGCGCGGCGAGGCTCGGATGGCGCGGCGGCGCAGCGCGGTTCGCGCGGCTCGCGCGGGGACGGAACCGAGCCGCGCGCGTCAGCAAGCGGTTTCCTGGCCGAGCGGGAGTGCGCGCTGCGGTCGACGGATTCTGGCGCGGGGCGAAGAAACCCCTCCCTTACGGTCGGGGCTCGGATTGTGCGGTCGCGGCTCGGATCGCGCGGGTGCTGGAACCGAGCCGCGCGCGTCAGCAAGCGGTTTCCTGGCCGAGCGGGAGTGCGCGCTGCGGTCGAGGGATTCTGGCGCGGGGCGAAGAAACCCCTCCCTTACGGTCGGGGCTCGGACAGGCGGGGTCGGGGCTCGGATCGCGCGGCGCTGGAACCGAGCCGCGCGCGTCAGCAAGCGGTTTCCTGGCCGAGCCGGAGTGCGCGCTGCGGTCGAGGGATTCTGGCGCGGGGCGAAGAAACCCCTCCCTTACGGTCGGGGCTCGGATCGCGCGGCGGGGCTCGGATCGCTGGAACCGAGCCGCGCGCGTCAGCAAGCGGTTTCCTGGCCGAGCCGGAGTGTGGGTTGCGGTCGAGGGATTCTCGCGCGGGGCGAAGAAACCCCTCCCTTACGGTCGGGGCTCGGATGGCGCGGCGCGGCTCGGATCGCGCGGCGCTGGAACCGAGCCGCGCGCGTCAGCAAGCGGTTTCCTGGCCGAGCGGGAGTGCGCGCTGCGGTCGAGGGATTCTGGCGCGGGGCGAAGAAACCCCTCCCTTACGGTCGGGGCTCGGATGGCGCGGCGCGGCTCGGATCGCGCGGGTGCTGGAACCGAGCCGCGCGCGTCAGCAAGGGGTTTACTGGCCGAGCCGGAGTGCGCGCTGCGGTCGAGGGATTCTCGCGCGGGGCTAAGAAACCCCTCCCTTACGGTCGGGGCTCGGATGGCGCGGCGAGGCTCGGATCGCGCGGCGGCGCAGCGCGGACCGCGCGGTGCGGATCGCGCGGCGCTGGAACCGAGCCGCGCGCGTCAGCAAGCGGTTTCCTGGCCGAGCCGGAGTGTGGGTTGCGGTCGAGGGATTCTGGCGCGGGGCGAAGAAACCCCTCCCTTACGGTCGGGGCTCGGACAGGCGGGGTCGCGGCTCGGATGGCGCGGGGCGGAGCGGATAGCGCGGCGAGGCTCGGATCGCGCGGCGGCGCAGCGCGGATCGCGCGGTGCGGATCGCGCGGCGCTGGAACCGAGCCGCGCGCGTCAGCAAGGGGTTTACTGGCCGAGCCGGAGTGTGGGTTGCGGTCGAGGGATTCTGGCGCGGGGCGAAGAAACCCCTCCCTTACGGTCGGGGCTCGGACAGGCGGGGTCGGGGCTCGTATCGCGGGGGGCGAAGAAACCCCTCCCTTACGGTCGGGGCTCGGACAGGCGGGGTCGGGGCTCGAATCGCGCGGGGCGGAGCGGATAGCGCGGCGAGGCTCGGATCGCGCGGCGGCGCAGCGCGGATCGCGCGGTGCGGATCGCGCGGCGCTGGAACCGAGCCGCGCGCGTCAGCAAGGGGTTTACTGGCCGAGC
>JAJVHV010000007.1:0-118311 GCA_022072445.1 Phycisphaerae bacterium | reverse complement strand
GCGCGGGGCGGAGCGGATAGCGCGGCGAGGCTCGGATCGCGCGGCGGCGCAGCGCGGATCGCGCGGTGCGGATCGCGCGGCGCTGGAACCGAGCCGCGCGCGTCAGCAAGGGGTTTACTGGCCGAGCCGGAGTGTGGGTTGCGGTCGAGGGATTCTGGCGCGGGGCGAAGAAACCCCTCCCTTACGGTCGGGGCTCGGACAGGCAGGGTCGGGGCTCGGATGGCGCGGGGCGGAGCGGATGGCGCGGCGAGGCTCGGATGGCGCGGCGGCGCAGCGCGGATCGCGCGGCTCGCGCGGGGACGGAACCGAGCCGCGCGCGTCAGCAAGCGGTTTCCTGGCCGAGCGGGAGTGCGCGCTGCGGTCGAGGGATTCTGGCGCGGGGCGAAGAAACCCCTCCCTTACGGTCGGGGCTCGGACAGGCGGGGTCGCGGCTCGGATCGCTGGAACCGAGCCGCGCGCGTCAGCAAGCGGTTTCCTGGCCGAGCCGGAGTGTGGGTTGCGGTCGAGGGATTCTGGCGCGGGGCGAAGAAACCCCTCCCTTACGGTCGGGGCTCGGACAGGCGGGGTCGCGGCTCGGATGGCGCGGGGCGGAGCGGATAGCGCGGCGAGGCTCGGATCGCGCGGCGGCGCAGCGCGGATCGCGCGGTGCGGATCGCGCGGCGCTGGAACCGAGCCGCGCGCGTCAGCAAGGGGTTTACTGGCCGAGCCGGAGTGTGGGTTGCGGTCGAGGGATTCTCGCGCGGGGCTAAGAAACCCCTCCCTTACGGTCGGGGCTCGGACAGGCGGGGTCGGGGCTCGGACAGGCGGGGTCGGGGCTCGGACAGGCGGGGTCGCGGCTCGGATGGCGCGGCGCGGATCGCGCGGCGGGGCTCGGAGTGCGCTGTGAGCGCGCTTTGCGGATCCGGAATTCTGCATGTGGTACGGGTCTTGCATGCGCCTGCCCGATCGGGCCGACCGCATGTGAGGATCGCCGGGCCGGCATCCGATCGAATGATTGACACGTAGCAGCCTTTGCATTGGAATCGGGCCCGCGATGCTTCGCCGCACTGACCGACATTCGCCGACGCCTCCCGCTCGCGGTCGCGCTGTGCGCCAGGCGATGGCCGTGCGCGGCTTCTGGCTGGCGATGCTGCTGGCGCACGGGCCGGCGGTTCTGGCGGCCTGGGTCGCGTTGTTTGACGCCGGGACGTTCGTCGACGCGCTGCCGCGGGTGGTGGGGCTGTCGTTCTCGGCGGCGTTTTTCGTCCTGAAGCTGTGCGACGTAGCGTGGCTGCGATTCAACGCCGACCTGCGCTCCATCGCGGTGCTGGCGCTGGCAGTGCTGCTGATCCACGTGGGGCTGATCGAGCGGACAGCCGGTATCGACGCGGATGCCGCGTTTGCGACGACGCTGCGGTTCGTTTCCTGGCTGGGCTCGGCGGCGCTGCTGTGTCAGATCGCGCAGCGCTGCGCGAATCGACCCGACCGGGTTCGGCGGCCGGTGGTCGCCTCGAGATTCTTCCGCTGGCGCGAGATTCTGGTCGCGCTGCTTCCTCAATCCATGACCCGCCTTCGCGACACCCTGGCGCTCCGCGCGCCGCCCTTCCTCATCAACGGCGCCTGAGCCGAGACATCGCTCGCGGCGCGCCGCGGTACCCCGTTACGTCCATTGCTGAGACTGTTCGCGCTCGTTTGGCGAGTCCGACTCATCGTCGGGCGCGCGGCGGGCAGCGCAAGCACGCGATGAATTGTGGTCATTGTTGACTGACACGACAGAATATCCTGAACATACAGGTGAACATCATCATGAGAAACAACCGTCTCGCCGCTGCCATCCTTTCGCTATCGACCGCCGCCGCCGCCCTGGGCTTCGGCGACAAGTACACGCTGCTGACCGGCGTCGACAAGGGACGCTATCCGGGCGTCAGTCGCGTGGTGGCGCCCGTGCCGGGGCCCGGCTTTCCGGGCACGTTCAACGACGGCGACCGGCTGGCGGGCACCGCCGACGTGGGGCCGACGGTGAACTTCGTGGGGCTGGGCACGCCGATGTTCCAGCCGAATCAGTTCGGATCGCTCAGCATGCTCTTCAAGCGCGGCTCGATTCCGGCGGGCGGATCGAACCGCGTGCCGATTCTGGGCATCGATTTTCTCGGCGGACCGCGGCTCGATCTCGACGGCGATCTGAACAACGGCGTCCGCAGCCTGGTGCCGGTGATCGGCCAGACGCCAGCGAAGATTCCGGGCGTCAAGAGCTTCATGGAGCTGGAATTCGACACGGCGGGCGGCGTGGTCGAGTTTGTCGACGTCGACGCGCTGGGCACCAACGAAGGCGGGCCGAACATTCAGGCTGAAATCGCAACGGTGGTGCTGACGGTCGCCGGGACGAACCCGGACGGAACGCGCGCGGCGCCGCCGAACCCGGCCTGGGACACGCGGATCGGGCTGCTGACGGCGTTCGCCGGAACCAGCGGCACGCTCAGCGGCGTGTATGCGATCGACGACCTGCAGGTCGAGCTGTGGTACGACTCGATCGATCCGGCCAGCGCGTCGTATGACACACTCGGCACGTTTCAATATTTCGCAAATTTCCGCGGCTGGATGATCGAGCGCGACCCGCAAACCGGCGACTTTCCGACGCTGGCCGGCGAGGGCCTCGGCTCGACGCTCTGGCCGCTCGTGGACACCTCGCAGGTCAACAACGTCTTCAACACGGCGCAGGGACTGGCCGGCGGGACCGCGACGATCCGCAATGGCGTGACGGCCGACGTCTATACGGCGGCGGGCAACGGCGGCCTGGCGCTGGCTGATTTCGGCGGCGACCTGGGCGCTTATCTCGACGCGGTCGTCGTGCCGCTGGTCGGGGCGAACGCGCGGCGCTTCGTGTACCTCGAAAGCGCGGGCTTCGGCGTGAACAACAGCCCTGACCCGGTCTTTACCGACACGATCGGATACGACGTGGTGCTGATCGGCGCTGAGCGCACGCGTCCGGCGCTGCAGACCAATCCGTAAGGAACCGTGCCATGCTCCGCAAGGCATTCACGCTGATCGAGGTGCTGGTGGCAGTCGCCGTGATCGCCGTTCTGATCGCGGTGCTGCTGCCGGCGCTCGGCTCGGCCCGCGACCGCGCGCGGCAGACGGTGTGCGCGTCGAACCTGCGACAGATCGGCGTCGGGCTGTACAACTACTGGACGGTCGAGAACGGCCGCGTGCCCTATGTCTGGTCGCCGATGACCAACAACTTCTTCGGCCGGCAGGGCACGGACGACGCGGCGATCGACCCGTTCGACCGCGCGCTGTGGCCGTTCTCGCTGCCCAACGTGCTGATGCCGACGCACCTGGGCGAGGAGCGGCGGCTGTTCGTCTGCCCCTCGGCGGTGAACGGCTGGCCGCGGCGCGATGGGCCGTTTCAATATGCGTATCGCGAAGCGGCCATCAACCAGCCCAACGGTTCGACGCCGTCGCATCCGGGCTCGTACCAGCGGGAGCACTTCGGCATCCTCGACGGGCGGATGATGTGGGACTTCCGGCTGGAGCTGACGGGCGACCCGGTGCGCGACGCACAGATTCTGACGTATCCGCGGGCCACCTACGTCCGCGACCTGGTCGCCTTCCGCCAGCCCGACCAGCCCGTGATTGGCCCGCATCGCGGTGGAACGATGGTCATCAACCGCCGGCTTGAGGTGGAATTTCGAGACCAGAGGACAACGACGGAGGACCTGGCGCCGGAGGGGCAGGGCGTGCAGTTCTGAGCGGTTGCACCGTTCCGTTCGGCGAAGCGGGCGAGAGGAGCCAGGAATGCAGAGTGCAGAATGAAGAATGCAGAGAGAAGAACGCCGAAGAAGGTCGTCGTCGCCGGGCCTTGCGTCGACATTCTGCATTCTGCATTTTGCATTCGTCTTTCTGCATTGCAGTAATTGACGCTCTCCCCAACATCTCGCCGTTGCGGCAGAATACGCTGGCATGACGTCGAGTCCGCTCGAACCGTACGTACCGCCGCCGGCTGCCGCCGTGGCGCCCCCGGCGACGGTCGCGGCGCGCGCTGGGCCCGTTGTCGCGGCGGTCAGCGCGGCGGCCGAGGATTTGGCGGCATTTCTGGCTGATCTGCGCGCCTGGTATGTTTCGTTGGAGGCGCTGGCTTTGCCCGTGGGTGCCGCGCCGGATTCGTCGAGTGGGTTGGCTCGAGCGGCACATGACACGCTGAGCGGCTCGCTTCGTCTGGCGATCGCGGCGCTGCGCGACGCGGTCGACACCGACGTCGGCTGGCGGTCGCGTCCGGCGCAGGCCGTGGTGTTCGGTCCGACGCAGACCGGCAAGAGCACGATCGTCAACATCGTGGTCGGTGCCGACGTGGCGGGCGTGAGTCCGCTGGCCGGATTCACGGTGCACGCCGAGGCATTCGTGAGCGGGGCGGAAGCGCCTGGGTGGGTTGAACGTGTGTTTCCGTCGTATGCGCGAGTGCCGCGTCATGAGCTGAAGCGCGACGTGCTCGACGCCTTCACGGTCACGACGGTTCCGGCCCGGCTGCAGGTGGGGCCCGCGCGGCCGTTCGTCGTCTGGGACACGCCCGATTTCGACTCGCTGCGTTCGGCCGCGTACTCGGACACGGTGTTGCGATGCGTGGCGTTGGCGGACGTGCCGGTGGTGGTTCTGAGCCGCGAGAAGTACTCCGACCAGACGGTTTGGAGCCTTCTGCGGCTGGTCGAGCCGCTGCTGCCCGCGCTGATCGTCTGTCTGAACAAGACGCGGGTCGACTCGCGCGACGAGCTGGTGGCGGCTTTGCGTGAGCGGCTTGCCGAGCAACTGCCGCGCTTCGCCGCGGCGCCGATCGTCGAGATAGGCGAGTTCGCGGCCGGGCGGTCTGCTGCCGGTGAGACGCGCGCGACGGAGCAGTTGTGCTCCGCGATCACCGGCGTCGGGCTGGACCGGGCGGCGGCGTTGCCGCGCGCGGCGCGGTTCTGCGCGGCGCACTGGGACGCGTGGCTGGCCGGGCCGCGGGCCGAATCGCTCGCGGTGCAGCGCTGGAACGACGCGGTCGACGACACGCTGGAATCGACGCTGCTGCGTTATCGGCACGAGTACGTCGACCACCCGCAGCGCTTCGACGCCCTGCGCCGCGCCACGGCCGAGCTGCTGACGTTGCTCGAGATTCCGGGCATCGGACCCGCCATGTCGCGCATCCGCCAGATCGTCAGTTGGCCGCTGCGCAAGGTGATGGCGGCGGGGGCGGCGGCGCTGGGGCAGGACGCGCGTTCGCGTCGCGACGAATCGGCTGAGGTCGCGGCGCTGTCGGAGCTGACGCGGGCGGCGGTCGATCACCTGCACGCGCACGCGCTGCGTGCCGCCGCCGCCGAGGCGTCGCCGCGCGTCTGGCGGCTGATGGCGCAGCGGCTCGACGCACGCCGGACGGCGCTGCTGGATCAGGCGCAGCAGGCGGCGCGTGCGGAACACGTTGCGATGCAGGGCGAGATTCAGCAGTCCGCCGGCGAGTTGTACGACGCGCTCCGCGCGCGGCCGGCGGTGCTCGCCGCGCTGCGCACCGCGCGGGTCACGACCGATGCCGCGGGCGTCGCGCTTTCCATCAAGCTGGGCGGCGTGCACGTCAGCGACCTGATCTTCGCGCCGGCGCTCTTCGCCGTGACCAGCATGCTGGCGGAGGGTGCGCTCGGCGGGCACATGTCGCGCGTGGCGGCGCGGCTGCGTGGCAATCACGCGCAGCGCGTCCGCGCGGCGCTGATCGACGGCGAGCTGGCCGCGGGTCTGCGCATCGGCGCGACGGAACAGGCCGAGCTGCTCGGGCTCGATCCGCAGCGCATGGATCAAGCGCAGCGCTGCCTGCAGGGGGTGCTGGATGAGCGCGGCTGATGCCTCGGGGCTGACGAAGGCGTTCGCCGAGGCTGCCGCCTGGGTCGATCGTGTCGCGGCGACGGGCCTGATCGATCCGGCTCTCCGCGCGTCGCTCCACGGCGTCGAGACCGGCAGCGCCGACGACCTCTTCGCCCAGCCCGCGGTACGGCCGCTGGTCGTCGGGCTGTTCGGGGGCACGGGCGTGGGCAAGAGCAGCCTGCTGAACCGCATCGTCGGGCGCGGTGTGGCGCGCGTCGGCGTGCGGCGGCCGACGTCGGAGACGCTGACGCTTTACGTGCACCGGGATGTCGAACTCTCGGCCGTTCCCGCGCCGCCGCTTGCGCAGACGGACTTTCGCGTGGAGCGGCACGCCGACGACGCGCTGGCGGGGTTGGCGCTGATCGACGCTCCCGACTTCGACAGCACGCGGGCGTCGAATCGGGCGTGCGCCCTGGCGTGGCTGCCGTTTATCGACCTGGTGGTCTACGTGGTCAGCCCGGAGCGCTACCGCGACGACGTCGGCTGGAGGCTGCTGCTGGAGCGCCGTGGCTGGCACGGCTGGATGTTCCTGCTGAACCGGGCCGACGAGGGCGACGCGCGCCAGCTCGACGATTTTGAGCGACTGCTGCGCGGCGCTGGCTTCGAAGCGCCGCTGCTGCTGCCCACCTGCGGCGATGATTCGTTCGCGGCGCGGCCGGGCGTCGACGACGGCTTCGACGCGTTTCGCGCACAGCTCGAGCGCCTGGTCGGCGAGCACGCCGTGGCCGAGCTGCGCCGCGTCGGGCTGGCGGCCCGCGGCCAGGCGGTGTGCGACGTGCTGAGGCAGGCGCGCTCGGCGCTGGGCGACGACGCGGCCTGGCCGCAGCTTGAAGGCATGCTGCGCGGCGAGTGGAAGCGCGTCGAGGAACGCGTGCTCGCTGGACTCGACTGGCAGTTATGCGACATGGCGCGGCGCATCGCGGCGCGCCACGCCGCGCCTCCGGCGCACGCGCTTGTGGCGCGCTGGTTGAGTGGCGGCCGGCTCGCCGCGGAGTTGCCGACGCCGGCCGCGCCTGCGCCGCACGCCGGGCCGCCCTCTGGCGCGCCGCCCTGCGGTCCGCCGGCCGACGAGCTCGACTATCTCACGCAGTCTCTGGGAGACGCTGCGACGGCGCAGCGGTTGGGCGACTTTGTCGATCGGGCCGAGCTCGCGGCCCGTGCCGTGGGTGTGTCCGCCGCGGCGGTCCGCGCGCGGCTCCTGGCGGTGAGCGACGGCGCGATCGAGCAGTTGCGGCGCACCACGCGGGCCACGCTGGGCTCGGCGCTGGCCGCACCGCAGCGCGACTGGCGCTCGCGCCTGGCCCGGTTTCTCGACGTGGCGGCGCTGGCTCTTCCGCTCGCGGCGCTGGTTTACGCGGGGTGGCAACTGGTCTGGGCCTACGCGCCGGCAGTGGCCGGTGCGGGGCGTTTTCTCAGCGGCGATTTTCTGATCCACAGCGGCCTGCTGGTGGCGCTGGCCTGGGCGGTGCCGTTCGCCGCCAGCCGCGCGCTGCGCCCCGCCCCCGCGCAGCGCGCTCTGGGCGGGCTGCGCCGCGCGACGCGCGCCGCCCTTCAGCAGCTCGGAGATGCGTACCTGCGGGCGCTGTTAGCGCTGCGGCGGTCCGCGGCCGAGGAGTCGCAGCGCTGTGCGGCGATGATCGACCGGATGGGGTCGGTGCTGCGCTGGGGCGAAGCGCCCGGGCGCGAAGCGGTGCGGCGGCTGCTGAGCTCCGCGCCGGCGGGGGGCGCGGTGAGGTCAGCGCCAACTTGTTGACCGGTTGGGGGCCGTAGCATGGCTTTCCATCGAGGCGGTACGGTTCCTACCGGGGCTGGTTCTCTCCCAACGCCTGCCGGAACGCCTGCCAGGATAGACAGACTCTGTTTCGCGTGACCGAATCAACGCGTTCACTCCGCCGTCCAAATCTCTTGCCAGAGTCGGCGGGCGGCGGTGCGGGAGGATCAGACACGTGCGACGGGCAATCTCGATTGTTTTGAGTGACGAGGAACGGGTGACCAGAAGATCAGACACGGCCGGCGATGAGACGTTTAAGGAAATATGAGTCACTACACTAGACGAGACGCTTCATTCGACGTGCCGGGCGAAGGTCGCAAAGTCCCACATTCCAGAGCGATGGGCGCGCTCATTTCCGCGCAGCCGCGCGGAGCTTCGCGTCATAGGGGCGCTGCCGTGCCGCGAAGCGCTCATCGACGGCCGATTTCGCCGCCCGCTGGAGCATCATGTCGCCGGCCTCGTACGACAGCATGTTGCCATCGTCGTCGACCTGCAGGATCGCGCCGCTCGGTGCGTAGCCCTCGCGGATTTCATACGTTCGGGCCGGGCGCGTCCCGCCCGCGCTCGCCCGCCGCCCCAGAAAGCGGACGACTTGCGTCGTCTGGGCGCGGATCGTCGGGTCGTAGACGGCGAAGCCGAACTCGACGCCTTCGCGCTCCTCGATGATCCGCGGCACGCGCCGGAACCAGGCCAGCGACAGATACGCCGGCCCGACCGTCATCGGCGGCCGGGAATCGGCGCGGTCCGGGCGCTCGCTCGTGGAGAAGCTGGAAAAGAGTGTGTCGCCTTCGCGAATGCACTGGTCCAGCGTTGTCGTCGCGGTCGGCTCGCCGCCTTTCTGAGCGGTGAGTTGCGTCACCTGGCTTTCGATCAGCTCGGTGAGGCCGTTGAAACTCGCGAACAGGTCGGTCCGCGAGTATTGCGCCCGCTCATCGCCGTCGAATCGCCAGGATCGCTCGCGCACGCGCAGCCCCGCCTTCTTCTCCATCACCTCGCGCGACGCCTGAAACGAGGCGTGCCCCACCGTCTCGCCCTTCAGCCTCACGAAGTAGTGCAGCTCGTCGGTCGCCGTCGCCCGATCGGCGGCGGCGGCATTCGTCCGGCGTGCCTCCTCCGCTCCGCGATCCAGCGCCTTGGCGAGCCGCTCGTCCGCCTCGGGCGAGCACAGCAACCGCACCGATTGGGCCGCGGTAGTAAACTCACTCGTGAGCTTCTGCACCTGCTCCGGCTCGCCGCCGACCGCGGCAAAGGAGATCACGAGATAGGTGGTTGGGTTCATGCGGGTGACGTGGTGCAGGCGTTTGACGGGGACGCTCAGCAGGGCGTCGACCTCGATGGCGGCGACGGCGTCTGCGGCTGGATCGAGCTTTCGCGATTCGACGCGAGTTGTGCCCTCGATGGCGGCGAGGCTGCGTTCGAATTCGGCGAACCATTCCGAGAAGGGCTGGTCGGTCTTAGTCCGATAAACCACAAACTCCACGGTCCGGCCGCCGGTCGCGACCTGTCCGCGGAGTACGCCGGTCCCGCCATCGGCGGCTACGAAGCGTGTGCGGTCGAGCATCCAGCCGGTGGGGAGGGATGTTTGGAAGCCGAAGCTGTAATCGGAATAGGTGACGCCGGCGTCTTGCGATGGGATGGCGAGGATGGCGGCGGCTGCCAGGATGGGAGCGATCACGAGAATGCCTCACGCAGGTTGGTTTGTCGAGTGGATTGATGGTGGTGAACTTTACCGCGCGCGATCGCGAAAATCCGCGCAAACGGGAAAATTTTCTGTTGAACTGCCCGAGAGACTCTGTTATCGTACCACATAGCGCCAGACAGTCTGACAGCACGCTGAGGGTGCCTCCGCGGTCGGGCTTGATGCGCACGGTGACGGAAGAGGCTCAATTCTCGTACAATCGGCGAAGCGGGACGGAGGGTCGCGCAGGCGGTCTTATCCCGTGGACGCGAGAACGAAGGAGGAGCAATGATTAAAAAGTTACTGGCTTTAAGTGCGGTGCTCGGCGTCAGCACCGCAGTCCTGGCTGCACCGCTGGTACCGCGGATGATCAGCCACGACATCAATTTCGGCGCCCGCGAGGACGGCCTGAATTACGGCATGAACGGCCTCGCGCCTGACACGCTCGATTACATCGCGCGTGATCTGGACACCGAAGCGACCGCGATCTGGCCGGTTTGGCCGTTCGCGGGCCCGTTCCCGGTGCTCAACGCGGCTGGCGTATTCGGCGGCGACGTGGCGATGCACGTTGACCTGTTTGCTCAGGATGCGGCCCCGCCGCACCTGGACGTCAGCATGGTCGGCGTCGGTCGCTTCGCGATCCGTGGCGCCGTCCCGGCGATGGGTGTCCCCTACACGACCCTGATCGACATCGTTCTCGATCAGGTTTCGCTGTATGGCTACTCGGGCCAGGATGCGTACGTCCTTGAAGGTGCTGGCGTCATCGTCAACAGCTTCTTCCAGGAACTGATCGGCCACAGCGGTGTGATTCGCGGCAACATCGACTTCGAGTCGAACCCTGGGTTCACTCCGAAGTATGATCCGACCGCCGATCCGCGGCAGGGCCGGTTCGCCGTTGCGTACTCGGGCGAAGCTGGCCAGGGCTACGCGACGCCGGAGCCCACCAGCATGCTGCTGCTTGGTCTCGGCGCGGCGCTGTTGCGTCGTCGTCGCTAATCGATCATTCGTTTAGCAACCACCGAGAGGTATCGACCCGCGCTCCTCGCGAGCGCGGGTTGTTTTTTGCGCCGCGGCAGCCGAACCTTGCGCGGTTGATTTACCACGCAAATTGCGTTGCAATCCAGCCAAACGCGGCACCCACGGCGGCACCCACGAGAGCGGCGGGATGAAGCGGCGGATACTCGTCGTCGACGACGAACCCCTGAAGCGCATCACACTTCAGATCGAGCTGAGCGAAGCCGGCTACGAAGTGCTCGAAGCAGCCGACGCACGCACGGCCCGGCGGCTGTTCGACGCGAACCCGGTCGACGTCGTGGTCTCCGACGTGCGCATGCCCGGCATGGACGGTTTCGAACTGCTGACCTACGTCAAGCAGGCCAGCCCGGACACGATCGTCATCCTGATCACCGCATACGCCACGGTCGACGCCGCGGTCGAGGCTATCAAGCGCGGCGCGTACGACTACATCACCAAGCCATTCACGACCCAGGAACTGCTCGCGCGGCTCGACCGCGTCTTTGCCGGCCGGGCGACCGCGATCGCCGCCGACACGGCCGACGTCGAGAGCTTCGGCGCGTTTGTCACGAGCGCCCCGGTCGCGCGCCGCCTGATCGACCACGCGCGTTCGGCCGCCGCCGGCGAGCGGACGATCCTGATTCATGGCGAGAGCGGCGCGGGAAAAGAAGTCATCGCCGAGGCCATTCACGCGCACAGCCCGCGCTGCGCCATGCCGCTGGCCCGGATCAGTTGCGGCAAGACCGACGCCGAAGCGCTCAACGCCGAACTCTTCGGCGTGGAGGGCGCGGGACGGACGCGAACCGGCCGGATCGAGCTGGCCGACGGCGGCACACTGCTGCTGGACCTGGTCGAGGCCCTGCCCGACGCCACGCAACTGCTGCTGATCGACGCGATCGAGAAACGCTCGTTCACGCGCGTTGGCGGGACGACGCACATACCGTTCAACGTGCGGCTGATCTGCACGACGCGGCGAGACCTGAATCAGGTGGTGCAGGAGGGGCGCTTCCGCGCTGACCTGCTCTATCGCATCAGCGTCTGTACGTTGAGCGTGCCGCCGCTGCGCGAGCGGCTGCCCGACATTCCACTACTCGCGCGGCTCTTCATTGCCAAGCACGCGCCGTCGGCGTCCGCCGCTCCGGCGACCGACCTGCGCCGCCAGGACGCCGGAGATCTCGCTCCGGCCGGCGGCGGTGCGGATGACGCCGCGCTGGAGGCGGCGAGTGGCTGGCGACGGGCGCGAGCAGTCGCCGACCGTCACGACCCGGCGGCTCCCGCGGTAGAGTCGACCGCTGACGCCGGCGTCGAAACCGCCGCCGGCAGCGCGTCGCTCGCGGACTTGCGCGGCGCGGCGCCGCGCGACGCCGCATTGGCGAGTCCGCCGACCATCTCGCGCTTCGCGCTCGACGCGCTGCTGATGCACACCTGGCCGGGAAACGTGCGCGAGCTGGAGCACGTGATCGAGCGAGCCGTCGCGCTGGCCGACCGCGAGATCCGCCCAGAACACGTCCTGCCGCTTAGCGGTCCGTGGTCTTCGGCGGCCCCCGGCGCCGACGACGCCAGCGTCGAGATGCCGCGCGAAGGCGAATGGGACGGCGGCCGCGGGCTGGCCGAGACGGTCGCCGACATCGAGCGGCGCATGATCCTGATGGCGCTGCGTCAGTGCAACAACAACCAGGCGCGGGCGGCGCAGAAGCTCGGCATCCCGCGGACGACGCTGCGCGACAAGATGGCGAAGTACGGGATTCTGAGCGACTGAGGGACGGCGGGACAGAGGGACGACGGGACGTAGATACGAGACAACAGTAGGGCCAGGGACTGAAGGGAAGGAGGAGAGAAGGAACTGAAAGCTGAAGGGCCCGCTGGGGCAGTGGACCGAGAACATTCCCTCCGTCCCTCCGTCCCTTCGTCCCTTCGTCCCTCCGTCCCTGCCCCTTCAATACCCCGCCGCCTGGCCGTCCTTACGCATTTCCGACGCCCCGACATACACGTCGTTCTTCGCGTCATACATGATCGCCTGATAGCCGCCGAACGCACCGGGCTGCGGCGTGAGGCGGTGGCCGCGGGCGCGCAGGCCCTCGACGGCGTCGGCCGCAACGCCCGATTCGAGCGCGACCGATCCGCCACCGGTCATCGGCTCGTCGGTCGGTTCGGACGAGCCGGTGTGATACCAGCGGGCGGCGTCGCCGGCCTCCTGCACGTTCATGCCGAAGTCGACCAGGTTGACGACGATCTGCACGTGCCCCTGCGGCTGCATGTCGCCGCCCATGACGCCGAAGCTCATGAAGGGCTTGCCGTCGCGGGTGATGAAGGCCGGGATGATGGTGTGGAACGGGCGCTTGTGCGGCTCGTAGACGTTGGGGTGCCCCTCGTCGAGACTGAACAGCTCGCCGCGATCCTGAAAGCAGAATCCCAGGCCGTCCGGGCAGAGGCCGCTGCCGAAGCCGCGGTAGTTGCTCTGGATGAGCGAGACCAAGTTGCGCTGCTCGTCGGCGACGGTGAGGTAGATCGTGTCGCCCTCGCGCAGCGCGGCGTCGCCGGCGCTCCACTCGGCGAGGGCGTCGCGCTTGCCGCCCGCCGCTCCGCCGCCGACGCGCCGCGACCAGTTGATCTCTCCGGGCGGGAACGTCGCGGCTGCGCGATCGAGGTCGATCAGCCGGCGGCGCTCGGCGGCGTACTCCTTGGAGATGAGCCTGGTGATTGGCACATCGACAAAGTCCGGATCGGCGTAGTAGCGGGCGCGATCTTCGTAGGCGAGCTTCTTGGCCTCGATCATCAGGTGCAGGAACGCGGCGCTGTTATGCGTCATCGAGCGGACGTCGTACGCTTCGATCAAGTTGAGAATCTGAAGCGCGGCGATGCCGTGACCGTTCGGGGGCAGCTCCCAGAGGTCGTATCCGCGGTAGCTCGTGCTGACCGGCTCGACCCAGGTCGAGCTGTGGGCCTCGAAGTCGCGTTTGCGCAGGAAGCAGCCGTTTGCCCGGCAGAACGCGTCCATCCGATCGGCGAGTTCGCCGCGATAAAACACGTCGCGCCCGCCCGAGCCGACTTTTTCGAGCGTGTCGGCCAGCGCGGGGTTGCGGAACAGCTCGCCCTTGCGCGGTGCGCGGCCGTCGGGCAGAAAGACGGCGGCGAAGCCGGGCTGCTTTTCGAGCCGCTTGCCGGCGGCCCAGTAGTGCGCGATCACTTCGCTGAGTGGGAAGCCCTCGCGCGCGTAGCGCGCCGCCGGCGCGAGCACTTCGTTGAGCGGCAGGCGGCCGAAACGGGCGTGCAGCTCGGCCCAGCCGTCGACGCAGCCCGGCACCGTGACGGGCAGCGGACCAAAGCTCGGTATTTTGCGCTTCTCGCCGACGCGCTCCAGCAGTTCAGCGCGCGAGAGTTCGTAGGGCGAGCGGCCGCTGGCGTTCAGACCGTAGAGCTGGCCGGTCTTGGCGTCCCAGACGAGCGCGAACAGGTCGCCGCCCATTCCATTACCGGTTGGTTCCATCAGTCCCAGGGCGGCGTTGGCGGCAATCGCCGCGTCGACCGCGCTGCCGCCCTTCTTCAGGATGTCCAGCGCGATCTGCGTGGCCAGTGGCTGGCTGGTCGCGGCCATCCCGTGCTTCGCGATCACTTCCGAGCGCGTGACGAATCGCGAACCGCTTATTCGATCGCCGCCGCTCGCGAATTGTGCCGAGGCGAACAGGCACAGCGCCAGGAGCAGTGCGCACGGCGCAGAAGCGGTCCACACACCGATCGGGAACATGCGATGCCTCCGTGATTTTTGTCGGCTCCGCCGATAAGTTTACCGCGTCGAGACCGAACCGCGACATGACCATTGCTCCCACGCCCGAAATCGAATCCTTCCGCACCCGTCGCGGCACACGGCTGGGTTCGCTGCTGATCGAACTCGCTTTTCTGCTGGCCGCGGGCGGTTTCATCGTCTGGTCGCGCAGCCACACAGCCGGCGCCCCGCTCGACCCGGACGAGGCCAATTACGCGTACATTGGCCAGCGGCTCTTCGCCGGCGACCGGCTCTATGTTGACGTGTGGGATCATCAGCCGCCGCTGGTGTTCGTTCTATTTGGCGCCGTGCAGCGCTGGTTCGGCTCGGACGAAGCCGTCTTCCGCGGCGTCGCGACGTGCTTCAGCGGGGCGTCGCTGGTTTGTTTGTACATGCTGATGCGACAAAGCTACGGCCGCTGGGTCGCCGCGTGCGCCAGCCTGATCTGGGCGCTCACCACCATGGACCCGGGCACGGAAGGCGACGGCGCCAACCGCGAAATCTACATGAACACGTTCTCGGTGTTGGGCGTCTGGCTGTTGACGCGCTTTGCCCGCAGCCCGTCGCCGCGAACCGCGCTGGTCTGGCTGCTGCTGGCAGGCGCGTCGATCGGCGTCGCGTCGGCGTTCAAGACCATCGTCGCGGTGTTGTGGGTGTTTGTGCTGCCGTGGCTGGCGTGGGTTGCGCTCAGGCGCGTTTGCACGAGCGTGGCGAATCAAACGACGGCGGTCGGCGCAGGCAAGCCGTTGGTGGCCCCCGCTCCCTTACGGTCACGGCTCTGGCAGGCGAGGTCGCGACTCCAGTCGGAGTCGCGGCCGGGCAGCGTGGCGGCGCTGTTCGTCGCGCTGCTGGTGTTTGGGCTGGGCCCGGCGCTAATCTGGCTGGGACAACTGGCGTGGTTCGCCGCCGACGGCCGCGCGACGAACTTCATCGACGCGGTCTTCCGCTACAACGTCGGCTATAGCGCCCGCGACGTCGGCGAAGGGTCGAACCGGCTGGTCATGTTCTTCACAGCGCAGCGCTGGGCGCTGGTGCCGGCCGCCGCGCTCTGGTGCGTCGCGCCGCTGGGTCTGCTGGTCGGCCGCTGGCGCCGCCCGCCGGCCACCGATCTGCTCATCCGGCTCTATGCGCTGGCGGCGTTTGTCCAGGTGATGCTGCCCGGGCACTTCTGGCGACATTACTACTACCTGCTGATGCCGCCGCTGGCGCTGCTGGCCGGCCTGCTCGTGGATCGGATTCTGAGCTGGGGATCGCGCGGCGGCACAATCTGCATGAAGTCGCCGGCGCGACTGGCACTGTCGCTCATCCCCGTCGCGCTGATCATCGGCCTGCTGATTCCGTCGCAGGTCCGGTGGTATTACACGCGCGACGCCGAGGAGCTCTCGTTCCTGCGTTTCAGCGTCGCGAACGTCTGGGCCAAGCACCTCGGCGGCATGCTGGCCGCGATGACGGCGCCCGGCGACTCCGTGTACCAGTTCGGCGACGCGGTCGGCATCTATCACTACGCTGGCCGGCGCACGCCGAATCGCTACACGATGATCTCGCCGCTGGTGGAAGAGGCGTATCCCGGGTTCGCGGAGCGCCGCGCCGCTCTGCTCGACGATTTCAAGCGGCAGGATGTCAGTGTGGTGCTGCTGGGCTATCCGCCGTGGCCGGAGTTCTACGAGTATCTGGAGCGCGAGTACCAGCTCGTCGCCGACCTGGCGCCGGCCGGTCAGACCGTGATGCGTATCTTCGTGTCGAAGCGCCGGCCGCCGAAATTCGTGCCGCGACCGAGCGAGTGGATCTGGACTCCGGCTGACGGCGAGAAGCTCCAGCGGGTGAAGCTGAACGAGGTCGCGCGGTGGAACATCTGGCGCGAAGAGGGCTCGTAGACCGATGAGCTCCGCGCACCCACCCCGCTCCGGCGCGGTCAAGCCCGTCGCGCCCATCGACCCGCACGCGGCGCCGCGCCCCAAGCTGCCGTTCATCCCGCTGCTATGGGCGATCGCGCTGGCCGTCGGCGTTGCCCATCTGCCCAGCGCGTTTCGCCCGCACTTTGAGGGCGACGAAATCGTCTTCACGTTCCTGGCGGAGCGCCTCGCGCAGCAGCCGCTGCATTACTCGCTGCGCGGCCCGCTCACCGGCAGCGCCGCACAGCGGTTCATCATCGACACCTGGCTGCACGCCGCCACGCAGGGCCTTACGCCCGAGCAGATGGCGCTGGCGCGGCGCGACTTCGCCGCGCTCAGCCGCGCCGAGGTACTCTACGAACCGTTCAGCGAACCGCCGGCGTATGCGTATGCACCCGACGTGTATGACACGCCCTTGTTTTTCCACCCGCCGGTGTTCCCCTACGCGCTGGCCGCGGCCCGCGCCCTGCTGGGCAGCGCGGGAGGGCCGCTGCTGGCGGCAGGCGCGGCGATCGTGCTGATCGTGCTGACCGGGTACCTCGGCCGGGCGATGTTTGGTGCGGGGGCGGGGCTGATCGCTGCGGCTCTCATCGCGCTTGACCCGGTGTCTTGGATGTGCGCCGAACGCGTCTGGATCGACGGCCCGCTCCAGGCTGTGGTTGTCGCCGCGGTTCTCTCGGCGTGGACGTGTTTTCGCGGTCCGACGCCGGGCCGCGCCGCGCTCGCCGGCGCCGTGCTGGGACTGGCGTGCCTGACGAAGTTCACCGCCGCTCTGATCGTGCCGGCGATCGTGGTCGCAGCGCTGGTCTCGCCGCAGCGGCCGCGCATCCGCCAAGTCCTGATCTACCTCGCGTCCGCCGCGGCCCTGATCGTACCGTGGTTGATTATCAACCGCGTGTTTTACGGGGCCTGGCTGCCCGCGGCGCGCCCGACGCAGTGGCTGCTCGAAAAGTACGAGTACGTGCGCATGATTGTCGCGCGCCCAATTCACTTCTACGTCAGCGGCCTGCTGATCGTCTCGCCGGTGTGCGCCTTTGCCGCGTTCGCGCTGGCTCAACTTCGTCGCCGCCGCGCCATCCTGCTTCCGCTCGCCTGGGCGCTTGCGTATCTGGTCGCGCTCACCGCTCTCGGCGCCGCCGGACAGGGTCTCCAGCTCCGCTATCTGGCCCCCGCGCTGCCGGCGTTCGCGCTGCTGGTCGCCGCGACGCTGGCCACGGCGCGGTGGTATTGGCTGGCGCTCGCGACATTGCTGGCGATCGCAGGCGCCGTCGGCGGCGCCGTCACAGCCGCGCAACCACCCGCCGCCGAGCCGCTGCCGGTCGCGATCAACTGGCTGGTCTCACTGGGTGGCGCAGACCTGCGCACGCTGCTGCCGGGCATGTGGACACTTCGTCCCTAGCGATCTAGCGTGGCTCCCCGGTGTGGCACCGCCGCCCTCGGCTGTGCTGGATGCAGTGGCTGTGGAGAGCAGCCACCCCCGGCTGTACCCCGGCGGTCCTCCGCCTGCACTTGCCACCATTCGCCGCGGCACGCGCCTATTCGCCGATGCACACCAGCGCGCTGGACGTGCGAATGAAAATCTCGCCATCGCAGATCGCCGGCGTCGAGATCGTGTACTCATCCTTCAAATCGTTCACCGCAACCTCGCGCGGCTCGGCGCCCGCCGTCAGCACCGTCGTCACGCCCAGCTCGTTGGTCACGAAGAGCTTGCCGTCGGCGATCACCGGCGAGGCACTCACCGTGCCGCTCGCCGTTCGCTGCGGACCCCAGACGCGCGACCCGTCCTTCGGATCAAGACACGTCACCAGCCCCTTGTCGTCGCACAAGTAGAAGTACTTCCCATCGCAGGTCGGCGACGGAACATCCGGCCCGCCCGCTTTGTCATACTTCCACGCCACGTGCGTCGCCGTGACGTCGCCGCTGCCGCCGGCGCGGATCGCCAGCATCGGCCGGACGCGCGTCGGCGCGAGGATCAGCCCGGCGCCAAACACCGGTGACGCGACGATCCGGTAGTTCCCCTTCTTCTCCGGATTGAGACCCGACGCCCGCCAGCGCTCCGCGCCGGACGCCGGATCGTGCCCCGTCACCCAATCGGCCCCGCTGACGACGACGTCGACGCGGCCGTCGGCGGCCGCCAGGATCGGCGTCGTGTACGCGTCGGGACATTCGTTCTCCGCGTCGGTCTTGCGATCGAGTTTCCAGACGGTCTTGCCCGTCGCACCGTCAATCGCCGCCAGGTACGAACCCGCCGCCCCGGTCTGCATCACCGGGACGATCAGCCGGCCGTCGTGCAGCAGCGGCGAGGAGGCGTAGCCCCACATCAGTTCAATCGCACCGTAATCCTGCGTCAGGTCGCGCCGCCACAGCTCCTTGCCATCCATGTCAAACGCGGTCAGCACACCGGTGCCGGTGAGCGCCCAGACGAATTTTCCATCGCTGACCGGCGAGGGCGACGACATGTTCTGCTTGCCGTAGAGCTTATTTCCGGCGCCGATCTGCCGCTCCCAGCGCACCGCGCCGCTCTTGCGGTCGATGCACAGCAGCAACAGCCGGTCGCCGCCCGGATGCGCCCGGCCGCCACCCCGGCCGGCCGACAGCGAGCGCACGACCGCACCGCCATGCTCGCCGGCGGCACCCGCGGTCGCCGGCGACGTGACGAACACGGCGTCGCCGACCACGATGGGCGTCGCGCCGCTCCAGCTCGGCAGGGGAGTTCGCCAGCGCACGTTTTTCGTGTCCGACCAGTTCGTCGGCACGCGCTTCGCCGGGCTGACGCCGTTTCCATCCGGACCGCGCCACTGCGGCCAGTCGTCGGAACCGCGCGCGGCCGACGCTATCGTCAGCAGTGCCAGCGCGGACCGCGCTGTGGCGCTGCGAATACACCCTGACTGAATCATGAGATTCACTCCCGCTGCGGCCCGTCTGCGGTGTGTCAGCCTCTAGCGCGACACCTGCCCGTGGGGTGTCTACACGTCACAAATCTGCGCAGCCTGGCGCAGCGAAGTCATCGGATCGCGGGCGGGGATGAACTCCTGCGCCAGGAAGCCCTTGAAGCCCTTCTCGACGATGGCGCGGCAGATCGCGCCGTAGTTGAGCTCCTGGCTCTGGTCGATCTCGTTGCGGCCCGGAACGCCGCCGGTGTGAAAATGGGCGATGCAATCCCAGTTGTCGCGGATCGTGCGGATGACGTCGCCTTCCATGATCTGCATGTGATAGATGTCGTAGAGCAGCTTGAAGCGCTCGCTGCCGACGCCCTTCACGACGCTCACGCCCCAGGGGGTGCGGTCGCACTGATAGTCCTTGTGGTCGACGCGGCTGTTCAGCAGTTCCATCACGACCGTGACGCCGAGCTTTTCGGCCAGCGGCATGATCTGTTTGAGGCCCTTGATGCAGTTCGCCGCGCCTTCGTCGTCGGGCAGCCCCTCGCGATTGCCGGAAAAGACGATCATGTTCGGGATGCCGGCGTCCTTGACGAGCGGCAGCAGGCGCTGCGACTCCTTCACGAAGCGCTCGTGATGCTCGACGCGGTTCCAGCCCTTGCCGATCGACGTCGGTCCGTTCGCCACGGCGCAGGTAATGCCGAACTTCTTGGGCGCGGCCCACTCGTTCTCGCTCAGCAGCTCGACCGATTGAATGCCCATCGCGGCTGCGTTGCGGCACAGCTCTTCCAGGGGCATACCGCCGTAACACCAGCGGCAAACCGATTGTTTGAGATTCCCCTTCAGCCGGGCAGCGCCCCCCCGGGCAGATTCGGATTGCGATCCAGTCTGGGCCATGAGCGTCCTCGCGGGGGTCAGCGCGGCGGCGGCGCTGAGGGAAGCGGCGACGAATTCGCGTCGTCTCATCTGCGGTTCTCCTGACATGTGGCGTAGCGTGGATCATAACCGCAGGGTGGATGCTGCGCGCCGCGGCGACCGCGAATCAGTCATGGCCGGGGTTCGCGTGTGGCGGGATAGGCGGGGGCTCGCCGGGGTGGGGCGCCGCGGGTGGAGCTTCGCCGGCGTCGGGGGCGAACGTGTGGCGCGCGGCGCCGGAGGTGCGATATTCCGCCCGGCGGCGGACGTACTCTTCGGGCGAGATGGCGAGGTCGACGTCGCGGCCGTCGCGCGTGCGTTCGAAGATCATCGTCAGAATTGGGATACACCAGCCGCAGCCGGTGCCCGCGCCGAAGCACTCGGACATCTGGCTGGCGCGCTGCAGGCGCCGCTGCCGCGCAAACTGAAGCAGCTTGCGGAGCGGGACGTGATAGCAGCAGCAGATGTCGTCGTCGAGCTTCATGGGTGTAACGTACCATTATTGGCGGGTATGCGAGCTGACGACAGGTGTGCAGAGCAGCCGTGTGGGACAGCCGCCCTCGGCTGTGTGGAACAGCGCTCTCGGCCGTGTGGAACAGCGCTCTCGGCTGTGTGGCACCCTGAGGTGCGTTCGCGACGTGAAATGTCCGCAACCTGCTGCCCGCACGCCGGTAAGACTGGGTGACGTCGCCGCGCCGAGCGTGCGCGCACGGCCAGCCTGCCGGTACCGCTGGAAATCCAGCCTCCGCGGCGGCGAATACGAATTGGCACGAATCGCGAACCGATGGCCGAAGCCGGGAGTGGCGGCACGAAGCCGCTGCGTGCAGAATTGCGGCCGGATCGACGTGACTCGTGCTGCGATGGTGAATCTGAATCTGAAGGTGAGTTGCCCATGATCCGCTCCGTTCCAGCGCGCTCCGCGATGGTGTTGCTCGTCGCGCCGCTCCTCATGTTGGCCGGGTCGCAGACGGCCGGCGCCGCTGCCCCGCCGCCGGCTCAGGACACTGAGCCGTACGATCCGCCGCAGTCAGCCGAGATGACGTGGGACGAGATTCCGCCCGAGACGCGCGCCCTGCTCGAGGCGAACGAAGCGGTGCGCGATTTTGTAACCAACAACACGGATCTGCGGTTTCGGCTCGGGCCCATCGGCACGCAGACGGGAATTCTGCGCGTCGAAATGCTGCGCGGCCGCGCGCAGCACGGCCTGGTCATGATCCGCGACGGCGAGATCATCGGCGGGCGCGTCGGCTCGACGGCGCTGCGGCCGCCGCCGCGAACGCTCAGCTCGCGGCCAGCGGGAGCGCCCGCGCCCGTGACGCCGGAGCGGCTGGCGGCGAATGAGCGCGCTCGGATTCGCGAGCGGGCACAGCAGCTTGAGGCGGCACGGCGCGAACGCCAGAAAGAGGGCGCGGCGCAGAATTCTCAGGAACCGACCTCAGGCCACGTCCCGGGAGCCGGTGCGCAGGACGCGCCGGGCGAATCGGCGGCGGGTGAGCCGGAAGCGCCGGCGGGGGAAGAGAGACCCAGCGGCGAAAAACCCGCAGCCGTGGCGCCAGCCGAGGAGCCGGGAACCGGCGTTGCGCCAGGGCCGAGTGACGCGGCCGGGCTGGCCCCACCGTCGACGCCGGTTCGGCGAGCGCAGGCGGCCGAATCGTCGCCGGGCGAACCGCAGCGCGCCGTGGGCGACGCGGGAGAGACACGGCTGGCGCCCGCAGCCGGATCGCAGGCAGCCCGCGACTGGCTGCCGATGACGGGCGGCACGGGGCTGATGTGGCTGGCGATCGTCGTGACGCTGGTCCTGATGGTGCGGCTCGACGCGATCATCTCGCTGCGCAATCTCGACGCGCTTGTGCTGGCCGGCTCGTGCGTGCTACTGATGCTGCGCTGGTCGCAGGAGACCGCCGCGGCCGGCGGCCAAACGCTGCAATGGTGGTCCTACCTGCTGCTGACGTCTGCCGCGGCGTACTGGCTGCTGCGCGGGTTGCTGCTCACGCGGGCCCGCCGCGCCGCCGAGCACGTTGGCAACGTCTCTCCAGGCGCGATGCTCGTGCTGGGATCGTTCGGGCTGGCCGTGGCATTGACGCAAGTCGCCACCGCCCCGCTCTCGCCCGCCAGCCGCGACGGGCTGATCGGCGGACACTACTTCGCATCGACGGGAAAGCTGCCGCACGGACAAACCGTCGGTGTCGATCAGCAGTCGCCGTTGCTCTACGTGCTGCACGGTGCGGCGGCGAAGATCGCGCCGGTGCATGTGCTGCTTGACGGCAATCGCGTTCCGCCGGAGTGGGGCGAGCGCGACAAGTGGATGGTCGGCAACTGGTGGGAAGGCGCGAGCGCCGCATCCGCGCGATGGGTGAACGGGTTTCTGCTGCTTGCCACGCTGGCGGCTCTGGTGGGCATCGGCAGCCTGCTTGATTCGCTCGCCGCCGGACTGACGATGGCGACGGTGTTCTGCGTCTTCCCGGGCGCGGTCGAGTGTCTGCCGCGGCCCGAAGTCATGCTGCCGACCGCGCTGGCAAGCTGGGCGCTGGCGCTCTCGCTCCTGCCCGGCGCCGGCGGATTGCTCAGCGGATTCGCCGTGATCGTGGCTGGGATCGGGTCGCCCTGGCTCTGGCTGCTGCTGCCGGTACTGCTGGGCTTCAATCTGCGGCGCGGCGTTTCGGGATTCGGGAACCTGCTGGGCGCCGGCGTCGGCGTAGCGGCCGTGCTGGCCGGCCTTGTCTGGTTTGTCGCGCCCAGCGTGGCGCGGGCCGACGGCGCGCTGGCCGCGGCGGGCATCCAGCCGCCGTGGGTTGGCACGATCTCGGACAACACGACGCTGACTCTCGCGCCCCGCACCGCCGGCGCTCCGTCGGCGCCGGACTGGGTCGATCGGGCGCAGTCGGCCGTCTGGCGCTGGCTGCTCAATGACGGTGCCCGCCTTCAGGAACCAACCGGCGCCGTCCCCCCCTGGAAGCTCGCACCCGCGGGCATGAACCCGGCGGACATCTCGTTTCATGATGTCGACGTCACGCAAGGGGCGACGGAGTATCAGGACGAGTACGCCCGGCGGATGTCGTCGCACCTGATCGGCGAGCGGCTGGTCGCGGTCGTGCGGACGGCGGCCGAGGCGACCTCACTGCAAGCTGCCCCGCCCGCGAACGTCGAGAGCGCGTGGGCCGCGTGGGCGGCCTGGAAGCCGGGCAGCGAAGCGGCCTGGAACCAGGCTCGACGCCTGACGAAACTGGGCGCGGGCGTCATGACGCTGTTGGTGGCACTGCTGCTGTTCAGCGCCCGGCAGGTGCGCGAGTTTCACCTCGTGGGCGGATTTCTCGCCGTTTCCGCAGCCGTGGCACTGGCCTCGAGCAGCGGCGCCGTCGGCAACCTGGCCATGCTGCTGCCGTCGGTGCTGGCGCTGATCGCGGTTAACGGCGAGGTCGTGGCGGATGCGACGCCGCGCGTCGCCCTTCAGCGCATGCGCGGCGAAGCGGCGAACACCGCGCCCGCGGCGGCAGGATCAAGACCGCCAGCAGTACGTTCGGCCGGTCCGCGGATTTCGATCGAAAAATAAACGCGGCAGCCGGCGCGCGTGCCGTCGCGCGAGAATAATCGCGGCGGGGGGTTGTCGCCGGCGGAAATCTGGTTTGAATGGGCGGCATGAATTCCGCTCTGCTGCTGCTGCTCGTCGCGGTCGCCGATGACAGCGTCGTCAATTCGAAGCACGACCTCTCGTCGCTGGGGCCCGGCCCCGTGCGGGCACTGCATGAGAACCAGGTCTGCATCTTCTGCCACACGCCGCACAACGCCAGCCCCGCCGCGCCGCTCTGGAACCGCGCCACGCCGCAGACGCACTATCGCATCTACGACAGCAGCACGACCGACGCGCGGATCGATCAGCCGTCGGGTGCCAGCAAGCTGTGCCTGAGCTGCCACGACGGGACGATCGCTCCGGGGATGGTGTTGAACCGCGCCGACCCGATCCCGATGACGCATCCGATCATGCCGACGGGCGGCGGCGACCTGACGACCGACCTGTCCGACGATCATCCGATCGGCTTCCGCTACGACCGGCAGCTCTCCAATCGCGACCCGCAGCTAAGATCACCCGACCTGGTCGATCATCGCATCAAGCTTGGCGACCGCGGCGAATTCGAGTGCACGGCCTGTCATGATCCGCACAATAACGAGCTGGGCGACTTTCTGCGGCTTCCGCAGCGGCAGGGCACGCTCTGCCTCACGTGTCACGATCTGGAGGGCTGGCGTAACAGTTCGCACGCGCTGAGCGGCAAGCCCGTGCCGCCGTCGCTGACGGCGGGCGAGACGCTGCCGTACACGTCGATGGTCGACAACGCCTGCGCGACGTGTCACGTGCCGCATGGCGCCGCCAACCGCGAGCGGCTGCTGCGGGCGCGGGCCTCCGACCTGTGCACATCGTGCCACGACGGACTGATCGCGGCCGACATCATCGGCGTCATGGGGCAGCGCAGCGGGCACCGGCCGCGGCGGATTCTCGACCGGCACGATCCGGACGAAGACCCGCGCTCCATGCCGCCGCACGTCGACTGCGTCGACTGCCACAATCCGCACGCGGCGCGGGCCAATCCGCTGGCGTTCGCCGCCGGCGGCATCCGCGCCCAGGGACCGCTGCACAACCCGACGCTCGAAGGCGTCGGCGGAATCGACGCGTCGGGCGTGCCGGTCGAGGATGCGACGTATCAATACCAGGTTTGCTTCCGCTGCCATGCGGACAATCCCGTGCCGCTCACGCGGCGCATCGCCCGGCAGCGCGACACGTTCGGCAACGTGCGGCGGCAGTTCGCGGCGACGACGGCGTCGGCCCATCCGGTCGTGTACGCGGCCCGCGACGTGAACGACGCGCCGAGCCTGCTGCCCGAGCTGCGCACGCGGCCCTTCATGAGCTGCCAGGATTGCCACAACAACCCCGACGCGCGGCAGCTCGGCGGCGGCGGCCCGAACGGGCCGCACGGCTCGCGCTTCGAGCATCTGCTCGTCGATCGGTATGAGACGGCGGACTTCACGTTCGAATCGGCGCAGAACTACGCGCTGTGCTATCGCTGCCACGATCGCAATTCGATCCTGAACGACGAGAGCTTTCCTTTTCACCGGCAGCACGTCGTCCGCGGACGCACGCCCTGCAGCGCCTGCCACACGCCGCACGGCGTCGACGGCAGCGCCGGCCAGCACAGCCACCTGATCAATTTCGACCTGTCGATCGTGGGCGGCGAGCGGCAGTTCTTCGACACCGGGCGTTTCAGCGGGAGCTGCACGCTGACGTGTCACGGCGTGCGGCATGTGAACTTTACGTACGCGCGGTGATCGCGTGACATGGCTGGCATGGCGTTGGGTGGCGTGTTGTTGGGTGGCATGGAATCGGGTGGCGTGCTCTCGCCGTCAGGCGTGAGCATGCCGAGGCAGGGTGGCTCTCGATCCGCGCAGGTACCTAGCGCGCACCCGCCGCTACGCGCGACCCGCGCTGCGCCAGGTGCAGCGGCAGCGCGTCGCGCACCGAATCATGCAGTTCCTCAATCCCCGGCCGCAGTAGAAACTGCCCGCGCTTGAAGTAGACCGGAATGATCGGAACCTCCTCGCCGCACAGCAGCCGCTCCGCCCGCCCGAACAGCTCGTACCGCCGCGCGTCGTCGTCCTCGCGCCCCGCCGCCGCGATCAACGCGTCGTACGCTGCGCTACCCCACCCCGTCCGATTCTGTCCGTTGCCGGTGGTGAACATCTCCAGGAACGTCGCCGGATCGAGATAGTCGCCATACCAGTCGCTCCGCACCACGTCGTAGTCCAGCGCCCGGATGCGCGCGCTGAGCACGTTGCGCTCCATCACCCGCAGCTCGACCCGCAGCCCGAGCCGCTCGCGCCACATCTGCTGCACCGCTTCCGCGATCCGCCGTTGCAGCGGCTGGTCCGACGGATACGCGATCTCGATCGGCCGCACGCCGCCCGCCGTGATCCCCGCCGCCGCCAGCTCCCGCCGCGCCGCCGCCCCGCGCTCCGCCGCGCTCAGCCCCGCGCCCAGCCCGGCCGGCGGCTCGTACAGAATCGTCGCGCCGCCCGGCCCCGCCCGCGGCATCAGCTCCAGACAGGTCCGCGGCACCAGCGTGTCCGCCAGCCGCTCGCCCAGCGACAACACCGAGCCGCACAGCGCCTCCTTGTCGATCGCCAGCGCTAACGCCCGCCGGAAAGCGGCCTGATCCAACGGCGGCCGCGAGCAGTTCACGCGAAAGAAATACGTCGCAAACCGCTCGCCGACGTGAAAGTCGCTCCTCCGGCCGGCGGCTTTTTCGGACGCCAGCGCCCGGATCGCCGCCGTGTCCAGCGTGCGCACCAGATCGACGCGCCCGGTCTCATAAGCGATCAGCCCCGAATTCGGATCGCCAGTCATCGCGATCTCGATCGACTCCATCGCCGCCGGCGTGTGATAGTGCGGATTCCGCGTCAGCAGGATGCGGCGCTTGAAGTCCCACGCCGCCAGCACGTACGGCCCGTTGCTCACCAGCCTTCCCGGTCGCGTCCAGCGCGCGTCGCCGCCGCCGGTGTCCGCTCCCGGCGCGGACGGATGCAGCGGCGCGAGCGTGACGAACGAGGTCAGGTCCAGAAAATAGGGGCACGGCCCAGTCAGCGTCACGCGCAGCGTGCGGTCGTCCACCGCCGCGATGCCCACCGACTCGCCGCCGCCGCTGCGTTGAAACTCCGCCGCTCCGCGAATGACGAACAGCAGCGACGCATATTGGGACCGCGTCCGCGGATCAAGCGCCCGCAGCCACGCCCGCCGAAAATCATCCGCCACCACCGGCCGTCCATCCGACCAGCGCGCGTCCGGCCGCAGAGAAAATAGATATTCGGCCCCCCCCGCGCCGACGGTCCAGCTCGCCGCCGCGCCGGGCACAGCCGCCTGCGTCGCCGGATCGGTCCGCGTCAGCGGCTCGACCAGCGCATTGCAGACCTCGATTTCTTCCAGGAAACTCGCCCGCTGCGGGTCGATCGTGCGCAGTTCTTCGGACGCAACGACGAAATCGGCGCGCCGCTCGTGCGGCGAGAGCGCCAGAAACAGCAGCACCGCGCCGCCGGGAACAATGATGATCGCCAGCAATGTGCGGATCATTCGGGGTTCTGTGGGTCCGATATCCTGCCGGTCAACGCTGCCGTTCTCGGGCGGACGGTATAATAGCCTGATCGTTGATTCCCAGTTCCATCGGGCCGTCAACCGGCCGTACCTGGAGCACTCGTGGTATGACACGCGCGACTTTCATCTCAGCCTGTATCTTTGGTCTGCTTGCGCTGACTTCGACGGCCGCGGCCGCCGGCGTCTGGTACGTGGACGACAACGCACCCAACGACCCAGGGCCGTTCGATAACTCCATCAGCGATCCGCTCGAAGACGGCAGCGCCACGCACCCCTTCGACGAAATCCAGGAGGCGCTCGACGCCGCCTCCGCGGGCGACTCCGTCCTGGTCCTCGGCGGAACGTACTGGGAAAACGTGAACTTCAACGGGGTCGATCTGACGCTCATGAGCGTTTCCGGTCCCGCGGTCACGACGATCAACGGCAACGCCCTGGGACCGTGCGTGACGTTCAACAGCGGCGAGACCCGCGCGGCGCTGCTGGAGGGCTTCACGCTCACCAACGGCCTCGGAGAGCCGATCGCGTCGGCACGCATCGGCGGCGGCGTCCGCTGTCTGCTCTCTTCGCCCACGATCCGCGGAAACGTCTTCAGCGGAAACCTCGCCAGCTACGGCGGCGGCATGGACACCGAGCGCGGGAACCCGCTCATCGAGCGAAACGTCTTCCAGAACAATGAGGCCGAGGACTCGCACCTCGGACCGCTGCACCTGACCGGCGACGGCGGCGGCATCAGCGTCTTCGACTCCTCGGCCGAAATCTACAACAACGTCGTCATCGACAACGTCGCCAACCGCAACGGCGGCGGCGTCCACGTCGACGGCACAGACCCCTTCCACGCCGTCGACGTCTTCATGCGCAACAACCTCATCGCCGGCAACCACGCCCAGACCGGCTTCGGCGGCGGCGTCGCCATTCGCGCCCGCGCTTTCGTCGAGATCAGCGGCTGCACCATCGCCGACAACATCGCCTTCAAGAAGGGCGCCGGCATGAACGTCGACGGCGCCGACACCGACGTCCTCGTTACCAACTCCATCTTCTGGGACAACGTCGCAGTCTTCGTCGACGACGAAATCAACTCCGAAGCCGAGGGCCTCGTCGAAATCACTTATTGCGACGTCCACGGCGGCGAAGAGCAGGTCACCACCGACACACTCGGCGTCGCCATCTACGGTCCGGGAAACGTCGACGTCGATCCGCCGTTCGTAAACGCCGCCGGCGGCGACTACCACCTTTCGAACTGCTCGCCGCTCATCGACGCTGGCGACCCCGCCTACGCCGGCACGGGCGAGACCGACATGGATGGACAGGCCCGCAAGCTCGGCTCCGCCGTCGAGATCGGGTTTGATGAATTCATCGACAACGTCCGCGCCGACGTGAATTGCGACGGCTCGGTCAACGGCTTCGACATCGACCCGTTCGTCGGCCTCCTCACCGGCAGCGGCTCGCCCTGCTTCCCGTGCGCCGGCGACATGAACGACGACGGCTCGGTCAACGGCTTCGACATCGACGGCTTCGTCGCGGCGCTGACCGGCTGATGACCCCCGAAATCCGCGCCTCGCGCGACGCGTTTCGCGACCAGGCCCACCGCGTCGCCGACTGGATCGCCGACTACTTCGAGCGCGTCGCCGCCCTGCCGGTCATGGCGGCCACGCAGCCCGGCGAGATTCGCCGCGCCTTGCCGCCTTCGCCTCCCGCCACCGGCGAACCCTTCGACGCCATCTTCCGCGACTTCGAGCGCCTCATCCTGCCCGGCATCACGCATTGGCAGCACCCTTCGTTCTTCGCCTATTTTCCGGCCAACAGCAGCCCGCCGTCCGTACTGGCCGAAATGCTCACCGCCGCCCTGGCGGTCAATGGCATGAACTGGATCACCAGCCCGGCCGCGACCGAGCTCGAAACGCACGTCCTGGAGTGGCTTCGGCAGATGTGCGGCCTGCCCGCCGGCTGGCAGGGCGTGATTCAGGACACCGCCTCTTCCGCCAGCCTCTGCGCCCTGCTCTGCGCCCGCGAGCGGGCTACCGACGACACCGCCAACCAGCGCGGCCTCGCCGCCACGCCCGCCCTGACGGCCTACGTCTCGGACCAGGCTCACTCGTCGATCGAGAAGGGCGCCAAGATCGCCGGATTCGGCCGCGACAACGTCCGCGTCGTCGCCAGCGACGCCCAATTCGCCCTGGACCCGCGCGCCCTGGAACGCGCCGTCGAAGCCGACCGCGCGGCCGGCCGCAAGCCCGTCTTCGTGTGCGCCACGATCGGCACGACGTCGTCGACCGCGATCGACCCGCTGAGACGTATCGGCGAAGTCGCCGGGCGGCACGGGCTGTGGTTGCACGTCGACGCGGCGCTGGCCGGCAACGCGGCGATTCTGCCCGAGCTGCGCGGGATGTTCGACGGCGCCGAGCTGGCCGACTCCTGGACCTTCAACCCGCACAAGTGGCTGCTGACGAACTTCGATTGCTGCGTGCTCTACTGCGCCGACCCGCTGCGCCTGCGCCGCACGTTCTCGATTCAGCCCGAGTATCTGCGCACCAGCGCCGACGACGAGGTGATCAACTACCGCGACTGGGGCATCCCGCTCGGCCGCCGCTTCCGCGCCCTGAAGCTCTGGTTCGTCATCCGCACGTATGGCGTCGACGGTCTGCGGGCCTACCTGCGCGAACACATCCGCCTCGCGCAGCAGTTCGCCGGCTGGGTCGCTGCCGATCCGCGCTTCGAGCTGCTCGCGCCGCACCCGCTCAACACGGTCTGCTTCCGCTGGATCGGCCGGCATGCCGCACGCGCCGCCGCCGCGGGTTCAACCGTGAAAACTCCGTCCGCGAGCGCCCCGTCCGCCACCGCCCCGTCCGCAACAGTACCGTCCGCCTCCGCTCCGTCCACCGCGGCGCCGTCCGCCAGCTCCCCGGCGGCCAGCTCCCCGGCCGTCGAGACTCTGAACGCCGCGAACAAGCGCATCATGGACGCGGTGAATGCAACCGGCCGGGCGTTTCTGACGCACACGAAACTGCGCGACACGTTCGCTCTGCGCGTCGCGGTCGGTCAGACCTACACCGAGGAATGTCACCTGCGCGAAGCGTGGGACCTCATCCGCAAAGCCGCCGACGCTTCCTGATGCTGGAACCGGCATTCGGGCGGCGCCGCGCCACCCGCCGCGTCCGAAACCCGAGCGTCAGCGACGAGTTCGACCTGAGTGCGTTGTGGATCTCGGCGGCGGCGCCCCCAGCCGAGCCCCGACCGTGAGGGAGGGGTTCGAACGGGAGTTGCCTACGGACTTGGCAGAACTCGGCGGCAGGCGCAACAGTAGAGCACGCGGATCGACGTAGTTCCGCGTTCGACGCTGAGTGCGCAGCGAGTTTCTGCGGCGAACAGGCGCTACCGCCGCCGACGGACGATCACCGGCGCCAGCAGCGCCAACCCCGCCAGCGTCGCCGGTTCCGGCACCTCGCCCGCCACGCGGAAGACCAGAAACTCGTCGTGGTTGAAGCCCGACAGCGGCGCCGGCATGAAGGCGTTGCCCGGATCGCGGCCGCTGTCGTGCCAGATCCACTTGGCGGATTTCTCGATGTTCGTGTAGTAGGTCCACGGATAGGTGTACGGCGCCGTCAACGTGGCGGGATCATTGTCGTACCCCGTCGCGCCGGTCGGGTCGTGCCAAAGATTGTTCAGCGACGCAAACTGGATCGCGGTGTCCACCTGTGCCTGCGTCGGCATCAGGCTCGCCGGCCACGGGTTCGGCCAGAACGGATTCGTCGCCGCATAGGCACCCGCGTCGAACACCTGCCAGATCTGGTTTCCGTTCAAGTCGGTGTTGCCCGTGCTGATCGTCTTGTTCAGCGTCGTGTTGGTGAACGTGCCGATGAACCCCTGCGCGACGCTGTGGTCCGACGCCGTCGCCACGTAGAGAAAATCGGTCGTCGGCCGGCCCGCCGCCGTGATGTTGTACTCCGTCGGCCAGCTCGACCCGCCGCCCGCGTAGAAGTTCGTCTGCAGCCACGTGCCAAAATAGACGTCAAACTGGTTGTCCACCGTCAGGTAGGCGTCCCAGTTGTCGGCGAGCGCCGCTGAGGGCACGAGCAGCGCGCATAGACAGAGTACGAGTGTGCGACGACTTGGAATCCGGCCCGGCATTGCCTTCTCCTCCGAGATGGGCAGTCATCTTAACGCGATCTCAACCTGCCGTCAACGAGATTCTGAGCTAAATTGAACACGAGACCGCCGGCGAGTAGCGATCTCAGCGATTCGGGACATGAGGTATCGTATTATGTGCGTCGAGCGATCTCGCGTCATCATGCGTTAGCGCCGCGCCGTGCATCCAGGGGCGCAGTGGTGCGAAAAAAAAGAGTGGCGATTGAACTTTTGAGCGGTTTGCCGCGACAGGGATGTTGGACGCACGCGGTAGACACCGAGTCGGTCGGATGGTGAGCCTCGAATCTCTCTACCGCTCGCATGCCAGCGCGATCCTGGCGTATCTGCGGCGGACGTTGCGCGCCGGAGACGGCGCCGAGGACCTGCTGCAGGAGACGTTCGTGCAGGCCGTGCGCCGGCCGGATCAGCTCGCGGGCGTGTCGTCGCCGCGGGCGTGGCTGTTTGGCATTGCGCGGCACGTCGGGCTGAGCGCGTTGCGACGTCGCCGGGCGGACGAGCGGCTGGTGACCGAGCCGCCGGCGGAGGCGGAGGGCGGCGCGCGGCTCGAGGCGGTGCGTGAGGCGATCGAGGGATTGCCCGAGACGCAGCGCGAGGCGCTGGAGCTGCGATTGCGTGACGGGTTGTCGTATCAGGAGATCGCGGACGTGCAGGGTGTGCCGGTGGGCACCGTTCGATCGCGGTTGCATCACGCGATGCGGCGGCTGCGCGAGATGGTCCAGGCGGACGAGTGAGTGACCGCCAACAAGACTGCCGGCGACACGGCGAGGTTTTCCGGCGGGACGTGGAAGGTTCCGTGCGATAGCGAAGGATGGGTGTGCAATGAAACCGGAGACGCTGGAGCAACTGCTGATCGATCGGGCGTTGGGGACGCTGTCGCCGGAGGTGGGAGAGCTGGTCGAAGCGTATGTGCGGTCGGACGAAGCCGCGACACGGGCCGCGTCGGCGTTTGCGGAGACAGCGCGTCTGGCGCGGGAGGCGATCGGCACGAGCGAGGCGCGTACGCCGGCGTTTCCCGCGGAGCGCATTCGGACGGCGGCGGCGCGGCGGCGGCTGATGCAGCGTGCGTCGGCGGGGCTGAGCATGGCGGCGTGCGTGGTGCTGGGGCTGGGGGCCGGGTGGCTGTGGTTTGCGCGCGACGTGGCGGGGCGCGTGGGCGACCGGCCGGCGACGGCGCCGGCGGTGGCGGTCTCGCTGGCTGCCGGCCGCGAACGAACGGCCGATGGAATGTGGAACCTGGACCGAATTGTGCGGACGGTGGGCGGGAGAGCGGTGCGGGGCGAGTCGGCGGGGAAGCTGAAGTGGACATCGCCGATTGAACGGCCGCGGTATCACGACGGAATCTAGAGCGACGGTGCGGGCTGATGGCCCAACCTGAGAAGGAGACGCGAATCATGTTTCGAGGCATGGCGAGAAAGATGTGGCCGCTGTTGGGGCTGGCGCTGCTGATGGGGTGCGTGGAGAAGCGCATCATCTGGTCGCCGGACGGCCGGCTGGCGGTGCTGCTGGGCGGGGATGGGTTGCGGCTGTTCGACGCCGACGGCGAGCTGTCCGAAAAGCTGGGGCCCGAGGGGGCGCGGGCGGCGTGGTTCCCGGATTCGAAGCGGCTGCTGGTGGTGCAGAAGACGCCGCTGCGCGGTTGGCGCGACATCGCCGATCATCTGACGGCGGATCGGCGCGAGGCGGTCGAGGCGGCGGCGGTGGATTTGAATCGGCAGGCGCGGGCGTTCAGCGGTGACGTGCAGCAGTTTGAGCCGCAGTTCAGCGAGCCGCTGACGGGCGGGGAGCGGGCGGCGGTGCTGTTCTGCCTGCGTGACGAGCACGCGGAAGGGATGGCAGAGAAGTTCGGCGAGGCCTGGGACAAACTGGCGGAAGCGGAGTACTCGATCGGCAGCTTCGAGGTGTTCGAGGTACGCGGGCTGGACGCGCGGCGGCGCGAAAGTCTGTTCACCTGGCTGGACGGGTTGCACGAGCTGCGGATTTCGCCGGACGGGCGGCACATGGCGTTTGTGTCCGGAATGCCGACGCTGAAGGGCGACGCGCTGCGCCTGTACGTGGCGTCGATCGATGGCGACACGCGGGTTCAGGCGGTGGCTGACTACGTGGCGCAAAACTTCGACTGGACGCCGGACGGCCACGGGCTCGTTTATGCGCACGCGAATCTTCCGCCGGCCGAGGATGGTAAGGCTCTGCGGCTGGGTGCGATTTCGCGGCGGGTCGTGGCGGATGATCAGCGGCTGCTGGAAGCGCCGGGCGAGGTTGAGGATCTGGTAGGTCTGCTGTTCGACGAGCAGCTTCGGGTGCGGAGTCTGGCGGATGGGCGGATTCTGTTCTGCGCGAGCGAGGTGACGCTGCCGGCGACGGAGAAGGAGATGCCGCAGACGCTGTCGCTGTTCACGGTTGATCCGGAACAGCCGACGGCGGTGTCGCGCGCGCTTCCGCGCTCGCAGGAAGCTGGGCTGGGCAACGGCCTGCTGTACTATGAACTGAGCCCGGATTCGCGGCACGTTTCGATCCCGACCGAGCAGGGCGGCGCGGTGGTGCTGCGGCTGTCGGATGGGGACGTGACCGCGGTGGACGCGCCGGAAACGGGCGGCAAGCTGCGGACGATTCCGGTGTGGCGGACGGCGGACGAGCTGTGCCTGGTGGTTGGCGGCGATACGGACAGCCGGCACGAACTGGCGCTGGCGTCGCCGTCGGGGGCGCGGATCGTGAGCAAGTCGTGGCCGCACGCGGTGATTCGCGGATTCCTGGTCGAGGATAAGTCGGAACCCGCCGCTGAGCCGCCGCCGGCGGAGGAGCCGACGGAAGAGCCCGCGCCGCAGCCGGCCGAGGGCGTGGAGCCGTAGGCGAGTTGCACTGTCGAGCCGTGTCGCGGAGCGCGTCGTGCGTGTCGCCGGAGCGTGGCTCGGGCGGCACGCGCGCGTCTTGGTGGGCGGCGGTGTGGGTGGCGCGGGTTCGGCGCTGCAGCGGTTGAGTTCGGTCGCGCGGGGGTGCACAATGGGCTTGTGGCGATTCACGCGACGGCGATCGTGCATCCGGAAGCGCATCTCGACGGGGACGTCGAGGTGGGCGCGTACGCGATCGTCGAGGCGGGCGTACGGATCGGCGCCGGGACGCGCCTGTACCCGCACTGCTATCTCACCGGACACACGACAATTGGCCGGCGCTGTCAGATCCACCCGTTCGCGGTGATTGGAAACCTGCCGCAGGACGTCAAGCACGACGGATCGCGCTCGTACACAGTGGTCGGCGACGACGTGACTGTGCGCGAGGGGGCGTCGATTCACCGCGGGACGGCGGCGGAGTCGACCACGCGCGTCGGCGACCGTTGCTTTCTCATGGCCAACGCACACGTCGGCCATAACTGCACGGTCGACGACGACGTCGTGCTCATCGTCGGATCGATGCTCGGCGGACACGTCAGCGTCGGCCGGCGCGCGGTGCTGGGTGGGGGCGCCGGCGTCCACCAGTTCGTCCGCATCGGCGAGTTCGCGATGATCGCGGGCGGGGCGATCGTGCATATGGACGTGCCGCCCTTTCTGATGCACGGCGTCACCGGATTGGTCGGACCGAACGTCGTCGGGCTGCGGCGCGGCGGGTTCAGCGCGGAGGAGCGGAATGAAATCCGCGCCTGCTTTCGACAGCTCTATCGCGCCGGCCTGCCCTTTCGACGGGCGCTGGAGATCGCGGCCGAATCCATGGTCACCACGCCCGCCGGCCAGCGTCTGATCGAGTTCCTGCGCGCTCCCTCCAAGCGGGGAATCGCCGGCATCGAACGCCGCGTGCGCCGCACCGGCGACACCGACCTACCGCCGTGATTCTCGTCGCGCCGGACAAGTTCAAGGGTTCGCTGAGCGCCGCGGAGGCGGCGGCTGCGATGGCGGACGGCGTGCGCGACGCGTGCGCGGATGCGGCCGTGGACGTGTGCCCGCTGGCGGATGGCGGAGAAGGAAGCGGCGAGATTCTGGCTGCTGCGCTGGGTGCGCGACGGCGCGAGGTGGAGGCGCTCGACGCGCTGGGGCGACCGCGCGTCGCGGCCTGGTGGCTCGAAGCGGGAACAAGCACGGCGATCGTCGAATTCGCCCAGATCGCGCCGATGGTCCGCGGCGCCACCGTGCAGGATGTGTTGCGCGCTACGTCGTACGGCGTCGGGCAGGTGCTGGCGGCGGCGGCCGGCGCGGGAGCGCGGCACGTGCTGCTCTGCTGCGGCGGCTCGGGGAGCGTGGATGGCGGCGCGGGCTGCCTCCAGGCGCTGGGGTTTGAGTTCATCGATCGGGACGGCCGGCGGATCGACGTGCCGCTGGGCGGTGAAGGCCTGGCGCGAGTGGCCGGGGTGCAAGCGCCCGCGGCGCACGTCGACGTGGCAATCGACGTGCTGTGCGACGTCGACAACCCGCTGTGCGGCGAGCGCGGCGCGGCGCCGGTGTTTGCGCCGCAGAAGGGCGCGACGGCGCCGGAGGCGGTCGACGCGCTGGCGAGAAACCTGACGACTTGGGCCGGATTGGCCAAGCGGATCACGGGGATACGGATTGCTGACGTCGCGCACGGTGGGGCGGCGGGAGGTGTGCCGGCGGGGCTGCACGCTTTCACCGGCGCGCGGCTGTTGTCGGGATGCGAGGCGATCGCGCGGGCGGTGCGGCTCGAGGAGCGAATGGCCGCGGCGCGTCTCTGTTTGACGGGCGAGGGGCGGCTCGACGCGCAGACGGCGGGCGGCAAAGTGGTCGCGGGAGTGGCGCGGGTGGCGCGGGCGCGGGGCGTGCCGGTGGTCGCGTTCGCCGGACAGGTCGATGGCGATGCGGCGGTGGGCGAGCCGTTGGGGTTGCGCGCCGCGATTGCGATCAGTCCGGCGGAGCTCGATCATGCCTCGGCGCTGGCGCGGGCGGCGCAGCTTCTGCGGGCGGCGGTGGGGGACTATCTTCGGACGGTCGGATAACGCCGCACAGCCGGGGGCGGCTGCGTGCGTACTGCGCGGAGTGCGGCCGGGGCCAACTGCTCTCCCACGGGCCTTCGTTAGGCCGGAGCGGTCCGGGAGGGGGCGCGGCATTTATCGGCGGTGTGGGTCTGAAATTCCATGCGGTCGGTGTGTCGCTAACGCAACTCGGCGCCTCGGGATTCCGATACCAATCACGTCGCCGGATTCGACGCGGCGGGGGTTTCCGCTGGAAGCGTCGATTCTGATTCATCGAGCGGGAGGTTCGCAGTGCAAACAGTACTGGTGACCGGCGCGGAAGGTTTTACGGGTTCTCATCTGATCGAGGCTCTGCGGCAGCGGGGCTACGACGTGGTGGCGGGCGTTCGCAATCGCGGGCGGAAGCTGGCGTTGGAGCGGCGCTCGATCAAGGCGGTCGTGTGCGACGTCAGCGACGCGATCAACGTGGCGCGGGCCGTCGCGAGCGTCAAGCCGCAGATTATCGTGCACCTGGCCGGCAGCTCGCGGCCCTACACGGCGATGAACGAGCCGATGGAGGCGTACCAGTCGATTGTCACCGGCTGGGCGTCGGTGCTCGACGCCGCACGGCGCGTCGTGCCGCGGGCGCGGCTGCTGCTGGCGAGCGCCGCGGACGTCTATGGCCGCAGCGGGGCGGGCGGGACGCCGCTGAAAGAGACGGCGGCGATCGAGCCGGTGACGACGTTTGGGGCGCTCAAGGCGGCGGCGGAGTCGATCGCGACGACGTTTTTCCGCAACTACCACCTCGACGTGATGATCGTGCGACCGTTCCTGAGCGCAGGCGCGGGTCAGCCGGAGCATTTCTTCTTCGGTTCGGCGGCGCAGCGGATCGCGCAGTGGGACGCGTCGCGTGACGGAAACGAGCTGAAGCTGCCCGATCTGTCGTGCGTGCGCGACGTGCTGCCGGTGAGCGAGGTGGTCGAGGCGTACGTGAAGCTGATCGAGAGCGGCAAGCCGAACGTGGCGTACAACGTGTGTTCGGGCCGCGGGCGGAGCTGTCGCGAGCTGATCGAGGGCATGATCCGCGGCAGCGGGAAGTCGATTACGCTGACGGAGCTGCCGTCGAGCGACCATGAGCAGCAGTTGACGCACCTGGTGGGCGACAACGGTCTGATCGCGGCGGACGTGGGCTGGAAGCCGTCGCGCAGCCTGGACGACACGTTGAGCGACATGGTGAAATACTGGCAGCAGGTTCCGGCGGGCCGTGCGACGACGCCGGCGCCGGCGACCGCGCCGCGGCCGGTTTATCAGTAGTTTTTGGCGTTCGGCAAGAGAAAGCAGATTGTTCGACGTCAGCGGTCGGCGCCTCCACGCCGGCCGCTGGGCGTTTCAAGTGCGGTGACGCTGGGGGCTCGAAGGACCTGCCGAGGCGAACGGCCGTCGGCAGGGCACCCGCGCGCGCGGGTTTCAAGTTGCAGGTTCAAAGTGAGCGCGAGGGGGTGATCGCGCGGGATGCCCTTGGCCCGCGCGGAGGCCGGGAGAGCATGCGCGCGGCGCGTCTGTCGATCGCGCTAGGCTATGGACAGAGGGCGTAGGCACAGAACGACATGTCGCCATGGCCTAGCAGCCGATTCAAGAACGGGTCGACGTCGAATCCGTTCAGGCTGCCATCGCCGTTCATGTCACCGGCGAAGTGTGAGCACGGACATCCGCCGCAAGTCAGCATCGAGAGAAACGCTTCGATGTCGAAGCCGTTGACGCTCCCATCGCAATTCGTGTCGCACGGACAGCACTCCTCACGCGCGCAAACCGGACTGCACATCGATCGACCTACGTCACTGTAGAAGGCGGCGCAGGCGCCGAGGGGGTCGGGGCAGACGCCGAAGGCGTAGTCGTAGCACTCGCCGCCGAGGGCGGCGTCGAGGAAGTTGTGCATGGCGTCGCGCGGGTTGTCGTCTTGGTACTGTTTGGGGCCCTGGGTGTCGACGCGTTTCGGCCCCCAGAGCATGGTTTGACCGCCTTCGGCGAGGACGATGTAGCCGTTGCTGGTGCCCTGGGAAAGCACGATCAGATAGCCGCCGGCGCCGTCGAGCGGGAGCGGGTGGTAGAGGCCGAGGTCGCAGAGGTCGTAGATGTCGGCGAAGTAGTATCCATTCGCGTTGCACTCTAGCGTTCCGAAGTCGTAGAGCACGCCGCTGTAGGTGCTGCCGGCGTAGGCCGGAGCCTGGCAATCGGCCCAGTTCTCGGTAGTCCAGACGCCGACGAGGCAGCGGCTTACGCCGCCGTGGTCCGGACAGGGTCCCCAGTGCCAGGCGAATTCGAGGCGTTGCGCGACGGCGCCCCAGCAATCCACGCAGCCGGACTGCATGTCGTTGGCGGCGAAGGTGCCGAGCGTGTAGGCGGTGCCGAACCACCAGCGGTGGCTGCCCATGCCGCAGTCAAAACCCGGGTAGCACTCATTGGGAAAGCCGGGGACGTTTCCGTCAGGCTCGAAGGCGTCGAAGCACAGAAGCGCGTTGCAGACGGTCCGCGCCGTTCCGCCCTCGCCGAGGACGTGCCACGGGCTGGTGAGCTGGCCGTCGGGCGCGACGCGTGCGAGGGCGGTGGGCGCGACGTGGATCGGGTTTCCCAGGGGGCGCGGCGCGCCGCGCTGCGCGGCGGCGGGCAGCGCGGCCAGCATGGCAATCAGGTTGGTGGCGGCAACGCGATGTGCGGCGACTGGGAGGCGGTGCATGCGTTGTTCCCGCGTCAGCGAGACGAGATGCGTTTTGCGTTGACAGCGGCCATTGTACCACATTGGCCCCACGGCGGAGCATCGCCGGCACGGAGAATGTCGAATAGCGAGTCAAGAATAGCGGATTGAACTGCAACGGCGAAGTCGGTCACTGGGACGGCTGAATTCGTCATTCGTCATTCGACATTCGATATTCGCTATCCCGCGTGGTCGCGAAGGACGTACGGGCGGCCGTAGCGTAGGGCCTCCGTGCCCACGTGCGCGCGTGGCCACGGAGGGCCGACGCTACCGAAATATCAGGAAAACCCCGGACCGGTCGCGATCGACGCGCTGTCCTCCACCGGCGCCGACGTGATCTGCTCGAACCAGCCCAGCGGCGGCAGCGGACCGATCAGCGGGCCGGCGTAGGGCAGGTAGGCGTCGGTGATGTTGTTCCCCGCTTCGTTGACGAACTTGTCGGGCAACGAGCGCGTGAAGGGCGGCGTGGGCGGCGCGACCACGTCGAGCGGAATCAGCTCGACGCCCGACGCATACGTCACGCCCGGCAACCGCTCCAGCGCCACGCTTCCCGCCGTGAAATCCTGAATCGAGTAGATCACCGCCATCTGTCCGACCAGCCGCGCTTCGCGCGCGTCGGTCTCGGAGATGCTCTCGGGGTAGCAGCGCTGCAGGTATCCGAAAGTGTCGGCTCGAATGCGCCACGGGCCGCCGGGCAGGTTGCTGCGGATGAAACCGGCCAGGAAGTCGGCCAGCGCTCCGCTGCCGGAGAGCTGCACGTGGCCGAAGCTGTCCTGCTCGAGATTCTGCGCGATGCGCGTCGTCCAGTGCTTGCCGTACGGATCGCGGATGCCTTCGCTGATCGCGATCACCGCGCGACCGAAGCGCTTCGTCACGCCGATCACGTCGGCGGCGAAGCGGTCCAGGTCGAAGACGCGCTCCGGCACGTAGATCAGGTGCGGGCCGTCGTCCTCGCGGCGCCGGGCCAGGACGCTGGCGGCGGTCAGAAAACCGGCGTCGCGGCCCATCAGCACGTTGATCTTGATGCCCGGCAGAGCGCGGTTGTCCAGGTTGTCGCCGATGAACGCCATCGCCACAAAGCGCGCCGCGCTGCCGAAGCCGGGGCAGTGGTCGTTGCCCAACAGGTCGTTGTCGATCGTCTTGGGGATGTGGATGGCCTTCAGCTCGTAGCCCGCGTCGCGGGCCGCCTGGTGGATGGCCTGCACGGTTGCGGCCGAGTCGTTGCCGCCGACGTAGAAGAAATAGCGGATGTTGTGCCGCTGGAAGACCTCCAGCACCTTCTCGCGAAACTCGGGCGTGAGCTTGTCGCGCGACGTGCCCAGCGCCGCCGAAGGCGTCCGGGCCACGGTGTCGAGCAGCTCTTTGGGCTGCCGCTTCAGGTCGATGAAATCTTCGCTCACAACGCCGGTCAGCCCGTGTCGCGCGCCGTAGAGCCGGTCGATGTGGTCGTGGCGGAAGGACTCCTCGATCACGCCGACCAGCGACTCGTTGATGACGGCGGTCGGCCCGCCGGCCTGCCCCACGATGGCGTTGCCCCGCATGCGCGTCACGGCTCAACCTCCCGACGACGCGCCGCGCGAGCCGGGCATGATCTCGCGCTCGATGAAGCCGGTGTCGACGTCGCCGCGGACGAAATCGGCGTGCTCGAAGATGGTCTGGTGGAGCGGGATGGTGGTGCGGATCGGTCCGATGACGAACTCGCCCAGGGCGCGGCGCATGGCGACCAGTGCGTCGGCCCGCGTCGGCCGATGCACCAGCAGCTTGGCCACCATCGAATCGTAATACGGGCTGACCGTGCAGCCGGCGTGCGCGTGCGTGTCGACCCGCACGCCCGGACCGCCCGGCATGATGAAATCATGCACCGGCCCCGGACAGGGCCGGAAGCCGTCGTCGGGCGACTCGGCGTTGATGCGGCACTCGATCGCCGCCCCGCTGTGCGCCACGTCGGTCTGCTTGAGCGAGAGCGACTCACCCGCCGCGATGCGTATCTGCCACTTCACCAGGTCGACACCCGTGACCAGCTCGGTGACCGGGTGCTCGACCTGAATGCGGGCGTTGATCTCCATGAAGTAGAAATTGTTCTCGTGATCGACGATGAACTCGCACGTGCCCGCCGAGTAGTAACCCGCCGCCTTCGCCAGCCGCACCGCCGCCGTGCACAGCCTGTCGCGCGTTTTCCGGTCGATGTGCGGCGAAGGCGACTCCTCGACCAGCTTCTGATGCCGCCGCTGGAGCGAACAGTCGCGCTCGAAGAGGTGGATCAGATTTCCCTTCCTGTCGCCCAGGAGCTGCACTTCGACGTGCCGCGGCCGCTCGACCAGCTTCTCGATGTAGAGGCTGCCGTCCTTGAAGGCGTTCTCGGCCTCGACGCGTGCGTTGCGGAAATTCGTGCGCAGCGAAACCTCGTTGTGCGCCGTGCGCATCCCGCGCCCGCCGCCACCCGCCGACGCCTTGATCATCACGGGATAGCCGATGCGCTCGGCGACGGCGACGGCTTCGTCCTCGTCGGCCACGACGCCGTCGCTGCCCGGCACGAGCGGCACACGGGCGGCCTTGGCCAGCAGCTTGGCCTCGACCTTGTTGCCGAGCTTGCGCATCGCGTCGGACGACGGGCCGATGAACTCGATGCGGCAGTCGCGGCACATCTGCGCGAACGTCGGGTTCTCCGACAGGAATCCGTAGCCCGGGTGAATTGCCTCGACGTTGGTGATTTCGGCCGCCGAGAGAATCGCGGCGGCATTGAGATACGAGTGGGCCGGGGCTTCGGCGCCGATGCAGACGGCGTCGTTGGCGAGGTTGAGATAGGCGGCGTCGCGATCGGCGCGGCTGTAGACCGCGACCACCTCGACGCCCAGTTCGCGGCAGGCACGGATGACACGCAGGGCGATCTCGCCCCGATTCGCGACAAGAATGCGATTAAACATGGGTCAAGCGGATCAGGTGGCCACGATCGCGAAGAGCGGCTGATCGTACTCCACCGCTTGGGCGTTCTTCACCAGGACGCGGGTGATCCGCCCCGAAACCTCCGCCTTGATCTCGTTGAATACCTTCATCGCCTCGATCAGGCAGACCACGCGATCGGGAGTCACGATCTCCCCTGACTGAACGAAGGCCGGCGATTCCGGATCGGGCGCCGTGTAAAACGTGCCAACCATCGGCGAACGAATGAAAGTCTCCTCGGCTACCGGACTCGAAGCAGTCGGGGCTGCGGGCGCCGCTGCGGGTCCCGGATTGGGC
Organism: Phycisphaerae bacterium; assembly: GCA_022072445.1. Taxonomy (GTDB): domain Bacteria; phylum Planctomycetota; class Phycisphaerae; order UBA1845; family Fen-1342; genus JAJVHV01. The sequence continues at coordinate 76,385 of JAJVHV010000007.1, read as the reverse complement.
GCCAACGCGAACGGCTGTGGCGTGATCGCGGGAGCGATCACGGACGGCGTGTGACCGCGACGGAGCAGGATGCGGCTTTCACCCTCGGCGATCTCAATGCGGCTGACGTCGTGCTGGACCATCAGCTCCAGCAGCGTCTTGATCTTGTCGGTGTCGATTTCCATGCTGTGCAACCGTGTATCTGGCATCAGCGGACTCGCACGGTGGCCGGGAGCGCCGAAAGCACTTCGTGACCGGTTTCCGTCACGAGCACGTCATTCTCGATCCGCACTCCCCCGACGCCCGGCAGATAAATACCCGGCTCGACCGTCACCACCATCCCGGCTTCGAGCGGCAGCTTGTTGCGCTTGCGCAGCCCGGGATCCTCATGCACATCCAGGCCGATCCCGTGTCCGGTGCTGTGCGTAAACTGTTTTCCGAACCCAGCTTGCGTAATATGCGCTCGCGCCGCCTGATCGATCTTCGCAGCCGGAACGCCCGGCTTGATCGCGGCGGTCGCCAACTCCAGCGCTTCGAGAACCGTTTTGCAGACCTTCGCCAACTCGGGCGGAATGCTACCGGGCCAGACCATGCGGGTCAAGTCGCTGACGTACCAGTCGCAGCGCGCCCCCCAGTCAATCAGCACACCTTCGCGCTGCGTCACACGCCGCTCGCCCGGCTCATAGTGCGGCAGCGACGCGTTCGGGCCGACCGCGACGATCGGCTGAAACGCCGCCTCCTGCGCCCCGCGCGACTGCATGTCGTAAACCAGCCGGGCCGCGACCTCGCGCTCCGTCATGCCCGGCCGCAGCCACTCGAGAAGATTCTGAAATGCCTGCTCGGCGATCTCAATCGCCCGGCGAATCCGCGCGGTCTCACCCGGGTCCTTGATCCGCCGCATGTCCGATATCAACGCCGAGGCGGCGTTCAGCCGTGAGCCCTTCAGCGCCTTACGCAGCTCGGCGAACGTCTGCACGTTCATGTGCCGCGGATCGAAGCCCAGCCGCGCGATCTTCAGCCGGCGGATCTCGCGGGCGGTGATGTCGGGCGTGCGGCTGGTGCGGAGCACTTTGCGCGCGAAGGGCGCTTCGCGGTCAGCGGTCTCGTCGAAACGTCCGTCGGTCAGCAGGACGACATGCCGTTCGTTGACCAGCACGGCGCCATCTTCGCCGGTGAACCCGGTCAGCCAGATCTGGTCCATGCGGTTCAGCAGCAGATAACCGTCCAGCTTCCGCTGGCGGCAGGCGGCGCGCAATCGCTCGATTCGATCGGCATAGGGCGCGGGGGCGGCGGGGGTCTTGCTCATCGCGGCATGATAAGCAGACAGTGCGCCACTTGACCAGCCGCGTTGACTCACGCCAGTGCGGTGACGCGTCGCATCAGCTCGCGGACGCGCTCCACATCGACCGGCGCGTCGCACGCGCCGCCGCGCTTCAGCGAGGTGCCGACGATGAAGCCGTCGACAAACGGGGCAAACTCAGCCACCGTTTCGGGCCGGATGCCGCTGCCGATGAACAGCGGGGTGTTGCCCGCGGCGGGGCGCGCGCGCCGGACCTTTTCGAGACTCGCGGCGGCGCCGGTGTTGGCGCCCGAGATGATGACGGCGTCGGCCAGTCCGCGATGAATCGCGTCGTCGACCTCGTCTTCGATCGGCAGCGGCACGCCAAGCGGCGTCGACTCCTTCGCGTCCACGTCCGCCATGATTCGCACGTCGCCCGCGGCGAGCCAGGCCCGCTCGCGCAGCAGGTCGTGCGCGATGGCCTGAATGACGCCCTGGTCGGCGACGCGCGCGTGGCTCAGCACGTTTACGCGGATGAACTGCGCGCCCGCCGCGTGCGCCACCGCCAGCGCGCTGCGCCCGTCATTCCGCAGGACGTTCACGCCGATCGGCAGGTCGGTCGCGGCGCGGATGCGGGCGGCGATCGCCGTCATGTGCGCCACGACGCAGGCCGGGGCGCGCTCGGGATAGAACGGTGTGTCGCCGAAATTCTCGATCATGATCCCGTGCACGCCGCCGCGCGTCAGCGCTTCGACGTCGCGCAGGGCGGTGTCGAGCACGTCGGCTGCTCGGCCGCTATGCCGCGGCGAGCCGGGCAGGGGCTGAAGATGGCACATGCCGATCACGACGTGCGGCACGTTCTGCCAAACTGTCAGCAGCGCCGATGCGTGTTTCACAAGTGCTCCTTGCGAGCCGCGGGGCGCGGCGTGATGCCGCCCGTCACTCCCCGATCGCGAACAGATGATCGCGCCCACGGACGTAGAGCACGCCGTCGGCGATCGCCGGCGTCGCCATGCACACTTCGCCGATCGGATTCGTCGCCAGCACTTCAAACTCGCGGCCGGCCTTCACGACGTAAACGTCTCCATCCTCGCTGGTGTAGAAGAGCTTCTCCGCGTCCGCCACCGCCGAGGCCGTGAAACCGGACTTGCCCGAACCGAGCCGCTTTTTGTAGACCCGGTCGCCCGACTTCGCCTCGTAGCAGGTCAGCACGCCGTTGTCCTTGCAGTTGTAGAGCAGGTCGCCGTGGACGATCGGCGTCTGCATGTAGGCGCCGTCGCGCTTCAGCGCCCAGGCGATGGCGTCGCTGGCGGCCTGGTCCTTGCCGAGCGAAACGTCGCCGCTGCCGCCCAGGCGGATGGCGTAGATGGGCGCGACCGGGCCGTGGGCACTGGTGATGAAGATCAGGTCATGTGCCACGACGGGCGTCGGCACCGGGATGTCGCCCCCGCCGCCCATCTTCCACAGCTCCTTGCCCGTCGCCAGGTCGTACCCGCCGATGTGCTTGTAGCCGTTCACGATCAACTCGCCGCGGCCGTGCGCCGTCCAGACCGTCGGCGTGCTCCAGCTCGGCACGTCATGGCGCCGCGTGCGCCAGACTTCCTTCCCGCTGGAGAGATCGAACGCCGCCAGGAACGAGTCCTTTTGCACGTCGCACTGGATGTAGACGCGGCCTTCGTGAATAACGGGCGAGCTGCCGAATTCCCACTGCGCCGCGGGCACCGCGTAGTAGCCCGAATCCAGCACGCCGAGGTCGACTTTCCAGAGCAGTTTGCCCTCGACGCTGTAGCAGTACAGCCCCTCCGAACCGAAGAACGCCACGACGTGCTTTCCGTCGGTGGCGGGCGTGCTGTTGGCGTGGCTGCTCTTGGTGTGCCGCTTGATCTTGGGCACACCCTCGCAGGCCACTTCGTCCCACACGATCTTTCCGCTCGCCGCGTCTACGCAAATCACGTGCCAGGCGTGCGGCGAGTTATCCTCAACGGACGCGATGTCGCCGTACAACCCGACCTTCAGCGCGTTGTCGCCTTTTCCGACGGCGCCGGTGAGGAAAATGCGGTCTTTCCAGACGATCGGGCTGGCCAGCCCCAGGCCGGGGATCGCACTCTTCCAGCGGATGTTCTGCGATTGCGACACGTCCCAGCGGCTGGGCGCAACTTTCCCCGCCGCGACGCCCGCCGCCTGCCCGCCGCGAAACGACGGCCAGGCGCCCGTCGCCGGCTCGTCGGCCCGCGCGCCGCTGGTGAGTGAAAGCACGACGCCAAGGGCGGAGATGAAAGCGCTATGATTCAGCAGGCGGCGTGTCATCGGGTCCTCCGTGGAGTGCGGGCGTGACTCGCTGACGCGCCCGCCTCAGGTTGCAACGATTATTGCCGATCAGACATCTGTATAGGTAGCCCCTGGCGAGCGCGAGCGCAGGAAAGGTCGGCCGCCGGGGGCGCGGGAGACACAACTCATGGCACGTCAGCGAACTACGACCAGCTCCACGCCACGCACCATCGCCGAAAGCCGCGTCACCGGCCGCAACGAACCGACGCAGGAGCAGATTCGGCAGCGGGCGTTTGAGATCTACATTCTGCGCGGCGGGCGGCCCGGCTCGCCGCAGGAGGACTGGTGCCGCGCCGAGCGGGAATTGCGCGAGGCGCTGAACGGAAAACCGTCCTGACCCGGCCGGCGCGCAGCGTCACATGCCCCAGGCATCGAGACGCTTCTCATACTCGTCGACGTTCTCGCGGCTGACGCGGATCGGCTCGGAGAAATCCTGCACGCCGGCCGGCAGCACGTCGCTTTTGCCCAACGCTTTGGCCAGCAGAATCTCGACGCTGCGATGTCCCCAGCGAAAGACCTGCTGCGCCAGCAGCACGTCGGCCTGACCGTTCCGCAGGAAGCGGAGCTGGCTGCGCAAGGCGTCGACCGCGACACAGCGCACCTTCCCGGCTTCCCACGGCAGGTCCTTGTCCGAAAACAGCGGCCAGCCGCCGATCATCGCCCAGCCCGTGATTTCCGGATTCGCCCGCATGACCGACTCGACCTTGTTCATCGCCGCGGCGGCGGTCTCCTCGTGGTTAAACACGCCGACGATCTTGATTTCGGGGAATTTCTCGGCGGCGCAGTCCTTCACGGCCTGGACGCGGCGGATGAGATTCGGCGCGCTGGGGTTTCCCGCGAGAATCGCGACGTTTCCCGTGCCGCCCATGACCTGCCCGAGCTCCATCATCACCATGCGACCCAGTGCGATGTCGTCGACGCCGTGAAAGCAGAAGCGCTTCGACTCGGCGGCGTCGGAGTCGAAACACATGACCGGGATGCCGCGTGCGACGGCGTCGTCGATCGACTTGGTGACCATCGACGCGTCGGAGCATGAGATCGAGATGCCCTGCACGCCGGCGCGCGTCAGCGCTTCGATGTTGTTGGCCTGCTCCTGCGCGTTCTCCGCGTCGGGCGTACGCCAGAGCACCTCGACTTTGACGCCCCACTTCTTCCCCAGCTCGGTGGCTGCGGCCTCGCCGCCACGCCGCGCGGCCTGGAACACAGCGTTGTTATTGCTCTTGGCCACCAGGCCGATCTGAATCGTCCGCGCGGCAGGGGTGTCCCCGCCCGCCGCGGGCTGACTGGCTGGCGGCGTCACTTCGCGCTCGCAGCCGGCCAGCGCGGCGAGAATCAGCGCGGCGGCAGCGATGAGCGTCCAACGTACGGTCTCTGACTGAACGGACGATCTGCGGTCGGTCACGAGCCCATCCTCCTGCTGACTCGCCCGCGCCGCCTCGCCGGACGCCGCCGGGCGTATGCTCGGACGATACGTCCCTACCGCCAACGGTGCAATCGCGTGGAGCGCCAGCGAGAGGCATATCTCGATGTTGGGGTTCGCCACGCTCCGCGGTGGCGCCGGCAACTCTCCGCCAGCCCCTCGCTTGGGGAGGCCGGGCGGCATCGGGGCATCGGACATCAATGTTCCATTGCAGCCCGTCGTTTCGCTACAATATGTCAGTCGCCGAGCGCCCCCAAACTGCAACTCAACGGTCTGGAGTACTTGCGATGAAGCGTAACCGTCGCTCGACGTTGATCGGTCAGACTTCCACGTCCCACGTTGCCGCCGATGCACTCGTCGATCGCGTCGTGCTGCGTGTGGCCCTGTGCGCAATGCTGGCGGCTACCGCTGGATACAGTCTGGTATCGCCGGCAATCGGGCAAGTCATCGAATTCCCAGAGCGAGCGATCGGTGCTGGTGATGCGCCCGAGTCGGTGGGGCTCGGCGACTTGGACGGTGACGGGGACGTTGACCTGGTTGTCGCGAATTTCGAGAGTAACGACGTAAACATCCTGTTCAATGACGGATCGGGAGTGTTCACCGCCCCCCTGATTCGCACGGTCGGAGACGGACCTCGCTCGGTCGCGCTGGGTGATCTGGACGGTGACGGCGACCTGGACATCGTCGCTGCCAGCTGGCTCAGCGATGATGTCAGCGTCATCCGGAACAGTGGCGCGGGAGCGTTCAGCGCCTCGTTCAACTACTCCGCGGGGAACGAGCCCGTCTCCGTCGCGCTGGGCGACGTTGACGGCGACGGCGACGTGGACGTGGTTACGGCGGGCAAAAAGTTGAACGTGCTGCTCAACAATGGGGGCGCGACGTTCGCCGCGCCGGTCGCTTACAGCGCCGGCGGTGAGCTTCATTCGGTCGCGCTGGGCGATCTGGATGGCGACGGCGACCTCGACGCCGCCGTGGCGAACTGGCGCGGCCAGAGCGTCAGTGTGCTGCGCAATGGTGGGAACGGGACGTTCTCGGGTCGCGTGGGCTATTTCTCGGAAAGCGTGCCGACGGGTGTATGTCTGGGCGACGTGGACGGCGACGGCGACCTGGACATGGCGGCGGCAAACAGCGGTGCGAGCAGCGTCAGCGTCTGGTTCAACGATGGCAGCGGCAGCTTCGTCGACCGACGGGTCTACGCGGCCGGTGCCACGCCGCGGACCGTCACGATGGGCGACCTCGACGCCGATGGCGACCTGGACATCGTCGTTCCCAATGGCGTTGTCCTATGCAACAATTCCGACGGGACGTTCGCGTTTTCGGCGCAATACGGCGTTGGGGAGGCGCCACTGTCGGCCGCGCTGGGTGACGTCGACGGGGATCACGATCTGGACGTGGTTGTGGCGAACTACCTCGGTAACTACGTCGGCGTGTTGATGAACAATGGAGACGCGTCACTTGCAGGCCGCAGAGACTACCGGGCTGGAATCGGGCCGCAAGCGGTCGAACTGGGGGACGTGGACGGCGACGGCGATCTGGACGTGGCGGTTGCGAATAAGCTCGACAACACGGCCAGCGTGATGCTGAATGACGGCGCCGGAGCACTCGACGTGGGCGCTGCCCTTGCCGTGGGCGCGGGGCCATCAGGCGTCGCCATGGGGGACTTGGACGGTGACGCCGACCTGGACATCGTCGTTACGAATGACTTGAGTGACGACGTGAGCGTGCTGCTGAACGACGGCGACAGCACATTTGCAGCGTCTGTTCAATACGCGGTTGGCGACGGCCCCGAGTCTGTCGCGCTGGGGGATGTCGATGACGACGGCGACCTGGACATGGCGGTGGCGAACGCGTCCAACGGAAGCAACGTCAGCGTACTTCTCAACGACGGTGACGGGACGTTCGCGACTGCGGTGAATTACCTCGTCGCGGATGGACCGTTGTCGGTCGCGATGGGTGACCTGGATGACGACGGCGACCTCGACATCGTGACCGCCAATTTCTACAGCGCCTCTACGAGTGTCGTGCTTGGCACCGGAGACGGGACCTTCTCACCGCCGGTGAATTACCCCGTCGGTGGCGGTCCGAGTTCCGTCGCACTGGGCGACCTTGACGGTGACGGCGACCTCGACGTGGCGGTGGCGTGCGCCGCCGAGCGAAGCGCTGACGTGTTGCTGAACGACGGCGACGGGACGTTTGGCGCCGTGGCGACCTTCCCTGTACATCGGTGGCCGTTGGGACTCGCGCTGGGCGACTTGGACGGCGACGGCGACCTGGACATGGCGGTGGCGAACCATGACAGCCATTCAACCAGCGCGCTCGTCAATGACGGAAGCGCGGCATTTGCGTTCGGCTGGTCCTTCGGCGCTGGTTACCTCCCAGATGCCGTCGCGCTGGGCGATCTGGACGGTGACGGCGACTTGGACATGGCGGTAGCGAATTTCACAGTTACTGTGTCGTTCAATGGCCAGCGTCCCAATCTCGTCCGGCAGCCGGATTCGCTCGCCGTCTGCGTCGGGGCACACGCGAAGTTTGCGGTCGCGGCCAACAGCCATGCGGCCTTTCAATGGCGCCGGGACGGCGTCGAACTGGCCGATGGTGCAAACATCAGCGGCACCAGGATGCCGGTGCTCCGCATCAGCGCCGCCGAGTTGACGGACGCCGGCGCGTACGATTGCGAGGTCTCGAGCGCGCTCGCTACGATCACGAGCGCCGCCGCAGCTCTGACGGTAAGCGACGCCCCGTCCTGCGATGCGAACTGCGACGGTTCCATTGACGCTCGCGACATTGACACTTTCATTGACGCCCTGACCGGAACGGCGCCGCCCTGTGGACCGTGTGCCGGCGACGTGAATGGCGACGGCAGCGTGAACGGCTTCGACGTCGATGGCTTTGTCGCCGCGCTCCTGAGCGGAGATTGTGAATAGGACGTCAGACGCCCGCTGCGCCCGGCGTAGTGCTAAGCTCTCGCAAGTCAGCCCCTCCAGCGCGCCCGCCATGGGGGCCTGTTACGTAGGCGCGACGTTTCGCGCGAATTCGCTATTGTCCACTCGCTATTTCCGGCGACACCACGTCCGGTCCAAAGTAACGCAGCGTCACGAGCGGCTCGTCGCGCGATTCGTTCACCCAGCGCACACCCGCCGCGGCGCGCGGCGCACTGATGAAAAACTCGTCGCGCGTCATCTGGCCGAAGCGGATGCTCTGCGGCGTCTCAAGCGCGTGCGCTCCGATCCGCCCGCGGCCGCGCACCGCGATTGCGCCCGAGGCGCCCGGGTCGCGAATGACGGCGCTGGCGCCCGGATCGATCGTCAGTTCGCGGGCCGAGAAGAGATGCTGCCCGCCGATGCGTCCGTAGACCACCCAGCGGTCGAGCCAGCCTTCGCCGGATGTCTCTGCGACCGGCCGCGGCGAGAGAAAGTGGTTCCGCCGAAAGCGCGGGTCGGTGTTGGCCTCGAAGTCGATCAGATCGACGATGAAGTCGAGATCGCTCTTCCGATCCGCCGGCACGTCTTTGACCAGCAGCTCCCACGGCACGGGCCGGTCGTCGACCAGCGACTGGAACATGGCGAAGACGTCGGACGCCCATTGCGGCTCGAACGTGAGCAGCGAGCCGGGCGCGTGCAGGATGCGCGGCCCGATCAGCCAGCCGGTGCCCGGCCGCAGCGCATACGCTTTGGACAGGTCGAGCACGCCGTTGTCGCCCTGGCTCCAGCGCTCCAGGCAGCGCCGCACGTCGGACCGTTCCACGCCGGGCTCTAGCCCCATGAACGTGCAGGGGAAGCGGTTCGGCGTGGTGTTGAGCTGCGGCGGAAAGTAATAGGCTTCGGGCTTGGCTTCGCGGCCCACGAGCTTCGCCAGCCGGTCGTCCTGGTGCAGGTGCAGCGGAATCATGCCCAGGTTGTCGAAAAACTTGCCGAACACCGGCCAGCGGCCGAAGCGCGACCAGAGCGCCTCGCCGATCAGCGCCGCGCCCAAGTCCTGGACGGCGTCGCGAAACAGCCCGCGGCGGCCTTCGTGCTCGACGTAGCTCAGCCCCTCGTCGGGCGGCGCGCCGGGGTTGTCCGCCGGAATGCACGAGCTGAACCAGCGCTCGTCGATCCCGCCGCGGTGGGCGCCCAGAGCGTAGAGGTCTTCTTCGGCCAGCCGCAGGCGCCGGCCGGGCTGCAGAAAGGCGCGTGGCACCCAGTTCGGCGCCAGACGCAGAATCCCCTCGCCGGCATCGAGCGCCGCGCGGGCCAGACCCGAGTGTGATCCACCGCTCATGGTCGTATCCTCCAACCGCCCGACCGGGCAACGAATCGCCGCTGAAAGTCAATCCGGCGGCGGATCATTGTGCACGGGCGAGGCACAATCCGATAGAATATTACTGGTGTCCTGAGGAGTGCGTCATGCTCACGATTCGCCGCCGCCCACGCGCATTCACTTTGATCGAGCTGCTGGTCGTCATCGCGATCATCGCGCTATTGATATCGCTGCTGCTGCCGGCGCTGCAGGATGCGCGCAAACAGGCCGCCGCCGCCGCGTGCGGATCGAACCTGCGGCAGATCACGACGGCGCTGCTGACGTATCAGCTCGAGCATCGCGGCTACATGCCGCACAACCTGTGGAGCGAGGCGCAGTGGGGCGTGCAAAAGCCCGACCTGTGGTTCTACAAGCTGTTCCCCACCTACGTCGGCGACGGGAAGCTGTTCGTGTGTCCAGGCGACCCGATCCGCGCCCGCTTCGATTTCGACGCCGTGCGCACCGGCCGCGAGCACGTGAACGGCCGCGTGCCCTCGTGCGGCTACGGCATGAACTACATCCTGCGGCACTTTCACGAGCCGCAGTCGTTCAACATCGACCGCTATCCGCCCACCCGCCCGCCTTTCACGATCCTGCTGGCCGAAGTCGGGCCCGACCAGGACGTGGTGCTGGACGGGAATTTCGAGCGCTGGCGCGACGGCGGACGGCTGGTCTGGGACGACGGTGCCCGCTCGTGGTACGCCGGCCCCACCTGGCTGACCGACCGTCACCTGGGCTCGATCAACATCGCGAGCATGGACGGCGCGGTGCATCGCGTCCGCACGCGCGAGATGCTCAAGGAGAAGATTCAGCCGGTCTACGAAGACTGCAAGGGCGGCGACTGCTATTTCTGCAATTACCACCCCTACAGCGACCGCACGCACTACAACTTCTCCAAGGCGCAACTGTGGTGGTGGACGGGGCGGTATCCCGTTTACTAAGAGAGGGGCCGAGGGGCCGCGGGACTAGGGGACGAAGGGACGAAGGGACGAAGGGACGAACGGATTAAGGGACCGAGGAAACAGAGACGCTCGCCACAACCGGGCAAAATGCCGCATCGATCCGTTTGCGCTGATGCCCCATGACACACGCACACCCGAGCCATCCTGCTCCCATCAAGCCCGACCGCCCGGATCGCCGCCGAACCATCGCCTTGCTCGCCGTCTTCATTGTGGTCGCCGCGCTGGCCGGCTGGCGCTTCGCCGCACACCGTGACGAGCAGATCAAACCCCTTACGCGCTCGACGCGCGACTTCGTCGCCGACTGGCGCTGTCTGGCCTGCGGCGACGTGCGCAGGGACAAGGTGGATAGCGGACCGCGCGTCTGCGGCAAGTGCGGCAAGACCGAGTCGTACGTGAGCATCCGCTGGGCCTGCCACGGCGTCCATCGCGTCGCCTACCAGTACGACGAAAAGGGCTTTCCCGCGCGCATCCGTTTCGAGGGCAAGGACTGGCTACCGCCCTATGACGCCGACGGGAATTCGAACATCAAGTGCCCGACCTGCGGCGGCGACATGAACCCGGCCGAACCGCTGGAGCGCGTAACGCCGTAGGGGTCTGACCGCAGGAGGCTGGCCGGCTGCTCATGACGCGATTGAGGATCAGTGTCGCCGTCGTTACAGGCGTGTTTGTCGCCTGCGCTGCCGCGTGGGGCGCGTGGCTGACACAGGATGCGTACATTTCGTTTCGCTATGCCGAGAACTTCGCGGCCGGGCACGGCCTGGTCTTCAACGTGGGCGAGCGCGTGCAGGGATTCACGCATCCGCTCTGGATGCTGCTGCTGTGCGCGGGTCCGATCGAGCACATCGAGACCTACGCGCTCGCGCTGGGTGTGATATTCACGCTGGCCGCCGCCGCGCTGCTCGGATTGTCGCTGGCCCGACTTCGCAACGCCGCGCCGGCGATCGTATTCCTCGGAGTGGCGCTGGCATCGTCGCGGAGTTTCCGCGAGTGGAGCACCAGCGGCCTTGAGAACAGCCTGTCGCACGCCTGCCTGGCCGGCGTGATCGCGCTGGCCGCGCTCGGCCGCGTGCCAGGCGTGGGACCCGCGTTGTTCGGGCTGACCGTCGGCCTGCTGGCGTTGAACCGCATCGATCAGCTCCCTCTGGTTGCACCGCTCGCGGTGTGGATCGTCTGGAACCTGGGGGAGGCGGAGCGCGGTGGCAGATTCCGCGCCGCCGCCCTCTTTGCAGTCGGCCTGGCGCCGCTGATCGCCTGGCTGATATTCGCGGCGATTTACTACGGTTTTCCCTTTCCAAACACGGGCTACGCAAAAATCGGAAGCGTCGCGTCGTTGCGGCTGGCCCAGGGAGTGCGCTACCTGTACGACTTCGCACTTTACGAGCCGTGGCACGCCGCCCTGATCGCCTCGGCACCGCTGAGCGGACTGCTGTGCGGCGCCTGGCGGCGCGACCGGTTCGGCGCGCTCGCTGCCCTGCTCGGCCTGGGCGTCGCGTGTCAGCTCGCATACCTTGCGTGGGTGGGCGGCGACTACATGCGCGGCCGATTCGTCGCCAGCAGCCTGCTGGTCGGGGCGACGGTGGTGGCATCCGCGCTCGCGACGCTGCTGGAATCATCGCGTCTCCCCGCGCGGCTGACCGTGTTCGCACTCGGCGCAACGCTGCTGTTCGCGCTGTCCCGGATGCCCGAAGAGCCGCCGTTCAACGCGCAGACCGGCGTGGCGCGGATATCGGCGACGTACACGCCTTTCAAGGACTTCCCGGCCGGCCAGCCGCGCACGTTGAGCCAGATACGCGCGGCGCGGCGCGGACTGACGATGGTCGGCGAGTTCAACCAGGCTTACGGCGAGTTCACGATTCGCAACGGGAATCTCGGCGACGACACTTTCGGTTTCGGCCCGACCGTGCCGATCGTCGATCCGCACGGGCTGGTCGACGCGTACGTGGCCCGCTGCCGCCCCAGCCGGCGGAATCGCCCCGGGCACGTGCAGCGGGCGGTCCCGCTCGCCTACTACCAGTCCCGCCGCTGCATCGACCTGCTGCCCGGCTGGCACGCCCGGCTCGACGCGCTCGACGCTTCGCTGGCGAAAGAGGTCGAGCAGGCGGCCGCTGACGCGACGTGGCTCAGCGCGCCAGCCAGGCAGGTTTACGATGAATTGACGGTTCTGACGCGCGGCCCGATCCTTTCGTGGCCGCGCCTGAAGCTCGTCATGAAATACACGTTCACGACGCCGCTGGCGTATGACCCTGCGTCGCCGGCGCCGGTCCTGGCACCGTCGGATGTCTCGCCGGAGCTGTTTCGCGTCGCCGATCCGATTGCGCGCGACGTGGCGCTGCTGGGGATCGACCCGAGCGCGTTCGATTTCTGCGACCCGCTGGTGACACACGACTGCTGGCTCGGACCCGGCGTAGACGGGCAGGTGTCCTTCTACCTGCGCGCACCGCACAGCCTCTCCGCGCTGCTCGTCACCAGCCTCGAACTCGGGCGCGCCTTTCCCGACTGCGGAAGCTGCCACGTCGCGCTGGTCCGTGACGGCATCACCATCCAGGAAACGCTCGTGCCGTCCGACACGCGCACCATGCTGCTTACCATGCCGCTGCTGGCAGGCGAGCAGCGCATCGATCTGCGCATCCTCAGCGCGCCCGGTTCGCAGCGCTTCTTCCTCGATCCGCGCCCGCTGATGATCTTCGTGCGGCAGTTCGAGCTGCGACCCATGCCGCAGTGAACCGCCCAGCGCCGCCACGCGCCTCAAACTTCGCTTCGATCGTGATGCCGTGCGGGCCGATTCCGCTCCGGTGCATGCCGCCAGGGAAGTGTCACGGTGTCTTCGGACAGGCCGAGTCGCCGCGGGTCAACGCCAAGTAGGCGCTGACCGCCTCGCGCACGAAGCGACGAAAACCAGGCGTGTCGATCTCCGCCCGGTCATGCACGTAAACGGCGATTGCATCCGGCCCGTCCATCCGCCGCCGCACCGCGACGCGCGCGTTGTTGCCATAGACCGGCAGGTCGTCGCGCTGGTCCAGCGTCTTGAGCTTCAGCAGGCGCTGGAGCTGATCGTCGCGAAACGTACCCCGCGGCACGCGGAAGTAACACTCCAGCAGCCACTCGCCGCCGGTCAGCGCGTGCAGAAACCACTTCTCCGCCTGTGGCGCCGTGATCTCGACGTGCGCCCGGTCGTTCCACGACGTCGGCGCGAACTTGCCCGCCTTCTGCACCAGCTCCTCGATGTATTCGAGCGCCCCCGGCTCCCAGCGCCGCGGCGCGTCGCTGCGGCTGCCGCGCTGCTCAAGATGCCAGCGCCGCCCGTCCACCTCCCAGGGCATGCGCGTCTGCTGACCGCCCGCGTCCAGCCGGCTGCGGTCGATCTCCAGCTCTTTCGCCGCGTGCGCCGCCGCGTCGTACACCTCACGCAACGCGTACGGCCCCGCCGCCAGCAACGGCGCGAGCGCCGCAGCCGTGTGAGATTGACCCGCTTCCGATGTGAACGCCGCCGGCGCGGCCGCCGACTCCGCCAAAGCGCGGACGCCGGTGATTTCCTCCGGCGTCCCCATCGCGGTGATTCGCCCGCCCGCGTCGCCCGCCTCCGGCCCCAGATCGACGATCCAGTCGGCGTTCTTGATCACGTCGAGATTGTGCTCGATCACCACCACGGTGTTGCCCAGGTCGGCCAGGCGGTGCAGCACGCCCAGCAGCTTGCGCACGTCGTCGAAATGCAGCCCGGTCGTCGGCTCATCCAGCAGATAGAGCGTCCGACCCGTGTTCGGCTTGCCCAGCTCGGCGGCCAGCTTGACGCGCTGCGCCTCGCCGCCCGAAAGCGTCGGCGCCGCCTGCCCAAGCTGAAGATAATCCAGCCCCACGTCCGCCAGCGTCGCCAGCAGCCGCCGGACCTTTGGCACGTTCTCGAACAGTCCCAGCGCCTCGGCGACGCTCATCTCCAGCACGTCGGCGATCGACTTGCCGCGGTAGCGCGCCTCGAGCGTTTCGCCGGTGAAGCGCTTGCCCCGGCACGTCTCGCACTCGACCCACACGTCGGGCAAAAAGTGCATCTCGATCAGCTTCTGCCCGTAGCCCTCGCACGTCTCGCAGCGCCCGCCCGCCCGGTTGAAGCTGAAGCGCTGCGCCGTCCAGCCGCGCACCTTGCTCTCCGGCAGCCGGGCGAACAGCTCGCGAACCCAGTCATACACGCCCACGTACGTGGCCGGATTGCTCAGCGGCGTCGTGCCGATCGGGGCCTGATCCACGTTGATCAGCTTGTCGATCGGAATCGTCGGCTCACGGCGTCGCCCCTTCGTGGCTTCGTGGCTCCGTGGCTTCGTGGCTTCGTGGCTCCGTGGCTTCGTGGCTTCCGGCGCGACGAACTCGATCGCATCATGCGACCCCGGCGGCGGAGCCCCGCCCACCAGCAGATTTGTCAGCGCCGGCGCCAGGATGTCATTCACCAGCGAACTCTTCCCCGAACCCGAAACGCCCGTCACGCAGCTCAGCCGCCCCAGCGGAATCGGCACGTCGATCCCGCGCAGATTGTTGTGCCGCGCGCCACGCACGATCATCCACCCGCACATCGGCGGCGTCTCAGCCGCGGCGCCCAGCGGCGCCGCTCCCACCGGCCGGCGGTTCTGTGGAATCTCGACCGCGCGGCCGCCCGCCAGATATCCCAATGTCAGCGACCGATCCGCCGCATCGCCCCGGGCCGCGGCCGCTTCGGCCTCACCGGCCGCTCCCTGCCACACCAGCTCGCCGCCGAAGCGCCCGGCCCGCGGCCCGAAGTCCAGCAGCCGGTCCGCCGAACGGATCACGTCGCGATCATGCTCGACCAGCAGCAGCGTGTTGCCCAGGTCGCGCAGCCGCGTCAGCGCGCCGATCAGCCGCCGCGTGTCGCGCGGGTGCAGCCCGATCGTCGGCTCATCCAGCACGTACAGCACGCCCGACAGCCCGGTGCCGATCTGCCCGGCCAGCCGGATGCGCTGCGACTCGCCGCCCGAGAGCGTCGCCGCGGCCCGGTGCAGCGTCACGTAATCGAGGCCCACGTCGATCAGAAAACGCAGCCGGTCGTGAATCTCCTTCAACAGCTCGCCCGCCACGCGCCGCTGCGTTGCGTCCAGCTTCAGCGTCTCGAAGAACCGCTGCGCGCCGGTCAGCGGAAGCTGCGAAATCTCCGTGATCGTCCGATCCGCCAGCCGCGCCGCGGCCGCGTCCGCTCGCAGCCGCCCGCCGCGGCACGTGATGCACGGTATGTCCGACACCGCGTGCTGCAGCCGATGCCGCAGCATCCAACTGTTGCGCGTCGCGTCGTCGATCGCCGGGAAGAATCCCTTCCATTGAAACCGCACCTGCGCCGCCCCTGTGCGGCGCATCGCCGAGCGCGGCGCGTCGATCCACTCCGGCAACCCGAACATCAGCGCCGCCGACTGCGCGTCGCTCCAGCGCTCCAGCGGCGTGTCCACTCCGACGTTCAGCCGCTCGCAGAGCGCCGTCAGCATGTCGCGCACCGCCGCGTCGCGCCCGATCGACTCCCACCCGCGAATCGCCCCGCCCAGCAGCCCGCGCGACGGCCGCGCCACAATCGCCGACGCCGGCGCCCCGCGCTGCACGCCCAGCCCCTCGCACGTCTCGCACCAGCCCAGCGGACTGTTGAAGCTGAAATTCTGCGGCCCCAGCTCCGTGTAGCTCGTGCCACAGCGGTTGCACGCAAAGCGCTGCGAATAGGTCGTCTCCCGCGCCGCGTGCCGTGTCACCGCCGGCGGCTCGCCCTCCCCAGCCCCGTTCCCCGCGGCTTCCGCGACCGTCTCGTAAGCCTCCTCCAGCACCACCACCACGCCGTTGCCCAGCGCCAGCCCGTGCTCGACGCTCTCCGCGATCCGCCGCCGGTCGCGCGGCCGGATCACCGCCCGATCCACCACCACCTCCACGCGGTGCTTGCGGCGCGTGTCGATCGTCGTCGACATCGCCGTCTCCTGAATCACCCCGTCGATCCGCACCCGCGCATACCCGCTCGACCGCAGCCGGTTGAACATCGCCGCATACGACTCACCCTCACCCAGCGTCAGCGGCGACAGCACGATCACCGGCGTTCCGGCCGCCAGCCCCAGCACGCGATCCACGATCTCGTCGCACGTCTGCGACCCGATCGGAATGCCGCAGCGCGGGCAGTGCGGCGTCCCGATCCGCGCCCACAGCACGCGCATGTAGTCGTAAATTTCGGTGATCGTGCCGACCGTCGAGCGCGGGCTGCGCGCCGCCGACTTCTGCTCGATGCAGATCGCCGGCGACAAGCCCTCCACGTGCTCGACGCGCGGCTTGCGCATCTGCCCCACGAACTGCCGCGCATACGCCGACAGCGACTCCACGTACCGCCGATGCCCCTCCGTGTACACCGTGTCGACCGCAAAGCTGGTCTTGCCCGAGCCCGAGACGCCGGTGCAGACGGTCATGGCGTCGCGCGGAAACGAAACCGTCAGGTCTTTCAGATTGTTCTCGCGCGCCCCGCGCACCATGATCGCGTCGAGTGCCGCGGTCGCCACGGCACCGCCGCGCTCCACGGCCGGCGCTTTCCGCCGCCCCGCCGTCGCCCGCTCCACGCGAAGACTCGCTTCGCCACTCCGCAGCGCCTGCCCCGTCGCCGACACGCGGTTCGCGGCGATGTCCTCGGGCGTTCCCTCGGCGACGATCCTCCCGCCACCGTCGCCGCCTTCGGGACCCAGGTCGATGACCCAGTCGGCGGTGCGGATGACGTCGAGATTGTGCTCGATGACCAGCACCGTGTTACCCGCGTCCACGAAGCCGTGCAGCACGTCGAGCAGCTTGCGGATGTCGTCGAAGTGCAGCCCGGTCGTCGGCTCGTCCAGGACATAAATCGTCCGCCCCGTGCTGCGCTTCACCAGTTCGCGCGCCAGCTTGATGCGCTGCGCCTCGCCCCCGGAAAGCGTCGTGCTCGACTGCCCGAGATGAAGGTAGTCCAGCCCGACGTCGTGCAGCGTCTGGAGCATCTCGCGGATGCGCGGCTGCGCGTCGAAGTGCTCGATCGCCTGCTGCACGTCCATCGCCAGCACGTCGGCGATGCTTCGCCCCTTGTAGTGAATCTGAAGCGTCTCGCGCCCGAAGCGCCGCCCCTCGCACACCGGGCACGTCACCCACACGTCCGCCAGAAAATCCATCCCGATCCGGTTCGCACCGTTGCCCTCGCACGCCTCGCACCGCCCGCCACCCTTCGGCCCCGTCGACACGTTGAAACTGAAACGCCCCGGCCGATACCCGCGCAGCTTGCTGTCCGGCAGCCGCGTGTACAGATCGCGGATCAGATCGAACACCTTGATGTACGTGGCCGGATTGCTCCGCGGCGTGCGGCCGATCGGCGCCTGATCGATCGCAATGACGTTGTCCAGCGCCGCCTTCACGCTCGGCAACACGCGCCGCCCCGCCGCGATCGGCCTCCGGCTCGCCCCTGCGTCGCTCCGTCGCTTCACCCCGGCGTCGCTTCGTCGCTCCGTCGCTTCGCCGCTCGGTCGCCCCCTTCGTCGCTCCGTCGCTTCGTCGCTCCGTCGCTTCGCCGCTTCTCCCCTTCGTGCCTCCGTGCCTTCGTGCCTTCGTGCCTTCGCCGCTGCCGTCCCCCCGCCCACAACCTCAATACACTCAAAATCGCCCGCCGGCGTCGCCGCCCGGTTCAGCTCCGCGGCCAGCGCCGCGTGCAGCACGTCGTTAACCAGCGAGCTCTTGCCCGAACCCGACACGCCCGTGATGCACACGAACCGCCCCAGCGGAATCGCCGCCTCGATCCCCTTCAGATTGTTGTGTGTCGCGCCGCGCACGAGCAACCACGGCACGTCGCCGCTCGACTCACGTTGTGCTTCTGTCCGCTCGGAAACCATCGGCTCGTCTGGGTGGAACCCTGGCACTCGCGCCGGCAGGCGCAACTCCCCGGCGGGAACCGCACCTCCCGCCGAACCGCGCCATTCTAGTCGAGTCGGGTCGGCCCTACGAACCACGAGTCCCGCCAACAGAGCCGCGCCCGTTCGTTAGGAAGCGGCGGCCTGCGAAGTTGCCCCCCTTCGCGCATCGCGCCCCCATCCGAGCCCCGAGCGCCGACGGGCCACGTCCGCCCGTACGCCTACCTTCGCGCAAGCGCCCCAACCGTCACGCCATCGTCACATGCACGTCATGCGCCTCCGGCCGAGCCACGGACGGCTCCTGGATCGCCTCATCACCGCCGGTCCTCTCGACCAGGACGCTCGAACGCGTGTTTCGGACCCCGGCAACCTCCCCAGGCGGCTGCTGCGTCGGGAACACCACCGTGAAGCTCGATCCGCCCCCCTCGTGCGATCGAACGATGATCTGCCCCCCGCTCTGCTCAACCACCTCGCGCACGATCGCCAGGCCCAAACCCGTGCCCGGAATGGCGGCGGAGAGCGCATTGTTACCGCGGCGGAACGCGTCGAAGATCGAGCCGTCCTTCTCCGGCTCCTCAATCTCGGTCAGCGTCTGCGAATCGAGCCCCAGACCCGAATCCGTCACCGTCAACGCGACGTACGCCCCAACGGCGCCGCCCGTTTCGGCCGGCACTTCAACGCCCGGAGAGAACCGGCCGCTCGACCGACCGTCCAGCGCCGCGCTCGACGGACCGGTCGACAGCGAAACAGTCACCGTGCCCGGCGCTGGCGTGTACTTGATCGCGTTATCGACCAGGTTGCTGAGGCAGTCGGTCAGGTCGGCGGGATCGACCAGCACGGTCGATTCCAGGTGCTCCGGCAGTTGCAGGTCCAGACTCACACCCCGGCCTCGCGCCAACGCCGCGTACCGCGAACAAACGTCGTGCGCAACCTGGGCGGCGTCGGTGAACGACCGGCGGTGCCGGGTCGGATCGCCACGCTGCACACGGGCCAGCGTCAGCAGCTCTGTCACCTGCTGCACGCCCTCCCGGCAACGCTGCCGAATCTTCTCATACGTGCCGGCGACCGCGTCGGGCGGAACGACGCGGTCGGCGAGCAGCCCCGCCAGCGTCTCGATCGTGGCCAGCGGCCCTTTCAGTTGGTGCGCCGCCGTCTGCAGCAAGCGGGCCCGGCGCTGCTGAAGGTCGAAGATCGCGTCGCGCGAGTGCCGCAGCGCGTCGTGGGCACCATGCAGCTCGCGCTCGCGCCGCTCCAGGCGCCCCGTGATGTGCAGTGTGAAATACAGCATCGCGAACACCCCCGCCGCCATCACGACCAGCATCGCGGCGACGAATTCCCCGCGGGCGTAGAGGCCGGGAGAGGGGAACTGCGGCAGAAAATCGTAGTGCGGCGCAATCCACTCCAGGTGCTCCCCCACTGCCAGCCCGCTGTACAGCAGCATCGCCCAGATGCCCTGCCCGATCGCGTGCCACGGCCGCAGCAGCAACGCCCCAATGCTCATGTGGAACAGGTAGAACATCGCCATCGGGTTTTCGACGCCACCCGTGTACCGCAGGATCACCGTCAGCAGCAGCAAGTCCACGCCAACCTGTGTGTTGGCAAACAGCAGCGAACGGCGAATGATGCCCGCGTCGTCCGTCGCGCGCGGCCGCAGCCGACGAACCAGATAGTCCTCGATTCCCATCCACACCAGGTTGACGATCGCCAGCAGCAGAATCGGAATCACCAGCAGCGGCGGACGCACCGCCGCCGGCGTCACGAACCGCTCCAACCCCAGGCTGGCCAGCGCGGCGGCGACAAACGCCCAGCGCAGGCGGATGAACCAGTGCGCCTGCAGCAGCGCCGCCAGAGCGCCGCTGCGCGTCGCCGCGAGCGGAAGTGCCGGCAGAGCCGGCTCGGCAAGGCCATTCATGCGCGTCACGTGCGGGCCTCGTGTTCAGACAGCGCCTGACGAACCGCCTCACGAAGCGTGGCGGCGTCGATGGGTTTCTCCAGAAAGCGCTGCACGGGTAGAAACTCGCTTCCGACTTCCTGCGCGAAGTCGAAGCCGTACGACTGCCGGATCGCCGAAAGCACGATGATCGGAATCTCGCGCAGCTCGGGATATTCCTTCAGCTTGTACACCAGGTGAAACCCCTCGGACGGCTTGGCCAGCATGATGTCCAGCAGCAGCACGTCCGGCCGGCGAGCGCGCAGCGCCTCCAGCCCCGCCGGCCCCGTCAGACACCCCTCGACTTGATACCCCTCCGGTTCGAGGATCATCTTGACCGCGTCGTGAACGAGCGGATCGTCGTCGATCAGCAGAATGCGAGCCGCAGGTGAATTCATGATTGAGCCTCCGCTTTCATGTGAGCCGAACCAGCGCCGCGCGAATCCGCCAGCGCCGCGGGGACGATCGGAAGATGGTGATTCATGACGGACAGCACGAGCAGGCCGCCGGCGACCACGCCGCCCGACACCAGAATCTCGATCCAGCGCGGCAAGTAGCCGCTGGACGAGGCCAGCAGACCCAGGAGCGACACGTTCAGCCGATTCATGACAACGCCCACGATCACCATGATCGAACAGCCGAACAGCCTGAGCCGGTTGTAGCGCACCTCGGGGCTGAGCAGTAGCACGCCCGGAAGCAGCACGCCCACCACCATCTCCAGAATGAACGCCCAGGTCTCGAGCGAATTGTCCAGCAGACGGTGCAGCTCGCCGCGCCCGTTGAGATCCATCAGCCGCAAGCCGACGTACAGCGACAGGATCAGCGGCAACGCACGGGCCAGGTCCCCCAGCAGCCGCATCGGAAAACGGTGCCCGAAAATCATCCCCGACAGAATCGCCTCGAAGATCACCATCGCCACGCCGACCGCCAGCGACGACATCAGGAACAGCAGCGGCAGCAGCGGCGTGAACCACAGCGGGTGCAGGCGGTGCTCCATCATCACGAACAGCGAGCCGAGCGAGCTCTGATGCACGGTCGATAGAACGATGCCCGCGACGATGAAGACGATCATGACCCGCCGCATGACGCGCAGCGCCCCCGTCAGCCCGAAACGCTCGAACACGATCGGCAAAAACTCCAGAAACAACACCGTCGTGTACAGCATCACACACCAGGCTACCTCGAACATCACCGAGTGCGGCTGCCACATGATCAGCGGGTGCCAGATCGCCCACGGCCGGCCCAGGTCCATCAGCAGCCCGATGATCGCCAGCAGATAGCCCAGCAGCGCCGTCACGATCGCCGGCCGCACAAACGGCTCATAGCGGCGAAGCCCGAAAATGTGCACCGCGCCGGCCAGTACAAACCCGCCGGCCGCCAACGCAATCCCGCACAGCATGTCAAAGCCGATCCACAGCCCCCACGGCATCGAGTCCGTCAGGTTCGTCGCCGCCCCCAACCCACCCCAGAACCGATAACCCGCCAGCCCGAACGCAATCACCACCAATCCCGACATCGCCAACCGCACGTTCGAGACGCGCGGCCGCCGGCGTTCCGTACTCGGTAAACCCTGAATCGCGCCGACACTCATGGCTCACCCTCACGCACCGCCCCCTCCACGCCGCTCGGCCGCTTCTGAAGCCGATGCAACGCCCCCAGAAACAACGCCAGGCCCGCCACCCAGCCCGGAACCGCACCCAGAATCGGCTCAGCGTAGCTACCCGGCGCCGTCGGCGGCAGCCTCGGAAGCCCGAACCGCTCCAGCGGAATCGCTGACAGAATCAGATAACTCGTCCCGCCACCCTCAAACTCGCCGTAAACGTGATCAAGATAGCGCCGCGGCTCGCGCTCAATGCGGCGGTGTGCCTCCGCGATCAGGCCCTTGCGCGTGCCGTCCACCAGGGCACCCACCGGACACGCCTGGACGCAGCCGCCGTTGAGATCGCATTTCCGAACCCGTGGCGCCCGATCCAGCCATTCGTAGCGCGGCACGTTGTACGGACACGCCAGCATGCAGTAGCGGCAGCCGATGCACCGCTCTTCGTAGTAAACCACCGGCCCGCGATCCGTCTTGCGCAACGCCGCCACCGGACACGCCGACACACACGCCGGCGCGTTGCAATGCATGCAGTTACGCTTCAGAAACGACCAGCGCCGCGCTCCCGGCGCCGACGGCGGAGGCGCCGGCCCGCCGTCGCAGAGCTGAATGACCGTCAGGTTCCGGTGCGACAGATCACGCGGCTGGTCGAAGCGAATACCGTCAATCTCACCCACGTCCGGCAACGTCGCTTTCACCCGCCGGCAACGCCGCGCACACGCGCGGCAGCCGATGCAGCGCGTCGCGTCATAAAGGATCGCATACGCCTCGTCGTAGACCGAAGCGGGCAGTTGGGCGCGCGCCGCCGGCACCGGTAGCGCCGCCGCCCCGACGACCGCGAGAAGCTCCCTACGGCTGAGCGGGTGCATCGCCCTTCTCCCTATCCGTGCCCGGCTCGGCCTCCACCTCCGCGTCCGCCGGACCGATCTTCCCCGCAGCCGTGGCCACCCCCACACCCGCCAGAAACGCCGCCGTTCCGATCATGCCGACGGCCGCGTAGGTGTTCGCGTCCGCCTGCCGTCGCCGGTCTCCGGCCGCCGCCGGATACGTCCCGGGAAACGTCAGTTGCGCCGGCTGAACCGGCTGAAAGAGCGATTCTTCAAATGGAAACTCGGGCTCGCAGCAGCCCACGCACGGATGCCCAGCCTCGACACACCAGTTGACGCCGCCGTTCCAGTGCCGGATCGGACAGTCCGCGTGCGTCATCGGACCTTTGCACCCCAGCTTGATCAGGCAGCCGTGATCGCCGAAACGCTGTGCAAACTCGCCCCGCTCGAAATGCCCGCGGTACGGACAGTTGTCGTGGATCAACGACCCGAAAAACATGGCCGGACGGTGCAGCGCGTCCAGCTTCAACGCCCCTAACCCACCCAGCACCAGCGCCGAGATCGTGCCGATCACCCAGTCCGGGTGCGGCGGACAACCGGGCACGTTGATGATCGGATTCTGAATCCGCTCGCGCTCAAACAGCTCGGCCACGCTGATGCACTGCGTCGGGTTCGGCGGCGCCGCCGGTATCCCGCCAAACGACGCGCAGGCACCAATCGCGATCGTCGCCAGCGCATTCCGGCCAAGGTCGCGGATGTGCTCGTAGCCGCTGATCGGCTTGCCGTCCCGCTCGCCGATCGCGCAGAACTCGCCCCGCTCCTCGATCGCCGTCGCACCATCGACCACCAGCACGTACCCACCCGAGTGCTCCTGAACCACGCGATCGAGCATGCGCATCGCCATGTCGCCGCTCGAAGCCATCAGCGTCGTGTGAAACGCCAACGCCAGTCGCTTGCCAGGCAAAACGTTGCCGACCAGCGCGAAACGCACCGTCGGCGACGCCGCGTTTAGCAACGACACCGAGCAGCCCGTGCACGCACCCGTCGCCATCCAGATCAGCGGGATCTCCGCGACGCGCTCAGCCGGATCGGTCTGACCGTCGGCTGGCCACGGAAGCCGCCACCACGAGAAGCTGAACACGCTGACGGCCCCCGCCCGCTCCAGAAACTCACGTCGTGTCAGTTCCATGAGAAACCCTCCGCCCGCGGCACCGAGTCGCCACACGAAACCCGCGCCGCAGGGCTCGCCTCCGCGATCCACCCGCGCCACAACCACCCCAGCCCAAGCTCGTTCAACGCCACCCGCACCACGCCGGGAACAGCCGCCGCAACCGGCGGCGACAGCCCGATTCCGGCCGATACATCGCAAACCTGCACCGCCACAAATCGCACGCGCCCCGGGGCACAACCCAGCAGCCGCGTCTCCGCCAGCGCGTCGAGCACGTGCGCGTCGTGCAAGCTCACCCCCGTGCGGATGGCCGGGCGCAGCTCATCGGTTCGCAGGACGACGATCGCACCCGGCGTCAGCCCCGCATCGATCGCGTCAACCACCACGACGCGGTGCCGGCCTGCCAGAGTCGCCCCCGCCTCGAACCCGCACGCCCCGGCCTCGCACACGTCCAGCCGCCCGGCAAGCGCATGACCACGTACGCGCCTCGCCGCATACACGCCCACGCCGTCGTCCCGCCGCAGGACGTTGCCGACCCCAAGCAGCAGATTGCACGAGCGCGTCGTCATGGCTGGTTCCTTACGTCACGCGGAACGCCCCCAGCTCGCGCCCCTTCGGGCTGACCATGTGGATCGCGCACGCCAGACAGGGATCGAACGAGCGCACGATGCGCACCAGCTCGAACGGATTCTGCTCGTCCTTTACCCGCGTGCCTTCCAGCGCCTGCTCGCAGGCACCGGGCGCGTCGTTGTCGTCGCGCGGCGAACAGTTCCAGGTCGTCGGTACCACCGCCTGATAGTTCGCGATCACACCGTTTTCGATCTCAATCCAGTGACCCACCGAACCACGCGGCGCCTCCGCCAGACCCATCCCCCGGCCGCTCTCCGGTACCTGCGATTCCGCACAGGTCGGCTCGCCCGGATGAAGCTGCAGCACCCACTCCGACATCGCGTCGGCCACCAGCTTGCACTCCAGCGCCCGCGCCGCGTGCCGCCCCAGCACCGAACTCAGCGCCGCGACCGGCAAGTTCAACGCGCTCAGAACCCCGTCCACCAGCTTGCGCACCCGCTCGTGACCCTTGCTGTACGCAACCAGCAGACGCGCCAGCGGCCCAACCTCGCAAACCGCCCCACCGTAACGCGGAGCCTTCAGAAACGAATACGCCGTCGGCTTCGTCGGATCGGCGACCGTCTCGCCCCGCGCCGGCGGCAGATTGCTGCTGCTCTTGTACCAGGCGTATCGCACCTGCTCGGAGATCTGCTGCGGATCCAACGCCGCGACCTCCTGCGTCTGACCATCCAGCACCCCCCCCGGCAGATAACGCCGCCGCTGCGTCAGATCGGCCGCCTGGTCCATGTCCCATGCACCGTACGACAGATACCGGCGGCAACCCGCGCCGATTTCCGCGTGGTCCGGATACGCCGCCGCGACCGCCAGCACGTCCGGCAGATAAACGTTATCGATGAAATCACGCAGCCGCTCGAGCCGGTGGCGATAGGCCATGATCTTGTCCACCGTCACGCGCTCCAGCGCGCCGCCGGGGAAAATGCTCATCTGGTGCGGCATCTTTCCCCCGAAGATCGCCAGCATCTCGTGAGCCTCGCGCCGCTTGTGCAAAGCCTCCACGTAGTGCGACACGCACGCCTCGTTCAACTCCTTCGACAGGCGATAGTCCCCCTCATAACGCGGCAGAAACGGCGAGTATCCGCCTCCGCTCAGATACTGCGCCACCAGCCGCAGGTTGCGATCATGGCCGGCGTACCCGGCGGCGGCCGTCGCATCGACGTAATCCAGCGCCGCCAGATGATAAAAATGCAGAATGTGCGACTGAATGTAGTTGCTGCCCAGGATCAGATTGCGAAGCAGCCGCCCGTTGTGCGGCACCACCGCCGCCACGTGGAACGCGTCGTCCAGCGCCAGCGAACTCGCCATCGCATGCGCAATCGGACACACGCCGCAGATGCGCTGCGTGATCACCGACGCGTCACGCGGATCGCGCCCGCGCAGGATGACCTCCAGCCCGCGGAACAGCAGCCCGGAACAGCGCGCCTCCCGAACCACGCCCCCCTCCGTCACAACCTCAATCTTCAGGTGCCCCTCAATCCGCGTCACCGGATCAATCACGATCCTGCCCATGTCCCGCTCCTTCCAGCCCGCGCGGCCGGTCGCGACGTCGCGGGCCGCGCTCGCTCACGCGCCGACCCCTGGCGCACGCGCTGATACGGACACCCGCCCTGAACCCCGCCGACCGGACAGTCCGACGCAATGTGGGCACCGCAGCGCAGACATACGCCGCTCCTGACTTCCTGATGCGAAAATAGCCCCACCGAAAAACGCTCCAGCAGCCGAACCAGCAGCTCCACCTCCTCCTCACGGAAGCCCCGCAGCCCGCTCGATGCCATCGCCGCTTCCAACTGCTCGTAGCGGCGAACCATCGCACGCCCCCGCGGGTGCGCCGACAGCCGAAGTGCCCGGCGGTCGTCCGGCGCCGTCTGGCGACGGATCAGTCCCAGCCGAACCAGCTTGTCGATGTTCTTCGTGGCGGCCGGCGCGCTCACCCCCAGAAAGCTCGCGACCTCCCGCGCCTGGTGGTCGCCGTTCAGAGAAACCAGCCGCAGCAGGTGAAACTGCGCCACCGACAAGGGCGGACCGCACACCCGCCGAATCAACTCCGACTCGAGCTTCTCCTGCACGGCGGCGGAGAAAATGTGCGACCAGCGCAGCAACAGGCGCAGCGCCCGCTCCGACACCGTCGGGGCGGCCCCGCCGCCCAGTGCCACCTGCGCCGCACCGCCCGAACGCGAATTGCCGGAAGACATTTAGTTCACCAGGTTATTATTGAACCAGGTAAATTATTACACGAATTCCGTACGATGTCAACCCGTACCCCAAGTACCCCAAGGCAGCAACGCTGGTGCGAGAATCCGCTGGTGCGACAAACCCCGCCCGCGGGAATCCCATCCCGAGTTCCGCCCCGGCAGGGGCGCCGGAATGTATCCACGAGTGAAGCGCAGCCCGCCGACAGGCGGGCGCAGCGCAACCCGTGGTCAACGAGTCGACTCGGCGAGCCGCCCCGGCAGGGGCGGAGGAATCACCCGCCCACGCGCGGGCGCTTGATCGGGCACATCGCGCCAGCCGCGACGGTCCTCCGCGGGCCGGTCACGCAAGCTGCCTGCCCGATTCTGGTCCGAGGAGCAGGAGCAGTGCGCGTTGTGCCGGAAAATTCTCAGCCCCGCACGCGCCAACCACCGCTCACAAACACCAACTGGAACACGCAAACCAACTCCGGTAGACTCGGCTGGACGTGCGGCGGAGATGACGACCGGCCGGACAAGGCGGCACTGTGCCGCGACGCCGCTCAGCCGCCGCGAGCCGCTTTCGAACCGCCGAGAACCGCGCAGCGGTTCGTCCGCGCTCATCCGCGGTTTGCGCCCGTAGCTCAGTTGGACAGAGCAGCGGATTTCTAATCCGCTGGTCGGGGGTTCGAATCCCTCCGGGCGCGTCTCACTTCCGCCGGCCGGCGCCGCGCCTCCCGCTCACCGCACCAGATACGTCAGGAATTCACGCCAGTGCCGCACCACCACGAAATGCCCATCATCGCGAAGCCACATTGGATCAGGCCGCCGCAAATGCTCCAGCCAGAAGCGCCCCACGACCTCCGGCGTGATCGTGTCGTACGCACCGACCATCAACCCCACCTCGCACTCGATCTCCCCCACATCAAAGCCCCACGGCCGCACCAGCAGCCGAAGCTCGGTCATGATCCCGCCTGCGCCCGGCGCGAGCGACTCCTGAAGGTCGCGCTCAAACATCGGCCGATAGCGCGGATCATCAATCACCGCCCGGTCGCACGCCGGCAGCCCGCGAACGAACGCATCGAAGTGCCCCGCCGGATTCCGTCGCGCACGCCGCCCCAGCATCGCGATCATCGGCGGCAGCAGCCACGGTGCCACCCGCGCCAGATTCAGCAGCAGCCGATTCCCCCGCCGCATCCCGCTCCAGCGCGGCAGCTCGTTCAGCGGCGCCATGCCGTTCGCGACGAGCACGCGCGTCAGCCGCGGTCGCAGCTTCACCGCACACGCCGCGGCGTACGGCCCGCCGCCCGACCACCCCCCCAGCGCGAACCGCGGTAGCGCCAACCGGTCCGCGAGCTGCGCCAGATCGTCCGCCCAATCCAGGATTCGCCGCTCTGCGTGCGCATCCGACCGCCCGATTCCGGGCCGGTCGACGGAAATGACGCGCGCTCCAACGCTCGCGGCGATCTCCAGATCAGGATTGTGCTGAAGCCGCGAACCCGGCAACCCGTGCATCACAAACACCGGCACGCCGTCGCGCCGCCCGTGCTGCCGAAACGCGAGCCGCCGTCCATCCGCCAGCGTCACGAACTCCGTTTCGCCCGCCAGCCCGCCACCCGCGGCACAAGCTGCACCGGCGATCGCCGCACCCACACTCTCACCCACCGCGCGCCCTGCTTTTTTGTGTTCCCTGTTTCCCTGATCCCTGATCCCCACCACCTAGGCGCGACCGTCCCAGTCTAAAGAAAGAGGGCTGACTCTCTCGAGCCAGCCCTCTCCAAAGTGCTGTGGTCTCTAGCTTCGCGTCAGATTAGCGACGACGACGCAGGGCCAGAGCGCCCAGGCCCAGCAGCGCGAGGCTGGCAGGCTCCGGGGTCAGACGGGCATCAAACGCCGTCGACGTGTTGTTGGCCGGCGAAACCTGAACCGACGCATCGCCGAAACCGAAGAACACGCGGTCCTGCGGCGTGCCGCCCGAACGGGCGATCAGGGCCGGACCCACGTCGATGAACAGCTCGACGCTGGCACCGGTGCGGGCAACGTCAACCCAACCCAGCAGGGTCGTACCACGGACCGAACCGCCGTCTTCGACGTTACGGTTGTAGTGCGGGTCCTGCGTGTTGGCGGTCGCGTTGTTCTGCACGCCGAACTGCGTCACGTTGATCATCGCGATCTGCGTGATCTCGCTCACCGTACCGGTGGTGGTCTTGTTGCCGATGCCGTTCCAGCGAGTCTGGATCGAAATGTTCGTGTTGTAAATGTTCCACGCCGTGATGTTGCCGGCGCCGACCGCGCGAATGTCGATGTCGATCGAGTTCATCTTCATGTTCGCGAGGTGCGATTCCCAGAACAGGTAGTAGCGAGCGCTTGCCGCGGTCCCGTCCGGATTCGCGTACGTCAGCACGTCCGGCGTGCCGCGAGCGCCGAGCTCAGAGTCGAGATCGGCACCGCCGTTGTTGGCCATGTAGTCGGCCTTGTCCTGGAAGAACAGACGGCCAATTTCGGTCTGAGCCTGGGCGAACCCAACGGTCAGACCAGCGATAGCCAGCGCAGCAATCAACTTTCTCATAAGGCGATTCTCCCTCAGTGATGCGAAGCAGTTGCCGATGTGTGCTTCCTGCCTCCTGAGACATACGTTTGAGGTGGGTGCCGCTCACCCTCCCCGTCCACTTTGCCACTTTATACTCGCCGACTTCGAGATTTGCAAGCCTGAAGTTCGAAACATTCACTGCGTCGGCGCGTGATACCTCGTTACCGCTCCTTTTACCGGAACACTCGCCGAGACAATCGCTTGACCGCGATCCTTCCAGCAAGCGCCGATCTACTGCTGTCTCATACCTTAACCAGCACACCACCCGATTGCAAGGCTTTTCCCCCTATTTCTAACCCCTTTTCTCGCCACCGCATCCCTCCCTTGCCAACGCCCACACTCCATGTTAACCTGTTACTCGCGGGCGCGCGGGATATGGTACCGAATCTTATTCCACGCCCCCACAGGTGCTACCTCACCAGCTCCGGTCCCATATGTTCCTCAAACGCGTCGTCATGCTCGGATTCAAAAGCTTCGCCGACAAGACCCAATTCGATTTCGGACACGGAATAACCATAATTGTCGGCCCGAACGGCTGCGGAAAATCAAACGTCGTCGACGCCATCAAATGGGTCCTCGGCGAACAATCCGCCAAAAGCCTCCGCGGCACCCGCATGAACGACGTCATCTTCGCCGGCGCCAGGTCCCGTAAATCCGCCAACGCCGCCGAAGTCGAACTCACGTTCGATAACGCCGACCGAACCCTCCCAATCGACCGCGACGAGGTCGCCGTCACACGCCTGCTCTACGCCGACGGCGCCAGCGAATACCGCCTCAATGCGGAGCGCTGCCGACTCCGCGACATCCGCGACCTGTTCCTCGACACCGGCATCGGCGTCGACGCCTACAGCCTCATCGAGCAGGGCCAGGTCGACGCCCTGCTCCGCGCCAACCCCGCCGAACGCCGCGAAATCTTCGAAGAGGCCGCCGGCATCAGCAAATACAAGGTCCGCAAACTCGAGACCGAGCGCAAGCTCGAGCGCGTCCGAAACAACCTGCTGCGCCTCAACGACGTGATCGACGAGGTGGAGCGCCGCCTGCGCAGCGTCAA
This sequence comes from Phycisphaerae bacterium, assembly GCA_022072445.1. GTDB lineage: Bacteria > Planctomycetota > Phycisphaerae > UBA1845 > Fen-1342 > JAJVHV01. Next base: position 46,301 of record JAJVHV010000007.1, on the reverse strand, counting down.
GCTCGCCGCCGGCAAAGCGCGCAACTTCCTCGAGTGCCAGTCGCGCCTCCGCGAACTGCGCTCGTCCTACGCCCTGGCCGAATATCACGCCCTCGAGCAGTCGCGCAGCGCCATCGCCCAGCGCTGCGAAACATGCAGCGCCGAGCTGCTCGCCCTGCGCGACCAGCTCGACGCCGCCGACGGCGACGCCGCCGGCCTCGACGCGGCCCAGCGGGCGCTCGACCAGCACATCCACGACACCGAAGCTGAAATCGCCCGCCTCAATACCGAGGCCGCTTCGCTGCTCGAACGCACCGCGCAGGCCGAGCACCGCCGCCAGGAGCTCGAGCTGACGCGCCAGCGCCGCGCGGCCCGCGATGCCGAACTCGTCAACCAGTTGCAGTACCTCGACGAGCGCATCGGTCACGAAGCCGCGCAGCGCGACGCACTCGCCGCCAGCGCCGCCGAGCACGAACGCACCCTCGAACAACTCCGCCTCGTCGCCGCCGAATCCGAGCAGCGCGCCGCCGATTCCCGCCTCGCCGTCGACCAGCTCCGCGCCGCGGCGTTCGAAGCCGCCCGCCGCGAAGCCCTGCTCAGCAACGAGCAGAGCAACCTCGCCTCGCTGGCCGAGCGCCTCAACCGGCAGCGCGCCGCCCTCGCGGAGCGCCGCCACGAAACCTCCGCCGAACGCCAGCGCGTCCAGGCCGCCGCCGCCGCCTGCGCCGCAGAGCTGTCGGGCTTCGATCGCCTCCTGGCCAACGCCCAGCAGCGCGCCCGCCGGCTCGACGACGCGCTCGCCGGCGTCCAGACCGCCCGCCGCGACGCCGAGGCCCGCATCGCCGCCGGCCGCGAGGAGCGCAGCGCCGCGCTCTCGCGCCTCGAGCTGCTCGAAGACCTGGAGCAGCGCCAGGAAGGCATCGACGAAGCCACGCGCTGCGTTCTCGCCTGGCGCGACGAAGCTCCGGCCGAGTCCGCCCCCGTCGTCGGCCTCGTCGCCGACGTTTTCCGCGTCGACGCCCAATACCTCCCGCAGCTCGAAAGCGTCCTGGCACGCTTCGAGAAACACCTCGTCGTCGCCAACACCTACAACTTCCTCAGCGAACTCCAGCGCCGCGGCGGCCCGCCCGGCGCCATCGAGGTGTTCGCCCTCGACCGACTCGCCGGCGTCGACCGCGCCACTTCCTACGAACAGGCCCCCGGCTTCGTCGCCGCCGCGCGACGCTTCATCACCTGCGAGCCGCGCTTCGAACCGCTCGCCGACCTGCTCTTCGAACGCGTCGTCCTCGTCGACTCGCGCGAACGCGCCCTGGCCCTCGCGGCCAACGCCCCGCGCGGATTCCTCTTCATCGACCCCGACGGCACCGTCGTCGGTAGCGAAGGCCTCCTCGCCATCGGCCGCGGCGGCGGCGGCGGCGGCCTCATCAGCCGAAAAACCGAGATCCGCGCCCTCCGCGCCCGACTCGACGAGGTCGAATCCGACCTCGCCCGGCAATCCCGCGCCCTCGCAGCCTGTGCCGACCAGGCCTCCGACCTCGAAATCCAGCGCCAGGCCGCGCTCGACGAGCACACGCAGCTCGCCCGCCGCGAATCCGAACTCCGCCACCGCCGCGACAACCTCGCCGAGTGGTCGGCGCGGGTCGAGCAGCAGCTCGCCGCCACCGACCGCGAGCTCGACCACCTGCACCAGTCGCTGGCCGAAATCGACGAAACGCTCGGCCGGCTCTCCGAGCAGCGCGCCGACGCCTCCCAGGCGCACGCCGCCGAATCCGCCCGCATCGACGCACAGCTCAGCGCTCAACAGGACGCGGAGGAACAGTCGCGCCGCGCCACCGAACGGCTGACCGCCGCGCGCGTCGATCACGGCCGCCTCGCCGAAAAGTCCGCCGCGCTGGCCGCCTCCCTCGAACGGCTCGAATCGCAGCGCTCCGCCGCCCAGCACGAACAGGCCCAGATCGCTGCCGAAATCGACGACGCCGCCCGCCGCGCCGAGCAGATCGCCGGCGAAATTGTCGCCGCCCGCCAGCGCCGCGAGACGCTCGTCGCCGACGCCGCCCGGCTCGCCGAACAACTCCTCGCGCTCGGCGCCCAGCGCGACGCGCTGCGCGAAGCCGCCGAATCCCACGCGACCCGCACCCGCCAGCTCCGCGCCGCCATCGACACGGCCGACGCCCAGGGCCGCGCCGCCGAAATCGAACTCCGCGAAGCGCTGGTCCGCATCGAAGCGCTCGTGCAGCGCATCCACGACGAGCTGGGCGTCGAACTCCCGGCGCTTTACGCCAGCTACCAACACGCCGACCAGGACTGGGACGCGATCCGCGCCGAAATCGACGACCTGCGCGGCCGCATCGAACGCCTCGGCAACGTCAACCTCGACGCCCTCGCCGAACTCGACGAACTCAGCCCACGCTACGAAAACCTCGTCGCGCAGCGCGCCGACCTCAACCAATCCATCGAGCAGCTCGTCGCCCTCATCCGCGAACTCGACGAAGCCTCGCAATCCCGCTTCACCGCCGCCTTCGAGCAGATCCGCGAACACTTCCGCGAGCTGTACCGCAAACTTTTCGGCGGCGGCCGCGCCGACATCGTGCTCGAAAACCCCGAGCTGCCGCTCGAATGCGGCATCGAGATCATCGCCCGCCCGCCCGGAAAAGAGCCGCAGAGCATCTCGCTGCTCAGCGGCGGCGAGAAGACCATGACCGCCGTCGCGCTGCTGCTCGCCGTCTTCAAGAGCAAGCCGTCGCCCTTCGCAATTCTCGACGAAGTCGACGCGGCCCTTGATGAGTCGAACAACGAACGCTTCAATATGGTCATACAGGACTTTCTCGTTCATTCTCAATTCATCATCATCACGCACAGCAAGACCACCATGCAGTGCGCCGACGCGCTCTACGGCGTCACTATGGAAGAGGCCGGCGTCAGCAAGCGCGTCAGCGTCCGCTTTCACGATCGTGTGCAAACGCCAATCGTGGCGTGAGCGTTTCTACGTTTCCTTTTTTTCGAAAGGGAAAAAATGGCGAAGAAGAAAGCCGCAAAGAAGGCCAAGAAGGGTTCCAAGAAGAAGGCCAAGAAGAAGAAGCGGGCCGCCATGTAGTCGTCCGTGCAGCGCGCTTCCGGCGGTGCAGCTCGCGCCCCCCAAGGCGACGGATCCGAATATGACCTTCGATGCCCTTCATCTTGTCTCGCGCCGCGGCGGTGGATCCCGCGGTCGCGCGCCTGTTGAGCGGGCGGGTATTTGCGCCACTTCGGCTGCCGGCCACGACCCTTCGGTCGCGGCCAGCGCCGGTTGAACAGTCACTAGGATCGTCCGCCGCGCGATTCTCGCTTCCGCGGCGCCTGCCACGAAAACTACGTCACGTCCCCGCCTCGTTCCGGGCCGGGGGCCGGCTCCACCGCGAGCCGGCCCGACGCGGGACCAGCGCGGGGACCTTCTTTCGCAACTCGCGCCCTACTACCCTGTCGCGGATGCCCAACAGCGCCACCCCGCCACCGCCCCACAGCCCCACACTCCCCGACTGGCTGGTCCAGAATCGAAACTTCGTCCTGCTCTGGGCCGGCTACGGCGTCGCCGCCGTCGGCGACCACCTCAGCGAAATGGCGCTGCTTCAGCAGCGCGGCGGCCTCGAGCGCCCCGACGCCACCCGCGTCCAGGCCCTCATCAGCTTCGGTTTCTTCCTCCCCTTCGTCCTGCTCGGCCCGCTCGCAGGCTGGTGGTCCGATCGCTTCAGCCGCCGCACCACCATGGTCGCCGCCGACCTGCTCCGCGCCGCCGTCGTCTTCAACCTCGCCGCCATCGTCGCCGCCCTGGCGCGCGCGCTCGAGCCCGCCGGCCTCGGCGACTACGCCATCGTCATCCCGCTCGCCGCCGTCGGAGCACTCGCCGCCTTCTTCTCACCCGCGCGCCAGGCCATGCTCCCCACGCTCATCCGCGACGATCAGCTCGTCCGCGCCAACGCCCTCATCAACGCACTCGGAACCATCGGCGCCATCCTCAGCGCCGTCGTCGGCGGCTGGCTCGCCCAGCACGCCGGTCCCATCTGGAACTACCGCGCCAACGCGCTCACGTTCGTCCTCAGCGCCATCTTCGTCAGCCTCATAGCCATGCACCGCACGCGCGCCGTCCCTCACCCAGCCCTCCAGGGCATTTGGACCCCCGTCCGGCAGGGTTTCCATTACGTCGCCACGCACCGCCGCATCCTCCAGATGATCCTCCTGCTCACCGTCTTCTGGGCCGCCGCCGGAATCGTCATCTCCTGCGTCCCCGCCATCGTCCGCGAGATCTTCGGCGGCCAGCTCACCGAAGCCGGCATGTATCGCGGCATCATCGGCATCGGACTCGCCGCCGGCGCCGCCGTCATGACCGTCGTCGGACCCGCCATGCCTGTGCAGATCGCCGTGTCGCTCGCGCTGGGCGGCGCCGCGGCCTGGCTTCTCGCGCTCGATCTGACCTACGTCTTCAAGCTCGGACGCCTCGCCTCCGGACTATGCCTCTTCGGCATCGGCGGCGCCGGCGCCGCGCTGCTCGTCACCGCCATGGCGACCATCCAGCGCTTCGTCCCCGACTCGCGCCGCGGACGCGTCTTCGGCGTCTCCGACACGTGCACGATGGCGGCGATGGTCCTGGCCACCGGCGCCATCGGCCTGCCGAACATCCCCGCGCTGGATCGCTACGTCCCCGGATTGCTGCTGATCGCCGCCCTCGGCATGTTCGCCGCCCTCATCGCCGCCCAGCGCGTCTATCGCCGCGCGTCGGCGCATCGCCCGCTGCTGACGCTCGTCTGGCGCTTCGCCAGCTTCTACGCCCGCTTCATGTTCCGCGTGCGGCGCGTCGGCCCGTGCACCATCCCGCGCCACGGCCCGGTCATTCTCGCCGCCAACCACAGCTCGGGCATCGATCCGATCCTGATCTACGCCACCTGCCCCCACCGCCGCGTCGCGTTCCTCGTCGAACGCTCCTACTACCGCATCCCCATCGCCGGCTGGTTCCAGCGGCTGATCGGCTGCATCCCGATCGACCGCGAGCGCCCGCAAAAATCGACCCTGCGCGGCATGCTCCGCGAGCTTGACGCCCAGGGCTGCCTCGGCGTATTCCCGCAGGGCCGCTTCGAAGCTCCGGGCGAATCCGTCGACCCCAAGGCCGGCATCGGATTCGCCGCCCTCCGCTCCGCCGCCACCGTCATCCCCGTGCACATCAGCGGCGTGAAGTACTCGGACAGCGTCGCGCGCACGTTCTTCACCCGCCATCGCGCCGTCGTCCGCTACGGAAAACCGGTCGACCTCTCACGATTGGCCGACCGCGCCCACGACCGCGCCGCCTACGCCGAGGCCGCCGACGCCATCATGTCGGCCGTCCGCGCCCTGGCGCCCTGATTCGGTCGCCATTCAAATTCGTTATTCGTAATTCGCTATTCGCCATTTACCGCCGCGTCGGCCCCCGATGGCCACGCGCCGTAGCGTCGGCCCTCTTGTGGCCACGCGTCGCAGTTCAACTCGCTATTCTGAACTCGCTCTTCGCCGTTCCCATAGCGTCGGCCCACCGTGGCCACGCTCCCCGTCTGCACCGCCCTCCCCGGCGGAGCCGGCGGTCAGAGTCAACCGCCCCACCGGGCGCGGTGGCGTGGCACGGCGCGTGCATGTGACGAGGTGGTCGGCAGGCGGGCGCCTGCCGCACATCGGACGAACTTACGAGGTGGAGCACGCCCATGGCGGACAAGAAAGCCGATCTGGCCGGGCCGGGAATCGGGGATTACACGGAGCTGGAGTCCATTCTGCCGCAGGACTATCGCTCGCTGCTGAGTCCGCGCGAGACGCAGGAGGCGCTGTTTGCGGCCAAGGACTTCATCGAGGAGCACCTGTGCCGTGAACTCAGCCTGATCCGCGTGACGGTGCCGCTGATTGTCGACGTGGAAAGCGGCGTGAACGACTATCTCGACCGCGACGGCTCGCGGACGCCGGTGCAGTTTCACATCAGCAACGATCACGAGAAGCACCCGATCGACGCGCAGGTGGTTCAGGCGGCGACGAAGTGGAAGCGGGTGGCCCTGAAGCAGTTCGGGATGCATCCGGGGCAGGGTCTGCTGACGGACATGCGTGCCGTGCGCAAGGATTACTTTCTCGATCACGACCACAGCGTGTATGTCGATCAGTGGGACTGGGAGCGGGCGATCACGGCCGACCAGCGCAATCTGAAATTCCTGACCGAAATCGTCGAGAAGATCTGGCACGTGCTGACCGGCGCCGAGCGGCACGTGCAGAAGCTCTTTCCGAAGCTCCGCAGCGACAGGTATCCGAACCTGCCCGAAAAGCTGACGTTCATGCACGCCGAGGACATTCTCGAACGCTTTCCCGACTTGCCGCGCAAGCAGCGTGAAACCGCGATCTTGCAGGACTATCGGGCGGTGTTCATTTACGGGATCGGGTGGACGCTGAAGGACGGGTATCCGCACGAGATGCGCGCCGCGGATTACGACGATTGGGTGACCGAGACGCGCTCGGCCGACGGGCGGCCCATGCACGGGCTGAACGGGGACATCCTGGTATGGAACCCGGTGACGCGGCGGCGGCACGAGCTGAGCTCGATGGGCATTCGCGTGAACGCCGAAACGCTCCGGCGGCAGCTCGAGCTGACGAATCAGCTTGATTTCATGAAGCTGCCATATCACCAGGCGGTGCTGAACAACGTCCTGCCGCTGAGCATCGGCGGCGGGATCGGACAGTCGCGGACGTACATGTCGTTGCTGAAGAAGGCGCACCTGGGCGAAGTGAGTGCGACGGTGTGGCCCAACGTGCTGAAGGAGATGTGTCGCCGGAAGAACATCCACGTGATCGAATAGCCGGCGGGCGCGGCACAGCCGAGGGCGGCTGTGCCACATGTCATCCGAGCGCGAAGCGCCAGCGGGCGAATTGGAGTGCAGCCGAGGGCGGCTGCATTCCACAGTTCCACAGCGGAGGTCGGCTGCGCTCTGCCAGCCGAGGGCGGCTGTGCTACACGCCGGCGGGGGGGCTGTGCCGCGGTCCAGTGTTACGGCTTGTTCGACGCCGGCGCCGACTCCGGCGCCGACGCGGGGCGCGAGGCGGCGCCGGAAATGGCGGCGTCGATCGCCGCGATGCGCTGCTGGATCATCTGCTGCACCTGCGGCACGCGCTTGGCGAACTCGCTGTCGGGCGCCATTTTCATCATGCGCTCGATCACCGCGGACGCGACGAGGAACATCTCGCGGGCGTTGGCGTAGTCGCGGGCGTTCATCAGCGCGATGGCGATCTGAAGCTGCACCAGCGCCAGGTCATTGAGTGCCTTGGGGAAGCTGGCGCGATCCACAATGCCAATGCGGTTAACGCGTTCCTCGGCGGACTTGAGCATGGCGCGGGCCTGCTCCGTGTCGCCGGACTGAAAGTAAGCCGTGGCCAACGAGGCCTCGCACGTGGCGATCTGGAGCAGCGCCTTGACGTAGTTGGGGTTCAGGCCGATGGCGATCTTGAGGTGCTCATGGGCCTGGCTGAGCAACTCGGCGCTGTGCTTCCTGGTCTGCCTGAACTGCGATTCGGCCCGCATCTGTGCGATGACGCCGAGGTTGAAGTAGGGTGTGGGGTACTTCGGGCGGATCTTGATGGATTGGCGCAGGTAGACCTCGGCCTCGTCGTACTTGCCGTCGCTCATCAGGATAGCGGCGATCGTGTTGGTCGCGAGCGACTTCCCCTCGTCGTCATCATACAACTCGAGACTCTGCCGGCACAGGTCGAGCGCCAGGCGGGCGTACTCGCCACGGAGCCTCGGCATCACGCCGCGCCACACGGCGCCGAGCGCGGTCTCCAGCGCTGGCGGAAGTCCGAGCCGGATCTGCGAATCGACCCGCGACTTGTCGAAATAGACCTGGCTAAGCGAGTAGATGGGCAGGCCGGCGGTCTTGTTCTTGGCGGTCGCGTCGGTCCAGAGCGCCTCGTTCGACTGCCACACGGCGCAGCGCGCCACGCTGACCGACCCGAACACGCCGATCAGCGTCGCCGCGGCCAAAAGGCCGACGGGCCGCAGAAGCCGGTGGCTCGCCATCCAGGCCGCCAGCGCCCCGACCGCCAGGCAGAAGCCCACCGCCGGAAGGTAGAGGTAGCGTTCGGCGACGGGCGTTTCGGAGATGTTGCGCACCGCGATCGCCAGCGAGGGCGCCAGCATCAGGCCGAACCAGCCGACGGCGACGAGGTAGGCGGGCATGCGGCGGCAGAGCGCCCCGACGCTCAGCGCCAGTGCGAGGAAGAGACCGGCGCATGCGGCCAGACTGACGAGCAGCGGCGGGAACTCGGTGACGAAGGTTGACTGCGGATAGGGGACAACGACCTTTTGGACATAGAAGCCCAAGGCGTCGAAGGAACGCCTGAACAAGTCGCCCAAGCGGGCGCCTTCGATCGCGCGGCCGGCGTTGACCTCGGCGCGGTAGCGAAGCACGAAGTAGACCGCGGCCGCCAGAGCGTAGCCCACGCCGAGCGCCAGCCAGTGCCACGCGGGCCGGCGAAAGACGCCGGCGATGCTGGATGAATCATCGCCCAGCGGCCCGCAGCGCGGACATTCGCTGGCGTTGCCGGCGAGCCAGGTCGAGCAGCCCGCGCAGCGCCGCCGCGCGGGCGGGACGACCAGGAGCAGCGGTGGAACGACCAGGAGCGTGGCGAACGCGACTTCCTTGGCGAGCAGTGCGGCGAGGCAGGTGAGCGTCGCGAGCAGCAGCAGGACGATGGCGCGGAACTCCCCCAGGCGCGGGCGATCGCGACAGGCCAGCGCACAGACGATGCTGGGCAGCATGAACATCGCGGCGACGGTGTCGCTGCGCCCGGTCAGCCAGCAGACCGACTCGCTCAGAATGGGATGAGCGGCGAAGAGCGACGCGGCGACCAGCGCGCCCCACTCGCGGCGGTGGAGGTTGGCGAGCACCTGCCGCGCGAGCAGCCAGACAAAGAACGTCACGATGGCGTGGTAGAGCAGGACCATGAAATGCGGGCCAACCATCGAGCCCGGCGCGAACCACGCCCCGAGGCTCCGGGCGAGCGGCGTGGAGACGCCGTCGCGGCCGAACAGCCACTGGTCGATCAGGTACGTGTAGACGACGGTCGGACGGTAGTAGGTTGAGGCCCACTCGGGAAGCCCGGCGGGCGGGAAGAACACGCTCTTGATGGGAAAGGGCTCGCCCTTGGTCGTGCGGAACGCGACCATCTGGCGTTCGGCGACGATTTTGTCGTCCCAGACCATCTGGCCGTTCAGCGCCGGCCAGCGCGTCACGAACGCCAACGCGACCGGAATGAGCCAGACCCAGCGCTTCATGTGTGGTCTCCGCCGCCGGGCTTGTCGGGCTTCTGTGCGATCACCATGACGTTTTCGCCAAAGCGGGCCGGCAGGATTTCCCAGGTGGTCAGGCAGGCGAGCGCCGAGGGGCCGATGAAAACGGGGAACTGGAGCCACCAGGGGACCCATTTCACGTAGGGCAGGTCCCAGTAGCCGTCGGAGAACTCCTTGACCACGTCCAGACCGCAGCCGCGCGCGATCTCGAGCCAACGCTCCGGCGCCAGCAGCGAGACGTGTGTCGGGTCCTTGTGGGCATACCAGTCGGCGCCTTTCCACCGGCGGCCGAAGGACTCGGTGTTCGGCACGGAGAAAAAGAGGACCCCGCCCGGCCGCAGCAGACGTACAAGCCGCGCCATCGCCGCCGGCGGATCGGCGAGGTGCTCGAACACGTAGCGGGCATTGACCAGGTCGAAAGTCCCAGCCGTCAGGTGCGCCGGCAATTCCTGCTCGACGTCCGCCACTGCGCACGTGGAACGCGGCGTGAAGCGGGCGCACTGCTCGATCGCGTAAGCCGAAAGATCGATGCCGAACGTCTCGTAGCGCTCGTGCAGGAACGAGAGAATGAAGCCGTGGCCGCAGCCGACGTCGAGCATGCGCCGGCCGCCGATGCGCCGCAGCCAGCGATCGCACACGCCGGCGTAAAAACGCACGCTCCACCAGTGCATGCCGTAGCGCTTCAGGCCGTCGCAGCCGAAGACGCTCTTGAAGTAATCCTCGCCGTAGCGTTCGCCCGACGCCGTGCTCACCGCTTCAGAACCTCCTCGATGCCCGCGATCACGTCGCTGGCTGTGATGGCGTCCATGCAGGCCACCCCGTAGGGGCAGGGGGGCGTATAACCGTACCGCGTGCAGGGGCTGCACGGCAATCCCTTGTTGATCACGACGTACTTGCGGCCCAGCGGCGCCCACTTGTCCTGAATGCCGCTGCCGAACATGTGAACGGTCGGCGTGCCGACGCCATAAGCGATGTGCAGCACGCCCGTGTCGGCGCTGACGTACAGCCGGGCGCGCTGCACCAGTCCCGCCGTCTGGCCGAGCGACGTCTTGGTGACGAGGTTCAGACACTCGGAAGACGGGTGCCCCTGGCTGATGATCCGGCTGGCGTGGAGCGCATCGCTGCCGCCGAGAATCGCGACAACAAAACCGTGGTCGGTGAGCCAGCGGGCGACGTCGGCGTAGCGCTGCGGCTCCCAGAAGCGGTGCTCGGAGGAGGCGCTCGGGACGATCACCGCCAGCGGCCGATCGCGGTAGGGGGCGAGCGTTTCGTCGGCCCATTGCAGCCAGCGCGCGTCGACGTCCAGAAATGGGCGGTCGGGCTCGAAGGGCAGCGTCCGCCCGAGCAGCGCCCCGGCCAGCCCGAGGAATGAGTACACCTCGTAGCCCTTCTCGTTGTAAGGCACGCGATGCGTCTGGAACCGCCCGCGACCGAGCGTGTCGAACCCGCACAGATAACGCGGCGCAAGATGATTGGCGACGACCGACGAAAGATAGTGAAACTGCTCGCTGTCGATGACGATGTCGTAGCGCTTCGCCGCCAGCCGCCGCAGGGTGCTCCACACCAGGTGCGGCGACTGGTCGTAGCGGTGTACGTCGCGCACCAGGCTGTTGATGCGATAAACACCGGTGTTGCGGCGCTCGCCCAGCACGTCCATCGCGGCGGCGGGGAAGTGCGTGCGCAGGGCGGCGAGCATGGGGAAGGTGAGGACGGCGTCGCCGATGCCGCCCGGGCGGATCAGGAGAATCTGGCGGATGTCGTCGGGCGGGACGGGCCGCGGCTGCCAGGCCGGGCGGCCGTCGCCGTGAGCGGCGCGCAGGTCGGCGGCGCGTGGCGGCTGGTGCAGGCAGAGCCAGCGTCCGAGGTAGCGATCGACGCGTTTGAGGATGCGGAGCTTAAGCGGCAGCATTCGTCGGCCATGGTACACCGAATCGGTGGGGCGGCGCGCGCGTTTCAAGCTCGCCCAAAACCGCATGCTCACGTGCCCGAATCGCATGCTCACGCCTGACGGCGAGAGCATGCCGCCCTCGTTGAACTCGCAGCCCTGGACCCCGGCCCCTGAACCCCGAACCCCGCCGTTACTGCGCGTATCCCAGGCTCTTGAGCTTCTGGAGCGTCTCCGGGTCGATCTGGCCCTTGAGCGCCTCGATCTTGAGCTGCTGCGCGAACGCGGCACGCCTGTTGTTGAGGACTTCCAGCAGTGCGTTGCCGCGGGCCGGATCAATCACCTGGATGTTGATCCGCTCGGCGGCGTCCTGGCGGGTGTAGAACACTTCGAGTGTGTTCTCTTTCGGCCGGATGCGCTGCGACATGGGCTTGTTGCGGATCGTGTAGACCGCCTTCCACCCGTCGCACTCGTAGCTGTAGCCTTCCATCTTGGCGGGATAGAGCAGGTCGGCCTGGATGAACTGTTGATCGGGCTGCGGATCGGGCTGGCCGGCCAGCAGCGGAGCCAGCGTGCGCCCCTGGATCGTGGCGTCGGCGGCTTTGAGCCCGCACAGCTCGATCAGCGTCGGCAGAACGTCGATCTGCCGCACAAGTTCCGGCCGGCGCAGCGGCTTGAACTTCGGATGCCGGAAGATGAGCGGTACGTGCAGCACCTCGTTGTAGAGCGTGTAGCCGTGGCTGGCGCCGCCGTGATCGCCCCACTCCTCGCCGTGGTCGGCGGTGAAGATGATCAGCGTGCTGTCGAGTTTGCCCTTGTCGCGCAGGTGGCTGATGAATTTGCCGAAGAAGGCGTCCATGTAGCGGATTTCGCCGTCGTAGCTGTTGAACGGATTGTTCTTGCTCCAGAGCGCGTATTCGTCGGGCGGGATGTATTGATAGTGCGGATCGGTGCAATGGAAGTAGAGGAAAAACGGCTTGTCGCCGGCCGCGTCGATCCACTTGAGCGTGTCGGGGATCATGCCTTCGATCGGGACGTAGCCGGGGTCCTTGCGGCCGGGGTTGGCCTTGAAGAATGGCTCGCGCTCGAAGTAGTGGAAGAAATCGAAGCCCTGCTGGCAGTTGAACTTCTCGGAGATCGAGATGTTGCTGCTGAATCCGCCGGTGAGGTAGCCGTTGGCCTTGAAGACCTCGGCCATCGTCACGAGCTTGTCCGACATGCTGTCGGGCTCGTCCTGGCAACTGTGCGACGCGGGGTGCAGCGAGGTGAAGAGCGACGCGACCGAGGTGCGCGTCCAGGAGGAGTGCGCGAAGGCCCGCTCGAACAGCACGCCCTCGGCGGCGAAGGCGTCGACGTTGGGGCTGGTGTCGCGAAAATAGTCGTAGCACTTGAGGTGGTCGGCCCGCAGCGTGTCGACCAGGAACACGACCACGTTCGCGATGCGCTGCTCCTGCGGCGCAGGCTGGCCAGCCTGCGCCAAGACGCCGCCGACACCCACCACTGCTCCGCAGGCCAGACAGACGCCGATGGCAGCCCGTCGCACCATTGCACCGACCAAGTTATGGGGAGTATTCCGCATGTCGCGCGTCCGTCTCTTGAGGTTCCCGATACCAGCCTGCCGTCAATATACCGGACGGGCGACGCGGCGCGACACGCGTGCGAAAAATCGACGCGGCACGACGGCGCGTGCGAATGCGGACCCGGCCGGTGCGCGGCGCAGGTCGCCCGAGTGCGTGGACGCTCGCACCGTCGCGCCAGACCGGATAGAGTGGCCGTGCGATGACGCCTTCGGTAATCGAAAATGCGGGCGACTTGAGCGGGCCGTTGCGGGCCGCCGTCATTGAGCTGCTCTACTGGCTGGCGGATAACGACCTGGTGATGGGTCACCGCAACAGCGAGTGGACCGGGCTGGGGCCGATTCTGGAGGCTGACATCGCATTCTCGTCGATGGCGCAGGATGAGATGGGCCACGCGCTGGCCTATTACCAACTGCTGCACGATCTGGGCGAGCGCGATCCGGACAGCCTCGCATTCGTGCGCGAGCCGCGGGAATTCCGCTGCGCGGCGCTGGTCTGTCTGCAACGCGACGACTGGGCGTTCAGCCTGGTGCGACAATTCCTGTACGACTCGGCCGAGCACGTGCGGCTGACGCACCTGGCGTCGAGCGCCTACCAGCCGCTCGCCAGCCTGGCTCGCAAGCTGGTCGGCGAGGAGAAATATCACCTGATGCACGGGCGGAGCTGGATCGAGCGGCTGGGGCGCGCCACCGACGAGAGCCGCGCGCGGCTTGCCGCCGCCATGGCGAAAGCCGCGCCGCACGCGGCGGGATTGTTCGAGGCCGGACCGCATGACGCGCTGCTGGCCCAGGCGGGGATCCTGCCGTCGGAACGCGCCTTATGGGACGAATGGCGGGATTCCATCGCCGCCGACCTGTCCCACGCCGAGCTTGCCATGCCCGGGCGGCCGCCGGTGCTGCCGCCCGCGGGACGCTTTGGGCTGCATCCCGCGGACCTGGCGCCGCTGCTGGAAGCGATGCAGCGCGTGTATCGGCTGGATCCGACCGCGGCGTGGTAGGGGCGGGCGTTACCATTGGCGCAAGTTGTAATTCATCGGCGGGTTGAGGACTGGACAATTGGCGGCATCGAGGTCGCGACCGGCGGACAATCCCACCGCAACTCGGTTGTCAAGCTCCGACGACTAGCAGTGCGTGCAGAACGGTCCAGTGTTTTCTCATTTGCTTGCGTATCGCGTTTCGATCGATGACTTCGCGGGCGTTTTTCGCGTAGCCGGTCACGAAGTTGTTCGTGCCCAAGTGGGTGTAGCGGCTGTACAACAGCTTGCGCCGAACCCGTCCGTCGCCGCCGGCTTCTGCCCGCGCCGTGGCCAGGTATTTTTCGCGGCGCACTGCCTTCCGCATCTTCCGGAAGAATCGTGCGACCGTCTGTGAGCGAATCCGCACGAACTGGCCGTCGAAAGCGAATCCGAGATACTGAAGGGGCTTGTCCGATTCGAGGCCGCCGCCCGCGGTTGTGGCAAAACTCGCGACCGCGATTTTCCCAGGACCGTCGTGAAGCTCCAGCCTTGCGTCGGCCATGGCGCTCCGGAGCTCCATCTCCAAGTCACTCCGGTGCTCGGCGCTGCAGGCGATGAGTATGTCGTCGCTGTACCGGCAGTAGAGTGCTCCGCACTCCTTGGCTCGCGCGGCCATGCGCCGATCAACGGGTATCATGTAGACGTTTGAGAGCAGCGCGCTGATCGGTGAACCCTGCGGGATTCCGATCCCGCCAATCTTTTTGTTGATCAAACTGCGCGCTGGATCGTCGGTTCGCACGATGGAACGAAACTCCGCCGGCGAGCAAATCGGTTTGCGCCAGTCGGCGAGCTTCTTCTTCGTAATCCCGAAACGCGCGAAAAGCGGCTCACGCTGAACCCAAGCGTACCGCGTGATTGCCTTGAAGACCGCATGATGATCCGCTGGGAGGCTCTCGACACCAAGCAGCGCCTTCCACTCCCGTTTCAGCATTTTGTGATCGAGGGATTCAAAGAAGTCCTTTACGTCGAACGCCATCGCGACGCACGGGGCGTGGTCTTCGATCCAGCGAAACGCATCGTTCGCGAAGTGAATGTTGCACTTGCGAGGCTCGAAGCGGCGGTATGCGAGCACCCCTCCGTCGAAGCCGCCGTCGATCAACGCTGTCTCGTAATGGGTTGACAGTTCGTTGCCGTATCGACGAAACAGCTGCGAATCAGTGTGGCTTGCGTAGGACAGGGATCGAGTTTTCTGGATGAAATGACCCTCAGCACGCTTGTATTTCCGGGTGACTTTCCCGAAGTGAATGAAGGGCAGGAAGGCGTGACGTGCTACCTGCTCCGGCGTTTCGACGAGCCACCGCACTTGCTCGGGGTCACGAACAGGCTGATCGAAGTGCGGGTAGGACTTCGGCACGAACCAGTCGGGCCATGATGACGGGCGCTTTCGGCGGTGCGTTCTGCTCATGCGTGACGTGTAGCAGAGCCGAAGGGGACGCTGAGGACCTGCGGCATCCCAAAGGTCCCCTTCGGCTGAAGCCGAACATTCGACTTCGAATGTCGCCACTCGTCCTCGCGGACGAGGCCGCAAAGTAACAATCGCTACAATCGGAGGAGCACTCTGATGTGCAAGACGAAACGATTTCTCGCTCGCCTGCGCGTCGCGTCTCGATTCAGCCTTTCGGCCGACCTTGACTTGACGATCAGCAATGTCCCACCCTCCACGCCGTTTCGTAGAGGCATCACCAGAATAAGCCGAGCGACGAGCCGTGACAAGCCGCTCGATCCCGGCGAACGCCGACGCCGGCGTAGAATGATGGCATCGGCGGCGCGGGCGGCCGGTTGCGGGAACGGCGGTCCGGGGATTTTTTCTGCGAGATTGCGTGATCCAGCGCGACTGATCGCGTTCTGTAAGGACCGCTCACCGACAAACGCGTGGGCGGACCCCGATCAGGAAAGGTGGATGACCCATGGCTCGCCTGACTTCCGCCGTGCTCGTCGTTCTGTGCGTTTCGGAGTTTGCACTGGGGCAGAACCCGTCCGACCGGGCGAACACCTCGCAGAAAGGCAGTCTGCTGATTTTTCCGAAAATCGAGTTGCGCTGGCGCGATCTTAACGGCAACGGCGTGATCGATTCGACCGAACTCGCCACCGACACCATTCTCACGCTGTCCAACGACGGCCCGGCGACGTCTATTTTCGCGGTTACTACGTCAATGGCGACGCGCCGCTGCCCGCGGTGCTCGGCGAGCCGGCCCATCCGGGCTGGAACAACGTGCGGTTCGATGGGCGCCTGACCGTCGAGAACCCGACCTACTGGTCGGCCTACAGCGGGAAGCCCGGCGTCGGCCTGCCGATCAGCAGGGTGCAGCCGTTCGGACGGCTCGATCCGGTGCGCAACGGCCGACCCGACCCGGAAGGCAGCGGCGACCGCGTCGTCCGCGGCATGCTGATTCTCTGGGCGGTCGACGCCAATGGCCGCCAGATCCGTTGGAATCACCTGACCGGCTCCGCCACGCTGGTGGACTACGGCGACGAAAGATCGTGGAAATACGCGGCCTGGGCGTTCCAGTCCAACACGGGTACACAGGGCGAGATCATCGGAACGCCGGGCGTTTTGAGCATCGGCGGCGAGTATCAGTCGGCGCCCGGGCGCCTGCTGCTGGAGTTCTTCGCGGAAGGCGCGGTCGTATCGTCGGACGTGAACGGTTTCAAGGTCGGTTCGACCGAGCTGACGCTGGCGGTAGTGTCGAATGACCTGGCGAGCGCGGTGCCGACGACGACGCGGCTGGACATGCCGACCTGGAACCAGAACGAGGTTCGCTTCAGTTGGCCGGCGCCCTGCATCGCCGGGTGGTGCGGTCGACCGCTATCGAGTTTCAGCCCGCTCTACACGCGCTCGCTCCTCGGTACCGACGCCGGGAAGATCCGCATCAACGGGATCGCCAGCTCGGGGAATGGCTGCGCGGGCATCGCGGCGGCGATGCTAGGCGTCGCGGCCATGCAGTGCGAGTTCAAGAACTCCAGCGCGCCGGCCGGCGCCGCGCTGATTGGTCAGGACCTCGAGTCGGCGAAGATCGTCTTCACGCCATAGCCGTGAAGTCGGGAGGGGGCGGTGCGCGATCGCCCAAAATCCGCGCCGCTCAGCCGGGCTGCGAAGCCGCCGGCTGGCTGGCCGCCGGTTCGGGCCGTTCGAGCGAGCGGCGCGCGTAGCGCACAATCATCGGCGCCAGGTGCTCGCGTGCGAACTTCGACGACGCCCAGCCCAGGTGTCCGCCCGTCGCCCCGGTGCGGGCCAGCCGGATGTTCCAGCGCGTCTGGCGGAGTTTGGCGTCGTATTGCCGCTGGTCGGAGCGGCTGAGTGTCGCCGGGGGCGAAAAGCCCAGCGCGCCGGCCGACGCGCCATGCTCGCGGTCGATGTTGCCGAAAACGGTCGTACCGACGGTCAGAAAACCGACGTCGAGCGGAGAGTAGAAGTTATGGATGCCGTAGCGCGTCCGGCGGAGCGCCGCGGAGAGGTCGTAGTTGGGCGAAAGGGCCGGCGCGAGCAGCAGCAGCATGTCGACGCGCGTCCCGGCGGGAAGCGCCGCGACGGCCAGCGTGGCCACGCCGCCGCCGCCGGAGTGCCCGACGACGAAGACGGGCTTGGCGGGGTGCTCGTCGCGAAAGCGTTGGATGCGATCGGCGAGCTTGCGGCCCTGGAGACGATTGCGTTCGAGATCGGCGAGATTGAAGAGATAGGCGCCGGGAACCGGCACGGTCCAGTCGAATATCTCGATGGCCTGCTCGACGTGTCCCTCATCCAGGCCCAGCGCGATGCTGTGGGTCAGCGGGCTGTGTCCCTCGATCCCCGGAAGCACGATCACCAGCCCGCGCTCGTAGCGCTCGGCGCTGGTCAGATGTTTGGGCAGCGCGCAGCCCAGCAACGGGGTCAGGAGCGCCAGAACGGACAGAGCGATCGGGCCGGGGCGCGGCTGCCGCGCGCATCGTACGCGAGCGGCGGCGGCGCGGCGCGAACCGGGCCGGGCGCTCATGCGGCCGGCAGCGCGGCGACGCGGCGTGACTCCAGCTCACGGAGAAGCTGTTCGAACGACGCGTCGAACGAGGCGACGCCCTCGACCAGGAGCTGGGCGGTGACGTGCTCCATGTCGATGCCGACCGCGGCCAGACGGTCGATCGCGGCGCGGGCCGCGTCGAGTTCCTGATCGATCGTGTGCGCCACGGTGGCGTGGTCGAGAATGGCGGCGAGGGTGGCGGGCGGCACCGTGTTGACGGTGTTGGGACCGATCAGCGGATCGACGTATTTCGTGTCGGGGTAGGCCGGATTCTTCGTGCTCGTGCTGGCCCAGAGCGGCCGCTGCACGCGCGCTCCCATGGCACGCAGCTCGGCGAACGGCTCGCCCAGGAAGAACGCCTTGAATTTCGCGTACGCGATCTTGGCGTTGGCGTTGGCCGCCAGCCCGGCCAGCCCTTCCAGGCCGTCCTCGCCACGCGCCGTGCGGGCCGCCAGTTCGGCGTCGATGAGCGTGTCGACGCGGCTGACGAAGAACGAGGCGACCGACGAAACTGAGCCGAGCGGCCGGCCCAGGCCGGCGAACTTCTTGAGCCCGGCCCGATAAGCCTGCATGACGCGCTCGTACATCTGCGTCGAGAAGATCAGCGTCACGTTGACGTTGAGGCCCTCGCCGATCAGCGTCTCGATCGCCGTCAGGCCCTGCTCGGTGCCCGGCACTTTGATCATCACGTTCGGGCGGGCGACAATCGCGGCGAGGCGGCGGGCCTCGACCACCGTGCCGCGCGCGTCGTGCGCCAGTTTCGGGCTGACTTCGATGCTGACGAACCCGTCGCGCCCGTGCGTCTCGTTGTAGACCGGCCGCAACTGGTCGGCGGCGGCGCGGATGTCGTCGACGATCAGCGTCTCGTAAATCTCCGCGGCGCTGCGGCCGGCACGCGACAGCCCGCGGATCGCGGACTCATACTCGCGGCCGGCGGCGATCGACTTCTGGAAAATCGTCGGGTTCGACGTAACGCCCGAAATGCCCTGCTCGACCAGCGATTGCAGCTCGCCGGAGCCGACCATCTCGCGGCTGATGTAGTCCAGCCAGACGGCCTGTCCCAGCGCCGAAAGCTGCCGGATTCGATTTGTCATTCCACGCTCCTCGCGGCGGGTCGCGTCCGCCCGCGGGCGCCGCGCCGTCACCGCCCTACCGGCGCGCCGTCACCGCCGCACCGGCACGCAGCTCGCGCTGCGACAGCTCCACGTCCGCGTCGACCATCATCTCGATCAGTTCCTTGAAATGGACGCGCGGCGACCAGCCGAGTTTGGCGCGGGCCTTGCTCGGATCGGCCAGCAGGAAATCGACCTCCGTCGGGCGGAAATAGCGCGGGTCGATCCGCACGTACTGCTGATAATCCAGTCCGAGCCGCCCAAACGCGATTTCGCACAATTCGCGGACCGAGTGCGTCTCGCCCGTGCCGATCACGAAGTCGTCCGGCTCGCGCTGCTGGAGCATCAGGTACATCGCCTCGACGTAGTCGCGGGCAAAGCCCCAGTCGCGCTTGGCCTCCAGATTGCCGAGAAAAAGATGGTCCTGAAGCCCGGCCTTGATCCGCGCCGCCGCGTGCGTCACCTTGCGCGTCACAAACGTCTCGCCGCGCCGCGGCGACTCGTGATTGAAGAGGATGCCGTTGGCGGTGAACATCCCGTACGCCTCGCGGTAGTTGCGCGTCACGTGATAGGCGAAGACCTTGGCGGCGGCGTAGGGACTGCGCGGATCGAAGGGCGTCTGCTCGCTCATGGCCCGGCTCGACGCGTTGCCGAACATCTCGCTGCTCGAGGCCTGATAAAAGCGGACCGAAGGGTTCACGTCGCGGATCGCTTCCAGCAGCCGCAACGTGCCGATCCCGCCCACGTCGGCGGTGAACTCCGGCTGGTCGAAGCTGACGCGGACGTGCGACTGCGCGCCGAGGTTATAGACCTCCGTCGGGGCGGACAGCGAGATGATGCGGCGCAGGCTGGCGCCGTCGGACAGGTCGCCATAATGGAGCTTGAGCCGCACGTCCGACTCGTGCACGTCCTTGTACAGGTGGTCGATCCGGCCCGTGTTGAAGCCGCTGCTGCGACGGATGATGCCGTGCACCTCGTAGCCCTTCGAGAGCAGCAGCTCGGCCAGGTAGGAACCGTCCTGTCCGGTAATGCCGGTGATGAGTGCGCCGGGCAATGGTCTCTCCTGCGAAGCCGAAACAACCTCAATCCCGCGATTCTCGCGAGGCCCAACCGCGTGTCAACTCGGTCCGATCACGCAGAGCAGAAACGTCTGATCATCGTCCGGCGGGGCGTCGGCGGCGAACGCGTCCACGTCGGCCACCAGGCGGGCGACGACGTTCCGCGGGTCGGCGCCGGCGGCGTCGGCCAGCGCCCGGCCGAGCCGCTCGACGCCGTACATCTCGCGCCGCGGATTGAACCGCTCAGAGATGCCGTCGGTGAAGAAGAGCAGGTGGTCGGTGGGGTGCAGCTCGAATTCGGCGACGGGGACGTTGACCAGCGCGTCGACGCCGATCGGGATGACGCCTGGCACGTGCAGCGGCACGACGCCGCCCGGCGGCGTGCGGACGAGGATCGGATCGAGATGGCCGGCGCTGGCGACGCGCATCTTGCGGCGCGCCGGGTCGATGACGGCGTAGAGGGCGGTGACGAAGCGGTCTTCCCAGAGGTCGACGAGCTGGCGGTTGAGGTGGCAAAGCACTTCGGCGGGCTGGTCGGGCGGGCCGGGCAGGGCGTGAAAGACCGAGCGGGTCATGGCCATGACGACGGCCGAGGGCGTGCCGTGGCCGCTGACGTCGGCGATCAGGATGCCGACGGAACCGTCGGGCAACGGCACGACGTCGTAGTAGTCGCCGCCGGCGTAACGGCTGGTGGCGTAGTGCACCGCGAAGCGGAGGTCCGGCGCGTGGGGCAGTCGCGCGGGCAGGAGCCGGCGCTGCACGTCGGCGACGACTTGCAGCTCTTCCTCGATTTCAGAGACGCGGGCCGCCAGCTCGCGGTTGAGGCGCGCGACGGTCAGGTGCGTGTTGAGGCGGGCCAGCGCGACGTTGAAGTCGATCGGTTTGGTGACATAGTCGTTGGCCCCGGCGCCCAGGGCACGGACCACGTCGGCGCTCTGGTCCTTGGCGGTGACCATGATGACGGGGAGCTCGCCGGGGGGCCGCGTCTGGCGGATCTGCCGCAGCACCTCGAGCCCGTCGACGTCGGGCATCATGATGTCGAGCAGCACGAGGTCATAAGGCCGGGCCGCGACCAGCTCGAGCGCCTGGCGGCCGTTCTCGGCGGTCTCGACCGCGATGCCGCGCCGCGCCAGGCGGCGCGAGAGCATGTCGCGGTTCATCTCGTTGTCGTCGACGACCAGAACCCGGTGGGCTTCCGTCACGTTGACTCCCGCGACGCGCTCAATCGCGCGAGTCAGCCGGCGGCGCCGGACGGACCGCGCGACAACAGCGCCTGAATCTTACCCGTCAGCCGTTCGATATCGATCGGCTTGGTGTCGTAATCGTCGCAGCCGGCCTCGATCGCCCGCTCGCGGTCGCCGGTCATGGCGTGCGCGGTCAGAGCGATGATCGGAATGGCGGCCGTGTCGGGCGCGCGCTTCAGTTGCCGGGCCGCCGCCCAGCCGTCAAGGACCGGCAGGCTCAGGTCCATAAGGATCAGGTCGGGGCGCCGGGCGGCGGCGGTGGCGATTCCCTCGGCGCCGTCGGCGGCGACCAGCGTTTCGAATCCGCGCCGCGTCAGCCGCCGCGAGAGCATGTCGCGGTTGGTTTCGTTGTCCTCGATGATCAGGATGCGCTTCATCGAGTGCCCTCGGCGCGGAGTGGGGGCTCGCCCACCAGTTCCGCGATCTCGCGCAGCAGATCGTCCAGGCGGTAGGCTCCCTTGCGCAGGATCCGCTCGACGTTGCCGTGCAGGCGGCGGCGGTCGTCCTCGGTCAGATCCTTGGCGGTGACGACGATGATGGGGGTGCGGCGGCGCGTGGGTTCGCGCCGCAATTGCATCACGAACTCGAAGCCGTCCATCTCGGGCATCATCAGGTCGAGCACGATCACAGCCGGATCGGAGCCATCGAGCTTTTCCAGCGCGGTGCGGCCGTTCTCGGCTTCGGTGACGCGCCAGCCGTCGCGCTCCAGCGTGCGGCGAAGCATCTCGCGGGCCTGCGGCTCGTCCTCGACGATCAGCACATCGGATGTCGGTGCGACGCGGTGGCGGCGGATGGCCGCCAGCAGCCGCTCGCGGTCGATGGGCTTGGTGAGATAATCGGCCGCGCCGAGCGCATAGCCGATGCTCCGATCGTCCACCATGCTGACCATGATCACCGGGATGTCGGCCACCGCCGGATCGGCTTTCAGCTCGCGCAGCACGGCCCAGCCGTCCATGCCCGGCATGAGCACGTCGAGCGTGATCGCGCTGGGCCGCTGCTCGCGGGCGGTGTGCAGGGCGGCGGGGCCGTCGGTCGCGGTCAGGACGCGATATCCCTCGCGCTGCAGAAACCGCTCGATCAGCTCGCGCGTCCCGGTGTCATCATCGACGATCAGAATCGTGCGCACCGCGCTCGAATCCGGCCGCGACGCGACGGGCCCGCCCGCCGCCGCCGCTGCCGCGGGCGCGCCAGAAACGTGACGCGGTGCGACGGTCGGCGCCGCGGGAGCCACGGGCGACGGAGGGGAGACACGCGCCGGAATGCGGGCGACGAACGTCGAGCCCTTCCCGGGCGCGCTGGTGGCCGTGACGTCGCCGCCCATCAACTGGCAGAAGCGCCGGCTGATCGCGAGGCCCAGACCCGTGCCGCCGTACTTTCGCGTGGTCGACGGATCGGCCTGGGTGAACTCGCGGAAGAGCGCCTCGATCTTCTCGGGCGCGATGCCGATGCCCGTGTCGGCGACGGACAGCTCGATCCACTCGCGGCGGTCGGCTCCGGTCTCTCGCCGGGCGGTGAGCCGGATGGAGCCGTCTTCTGTAAACTTGGCTGCGTTGCTGAGGAGGTTGAAGAGGATTTGCCGCACCTTGGTGACGTCGGCGAAAACGCGGCCGAGGCCGGCCGGCAGGTCGGCCGTCAACGTGTTGCGGTTTTTCTGGACGAGGGGCTCGATCGTGCTGACGACCTCGCCGAGCACGGAGGCGGCGTCGAACTCTTCGAGATACAACTGCATGCGGCCGGCCTCGATCTTGCTGAGGTCGAGGATGTCGTTGATGAGGTCGAGCAGGTGCCGGCCGGCGGTGTGGATGCGCTGCAAGTCGGGCACGAGGCCGGTCTGCCCAAGCTCCTGCACCTCCTCCTGCAGCATCTCGCTGTAGCCCAGGATGGCGTTCAGCGGCGTGCGCAGCTCGTGGCTGATGTTGGCCAGGAAGGTGCTCTTGGCCATGTTCGCGGCTTCGGCGGCCTCGCGCTCGGCCTCGGCCTTCATGCGCCGCTGCCGCTCGGAGATGTCGCGCATGACGTAGGCGACGCAGATCGGCTCGCCGGTACGATCGCTGCGGACGGTGAAGAGGCTGGCTTCGACGTCGACGGTGTCGCAGGTGGTGCAGCGCTGGACGCGCAGCTCGCCGGCCCACAGTCCCGCGGAGATCGCCCGCGGGATGGCCTCGTGCTCGACCTCTTGCCACGATTCCGGTGCGAACCACTCGCGGAGCGGCGCGGCGAGTGCCGCCTCCATCGAGGCGAATCCCAGCAGGTTGCGGCCGGCCTCGTTGAGGAACAGCGGCGCGAGGTCGAGCGTCGTCAGGCCGATGAACTCGTTGCTGTTCTCGACGACGGCGACGAGCTTCTGCCGCTCTTCCTCGGCGCTCTTGCGCGCGGTGATGTCCGAGTGTGTGCCGACGATCCGCACCGGCTTCCCGTCGGGGTCGCGCTGCACGACCTTGCCGCGTGCCAGGATCCAGTTCCACCGCAAGCCGCGCCCGCGCTGCCGGTACTCCATCTCGAATGACGTCGTGCGGCCGGCGACCTGGTCGTCGAAAGCCCGGGCGACGGCGGGCCAGTCGTCGGGGTGCACACAGTCGCGCCACGACTCGAAGCTCATGTCCTTCATGTCGTTGAGTTCGTGGAACCGCTGATTGACGACCATTTCCTGGGCGGCGACGTCCCAGTCCCAGATGGCGTCGTTCGTGGCGTCGAACGCAAGCTGCAAGCGCTCCTTGCTGGCGGCCAGATCGGCTTCAAAGCGCTTCCGCTCGGTGATGTCGTGCGTCACGGTGGCCGTGCGGATGGCTTCCTGCGTGTGCGGATCGCGCAGCACGAGAATGGTGCTCAGGACGTCGATGGGCTTTCCGTCAGTCAGCCGCCGCAACTTCAGCTCGCCCTCCCATTGGCCGCGGGTCTGCACCGCCGGCAGCACGGTCTGGCGCATGAACGGCCGCACGCTCTCGTGATAGAGGTCCAGCAGGTGCAGCCGGTGCAACCCGTCGGCCGGGAGGTCGAGCGCGTCGATCATCCGCCGTCCGGCCTCGTTGAGGTAGACGGGGCGTCCGTCGGTGTCGGCCATGCCGATCAGGTCGCTGCTGTTCTCGACCAGCGAAACGAAGATGCGCTGCTCTTCCTCGGCTCGCAGGCGCTCCTGCGACTCGAAGACCAGCGCCGCCAGGTCGGCCGCGGCGCTGGCGAAGACCTGCTCGTCGACCTGCCATTCGCGCCGGTTGCCGACGTGTTCGCAGCACATCACGCCGATCATCTTGCCACCGACGCGGATGGGCGCGTCGAGCAGCGAGACGATCCGCAGAGGACGCAGGTAGTTGTCGGCGAACTCGCGCGTCCGCGGGTCGCGTTCGGCGTCGTCGGCGGCGATGACGCGTTCGTCGGTCAGGGCGCGAAAGTAGGCCGGGCCGTCGGTGGCGCGCAACGCGGCGCCACTTTCGTGACGCCGGGCATGACGCTGGAACAGGTCCTGGCAGTCGATCCGCGTGCGGTCGCGGTCGAAGAGCCAGACGCTGACGCGCTCGGTCTCCAGCGTGCGTGCGGCGACCTCGGTGATCTGGCGCAGGGAGAGGCCGACGTCGCCGCGGGTGGGTTCGAGCCCGGCCAGCTCGATCAGGGCCTGATTCTGGATGCGCAGCCGGCGTTCGCTGGCGCGCAGCGCGTTTTCCGCCTGCCGGCGATGCGTGATGTCCCAGGCGTCGACGACGAAGATGATCTGGCTGCCGACGCGCGCCGTGCGGGTCGTCAACTCGACGGGGAAGCGCGACCCGTCCTTCCGCACGGCGTCGGTTTCAGGCCGACGGCGCGCGTCGCCCGAGAGCGAAGCCGTCAGCACCGTCTCGCTCATCTCGAACGCGTCGGGCAGCAGTTCGCGAATGTCGCGGCCGAGCGCTTCCTTCTCGGTGTAGCCGAACATCTGAACGGCGGAGGGATTGAACGACTCGATTCTTCCGTCGAGGGTGAAGGTGATGATGGCGTCGACGGCGGTCTTGACGATGGCCCGCGTGCGGGCCTCGGTCTCGCTGATTGCGGCTTCCTGGGCCCCGACGCGGGCCCGCACCTGCTCGGCCATCCAGTTATAGGATTCGACCAGTTCGGCGAATTCCAGCGCCGGCCCGCGGACGGGCAGCGGGCCGCTGTACCCGCCGCCGGCCAGCTCGCGCGATGATCGGACGAGCTGCGAGATCGGCCGGTCGACGCGTCGCGCGAAGAAATAGAAGATGATGACGACCGAGAAGATGATCAGCTCGCGCATGAAGGGGAATTCGATCAGCGCGGTGGTGCTCGGCGCGATGGCACCCAGCAGCAGCGTCAGCAGCAACGCCTGGTGCCGATAGCGCATGCGGCGGAAGAAGCCGAACATGATCAGCTCCGGTTCGGGGCCCGTAACTCCGACGTGATCGCTCGGGCACGACGAAGGATGCTTGATGTTAACGGACGGGCGGCCCGGCGTGGTGGGGGAGGACGCTGCGGCAGAAATCAAATCGGACGGCGGTTGCGCGGATGCGCGTCGCGTCGGGGCGGGCCGGGACGTAAGATCGCAGCATGCACCTGTTGGGACACGGCATTGACATTGTGGTCTGCCGGCGGATCGAGGAGGTCTGGCAGCGGCACGGCGAGCGTTTTCTTGAGCGGATTTTCACGTTGGAAGAACGGACGTACTGCCTCGATTCGCGGACGCCGGTGGTCCGTCTGAGTGGGCGGTTTGCGGCGAAGGAGGCGGTGCTCAAGGCGCTCGGCACCGGTTGGCGCGGGGGAATTCTGTGGACGGACATTGAAGTGTTACCGGACGGGTTCGGCAAGCCGCACGTGGGGCTGACCGGGGGATGTGCCGACGTGGCCCGCGCGGCCGGGATCGAGCTGCTCGCGCTGTCGATTTCGCACGCTGGCGATTACGCGGTCGCTTCGGCGCTGGCGCTGGGCGGATCGCGGGCCTGACGGTGCCTGGGGCGTCGGTGTTACTCGCGGGCCGCGGAACGGCGAATGGTGGACCCTGTTGCGAAGCACGTGGGGACGGTACGATGCGATTTTGCCGCGGCCTGAGGGCCGTACCCCGGCGGCGTACCCAAGTGGTTCAAGGGGACGGATTGCAAATCCGTTATTCGTCGGTTCGAATCCGACCGCCGCCTGTTTCTGTCACCCGCCGGCGGTCGGCACGGCCCGCTCGGCCGCGGCGCTGGATCGGTCGCGACTATGCACTCCGAGCGCGTGCGGTTAGGCTCTGCGGCCTGTGAGCCGCCGATCGCAGATATTCCCCGAGGAGAGAACATGAGCTACCTGGCCGGTTGTCGCGCGTGCCGCGCCGTCGTTGCGCTTCCGCTGCTGTTGAGCGTTGGCGCGGCCTGGGCCCAAAGCGTCCATCTCAAGCCGAAGTTCGAAAAAGGGCGCGAGCTTTACTTTGAGCGCACCAACGACATCACGCAGAAGATGGACGGCCCGCAGGGGGCGATGGAATTCAAGATTCGGTCGGTGGAAGGCGTGATGCAGAAGGTGGACGCGGTCGACAAGTCGGGCACGCACCTGACGCTGACGTTCGCGCGGCTGGCGACCGAGTCGGATGTGCCGGCTATGGGCGGCAGCTTCGACTCCGACCGCCGCGGTGAGGATGAGTCCGACGAGCTGGCGATCATCTACGAGCCGATGCTGGGTCAGTCGATCAAACTGGACATCGACGAGAAGGGGAAGGCCGTCAAGCTCGACGGCATGAAGGCCATCGTCGAGCGGATGGCGAAGGAAGCCGGCGGCAACCAGATGTTCGAGCAGATTTCGCGGCGCATGACCGACGACGAGTACCGCAAGTCGTGGGGCGACGCGCGCTATGTGCTCTATCCGCAGAAAGAAGTCAAGGTCGGCGACACGTGGACGAATGAGATTTCGTCGAAAGACCCGTTCTTCGGCGCGACGCACAGCAAGTTCGAGTGCAAGCTCGAGAGCGTCGGCGAGGTGGACGGCCGCAAGGTGGCGGTCGTCAGCTACACCAGCACGATGACGCAGGTGGACCCCAGCGCGCCGTCCGGCAACCCGATGATCAAGTCCACCAAGATCGACAGCGCCTCCAGCAAGGGAACGGCCCGTTTCGACATCGCCCTGGGCGAGTTCTGCTCCGACCAGCGCGAGGCAAGCCTGAACGTTACGCTCGAGCTGAACTCGGGCGGCGACGCGGAAGCGGGCGAAGGACAGAAGATGAAGCTCGAGATCGGCTCCAAGGAGCAGGTCACGGTCATGACCGCGGCCGAGCGCGAAAAGGCCAAGGCCGCGGCCGCCAAGGACGCCGCGAAAAAGGACAACGGCAAACCCGCCGACCCCAAGGGCGGCTCGGGTCACGGTGGGTGAGCGCGGCAGTCCGGCGGCTCGCTTGATTCGACGATGCGCGGCAGCACCCGGCCCATGCCGGTGGCTGCCGCGCGTCAGTTCAGCAGGCGCGGTCCGGCGCCGGGCCGGTCGATGAGGCGCATCTCAGCCTCGCGCATGTCCATCCCGCACCATTGCAGCGCCGCCGTGCAAACCTGTGCAACCACCAGGGCCGCCATCAACGACGGTGTGCACCATCGGCGGCCGTGGCAGTGGGCGGCGAGGGTGGCGGCGCCCGAGAGCAGCAGCGGCAGGAATGGAATCCAGAGGCGCGGCGTCTCCACGTTGGTGAATCCGACGGTGGCCAGCATCACGAGCGTGCTGAGCACAACCAGGCCGACTCCGAAGCGGCGCGCGTCGAGCGTCGCGCGGGGCGTGTCGGCCGACGGCGCCGGCTCGGGCGCTGGAGCGGCTCCGCGCGGACTGCGGGCCGCAACCAGCATGAAGAACCAAAGTGCCGGTCCGCAGAAGAGCAGGAAAAGTGGAATGCCGAGCGCCTGCCACGCCAGCGGCATCGCCCCGTCGCCACGCGTCACGCGCAGCTGTGCGGCGGCGACGGCCCGCGCCGTTGCGAGGAAGTCGAAGCCAGCCAGTGCGCGCAGCAGCACGCCGACCAGCAGGGCGGCGGCCAGCGCCGGCAGGATGCCGCGCCAGAACAGGTTCGGCCGGGCGCGCCGCTCCGTGGCCCAGAGCGTCGCCAGCAGCACGATCAGTGCGAGCCAGATGTGAACGAGGCTGACCAGGCACGCGAGCACGAGCGCTGCGCCGGCCGCCGCGGCGCGGCAGGCCGACTCCCAGCGGCGGGCCGAGAGCCACAACCACAGGCAGGCGGCGGTGGTGAGGAGTTGCGCGGGGTCCTTGCCGGGTACGAAGAGGACGGTCATCGGTGCGACCAGCGTGCAGCCCGCGACGGAGAGCGCCGCGTGCCGCGGAAGAAACTCCGCGTTCAGCCAGACCAGCGGGAACGCGGCGAGCCCCCACAGCACGATCAGCACGCTGCTGAACGTCAGCGCCAGCACGTTGAGCCGGAGGATGTCGGCGGGAAGCTCCGCTTGCTGGACGGCCAACCGCGACAGTGCGACGGTCACCGCCGGGTTTTGATCGACGAACGTCGTTAAGGCGTGGGCCAGCAGGGTCGTCCCGGGCGGATTGCTGACGATGCGCGTCCCCTTCATCGTGCTGGGCGGCTGCGCGGCGCGCAGCGGAAAACGCGTGAGGTATTCCACCACACCGTGCCGGGCGACCGCGCCGGCTTCCAGGAGAAACGCGCCCTCGTGCGAGGGCGAACTCATGTTGAGGGTGTTCTGGCTGCGCCAGGCGGGCGGCGCGGTCAGCGCCCAGAATCCCAGACAGATGACGCCATAGTAGAAGAGCCCCGCACCCCAACGTCGGCGGCGCGGGGCCGCGTCGGCGCTGAGCAGCACGCCGCCGGCCAGCGCCGCGGCGACCAGCAGGGCGGGAAACGACGCCCTCAGCCGCTCGCCGGCAAGCTGCGAGTAGAGGTAGGTGAGCGTCCCCGGTTTGCCGAGCGGCACGCCGGCGGCGAAGAGGGCGGCGAAGACGAGCAGCGGGACGATGCTGGCGACGGCGAGCAATCGGTAGCGGCTGCCGGAGCCTGAGTGTGTCTGCCCGCGCTCGAGATTCGGGCTGGAGTCGCTCACAGCCCGATTAGACCTCAGACACCGCGTGGCGCGAAGCGGCGTGCGTTGTGACAGCCGCAGCGTTGCGATACATTTCGGCGACGATGGGAAGGCCGCGGCACGCACACGACGAGGTGATTCCGCCGGAGTCTGGCGACAGCGGCACGCCACCCGCCGCCGACCAGCTCACGCCCGCGATGCGGCAGTACGTCGAACAGAAGCAGCAGGCTGGTGACGCCATCCTGCTCTTCCGCATGGGCGATTTCTACGAGCTCTTCTACGACGACGCGCGGCTTGCGGCCAGGCTGCTGGGCATCGCGCTGACCAGCCGCGACGGGGGGCGCACGCCGCTGGCCGGCATTCCGCATCACGCGCTGGACAGCTACGTCGGCAAGCTGGTCGCCGCGGGTTGCAAGGTCGCCATCAGCGAGCAGGTGGAGGACGCGCGCGCCGCCCGGGGCGTGATCCGCCGCGAGCTCGTCCGCATCGTGACGCCCGGAACACTCACGGACGAGGCGTTGCTCGACCGCCAGCGGGCCAACATTCTGGCAGCGCTGTGCGAGGTGGGCGCGCTGATCGGCGTGGCCAGCGTGGAGCTGTCGAGCGGAGCGTTCGAGCTCTCGCTGTGCGACGCGCCGCGCGTGGTCGACGAGCTGGCCCGGCTGGCGCCGGCCGAGGTGCTGCTGGCCGCGCCCGCGGTCGGACGACATCCGTTCGAAAATCCGATTCGCGAGCAGGTCGGCGCCGCCGTCAGCTATCGGCCGGACGTCGACTTTGCCGCGGGGCGCGCCTCCGAGCTGCTGTGCCGGCAATTCGAAGTGCAGACGCTGGAAGGATTCGGGCTGGAGGTGGTCGATCCGGCCCTGCGGGCCGCGGGCGGATTGCTGGCCTATCTGGAGGAGACGCAGCGCACGGCGCTGGCACACGTGCAGCCGCCCAGGCGGCGATCCGACGGCAAGTACCTGGAGCTGGACGCCACGACGCTGCGTTCGCTCGAGGTGGAGCGGACGCTGCGGGTGGGCTCGCGGGAGGGCGCCCTGCTGGGCGCGGTGGACCTGACGAGCAATCCGATGGGCGCGCGGCTGCTGCGGCGCTGGCTGTGCTATCCGCTGCGCGACGTCGCCGCGATTGAGAATCGTCAGCGCCTGATCGCCGCGCTGCGCGGCGACGACGCGACGCGGGCGCGGCTGGCGCGGCGGATTCACGAGGTCGGCGACCTCGAGCGGCGGATCGCGCGCGTGGCGTTGAAACGCACCAACCCGCGCGAGCTGCGCGCCATCGGCGACGGGCTGGCCGCGCTGGCGGACATGCGCGTGCTGCTCAGCGCGCTGGAAGACCCGGCCGCCGATGCTCTGGTCGCGCGGCTCGATGGGCTCGACGACGCGGCGCGGCGCTTGTGCGAGCAGATTCGGCCGGAAGCGCCGATCGTGCAGCGCGAAGGCGGAATTATCAACGCCGGCGTCGACGCGGAGCTGGACCGGTTGCGCGCCATTCGCGACGACGGGGAGCGCTGGCTGGCCGAGTACCAGGCCCGCGAGGCGGCCCGGATCGGCGTGCCCGGCCTGAAGGTCGGCTTCAACCGCGTCTTCGGCTATTACCTGGAAATCTCGCACGCGCAGCGGCAGCGCGTGCCTGACGAGTACGTCCGCAAGCAGACGGTCAAGAACGCTGAACGCTACATCACCGACGAGCTGAAGCGCTTCGAGAGCGACACCCTGTCGGCCGAGGCGCGGGCGAACGAGCTGGAGTACGCCCTGTTCGTCGCCGCCCGCGACGCGCTGGTGGCGCACACCCCTCACATCCTGGACGTGGCGGCGGCGGTGGCCGAGGCCGACGTGCTGTGCGGCTGGGCCGAACTGGCGCTGCGGCGCGACTACTGCCGCCCGCAGTTCGTCGACGCGCCGCTGCTCGAGATCGACGACGGCCGCCACCCGGTCGTCGAGCAGACGCACGAGCAGCGCTTCGTCCCCAACGACACGCGGCTCGGAGCGCACGCCGATCGTGCCGACGGCGAACGCTGCGGCGTCGTCGCGCTGATCACCGGCCCGAACATGGCCGGCAAGAGCACCTACATCCGGCAGGTGGCGCTGCTGACGCTGCTGGCGCACTGCGGCTGCTGGGTGCCAGCGCGGCGGATGCGGCTGGGGCTGGTCGATCGGATCTTCACGCGCGTCGGGGCGGCGGACGAGCTGTCGCGCGGCCAGTCGACGTTCATGATCGAGATGCTTGAAACGGCCAACATCCTGCACAATGCGACCGAGCGCAGTCTGGTGATCCTGGACGAGGTGGGTCGCGGCACCAGCACCTTCGACGGGCTGTCGCTGGCCTGGGCGATCTGCGAGCACATCGCGACGCGGATCGGCTGCCGCACGCTTTTCGCCACCCATTACCACGAACTGACGGCCCTGGCCGACCTGCTCGAACCGGTCTTCAACCTCAACGTCGCGGTGCGCGAATACGAAGAGCAGGTGGTCTTCCTGCACCGCATCGTGCCGGGCGCCGCCGACCGCAGCTACGGGCTGCACGTCGCCAAGCTGGCGGGCATTTCGCGGGCCGTGCTCGAACGCGCGCACACGGTGCTGATCGACCTGGAGCGGACGTTCTCGCGCGAGGCGCAGCGTCCCGTGCTCGCCGCCGCGCAGCGCCGCCGCGTGCGGCAGCTCCGTCTCTTCGAGGAGCCCGAAGAACAGGTGGTGCGCGAATTGCGCGAGCTCCCGGCCGGCGTGCTCGACGGGGAAGCGGCCGAGCGCGTGCGGCGCTGGCGTGCGCTGCTCGAGTCTGGCGCGCCGCCCGCGGCCCCAGTTTCGCCCGCCGCGGCGCCGGATTCGGCGCACGCTACCGAGCACGCGCCGCTCGGCCCACTGGTCAGTGCGCGCCGCGCCATGAAGCGTGGCGCCAAAGACGGTTCCGCCTGATGAGCCGCCTCCGTCGACCGCACGTGTGGCTGCCGCTGGCGCTGCTGCTGCTGGCCGCGGCCGGCGCACTGCTGCTGGCACAGCCGGAGTGCACGCCGCTCAGCCCGCGCGACGAGCAGTATTTCCGCACGCGGCACTACTGGTCGTGCGCGTTCGCGTCGCTCAGCGCGACCGTCGGCAGCGGCCTGCTGATCGGCGCCGGAGCCAGCGCGTCCACGCCCGTGGGGCGTGCGACCCTGCTGTCGATCGGCGTGACCGGTGCGGCTCTTTTCATGCTCGCGGCGGCGCAGGCTGCTCGGCGGCTGCTTCCCGCCGAGCAGCGCTCGGCCCTGCCGCATCCGTTTGCCATCCTGGTGTTGTTTCTGGCGTTCCAGGCGGCGCTGACCACGCTCTGCTGGGCGGCCGGTGGCATTCGCGAGGGTCGCGCCTGGCTGGACTTCGCGCCCGCGATCGTGATTCACCTGTCGTCGCTGGGTCAAATCTGGCCGGACGAGCCACCGCTCGGGGGGCTCCCGCTGGACTGGCTGGCGTGCCTGGGCTGGCCGGCATGGGGTCTGCTGCTGGTGACGCGCTGGTGGCGCCGCGCCGCGCTGTCGCGCTGGCTGGCGGCGATGATGCTGACCTGCACTCTCTGGCTGCTGCTGGCTGCGGCGCTGATCACGGCGCTCGAAACGCCGCGCGGTCAGGAGCAATTCACGCGCGATGACGCGTCCTTGCGGGCGCAACCCTTGCGCGGGCGTTTCGAGGGCGCCCTGCAACTTGTGTTTGGCGCGGCCGGCTCGGGTGTCCAGTCCGGCTCGCTCAGCGAACGGAGCGTCTCGGACGGCACGAAATTCGTCGTCAGCACAGTTGTGCTGGTCGGCGGACTGGGCGGATCGGCGGGCGGCGGCGTGAAATGGCCGCTGCTGGCGGCAGCGCTGCTCCCGCTCGGCGCAGCGCTCCGACGCAATCGCCGCACGCTGGCCGGCGAAACCGCGCAACGCGTGGTTCTGGCCGGCGGCGGCGCGCTCGTCGGACTGGTCGGGCTGGCGGCCTTGACGACCGTCGGACTGCTGCTGATCGAGAATTTCACCGCGCCTACGTTTCGCACGCCGCCCAGCGTCGCCGACGCTTTCGTCGACGCCGCCTCAGCCGTCGGCGGGGCGGCGCTCAGCACGGGTGTGACTGCGGCCGTGACCGATCCGAACCTCTCCAGCGGGTTGGGGCAAAGTGTCGATCTGTATCAGTACGGTGCGTTCTGGCTGATGCTGGCCATGTTCGCCGGACGGATTCTGCCCGTGTTTGTGGTCAGTCGCATTGCCGACGCACGCTTGGGCGCCGAGCCGGGTCGCATCCCACCATTGATCTGACGCGCTTCGACGGACCGGCGGCGGGCCGCCAGCGCCGCGATGGACGCCGCCCAACGCAAGCAGGATCGCGTCACCATGAAATCGCTCGGTATCATCCCCGCCCGCGGCGGCTCGCGCCGGCTGCCCGGAAAAAACCTGGCACCGATTCAGAGCCGGCCGATGATCGCCTACACCTGCGACGCGGCGCTGCGCAGCGGCGTGCTCGACGCGGTCTACGTGAACACCGATTCGCCGGCGATCGCCGATGCCGCCCATGCCTGCGGCGTGTCGTGTCCGGCGCTGCGGCCGGCGGCGCTGGCCCAGGACGACACGAGCACGCTGGCGGCCAACGCGTTTCTGCTGCGCGTGCTGGCGGAGCGCGGCGAGCACTACGACACGGTCGTCATCCTGCAGCCCACCTCGCCGCTGCGCAGCGCTGAGGACGTCTGCTCGGCGATGCGCGTCTACGACACGAATGCACCCTGCGCCGTCGTATCCGTCTCGCCCGTCGCGCCGACCTGCTGGACGGGCGCGGTGCGCGACGATGGACGCTTCGAGCGGCTGCACGGGGGCAGCGCCCTGTACCGCCTGAACGGAGCGATCTACATCTACAACCTCGACGAATACCTCGCGCAGCGCCCGCCCCGAAAAACCATCGCCTACGTCATGCCGCCGACGCGCGGCGTCGACGTGGATACGCAGGACGATCTCGACTACGCGGCGTTTCTGGTTGGCCACGGCGGCGGCGCGCGATGAGCGCCGCATCTGGGCGACCCGCGCTGCCGGTGGTATGCGTCGCTGGCCGACCGATCGGCGCATCGTGGCCGGCATGGATCGTCGCCGAGGCGGGCGTCAATCATGATGGGTGCGTCGAAAAGGCGCTGCGCCTGGTAGACGCCGCGTGCGAAGCCGGCGCCGACGCGGTAAAATTTCAGATCTTCCGCGCGGACGAACTCGCGACCGCCGCCGCACCCGGCGCGGCCTACCAGCGCTGCGACGACGGAAGTCAGCGCGCCATGCTGTCGCGGCTCGAGCTGGGCGACGACGCGTTCGCGCGGATTCGCCGGCAGTGCGACGAACGGCGGATCGTGTTCCTCGCGACGCCATTTGGCCGGCCCGACCTGGCGCGGCTGCTGCGGTTGAATCCGCCGGCGATCAAGCTGGCCTCGACCGACATCGACAACGTGCCGCTGCTGCGGGCCGCGGCCGGAACCGGCTTGCCGCTGATCGTCTCGACCGGCGCCGCGACCGCTGCCGAGATCAGCGACGCGGTCGAGCACCTGGGCGAATTTGGCGCGCTGCACCGTTCGATTCTGCTGCGCTGCGTCAGCCAGTATCCGGCGCCGCTGCACGACGTGAATCTGCGCGCCATCCGTTCGCTCGCGGCGACGTATGACGTTCCGGTCGGCTTTAGCGATCACACCCTCTCGGTCGAGGTGGGTGCGTGGGCGGTGGCGGCCGGCGCTTGCGTGCTCGAGAAACACCTGACGCTCGATCGCACCGCGGACGGTCCCGATCACGCCATGTCGCTGAACCCGGAAGAGTTTCGCACGTACGTGCGGCAGGTGCGCGCCCTGGAGTCGGCGCTGGGCGATGGGGCGATCGGCATGACGGATGGCGAAATCGACGTTCGCAGGGTCGCTCGCAAGAGCGTGGTCGCGTCGCGCGCCTTGCCGGCCGGCACGCTGCTCACGCCCGACGTATTAGCCATCAAGCGCCCCTCCGGCGGCATCTCTCCGGCGCAATTCGATCAACTGGCCGGCAGGCGGCTGGCGACGCCGGTCGCGGCCGACACGCCGCTGACCTGGGAAATGCTGCAATGAGCGTTCGGCGAAGGCGCATCGCCGTCGTGACCGGCAGCCGGGCGGAGTATGGCGTGTTGCGCACCATCCTGCGCGGCATTGCCGACCATCCGCGCCTGTCGCTGGAGCTGATCGCCTGCGGCATGCACCTGCTGCCGCGCTTCGGACGCACGGTCCGCGACATCCGCGCCGACGGCTGGCCGATCGCCGCTCTTATCCCGATGCAGCGTGGCGATGACGACCCGCTCGACCAGGCGCGGGCCATCTCGCGCGGCGTCGCCGGCGTGGCGAAATACCTGTCGCGCAGCCGGCCTGACGCGCTGCTGGTACTGGGCGACCGCGTCGAGGCCATGGCCGCCGCTCTGGCCGCCGTCGCCACCGCCACGCCGCTCGTGCACGTGCATGGCGGCGACGTGGCCGAGGGCGATTTCGACGACTCGCTGCGGCACGCGATTACGAAGCTGGCAAATTTCCACCTGACGGCGTCGCAGGCGGCGCGGCGGCGCGTCATCCGTCTGGGCGAGCGGCCGTCGCACGTCTTCTGCATCGGCGCGCCGGGCCTCGACGAGCTGCATGAACTGCCGCCACGGCGCGCGCCGCGGCCCGGGCGAGCGTTGTCGGATACCAAGGGCCGTGCCGCGCTGGTGGTCTATCACGGCTATGGGCGCTCGGCGGCGGTCGAGCAGCGCGTGGCGGGCGCGATTCTCGACGCCGCGCGGGACGCCGGGCTGCGGCGCTGGATCATCCACCCGAACACCGATCGCGGACACAGCGGCGTGCTGCGGGCCATCGAGCGGCACGTCCGGTTGCACGGGTCCGCCGCCGCCGGCTCCGACGTTCGCGTCATCAAGTCACTGCCGCGTCGCGAATACATCGAGCTGTTGTGCAGCGCCGACGTGCTGATCGGTAACTCGTCGAGCGGTCTGATCGAAGCTCCGTTCGTCGGGACGCCAACCGTCAACGTCGGCGCTCGGCAGGCCGGCCGCGAGCCGGGCGGAGCATCCGTCCTTCACGCCGCCGAGACGCCAGCGGACATCCGCCGCGCCCTGCGCCGCGCCCTGGCGGCGCCGCGCCGCCCGGCACGCCGCGGTCCGTACGGCAACGGCACGGCCGGCCGCAAGGCCGCTGCCATCCTGGCACGAGTTTCGCTGGACCGCGCCGCGACCCGCAAGCGAATCACGTATTGATCTCACCGGCTGGGGGCTGATGGGTTCACCGCGGGCAGACGATAGAAATCACTTGACACGCGGTGCGTCGCGCCGCCCAATAGAGGCTGCCATTTTCCAGGAGCCTCTGACATGAACAGCGCCGAAAAACAACCCGCTTCGAACCCCACTCCGGCAGACGCCGCCGGTACTTCCATGAACCGTCGCGACTTCGTCGTCACCGCCGGCGCGGTCGTCGCCGCCGGGCTCACCGGCTGCGCCAGCCAAACGGGCGAGACGTCGATGCGCGGCGGCGTTCTAGCGACGGCCGCGTCAAAGAAGAAAGTGCTGGGTGCCAACGAGCGCGTCCGCATGGGGCAGATCGGCGTCGGCGGCATGGGCGGGGGACACCTCCGCAGCCTGGTGCGCAACTCCACGAGCTATAACTGCGACGTGGTCGCCGTCTGCGACCTGTTCAGCAAGCGCCGCGAGTACGCCGCGCAGCACGCCAACTGCAAGGGCTACATCGACTATCGCGAGCTGCTGGAACGCAAGGACGTCGACGCCGTGCTGATCGCCACGCCCGATCACTGGCACGCGCCGATCGCGATCGACGCGATGCGGGCGGGCAAGGACGTTTACCTCGAAAAGCCGATGACGTACACGGCCGAAGAAGCGGTTCGCGTGCGCGACGTGTGCGAGGAGACCGGCGCCGTGATGCAGGTCGGCACGCAGTACACCTCGATGGACTGCTACTGGCGCGCCCGCCAGGCCGTGTCCGACGGCCGCATCGGCAAGCCGATCTGGGCGCAGTCGTCGTTCTCGCGCAACAGCCGCGACGGCGAGTGGAATTACTTCGTCGATCCGGCCGGCAACGAGCAGACCATCGACTGGACGCGCTTCCTTGGCAGCCGCCCGAAGCGCGCCTTCGACCCGCAGCGCTTCTTCCGCTGGCGGAAATATTGGGACTATTCCGGCGGCATCGCGACCGACCTGTTCTTCCATCGTCTCTCGCCGCTCATGCTGGCGCTGGGGCCGAGTTTTCCGCGGCGCGTGGTGGCTTCAGGCGGCATCTGGCATCAGAAGGACGGCCGCGAGGTGCCCGACACGTATTTCACGACGATCGACTATCCGGGCGAATACTCGGTCAACCTGGTCTCGTCGATGTGCAATGAGCAGGGCGTCGACGTGATGATCCGCGGCCTGCACGGCACGATCACCGTCGATGAGAACGCCGACAAGATCAAGATCAAGGGCGAGAACGAGTGGATCGAGGAGTTCAAGAAGTCCAACGACGGCAAGACCGAATGCGAGGAGACGCGCGTCGCCGCCAAGCCGAACTGGTACGACGGTCACATGCAGAACTTCCTCGAGTGCGTCCGCACGCGGAACAAGCCCAACTGCCACGCCGCGATGGGCGCGATGATCATGGTGGCCATCGCCGCCAGCGTGAAGTCGTTCCGTGAGAATCGCGTGGTCTTCTGCGATCCGCAGACCGGCAAGCTCAGCTAGGCACGGGCGTGCCGCGCTGCTGATCGTCTCATGTAGCTCCCGGGCCGTCGCGCGCCAGTTCGCGTGCTGGCCCGGCAGGCCCGATAGTCACCCCTTTTTTCACCTCCAGCGTCGATCGACGGCGAACGTGAATCGCCGCCGGGCGGCCGGTAATACCAGAGCCTGTCTCAAATCCCGGGGGACCGGCCTCTGGCCGGTCTCGGCGCGCGGGCGAATATCTGAAATTCAGGCTCGCTTGGCAAAAGACCGGACGGATCCGGTCCCCCAGCGGTAATAGGGTACCTTCTACTCATTGTATGACCGGTTCGCGCCGGGTAGACTGAAAGAACTCAGTTCCCGCAAACTCCCTACTCGGCCGAACCGGCGCGGAGGCGCCCATGAATCGTACAGACTCTCGCCGCACGCGCGGATCCGCTCTTCTGGTTGCCGGCCTCATGACACTCGGCGCCGACAGGGCCTTCGCTCAATGGTCTTGGCTCGGCAGTTGCGGCGGGACGGATTGGTATCAATCGTGCGTCGCCGACGATGCCTGCGGCCCGAACACCGACGGGTGCCTGAATAACTGGTTCGCCTCGCCGGGCTGTGGCGTGGGCTGTCCGCTGCCGTTTCCTGGGGCGAGCGACAGTGTGACGATCGCCGCGGGCGGGGGGGTGACACTGGGGAGCATTGGCGCGACGATCGCGAGCCTCGACTGCCAGCGGCCGTTTACGCTGGCCGGAACGCTCACGGTGAATGGATCGGCCACGTTCAGCGACCTTGTGGTCTGGAACAGCGACGGGATGCTGGGCGCGGGTACGACGACCATCACCAGCACGGGCGTGCTGAGGATCGCCGGGCCGAACACCAAGACGCTGCAACAGCGCGCCGTGCTGAATGAGGGAGCGGCGATCTGGTCGGGCACGGGAACCTTTGACCTGAGTAACGGAGCCGTGTTTGAGAACTCGGATTCGTTCTCTGTCGAAGGCGACGCGGTGATGAGCTTCACGTTTGGCAATCCCGCCGTCTTCAGCAACGACGGGTCGTTCATCAAACAGAACAGCTTCGGCGAAACGCTGATTCAGGGCGTTGTTTTCAACAACGCCGGCAGCCTGACGCTTGCCAGCGGCAGTCTGCGACTGGCGACCGGTGGCACGAGCACCGGTGCCTTCGTCCTGGGCGCGGGTACAACCCTGGAAATGAACAACGCGTACACGTTCGCGTCGGGCGCGGCGGTGACGGGGAACGGAATCTTGCTGATCAATGGTGGCACCCTGACGCTCGCCGCCGACGTTTCGGCAGTGAATACAACGCTCGCGGCGGGCAGCATGGTCGGGCCCGGCAATTACACCAGCGCCGAGACGCTGCGCTGGACCGAAGGCACCATGGCCGGACCAGGCCAGACAAGCGCTGCGGATGCTCTCATATTCAGCGGCCCCGGTGTCAAGACGGCCGACGGCCGCGGGCTGACGGCGTTCGACACGATTTGGGAGGACGATGGAACGATCGACTTCATCAACGGCACAACATTCGAGAACGAGTTCTACTTCGAGATCAAGGGCAACGGAATACTGAAGCACTCGCTGGGCGCTCCCGCGACGCTTTTCAACCTCGGAAGTGTTGTCAAATCAGCGGGTTCCGGCGTCACGCTCGTGCAGGATGTCGTCTTCAACAACTCTTCTGACGTAAGCGTCGACGTCGGCACCTTGCGCCTGGCCACCACCGGCGCAAGTTCAGGGGAGTTTGCCATCAGCGCCAATGCCGTGCTTGAAATGAGCGCGGGTTCTCACACCTTCTTCGCCGGAACCGACGTGATCGGCGAGGGCACGTTGAAGCTCAGCGGCGCGACGCTTACCGTTGCGGCAGACGTGAACGCCGAGAATGTCGCGCTCTCCGCCGGCAGCGTTACAGGATCAGGGACGTTCGCCTGCAATCAGAGCTTCGCCTGGACCGGCGGGTCGATGACCGGAACCGGCGCGACCGTCATCGGTCTGGCCGCGGTTGGAAGTGCGGCGGGGGCGGGTTTGAAGACCCTCGACGCGCGGGCGTTGACCGTTACC
Source organism: Phycisphaerae bacterium (assembly GCA_022072445.1). Lineage (GTDB taxonomy): Bacteria > Planctomycetota > Phycisphaerae > UBA1845 > Fen-1342 > JAJVHV01. Next base: position 6,400 of record JAJVHV010000007.1, on the reverse strand, counting down.
GGAACACTGAACTGGCTGGACACCGGCTCGCTGGACCTCAAGAACGGCGCGACGCTTTGGAACGCCGGCGGCCTGACCGTCGCGCACGGCAACGCGACCTTGACGCACTCCGGCGGCGCGGCCGCGACGTTTGACAATAGCGGTACCTTCCGGAAGCAAACCGGTGTCGGCGTCACGCTGGTGCAAGATGTCGTCTTCAACAACAGCGGTCTTGTGGACGTGTCGTCCGGCACGCTGCGACTCGCGACCACCGGCCAGAGCCGCGGACGATACGCTCTGTCTCCCGGGACCAACCTGGAGATGAGTTCGGGCAGTCACACGTTCAACGACGGCGCCGACGTTGCGGGAGCGGGCACGCTGAAGCTCAACGGTGCAGCCCTGACGGTCGCAGCCGTCGTGCACGCCGACAATGTCGTCCTTTCCGCCGGCAGCATTCTGGGAGCGGGGACGTTCTTCTGCGACGACACCCTGGTGTGGACGGGCGGGCCGATGACGGGCGGCGGCGAAACATACAACAAGGGCGAAGCGACGATCTCCGGCGCGGGGCTGAAAACGCTGAGCGGCCGCACGTTCACCAACGATCTGCTGACGGCCTGGACGGGTACCGGAAACCTGTCGCTTGATAGCGGAGCAAAGATCCAGAACCTGGCCTTCTTCTACGCAAAAAACGACGCGACCGTGCTGCACGCGTTCGGAGCGGCCACCGTCTTCGACAACGCCGGCACTTTCACGAAGTCCGACAGCAACGGCGTTACGCTCGTGCAGGGCGTGAACTTCAACAACACCGGAACGGTGGATGTGCAGAGCGGCACGCTGCGTTTTGCGACCACGCTCACCAACTCCGCCAGCTTCACCGTTGCGCAAGGCGCCACCGTCGAGCTCAGCTCGGGCAACCAGACCTTCAACGCCGGCGCCACTGTCACCGGCGCCGGCACGTTGAAGCTCAGCGGGGCGACACTGAACATCCCGGCCGACGTCAGCGCGTGGAACGTGAACATCAGCAGCGGGAATCTGACCGGCGCCGGCACGTTCGGTTGCGAGAGCAACCTGACGTGGAGCAGCGGCCTGATGAGCGGCACTGGCCAGACGCTCATCAACCCGGGCGCGACCGGTACGCTCTCGGGCGGGTTCCTGAAATCGCTTTCGTCGCGGACGCTCACCAACCAGGGGACGATGATCTGGCTCGACCTCGGCAATCTCGACTTCAGCAACGGCGCCACGTTGAACAACAACGGCACGTTCGAAGTCCGCAACGATGCCACGCTGAACCAGTCCTCCGGCACGCCCGGGACGCTCAACAACACCGGCACGGTGAGGAAGACGGGTTCGGTCGGTCAGACGACCTTCGCGGGTGTTCCGATCACCAACTTCGGACAGGTGCTGATCGACTCCGGCGTGCTGCGCCTGTTCTCAAACTACACGCAGAACAGCGGCGCCACCAAGATATCGGGCGGGGCCACGCTGAACTCGAACCAGCCGATCAAGATCCAGGGCGGCGACTTGAGCGGCAACGGCGGCGTCTCCGGAAATCTGCAGAACAGCGGCGGCACCGTCAAGCCCGGTCAGTCGCCGGGTACGCTGACGATCACCGGAAGTTACATACAGTCCGTGACCGCAGCACTCAGCATCGAGCTGGGCGGGCACACTCCCGGGGCGGAGCACGACGTGCTGGTCGTGAATGGACCGGCGACGCTCGGCGGTACATTGGAATTACGGCTGATGGACGGCTTCGTGCCGCAGGACGGCGACAGCTTCCAGATTCTGACCGCCAGTGCCGTCACCGGCTCGTTTCCCGCGGTACAACTCGTGGGCTTTCCCCCGCGGCTCGCGGTCAATGTCGCATATACCTCGAACTCCGTGGTTGTGACCGTCGAGCGCGACGAGCCCGGCCCGCGAAGCTCGTCGGCGGGAGTGGCACCGCAGAGCGAAAGCGCAACACCTCCCCCGTAATTGGGCCGCCACGGCGCGCGGTCCATCGCCGCGGGAGGCCGGACCGTGCAGCGGCGCACCGCGGGGTGTTCACAATCTGCCGCGGCCGCGCGATTGACAGGATGCCGCGCCCCCCACGATCGCAAACCTGCCGCGCAGCACGTCCCCGGCCAGTTCGACGATCACGTCATCCGCGGCCGCCAGCTCGATCCGCGCCGCGCCGCGATCGATCCGCCGCACAACGCCGCGACCGCCGCTGATCTCGCCCTCATAGTCCAGATAGTCGCGGCGATGGTCGGCGATGCGCTGTGCCGCGATCGGGCCGCGGGCGGCGCACGGGTTTTCCGTCAGCCGCCAGGTGGCGAGTTTCTCCGCGCCCAGGTCGAGCAGAAAATCCCAGTGCACGCCCTCGGCGGTGGTGTGCTCGAGCAGCGCGAAGCGTGCGGTCGTCATGCGTGTATACGTCCATTCGGTCCTACGCTACCCTGAGTCGGCGACAGGGGCACAACGGATGATACCGGGTTCGGTGCGCAGCTTTCATCACTATCGGCGATTGGCGCTGCTGGCGGCCGTGGCGGCTCCGCTGCTCGCGGTCGCCGGGGCGTGGTGGCTTGTCGACCGCGTCGTGCTGGCGCCGCCCCGGCCGCGCGGCGACAGTCCGGCGGACGCGTGCGTGCGGTTCATCGTCGATCCGCGCGGCCTGCCGCGGCTCTCCGCGGCCGACGCCGAGCGCTGCGTGCTGGACCAGATTCGGCGAGCAGGGCACGACGCCGCGTTTCGCGAGCAGTTTCTGACGGTGCTGCGGCGCTCGACGTCCGACGAGCAGAATCTGTTCGTGCGGCATCTGATCGCCGCGCTCAAGCCGATGGTGATGCGCGACGTCGATGCGTTCGTGGGCACGCCGCCCGCCGGCCGCGACGCGTTTCTGGACGATCGCATCGTGGCCTATAACCGGCTGCGGGCGTCGTTCGGCGACGTGCGGATCAACAAGTCGATGCTGGCCGGCGCGCTCCCTACCAGCCCGACCGATCTGCTGCAATTGCTGAATGAGTCGACCAGCGCCGACGAGCGCAGCCGCGCGACGTCGTATCTGGCCGCGCTCGCCGAGCGCATCGCGGTGATTCTCGCCGACGACGCGCTCCGTGCCACGATCGAGCGGCGCATCGCGGCACCCGAGTAGCACGGCGCGGCCGGCGACGGGCGGCTAAGCGGGACACGCATCCTGCAGCGTCACCGCGTCGCCCACGCGGATCACTCCGCCGCGCACGACGCGGCCGTGGACGCCGCCGCGGCAGTCGCGGGCCAGCGCCGCCCGCAGACCCGGAAGGAAGCGGTCCATCAGTTCGCAGGGCCGTGTCTCGGCGGTGATGCTCACTTCGACGTCGCCGACGCGCACCGTCCGCCCGATCCACGCGGCCAGCGAGTCGGCGTCGACCAGGATGTTCGCGCGGCGCGTGTGCCACGGGAGACGCGCGCCACCGAGCTCCTGCATGGTGCTATGCCATTGCGGCAGCGAGATGAAACTGACGCCGCGCTGCGGGTTGGAGGGCACATCGCCTTCGATTCCGCCGTCGGCCTGCGCCCGGGCCTCGCGCAGCTCGACCATCGGTCCGGTTTGTGGGCTGCGCACGGCGATCGCCGCGACGCGCGTGTCCTGCTGCTCTGCCATGCCTGTCTCTCCGCTGCGGCCACGTCCCGGCGTCGTCGGGCCTTTCAGATCATGTTGAGGATGTTCAGCACGTCATGAAGCTGCGACCAGCGCTGCTCCAGCGATCCGGTGTACCCGATCGAGATGCGCACCAGTCCGGGCGCGATGCCCGTGCGGCGCTGCTCCTCCTCCGACAGCTCGCTCGACGTCGACGCCGCCGAGCAGGACATCAGCGTCTCGAAGTACCCCAGGCTGACCGCCATGAAACCGAAGCGGTCCTTGTTCTGCAGGATCTCCATGAACTCGTTGGCCCGGCGATGATCTCCAACGTCGATGGTGAAGATGCCGCCGTAGCCATAATCCGGATTGGCGATGCGCTTCAGCACATCGTGCTGCGGATGGCGCGGCAAGCCGGGATAGCAGACTGGCACGCCCAGCGCGTCGAGCCGTTCGGCGAAGACCTGCGCCCGGCGGCTGTGCTCGCGGATGCGCAGCCCCAGGTGCGGCACGCGCAGGCTGATGTTGAACGCCACGCGCGGGTCCATCGTCGGACCCAGCAGCATCAGCGCGCCGGTGTGCAGGTCCATCAGGCTGCGGATGAAATTCATCGAGCCGCACACCGCGCCAGCGATAAAATCTGAAGCGCCGTTGATGAACTTGGTCAGGCTGTGCACGACCACGTCGGCCCCATGCAGCGCCGGCGCCACCACCAGCGGGCTGAACGTGTTGTCCACAACCACGCGCGCCCCGTGTCGGTGCGCGATCTCCGCCAGCCGCGGCACGTCGGCCACCGCCAGCGTCGGATTCGCGATCGTCTCAAAATACAGCACGCGCGTCCGCTCGCGAAAAGCCGCCTCCACCGCCGCGTGATCCGTCACATCGACAAACGTCGTTTCGATGCCCGATTTCTTCGGCAGAAAGTCGCGGAACAACGCGTGCGTCCCGCCATACACCGCCTCGTTCGCGATCATGTGGTCGCCGTGCTCGCAATGCTGCATGACGGCGGCGGCAATCGCCCCCATGCCGCTCGAGGTGCAATAAGCCGTCTCCGTGCCCTCCAGCGCGGCGAGCTGCCGCCCGAGCGTGTAGACCGTCGGGTTGAAGTGCCGGCCGTAGAGGTAGCAGCCACCCTCCGGCCCGACCATGCCCTGAAATATCCGCGGCATCATCTCGGCGTCCAGCACGGTAAACGTCGTGCTGGCCTCGATCGACATGTTCACGCCGCCGTGCTCGCCGAACTCGTGCCGCGCGTTGGCCAGCGCTTCCATCGGATCAAACGTCTTCATCGCCGGACCTCACATCCGCAACGCCGAATATCGGAACGAACCCCGTGCTCCGCGGCCGGCACACGCAAACGCCAGCCCGCGCCCTGCGGCCGGATGCCATTGTAGATATCGGTCCGACTCGACGCGAGCGACAGCGACACTCGCTCGTTATGGCGCCGAGCGCTGCCGAACCGCGGCGTCGGCGGCGAGCGCCTGCTCGATACGCTTCACGTCGTCGGCGCTCATGTGCTTGCGGACCTTGTTCAGCATCGTCGCGAAATGCGAGATTTCGTCGGCGCTGGCGGGATGACCCGTGTTGCCCTTGGGTCCGTCCGAGGTGATCACCGTGTTTCCGGCGCCGTCGAGAAAGGCGATCCACGGAATCCCGCCCCGATTGTCCTTCCGGTAACGCGCCGCCACCTCCTTTCCGTTCGTCATGCGGTCGACGTCCACTTTCGCTTCGATGAAATCCTCGCCCAGAATTCCGGCGATTTCGGGCCGTGCCAGGAACGCGTCCAGCTTCCGGCACCAGCCGCACCACGGCGCTCCCAGATGCAGGAACACCGTCTTGCCGTCCGCCGACGCCTTCGCCAGCGCCGCTTTCACGACTTCATCCGCATTCCACGCCGTCGCTTTCCACTTTTCGAGGAAGGCTCTCACCTTTGCTGGATCGTGTTTTTCGCCCGCCTCGAGCGAGCCGGTTTCCTGATTCGTGAGAACTTTGCCCTCTGCGTCGAGCACCGTCAGAAAGGGCACGCCATTCTTCTTGACGTCGGCGTCGAACCCCGCCGCCAGCTCCATGTGCTTGTTCCACTTGCCGATGTCGATCATGACAAGCTGGTACTCGTAAAGCAGCGTCCGCCCGATTTCCGCGTTCTCGCGGAACAGGGCGTGCAGCTTGTGACACCAGCCGCACCAATTTCCCCCGAACATCACCAGCACGCGCGTGTTGTCGCGCTTGGCCGCGGCCAGGGCCTGTTCGATCTGCTTGCGACCGTCCGCCGTTTCGTCGTAGATGACGGCCTGGGCTTTCGGGTCGGCGCTGGTCGTCTTCGGCGCGGGAGATTCAGCCGCCGGCGGGCCGTCCTGACCCAGGGCCACAACCGCTGCCAGCGGCGCAACCCACAGCAGTCTCAGTGCAAACGACCGTGCGAGGCTCATGGATTCTCCAGAGGGCGAATGTCGGCGATCCGCCGCGCTCTCCCGCGGCGGCCCGGCCGCGTCATAGTCTACGCGATTGGCCGATACGATAAATAGAAGCTATCCAATTACCGTTGGGGGACCGGTCTGGGTGCGTCCTTCGACGCACCACACAAGCCGCGTCCGAAGGCGGTGTGGTGCATCAGGGATGCACTCTACGCGACTGTGCTTCGCGACAGCCATGCCACGCACGCGGCGCCATCCGGATTCCCGCGAGCTGCGCTCCCAGCTGAGCCCCGACCATGAGGGCGACCAAGGCGGGAGCCCGAATGGAGGGGTTCGGATGGCGATGGCCATACGACTGGGCGAACGCTAGCGCCAAGTTCGATGGCAAGTCTACGTCGAACCCCTCCCTGAC